>CAZJBS010000018.1:16505-66304 GCA_964544475.1 uncultured Bacteroidota bacterium | reverse complement strand
GTTACGATGTCTGACGCTTGAGCGCCACTATGACGATGCCATCGATGGCCACCAAATCTGGCAGGCGACGACCACACTGGTCAATGACTCGATCTACTCCGAAATGGATATTCTGAGCAACCGGCTGCTCGAATCGGGCGGATCGCTCGGTAAGATGATCGGTACATTACCGTCGAACCAGTTGTCCACTCGTCTTTCACGGTATGAGCAGGAATCCGACGCCATCATACGGGGTTTATTCCGTTCAGGTGACTCACGCAAAAACGCGAGTCTGCCCGTGACATTTGGACTGTCACAGAACTACCCCAATCCATTCAATCCCGTCACCACGCTGAAATACCAACTTCCAAAGGACAGCCGCGTGACGCTAAAGGTCTACAACATCCTCGGTCAGGAAGTGGCCACTTTGGTGAACTCACGTCAACCGGCGGGATTTTACACGGTTCAGTGGAACGGCAGGAATCGGGTCGGGCACATGGCATCGAGCGGTATTTACATCTACCGGATCGTCGCCCGCTCCGGCGATCAGAAATTCATCCGCTCGAAGAAGATGACGTTGATAAAGTAAGAACCCAACTCAAGCCGGGGGCTGCCATGCATGCGGCCCCCGGTTTTTTTTCCGATTAGGCGCTTCCGCCCGCACGTCCATCCTTCCCGCTTTTCCATGCTCTTGCATTTCAAAATGAATGTGGTTACGTTGGCCTACCCAACCGTCCACACGGGCGTTCCAAACCATGAAAGACCGACTATTTCGTGATGTGATAAAAAGGATGGCCGAACCTATCGGCATAACCCTGGTCGGCGTGGTTCTGTTGGGTCTTGTTCTCGGCGCGATGACCCGTATTTCCGGTTTTTTCATATTCAGTCTGCTGTCGCTCCTGGTGCTGATGGCGTTTGTTTTCCTGAACCGTTCCGGCCGGTCGAAGCCGGTCGAACCCACGGCGCCGGACGTACGGGATGAACCCGAACTGAAACCCGAGTCTTCGACCAAACCCGCGGAGCCGATGATTCAAAAGAACGAAACGTTTTCCTCCGAAACCGGCGCCTTCCAGGATTCGGCGATCCAGATGCTCGACGATACGCAGGCGTCCGTCATCTTCAACCAGACGTCCGACGCCATCATCGACATCATTCACCAGACTTTCCAGGCCCATTCGACCGTCTTCTACCTCTACAATGAATTTGAGAACGAGATCGTCCTGCAAAGTTTTCGTTCGGCCGCCAAAGGCTTTAATGCGGTTTCCCGGCACACGCTCGGCCAGAGCTCCGGCACCGCGCTCTTCCAGCGCGTGGCCTCCGGCGAAAAAGCCGTTTTCATCACCGACGGTTCCGGCGCCACGAACGACCTTGTTTATTATTCCGAACCCGCCAACATTCGTTCGTTGATTCTGCTGCCGCTATTCCACAAAAAAAACCGCATCGGCATGCTCAGCGTCGATCACCTGAGCGCCAACGCTTTCTCGGAACGCCATATCGGCCTGTTGGAACAGTACGGCGAACTGATCGTCAATTCGATCCAGACCATCGACGCCGTCTACCTGAAAAACAAATTGCGCCGGATGTTCCAGTCCCTGCGGGAATACACGGAAAATGTCATTTTGCAGAATGACGAGGAGAAGGTGCTGCATTCGATCCGGCTGATGGTGCACAGCAATCTTCAGTGCGACCGCTATTCGTTGTGGCTCAACATCGGCAACGGCGAGGAAGCGTTGATTTTTGAAAGCACCGAAGCGTCGGGCTTTGAGACGGGCAGCACGAGGCCGCTGAATCAATCGATCGTGGCCGATGCCATGGCCGGATTGAAGAGAATTTATGTCGGCGATTTTGCGCAGACCGGTGACGGGAATTCCTTCCTGCCGTCCGTGCTCGCGGTGCCGCTGGCCGACCAGGGTTACTGTTTCGGCGTGCTCCTGATCGAATCGAATGAACCGAACGCCTTCAATTCCTACGAAATCCAGTTTGTCGAATCGTTATGCCATTCGGCGGCGCTGGCGATGTCACGCTTCCGGCTCGATCATCATCTCGCCCGGGAAATGGCCTACGATCCGCTCACCGGCATTGAAAATGTGCAAGCCTTCCGTCAGAAGCTGCAGGGTGAGATTCACCGCGCGAAACGGTTTGGAACGAATTTCACGCTCGTCGTGTGCGAGATGTCGTCGCTCAAGCACATTTATGAAAAGCAGGGCGTCAACGCCGGCGATTTTGTGCTTGAAAAAGTTGCGGAAATTGTCAAGAATAGTCTGCGGCAAATCGACTCGGTGGCGCGTATCGGCACGGACCGGTTTGGTTTGATTCTCCTCGAAGCGAAAAAGACCGAAGCGTATGAATGCGCGCAACGCATTCTCAGAAACTGCGACGGCGCGGAACTGCCGGCCGAAGGCGAGTACAAGGGATCGGATTTGAGTTTCGGCATTTCGATTTTCGGCGAGGACGGCGACCAGCCGGATGCGTTGGCCGAGGCGGCCGAGAAAGCGCTGGAAATCGCCAGAAAATCTCCCGCACCGAAAATAGCGTTTTACAGTTAAGGAAGGTGCCCCGTGGTTCTTGGCAAGGTGATAGGCAACGTATGGGCGACCCGCAAGGATCAGAAATTGACAGGCGTCAAGTTGCTGATCGTGAAGAGCGTGGATCTGGATCTCAAGGAGAAGGACACGTTTGTCGTGGCAGCCGATTCGGTCGGCGCCGGCGTCGGCGAAATCGTTCTCTATTGCACAGGCAGTTCCGCCCGTCAGACGGACACCACGGAAAACCGGCCCGTCGACGCGGTGATCATGGCCATTGTCGACAAGCTGGACAAAGACGCATGAACATGGCGCGCATTATCGGCACGGTCTGGGCCACACGCAAGCACCCCAGCCTGGAAGGATGCCGTTTGAAAATCATACAGCCGGTGAATTCCGGCCTCGAGCCGGTCGGCTCGCCGATCATCGCCACCGATTCCGTCGGGACCGGCCGTCCGCAAGAAATCGTCTATTATGTCACATCCGGTGAAGCACCGATTCCCCTGGACCGGAAAGCGCCGACGGATGCCACGATCATCGGCATCGTGGACCGTGTCGATCGCGAATAAAACGGCGCCGCTTATTTTTCAATTGAAATAGCCAAGGTACTGATTCGTTAGATGGTGAATGGCCGGCCCGGCCGGGCCGAACGACGCCGGCGGACGTGTTTAGGCACTTTTCATAACTCTAACCAAAGTCACTTCCATGGGTCATTATGGCGAACACAGCAATGAGCTGATCGACAAATATCTGCAGGAAATTGGCGATGTACCGTTATTAACCCATGAACAGGAAGTGGACCTGGCGAAACGCGTCAAGGCCGGCGAACAGGAGGCGCTCGAACATCTCACCAAGGCCAACCTGCGGTTTGTCGTATCGGTGGCCAAACAGTACCAGAACCAGGGCCTCTCACTCAACGATCTCATCAACGAGGGCAATATCGGCCTGATCAAAGCCGCCAAACGGTTTGACGAAACGCGCGGATTCAAATTCATATCGTATGCCGTGTGGTGGATCCGGCAATCCATTTTGCAGGCGCTGGCGGAACAGGCGCGTGTCGTGCGCCTTCCGCTCAACAAGATCGGTACCTTGAGCAAGATCGGCCGCATCTACAGCGATCTCGAACAGGAATTTGAGCGGGAACCCAGCGCGGACGAAATTGCCCAGGAACTCGACATGACTGTTTTTGAGGTCAATAACACGATTCAGATTTCCGGCCGCCATGTGTCGGTCGACGAGCCGTTGAACGACTCGGACAACAACACGCTGATCGACGTCATTCAGAATGAACAGCAGGAGCCGCCGGACCATCAACTCCTGAACGAGTCTTTGAAGATCGAAATTCAGCGCGCGCTGGACACCCTTTCCCAACGCGAATCGGAAGTGCTGCGTCTGTATTTCGGACTGGAGTCGGATCATCCGCTGACGCTGGAGGAGATCGGGGAGCGGTTCAACCTGACGCGCGAACGCGTGCGCCAGATCAAGGAGAAAGCGATCCGCCGGTTGCGCCACACCTCGCGCAGCAGCATCCTGCGGCATTACCTGGGGTAGAAACCGACGGCCGCCGGGCCAGAGATTTTCGTGTTTCCTGTCCAAGTTTCTGTCAGGGTTTTTGTGCAGCAGGTGATGATGAACGAAGCTTTGCCCACACGTCTCACGCACGCCGGAGGGATCGTCTATCGTATCGTAGAAGGCGGCGTACTCTACCTTCTCGTCCGTCCGAAGAAAAGACGCGATGAATGGGTGTTCCCGAAAGGCCACATCGAACGCGGTGAAAGCGAGACCCAGGCCGCCGTCCGCGAGGTGACGGAGGAGACGGGCGTTGTAGCGAACGTCAGGTCACGGGTCGGGATTGTGGAATTCAGAACCGACCGCGAAATGGTGCGCGCGGTTTTTTATTTGATGGAATTCGTGTCCATCGGCGCGGCCGAGGAAAACCGGGAGGTGACGTGGGCGCCATTGGCGGAGGCGTTGTCACTGCTGACCCATGACAGCAATCGGGATCTGGTGAAGACGGCGGACATGACACGGAGCAAACTCGGGCTGTGAGAAGAGTGGTCGTCTCGGTACGGCCTTTGGACTACTCTACGACCGGCCGCTCGCGGAGTTGCCCCGAAGGGACAGTATCGAGGCGAGCATTATTTATTTGGAATAAACCGTTTCTCCTCCTGACGATCCATCCTTATGTTCGGAATATGAAACACGCCCTTTTTCTTATCTCTCTGCTGGCCGCCACAGGCTCTGCGCAGGATCAATCGGATTCGGCGAGGCCTGGCACTGGCGACGCGCAAGGGACGTTTTCGCCGGTCGAATGTTTCCGGGTTTTACCAGGACCGGAAGCGGGCTCGGCGTTTGTCCGTATTATCCGTCTGGACACCGATTGGACGGCCGTCGACCGCGAACCCCTCCTAAACTATCTCGCCGACCGCTTGCGGGGCATTCTGGACTGCTACGAGAGGGAACTTCGAAAATCGCCATCACTGGCCGGCGAGGTCGAACTCCAAATTGCAGCGCATTCTTCCGGCCGGGTTACCGCCGCCAATACGACCGCCAACACCGCCAACGACCTTGTCGCCCGATGCGCCGCCAATCGCGCCCGTCAATGGATCTTCCCTTCCCCAAAATCCGGATTCACACTGCTCCTCCGATTTGAGTTTGTCGTGAAGAGTGAAGTGATGGAGGAGTGAGGGGTTTCCGGGGAATCCATCTTCAGGAATCGGCCGGGCATGAGTGGCCATCCCATAGTCATACCATGGCTCCAATGAACAATATCCCTCAACTCCGGCCAGGAGAGACGGTCGTCTCGGTGATGGCTTCAGTCAACTCGACGACCTTAGAGAGTTGTGAGATTTTGTTGATAGGAGTCACTGAAAGACGGATCGGAAGATTTTTTTGACTATGGATCGCGCGAAGTGTATTATTTTGTCAAGAGCAGTGATCCGAATCGGTCATTGAATCTTTCTGAATAATCAAGTCTCAGAAGGGTATATTTGGGTAATCATTTCATCCCACAAGCCTATCTCAAGCGTTTTTCCAGCGGAGACAATCTGATTTGGGCCCATCCAAGAGACCGTGAACCATTTCAGGCTGGCATACGAGTTATAGCTCAAGAAAACGACCTTTACTCTGATGAGGTGGAGAAGTATTTCAATGAAGAAATCGAAAAACCCTGCTTGCCGGTATTTGCAAAAATTGATTCCAAGACTCCTCTGAATGCGTTCGACAGAGCTCATCTGACGAATTATGTAATCGCCCTCATGCTCAGAAAACCAGCTGATCGGGAAAGAACGAAAGAATGGACGAAGCAAAATGCCGGGCGTTTGTACAAGGAGACAGAAAAGGAATTCAACGAGAGAATTGTCAATGGCGATCCAGACTCAGACAAAATGCGGAATAACCTTGAGGAAATGAAACAAATACCAAATTTTGGTCTCAATCCCATCGAATTATGGGAATCAATGTTTGATAAGAGAAACTTCGAACGCACCAAGACAGTGATGAAGTCTTGAACTGGTGCATCTATACGACTGGCCAACCGGCATTCGTAACGTCCGACAATCCTGTTCAGTGGCGTACAGGTTTGATGGACCCGGATGCAGAAGTAGTATTTCCTTTGTCCTCTTACAGACTGCTTCATTTGTCCAGGAAAGAAACCTTATTTGAGTATTTTGAAGCCACACAGGAGATGGTCGATGTAGCGAATGAACAAGTGGTGGCCTCCGCAGACCGATTTGTATTTGCGCATGCACAACTGGACGATCATTGCGAAGCTATTTTAATACCTGGTGAAGGTAACATTGGGAATGTCTTCCATTATGTGAATGGTTGCTTTGATGTCCATCAACGCGTGTATGCTATTACACAGTTCTCGCCTGATGTCTCAGCAAAGTTTATTTATCTAATTATGGCCCAGTATTTTGGCAAGCATGCTTTGAAAAACACTGTCAAAGCAACCGTTGACTCCTTGAGATTGCCGACTTTTTTGAGTTTTGAATTTCTGTTTCCTCCTGCTATTGATGAACAACCGCTGTGGCCGAAATCCTGAGCGAAATGGATGCCGAGATATCTGCGCTCGAAGAAAAACTCGCCAAGGCCCGCCAGATCAAGCAGGGTATGATGCAGGAATTACTCACGGGGAGAATACGGTTGGTGCATGGAGAAACCACGGCTCCTCATGTATAGGTATTTATACGGGGTTTAGCGTATAAAGCGGTGAGATTGTCGGCTGCCAGAGGGCCCGAATAAGCAATAAGAAAGCTTGATTTTTGTCTATTATCGCAATATCTTCAATATAAGATAAATAAGTTTATCTTATATGAACAAAACTATGGTTATATGACTAAACTAAAGCCTCTGAATCCCTTTTCAGAAGAGCTGATCATTGACCGCCTGCGATTTGAAAATCCGTGGTGGACCGACGGCCGGACTGAAGAGGAATACCACGGGAAGAAGCCGCGGTTGTACTTTGGACTATTGGCCCAATTGGTGGAAGACATGTCGGTCAATCGCGCGGTGGTCCTGATGGGGCCGCGGCGCGTGGGAAAAACCGTCATCATGCACCATACGATACAACGCCTGCTTGACGCCGGTATTGACCGAAGAAAAATATGTTTCATCAATATCGAAAATCCCATCTACAACAATCTGAGGCTGGAATCGCTTTTCGACATGGCGCGGAAAGCCACCCGAGATACGGACGCGCGCGGCTGGTATGTCTTCTTCGATGAGATCCAGTACCTCCGGGATTGGGAAGTGCATCTGAAGGTGCTCGTCGATTCCTATCCCAGGACCCGCTTTGTCGTTTCCGGATCGGCGGCGGCCGCGCTCAAGCTGGCCAGCAATGAAAGCGGAGCCGGACGTTTTACCGATTTTATGCTTCCACCGCTGACGTTTAATGAATTCATTTCGCTTAAAGAACTGGATCATCTGGTCCAACCGTCCGCCCTTGAGTGGCAGGGCAACCTGACCCGGTTTTTTTCGACGATCAATATCCGTGAACTCAATCGGCATTTTATAGATTACATCAATTTTGGCGGATATCCGGAGGTGATTTTTTCGGAGAAAATCCAAAATAACCCCGGCCGATACATTCGCAGCGACATTGTGGACAAGGTCTTGCTGCGCGATTTGCCGAGCCTCTACGGAATACAGGATGTGCAGGAACTGAACTCTCTTTTTACCACGCTGGCCTATAACAGCGGCAACGAGGTTTCACTGGATTCGCTCAGCAAGTCGTCCGGCGTTGAGAAATACCTGCTGAAAAAATATCTCGACTATCTGGAGGCGGCTTTCCTCATCCGCATCGTGCACCGCGTGGACGACACAGCCAGGAGGTTTCAGCGTGCGAATTTTTACAAAATTTATCTTACGAATCCCAGCCTGCGGAGCGCGCTGTTCTCGCCCATGCAGGCCACGGATGAATTGATCGGCCATATGGTGGAGACGGCCATTTTTGCCCAATGGATGCATCGCGATTGGTTCACCCCCGTCTACGCGCGCTGGCTATCCGGCGAGGTGGACATGGTCGGACTTGACCCGCGCAAATTGAAACCGCAATGGGCGCTGGAGATCAAGTGGAGCAATGCGCATTATGACAATCCCGGCGATCTCAAAAGCCTCATTCATTTTTGTGAGAAAAACCGGCTTGATTCCGCCATGGTAACTACGATCGATAAAGAAGGTCAAAAGCACGTGGGGTCTGTCACGCTCCACTTTGTGCCTGCGGCATTGTATACGTATGTTGTAGGTAATAACACCTTAGAGAAGAAACTCAAACGACCCGTATGAGCCACTATGAACGTGCGACGCAACGTCGCATCATCGGGCTATTTCGTGACGAACTGAGATACCTCTATCTCGGCGACTGGACGGAGCGCCCTGACAACAGCAATATCGAAGAAGGAATGCTGACCGAATACCTGACCCGCGCCGGGTATTCTCCGGCGCAGATCGGCAGTGCCATCTACAAACTGCGTACCGAAGCCGATAATCACCACCGGTCGTTGTATGAAAATAACCGCCAGGTGTATAGTCTGCTCCGGTACGGCATTCCGGTCAAACTGGAAGCCGGCAAGGTCACCGAGACGGTCCACGTAGTCGACTGGAAGCGCCCGGAGAAAAACGACTTCGCCATTGCTGAAGAGGTCACCCTGCGTGGGAATCATGAGCGCCGTCCGGATCTCGTATTATATCTGAACGGGATCGCCGTCGGCGTCCTTGAGCTGAAGCGCAGTTCGGTTACCATTACGGAAGGAATTCGTCAGAGCATTTCCAACCAGCGAGCGGAATACAATGAATGGTTTTTCGCCATCCTATGTCACCCTTCGACTCCGTTCAGGGTGACTCCCAACCCTTCGACTTCGCTCAGGGTGACTTCCGATTGCTTTGGGGTCGGCGTTTCTTGTCAGTCTGAGCGCAGTCGAAGACTGACGATGGACAAACAGGTTATCACCGTGTCACCCTTCGACTTCGCTCAGGGTGACTTCCGATTGCTTTGGAGTCGGCGTATCTTGTCAGTCTGAGCGCAGTCGAAGACTGAC
The DNA here is from genome assembly GCA_964544475.1 of uncultured Bacteroidota bacterium. GTDB lineage: Bacteria > CLD3 > CLD3 > SB21 > SB21 > CAZJBS01. Next base: position 57,264 of record CAZJBS010000018.1, on the reverse strand, counting down.
GATGGATAAACAGGTTATTACTGTGTCACCCTTCGACTTCGCTCAGGGTGACTTCCAACTGCTTTGGAGTCGTCGTAACTTGTCAGTCTGAGCGCAGTCGAAGACTGACGATGGACAAACAGGTTATTACCGTGTCACCCTTCGACTTCGCTCAGGGTGACTTCCAATTGCTTTGGAGTCGAACGTATCTTGTCAGTCTGAGCGCAGTCGAAGACTGACGATGGACAAACATGTTATTCCGTGTCACCCTTCGACTTCGCTCAGGGTGACTTCCAACCCTTCGACGTCGACTAGGGTGACTTCCCACCCTTCGACTCCCCTCAGGGTGACTTCCAATTGAGGGTGGTCAGAGGCTGACGATGTCCGGCCTCGCTTCAAATTGACTTTGGCGTGTCCTTTTAATATTTTGCCCCAGACGACACAACCACCGGGCCACCACCGATATGACCGCCGAAAAAATCCTGATGATCGACGATGAGCCGGACAAGATTTTCATCTTCACGACCATTCTCAAGCGGCACGGCTTCAGCGTCGCAACGGCCGAAACAGGTGCCGACGGTTTGAAACGTATCCACGATTACCGGCCGGATCTCGTTCTGTTGGACATCAATATGCCCGACATCAACGGCCACGACATCCGCCAACACCTCAAAGACCGGCCCTCCACTCGCAACGTGCCGATCGTCATGTTCAGTTCCTCCGACCAGCTCACCGACAAACTGTACTCGCTGAAAACCGGCGCGGACGACTATATCACGAAGGACGTCGACCATCAGGAACTCGTCGCCAGGCTGGATGCGCTTATCCGACGGTACAAGGAAAGCCTCGGCGCCAATCCGCTGACGAAATTGCCCGGCAATTATGCCATCGAGGAAGACATCAATCACCGCATCGCTTCGAAAACCTCTGCGCCATTTGCCGTGTGCTACGCCGACCTCGACAATTTCAAGGCTTTCAACGATGTGTATGGCTTCAGCCAGGGCGACGTGATGATTCGCAGGACGGCGGAAGTGATCTCGGACGTCATGGCCGAAGTCGGCTTGCCGGACGATTTTGTCGGCCACATCGGCGGCGATGATTTTGTCTTTATCATGTCCGATCATCGCCGGGTCGACGCCATGTGCGCCGAAATCATCCGGCGTCTCGATGTCTTTTTCCCAACCCTCTACAACGACGCCGATCGCGAGCGTGGCTTCATCCAGACCAAAAACCGCAAAGACACGACCGACCAGTTCCCGCTCGTGTCGATATCGATCGCGGTGGTGTCCAGCGAAAACCGTACGTTGACGAGCATCGGTCAGATTGCGCAAATCGCGAGCGAAGTGAAAAAATTACTGAAAGCCAAACCGGGCAGCAACTACTGGGTGGATCGGCGGAGTTGATCCGTTCCTACCGTCCCCTGGCATAACGAAAGGAGCGCATGTTCAAGAAAATAATGATCGCCAACCGCGGTGAAATTGCGCTGCGGGTGATCCGTGCCTGTCGGGAAATGGGCGTCAAGACGGTGGCCGTGTATTCGGAAGCCGACGCCAATTCGCTACACGTGCGCTTTGCCGACGAGGCCATCTGCATCGGTCCGGCGCCCAGCGCGCAGAGTTATCTCAATATTCCGCAGATCATGAGCGCGGCCGAAATTTCCGGCTCCGAGGCGATTCATCCCGGCTACGGATTCCTGTCGGAAAACGTGAAGTTTGCGGATATCTGCGAATCCGTCGGCATCAAATTCATCGGCCCGAAATCCAGGATGATCCAGTCCATGGGCGACAAGGCGTTTGCCAAGGAAACCATGATCAAAGCCGGCGTGCCGGTGGTGCCGGGCAGTGAAGGCGTTGTCAAAGACATTGAGCATGCGCGCCAATTGGTCGCCGAAATCGGCGTGCCGGTTATTATCAAAGCAACGGCCGGCGGCGGCGGACGCGGCATGCGCATCGTGCGCGAGGATGCGGAATTCGAAAACGCTTTCAACACGGCCCGCTCCGAAGCGCAGACGGCCTTCGGGAATCCGGATGTGTATATTGAGAAATTCATCGAAAAACCGCGCCATATCGAAATCCAGCTCATCGGCGACCAGCACGGCAACGTCCTGTATCTCGGTGAACGCGATTGCAGCATGCAGCGCCGGCATCAGAAACTGATCGAGGAGTCGCCGTCCCCGGCGGTGGACGCGGCCCTGCGCGCCAAAATCGGCGAAGCGGCCGTGCGCGGCGCCAAAAGCGTCAACTATGAAAGCGTCGGCACGATCGAATTCCTGATGGACAGGGACAGGAATTTCTATTTCATGGAAATGAACACGCGTATCCAGGTCGAACACCCCGTCACCGAAATGGTCTACGGCATCGATCTCATCAAATGGCAGATCAAAGTGGCCGCCGGCGAAAAATTGCCGTTCAAACAGGCCGACCTGCAACCGCGCGGGCACGCCATCGAATGCCGCATCAACGCCGAGGATCCCGATCACAATTTCCGGCCGTCCGCGGGCAAAATTCACGCGTTCCACATCCCGAGCGGCTACGGCGTTCGCGTGGATTCGCACGCCTATGCCGAATACCAGATTCCGACGACGTACGACTCGCTGATCGGCAAGCTCATTGTACACGGCGAAAACCGCGCGGAGGCGATTGAAAAAATGTACTGCGCGCTCGACGAAATGATCGTCGAAGGCATCAAAACCACCGTGCCGTTCCAGAAACGCATGATGCGCGATCCTGGATTTGTCTCTGGCGATGTGGACACCAAATACGTCGAGCGGCTCCTGGGCTGGTGATGACCGATCGCCTCTCGAAACTGCAGGCCCGTCTCGAAACCGCCGGCCTTACCCATTTCCTCACCCGACACAACCCGCACGTGCGCTATTTGACGGGATTCACCGGCTCCAATGGATTCCTGCTGGTGGGACGCGATTCGGCGCGGCTCGTCACCGACGGACGTTACACGGAACAGGCCGCGTTGGAAGTGAAGGGTGCGGAGGTGATCGTGGCGGTGTCAAGCAATCTGACCCTGCGCACGTTTGTGGAAAAGAATGCCATCGCCAGCGGCGGCCGTATCGGGTTCGAATCGTCGCTGTTGGATTTCAAAACATACGATTTTCTGTCGCGGCAATGGCCCGGCGTGACCTGGGTGCCGTTGGATGAAATGGTCGAACCGTTGCTGATGGTCAAGGACCGCGGCGAAATCGCCAGTCTGCGGAAGGCCATAGCCGTCACGGAAAACGTACTGGAGGCGATTCTGAAGGAAATCAAAACCGGTGTGACCGAAAGTGAGATCGCCGGCCGCCTCGGGTATCTGATCCGGAAATTGGGCGGCGAAAAAGAATCCTTCGAAACGATCGTGGCGAGCGGTTGGCGCGGCGCTCTGCCCCATGGACGCCCATCCGACAAGAAACTGGAAAAAGGCGATTTCATCATTCTCGATTTCGGCGCCGTGGTCGACGGCTACCATGCGGATATGACGCGGACCGTCTGCCTGGGTTCGCCATCGGACGACCAACGCCGCGTCTACGACATCGTGCACGAAGCCCTGCGCCGTGCCACGGCGGCGACGAAAGCCGGCGTTCGCGCGCATGACATCGACGAAGCCGCCCGCGCCTACATCACTTCGGAGGGCTTCGGACCCCTGTTCAACCACGGTCTCGGTCACGGCATCGGCCTGGACATTCACGAAGCCCCGCGCATCGGCCAGCACATCGACTACCGCGTCGAAGTCAACAACGTCTTTACCATCGAACCCGGGATCTATCTCCCAGGCCAATTCGGTGTGCGCATCGAGAACGACGTGCTCGTGACCGCCACCGGCTGCGACAACCTGATGACCTCGACCTCCGAACTGGTGTGCCTCCCGGCCTGATTGGACGGGTCACCGAATCCAAAACCTTCGAATGAAACGTCTGCTGCTCATCGCTTATTATTTCCCTCCCATGGGCGGCGGTGGTGTGGCGCGTCCTTCCAAATTTGTCAAATACCTCTCCCGCATGGGCTGGTCGTGTTCGGTCGTGAGCGCCAACCCCGGGAATTACTGGCTTCAGGATACCTCGCGCCTGAAAGACATTCCACCCGAAACAAGGGTTTATCGCACATCCGCGGTCACCGGTATCGGCGTCCTGCGCCGTTTTTTTCTGCGTGAGACCGGCGATCACCGGCGCAATACACAACTGATGACGCGCCTGCGGACGTTGACCTTCTGGTTTTTGATTCCGGATTCTTTCGTGGGATGGATTCCTTTCGCGGTCATCAAAGGATGGTGGGTATGCCGTCGAGATCGGATCGATGTGATTGTCGCCACCGCGCCGCCCAACAGCAGCGCCGTGGCGGGCTGGCTCCTGTCACGCCTCACCGGAATCCCGCTCGTCACGGATTTCCGGGATCTCTGGACGGACGAAATTCACTTCCAGGCGCCGACGTCCCTTCACAGCGCCGTGCACCGGTATCTGGAATCCTCGGTTTTGTCGGCGAGTTCCGCCGCGCTTTTCACCAATCCGGGCGCGACGGATTTTATGCGCCGCAAATACCCGTCGTCGCGCCATCTGACGGCCATTCGAATGGGTTACGATCCCGAGGACTACGCGGGTATTTCGGTTCCATCGTCTGCGTCCGGGCCGATCCGAATGGTTTACACGGGCAATCTCACCATCAACCGTCCGATCACGGGACTGCTTGAGGCGATCGCGTCGAGACCGGAGGAATTCGGATCCGGTCAGCTGCAGGTGTTCTTGTATGGACAACGCGACGATGAAAAGGACCGGGATGCGGCGGCTTACCATCTGCCCAACGTCTTTCTCAAGGACAATGTCGGCCACGACGAAGCCGTGCGACTTCAGGCCGGAGCGGATATTCTGCTTTTCATGGGTTACAATACCAACGAAAAAGTCCGTCTCGTCACTTCGGGCAAAATTTATGAATATCTGTATTGGAATGAATATTTCGGAAAACCGATTCTGGCCATTTCGGCGCCGATGGACGCGACGGGTCTTCTGTCCGGCCGGCCGCATGGCCGCGTTGTGCCGATGGAGGACCCCCGGGCCATCGGGGAAGCGCTGGCGGAATTGATGGCCGTCGTGCGACGTGGCTATTCGAGACCGGCAAACCGTCCGCCACAACATGCCGTCGAAAACAGCGCCCGCTTGTTGTCGGATCTTCTGGAGCGCATCCTTGAATAACGAAGACGTGATTGCCGCCCTTGAGATGATCATTGATGGTGAGCTCGTCAAACGGGATCGTCACACGCTGGAGGAAGACGGGGAAGATTTGAGCGCCCTCTTTATTCAGCGCCTCCTTCGAAAGGGATACCGGTGGTCGACCGTGGCCGATACATCTTTGGCGGTCGGTTCCAAGTGCCCGGCTTTTATCGTGCAGGAAGGTACGGCCGTTTTCGGATGGGTCAAATGGATGAAATACGATGTGGGCATTTATAGGAAATTTTTTGCCAGCGAATGGCGTCGGCCATCGGGTTCGCCGGTTCTGATTCTCGCGCAGAACGAAACCGTTTTTGTCCATGACGGGCTGACGCAGCCGCACGATCCCGACGCGCCGCCTGTGTTCGAATAAACCAAGGAGGATTTCATGAGCGATCGCAGAACTTTCCTGAAGCAGTCGATGATGACCGGCGCGGCCATCGGGCTCGGCCAGTCGTTGTCGTTTCTGGAAACGGTCGAAGCGGCCACGGAAAGCCGACCGGTCGTTATCGCCTCCGCCAACGGATTGAAGGCGGCGGCCAAAGCCATGGACATCCTGCGCCAGGGCGGCGACACGTTGGACGCGGTGATCGCCGGCGTGCGGCTTGTCGAAGACGATCCGGATGACATGACCGTCGGATACGGCGGTTTGCCCAACGAGGATGGCGTCGTCGAACTGGACGCCAGTGTGATGCACGGACCGACGGCTCGCGGTGCGGGCGTGGGGGCCCTGCGAAATATCCGCCATCCGTCCGCCGTGGCCAAAGTCATCCTGGAAAGGACCGATCACGTGTTGATCGTCGGTGAAGGCGCGTTGCGTTTTGCCAGGGCCCACGGATTCAAAGAGGAGGATCTTCTGACCGACAAAGCGCGCGAGGCGTGGCTGGAATGGAAGGAACATCTGAGCCGCGAAGACGACTGGCTGCCGCCGCACCGTTGGGAAGACCGCGATATCGGCCAGGCGCTGCGCGATTATGCCCGCACCACCGGTACGATCAACTGCCTCGCCCTCAACGCCGCCGGCGATCTGTCGGGCGTCACCACCACCAGCGGTCTCGCCTTCAAAATTCCGGGCCGGGTCGGCGATTCACCGATTTTGGGCGCAGGCCTCTACGTCGACAACGACGTCGGCGCCGCCGGATCCACCGGCCGCGGGGAGGCCAATCTTCTGAATTGCAGCAGTATGCTGGTCGTGGAATTCATGCGGCAGGGGAAATCGCCGGAAGAGGCGTGCCTGATGGCTTGCCGGCGGATCGTCGACAAAACCCGGGAACCCCGCCTGCGCGACAACGACGGACGACCGTTGTTTGATGTGAAATTCTATGCGATCAACAAAAAAGGTGAATACGGTTGCGCCGCCATCTGGAGCGGCGCCCAATACGCCGTCCACACCGGCGAGGCTCCGGCGCTCAAAGACGGCGCTTACGTGTTCAAAAGAAAAAAATGATCCTGCAAACTTCTGAAAAGAAAAAAGGCTCCGAAAAATTCGGAGCCTTTCTTTTTGCACCGCATCGGATGAATGGTCAGAACGTAAACGTATTCGCATTCGTATCCATCGTGTTGCCGCGAAGATCGGTGACGCCGCTGACGGTCAGGACTTCACCGGCCACGACCGATGCGTTGTCAACCTTCAGTCGAACCTTGAAACCCGTGCCTCCCGGGAAAGAACTGTCGAAACCGAGATACGTGGCTTCACGGGCGTTGGCCGGGATGCCGTTGTTGTTTGAGATGGAATAATTGGCGCTGTTCTCCGCGCCGGCCACGGCGAGAGGTTCACTGAACAATATATAGATGTAATCATAATCGGTCGAACCTGCCGGGTTATTGATGAGCGCGGACGTCAACGTGGGTTTGGCCTGATCGACGACCGATATGATATTGCTGAATGGGCCCGGCACCAGGTTGACACTGATGGCCTGGACATAAAAATGAACCGCCTGGGCCGCCCGCGGCGTTTGTCCGCCGGTATGGAGTTCCGCACTGCCGATGACGAGCGTCGTATCGACCGTACGCACATTGGTCGCCAGCAAATCAAACGGGCCATCGCCGATCTTCTTGAAGATATTCGTGTACTTCACATGCACCTGCGATTCGTCCAGCGTCCATTTCAATCGGACCGAACCGCCGTTCCAATTGACCGACGTCGCCGGGATCAGGAGCGTGTCTTTCCTCAATACCGGCGCGGCCGGGGGCGTGGAACTGCCGCGCGTCGTGAAATTGATCGGCTCGGTATTCAGGAAATCACCGACGATCGCCGTCGCCGCGTTATTCAGGACGTTCCCCTTGGCATCGGTCAATCGGGCCGCCATGCCGGGTGCGTAGGTGATGGAATAGCGTCCCGCACCTACCAGACTCGACGAAGCAATCGAAACCGTCAGCCGGTCAAAGGTGATATTCCACGTCGCCGTGAAAGGCAGGACGCCGAGGAGCTTCTTCAATCCATTGTAGTTGACGTTGATATCGTCGATAATCGTGTTGTGGCCTTTGGGCAGGGACGTATTCGTGTAGGCCGTTTGCTTGATGGGTTCGGAAAAGTCGTAGACAAAATTGATTCCGGCCGACGGATCGACGTCTTCGTTATTGGCCGGGCTGATCGCCGTCACAAACGGCGCCACGTTGTCACGGTCACTCATGAGGATGCGGCGGGCCGTGTCCTGTGGATTGGTGACAAAATCCTGGCCGCACGGAACGGTCAATTCACGTACGCCATACAGCGCCTGGCTGCTGCCATAAGCCTCCAGCACAAACATCTCCCCGTTTTCAACACGGTTGAATGCATAGACGCCGAACTCATCCGCCAATGTCGTGGCGACGGTCGCGAGCGTTCCGATGCCGTTGACGGTCTTCAAATACACGACGGCGTTTCCAACGGGATCATACGTTGTCGCATTCACCAGCTGGCCGCTGATGGCCGAGTTCAGTTTCCCGATTTCGATCTGAACATGAGAAACGAGCCCCTCGACCGGCGTATCTGCGCCGGAACCCGATTCCTCTCCGCCCGAGCCGCCGTTGTCGCCGTCATTGAGGTCGACAAAAGCCACATCCACCACCGCGTGGTCATAGTCGGGGTACATCAGCGAATCCGGTTTATTGGCGTTGTAAGTCGTAAAATCGAAAAGCACGGTGTAACGGTCCCAGATGGTTCCGCCGCCGTTGACTGTGTAGTCGGCATTGACCGGCACTTCTTCAAACACAAATTCGCCGTTGGCGTTGGTCGTCACGGCGCTCTTGCCGGCCACCGAAACCCTGACGCCGGCGATCGGCCCGCCGGTACAACGATCCAGCGCTTTGCCGAGAATGGTCCCGGTCAGTGACAACGGATCCGGATTTTCGGAATTGACATTCCTGCGAACGTCGTCGCATCCGAGAATTCCGATCATCAGCACAGCCAACGAGACCATACTGATGAGAATGAAAGTATTTCGATTTTGCATACGCGCCTCCTTAAATAAATGACTTGGGATGTTAGGTGCTCGCAATATACGTCAAGGGCACCACCGATAAAAGCCGCCGCAGGAATAATTATCCTGTTGCGCTTTTGCATTTGAACTTATATGAGCAATCGTTTACATTAATTTCATGTATCCAATCACACCAATCCGGTGACGCATGGACCTGACCAGGGAAGAAATGATGGAAGTGATGGCGGTTTTCAAGGAGGAGAGCCGCGAACATCTGTCGGTATTTGAAACACGGCTCAAAGATCTTAATAAAAATCCTTCCGATCCGTCGGCCATCGAAGTGTTGCATCGGACGGCCCACAGCATGAAAGGCGCCGCCCGCATCCTTGGGCTCGAGCCCATCGAACAGGTCAGTATGCGCTTGGAATCCGGTTTCAAGCTGGCGAAAGATGGCGCCCTGCCGTTGCAGACGGCGCACCTGTCTCTGGTCGCCGAGGCCGTGACGGGACTGAATCATCTCATTGAAAAGCTAGCCAACGAAGGCACCCTCGAGGGTTTCGACGTCAGCGGCATTCTGACGAAGCTTGAATCCTTCAAATAATTCCCACATGCCCATGATGCCTGGGGCCGAGCCGTTTGAATTTCTCGCTCCACACCGCTCCACGGCCGTGTTGCTGGTTCACGGATTCACTTCCTCAGCGTACTCCATGAGGGAACTCGGGAAAACGTTATCCGACAGTGGTTTTGACGCGTATGGCCTGTTGTTGCCGGGCCACGGTACGACTCCGGAAGACATGGAAAAAAATAGCTGGAAGGATTGGTATCATGCCGTTGAAACGGCGTTCACGACGCTTCACGGGAAGTACCGGCATGTCGTGGTTTGCGGACAATCCATGGGTGGTTGCCTGGCCCTTCACCTGGCGAGTTTTCAGCCCGTCACGGCCGTCATCGCGCTGTCGTCCGGATTATCCATTGGCGCCGGACCCAAATACGTTTTGCCATGGATGAAACCGGTCTGGCGGTTCATCCGGAAAAAAAACGGACCCGACATCCGGGATCCCGCCGCCAAACGGCAGGAAGTGCATTACGATCGTATGCCCGTTCGCAGTATCGGTGAATTGCAAAAACTTCTTTCCGTGCTCGCCACACGACTTCGCCATGTCACCTGCCCGGTTCTGCTGATGCACGCGCGCCAGGATCACACGTTTCCCTACACCGGCATGGAAGAGATCGTCAAACGACTGGGTTCGACGGACATTCAAACGGTCACGCTGCCGGACAGCTATCATGTCGTGACCCTGGACGTGGACCGGGGGACCGTCCAGAAGGAAAGCGTGGCCTTTATCGGCCATGTACTGGCCTCCGTCGAAGCGGTTCATTCAACAACCGGGAAGGAAGCGCCTTGACGCCCTCACCGCTGGACATCACCGTGGACCGCGCCCAACGACGGATGACGATACGTTGGAATGACGAACACGCCAGTGTGTATTCTCTCGAATACCTGCGGGCCATCTGTCCCTGTGCCCATTGCGACACAACGAAACACGGCGGTCCCTCCAACGATAGCATGACACCTGAGCGCTTCGCGGATATCGCCGTGCTGGATGTCACGGAAGTCGGGCGGTACGCCCTGCGATTTGTTTGGTCCGACCGCCACGATGCCGGCATATACGGCTACGAATATCTTCGCGCCAAATGCCCTTGTGATCTCTGTTCCAAAAGCGTATAATGGAGAGTCGTGAATCAGAATAATCTTTGGAGATGAATATGTTCAGAGCTGGCATAATTCTCGCCGTGTTGTTGGTGACGGCCGGTTGCACCACGACGCAAAAGACGGCCAAAGGCGACGCAGACCTCGCCGCGCTGGTCACCGAATCGGAAAAAAACAAGGACAAGAAACTGGATTTCCTGGCCGATGAAAAACTTCCAAACGATGAATTCAAAGTGACCACTGGCACCGGGGCTTCGACTCTCACAACCGACTACGTTGAAAGGAAGCCGGTCAAATCGGCCAAATATCGCATACAGGTTTTTGCCGGATCGCCGCTCAATGCCCAAAAGAATTTTACCACGCTCGACTCCATTAAACCCGGCGACGTGTACATGATCAAAGACAGCGAATCGGATCTCTGGAAAGTCTGGACGGGCAACTATATGACGAAGGACGAGGCCGAAATGGCCAAGAAGGACATGATCGCCATGGGCTTTCCCGATGCGTGGATTCATGAGATGAAACCGCCCTACGACGCGCCGGCCTCCGGGCCCCTCTACTGGGTGCAGGTGGCTTCCCTGTCGTCCGAAAGCGCGGCCTCTGCGATGAAAAGCCAGCTTGAGGGTCTGCAGAAAGAACAAGTGCAGATTCGCCAGAAGGACAACACATGGAAAGTGTGGGTGGGCGGTTATCCGGAGCGCGCTGCCGCGGAGGATCTCAAAAGCATCCTGGCCGGCCAGGGCTACGCCAAAGGTTTTATTGTCAAAGAATAGACGGCCCGCATGATCGAACTGAAAGACGTCTGCGTCGAGTACCTTGGAAGAAAAAGCCTCGACAGGGTATCCCTTCATATCGCCCCCGGCGAATTCGTCTACCTGCTGGGCCCCAGCGGCGCCGGCAAGAGCACCCTTCTCAAACTGCTCTACATGGATATTCTCCCGACGACCGGCCTTTTGCGGATCGGTGAATTCAACTCCCGTGACATCCGAAAGCGCGAGATTCCTCACCTCCGCCGTCAGCTCGGCATCGTCTTTCAGGATTTCCGCCTGCTCAGGGACCGTACCATTTACGACAATATCGCTTTTGCTCTGATGGTCACGGACACGCCGCGGCAGGATGTTCCAAAAAAGGTCATGAAAGTGCTGGCCCAGGTCGGTCTTTCCACGAAAAAAAACAGGATGCCGTACGAATTGTCCGGCGGTGAGCAGCAACGCGTGGTGATCGCCCGCGCCCTCGTCAATAACCCGATCGTCCTCCTGGCGGATGAACCCACGGGAAATCTGGATCCCGAGACGTCCACGGAAATCATGGATCTGCTGGTGCGCATCAACGCGGAAGGCACTGCGATCATCATGGCCACGCACGATTACGAAACGGTTAAGCGGCTGCCGCGCCGCATCATCCGCATTGAACAAGGATCGACCACCGAAATGACCTCTGGCATCTCGGCATGACATCACGTCCGATCAAAAAGGTCCTTATCGCCAACCGAGGCGAAATTGCCATCCGGATCATTCGCACGTGTCGTGAGATGGGCATACGGACCGTGGCCGTTTTTTCGGAAGCCGATCGTACGTCCGCGCATGTCCGGCTGGCCGATGAGGCGTACTGTATCGGAGAGCCGCCCTCTTCGAAGAGTTATCTCCTCAAAGAAAATGTGCTCGACGCGGCCCGCAAGGCCGAAGCGGATGCCATTCATCCGGGTTATGGTTTCCTCAGCGAAAACGAAGACTTCGCCGACATGGTGCGTCGGGAAGGTATGATTTTTGTCGGCCCCTCCGCGGAGTCCATGCGCCTGATGGGCAGCAAAACGGCCGCACGGGTACTTGCGCAGAAACTGGGCGTGCCGACGGTACCGGGCACGCTCGAAGGCATCAAAGACCGGCAGGACGCCCTGGCCATTGCACAGAGCATCGGATTTCCTGTTCTGATCAAAGCCGCCGCCGGTGGTGGTGGTAAGGGCATGCGCGTGGTCCGGCAAGCTTCGGAACTCGCCGAAGCCATCGACCGGGCTCGCGGCGAAGCCGCCTCGGCTTTCGGTGACGACACCGTCTATATCGAGAAATACGTTACGAAGCCTCGGCATATTGAAATCCAGATTCTGGGCGACCAGCACGGCCAGATGGTGTATCTTGGGGAACGCGAATGTTCCATCCAACGCCGTCATCAAAAGGTCATTGAAGAGGCGCCGTCGTCCATTCTTACACCAGCCATGCAAAAAACGATGGGAGAAGCGGCCATCACGCTCGCCAGAGCCGCCGGTTACTACAATGCCGGCACGCTCGAATTCCTGGTCGATGCGGAAATGAATTTCTTCTTTTTGGAAATGAACACCCGTCTGCAGGTCGAACACCCGGTCACGGAAATGGTGACCGGACTGGACCTGGTGCGGCTGCAAATCGACATCGCCGGCGGCGGGCGTCTGCCGTTCACCCAGGACGATATTCGTCTCAACGGTCACGCCATCGAATGCCGCATCTATGCCGAGGATTGTGAAAATAACTTTGCCCCTTCCATTGGCCGCATCGAACATCTCGAACCTTCGTACGGCCCCGGCATTCGTGAAGACAGCGGTGTGTTTGAAGGGGACACGATTCAAATTTATTACGACCCCATGATCTCCAAACTGGCGGCCTGGGCGCCGACGCGGTCGCAGGCCATTGATCGTATGCGGCGGGCCTTGCGGGAATATGCCGTCGTGGGCGTCGAAACAACCATCCCGTTTGGTTTGTTTGTGATGGAACATACGAAGTTCATTTCAGGTGATTTTGATACCGGATTTGTGGAGCAGGAATTTCATCCCGAAAAACTGAAATACAAGGAAGAGCGCCTCGCCGCCGTGGCCGCCGCGGTATATGAATTTGTGAAGAAGAACGAACAGGCGGCCGCCACTCTCGAAATCCGTTCCGGCCAATCCGGCCGCCGGTGGAAAATGTCCGGTCGAAGCTGACTCTCCCGTCACGGGGACGGGGATAATTTCCCTGGGCGCTCGCTTCGACTGGTGTTTTCTTTTTGAAACATACACCCTTCCTGCGTATACTCCCGTATGTCCTCCCAGCTCAAAGATTCCACGCCCCTGATGCGCCAGTACTTCGAGATCAAGGCGAAATATCCCGACACCATCCTGCTGTATCGCATGGGCGATTTCTACGAAACTTTCGACGAAGATGCGCGCCAGGTTCATAAAATTCTCGGCATCACGCTCACCAAACGCGCCAACGGCAAAGCTTCCGAAGTGGCGCTGGCCGGGTTTCCATATCATGCGCTCGACAGCTATCTGCCCAAACTGATCCGCTCGGGACTACGCGTGGCCGTTTGCGAACAGGTGGAGGATCCAAAACTCGCCAAAGGTATCGTCAAACGCGACGTGATCGAAATCGTCACTCCGGGCACGACGTTGTCGGACAAACTGCTGGAACACAACGTCAATAACTTCCTGGCGTCTGTCACGACGGATCTGCGATCCGACGGACGCGCGTTTGGTCTGGCGCTGATCGATGCATCCACGGGCGAATTCTTCGTCGGAGAATTCGGAGAGAGAGATTTTCTCGAATACATCTACACGTTCAAGCCTTCCGAAGTCGTCGTGCCGCGTTCGTTGCACGACAGCCTGAAAGCCATGATTCGCGGCCTCAGCCCGGTATTCTCCAAACAGGAAGACTGGCTTTTTGCGCCGGATTACACCGGCGATGTGCTGGTCCGCCATTTCAAAACGCATTCGTTGAAAGGGTTCGGCATTCACGATATGGAACTCGGCATTTGCGCGGCTGGCGCGGCCATCCATTACCTCAAGGAAACCCAGCGATTCGAAATCGAGCACGTGCACCGGATTCGCCGTCTCGCCCAGGCGGAGTTCATGACCCTCGACAATGTGACGTTGCGCAATCTGGAAATATTCGAAACGCGCCAGGACGATCGTATTCAGGGCAATCTGATCGGTATATTGGATCAGACAAAAACGGCCATGGGCGGCCGCCGCCTGCGGCAGTGGATCACCCGGCCCCTCAAATCCGTCGAAAAGATCCAGGAGCGTCTGAATGCCGTTGACGAACTCTACGGCAACCGTTCGCTCCGCAACCGGCTCAATGACACGCTCAAGGATATGGCCGACCTCGAGCGCCTCATATCCAAAGTCTGTGCCGGGCGTGTGACACCGCGCGAAGTACGCGGGCTTTGTGTGTCGTTGGAGAAGATACCGGTTTTGCGTGCTCTTCTGGACCCGGCGACGCCTGCGACGCTACGGGAAATCAAAGACCGCCTGATCGTTCTGGACGGACTGACGTTGGAAATCAACCGCGCCCTCGTCGACGAACCCTCCGCCCAGATCAAAGACGGTAACGTTATTCGCACCGGATATCACAAGGAACTCGACGAACTGCGTTCCATCGCCACCGATGGGAAAAGTTATATCGCGAATCTTCAGAACCGTGAGCGCGAACGCACCGGCATTGCCTCCCTCAAAGTGAATTTCAATTCGGTCTTCGGTTATTATATCGAAATCACCCACACGCACAAAGACAAAGTTCCCTCCGACTATATCCGCAAACAGACGATGGTCAATGCCGAACGGTTCATCACACCGGAATTGAAAGAATATGAAGAGAAGGTGTTGACCGCGGAAGACCGCGTGGTCCGCCTGGAACAGGAATTGTTCGACACACTACGGAAGACCATCGCCCTGGCCGCCATCGATATCCAGACCAATGCGGCGCTGATCGCCGAGTTGGACTGTTACAACGGCCTTGCCGAAACGGCGGAAGCCAACAAATACGTCAAACCGGTCATCAATGACGGCGACGTCCTGCGCATTGTCGAAGGCCGCCATCCGGTCGTCGAGAGAATTCTGCCGCCCGATCACCCGTTCATCCCCAATGATCTGACGATGGACGCGGAGAGTCAGATTCATCTGATCACCGGGCCCAATATGGCTGGTAAAAGCTGCTATCTGCGGCAGGTGGGGTTGATCGTTCTGATGGCGCAGGCGGGAAGTTACGTGCCGGCGAAAGAAGCCACGATCGGTGTGGTGGACAAGATATTCACCCGCGTCGGCGCCTCCGACAACCTGGCCGCCGGCGAGAGTACGTTTCTGGTGGAGATGAACGAGACGGCCAATATTCTAAATAATGCCACGTCGCGCAGCCTGATTCTGCTCGACGAAATCGGCCGCGGCACCAGCACGTTTGATGGATTGTCGATCGCCTGGGCCATCGTCGAACACCTGCACGATCACACGACCATCCGGCCAAAAACGCTGTTCGCCACGCATTATCACGAATTGGTGGAAATGGAAAAATTGCTTGGACGGGTGAAAAACTACAATATGCAGGTGCGTAAGTACCAGGACAAGATAATCTTTGTTCGTAAGATCGTTCCGGGCGGTTGTGATCACAGTTATGGCATCGAAGTGGCCAAACTGGCCGGTTTGCCGTCGTCCGTGATCGAACGGGCCCGTGCCGTGATGCACAATCTCGAATCGCACCACATCTCCGCCCACAAAGACAAAGGAGAGCTGATGCAGGAACTGGGACGCCGTCCCGATACGGTGCAGCTGACCTTTCTTGATGACGGCCTTGGGCAGATGCTCAAAGACGACGTCGACCGGCTAGACCTGGAATCCATGACGCCCATCGAGGCGCTCACAAAGATATACGAATGGAAAAAAATGTTGTCTGAACGCGTCAAACCAACCTGACTCACGGCCATGCGCCGGCTGACGTTTTACCGAAAACTCCAGATCATCTGGATTGCCGTCACCGCTGGATTCACGGTGGCCGCCTCGGTTTTCATCGTCATGCCGATGATCCAATCCCAGAAACTGGCCGATGTCGAGCGTTTCCGCTCATTCCAGAGTGACAAAATTCGTTTTGCGCGCGTGGGCCGCCACCTCAAGGTCGATTTTGCGAATCATCTTAAGAGAAATCTTGATCGGCCTGATCCCGGGATGGCGGAACGCTTATTGTATGCCATGCGCGATACGGCCTGGAACGTCCGCGACATCCACACGTTGTTGATATGCGACAGCGCCTTCAACATCGTCAACCAGTATCGTTCTATCGTTGTGATGAATGATACCTTGGAGAGATATGATATGGTGGGGTATTACACTCAGCCCGCAAGCCAGCCCTTTTGCGATGCCCTCTCAATCATTGGGAAAGATGTCTTGACAAAACTACCGGACTCGGAACGGACCGTGATGGCGTGCTATTGGGACCAGAGTGAGTCCGATGGATCCGATGGGAAAACAACCGAGTTTCTACAGATCGCCATGGGGCGGGCTTTGAACAGCGAAATGTTCCGAGACTTGAATTCATGGAAACCGGTGGACAAATCGTGGCCGCTCCTCTTGAAAGGCCGGCCGTCGAAAAACTCGGATTTGGACAACTGGAAGCATAGGGATATCCTCATGATCGACAGGCTGTCCTCGAGAAATCAATGGATGGTGATTGTCTGGAGAGATGGACTTCAACCGCCGGAGAACTGGCTGGATCAGCTGGAACGCTCACTCCGGCGCGAAAATTACGGCGAGGGTTCGTCGCATGAGTCACTGGCTTCGGAAAGGGAGTTGACGCTGGGCCTTACGTTCATGCAGGTGATGAGGCCGACAGACATTGTCGGTTCTTATGTTCATGGTTTTGTGGCGCTGAGCCTGATTTTTCTTGGCTTGGGCTTGCTGGTTCAACATCTTGTTTTCAGCCGCCTCCAGGGTGATGTCGATTATTTTTTCAAAATGACCGGAGACGTCGTCGAAATCGAAAAGGCGGCCGTGACCCCCGGGCGTTTGATGGACTACCTCCAATCGGTTTTCAAATACTACAACGCTCTTATCAGCCATTTCGTCACACCCTATCAGCAACGTGACATCGAAGAAGTGCTCTCAAGGAATCTTCAGACCGTCGGCAACCTGCTGGACGATTTGTTGGAAGTCCGGCGAAAAGAAGCCATTCAAACGGAGGCTTTGCGGCAAAAAACGGACGAACTTGACGCGGCGCGCAGGCTGCAGTTGTCCATGTTGCCGAAGGCCAATGTAGAAACGCCGCGCATCCAGATCTTCGGCATGATGCGCATGGCCACGGAAGTGGGTGGTGACTATTACGATGTGATCCGCCTGTCGGATACTCGATTTGCCGTGGCGATCGGAGATGCCACGGGACATGGTATGGCGTCCGGGCTGGTGGTTGCCATGGTGAAAATGGCCCTACTAAACGCAATGGCAATGCCGGAAATCTTGTCAGGCGCCCAATTGCTCAAACATATCAACCGTGCACTCAAACAAACACTGTCACGTCAATCCATGGGCATGGGTCTTTGTCTCGCTTTCATCGATACGAAAGACAGGACCCTGGAACTCGCTTCGTCGGGTATGCCATTTCCGTATGTGTATCATACCAGAAGCCGTATGATCGAGAGACCGGAAATGAAAGGCCCTCCGCTTGGTTATCTGACGGCCATCGAACCAGGGTCGGTCTTTCTTCAATTGCTGCAAGACGACGTTGTGATGCTGGCCACCGATGGTCTGATGGAGCGGTTTGATTCTTCCCGGGAGCAGTGGGGCGAAGAGGCCATGCAAAAGGAGATCGAAACAATTTGTAATGAAGCGAAAGAAGCCGAAGTCATCACACGTCGGCTCTTCACCGCGTGTGACACTTTTGCGGGCGGGATGGAAAATCACGACGATATGACGGTCGTGACCATCCATTATCTATGAGACAATAACAGAGCCCGTCGTTGATCCTCGATGACGC
This sequence comes from uncultured Bacteroidota bacterium, assembly GCA_964544475.1. GTDB lineage: Bacteria > CLD3 > CLD3 > SB21 > SB21 > CAZJBS01. The sequence continues at coordinate 39,243 of CAZJBS010000018.1, read as the reverse complement.
GCAACCAGCTTCAACTTCCGACTCGCGGTCGCATGGCTGCCCGCTTTACTTGATCTTCTCCGACCACACTTTGGCTTGCGTGAAAAGCATCAGGTAGTCGCGGCCGCCGGCCTTGGAATCCGTACCGGACATGTTGAATCCGCCGAACGGATGGGCGCCGACCATCGCTCCGGTACACTTGCGGTTCAGGTACAGATTACCGCAATGAAACTCGACTTTGGCCCGCTCCAGTTTCTTCCGGTTCTTCGAATACACCGCGCCCGTCAGTCCGAATTCGGTGTTGTTGGCGATTTCAAGGGCGTGATCATAGTTCTTGGCCTTGATGATGGCCAGCACCGGACCAAAAATTTCCTCCTGGGCAATCGTGGCCTTTGGATCGACGTTGTCAATGATCGTGGGTTGGAGGAAGTTGCCGACCGCATCGTCCTTCTTGCCTCCGTGCACGACCACGCCCCCTTCCTGTTTGGCTTTTTCAATATACCACATCATGCTCTCAAGGGCCTTTTGGTTGATCACCGGACCCATGTAATTCTTCTGTTCCGCCGGATTGCCGACGGTCAACTTCGCGGCGCGCTCCAGCAGTTTCTCCATGAACTTCTTATGAACGCCTTCGATCACGATCGCCCGTGAACACGCGGAACATTTCTGGCCCTGAAATCCGAAGGCCGATGCAAGAACGCCATCGGCGGCCTTGTCAAGATCGGCCTCGTTGTCCACGATGATGGAGTCCTTGCCACCCATCTCCGCCACGACGCGTTTGATCCAAATCTGGCCGGTCGCCACTTCGGCCGCCGCCTTGTTGATGTGGAGACCTACGGGTTTCGATCCGGTGAACGCGATGAACCGCGTCTTGGGGTGTTTGGTCAGTGTGTCACCCATGGAGGAGCCCGGGCCAGGCAGAAAATTGATGACGCCTTTCGGCAAACCAACTTCTTCCATGAGATTGACAAACATCGACGCGATGGCCGGCGAATCGCTGGAGGGCTTCAGCACAACCGTATTACCCGAGACGACCGCCGCCGTTGTCATACCGACGAGAATGGCGAGGGGAAAATTCCACGGCGGAATAATGGCCCCGACGCCGAGGGGAATATACGACAGCCGGTTCTTTTCGCCGGGCAGCTTGACGAGGGGTTGTTCTGCCGCATACCGCAACATTTCGCGGCCATAGAACTCCATAAAATCGATCGCCTCGGCCGTGTCGCCGTCCGCTTCGGGCCAGCTTTTACCCACTTCATATACCATCATCGCCGAGAATTCGTGTTTGCGCTTGCGCATGATCCTGGCGGCTTTGAAAAGATACTGAGCGCGCTTTTCGGGAGCCACGTTTTTCCATGTTTCAAACCGTTCTGCCGCCGCTTCGATGGCTTTGTTCGCCAACTCTTCATTACCATTGTAGAACAGGCCCACGACCTGCTCACGGTTGGACGGGTTAAGTGAATTGAACGATTGGTTGGTACGAATCCGGTCGCCATTGATGATGATGAAGTGTTCTTCACCGAGTTTCGAGGCGATTTTTTTCAATGCCTGTTCGAACGCCTTGCGATTGGCAGGCCTGGAAAAATCTGTGAAAGGTTCATTCTTGAACGCACTCAGCTTAATCTTAGCACCCTTTGCCATGGTCTGCGCTCCTGTTTTGCGTGACGAAATTTGCTTCCATTGGACGCCGAATATAGAGAAAATTGTCTTTTGGTTCAAGAGAATTCCAATTTTCGGCGCCTTTCAACGGCCTACGATACCGTCTTGAAAGAATGTGTAGACAATATTCACACTTGCGATAGATCTGATGCACTTGAAGATAAGAAATAACATATACTTACAACAAAAGGCATCGCGGCACGCCATTTGGACTGTGATCGGCCAAAATGGAAGGAAGCAAGCATGTCCAGGGTGTTCCGGTCTTCATCTTTTTTCGGCCGCAATCGACTCACCATCTTGGTCTTTCTGATGGTACTTTTCAGGCCGCAGATCATGGGAGTGATTCGCGGACACGTCATACGACCGGCCTTGAGAACGTATGATCAGAACGTGTTGGGCAGAACCTATTGTCCGGTGAACAGGAAAAAAGCCAAGCCAAAGGGCCAAAGCGTCGTTCAGGCTTCGCTGGCATGGCGGGCGGACGACGACGGGGATGGATGCTCCGACGACGAAGGCTGCGAGACCGAAGACGATTCCTATTATGGCGACGATACCGAAACGACGGACGGCTGTTCGGATGATGGCGGTTGCGACGAGGAAGACACGTACGACTCCGATGACGGCGCTTTGTATGAAGACGACGGCTGCTCCGACGACGAAGAAGGATGCGAGGACGAATCCGATCATACCTACAACGAAGATCCATACTATGCGGACGATGGTTGTTCGTGCGACGGCTCGAACATCAATGGATCCGGCGGAGGATCGCAGGATAATTTTTTCAACACCCATCTCGGTATGCAATACGTTTTGAATGAAACAGCGGACGTCGTTCTTTCCGTCGAAGACATGAACGGGACCCGGCTCATCCGTCTGAGATCGGACGCAAGAGTCGGGCCGGGAACCTACCGCTATCCATCCTTGTGGGACGGCCATTATGGGAGCGGGAGAATGATAAGCCCCGGGACGTATGCGGCGGTTTTGGAATGGACGTGGCCGCGGCCGCTTGTCCGGCGGGAGTTTTTCACCTACTCCGCCGCACATGGCTTCCAGGTTGGCGGTGGTCGCCGTTCGATGGTGATCTTCTGAAAAGGCTTGATTCTTTGTTATGGTCTTTTTATTTTGACCATAGTCATTTTATAAAGGACATTATGAAAGAAATTCCCGTCGGAAAATTCAAGTCCGAGTGTTTGTCCATTTTGGGCAAAGTGCATGAAAAAGAAGAGTCGTACGTTCTCACCAAACACGGCAAGCCCATTGCCCGGGTGATACCCTATCATAAGGTCACCGCCAACAATCCGCTCAAGGACAGTATCCTGTTTCAGAAGGACATTGTCGAACCGCTTGGTGAGCAGTGGGAGTCGGAATCGTGATCCTTCTTGACACGCATGCGTGGATATGGTATGCGACTGAATCCAAAGAGCTGCCGGATGGAACGCGTCGGAGTATCGAAAGGTCCGACGACATCGGCATCAGCGTGATGTCCTGCTGGGAAACCGCCATGTTGGTCGCCAAAGGCAGGCTGGCTTTTGGGATGGAGATTGGCGAGTGGATCGAGTTGGCACTCTCAAGGCCCAAGGTAAGGCTACTGCCGCTGGATCCGAAATCGGCAGTTTTGTCGACCCGACTTCCGGGCGATTTTCACGGTGACCCTGTCGACCGCATGATAGTTGCGACGGCTCTTACCTGCCACGCCAGGCTGGTCACGAAAGACCCCAGGATCACGGAGTGGGGCTATGTGCCGGTGATCTGGTAGTAATCAGCGATCTCGGTCGTCTTCGATGGAGGATTCCATACTGTGGTGAGCCCGTCGCGGCTCTCTGAAAATAAACTGCAACAACATGCCGATGACGAAGCCCCCGAAATGCGCCCACCACGCCACGCCACCGAGGGACTGATCCGCCATCAGCGACGCCGTGCCCTGGAAAAACTGGAGCAGAATCCAGAATCCAAGGAAAAAGAAAGCCGGTATTTCGACGAACTGCACAAAGAAAAGGATCGGGATCAGCGTCAGAACCCGTGAATGAGGGAACATGATGAAATACGCGCCCATAACGCCTGCGATGGCGCCGCTCGCCCCGATCGTCGGTACCGGAGATTCGGCATTCAGATAAGCATGGGCAAAGCCGGAAAGAATGCCGCATAACAGGTAGAAAGCCAAAAAACGGCCGTGGCCCATCCGGTCTTCCACATTGTCTCCGAAAATCCAGAGATACCACATATTGCCGATGACATGCATCCATCCACCGTGCAGAAACATCGACGTCACAAACGGCATGAACCGGTCGATATATTCGTGAGGGCGGAATTCACCCAACCAGAAATATTTTGCCGGAATGATACCGAATTGATTGAGGAAAGGGTCCAGGCTGGCGCCGAGCGCAAGTTCAAACAGGAACAACACCGCATTGATGCCGATCAGAATGACGGACACGGTCGGGAAAGTCGAGGACGGGACGGTATCTCTCAGTGGTATCATGAAAAACCCTGGTTAAGGATGAACGACTTGAATTTCTCGAGTGCGCGGGCCCGGTGGCTGATTCGGTTCTTGGTGTCCACATCAAGTTCAGCCGTGGTTTTTTGGAATTCCGGAACCCAGAATACGGGGTCGTACCCGAAGCCGTTGGTGCCGCGCAATTCGTCGATCACATAGCCCTCGACGGCGCCGTGGAAACAATGTTCATGACCGCCGGCATCGACATAAGCGATCACGGAATGAAAGCGCGCGGTGCGTTTCTCGAAAGGCACGCCGGCCATGCGGTCCAGCAACTTGCGTATGTTGCGCGGATGATCGTGCGGTACGCCGCCATACCTCGCTGAATAGACGCCGGGTTCGCCACCCAGGGCATCCACTTCCAAACCGGAGTCGTCCGCCAGTGACGGCAATCGTGTAAACCTGAATACCTCGCGCGCTTTTTTCAAGGCGTTGGCCTCAAAGGTCCGTCCGTCCTCTTCGGTCTCGCCGAGACCGGGGAATTCATCCAACGTCCTCAGCCGAATTGGAAACCCGTTGAGGATATGGCGGATCTCTTCGACTTTGTGGAGGTTGTTGGTGGCGAGAACGAGGGTCGGCGGTTCCATAGATAGAAATGTATCAAAAGCTGCCACAGAGTCAAAAGTAAAGAAAAAATTCCCGACGGGTCGTTTTGGGAGGTCAAAATATTTTCTCATATTTTGAGAAAATAACGGCCGCCGCCGGCTGTACCATTTGATAACGTACAAAGGAGCGGCCTATGTTCTCGCAGGTCATGTCGGCAACGACCTTCGGTATCGAAGCGTACATCGTCAAAGTCGAATCGCATCTCGAAGGAGCTATTCCAAATTTCATCACCGTGGGCCTGCCCGACGGTGCGGTGCGCGAATCCAAGGAACGCGTGAACGCAGCCATAAAGAACTCAGGCTTTACCTTTCCCATCAAACGCATTACTGTCAACCTGGCGCCGGCCGACATTCGCAAAGCCGGTTCATTGTTTGATCTGCCAATTGCCACCGGCATATTGGCCGCCCACGGTCAGGTGCATCCCACGCTGCTGGATCGGTTCGTGTTGCTGGGGGAATTGTCATTGGACGGCCGCTTAAGACCGGTCACGGGCGCGTTGTCGATCAGCGTGAAAGCGCGGGCCGAAGGCATGAAGGGCATCGTACTACCGGCTGAGAATGCCGGCGAAGCGGCCATGACCGAAGGGCTGGAAGTCTACCCCGTCAAATCGCTCGGCGAAACCGTCGCCTTTCTCAACGGCGATATCAGGATCGCCCCGCACAAGGTGGACCTGAATTCCATCTTCGCCTCCTCCAATGGCCATCACTGGGATTTCCAGGACGTGAAAGGTCAGGAACACGCCAAACGCGCTTTGGAGGTGGCCGCCGCGGGCGGACATAACATTGTCCTCATCGGGCCGCCGGGCAGCGGCAAAACCATGCTCGCCAAACGTCTGCCGACCATCTTGCCTGATCTCACGCTGGATGAAGCCCTGGAAACAACCAAGATACACTCCGTGGCCGGCATCCTTGACCGCAGCCTGATTACCACGCGCCCGTTTCGATCGCCGCACCATACGATATCGGATGCGGGACTGATCGGCGGCGGCCACATTCCCAAACCCGGTGAGGTCAGCCTCGCGCACCATGGCGTGCTCTTCCTGGATGAATTGCCGGAATTCAAGAAGAACGTATTGGAAGTCATGCGCCAGCCTTTGGAGGACGGCAAGGTCACGATCAGCCGTGCCGAGATGTCCCTGACGTACCCGGCCAACTTCATGCTGGCGTGCGCCATGAATCCATGCCCCTGCGGGTATTTCGGCGATTCAAGCAACCAATGCTCTTGCACGCCACCGGTGGTCCAACGCTACATGTCCCGCGTGTCAGGACCATTGCTGGATCGGATCGATATTCACATCGAATGTCCCGCGGTGAAATACAAGGATTTGTCCGGCGATCCTGGCGGGGAACGCAGTGCGGCCATTCGGGAAAGAGTTGTGCGCGCCCGGCAGGTGCAGTTGAAACGTTTCCGTTCCGTCTCGGGTCAGGGCCGCATGCTGTATTGTAATGCCGACATGGAATCGAAAGAAATCCGCACGTATTGCAAACTGGATGAACGCGGCGCCGAACTCATGAAGATGGCCATCACGAAATTGGGCTTGTCGGCGCGGGCGTATGATCGCATTCTCAAAGTGGCGCGTACCATCGCTGATCTCGGCGATTCCGAAGCCATCCGGCCGGAACACGTCAGTGAGGCGATCCAGTATCGGAGTCTGGACAGGAATTATGGGATATGAAAATCAGAAGAAAGATTGCAGATTTGGTCGACATTACATTACATTGGAGAAACCTTGATAGATAATACCATAGAATCAGACATGAGAATTTCCACGAAACTTCTTTTGGGGGACTGTCGAGAACAACTGAAGAAATTGAGGGATAACTCAGTGGATCTGATTTTCACATCACCTCCATACGCTGATAGCAGAAGAAATACGTATGGGGGCATCCATCCAGATCGGTATGTTGAGTGGTTCCTTCCGATTACAAAAGAACTGCTGAGGGTTATGAAACCGACGGGCACATTTATCCTTAATATCAAGGAAAAGGTAAGTAATGGGGAGCGACACACATATGTTATTGAACTGATACTGGAAATGCGAAAGCAAGGTTGGCTTTGGACTGAAGAATACATTTGGCACAAGAAGAATTGCTACCCAGGTAAATGGCCGAACAGGTTCAGGGACGCTTGGGAACGATTGTTACAATTTAACAAGAATAGGAAGTTCCACATGTATCAAGAGGAAGTCATGGTGCCGATGGGCGAATGGGCCAAATCACGTCTGCGAAAATTGAGTGATACCGACAAGACCCGCGATAACTCAAAAGTGGGTAGCGGCTTTGGTAAGAACATCTCAAACTGGTTAGAGCGAACAAAGGCCTATCCATCAAATGTTATTCACATGGCAACTGAATGTGGCAACAAAAACCACAGCGCAACGTTTCCAGAGTCTTTACCGGAGTGGTTCATAAGATTATTCACGCGAGAAAACGAAATTGTCCTCGACCCTTTCATGGGTTCTGGCACTACGATAAGTGTTGCGCATTCGATGCGAAGAAACTCGATCGGAATTGAAATTGTACCAGAATATTATGATCAGGTAAAGAAAGATCTTCAGACATCGAACCTGGTTTTGCTTGAACGGGCTGGTGTTTATGCAAGAATTTGAGTTATCTCGTGTGGTCGGATTCGTTGAAGAGAACATCGGCTCTTTTCATAAAGATCGCCTAAGTAGCCTTGAGCAGTTAAAGTTGAAAAGAATCCTCCAGAGGAAAAACCCGTATCTGTACAAGGCAAAAAACATACTTACGGCACAGGATTTTGTGAAAAGTCTTCTGGACTCTCATCTGGCCTCTCAAGAGGAAACGCTTTTTGGAACTTTCTTAGAGAAACTGGCTATTTTTATTTGCCACGAAGTGTATGGTGGCCAAAAAAGCACCACGACGGGAATTGACTTGGAGTTTGAAAGAAATGGTACTCGCTATATTGTATCAATCAAGTCTGGGCCAAATTGGGGAAATAGCAGGCAGATTACAAAAATGAAGGACGATTTCAGCCGAGCAAAACGCACTTTGCAAACGAACTCAGAATACTCAAATGTAGCCGCAGTCAATGGGTGTTGTTATGGGATCGACAGAAATCCCCAAAAAGACAACTACTTGAAATACTGCGGAAAAGACTTCTGGACATTCATTTCTGGCAATGATCGCCTATTTCTTGATATCGTCGAACCTCTTGGCCACAAGGCGAAGGAAAAGAACGAGCAGTTTATTCAATCATATTCTCAGGTAGTCAATAAGTTTACGGAAGAATTTATCAAAGAATACTGTATCAACGGTAAGATTGATTGGCAGGCTATTGTGAGACTCAATAGCGAATTCAATCAATCCGTGAAGCGAAGAAAAGAAAAGTAATACGCCTCTCTTGGATATATAAAAACCCTTGATCACTCGCGGAAATGGGGTGGAAATAATGCCAGCTAATTGATGACGCCGACTTTTCTTCCTTCGTCGCGCAGAACTTCCAGGGCGCGGTCCATGTCGGCTTTTGTATGCTGGGCGCTGATCGTGCACCGCAGGCGTTCCTGCCCGTTGGCAACCGCCGGATAGATCATGGGCAGCATCAGCACGCCGTTCTCAAACAATTTTTGGGACAGGTACATCGTCTTTTCGCTGTCGCCAACGATGATCGGCACGATGGGTGTCTCACTGTCTCCGTAGTTGAATCCCAACTCGCGCAACGCTTTCTTAAAGTACAGATCATTGGAGCGCATGCGTTCGAGGTGTTGGGGTTCCGACCGGATGATGTCAATGATCGCCGAGACGGAGACAATGTTGGACACGGGCGACGCGGCGGAAAAAATGAGACTGCGCGCCTTGTGCTTGATATGAGAAATCACTTCCATTTGGCCGGCGACGAATCCGCCCACGCATCCGAGGGCCTTGCTGAAGGTACCCATCAGGAGGTCCACTTCCTTTTCGAGGCCATAATGTTCCGCCGTGCCACGGCCGGTCTTGCCAAGCACGCCGGTGCCGTGGGCATCGTCCACAGCAATGCACGCGTTGTACTTTCGCGCAATGCGCACAAAATCAGGAAGCCGACAGATATCGCCGTCCATGCTGTAAACACCTTCGACAATGATCAGAACGTTCCGGCCTTTGCGCGTATTGCTTTCCACAATCGATTCAAGGCTGACCGGATCGTTGTGCCGGAAATAACGAATCTGGCCGTCCACCGTCTTGCTGCTGCCGCGGGTCAGGGGGGTACCCACGCCCAGCGCGCAACCGTCGAGGATACAAGCATGACTCAATTTGTCAATCGCCAGTACGATGTTGTCTTCCGGCATGTCTTCGTGATTGATCAACAGCGCGGAAACCGTACCAAGCAGCGTCTGGTATCCCGTGGAAAAAACGAGACAGGACTCCTTGCCCTTCCATTCCGCAATCTTTTCCTCGAGTTTCACATGCTCAACTGTTGTACCTACGACATATCGGGAACCGCAAAGTCCGGATCCGTACGTGTCCAGCGCTTTTTTGGCGGCCTCCAGGACGCGGGGGTCATGGGTCAGACCCAGATAATCATTGGATGAAAAATTGATGAGATCCTGACCTGCCACGGTGATGTACGTGCCCGTTTTCTGCAATTCCGTAAAGTAGCGGTAAAGGCCTCTGGCCTTGACGTCATCAACCAGATTGGAAAACGGTTTGCACTTTTCAACTAGCCACGAGTTCATACAGACTCCAAGAACAAGTCAAATTGATGGAAAACGATTAGAAATAGATATTTACAGATGTGTCAAACAAAAAAAAGATAGTGGAATCGGTACGAAAAGTAAAGGCATTTCTTGGAAAGCCAAAAAAGCGCTTGTCGGCAAACAGGCAATTTTGTATTATTCTGCGAAAAATACTTTTTTCACATGTATCATGATGACGGATTCCCGATGAAAGGTCTGGCATGCCAAGGCAGTTTGTGAGCAATAAGGACGTGACGATACGCTTGTTTGAAAACGACGTGATGGAATTCCTTTCCAAGGTTCATCCTTCCGTTCCGCTGCTGGTCTTTTTGCCGATAGTCGGAGGATTCCTTTTTTATTCGGCGGCGGCGTCCGGCTATGCTTGGGCGGACATCGTCATGTGGTGTGTCTTTGGTCTTGTGATCTGGACGTTTGCCGAATATGGTCTGCATCGATTCATGTTTCATTTCAAACCGGTCGGACCCCGAACGGAGCGTATCCACTTTTTGGCGCATGGCGTTCATCATGATTATCCCATGGATTCGAAGCGTCTGGTCATGCCCCCCTTGATCAGTGTACCGCTGGCATCTGTTTTTTATCTCCTCTTTCGCATACTGTTCGGGCAGCATGCGTCGCCGATCACGGCGGGATTCCTGACAGGCTATATGATTTATGACATGACGCACTATGCCATTCACCATTTCAACATGCACTCTTCGTATTGGCTGGCCGTCAAGAATCATCACATGCGACATCACTTCCAGGATTCCGACAAAGGATTTGGAGTCAGTCTGCCGTTTTGGGATCGGGTGTTTGGCACGGATTTTCCGGCCAAAGGATCGGTCAAAGTGAAGCCGGCTGAAAGCCACGACCAGGGCCTTCAGGATCAATCGCCGAATGCGTTATCCAACTAAATGGCGGGACGACTCATGGTTTTTGAAAGAGGACAATACGGTTGGAGTTTGTTCCCTTCAGGTTGTTGGATACACCCCACAAGTTTGATGTCTTGGTGAATGTTTGTGCATTGATGATGACGCCGGCACATTTAAATCCGGCGGCGACACCGAGCGGTACGACATGTTCCTCAAGCTTCAACATGCCGTTCCGGATTTCCCCCACTTCGAAAGCAACCCATCCTTCCCGGCGGACGATTCTGTGAAGTTCTGCGAAAACGCGGCCCATGGCGCTGGTCCAGTGTTCGATCGTGCGGCTCATGGTTATCTTTTCGTGGACTTCGGCGGCGTCAATGCCGTTGAACCAACATCTCAGCCAATTGTCGCGGGCGTATTGGACGACATCGAGAAATGGAGGGGACGTCACGACGAGGCCAATCGTGTCCGGGCGAATTCTCCTGGTTTGATCGGCCGGGGCATGGTAGAGCCTGAACCGGCGGCCACGACGTCTCAGAGACAACACTTGTTCCGGACTGACCGAACTGAGCAATCGCCGTGTTTTTCGCAGAATCAGCCGGCTCACGTCTCGGTATTCGGGCCGTTGGCGGCGCTTGCGATTGATGCCAATCTGTTCTTCAGGCTGTACGGCCTGGTTGGGCGGAAACGTGTAAACGGAAAAGAAGCCGGGAGAGTGTCCGGTCAGTCGGTTGGTGGCCACCATGCGTATCCAACGGTCGAGATCATCTTCCCGGCCGCGATCGCGTCTTTTGTTCAGGTAACCCTGCAGGGAGACGATTTCGCCCTCAGTTGATGGATGATAAAACATCGAGACATCGATATCGGCCTTTTTCGATGGGTCGAAAGGGATGGCGGACAGCCGATCTGAGACCTCATCAAGGTCAGGAACAAAGAATCGCGGCAGGCAAAGGACCCGGCTGAGAGGGTTGACGTCATTGCCGACCACCGCGCGGTCCAGAAGCGCCGCCTCAATCAGGGTCGTGCCGCGGCCACAGAAGGGATCGTAAACGGTGTCATCGGCCGATGTGAGATGTTGTACAAAGAAACGCGGCAGTTGAGGCTTGAAGCACGCGCGGTAAGAAATCTCATGAATGGAGGACGCCTGTCTTTGACGGGCAGTCCAGAACTCGCCGGTCCATTGCTGAACACGGATTCCGCCATAGGAGGCCGTCGTCTCCCGAAGAGCCTGCTTCCTCAATATCGCCGGAAAATGGCGTGCTTTTTCTTTCAAAGTACCGGAACCCATTGGAAGAATGTGCGTATAAATGGTCGCTTTTCCAACCCGTCCAAGACACTTCTCAAAGGAGCCAACATGAAATGCCTATTCGGACTGTCAGTGATTCTTTCATCTGCGATATTGCCGGCGATCAAGGCCGGCGACATGGATGACGGCAACCCCTTGTTCGCCCCGTTCAACGCGGTGATTGATCTTGGAAAAATCAGCGACCAGAACATCCTCGCATCGACCGATCTTGCGGTGACCGGCGCCAGGGCATCCCTTCAATCGATCTATCAAATACCAAAGGGAAGCCGGACCTGGGACAATACCATGCTCGCATTGGACAACATTCAAAACGACCTGTCCAAAGTCAACAGCATCATCTATCTCATGTTCAGTGTGCATCCGGATAAAGCCGTTCGCGATCAGGCCACCGCTTCTTTCTCCATTATGAATCAGTTTGATACGGAACTGTCGATGGATGAATCGTTGTATCAAGCCGTCAAAGAATATGCCGCCACCGAGGAGGCGCGTCAACTGACCGGGCATCGCAGAAAGTTCCTGACTGAAACCATCCGCGACTTCGAACGAAACGGTTTTGCCCTCTCGCGTGACGATCGCGAACGCCTCAAAAGCATCCAGAACAAATTATCCGATCTGGGTGTGGCGTTCAACAACAATATCTCCGCCGCCAACGATTTTCTGATCGTCACGGAAAAGGAAATGGAGGGCGTTCCCGAGGACTACAAGAGCAGCCGTCGTCTCGACGATGGTTCGTACAAAATCGACCTGTCCTACCCGTCCTACTCCGGGTTCATGAAGTCATCGACATCGGAATCGGCGCGAAAAGCGCTGTATATTAAGAATAACACGCGCGCGGCGGAGCGGAACATACCGCTTCTGGACAGCCTACTCGTGTATCGAAAGGAAATGGCCGCCCTGCTTGGCTATGAGACCTACGGGCAATACCGCGTCGAGGACCGTATGGCCGGAACGACAAAGGCCGTGTGGGACTTTGAGAACAGTCTGATTTCGGCGGTCCGCGTCAAGGCGAAAGCCGATTATGATGAACTCCTGGAAATGAAGAAATCCTATACGAAGGATCCTCTGGCGAATGTGATCCAGCCGTGGGAGACGTCATTCTATAACAATCTTCTGCTCCGGTCGAAATACCAGGTCGACCAGGACGCGGTCAAGGAGTATTTCGAACTCAACCGTGTGATCGACGGCCTTTTTGCCATTTCCGAGCGACTTTTTGATGTGACCTTTGAAGAAATGAAGAGTCCCTCGACATGGCACACGGATGTACGCGGCTTTGAAGTCAAACGAGCCGGGCGACTCATCGGCCGCTTCTACCTGGATCTGTTCCCGCGTGACAACAAGTACTCCCACGCAGCCTGTTTTGCCATGATTCGCGGCAAGGCCACGGTCAAGGGGTATCAGATACCGACGGCCACGCTGGTCTGTAATTTTCCAAAACCATCTGCCGACCGGCCATCGCTCATGTATCATGCTCTGGGCAGTTCATCCGTCGAGACGTTTTTTCATGAATTCGGCCATGTTCTTCACAATCTTCTAACCCAATCGGAGTTGTACTCCTTCTCCGGCACCCAGGTGCCAAGAGATTTTGTGGAGGCACCTTCGCAGATTTTCGAAAACTGGGTTTGGAATTACGAATCGGTCAAACTCTTCGCCCGTCATTACAAGACCGGTGAGGTTTTGCCCAAGACCATGTTTGAGCGGATGCGGGCAGCGAAAAATGTGGGTTCCGGTACGGCGACGCTTCAGCAGGTTTATTACGGTGTTCTCGACATGACGCTGCATGACCGTTTTGTTCCGGGGGGGTCTGAAACCACCACAGATGTTGTCAAGCGGTTGCAGAACGAAATTACACTGACCCCGTTCCTGGACGGAACGCAGTTCCAGGCCTCATTCGGGCATCTGGTGGGGTATGGAGCCGGCTACTACGGTTACCTGTGGTCGCGCGTGTATGCCGAGGACATGTTCTCGCAGTTCGAAAAACATGGTATCCTGGACCAGACGACGGGGCGACGGTATCGGGACATCATTCTGGCCAAAGGCAATTCCGAAGAGCCGCTGGAATTGGTGAAACAATTTCTTGGTCGTGAACCCAATCGCGAAGCTTTTCTGAAGTCCTTGGGCCTTTGAAATGCGGTCTTGATTTTTGACGGAATACGGAGTATATGAAAACGGCGCGACCTAACGGCAACATAATATTCCGTATTCAACCATGATTCTTCGTACCGTGATGCTGGTTTGCGTTCTGTTCGGTTTTGGGCAGGCGCGGGCGGTGGCGCAACTTTTTGGGTTGGCCGATTCGATCCGCGAGGGGAGCGCCATTTATCCCATTCCTTTGATTTTCTGGTCTCCGGAAACCCGCATCGGCGCTGGAGCAACTGTTTATCTTACGCGTCGCAGCCTTGATTTGGATTCCCTCCAAAGAACCAATACTCTGGGTGTCACCGGCATTTACACACAGGAAAAACAGGTGATCGCCGCGTTGTCTTTTGACCGGTACTGGCGTGGCGGCGCCTATCGTTTCAACGGCGGTTTGTCCTATTACTATTATCCGGACCTCTTTTATGGGATCGGACCTTTGACGCCCGATTCCACCCAGGAGTCGTTCACATCACGGAGCGTCACATTCAGCATTGGCATTCAAAAGAGAACGGCCAAAGGCTGGTATGTGGGAGGTTTGTTGGATGTCGGGCACAGTCGTGTTGTATCGTCGGAAGAGGGCGGGCTTTTTGATCGAACGCGGATACGCGGAGAAGGCCCCGGTACTTTTGCAGGAATTGGTGCGCTGATCGTGTGGGACACGCGCGACCACAATATTTTTCCAACCGCCGGGCATTACCGTTCTTTCAGAGTCGTGCCTTATCACCGACTGCTTGGAAGTTCATACGATTTTGCCTCTGCCACGTTTGACTTCCGTCAGTTCATGTCGGTTTTCGGTGATCACGTTATCGCGGGACAAATCTATGCGAAATTGATTGCCGGTCATCCGCCGTTTTACAAGATGGCCATGCTTGGCGGATCGGACATCATGCGGGGTTATTATCCCGGGAGGTACCGGGATCGCAACCTGGTGGCCGCCCAGGCCGAATACCGGATGCCGCTTTTCTGGCGATTCGGATTGGCAGCCTTTCTTGGCTACGGAGATGTGGCACCCGATCTTTCGAATTTCAAGCCATCCCGTCTCAAATACTCGACCGGCCTGGGGCTGCGATTCCTGTTGAGCCGTAAATCCCATTCGAACATACGGATCGATCTGGCCTACGGAAAGAACTCCGCCTACCCGGCCATCGCGATCGGCGAAGCGTTCTAGTCTTCCTTGACCCAGCGCCAGGTTATGGATCGGCCGGTCGTATCAACCTCGACCGACGTTCGGTAGCCCTCCATTGGCGACTTCCACAAGCTGCACGGATATTTGCCGTGAGAACCCACGCTTAAACGGATCGTTGAAGCATATCGCATCAGAAAGGCGTTTTCGTCCTCCCGATGATCCAGCCGGTAGTGGATCTGATAAGCGAACTTGTCCTTTGTCTTTTTCACGTAGTCGAATCCATCAACCTGTGCGTGGACGCACGACATCAAGACGTTCTCTATGAATGCCCTTTGTTGAATCTTGAAACGATGAATATCCAGAATCAGAGTACATTGCTTTCTCGGTCTTTGACGTTCTTCTCTGAGGACGGCATCCCAGTCAAACAGGGCTTCGCCAAGGACGTCGCTCAACGCCGATCGGAGATAGGCGAGCTGGACGGTGGAATCGGAGGATGATTTGACCGTAGCGGCGCCAAATCCATACACGAGTTTCTGATTTCTGTGCATGCTCGTGAACTTGACCCGCACATCCAGGCCTCCAAAGCGGCCTCCCATCTCATTGTCGCCGTCAATCAAAACGTTCATTGAATAGAAAACATCGCTGTCGTTTTCCAAAGGTCCGGCCATTCTCTGCCAGCGTTCCCGATCCGATTCACGCGAACTGTACCGAAAACCCATCGAATCCAGTAGAGCGAAGAAAACGGACGGTAGACGATCATTAAGAACCGAGAGTGACGACGGCTCAATATCAATGTCCCTTGGTTGTTCGGGCACCTGTGAAAGAGCGGCGTTGGTCAGGTTGACATTCCAGGCCGCGTGATTATTGAAGTTCCCAACAATAGAAACAAAGGTTCGACACGTATCTCTGGTCATCATGGCGAGATTTGTCTGGGCGTGCGCAAAGCCACAAAAAACTGCGCATCCGATCCCTGCCACCATGACATAGGCAAGAGTATGACGTATTAAACGTTTCACAGCAGAAGATAGTCTAATTGCGCGAAACAACCAGAAATAAACGAAAACCAAACAAGGCTCGAGTTATGAAAACATTATGGATCCTGACCGTATTGACGATCGCCCTGGCCGGACAAAGCTCTGCTTCCGCCCAAGGGCCCCACTGGGGTTACCATGATCGTGGACCCTGCGCCGGATCATGTGGCGAAGGGGTGGGCATGCCTTTTGGCAGGGGCATGGGCGAAAGGCGGGGTGGCGGAGAGGGCTTCATGGATGCCCTTGAAGAAATAGATCTGTCCAATGAACAAATTGACAAGATCAAGGCCATACGCGAAAACGCCCACAAATTGAACATCCCTCTTCGCGGCCAACTTGAACTCAAGCAGGTCGAAATCCGGGAATTGATGAACGGCGATAAGCCGGACAAGGAGAAGGTGGCTGCCAGGATCAAGGAAATGGAAGCCATCAAAGTGCAAATGGACGTCAACAGAAGCAACGCCCACATTGACGTAATCAGCCAGTTGACGAAGGACCAGCGTAACAAGATTGAGAAGGAAATGTTTGGTCGCGGCGGGCCTGGCAAGAAAAAGATGAAACGATTTATGGAAGATTAGTTCCTCCTTCTCTCCATCTGCTCCCGGTTTGCCTCACGGCAGCCGGGGGCAGTTTTTTTTGTAGTTTCCCCGCCCATTTTGGCTTACCTTGGACTTCCAGTAAGAACCCCTTTTTGTCACTGCAAGACGAGAAAGAAAAGTGCCGGTCAAGAATTCAAATCATCCGGGGACTCCAACCGGGGATGAGGCGTTTGTCAATTTGTTGAGAGTTGCCCGTGAGGACAAGAGGATTGCCGGATTCCTGACGGCCATCATCCACCTGTCGGATTTTGAGCGCAAGTCGCTGGTCAACACTTTTATTACAGAAATGGCTCTGAAAGGCGCTCCAGCTGAATTTGTCCAGGCCATCGCTGCCTTACGCGATGCGGAGATGGTGAGGGTTCTGCGTGACTGGCTGGAGTCCAATGAGCTTGATAATTGAGACCAATCACGCATTTACCTGATTGGGTCCGGGGACATGCATGCCGAATTACGTCGGGATTTCCTGCTTGACTTTGGGTGAGAGCTTAAATAAATTAATCCCACTCAATGAGGAAGCGCCCCTCCACTCTTTTAAAGTGCTGTTTAATTGACTCTTATCTTCGAAACGTCATTCTCGACTGATTTCTCATTCTTATCACCAACTCTCTAAGGAGGAAGTATGAATAAGCATTTATGGCAGGTGCTGTTCTTCTCTCTGATTGCCCTGTTGGCAGTCTCATTGGTCAGCGGCGATGCGATGGCCCAGAAAAAGAAGAAAAAGAAAAAAGGCAATGAACCGCCGGAATGGGTCTACAAGCCGGGACTTTATGAAGATGTCATCATTGCGGCCGGCGTGGGTGAAGGTTTTTCAGAAATGAAGGCGAAGAGCCAGGCTGAACAGAACGGACGTAAGAAAATTGCCGAAGCTCTGGAAACGCAGGTCAAGAGCCTGACCACCAATTTCATGGAAGAAGCATCCACGACAACTGAAGAAGGTTCTTCCGGCGCGGCGCAGGAATACTTCCAGGAAATTACTCAAAGCATGACGAATACGACGTTGAGCGGTGCCTTTATTGAAGAATACTGGCCGCCTTTGGGTGAAAAGACCGGCAGCAAGATCAAATTCTATGCCAAGGTCGTCCTGAAGAAGTCGGCCGTAATCGACGCCTACAAGGAGAAGGTCAAAGAAGACCTTGCGCAGAAGAAAATCAAAGGCGTGAAGAAATCGGCTGACGACGCTCTCTCGGCCCTGGACAACGCCATCAGCAAATGGGAAAAGCAGAATAACAACGGTCCCGTCGACGAAGGCGGTGAAGCTTCTGAAGAGTAGTTTGTAAGTTTGTTTGATTTCGAAGACCGTAGGGGCTTGTCTCCTACGGTCTTCTTTTTGAATTCCTATTACCAAAAAAGAGGATCGGTTATGTTGCGTTATGTGTCATTAGTGGTTTGCGCGCTTTACCTTGCCGGGTGTGCGGGCGGATCGGCGTCCAAGAAGGAAGACAAATTGCCAAAGTGGATATCCAAACCTGGATTGTATGAGGATGCCATCATGGCGGCCGGCATTGGTGAAGGTCTGACGGAGCAGAAAGCGAAGAGTCAGGCCGAATTGAGCGGCCGGAAGAAAATCGCCGAGACCATTCAATCCCAAATCAAGAGTCTGACCACCAATTTCATGGAAGAAGCGGCCACGACCACGGACAAGGGTTCGGAGTCCGCGTCTCAGGAATACTTTCAGGAAATCACCCAAAGCCTGACGAATGTAACGCTCAACGGCGCCATGATCGAAGAGTATTGGCCGCCGATGGGAGAAAAGACCGGTAACAAGATCAAGTTCTACGCCAAGGTGGTCCTGAAGAAAAGCCAGCTGATCGACGCTTTCAAAAAACAAGTGCAGGATGATGTGGCGTCCAAGAAGATCAAGGGCGTGAAGGCATCGGCTGATGATGCTCTGAAAGCTCTGGACAAGGCCATTGACAAGTGGGAGAAATCAGGAGAGTCCGAAGAATAGATCGGCAAGTACACTCTGAAATCAAGAATCCCGATTCGCATGAATCGGGATTTTTTTTGCTTGATGCGTTCCGCATCACATGGTCATGTCGGTTTCCGAAGGGAACTCATCCGAATTTTGTCATACGTGCCGCCATAGATCAGATCGCGAATGGGCTCCGACGACAAAAAATCGTGGGGAAAACCGAGTTCGATGCGGCTGGCGCTGTCCAGCCGTTGCGCATGATCGTCCCCCAGTTCGAAGTTCATGCAACTCAGATTATCCACCAATTGGGAAAGACGGCGCGCGCCAAGGATCGGGATGATCGATTGACCTCGCCGGCGAAGCCAGTTGATGGCGACTTGGGACGGAGTCATTCCAATCTCGGCGGCGACAGCTTTCACCGTTTCGGCGATGAGAAGATTGCGGTCGCTCAAACGCGGGCTGGCCGTTGTGAGGCGGGTTGGCTCCTGGGCCTTTTTGTTTGAATCGAATTTGCCGGTCAGAACTCCGCTGCCAAGAATACCCCAGGGCGTTACGGCCAAACCAAGGGCGTCTGCCATCGGCAACAAATCCCTTTCGGCGGTGCGTTCGACCAGGCTGTATTGGATTTGCAGGGCTGTGAAGGGCGTCCACCCGCGAAGCTCGGCCAGCATATTGGCTCGCGACACAATCCAGGCCGGGGTGTCCGATACGCCGACATAAAGGACTTTGCCGGCCCGAACGAGGTCGTCCAACGCGCGCATGACTTCTTCAACCGGTGTGATGAAGTCCCACGCATGAACCCACAGAAGATCAACGTAATCCGTATTCAATCTTTTCAGACTGGCTTCCAGCGACTGTATCATGTTCTTTCGGTGATTCCCGGATGCGTTCGGATCCCCTTTGCGATTGTACAGCGTGTACTTCGTGGCGAGTACAAAATAGCCGCGATCGGATGCCGTGAATTCACCGACAAAACGTTCGCTCGTGCCCTCGGTATAACGATTGGCGGTGTCGATGAAATTACCTCCCGCGTGGACATACGCATCGAACATTCTCCGGCTCTCCTCTTTGGAAGCGCCCCAGCCCCATTCTTCCCCAAAGGTCATGGTTCCCAGACAAAATTCAGAAACGCGGAGGCCGCTGCGGCCCAGAAGCCGGAAATTCATGATGTTCTCCGATCTAATGGTGGGGGCATGGTTTTAGGTCTCAAGTGGAAGCCGGTTCGGAAACGTGTCCCATGCGGAACCCATTGTCTTCCGCTTCTCCGATTTGTTGTCGCCACATGGCATAGTACAGTCCTTTCTGATCGAGCAAATCGTCATGTTTGCCCGACTCGACGATCCGGCCTTTTTCGAGCACATGAATGCGGTCGGCGTGCATGATCGTTGAAAGACGGTGGGCGATCAGGATGGTGATATGAGACTTTGATTCCGACACGTCGCGAATCGTTTGGCTGATTTCTTCTTCGGTCAGCGAATCCAGACTTGACGTGGCCTCATCGAATACAAGGATATTCGGACGCCGCAGCAAGGCCCTGGCAATGGAAAGCCGTTGCTTTTCGCCTCCGCTCACTTTGACGCCGCCTTCGCCGATCATCGTATCGAGTCCCTTGTCAGCCCGGGCGAGCAGGCTCTGGCAGGCGGATTTCTCCAGCACGTCCAGACACTCTGCGTCCGTGGCTTTTGGATTCACAAAGAGCAGGTTTTCCCGGATCGTCCCGGCGAACAACTGGGTATCCTGCGTGACGAATCCGATCTGCTCGCGCAGTTGTTCAAGGTCGATCACCGTACCGGCATGGCCATTGTAGTAGATCACGCCGTGCTGCGGCGGGTAGAGGCCGACCAGCATTTTGACCAATGTCGTTTTACCGGCCCCGGACGGACCCACGAACGCCACCGTTTCACCGATGTGGACTTCAAACGATACGCCCTGCAGCGCATGTTTCGAAGCCGACGCATGGCGAAACATCACATCGCGGAATTCCAGCGTATGCACACTGTCCAACGCCACGGGCGCAACAGGTTTGGGCTCCTTGGGCGTGTTGAGAATGTCGGCGAAATTTTTGAGGGACACTTCCGATTCACGGTAAATATTGATGACGTTGCCAAGTTCCTGCAAAGGGCCGAAGATGAAGAACGAATAAATGAACAATGAAAAAAATTCGCCGAAGGTGATTTCCTGCAAAAAAATCAGATACAACATGATGAACAACATGCTGGTTCGAAGAAAATTCACGACCGTGCCCTGTACAAAACTCAGCGTGCGAATGTACTTGACCTTCTTGAGCTCCAATTGGAGAATTTTTTCCGTGGTGGCGTTGAGGCGGCCGATTTCCTGGCGTGCAAGGCCCAGGCTTTTCACCAGTTCTATATTGCGGAGCGATTCGGTGGTTGCTCCGGCGAGGGCGGTGGTTTCGGCGACGATCGTCTTTTGGATTCGCTTGATTTTCCGGCTCAGCGTGGAACTCAGCCAGCCAATGATGGGGACTGTTGAAAAATATATCGGAGCGATCAGCCAATGGACGCTGATGGCGTACAGCGTGACAAACACGATGCCAACGAGTGTGGTGAAGACAATATTGATAAAAGCCGAGATCAGGCGTTCAACATCCGTTCGCACTTTCTGAAGTTTGCCCAGCGTCTCTCCGCTGCGCTGATCCTCAAATACGGCGTAAGGCAATTCGAGCGAGTGCGAAAGGCCGTCGGCATAAATTTGGGCGCCCAATTTCTGCGTGATGGTGTTGATGTAGTAATCCTGGAAATTCTTTGCCACGCGGGAGACAAAAGCGACGCCAACCGCCGCCCCCAGCAGCGTGGCCACTCCGGAGAAAAATTCACTCTGGGTAAACCGGTCATAATGTGTGGCATAGCGGTCAATGACCATTCTGAATATCCACGGGTCGAGCAGGGAGAAGATTTGGTTGACGGCCGCCAGAAAGAGTGCAAGCGTGACGAGCGGCCAGTATTGACGAAGATAACTATACAGGAGTTTCACGAATATATCCTATGGGGAATTGTGGTTAAGGTGGTTGCCGGTAATGTAAGCGATAAGGTCGATTAAGCAAAAAGAAAAGCGCGGCCGGCGACCGGATGTGCCAGTCAAAACTACTCGCGCCGCTGGATCGGTATGGGTGGGGTAGGCTGACAACCCTGCGGCTACAATGGCGACAACGAAATCATTTTCCCTGTGTGTATTTGATCACTTCGACTTTCTCCATCGTGAGCAATCCGCCGCCGCCGGCCTTTTCGAACAGCGCATCCACTTCCGGAAGGAATTCCCTGATCTTTTCCTCCGTATCGACGATCTCCACGACGATCGGGAGATCTTCCGATAGGCGAAGAATTTTGGCGGTATGAATGACGCGGCTTCCCGCGCCGTAACTTTCGATACCTCTCAGAACGGTGGCTCCGGCCAACCCCTTTTCACGCGCTTTCATCACGATGGCTTCAAAAAGTGGTTTGTGTTCAACCTTGTCTTTTTCGCCAAGGAGAATCCTCAATAATTTTCCGGCACCGGTCAATTTCATGTGAGTCCTTTCCTGCTAAACAAGTTTGCCTAAGAGCGTTCCTGCGTGTGCTGCGCCCAGACACAAAAAAACGTTGGCGCTGATGTTCAAAGCGGCCATGATGAATTCACTCTCGCGCAATAGAGAAATGGTTTCGTAGCTGAGCGAAGAAAAGGTGGTGAAACCGCCAAGGATTCCGATAGTCAAGAAAACGCGCAGGGAAGGATTAACGACAAACCGATCTTCCATGGCGATCATCAGGAAACCGATCAGGAAACTTCCGATCACGTTCACGGTCAATACGCCATAGGGGAAGGTCGGTTCCAGAAACCGATACACCGCACCGGACATCCAATACCGAAGGCATGCGCCGATTCCTCCGCCAATAAACACAAGCACGTAATTGATCACTTCAATCCTTCCTCTATTCAAGCATAAAAAAAATCCTACACGCATGTTGCCATAATGTGTAGGAGTCATCAATTCCATAAGGAATGGTTACGGCGAACTCCATCGCCGTCATCAGTGTAGGAATGGAAAACAGAAATTGCAATAAGAAAACCATTTGCCGGAACAAAAGAAAAGCGCAACCGGTGATCGGTTGCGCTTTGTAAAAACGGCGTGTGGGCGCGGAGTTATTTTATCAACAACATTTTTTTCACACGCAGAGCGTCTCCGGTTTTGAGCCGGTAGAAATAAATGCCGCTTGCCGCCATGTGTCCCGCGTCATCCCTGCCATCCCATACCGCATGATGAACACCGGCTGGAATTTCCCGGTCCAGGAGGTTCCGGACTTCCTGGCCCAGAATGTTGTATACGCTCAACGATACAAACCCATCGGAAG
>CAZJBS010000018.1:0-16405 GCA_964544475.1 uncultured Bacteroidota bacterium | reverse complement strand
CGGACTTCCTGGCCCAGAATGTTGTATACGCTCAACGATACAAACCCATCGGAAGGAAGGTCGAAGCGGATCGATGTGGTTGGATTGAACGGATTTGGAAAGTTCTGATAAAGCGCAAACGTTTTCGGTATTTCCGTTTCAAACTGGGAAGTGACGGAAGGATCGTATACCACACGGTACGTGCCCAGGCGGTCAATGGTCACTCTGGCTTTGGCCTGGCCCTGAACGATCCGCGTCGGGATGCAGGTAGTGCCATCCGCCGACCACCGCTGGATAACAAAATGCTGTTCATTATGTCCCGGCAGAATGTCTGAAAAATCGATGCTCACTTCCACCGGTTGCCTCAAGTCCAAACCGTCAGGTCCGAAATGGTAGACGGCGCCATGATCGTCGTGCGTCGTATGAACCGTCACGTACGTTTCGTAGGTCAAACCATCTGCCGGCCATTCCAAGGTGGCCTTCCCATCGTGGCTGGTTACTGCAGACGGCGAACCGGGTTTGGCAAGGGCTACAGCAAGCGTGCGCGATTCATTCGTCTGGTTGCCGGCGCGGTCCGTGGCCACGACGTGGAATGTGTAATTTCCTGTTTCGCCAAGTTGGTAGTGGGCGTAGTAGACCTGATTGGCATAATCCACGGTATCCACGGTGAGGTTGGATGAGGAGCTATTAGGCAACGTGACGGAGAACACCGGCGCTGTGGCAAGCGATTCATCGGCGATACCCACGACGTCCAACTGGCTGGTCAGGTGATTGTCCTGGAAGAAGTTGATGTCAACGACCGGGGGTGTCTGATCCAGCTGGACATCCATTTTGACGACCACCACCCGATTGGCTTCGTCGGGGTCGTTGGAGGAGATCATTATGGAAGCGTAGTAGGTGCCGGCGGCCAGCGTATCGGGTCTGACGGTCAAACCCACTTCGTCCGAATTTACCGGGTCCACAATGCCAAAGTACTTGCTCATAGAAAGCCAACCGAATTGTCCGACGGGCGTTCCCGACACATGATACAAGGCATTGGCGAACATCAATGCCGCCTCGAAATTCCCCATGTCCAGATTCGACGGAAAGACAACAATGCCGACCACCTTACCATTGGCGTTTTCCGCCACCAGGCGGTTACCATCGGTGTCGCTGGCCAACAATACACCGCCGGTATTCAGCGGTGGATTGGAATAGTTCGAATTTGACCAATACGTCGGCGCGTACCCGATGCCTGCAAAAATCGGATGGGACGTGTTCGTGATCGAAGACATATCCAACGTACCCGAAACCGATTGTTGCGTGGCCGGAAGGAATGGAGAATACCCCGGGTCGAGAATGCCGCCGGCGATGGCCCAGTTGTTGGAAAGGCCGTAGGTTGACAACACCACTCCGCCGCCGGCATCCACATATTGTTTCAAAACGTCGCCCACATTCTCGGCATCCGGAAAATCGGAGTCGGTCCAAACCAGTATCGAGTTGTACGGAATCAATTCCTCGAGGATCAGGGTATCCGGCTCATCGATGATGTCAAAATCCGTTGACGAGAAGAGCCCTGTGGCGACCAAAGGATCGATCACGCCTTCGCGGATGTAGGCCGTGTCTCCTTCCGAGGCCAAAAGCAGCGTCTTGGGAGCCTGGACTCCGTTCCGAGAACGGCGTTCCCATGCGGAATAGCCACTCTTGACCGCCTCGCGCTTGAAAGTCGACGGACCTTCCGAAGCCCTGGCTTTGGTTTGTCCGGATGATTGGGTCCCGGATTTGCTGATCCGCCGCTGGGATGAATTGTGAGAAACCAACGCGCTCCAATGGAGATACCCCTGGCCCGTATTCGTAACCGCGAGAACGGAAACGGCCGAATCTCCGGGATTGGCCGTGATGGAAATGGTATCGGGCAGATCGATGTCCGCCTCGAGAATCGTCACGTCAAATGGCAGATCAACCACGAAGTTGCCCGTGTCATTGGTGGTCAAACGCAGATAGAATCCAAACTGGCCTGGATCCAAAGGAGCCAGCGTCCGGATTTTGACGACCGACGATGCGCCGGACGGGCTGACCGATCCGAATGAAGGCGATAACTCAAATGTTGGGAAAGAGCCACCCCCGCCGTGCGCGTCCGGATACAACATCTGGGCTGACCAATTCAGAACACCCTGACCGGTGTTGCCGATCGTCAGCAGTACGGAATCGACGCCGCCGGCTGGTACCGACACGTTAAACATGTCAGCCGACAATGTCATATGAGGAGGCAGAACATTGAACCGGACCGGAAGAACAACCAGCGAATCGGCCGGATCGACATCGTCACTCGTGATTTCCAACTGGGCATGGTAAGAACCCGTCGACAGGCTGCCGGCATCAAACGTCACGTCGATGCTTTGCTGTCCACCCGGAGGAATGGCGCCTTCCGAAGGATTTGTGGCAATCCATGATACGCCAGACGAAACGAAGTTGACAGCATTCACCAGCAACGTTTGCATCTCGTCAATCAAGAAAGGATGATATCCGAGATAGTTCGACGCGATGGCAAATTGAACTACTTTGCCGAATCCAACTTCTTTCAGGGTGACCGCGTCTCCCGCCGCTGTGCCCTGGACAAGGACCGTTCCGGATGAGGCGGTACCGATGTTGGATCCGCCGCTAACGGAGAATGACATCGGAAGCCCTTCCGTAATCGGGTGCGTTTTGATGACGGAATACGTCTCCGTTGAGGTTATACCGGAGGTTCGGTAGACCGGAATCAATGTCTGGCCGAAAGTAGTATAACGATTGCTGGAGTATTCATAGGCAATCCACTCCGTGAATACCAATCCACCGCCGTTATTCACATAATTAACGAGAGCCTCCTGACCGGTGAACGGCATATTGTCCCCGTAGTCCACGCCGTCCAAAAGAACGACGGCCGTGTAACCGTCCGGGGCTGGATTTGTGCCATCGTAGACGGCGTCATCCACGACATATTCGATGCCGAACCCGGCCGCCTGCAGAACCGCGGCGACATCCGTCTGAGATCCATTGTCGCCGATGATCAATACCGTGGCGCCGCCCATGGCGCGGGGCAATTTCGGAGCCGCTTTGAACGCCCTTCGCTCAATGGATGAGGCGTTGTTGCGCGGACCCGGGGCGAACGGAGCCCCCGATGCGATGGTCTTCGGCAGCGGTCTCGAAATGCGACTCGATACATGGCTGGATGCCAGTGACCAGTGCAGCGTGTCGGCGCCGTTGTTGGATAGGGAGAGTGTACGGGTTACAGACAATCCCTCACCGGCGGCCACGTCGAAACTGTCGGGCGTTACCACGATGTTCTGGGCGCCGGATGTCCGAACGGACAGGATTGTCAAGGTGACCAAGAATGGAAGAAATCTTTTCATAGGTTCTCCTGAAGCGTCAATGGTTGTTGATTTCAGACGTTACACCTGTCCGCGCAAACTCTCGATGAGATCGGCGAGTTCCTGGATGTACGTCGGGCTGTTCGGATCAAGCGTGTTGGTTGGAACAAGAACATCGACGACGATTTGGGCCTGGTCATATTGACCGAGGAGAAAATGAGCGCGGGCCCTGACCCACAAGAGGTCGGTCTCGGTGATGGACGTATCATGAACAAAGGTGTAAGGACTGGCTGTCGGACCGGTAATGGTGACGACGGCATTGACGGCCGCCACGGCATCGGTGTGCCCACCCGTGTGCAATTCGGCGAAAGCCTTACCGGCATTGCCATCTTCCACGAGCCCAAGCGAAATGGCGCCATTGAGGCTTGTTCGTGCCGTCGCGAGCAATTCCTGACGAAGGGTACTCCATCCGTGACCAAGAAACGCCTCGGCGTACGTGCCATCCAGCGTCATCGCGTCCTGGAAATCCGTTGCGGCCATGGAAAAATGACCCGCTTCAAACTTCAACCACCCTGACTGGACGCGCGAAAACGACCGGGTTGTCAGTCGGACAGGAATTCGCAATACCGGGAAGTCTTCGTCGCTGCTTGTGATGACTACCGTGTCCGACAGGGACGTGCTGGTGGTCAGGATCAGTGAAATCGGGACGGTGATGGATTCACCTCCATCAAGACCAAATGGGACTACAACCCCAATGATGATATTGGCCGGGTGAGAAACGGATATGTCATAAACGGCAAGTGTTGTCCCACCGTCATTGGTGATCACCAGGGAAGTGTCGAAAGCGACGTTGACGAGAAGATCGTTCACTTCGACGCCATCGACGTTGATGACAATGTTTTTTGGGGCGTCATCACCGCCACAGGACGGCAAAGCAAGGCTGAGCAATAAAAGCCCAAATAACAGCGCCGGTTTTGTTTGTTTCATGGAGTCTCCTGAAATGAGGTTAGTATTCATATGAGTGGTCATTCATAAGCATATGGGTATCCATCTGAACGCAGACACACGTGTCCTCGCGATGGGAAGCCTGTGAAGAAAAAGGTTGATTGATCGGACGACCTAATCCCAGTGCATAGTAAGAACAAACGTCCGCGAGGTCAAGGGGGTATTGAGGAAATCACATGACGTAGACGGTCTTGATGTTCACAAATTCGCGAAGGCCGAAAAGCGACAATTCGCGTCCGAGGCCTGAATGTTTTATGCCTCCGAACGGCAATCGGGGATCGGATTTGACGAAGGCATTGACAAAGCAAGAGCCGGCGTCCAGATGGTTGGCGGCGAGTTGCTCGGCCCGCGCGGCGTCCCTGGAAAAAATGGCTGCCCCGAGTCCGTAGGGTGTGTCGTTGGCAAGTTGAATGGCATGGTTTTCATCATCGGCCACGACGATGGCGGCCACGGGACCGAAGGTCTCTTCGTCGAATGCGGCCATGCCCTTTTCAACGGCGGTCAGTACCGTTGCCGGATAGAAAGCGCCCGGGCCCTCTGCCGGTTGACCGCCCGCCAGAAGCCTCGCGCCGGCCGATACCGATGACAAAACCTGCCGGTGAAGTTCGTCACGCAAGTCGCGGCGGGCCAATGGGCCGAGGTCGTACGTGCCTTCGAGAGGATTGCCGGCCGTCTTCCGGGTCATGGTCTCGACGACGAGTTCCTCAAACGCCTGCCGGTTTTTTTTCGTAATGATGAAGCGTTTGGCTGCGATGCAGCTCTGGCCGGTATTGATAAGGCGGGAAACCACACAGGTGGTTGCCGCCATCGCCAGGTCGGCATCGTCCAGGATGACATAGGGGTCGCTGCCTCCGAGTTCCAGGACCGCCTTCTTGAGGTGTTGTCCGGCGAGCGCACCAACGGCCTTTCCCGCGCGGGTACTGCCCGTCAACGAAACACCGCGAACCAGAGCGTGGGAAAGGATGTCCGGCACGCGGTCCACATCCACATAGATATTTGAAAAAAGAGATTTCGGGCAACCCGCCTCCCGCACCATCTGATCGATGGCTTCGGCGCATCCACCGACGTTGGGCGCGTGCTTCAGGAGGACGGCGTTGCCGGCTGCGATCGCAGGGGCCAAACAACGTACGACCTGCCACATCGGGAAATTCCACGGCATGATCGCCAGAATCACGCCGAGGGGCTGGTACGACACATAGCTGATTCGGGCATCGGTTTCGACGGGATGATTCGCCAGAAACGCTTCGGCCCGTTCGGCATAATAGTCACATACCCATGCGCATTTTTCAGCCTCCGCACGGCCCTGCGCCAATGGTTTTCCCATTTCGGCGGCCATCAGACCGGCGAGCTCATCCTTGCGGCGTCTGAGAATGTCGCCAAGACGTTTCAGAAAATCCGTCCGTTCCGACAACGCGGCGGAACGCCATTCCATAAACGCTTCGTGGGCATCGGAAATGGTTCGCTCCAGTTCGGCGGGCTTTGTATCAGGGTAGTCGGCGATGTGGAGGCCGGTACTGGGATTGATGGAACGGAACATGTCAGTTGGGATACGTGAAAAGAAAGTACAACAACAACACATAAACGCCGGTCATTCCGACGGCGTCCATATTGCTGAGATTTTTTTCCTGTTGTATATGCTGATGGAGCGTGTAGAAGAGGGGGAACAAAAGCAACACCAGCAAGGACGTCGTAATATTGATCGGAATGGCATAAAAATCGCCGCTGGACAAGTAGCCGAGCAGTCCAATCACAACCATGCTAAACGGCAGAAGCATGAACATCACCTGGGTCAATCCGCCGAACACATTGGACAGGGCGATGCCCAACTCGCCCCGTTGATGAGATTTGTAGACGATGATGTATTCGCTGATACCGGCAAAAAAGGCAAGTCCGGCTGAAGTCGGAATCGTCGGCAGGTGCAAACCCACGAGCATCGTCTCGGCAAACGCGCCGATGGACTCGCCGCCGCAATAGGCGCCGATGATGCCCAGCGCGAACATGCTCCAGATGGCCTGCCAGCTGGTGTCGTGGCCGAGCCTTTCCGGATCGGGCGGCATCGAGTCCTTGTCATCCAATCCTTCCGCGTAATATCGCACCAGCGTGTGGACATAGTATCCGTAAATCGCCATCAGAATAGTGCCGACCAACAGCAGATCCATGCCCTGGAATTGGGTCCGCGCGCCTTCGACCCGCACAATCATCATCGCCACGCCGACAATCAGAGTAATGGCCGCTCCGGCAATCAGAAGTTCACCACCGGCGATGGTCAACGAGCGCGGCATCGTATAGCAGCCTTTGCGGTCTTTGGGCAGAAAAAACGAATACACCGAAAACGCCAGCGCGTTATTGAATATGGTCACGACGGCGGTGACAAAAGCCGCCAGCGGGTCGATGCGGATCAGGAAAATAATGACCACAAATTCCGGCAAAGTGCTGAGCAACGAGCCGACGGTGCCGGAGATGAACCCATCCCAACGCCGCCGTGCTCCGAGACGTTCGACACCGGTGACAAAGGCCTCGCACGAGCCCTGAAGAATGAGCAGTCCGGCGATGAACTGCATGAATGCCATAGGAACGTGGTACAACTCCTCATTGATCATCGGAAATACCAGGTTGATCAGGTGGAACACCCACAAGACCAAGCCCACCATCATCATGGCCTGCCAGGTGCGAATGCCACGGTAACGCGCTTCCAGCGCGCGCATCGCAGTCGCGACCCAGACAATTTGATTGGGTGTCGCAAGACGGATCCCCTTCAGGCGCTTTTCGACCAGTTCCGTCAGGGCCCGTTTTAGATTGGGGGATTCGTTGACGATTTGATCAAAGGCCGATTTGGCGATACGCCAGATGTGAAGTTCGGATGTGGACGTGACGGAGGCCGATCGTCTCTCGCCGGTCAATAGGGCCATTTCACCGACGACACTACCGTCCCGGACGGTCCACGTTTCAAGACTTCCGGCCCGTTCGACTCTGGCTTCACCGCTTTCGATGAAGTACATGCCGTCGCCTTTGTCACCCTGTTGGATGATACGGCTTCCGGCCGGAAGGATTTGATACTCAACCAGCGGTACCAGCGCCTGAATTTCTTCCGGCGGCAACGCGCGAAGTATTTCAATGCGGCCGAGGCGCCGAAGAATTTCCGACGGCTCGGGGTTGGATCTTGAAGGCATGAAATCGGCCAAGGGAACCTCTTTGGAAAGTGAAGAGTCAGTACGATCGGTCAATCAACCATTGGTACGTTCGGATGCAAACACGATCCATGGACGCATTGAAAGCCCGAAGATAGTCGAGTTCCTGGGCCGTGAGGCGATCACGATGGCCGGCGAAAACCACGCCTTCAAAGGTGTGGTCGAGGCCCGGCAGAGCGGCGGAGGCCTCAACGGGATTCTGCACAATCCATTGATGAAGCGTCTGCAATTCATCCACGCTGTTGGCTACCGAAGAAACCGGTTTGTTTCGCGACAGAAAAAGCGGGTATTGTGGCGTGTCAAAAAGGACGATGGTCCATCGAAACGCCGTCGACAGCAGACACACGTCCGGCACCATCACTTCCAGGTGCGGCGACCAGCGCAGGGCCTGGGGATCGGCCACTCCAAACGCATGGCGCAGCAGAATGTCGTGGCTTCGCAGGAACGTCTCCATGGCAAAGGTGTCCGGATCGTTTTCCAGCCGTTCAACGAGTTTTTCGCAGGCCGATGTGAAAACCGCATCCATCCGTCCTCCATTCCACTTTGAATCTACAAAACGGCCGGGCTGAATTCAAAACAAAAACAGGCCATTTACAAATAGACGTTTCCACCGTCGCGCGGGCTCCGGCCGGCCGTGTGTGAGTTATTCTTTGCTTTTGCAGAATCGCCGTTCTATTTTCGCATATGGCAACCGTTCTGCACCTGCTGATCGCAACCTCATGTTATGTTTTGCCTGCGGAATCCGATTCCGTGGACAGCGTGATGATCCTGTGCCGCCAATGGAGCGATTTGTATCACGAGATGCAACGCGGTACGATGGAGCGCCACGAGGCCGGGCAGATGCTGCGCGCGATGGTCAGGTCGATCAAGGCCCAAGCCCATGTGGCGGAAGCCGAGCACGATTATTTTCCGATTGAAGGTTACGGCATTGAGGACGTGGGCGGGACGAACGGCGATGGATTTGTTCCAAACCGTTACAACTTTCTTCAGGGCAACAATCATCGCGGGCATCCGGCGCATGACATTTTCATTTGGGACGACAACCAGGATGGCCTCGACGACGGCACCAGAAAACCGGTCTACGTCCTCGCGATGACGGAAGGCATTGTGCTGGCCACCAGAGAGGATTGGACGGCCGGCGACACGCTGCGTGGCGGCAACTATGTCATGATCTACAATCCCAACCGCGACCGCTATTACTACTACGCCCACAACAACACCGTGCTTGTGCACGTCGGCGACACGGTGAAAGCCGGCCAGAGAATTTCCACCGTGGGCCGGACCGGCCTCAATGCCGCCCGAAAAGGCTCTCAGACCCATTTGCACCTGATGGTATTGCAAATCACGGACGAGAAGGGGAAACCGGTCAACTATTATAATGAACTGAAACGCGCCATCCGCGTCCGTCCTCCAAAATCCTGACCTCCCTTTACGATTTCGTAATCCGGCGATAATACGCCCGTAAACCGCTTTCACTAAGTTGTGCCAAACGGAAGGGTCTGCGTGTGGTCAGAAGGTTTTGGCAGGACGGAATACTGAAATGGGATCAACGGCTGTTCCTTGTCGTTTTTGCTTCGAGTGGCCGACGATTTCCGGACGATTTCTTTGTGTTGTGTTCAAGGATGGCTGATGGTTACGCGTATGCCGTTGTCGTCGGGTTAGTCCTTCTCGCAGATCCGCCGGCGGGACGGTCGATGGTTCTGGCAGGCGTGGCTGGCTTTGCCATGGAAATTCCCCTCTTCATGCTGATGAAAAGGATCATCCGCAGAGACCGGCCGTTCCATACGCTGGAGGGCATCCGGCATCTCATCATGCCTCCGGACAAATTCAGCTTTCCATCCGGCCACACCGCCGGCGCCTTTCTTTTTGCCGTGCTGATCGGCCATGCGTATCGGGACCTGCAAGCCGCTCTTTTTGTGTGGGCTTCGTTGGTCGGCGTTTCCCGCGTGTATTTGGGAGTCCATTATCCGTCCGACGTGCTGGCTGGCTCGTTGCTCGGCTTACTCTCGGCCCGAATGGGTCTTGCCATCGTGTAGGCCATCCTCAAAAAACGATTCATTTGCATTTCCTTCACCACAACGGTACATTGCGTCCGTTTCAAAGGACGCTGTATGTCGTTATTCCAGGATGAACATATCCCCAAAACGCCGGCCTTGCCGCATGGTGTTCCGCTGGCTGAAAGGATGCGGCCCAAATCGCTGGCCGAATTTGTCGGCCAGGCTCATATTTTGGGTGACGGCAAGGCTCTCCGGGCGCTGATCGAATCCGGTCATCTCGCGTCTATGATACTGTGGGGCCCGCCCGGCAGCGGGAAAACCACGCTGGCCCGCATACTGGCCAAAGAAACCCGCTCCAAATTTGTGGCCATCAGCGCCGTTGAAGCCGGCGTCGGGGACGTCCGAAAAATCATCCAGCAGGCCGACGCGTTGAAAAAGCAGACCGGCGAACGGCTGATGCTGTTTATCGATGAGATTCATCGCTTCAACAAGGCCCAGCAGGACGCCCTGCTGCATTCGGTGGAGGACGGTACGATCCTGCTCGTCGGCGCCACGACGGAAAACCCTTCGTTTGAAGTGATCAACGCTCTTCAGTCGCGCTGCAAAATATATCGGCTCGAGGAACTCACCCCGGACGATCTCAACCGCATCCTCGATCACGCCGTGACCGCCGACGAGGCGCTGTCAAAGATGAACGTCGACGTGGACGACCGCGACACGCTGATTTTTTATGCCGGCGGCGATGCGCGAAATCTGCTCAATACCCTGGAATTGGCCGTGCAACTGGCCAAACCGGACCGGGAGAACCGCCGACGGCTTACGAAGAAGATCATTGAAGAAGCTTACCAGCAAAAGAACATTCTGTACGACAAAGCCGGTGAATTTCATTATGACATGATCAGCGCATTCATCAAGAGCGTGCGGGGCAGCGATCCGGATGCGGCGTTGTACTGGATGGCCCGGATGCTCGAGGGCGGCGAAGATCCGAAATTTATCGCACGGCGAATGATTATCCTGGCCTCGGAGGACATTGGCAATGCCGATCCATACGGGCTCACGCTGGCCGTCTCGACCTTCACCGGCGTGGATTACATCGGCATGCCCGAGGCAACCCTGATCCTCGCCCAGTGCGCGACGTATCTTGCGAGTTGCCCGAAAAGCAACGCGTCGTACACGGCCATCGGCGCGGCCATGGAGGATGCGCGAAACGGCGCCGCCCTGCCCGTGCCTCTGCACCTGAGGAACGCGGTCACCAAACTGATGACCGACATGGACTATTCCAAAGGATACAAATACGCCCACGATTTCAAAGACGCCGGCGAGGATCATTTCGCGGAACAGGCGCATTTGCCGGAGGAACTCAAAGAACGCGTGTACTATCATCCCACGGAAAACGGGATGGAAAAGAAATTCAAGGAACGTCTGGACCGGCTCTGGAAAAAAAGGAGAAACACGTGAAACCCACGGTGAAAATTCGGAGAGTTCATGCCAAAGCCAAGTTGCCGGCGTATGCGCATCCCGGCGATGCGGGGCTGGATTTGTGCGCTGTCGAAGATAAAATGATCGCGCCGGGTGAACGCGCGCTGGTCAATACGGGCATCGTCATCGAATTGCCGCCGGGGACGGAGGCGCAGGTTCGGCCGCGCAGCGGTCTGGCCCTTAAACACGGGGTCACGGTGCTCAACGCGCCCGGCACCATCGATCACGGGTATCGCGGCGAAATCGGCGTGATTCTGATCAATCACGGTCAGGAACCGTTTCGCATCGAGAGCGGTATGAAGATCGCCCAGATGGTCATCGCCGAAGTGCAGAGTGTGGACGTGGCCGAGTCTTCCAGTCTGAGCGAGACCAGCAGAGATAACGGAGGATTCGGATCGACCGGCGTTTGAAACGACTTTTATTTGCGATACGTTTACCGCCTTAAGCCAACGGAAAAAATGTATGCCAAAGCATTCCATCCTGTCCGCCAAAGACATCGACCGCATCCGCAAGGCGCTGCTGGCCTGGGGCAAACCGGCATCGGCGGTCAGTTTGTTCACCGAGAGAATGCTCCTGCAACAAATCGAGATTTGGAAAAACGTCGTGCAGTTTGGGTGGACGCGCGATCTGGTGGAAAAATATCAACAGGATATTGCCGTACGGTACTGGATCCAGATCGCCATCGAACACAGCGAGCCCAAAGCCGCCGGACGAATCCATGAACTCGTAGCGCCACACGACGCTCATTTCCAATCCATCATGAAACCCCGTCAGTTTCCTGCCTCCGCCGGTAAGGCTCCACTCTCCGGGCATCCGTATTTTTGGGAAGAGAACTCAATCGTACGCTGACCACGGCGGGAGTTGCGAATTACGAATTATGAATTACGAATTTGAAAGCCGAATAATTCGGCATTCGTAATTCATAATTCGTAATTTCTGAGGGCGAGCACTCAAAGTAAGACAATCGGGAAAACGCCGGTCTTCAAGACCCCGTTCAATCCTGACAAAAGTCATAAGATTCCGAAGCAACGCGCCGTACATTCCTGCGAGGGCCCGAATCAGCCCGGATCAAGCCCGAATCAGGAAGTGAGGTCTTCATGAGGTATTTGGGTGAATTCTCGGCAGAGACATTTCGCCTGGTATATTATGTTATTATTCAATTCGCCGAGTGCCGAACGAACTGGAATGCACGCAGGGAAGTTCGTATTTTGGGTATACACAAGATGTCATCGAGAATACGGAGACGATAGCCATGCTTCGATATGTCTGTTTCGTATGGATGATTTTACCAGCCGGCGTCGTGTATCCACAATGCTGGCCCACGACGGTGGACTCGGCGATCACGGTCGCTCCGGGCTGGTATCCCTATGCGGCGGTGGACGAGGTGGAACAATCGGTGATGGTGGTGTATCTGGCCGGGGCACAGATTCGGGTGAAGAAATACGACAAGTATGGTTGTCCCATGTGGGGAGGCAATCCGGCGATAGCGCTGGATACGGTTCAAAGGGCGTGGCTGGGATTCTGGGGCAACCAATGGGGACAGGTGATCAGTGACGACAGCGGAGGAGTGGTGATCTGCTGGGTGGATTTCAGGCATTCGGATATTTCAGACGGCGAGCCGGTCAATGATGAGGTATTTGCGCAGAGGATCGACGTAAATGGTCAGGCACGGTATGGGCCGAACGGGATGCGGGTGAGCGGACCGCACACGGACGGGTATCATACGATCGGGGACATGAAGACGGATTATCGTGGAGGATATGCCATTGCCTACGGCGGAGATTCCTCCCATACAAGAACAGCACTGAAACGCTATGCCATGAATGGAGAATTACAATGGGCCCGGTACTTTGAATCAACGGGCGGCATCGATCTGAATGCAACGGATGTATGGGGAAGCAGTTTCGTAAGCACAGGTGGAAGGAGATACAAATTTGACTTACAGGGCAATAGTCTGTGGCCGGGAGGATTGCCGGGACACATTCCTGACAACATCAATTTTGATCAGGGTGGAGCATATTCGGATGGCGAAGGCGGGGCTATTGGC
Organism: uncultured Bacteroidota bacterium; assembly: GCA_964544475.1. Taxonomy (GTDB): domain Bacteria; phylum CLD3; class CLD3; order SB21; family SB21; genus CAZJBS01. The sequence goes on along the minus strand of CAZJBS010000018.1, from coordinate 3,381 downwards.
GTGACATCGTGGTATGTGGCTCCCAACTACGTGATTAGTGTGAATCGAGTGGATTCAAATGGGACATTTGTATTTCCAAGTAATATCGATGTGGGGTTTGGTGGGTTTATGGGCCATTCGGCTGATTCTGAGGGTGGGCTTGATGTTTCGTGGAATCCATCCGATGTGCGCATCCAAAGAATTTGTAAGAATGGAAACGTTCTATATGATTCCTTAGGGTTGTCAATTTGCAGCTATTGTGGTAATGACGGCGAAATCGTATCTGACCAAAGGGGGGGACTCATTTCGGTGTGGTTAAGCACCGTGACCTACGATTCTCTTGTCCTCTATTCCCAGAGAGTTGACAGCGCGGGACGACGGGCGTGGGACAGTTCTGGAAACGCATTCCATGTCTCATACAATGAATTCTTTGAGTTTCCGGTTACTTCTCTTCACTCCAACAAAGCAGGGGGCGCTGTTTATCTGTGGACTGAATTGGGTAATGGATTGGAGATCAAATTGAAGCATATCTCCCGCAATGGTGTTCTTGGCGAAATCGATAGTACTACTTCAATCACCGAAGTGGATCGAGTGCCAAAGGGGTTCACACTTTATCCAAATCACCCCAATCCCTTCAACAACTCTACGACTATCTCGTTCCAACTTAACAAAAGATGCAAAGTGCAGCTACAGCTCTACAACATTCTTGGCCAAGAAGTGAAGACCTTGATTAATGAATCTAAACAAGAGGGCATGCACAATTATCAGTTGGACATGAGTCTTTTTGCAAGCGGCGTCTACATATACAGATTAACTACACCTGAAGGATCAAAAAGCAAGAAATTGTTGTTCATCAAGTAGTGAACAACAACTGGAGGCAATCATGAAACACTGTCAACACAGAATGGGAGTGCGGCTGTCAGCCTGATACGGCATTGACTCAAGAACTTGGTAGTACAATCACATTTCAAGACACATCTTTGAGGGTTGGCTTACTATTGGTTCAATTTGCAGACTGGGAAGAGAATTGGAATGCCAGGGGTGGACTTGGTTATGATACATCTGACATTTCGAGGGCGGATACTATTTATAACAAGTATCGTTGGAATCACATTTGGGACATGTATTTTTCAGTGGGCACTTATTTTGATCCCCCAGAGCCCCAGACACCTTATATTCATCCAGATGCTGCTTCCCACGGTATTCGCGTCCATGGTTCCTTCACTGACTACTGGTGGGAGGTGTCGCACAAGAACCTGCGAATAGACGCGGCGGAGACGCATCCGACGTACGGCGGCCATTTCCGCTCCGGCATCGTGAATAATGTGGACACTTCCACCGGCATCATACAGTGGGTCACCCTGGACCATACAGTGAGCTACTACGTGGATACACTCGGCCGAAACGCATGGGCGCTTATCGCAGATGCTCATGCCAAAGCACACGAGTTGTATGCCGATCCCAATGTGCCGGACAGCCTGAAGCTCGATCGGGACGTCGAGAATTCTGCACATTTTGACAAGATCATCATTATTTACGCCGGCATTGTGAAGGGTCCAGGAACGGTTGATGGTTTGGGAGGCCGCTACGCGATCTGCAACGAGGTTGATCCGCGCAGAGGCGGCTGGCCATTGGTGGAAACGCCGGGCATGGCTGGCATAAGCTGTAAAGCGCACGAGTTCGGCCATCTGCTTTATTTTGACGACCTCCACGCAATGGGCATTCCGGGCACCAACGGCGTCGGGTACTTCAGTCATATGGGTCGCGGCTCTGCCTGGGACAGGCCCCGGCTTGGCACTCTGCCACGGCATATCGATCCATGGCATAAATTGCGAGCTGGCTGGCTCGATGATATGGTTCTCTTATCGGACACGTCAGATTTTGAACTGAGGCCCGTCGAAGACACCAGCGGAGCGAACCTCCCAAAAGTTGCCGTCCTGATGATTTCTGGAAATCAGCAATCCCCCAATTGGAATAGCGACGACTATTTCATCCTTGAAAATCGAGCAACGGTCGGTTTTGACAAACGTCTGATATACCCGGACAGTTCGACGGCTCCTCCGGAAGACCCGTCATTCCCGGGAGGGATGGTCATCTGGTATCACTCCCCGGCGACATTGCCAAATGGACTCAAGCTCATGGTCGTGGAAGCCGATGCGGATTCTCTGGATCACCCGTTTGGAGGGATTTCCGACAGTTCGGATCTGGGTTCACCGCACGATTTTTTTCCCGGCTTGGAATCCGTGGAAGCCATAAGTGACCGGGGATATCCCAACCTTAGAAATGCACAGGGCCAATTCTCACATTTCGCGCTGAGCGGAATTTCATATGACCAGCAGGCCCGAACACTTTTGATCGATTCCGTACTCACCAATAGCGAGACGCTCTTCATTGATCAGAATACAACCTGGTCCGGGACCGTGACCGTCGACAGAGATGTCATTGTGAGATCGGGAGCTACATTGCAAGCAAATCCCGGCACGACAATCAAGGTCGACAAGCACGCCTCGGCGCGCTTTGCCATCCACGTATTGGAAGGATGTACACTCAATGTGGCTGGAACTCAAAACTCGCCCATCACGTTTCGTTCATCGGGGAATTCCGGGACACGTGATTGGGAGGGCATTGTCATAGAAGATGGCTCTACGCTTGTGTTTCATGATGCGGCTGTCAAGAATGCCGTCGTGGGTTTGACTATCGCCAATTCGACCGTCGACTTCAGCAATTGCCGGTTTGACACATGTGAGTTGGGGTTGAAAATCCAGAATTGTTCGTCACAAATTCTTAACTCATCGTTTGCAGGATGCGACAACGCCATGTATGCCATTTCGTGTTCTCTCAACATCGTTGGTTCGGCGTTTTCGTCTTGTGACATGACCTCCTTTTCAGCATGCGCATTATTGGTTACGGAAACGAATTTTCACAGGAGTCATATTGAGATCGGAGGCGCCGACAGCCTTTGTACCGTTAACGAATGTGTGTTTTCGGATTCGAGCGAATTGTTTCTATCCAGTCGCCAGACCGAGGTGAGATTGAACCGATTCATGGAAAGTGGAATATACGCGAATGGCGCTGATTGCGAGCCTGACATCGTGAACAACTCATTTTTAGCTTCTGGAGGCCGGGCCATCGAAATGAATTATGTCTCCAGTCTAAGGCCGCGAATTCACAATAATCTGTTCAGGGGTTATGATTACCCAATATATTGCGAAGGTGATCCCAATCAGAGTCCAGAAGGCTTTGCAAAACCACTCATCACGAACAATATTTTCTATCAGAATACCTCGAGTGATGATGAATCAAGTAAGCGATTGAAGGGTGATGGCCGCGCGATCTACAATTGCTTCTACAATCTCGACTCCTCGGAGTACGACCTGCCCGATACCAATTTCATGTTCGACC
>CAZJBS010000017.1:39915-74744 GCA_964544475.1 uncultured Bacteroidota bacterium | reverse complement strand
CGACAAGCTTGCTCCTGGATACACTTCTGCTCTGTGAATAGCCTTTGTTGAAGGCTCGTTGATCTGCATGGCGGATTTCAGCGCTGAAGCGAAATATGACCAGAAGTGGGTTACCACGCCCTTTCAGGGCTTTTCGTTTTTTCGTTTCATGCGGGAATGGGGCTTCGCCCCATTCTGAGGAATCGACCCTTTCAGGGTCGTTGATCAGGACCAGGTTCCGGCTCGCCTCAAGTTCCGAGGCGCCAGCCCTCTCGGGGTAGGCGATTATGACTGTGAAGCCCCGAAGGGGCGTGGTTGACGGAAGTCAAAAATACAGATATGTGTATCTACAATTTTTATTACTTGATCGCCCGTAAAACCTGCCAAATGTCAGTGTGTGACGATCTTGACCGACGTATATTGACCTGATTTGAAATACGTGACAACGATTTGAAAGGAAAAAAAGCCATGAAGTTTGATGCGAGCAGTACGATTCAGGATTATCTGGTGTTTGGAGAATACGGCGACGTCAATCCGTCCATCACGGATTCATCGACGTTCACGTTCATGACGCCGGAGAAAATGAAAGAGGTCTTCGATCACGACATCGAAGGATGTTTTCTCTATTCGCGGCACTGGAACCCCATGAACAAGTTCCTGTCGCGCGCGTTGGCGGATCTCGAAGATGCCGAGGCCGCGCAGGTGACCGCTTCGGGCATGGCGGCGATCAGTTCGACCATTCTCCAACTCTGCCAGCACGGCGACGAAGTCATCGCCGGACGCACCATCTACGGCGGCTCGTATGCGCTGTTCAAGAATTTTCTGCCGCGGCTCGGCATCAAAGTCCATTTCGTCAATATCCAGGACCAGGCGGCGGTGCGAAAACTCATCAACGGCCGGACGCGGGTCATTTACTGCGAAGGCGTGAGCAATCCGCTCCTCCACGTGGCCGATATTCCGGCTCTCGCCAAAATCGCCAACGAACACAACCTCAAACTGGTCGTGGACAATACGTTCAGTCCGATGACGCTGTCACCGCTGCGGCTGGGAGCGCACGTCGTCGTCCACAGTCTCACCAAATTTATCAACGGCACAAGCGATTGCGTCGCCGGCTGCATTTGCGGTTCATCGGAATTCATCCACCATCTCACGGATATCAATGCCGGCGCCACGATGCTGCTGGGCCCGGTACTGGACAGTTTTCGTGCGGCGAGCATTCTGAAAAACCTGCACAGCCTGCATATCCGGATCCAAAAACACAGCGCCAACGCCATGTTTCTGGCCCGGCGCCTGAGCGAACTCGGGTTGCGGGTCCATTACCCCGGGTTGCCGTCGCATCCCCAGCATGAATTGATCAAGGCGATGATGAACACGGATTTCGGGTTTGGAGGCATGATTGCTTTTGATGCGAAGGACGAAACGACGGCGGACCGGCTGATGACGAAAATGCAGGAAGAAAAAGTCGGCTATCTCGCGGTCAGTCTGGGTTATTTCAAGACGCTGTTTTCCGCGCCCAGCCATTCCACGTCGTCCGAAATTCCGGAGGAAGAACAGCGGGCGATGGGCCTCAGCAGCGGGCTGGTCCGGATGTCCGTCGGATTGGACAATGACATCGAGCGCACGTTTCAGCGTATCCAAACCTGCGTCACGGCCGTGGGTCTCACGAAGAAGGCGGTGGCGGAAAAGGTTTAGATGGACCTGATCGGCAGAAATCCGATTCCCTGGCCGGCCTTTATCACGGCCAAAGTTTGTCTTGTGGCCAACTGGCTTTTCCCGGCCCTTCGCCCCGTCGGATGGATAACCGTCATCTACGACCACCCGCTCGTTCAGGCGGGCGGAATTCTGCTTTCGCTCACGGCGTTGATCATGGCCATTCTGTCCTTTCGCTGTCTGGGACGGTCATTGGCCATGGGTCTGCCCGACCGGGACACGCGGCTCAAAACGAACGGAGTGTATCGTTTCTCCAGAAATCCGATGTATCTGTCGGCCTTCACACTGAGCGCGGCCTCCTGTCTGCTGGCGCTCCACTGGGCTAACATGCTGTTGATGGCCACCGCCGTGGCGCTGCATGTGCGCATCATTCATCGGGAAGAAGCATTTCTCGAAGACCGGTTCGGTCAGCATTGGCGGGATTACAGTGCGCGGGTGCCAAGATTTGTGGGAAAATTGAAGCGCCACGTGAACTCTGTCGGATGAAATCAAGGGAGGTGAATATGGCAGGAGTCATTCGATATTGCACTCTTGGATTGGCCTGTTGGGCCGTTCTGGCGGCGCCTGTCGATGCGTTGGCCCAGCTTGAATATCTGAATCCCGGTGTGCAATTCGCGATGGGCGGGTTTGGCGCATTGGCCAAAGGGCCGGGCGATGTGACCGCAGGCGGAGCCGGCATGGCCATCGGAAATGACCATCTGAGCGTTGGCATGGCGTACGACAAATCGAAATCCGGGAACGATGCTTTCGAATTCGGCATGGTCCATGCGTCCGTCATCGAAAAGGGAAAGAACAAGCCGATCGGAATGGTCGTGTCAGCCGGGTACAGCTTTGTCGACGGGATAAGTGAAGTGGCGCTCGTTCCCATCTCAGTCGCTGCCTTTCGACGGGTTCTTCTCGATCCATCCGTTGCGGTTATTCCCGAAATTGGCGTGACGAAGATCTTGCCGATCGGGGGTGGGGCGGGTGACGTGCCGCCGGCCTTTTCCGGAGCCCTGACGTTGGCCGCCTATTTTCAGAAGCATAGCGCTTTTTTGGCGAGTCCGCAGGCGGCCTATAGTGACGGTAAGTGGTCAGTTGCTTTTGGCGTTGCGTTGGTGATCGGTACGGGAGGCGGGGAGTGATTCACCGGTTCGGTCAGATGTAGTTGGCCTACAAGGCCCGTGTACCGGGATTTATTGGAATTTCCGGGTGATCGGCGTTCTGACAGCCTTCGACGCGATCTGTCGGAGACTAGTGTAACTTGAAAATCTGTAAAACGTGCGCGTCCGGAGTTCATATCTCCGGATGACACTTCTTCAAATGGTTCTATCTGTGGTTCAACTACCAAAAGGAGATTCCCCATGAAAACATGTCTCATGCTCGTTGCCGGCATGTTCCTGATCGGTCAAACGGTTTTTGCCCAGGACGAAACCAACAAACTGGAATCTTGGTACACCTACTGGGGTATCGGATATCCTGCCATCACATATCCCAGCGATCTCCAGGCGTTCGTTGAAGAACTCGAGGATGCTCCGGGCGTCGATCGAACCCGTGTGGGTCTGGATTTTCTTGGTTTTTATTTTCCCGTCAACCAACACAAGACCGCAGTTGGGTTTGTAATCAATACCGCCGCAGATCGTTTCACGTATGAGGGCGAATGGGTTCAGATCAACCAGTACATCTATGGCGCCAGCGTAATGCATTATGTTCAAGGGACCATCGGCAAAGGTCTTTTTCTCCGCGGAGATGTGGGGCTTGCGAAAGTCGTAACCCAGAATTCAGACGGTGTTTCCGAATCGTCGGACGATGGGTTTGGATTCCTGGTGGGCGGCGGCTATGGCCTCAACATAACCCCCGGCACGCGCATGCTGATTAACGTCAATTATGCCCGGAGAAGCATCGAAGGCGACGCGTCGCAGGTGATTGGTCTGTCCATCGGTGGACTGTTCTGATTCATGGATGACGGATCAATAATTGTCGCATCTGGGATTTTCGTTCTATTCTAACCCAATTAAAGGAGTGGTTATGAAAGGGATTCCTCTGTTCTTTCTTGTGATTTTCGTGACAGGCTGTGCTACGTCGTACAATTCCATGATAGGGCTTCCGGCTGTGGGCATTCAGAAGGTCAATAATGAGGACCTCCTGTTGTCGGCCGGCGTTCAGGATCTCGGCGATAACAACCGTTTCAGAAGCAAGGCGTACGAAAAACAGATAAGTTTCATCAAACTGTCCGTGGAAGCTCGCAGAGATTGCGTAATCATCGACAGAATCGAATTGCTCAACGAGACCGAAGACGCCGTAATTCCTTCGTTGACCGCGTCACTCGCCGCCGATCAGATGAATCTTCACGTGTGGCCTTACTTGTTCTGGGGCCTTCTTTGGTTCGGTTACACCAGGTGTGAAAACGGCGAATGCAGCGGGACATGGATACCGGTCGGGCTCATCATCGGCATTATCAATTCGATAAAGGCCAAGGAAACCAATTCGAGATTCAGGAAAGAGATTACGGATCATCAATTCGAGCCGGTCCGTTTGAAGGCCGGCCAAACGAATGAGGGTCTGCTTTTTCTACAAGGCAGGAGAATGGCCCTGCACATCAGAGTGAAGTACCGGGTTGGAAATTCTGATGTAAAATTCCTTACGGTGCCTTATTCTTTGTAACAACCGACCCGCCCGACATACGCGCGTGTCGACAGGGTGGTACGGCTGGGGAATGGTGTTCGTTGCAGTTGGTCTGATGGTCATGCCGGTACTCGGCCTGGATCGTGCCATTGGCCGGGCATCCGAAGCCTTCGCATGGCCATTGAAATGGCAAGACTTGACAATACCAGAATTCCAGCCTATTTTAGCCGGAATCTAATTCAAACCCGAAAGGAACGGACTCATGAAAAAAGGACTCCTGATTGGCGCGGCGGTGGCCATCCTGGCGATTGGCGGCGCGTTTTATGGCTATTCGTGGTATTGCTGTGCCACGGAAGCGCAGGCCACGACCACGGATGTGAAAAAAGATGACGCCTGTTGCAAGGCCGAAGAAAGCAAAGCCCAGACGGCATCCATGTCCATGGGCTGCTGCGAGGAGAAGAAGGAAGCCAAACAGTAATTTCTCCAGGTTGTCACGGGTATCCGAGCGGTATCCGTGACAGCTTTTCTTCCGGACTTTGTGAAAATTCATCACGTCTACCATATCCTTGCGGGGTTGTCCACGGCGATTCTGTCGGTCGGGGTGTACCTCAATCTGGACGTCCTGTCATCCGGCGAAACACTCGATACGGTTCTCGACACGTTCTTGTTCTACAACGCGATACTGACGGTTTTGGTACCGGCCCTTTCGGCGATGCTGCTTATTCCGGCAAATCTCGAATACTTCAAAACCGGCCGCGGTTTTGTCTTTGTAATACCTGCTCTTGTGTTCACCGTTTTTACGATGGCCGACTATGGCTACATCGGGCAGGTGTTCTTTCAATTCCGGAAGTCCCATGGGTTGTGGCGGGGCGAATTTTCGCTGACGGCGGTTCTGGGATTTGTATGGTGTTTCTTCGCCGTTTTGGCGACCGTCCTCAACTACGCGGGCGTTCGTCTGATTCGCAAGTATACCCGGGTTCCTGAACGTCGTCCATAAGGCGTTACATACATTTTTTTCGGAGGAGTATTCATGGCTGTGAATTCAGCGGAAGCGTTACGTACGGTTGGCGCGGATGCCCGTGCCGGCACGTGTGCGATTGTCATTTTCGGCGGGTCGGGTGATCTGACCAAACGAAAGATCCTGCCGGCGTTGTTTGCCTCGTTTCGCGAAGGCCTGTTGCCGGAGGGGGTCACCATCATCGGATGCGGTAAGCCGGTGATGACCGTTGAGGAATACCGGAAGTTCGTGACCGACGCGTTGATCAATTTTGCAAAAGCCGGCGACGTCAACCAGTCGATTCTCGACGCTTTTATTGAGGGCGTATTTTTTGTCGGTGGCGGATTCGATGAAGACGCGTTGTATCTGTCTCTGGACACGTTGATGGTTTCCCATTGCACCGAGCGCCAGTGCACCGACAACCGGCTTTATTATCTGTCGACTCCTCCAAGCGTATTTCCGCTCATCGTGGGAAAACTGGCCCAACACGGCATGTCACAAGTAAGGTCGTCGGACTATTGGCGCCGTCTTATCATCGAAAAGCCCTTCGGACGTGATCTGGATTCGGCCCGGATTCTGAATGCCGAAATCGGCAAGGCGTTTGAGGAATGGCAGGTGTACCGCATCGACCATTACCTCGGCAAGGAAACCGTGCAGAATATCATGGCGTTTCGTTTCGCCAACGGTATTTTCGAACCGTTGTGGAACCGCAACTACATCGATCACGTCCAGATCACGGTGGCCGAGAGTCTCGGCGTGGAGGACCGCGGCGGGTACTACGAGGAATCCGGCGCGATGCGGGACATGATTCAGAATCACGTCCTGCAGGTGCTGGGTCTCGTGGCGATGGAACCGCCGTCGACCTTTGACGCCAATGCCGTGCGCGACGAGCGGATGAAAGTCCTTCGCGCCGTGCGGCCGATCAGGGAAGAGGACGTCGACAAATTCATCATCCGCGGCCAGTACGCCGCCGGCGTCGTTCACAACGAAATGGTGGCCGGGTACCGGCAGGAACACAAAGTCAATCCCGAATCGGCCACGGAAACGTTTGTGGCGGCGAAACTTTTCATCGACAATTGGCGCTGGGCCGACGTGCCGTTTTACATCCGCACCGGCAAACGATTGCCGAGGCGCGACAGCGAAATCGCCATCTTCTTCAAGCGGACGCCGCATCTGATGTTTGCCAAACAGATGGAAGCCGAGGAAATCGCGCCCAACGTACTCGTCCTGCAAATCCAGCCGGACGAGAGCATCACCATGAGCTTCGAGGCGAAAGTGCCGGGTCCGACGATGCAATTGCAGTCGGTTGACATGCATTTTGCCTATCACGAGGCGTTCAACGCCGAAATCGCCGAGGCCTACCAGCGCCTGATTCTGGACTGCATGCGCGGCGATGCGACGCTTTTCATGCGAAAAGACATGGTGGAAGTGGCGTGGTGGCTCGTCATGCCCATTCTCAATCACTGGAAGAAGACCAAACCCAGGGCTTTTCCGAATTACCCCGCCGGTACGTGGGGTCCGATCGATTCCGAAAATCTTTTGCTTCGCGATGGCCGGCGTTGGCGGACGTGAGCCCTTGAGGCTCCGTGAGTCAACGTCGGTTTGTCCCGTACAAACAGGCAGGTTTTCTTTCAGGTTGGAGGCCGCCCACAATTCTGTTGATTCACAGAACCCCGCTTCCTATATTGCTCCGCTTTTTATATAAGTATTTAAGAAACATGGCAAAACGGGATTACTACGAAGTTCTTGGAGTCGGCAGGAGTGCGTCGGAGGAGGATATTAAGAAGTCCTACCGCAAACTCGCCATGCAGTATCATCCGGACCGCAATCCGGGTGACAAGGTCGCCGAGGAAAAATTCAAGGAAATCGCCGAGGCGTACGCCGTTCTGAGCGATACGGAAAAGCGCGCCAACTATGACCGTTTCGGGCATGAAGGCCTGCGAGGTCAGCAGGGATTCACGGACGTCAACGACATTTTCTCCCATTTCAGTGATATTTTTCAGGGGTTCGGATTCGGCGATATTTTTGGCGGAGGTGGCGGTTCGCGCCGCACCGGACCGCAAAAGGGCGCCGACATTGAGATCAAACTCCGTCTGACGTTGCAGGAAATTGCCGAAGGAGTGTCGAAGAAGATCAAACTGAAACGGCGCAAGGCCTGCGACACGTGTCACGGCACGGGTTCGGCGCCGGGCAGTTCACGCCAGACGTGCTCGGTGTGCGGCGGCAGCGGTCAGGTCAAACAGGTTTCCCGTTCCGTCTTCGGGCAGTTTGTCAATATCACCGCCTGCCGCAATTGCAATGGCGAAGGCTCCGTGGTCTCCAAGCCCTGTCCGACGTGTTATGGCGAAGGCGTGGCCCAGGCGGAAACGACCATCAACGTGAAAGTGCCGCCGGGCGTGACGACCGGAAACTACATTCCGATTCGCGGTCAGGGTCATGCCGGCCCGCGCGGCGGGGACGCCGGCGACGTTTTCGTGATCATCGAGGAAAAAGAGGACGACGTTTTCCAGCGGCATGGCGATGATGTCCTGCTCGATGTGAGCATCAGTTTTCCGCAAGCCGTGCTCGGCGACGACATCGAAGTGCCCACGCTGACGGGCCGAGCCGTCCTGACTCTGCCGGCCGGAACCCAATCCGGCAAAATCCTGCGGATGCGTGGCAAAGGCATTCCCCACCTCAATGGGGGCGGCGCCGGCGATCAACTGGTCCGCATTTTTGTATACACGCCGACGCGGGTCAGCGACTACGAAAAGAAAACACTTCGCGATCTGTTGCACAGTCCCAATTTCAAGCCCAATCGGGATGAGGAAAAAAGTTTCTTCCGGAAAGTCAAGGAAGCGTTCGGCCATTCATGAAACCAGATTGAGGGAGACAGGGCGCGCGGCCCTGGTTTTGGTCCATGCGGGGAAAAAAGTGGTTTGAAAAATGGTATGCGGTCCTGTCGGTCCTTGGATTGACCAGGCCCGAGGCTCATGCGATGGGCCTTTTGGTTGCGACAGGCCTGGTGGGCGCGACCGTGTCCTATGTCCGATCGTGTGAATCACCCAAGCCGCCTGCCGCCACGTTTTCATCGGAATCGTTTCGGGAAGCGGTTTTGCGATTGGACGATTCGACCTTGTCAGAAAGCCGCCGGGACTCGTTGATGGCCGTCCTGATGGGCGACTCGGTGGAACCCGCCGTGTGGCGGCGACAGGCCGACTCGCTGGCCGCCCTGCTGATCGCCAACGCGCCGCCCGGTGCCGTGCGTGACCTGGTCCAGCGTATCGACGATGACCCGGTCACCATCGTCAATATCAACGAGGCAGGCCCGGAACTTCTGGCCAGCCTGCCGGGCATCGGACCAAAACTGGCGCAACGGATCGTCGAATATCGCAACCAAAACGGCCCGTTTCGTACCATCGGGGATCTGCGGCGGGTCAAAGGCATCGGCAAGAAAATGTTTGAAAAAATTAAACCTTTTGTTGACATTAAGTAGTTGGCCAAACCAAGACTAGCGGAGATCATCATGGCAGAAGAACAAGGCGAATCCAAAGCGAAAAAAGAACTCGGTATCCAGTCCAAAGGCCACATCGGACTCGAAATCGGCATCGTCATCATGGTTGGCGTCCTGATCTGGTCGCTGGTTGTGCCCCAGCAACACCGGGAACAACGCGAACGGGTCACCCGGCTGGCGCGAGCCAAAATGAAAGTGCTGTTCCATCTCGAATACGCGTACCTGTCCGTCGACACCGTATACGCCACGGATTTCACCAAGCTCGAGGAATTCGCCCGCACCGCCGACCGGATGTTCGTGCCCGATTCCGTGTTTGCGCCATTGAAGAACGCGTACATGCGGTTTGATGAATATCGTCCGGATGTGGAACCGCTGTCGCTGAAGGATTTCAAGGCGAAATATCTGGACTCGTTGATCACCAATCCGTTGACGGGATCGCCCTTCCTGCTCGAACTAAGCACCAAGGCCGGACGGCGAACTTTCCATATCAAACCCTCTTCCAATGACGATGAAAACAAAGTGATCGGCGCCGTGATGGACGGTGAAATCCTCTGGGATGAGAAAGCCGAACTGGCCCGATAACCGCAGAAACGGAATACGATGACAACGTTTGTGGAAGACAACGAGCGGCGGAAGTCCACTGACGAAATCCTCGAAAAGGATTTCGAGCAGCGCAAACAACAGTACCAAACATCGGCTCTCGGTATCAGCTTCAGCCAGCAAAACGTCTATTTTGCCGAATTGATCAAATCCGACGGGGCAACCATCGTTCGGAAATTCGGCGTCATCCCGACCAACATGAAGTTCGGATCGGGCGTCGAAGGCGTCGAAAAAAATGTGCGCGACCTCAACGCCTACCTGAACGGGTGCCTGGTCGACAATAACATACGGGCCAAACGGATGAACCTCAGTTTGAACACCCATCTCGTGACGCTGCAAAAGGCGGTGAGCGACGAAGGGTATACCGACAGTGAATTTGAGGATTTCATTACCTGGGAATTCAGCCAGCACGTCGTTGACGGCACGGATCAGTATGTCATCAACACCAGCGCCCTGACCGAACCTTCCACGATGCTGCTGATCGGCGTACGCCGCCGGATTGTGGACACGCTGAAGACGGTGCTCGACAAAAGCAAAATCGAGTTGTCCTGCGTGGATGTCGATATTCTGTGCGCGCATGCCACGTATGAGACCAACTACGAAAAACTGCACGACGCTTTCACGGCATTGGTCGAAATCAAGAGCGGTATCAGCACGGTTCTTCTGTGCCAGGATTTTGACATCCGGTTTGTCTACCAGTTTCCCGTGTCCGGCAAAGTGACGCCTCAAAAGGCCGGCGCCTTGTTGAGCCAGCATCTGGATTTCATGATCCAGGATTACAACCGCGAAAACGGAGCGACCGCAAGGGTTGGCCGGGTCATTCTGTGCAATGCCTTGGCCGTGGCGGCCATTCCGTTCGTCGAAAGCCGTTTTCGTGCCGAGGTGATTGATCCGCTGATCCAGGTCCGGTTGGCCGACGAATATCTGCCCAAAGAAGAGCCGGATTCCGGCGACGCGGCGAATGAAAAAAAGGCGACCACCCCGCCTGCGGATTATTCCATGTATGCCGAATGCATCGGCGCCGCCCTCAAACTACTGAACTGACGGAAACCCCATGATCAAGATCAACCTTCTGCACAACCAGTTGAGCACACCGTTGGCCCATGAGCGCACGGGAGAAACCATGCTGGTGTCCGATCGCACCGTCGCTTCGGAGGCCAGGAAGAGCTCGCGAATGGTCCTGATCATGACCATTCTGTTCCTCGCCCTCATTGCGGGATTGCTGGCTGTCTATATGAATCGCTACCGCGTGGTCGCGTATTTGGAACAGTACACCGGACCGCTGAATATTCTGGCGCCTGAGACGACGGAACCCACCGCGGCGCAGGTTGAAGAGGAACGGCGGACCAAGGTGCGCCAACTCTACATGTTGAATACGATCCGTATTCAGTCCCGGGATTTTCGGTTTCTCCATAAGTTGGATTCGCTGGCCCGATCGGCCAATCCAAAAAATCCCCGGATCGCCTTGTTGCTTCTCGAAGGCAATGATTTCGAACTGCACTTGTACGCCAAGAACGCCAAGGAGATCAAGGATTTCACGAAGACCGCCTATGGGCTGGGGTCCATCGAGATTATCAGCCCGGAAGAACCACGACCCAACCGGACATTGCCCGGTTACCGCTTCTTCAGTGTCGCCGCGGGCAGCGTGCGCGTTCCTGCGCAGGCGGAAGGGGATACGGTGACCGTCGCCACGCGTTTCGTCGACATCGACAAGATGAAAAAAACAATCTCCGAACTCGCCGCCAAGAATGCGCTCAAGACTTCGGAACAGGACGAAATGAAAGTGACCAAGGGGGTCGTCATGAACAAGCACCGGATTGGCATGCGATTGGAGGGTTCGTCACAGGATTTCCTGAAATTCCTCCGCCAGTTGAATGCCCTTTCGCTGAATATTGAGGAATTGAAGTACGGCATCACCTATGGCGATCCCAAAGACAAACGCCGCAAACCGGATGTCATTGAATTCGACTTTAACGTCCTGATGCCCGTTGCGGCCGATGCCGCATCGGCCGATTCGTCCGCCCGGTAAATCGAACTCATGCGCGTCATCGCCGGCCAGTGCCGGGGCATGGTGCTCCGGTCCTTCGACACCTCTTCCATCCGGCCCACCAAAGACCAGGTCAAGGAATCCATGTTCAACATGCTCGCCAATTTGATTGACCTGTCGGTCGCGACGGTGTGTGATCTTTTTGCCGGTACGGGCAGCCTTGGCATCGAAGCCCTCAGCCGCGGCGCGCGGGGCGTCACGTTTGTGGAGAATCACCCGGAAGCGGTCCGTCTGCTGACGTCGAATCTGGAAAAGACGCGTCTGACGCCGGGCGCCACCATTGTCGTCGCCAATGTCGAGGACTTTTTGAACCGGACGGCGTCCTCGCCGTTTGACGTGGTTTTTGCCGATCCGCCGTACGAGGCCCGTCTCGGGGATTTTGTCATTGATAAGCTTTGTGCAAACGGGTATCTTGCCGACCACGGTGTAGTGATGTATGAGTCCGGTCCGGACGAAACGTTCGAGGCAGCCGGACGTCATCCGGAACTGACACTGCACCGGCGGCGCACCTGGGGACAGACCCTGGTGACGGTGTTCCAAAAAAGGTGAACATCGGCGACCCTTACGCGTATCAAGAGAGACCTATGAAAACCGCCATCTACCCAGGAACGTTTGATCCCGTCACTCTCGGCCATCTCGACATCATCGAACGGGCCGCTGCGATATTCGGCCGGGTCGTCGTTACCGTGGCTCGCAACCCGAAAAAAACGCCGCTCTTCACGGCGGAGGAACGCGTGGCCATGATCCGCGAGGTCACCACACACCTCGCGAACGTCACGTGCGAGAGTTTCGACGGACTCGTCGTCGACTTCGCCAGGCAGGCCGGCGCGCAGGCCCTGATCCGGGGTCTTCGGGCCGTATCGGATTTTGAATATGAGCTTCAAATGGCGCACGTCAATCGTCGCCTCCATAGCCAACTGGTCACCGTCGTTCTTATGCCGGGCGAAAAATACACGTACCTGAATTCGACGATTGTCAAAGAGGTCGCCACGTTCGGAGGGGACATCGCGGCGTTTGTTTCGCCGTCCGTGATGGCGCGTCTCCATGCCAAACTGGCTGACCAAAAATAGAATCCAATTCCACCACATTCAGAATGCGACCCATGGCTGTTTCCAAAAAAAACGTGAAAAAACCTTCCCCTCGGACGACCAAGGTTGAACAGGTCAAAGCCCGCCAAAAAGAAGAGAAGAAGCCGTTCAAAGAACGTTTCATCGAAAATGTGAAATCACTCGCATGGACCCTCGGCATTTTTTATATCGTCCAGACGTTCGTGCTGCAGGCTTTTACGATTCCGACAAGTTCCATGGAAAATACGCTGATGGTCGGCGATTTTATTTTTGTCAACAAATTTGTGTATGGCGCGCAATCGCCGGAGAACATTCCTTTCACCGATATTCAATTGCCGCGTTTCCGTCTGCCCTCATTCAAGGAGCCGCGGCAGGGTGACGTGCTGGTGTTCCGTTTTCCGCATCCCGAAAAGATGCCGAGCCAGAAGGGTCTCGATTATATCAAACGATGCGTGGCGGTCGCAGGGCAGACGGTTGAGATCCGCAACAAAGAACTTTACGTCGACAGCGTCCGCTTCCTGGATGCTTTCCCGCGCAAGGGTATTCATTTCGATGAAAACATGTTGCGTGGCAGCGATGGGGCCGTCTTCCCCCGCAGCATGGGCAATGGTGATAACTTTGGTCCGTTCAAGATTCCCGGCGCCGGGGACCGCCTCACCATCACCAACGCAAACCGCGAACTCATCCAGTATCTCGCCTTGCGGGATCATCAATCGTTCGAGGCCCGATATGACGGCTTTTACGTGGACGGGCAGAAAACGGACACGTACACGGTCGGTCAGAATTATTACTTCATGATGGGCGACAACCGGGACAACAGTCTCGACAGCCGGTACTGGGGTCCGGTGCCTCGCGACCATATCGCCGGTGAAGGTCTTCTGATATACTGGTCCAATGTCGAAGCCGCCAAACAGACCAATTATGTCCTCAAACTCTTCAGCACGCTCAACGTGACCCGTGTCAATTGGAAACGCATCGGCACGGTGATCCGGTAACCATGACGGAGATCACGGACGATAGCACGAATGGGCCGGCCACGGATCCGGCGGATCGCACCCCAACCCATCGCAATCGGCTCAAAGAACTGTTGCAGATTGCAGGGTTCGCGCTGGTTTTTGCTTTTGTCATCAAAGCGTTTTTCCTGCAGGCCTTCAAGATTCCGACCGGCTCCATGGAAGACACGCTGCTCATCGGGGATTTTCTGCTGGTCAACAAGTTCATCTACGGCGCGCAGACACCCGAATACGTGCCATGGACGGACATTCCACTCAGGCACTGGCGTTTGCCGGGCCTTCGCCAGCCGAAACCGGGCGATGTGATCGTATTCCGGCATCCGCAGGATCCGAGCATCGACTACATCAAACGCTGCATAGCGACGGAAGGCCAGACCGTGGAGATTCGAAACAAAGAGGTCTTTGTGGATGGGGAGTCTTTTCGTGTCATTGCCGATCCGGCCGGTTTGAAATTTGAGGATCCCGACACCCTTGCACGCGACAAAGGTTACGATGGCGTCTATCCGAAACATGCCGGCAGCAGGGACAATTATGGACCGGTGACCGTGCCGGAGGGTACGCTGTTTGCCATGGGGGACAATCGCGACCGCAGTTATGACAGCCGGCATTGGGGATTCATACCGCTTGACAACGTCATCGGCGAAGCGATGTGCGTCTACTGGTCGGCGTCCCCCAACGATCCGCTGGATATTCGCTGGAACCGCATCGGAAAGATCATCGAATGAAAACGCATACCGAGTATCTGTGGTTCAATACAAAGAAACGTCGCGAGTACATAAACATCACCGATGAGATCGAAGCGATCGTAACCAAGTCGGGGGTTCAGGAAGGCATGGTGCTCGTGTCGGCGATGCACATCACCGCCGCCGTGTATGTCAACGACGCAGAGTCCGGCCTGATACAGGACATCGATGCCTGGCTCGACAAACTTGCGCCTCCGGACCCGCATTATCGGCATCACCGCACGGGGGAGGACAATGCCGACGCCCATCTCAAAAATCTGATCCTGCACCACGAGATCATCGCGCCGATCACGAAAGGCCGCCTCGACTTCGGCCCCTGGCAACAGATCTATTATGCCGAATTCGACGGCCAGCGCAAGAAACGCGTAATCGTCAAGGTGATGGGGGCGTAAGCCGCTTTGTCGTGTTCGTCAGTCTCCCACCGCCTGGAACGGTCGCTATTACCCCACCATGCCTGAATTACTTCACCAGCATCATCTTTCTCACCGTCGTGCGCGATCCGGACTGCAGCCGGTACATGTAGACGCCGGAAGCGACTTTCCGGCCAAGATCGTCCTCGCCGCGCCATGAAACGGTATGTTCACCCGCTCCGAGGTTTTCATTCACCAGCGTCTTCACGCGCTGCCCGAGCACATTGAATATCTCCAACTTCGTTGCCGCGGGTTCCGCCAGATCAAATCGAATCGTGCTGGCGGGATTGAATGGATTGGGATGATTCTGGTACAACGTGAATTTCAGAGGTCGATCCCCGTGGCCGATGCCCACGACCGGGCTGATGTCCACGACGTCCGTCCGATGGCTTTGGCCGATGTCATAAATGGCCGTGACGAAATACGAGTAGACATGTCCTATCGTGACGGATGAATCCAGCCATAACGATGTGGTATCGATGTGAGCCACCATGTTCCATGTCGTATCATTCTCGGACCGGTACACATTGTACCCTGTAAGCGCAGGTCCGTCGCCGACCGTGGATCCGGGACGACGGCGGAATGGCCTCGCCGATGTCGGTTTGGTCACATCACCTTCGTCGGGACTGTTCCAGTCAAGATGGACGTAGCCGTCGCCGCTGGATGCCGTCAGGTTGTAGGGTTCGTTCAAATACCAGTACGGATCTCCCACCACTTGTCCGCGAATATGGCCACCGGGATAATCGTCGGTGTGCAGGTTGACGTACAAGAGTCCTTCAAGCAATTCGTTCAGGCGCCCAGGGGTGAATGGTTCACCGTCGGCGGCCGTCCACGTGCCTCCCGCCATATTCTCACCGAATGCCAGCGTTCGCACGGCAGTTCCGTTCACACCGGGAGCGCCGACGTGTATGTGTGCTCCCGTCACCGGAGATGGCAGGTCATAGACATACACGATGAAATGCAGCGCGGTCGAATCCGCCGTAAGGGCAAAAGCCCCTTCGGCTTCGCTGTCGTCGTATACCGGGGGCACTTCATGCTGTCCCGTCACTAAGGCATAAAATGTACCGCCGGTGACTTCGCGTACAACGTGGATGGCGAAGGTGTCCAGGCTCGCGGTTTCGCCGGTCATGTCGTACGACAGGATTCTCCAAAACAGCACTACGGAATCGCCCGGTGCGACGCCCAGGTCGTTGGCCAGCCAATCCAGATCGGCCGTATAAACGGTAAAAGCCGTGTCGTTTTCATTCTCTCCAAAACCCAGCAAAAACGAGGTGGATGTGTCCACCTGGATGTAGTAAGTTACTTCATCTCCATCCGGATCGATAGCCCGCGTCCACGAAAACGTCACATCCTCGTAACCGGCCGGGTGCGTCATATAGCGGATGCCGTCCGGCGGTGAGAGCAGATGCACCGGGCTCGGGGGCCCACCCGGACCTTCGAACTCGACGGATCCGATGTCCGGTGTCGCACTCCTTGCCACGTCGTCCTTGTCATACGCAAAGGTCGCTCCGAGCCATGCCGCCGCATCCAGAATTTCCGGCGATTGCAGGGCGGTCGAGTCGGTCAGATGAAGATCCACTTCACCGTCCACGAGACTCACAAAATGGGGATTCACAGAGTGGGAGTTGGCGTCGCCGGACGACGCGGCCTGCCATTCCGCAAGGGTGTAGTAGGGGCTTGTCACGGTCGTGCCGCCCGTATGAAAAGCGCCGACCATACGCCGGGTCGACGCCCCCGCGCTGTCCAGCCAGATATCATTGTAATTGGACTGAAGGCCCGTGTACGTACTGAGGCGCGCAATGCCGACGATCGATCCCGTGGTTCCGCGCAAGCCGGCCATCTGTATGATATTATTCATCACCACGGCATTGCCGTCGCCGGTGCCATTATTGATCATGACGGCGAAAACATTGGTATTCTTGGCGCTGGTCCCGTCGATGTAGATCGAGTTGAAGGCGACGGTGTCGGTGGTTCCGGCGGGGGTGTTCTCGATGCGTATGGCATGCTCGTGGCCGCTTGCACCCGTGGTCGGAATGACATTGCGAAGGCCCTTGATCCAGTTGTTGAACAGTTTTGCGCCATTGCCGGCAGAGGAGTTTGTGACAAGTATCCCGTAGGCGTTGGTCGTCTGCTGGTCCACAAAAACTTCGATTTCGTTGCCTTCGGCTACGGCGTCCCGGGTGCCCGAGCCGAAGTAAATGCCCCGCACGGTAGCCGAGCGGTTGTGTACGGAGATTCGGTTACCCTGTACCTGAATATTGGTGTTGTACGCCGAGTAGATGCCATTCTGAATCGAGTCGCCCGGCGCGGCGCTGCCCATTTCGTTGTTCAGGATGTACAGATTTTCATGGTTGCCCAAGCCGCTGGTGGAGAAAGAATACACGCAGGCCCCTCCGCCCATCATACGATTGTTTTCAATCACGATATCGCTGCTGAGGCTCTGAGTGTTGCCGGTATTGTAATACAATCGTACCGCGCCCGTGGATACCGACGTGCCGGTCTGCGGCATGTGGATGATGCAATTCTTGACGGTGATGTAGCGGGAACCCATGATGTAGATGGCATTGAAGACCGTCAGGGAGGATGTCACCGTCATGGTTAGGTCGCGCGAATCCGTCCCGTTGTTGGATCCGTCGATGGTGACATACCTCGCGCCCCGGAAAAGAAACGCCGCCGAATCGCCAGAGAGTACTGTATAGGTGATTTCCGGAAATACGCCGGCCGCCGGCTTGAGCGTGACAGTTTGGACATCCGACGTGCCCGGAATGTAGGAAACGCGACGCCCTCCGGCCGAGTACGCGGCGTCCGTCAGTTCAAGTACCACCGGCCCGTTGATGCCGTAGGTTTCCAGCGAATCGAAAGCGGCGGCTATGGTGGTGAAATGTCCTGCCGATCCGATACTGTACGTGCCGGCATATTGGCCGAACACGTGAATCGGCATAAGGAAAAGAAATGTCAGCACGATGAGAATGGTACGTGAAATCATAACGCCTCCTTTGATGTTATTTGTCTCACACGAGAAATCGTTTTCATCACCTTAACAACGTCATCTTTGCCGTCTTTACGTCTGCGCCGCAGCGCAGGCGGTACACGTATACGCCGCTGCTCACGGCCCGTCCAAAGTTGTCGCGTCCATCCCATATGACGCGCTGTGTACCCACGTTTTCCTCTCCATCGACAAGCTGCCGCACCTCCTCGCCCAGGATATTGAATATCCTTAGATCGACCTTGCCCATTCGCGGAAGAAAATATTCGATAGTAGTCGAAGGATTAAAGGGGTTGGGATGATTCTGAAGCAGGACAAAGGACGTCTGTCCTTTGGAGTCCATGACGTGATTTTCAGCTTGCGGTGTCACAATGGCCCGAACCATCACATCTCGTGATCGGTGATATGGATGACGATTCCAGGTTCCGTTGTATGAATTGTATGCCCACAGTCGATATGAAATCGGCGCTCCAGGTCAGGTCCTGGCATCCCGGACCATGATGATGACTGGCGGCTGGAATCGCATCTCATTTATAGATAGCTCCTCAATAATTGTTTCTGGAGGTGAGGAATTCTTCATTGCTGTTGGCGGTGACGGGGTATTGAAGTATGAGACTGCAGCGTGTGATATATCCGTTCGAGCCTATTCTGAACGTATTAAATCCCGACTCATACCATGGAAAGGTGAACCCCATGGGATAAGGACCGACATTGTTGTCGTCGGTCAAACCCGTTGCCAATGAGCCTGTCGTAGTAATATCGACCCAATGGAATACCGGACCGCCGGGATCGGTACTTCGATAGTAAGTGTAATTCCATGCGTCATGTGGATTCTGGCCGATCGCATACGCCACGGGTATCACCAGAATGATCATCCGGAGGCTGGAAAGGATTTTCATCATACACCTCCCTCGAGGTTTGGCGGACGTGAAGGACCGCTATGACAAAAATACGATTTCATGAATTGCCGGGCAAATGATTATTTTCCCCCTCAGGCCCGAGTGAAAATTAGAATTGCAACAAACGGCCTTTTTTGATAAGTTAATGGCGTCTTTGAATCAACGACATTCCAAGCTTTTCATATAGGAGATACGCATGGCTTTCACACTGCCTCCTTTGCCATACCCGTACAATGCCCTCGAGCCGCACATCGATGAAACCACGATGACCATTCATCACACGAAGCATCACCAGGCCTATATTAATAATGCCAATGCGGCTCTCGAGAAACATCCAAACCTCGCATCCAGGACCGCCGAGGAACTTATTGCCGATCTGAATGCCGTGCCCGAAGATATTCGCGGCGCCATCCGCAACAACGCGGGCGGTCATGCCAATCACAGTTTCTTCTGGACCGTCATGGGACCGAACGCCGGCGGAGAACCCAAAGGTCCCCTCGGCGACGCCATCAAAGCCAAATTCGGATCGTTCGATAATTTCAAGACCGAATTCGGCAAGGCGGCGACGACGCGGTTTGGAAGCGGGTGGGCCTGGCTTTGCGTGGACGGCAAAGGCGAACTCGTCGTGACCAGCACTGCCAATCAGGACAGCCCCCTGTCGGACAAACTGAAACCGATTCTCGGTCTGGACGTGTGGGAACACGCCTATTATCTCAAATACCAGAATCGCCGGCCGGATTATGTCGCGGCATTCTGGAGTGTCGTGAACTGGACCAAAGTGGCCGAGTATTACAGCAAAGCCAGGTAATCATAAAGGTGCCGTGATGGATCTAACCAAAGAAATGAAGGAATCCTTCCTGACGTCCACGGTCGAAGCGGTGTTTGATTGGGGACGTCGCAATTCCCTCTGGCCGATGCCCTTCGGCACGGCGTGCTGCGCCATCGAAATGATGGCGGCGCTCGGTCCGCGCTATGACATGTCCCGTTTCGGCGCCGAAGCCATCCGGTTTTCGCCCCGCCAATCCGACCTCATGATCGTGTCCGGCCGCGTATCCATCAAGATGATGCCGGTGCTCAAACGCATCTGGGACCAGATGCCGGATCCCAAATGGTGCATCTCCATGGGCGCCTGCGCCTCGACCGGCGGTTTCTTCAATACCTACACGCTCATTCAGGGCGTCGATCAATTCATTCCCGTCGACGTCTACATTCCGGGTTGCCCGCCGCGGCCCGAAGGATTGATCGAAGGCCTCATGAAGATTCAACAACTCATCGCCAAAAAAGAAGCCGTGTACCGGCGCGACGCCAGGGACGATGGCATGTATGGCGACCACAAGATCGGCCTGGCCGACCGCAAGGGCGACCTGGTTTCGGAAGTCATCACCGGCAAATACGACTAAAAAACAAAACATATTCCGAAAAAAACCAGTGAGCCCTCTCGCTGGTTTTTTTGTTGGCATCAGTCCGAACGGTATCAAACCTCATGAGCGCGCTTGAAGCCACGCTGAAATATCTCTACGAACTCCAGTTCTTCGGCATGAAACTTGGCCTGGACAACACGGTCGCGTTGTTGGAGTTCATGCACAATCCCCATCGGCGCTTTCCGGTCGTCCACGTCGCCGGCACCAACGGCAAGGGTTCCACCTGCGCGATGCTGGCCGCGATGTTCCAGGCCGCCGGTTTTCGTACCGGGCTCTACACGTCGCCGCATCTCCGTCGTTTTTCAGAGCGCATCCGTGTCAATGGACAACCGGTCGGCGAAAACGATATCATTCAGTTGACGGACCGGATGCGGCCTTCCATCGACAATCTGCGGTGCACGTTCTTTGAGGCCACCACCGTCATGGCCTTCGAATATTTTGCAGCCTCGCAGGTGGACGTGGCCATTGTTGAAACCGGGCTGGGTGGAAGGCTCGACGCCACCAACGTGGTCGACCCGTTGGTTTCCGTCATCACCAATATCGATCTGGAGCATACCGAACATCTCGGTGAGACTCTCGCCGGCATCGCTTTTGAAAAAGGGGGCATCATCAAACCGGCGACGCCGTGCGTCATTGGCCCGGTGGATGAATCCTGCCGTGACGTATTCGACCGCCTGGCTTCCGAAAGACAAGCGCGCCTGACGTACTTTGACGACGTGATCCAGATCGAACACATTCAATCAACATCGGAAGGCGGGCTGTTCGACGTGCGTTTGGTCCCGGACCACTTCGAACTCGCCGGCGTCGCGGTTCACCTTCACGGCCGGCATCAGGTCACCAATGCCGCCCTGGCCATCCTGACTTTGCACCGTCAACCGTTGTTTCTGGTTCCTGATCAGGCCGTCCGGCTCGGATTGCAGCAGGTCGTCTGGAAAGGCCGCCTGCAATGGCTGGAACCCCACGTGCTGGTGGATGCGGCGCACAATCCGGCCGGACTGCGGCGTTTGCGGCTCGCGATTGAGGAATTCGGCGAGACCAGATTTCAACGGGTGATTTTGATCATCGGCATGCTCGCTGACAAGGATTTTGAAGCCGCCATGGATGAGATTTTGCCGGCGTGCGATGAAGTCATTGCCGTGACGCCGGAAAGCCCACGGGCCCTTCCCGCTGGTATCCTGGCCGATCTGGCGCGAAACTGGGGCCGTCCTGCCCATGAGGCGGGCAGTGTGTCCGAGGCCATCGCCACGGCCAAAAAACAAAGAAGCCGGGATGACCTGATCGTCATCACCGGCTCGCATTTTGTGCTGTCGGAAATCGAAAACCTCTAATCGTCAATCGGTCCTGGCGGGTTTGTGTTCGCACGAGGCGGTGTTGATGCAACTCTCCTTCAAAGCCAGCCTTTCCACCATACGGCCCTCTGAAATGGCGGCCACGATTTCGTCGGCGTCTTCCGGCCGCACGCCGCCGTACCAGATGGCATCCGGATAAATCACGACCGTCGGGCCGTGTTCGCACTGATCCAGACAACCGGATTTGTTGGCACGAATGACGCTGTCGACGCCGTACTTTTTGATCGCGGCTTTGAAAGGTTTGACCAGCGCATTGTCGCCCGCCGGACAACACGATCCCCTCGGATGCCCCGCCTCGCGGGTATTCTGACAGATAAATATATGATGCTGCAGTTTAGCCATGTCAGATGCCGCTCAGTTTTTCGACTACGCGCGAAATCATGCCATACTGTCTGGCCTCTTCGGAGGTAAACCAGTAATCCCGGTTGGTATCTTCGGCCACCTTGGCGATCGGCTGGCCCGTCTCTTTGGACAGAATATCGTTGAGCAATTCACGGAGACGAATGATCTGCGTGGCGCTGATTTCGATATCCTTGCTGGAACCGCGCACGCCGCCGAGGGGCTGGTGAATCATGATTCTGGAATTGGGAAGCGCAAGGCGGTTTTCCTTTCTCGCCGCCACGAGGACAATGGCGGCCGCGCTCGCCGCGAGACCGCAGACGATGGTCTTCACCGGCGCATCGATCAATTTGATCGTATCGTAAATGGCCAGGCCGTCGTCAGCCACGCCGCCGGGGGAATTGATGAACAGCTTGATATCCGCCTTCGGATCCTGCGCGTTCAGGAATAACAACTGGCTGATGAGGCGCCGGGTCACTTTGGGTTCGATTTGTTCGAAAAGCAGAACCGTGCGGGACTTGAGGAAAAACTCGATCATCTTTTTCATGAGAGCGTCTTCCTTTTCGTCGGCTTTCGGTTTTTCGTCTTCCTCCTCCTCATCCATTCTGAAGCGTCTCATATCATCAAAACGATCGTCGGACATTCCCGGACTCCTTGTTCATGATCTGGTTGAAAACCGGGCCAATATAGGGCTTTGCCGAAACGAATGCAACGATGGTGCAAAATCCGGTTCCGCCGCCATCCCGGAAGCAAACGGCCACTTCGGAGGCTATTTCTTGAATTTGAGAGATGCCGAGTTGATGCAGTATCTCAGGCCGGTCGGTTTGGGGCCGTCGTCAAACACGTGCCCGAGATGGCCTCCGCACCTCGCGCAGTGCACTTCGACGCGGGTCATGCCATAACTGGTATCCTTGTTTTCACCGACGGCTTCCTTCGAAAGCGGTTCGAAAAAACTGGGCCAGCCGGTGCCGGATTCAAATTTGGTTTTCGACGAAAACAGTTCCAATTCACATGCGGCGCACACATACGTGCCGTCATCGTGGTTATCCCACAACGCGCCCGTGAAGGCCCGTTCGGTGCCCTGTTCTCTCATCACGTTGTAGACATCGGCGGGCAGTTCTTTTTTCCACTCGTCGTTGGATTTCACAATTTTATCCTTTCGATCGGATTGGTTTTTGCTTTCCTCCTGGGAGACGGATTGGCAGGAACACATAAGACTCAGAAAGAACCCTGTATATAGTATTTGCAACATGGTTTTTCCTTCCATGGTGATGATTCGTTTGAGGAGAACAACGCCAGGGAATGAGTTTTGTTCCCAAGAGATAGAGCCTCTCAATGAGATCGAACAGGAAGAAAATCTACAAATCTGGGACTACGATGATTTTGCTGGTCTCCGCCAAATGTCTTCCTTGATCAGCATCAAGATGAGTACTCAACCTGCAATGAGCGTAATTCTTCCTTTGGGACTTGCTTTTCTTCAATGGATGGTGTCTTACGTCCGACTCTATTGGAGGGTCTCTAACCAAGGCGACGGAAAACTCAACCAAACCAGTCCCTTCAGGCCACGGAGGCCGTTTGATTCCTCGCCTTGATCTTTCCGTTGTGGTGAAGATCGCTAAATCACAAGAAAGGCCGTTCCGATCACGGAAGAAGGCAGCCGTTGGTTTGCCATTTCTTTTCAGTTGTTCCTTCTTGTAAACGGCACGCCACAGCTTTTGCTCACTTGGAATTGACTGTATTCTTACGGAAAAGAACTCAAGAAGCGTCCGGACGATAGATCCCACTGATCCAATTTGCCAAATCAGGTTTCGAAAAGGATATTTCGCCATCCCTCTTATCGTCTCCATATTGGTAGTAATAGTTGATCTGTCGCTCATCTGGATAAATCGTAAATATGAAGTGCCGGTTCTCGTGACTGATTTCAATATCAACTGAACCATCACTCGCCGGGCCAGGACAAATTTCATCTGGCAATGAACCAATGGATGCATAATATTTCTGAATCACAGACAGGATTTGTTTGGATCTCTTTATTGTTTCAAAATCGAATTGAGACCCATTGTATCCATCCCATCCTTTCTCAAAATTGAGATATCTTTCGAGCTGATGAATAGTCTCGTTTATTGTTCGATCTAGTTGTGCAAGTTCCGAAGAATTGTCATCATTAACTGCAGTCTCGTATTGAATCGGCTCTGAAATTGAAACCGGCTTTGATATTGGAGCTTCTTGTTCGTTATGAGTCTCTTCCAAAGACCAATCTCCAAGCCGAGCGAGAATGTCGGAGACCGCGTTTCCACGCGGGAAATTAATTAGAAGACTTGCGGTTACTGAATTGCTGCTCACTTCCTTCCTTCCATAACGTCCTGTCTTGTTCTATCGGTTATCAAGGATTCAAAGACCGTGTTTGATTCGACATGTATGCCCTCAAGCGCATCATATACGTTTTGCCCTTCTATCCTGTCGTGAAACACAGAGTGTATCCTAATGTTGACGTCAGCATCTTTCATTCTAACTGCGACGCGAATTTGTCTGTTCTTGCCATCGGAAGGAACGAGACTGTCACCGATAGTCAAGTCAATTGCATTGGTCGATTTGTCATAATATCGTGGTATGAATTTTCCGTCACACTTAAGATATTTTCCCGCGTGATAGCCTTCCTTCGGAACATCAAAGTCATCAATTGGATTGAGACTCACAGAAACATATTTGGTTGAGAACCTATCAATATGATTGATCACAGAATCAAAAAACTTTCTAAAGTCACTCCACCCCAAGTAGTTTCCTTTTTGGTTGATTACTATGTTGACTACAACCAAGTCGTCCGAAAGCTGTACAAGCTTCGTTCGATTACTATTCCATAACCGTACTCGTGGAACTACAGCTACATCCAGAGCCTTTTGTGTCTGCGCCAAAACAAATTCTGTCTGAAAGGCATCATCTCTTCTTAGCGTAGGAATAACTTCTAAAATTGCGTCTGCATTTAGAGACCCGGGTTGATAATACACTTCCGCGTAAAGTTCCTTCAGGATTGGCTTTTTGTATGCCATGGGACGCGCTAATATCCGCAAAATGTTGTTCTATATCGGTTCACTAATATAGGAAAATATTCATCGAAGGCAATGAACTTCTTGGTTCTTCGATTTACCAAAACCAAATTATCACTCACATATTGACCCTGTGCCTCATTTGGTAATTTCGAGGCTTCTTGCCAGTCTTTTCGCTCCGATATCGTGCAGTTTTTTCGTCCCGCTACCTTTAGTCCCTGTTTCTTTCTCCTCCAGCGCCTTCAGGATTTTTTCCGGCGTAAAAGGCGTCGTGTCCATGCGCACACCGATCGCATTGTAGATGGCGTTGGCGATGGCTGGTATGGCCGCATGCAACGGGCCTTCACCGGCTTCTTTGGCGCCGAACGGCCCCTCCGGGTCGATGGATTCCACAATAATGGCCTCGATATCGGGCGTGTCGAGAATCGTCGGGATTTTGTATTCCAGAATGGACGCATTGCGGTGCAGACCGTTCTTGTAGAAAATGTGTTCCTCAAACAACGCTTCGCCGACGCCCATATAGACACTGCCTTCGATCTGGCCTTCGACAATGGACGGATTGAGCGCGCGGCCGCAATCGTGCGCCGACCAGATTTTATCCACGGTGACGATCCCGGTTTCAACGTCCACGGTCACTTCGGCGATGTGTGTCGAAAACGAATACGAAGGCGACGGCCCGGCGCCGGAACCTTTGTAATCGCCGCCCAGCCTGGGCGGTTTGTAACTGCCGGTCGCGCCGATCGTCCCGTAGACGGATTCGGCCATGTTGGCGGCTTCGACAAAGTCCATCCACAGGTCGGGATTGGATTTGGAGAAGATGATGCGTTTGCCGCAGTCCAGATCGTCCTTCGGAACACCGAGTTTCCTCGATGCCATTTCAAACAGTTGCGCTTTGATCCTTTCGCCGGCCTGAATGCAGGCATTGCCGGCCATGAAGGTCACGCGGCTCGAGTAGCTGCCGAGATCGACGGGCGTAAGGTGCGTGTCCGTCTGGCAGACATGCACATCGGCCACTTCGACGCCGAGCACTTCGGCGGCCAGGTAGGCCAGCAGGGAATCCGATCCCTGGCCGATATCGGACGCGCCGCAATACACGGTCACGCCGCCGCCGCGGTCGACTTTGATCTGGACGCCGGAATGCGGCATATCATTCCAGATGATGGACTTGCCGGCGCCGCTGATGTAGGTGCTTGCCGCCGCGCCGATGCCTTTGCGAACGTACTTTTTCGGCTGCTTTTTGAATTCCGGAAATTTGGTTTTCCAGGCCGACCGGTCGCGTGTGCTCGTCAGGCACTCTTTGATACCGCACGACGTGACGCGGAATTTATTGACGGTCATCGTATTGGGTTCGATGGCGTTGCGCAGACGAAGGTCGATCGGATCGTAACCAAGTTGCTCGGCCGCTTTGTCCATCTGGCATTCCATCGCAAACCGAGGCTGGACCGCGCCGTGGCCGCGTTTGGGTCCGCCCGCCGGTTTGTTGGTGTAGATGCGGTACCCGTCGAACTTGAACCGCGGCACTTTGTACGGCAGGGTCAGGAATACGCCCGAGTAGTACGTCGTGACCAGACCATAGCTCCCGAACGACCCGCCGTCCAGGAATGTCCGCATGTGGATGGCCGTGATACTTCCGTCTTTCTTGAAGCCGGTCTTCAAGACCATTTTCATCGGCTGGCGTCCCCGGTGCGCATAGAAGACCTCTTCGCGCGTGTAGAGGATTTTGACCGGACGGCCGGACTTTTTCGACAGCCACGCCGAGCAGAATTCCAGCGCAAACGGTTCCGATTTCCCGCCATAGCCGGCGCCGATGTGCGGTTTGATCACACGAACATGACTGCGCGGGATGCCGAGCACTTTGGACAAGGCGACATGCAGATAATGCGGTGTCTGCGTCGACGACCAGATCGTGAGTTTTCCGTCCTGTCCCCATTGCGACAGCGCGCAATGCGGTTCCAGCGGCACGTGCGTGTTGCCTTCGAAAAAGTATTCATGTTCCAGCACCAGATCGGCCTCGGCAAACCCTTCGTCGACGTTGCCGAATTCCTGATGCACTTCCTTCATCACGTTGGCGGTCTTGCTGTGGGCGTGGATTTTCGGAATATCCTCGCGGAAGCCGTCTTCGATCGTGAGACAGGGCATGAGCACTTCGTACTCCACTTCGATCAATTCGCAGGCGTTTTCGGCGGTGGCCTCGTCCACGGCGGCGACGGCAGCCACGCCATCGCCGATGTATCGCACTTTGTCGATGGCCAGCGCGGTTTCGTCCTGTGACGCCGGCAGCACGCCGTACAGCTCCGGCAATTCGGCGCCGGCCATCACCGCTTTGACGCCCGGCAACGCCTCCGCTTTGCTCGTGTCGACGCGTTTGATCAGGGCGTGCGGATGAGGGCTGCGGAGGATTTTTCCGACGAGCATGTTGGGCAGGACGAGATCGTCGGTGTACAGCGCGCTCCCGTTGGCTTTCTCAAGACCTTCGATCTTCGGAAGACGCCGGCCGATGACCTGAAAATTCTTGCTGGCCGATGATGACATGTGTGACACCTTCTTGGCGCTACTTTATCAATTTCATTCTTCTTACGATTTGGACGTCGTCGGTCTCAAGCGTGTAATAGTAATCGCCACTCGCGACACCATCAGCGTCAAAAGTGACCTGATAAATACCCGCTTCCTCATGGCGATTAATAAGGGTGGCCACTTCCTGCCAATCATAGGTCCATACTTTGATGCGAACACGCCGGGGCGACGAGACGTCATAACGGATGGTCGTCGTTGGATTGAATGGATTGGGATAATTTTGATAGAGATACACACTCTGTCCCATGGGACTGACGGATTCACCATCGATCAGGTAGATCACGGTCTTTCCATCATCGATACAGCAAGCAAGTCCTACAGTCAGAATTATCCAAAACAACCGCATTGGTTATTCTCCTGTCATGGATAGCCGGAAGATGCCGTCGATGTGCCACACGGGCGCAAAGGTACGTTCATAACGGGCGATATTGATCGATCCGAATCGCGTAACCAACCCAAATCCCCAGGTCCAGTAGGAAGATATGGGGCCCTGGACGTCCTGAACATAGCCACACCTCACCGCAACCAGTTGAAGACACTTTACCTCGGCACCCCAATGCAAGAAGTGGACGATTCCCTTTTCGTATAAGATCATTTCGGCGTCGGTGCCGGCTCGGACAATGAAAAGATCGGATACAAAGGGCGTATGCATAAATCCCGCGACCAGGCTCGTGGGCATTGGATCGGCCTGATCTTCATCAACCACGGCCACCTTGGAAGCCGACCAATTCCGCAGCGCCGCCGCCACCCTGAAACCCCTGTGGACACGTCGATCGGAATACTTCCGCCATTCGGATGGCGAGAAATTCGATTCAAAGGTGGTTTGTGGAAGAAGTTCATCCGCCAGCACACCCGCGTCAATGGTCATCACCCCACTCTTGGTTGTGACGGACTCACCGGTGCTGGTGTGTGAATCCGCGTCATACCTGAGATATCCAAGACTCAATCCTGTGTGCAAGCCTGGCTTTGGTTCGCCGGCAAAACTGATTTTTCCATGCCAATGGAAATTTTGATTGTCTCGACCGAGAGGCTCACCCATGTTGCTCACGACGTCCGTGGGGCCCATCCAATATAGATCAGAGGACACGGCCAACGTGCCAAGGCGTCCGAACGTATAAGCAGCGCCGGCGAACGAATGGCCGTTGCCGCCAAGGAATGGATAGGGTCTGACAAAGGAGACGGCCGAAGAAAATCCTCCAATGCCCTGAAGTCCGGCCGGATTGAAATGGGCGGCAAACGCATCCTCATGAAGCGCTGAACTAACGCCACCCATGGCCTGGGAAGTCGCGGACGGATTCCACAAAAGAAAACGCGCGAATGTCTTCTGAGCATGAAGACAAGGGAATGATACCAGAAGCCATAGAGTGCCAAGTGGCCACAGGATCCTCACGGGCGCTCCTCCCTCATCTTCTCCGCCGCCTCGCGCATCGCATCCATAATCTTTGTGTAGCCGGTACACCGGCAGATATTGCCGGAAAGGGCCTTCTTGATGTCGTCATCCGTCGGATTGGGATTCTTGTCCAGAAACCACTTCGCGACGACGATGAACCCCGGCGTGCAATAACCGCATTGCGAGGCGCCAACCTTGTGCCACGCCTGCTGGATCGGATGCGGTTCCGTGCCTTTGGCCACACCCTCCACCGTGAGAATCTTCCTGCCGACGCACTCGACGGCCAGCGTGATGCAGGCTTGAATGGGCACGCCGTCAATGAGTACGGTACAGGCGCCACAATCTCCCATGTCGCAACCCTGCTTCGATCCGGTCAGATGGCAATCGTACCGGAGCGCTTCGAGCAAGGTCCGGTTGGGGTGAATGGCGATGTCGTAATCATCGCCATTCACATGCAACTTGATGATTTGCTTTTTCAAAATCAGAGCAGTCCGAAATTGACGCCGGCCACCAGGGCAAAGGAGTCGGCTTTCTTGATCTTGTTGTATCGGGCCAGCGCAAACACGTCGATCTTGCTCAAACCGGCTTTGCCGCCGACCTGGACATTGAATCCGCTTTCCGACACGCTGTCACCGCCTTTGGGTTTTGCAGTGTTCATGACGTAACCGCCGCCGGCAAAGAGCTTGGCAATGCCGACGCCCAGCACGGTGTACTGCAAATCGACATTCAGCCGGTGATTGGTGACGTCCTTGATGAAGGTGTATTCGTAATTGGGGACCACCGTGATAAACGGCACCTTAAGTTCGACCTGGCCGCCCGCGAGAAAATTGTTGTCTTCCGTGTCCGTTCCAACGCGCACGCCCGCCGCTATGCCGACCGGCAATTGCGCCGTCGCGGCATCCGTCACCACGACGCCCATTACGAAAGTAGCCAGCAATACCCACAATGTCTTTTTCATAACGCTCCTGAAGGTTAGTTTTGTACATACCACATGGGTTCAATGGATTCGTCATCAAACAAAAAATTGACTTCACGGCACAAAGCCAGAAACGAGCGGTCTTCGTCCGACCACGTTTCGCCATCCAGTTTCCTGGTGAGTTGGGACGCGAGGCGCTTGAAATTGTCGTAATGCTCTTCAAACCGTTCGACGGCGTAGTCGGTCGCGGACTTGGTGCTGATCAGGAAGGGCCAGTCGGACGCCTGCAGGAGAAGGAGTTCACGCACCAGTTGGCGGGCGACCTCACGGGTATCCTGGTCATCCTCCCGGGTCAGTCTCAGCGCGAGGCGGTGAATCGTCGCTTCACAATCGTAGATGCGCTCCCACATCCATTGGACTTCGCCGTTCAGCCAGACGTAATGGTTGCCGCCGGCGCCCCACGAACCCTCGGGAAGTACGATCGCATGACGCGGGGGGTTCTGATCCATCGTTTGCGCGCAGTTCGTCACGCCGATCTCCGGGTCGCTCAGGAGTTTTTCAAAAACCCTTTTCAGAAAAGCGGGTCCTTCGAACCACCAATGGCCAAAAAGTTCCGAATCAAACGGCGCGGTCAGTGTGCCCTGCCGGCGACTGACCTCGCGGAACTCCGTCATCGCTTTTTTCACCGACTCTACAAAATGGTCCGCATCCTCCTCGATGGATTTGTCGATGCGGCCGGGCTCGTAAATGGCTTTCTGGCCGAGATCGGCGTGCGGGCTCGTGACCCGCCAATACCGGTGCCCGCTCTGGTGGTGTTTTTTGTGAAAATCCAGATACCACTCGCCGCCGGGATAACCCTGCTCGCTGCTCCACACCTGCATGGACGTCTCCACGTCGCGCGCAAAGACCGCCACCGGCCGTTCCGGCACATCCGCCGCCGGCTTTACCAGGTAGGATTCATACACCGAATGAGAAGGCCCGGCGTAAGGCCGTTCATCTTGTACGCCCTGAGCCATCAGGCGCCGCAAGTTTTCGAACCGGCCGTGATACATGGGGACAATTTTGCTGTGTTCGACGAGCGAGGAATCCACAATGAAGTACTGCAGGCCGTTTTCATCCAGGATTTCTTCGACGCCTTTCCGGACGTGGGGCCGGCGTCCCAAGGCCGACGATACCGGTGCCGTCCATTCATACCGTGGCCGATAGGCGCACTCCGGGATCCATATGCCGCGGGGTTTCCGCCAGAAATGCTTTTCGTGGGTCCGAACGGCCAGCCGCACCTGGGCCTGGATGCTCGCGTCCGTGCCCAACAATGGAAAATAACCATGGGTGGCCCCGCACGTGATGATGTCCAGGTTGCCGCGATTCAGCAGGCGACGGAACGCCCCGATCAGGTCGTGGTCGTACTTGTCCCGGAAGTCACGCCGGATGCCACGGTAATACTCCTGCCAGAATAAAGCCGCGGGCACGAGTTGTTTTTCAATGGCGCTCGTCTGAAAACTCCGCACGTCAACATCCGCGCGGCGGATCTCTTCATCCAGGAATTCACAAAACTCGCGAACGAAGGCGGCATGGGACAACTGCTCGGCCAGAACGGGCGAAATGCTGATCGTCATCCGCGGTTCATAGCCGTCGTCGATCAGGTCGTTCAACATGTTGAGCAGGGGAATGTAGGTTTCGGACGCGGCTTCAAACAACCATTCCATGCCGTGGGGCCATCGGCCGTGATGGGTGACATAAGGAAGGTGCGAATGTAACACCAGTATGAAATTGCCCAGATGGCCGTGCGTCATCGGGTGAGATTCCTCGGATGGCATGCAGTATGAAAGAAAAACACTCGTGATTGCCTGAGTTCAAGCGACGTTTGAATATATTGATCGGCAACCGTATCTGCAACATTAACATTTTGACGTACGCCGAGTGCATGGAATTCGCGAAGCATCGTATCGGTCGTGGATGGCGTTGGTTGAACCACCCCCTGTCCCCCTCCTTGCTCCATATAGACCGCGCTGAAACACGGATTTTCTGGAGCAAGGAGGGGGACTCTTGAATGAGACTCCTCCCGCTTCTTACGCCAGACACACGCCTGGCAAGGATGATCGATTTGGGGCAAGGGAGGAACCTATACAATAAGTCCCCCTCCTTACGCCAGAAGAATTGTCGGTGTTTAGAAGATCGATGCGGCGTAAGGAGGGGGCAGGGGGTGGTTCATGGACAGGTGCCTGTAAGCTGGGGCTGAAAAGGCGCAAATACACACGTGCGCAACCCGAGGGGTCATGTCCTTTGGCGGACATTCAACATGTCGAATTGAAACGGCCCGATCGCCCTTTTTTTTCTTGATTGTAAGAACCCCTTTCCTTATCATTGATCCGCTTTTTTGAAAACGTCGGTCGAGCTAGTAGCTCAGTTGGTAGAGCAGCGCCCTTTTAAGGCGAAGGTCGTAGGTTCGAGCCCTACCTGGCTCACAAATAAAAAAGGAGTCGATGAACATCGGCTCCTTTTTTTGTGCGATGAAAATATTTGCCGTTCAGGTTTTTGGGGTAAAACTCACCCGGTTTCGGCCGTTCAGCTTGGACATATACAGGTGCTGATCGGCGATCTCCATCAACGCATTGACTTCGGAGCCGTCCTCGGGGAACGTGGAAATACCAAGAGAGATCGTGATCTGCTTGCGTATGAATTCGTCGGGATTGGTGTCGCTGCGCAGGGCGTTGCGGAATTCCCAGGTGCGGTCGCTGATCCGTGCCCGCGTTTTCTCCGCCACAATGGCCGCTCCTTCCTTCGGGGTTTCCGGCAGGATGATGACGAATTCTTCGCCACCGAATCGGGCCAGCACGTCGCAATCGCGGAGGCCGATGTTCAGTTGCTGGGCCACGCCTTTCAAAACTTCGTCGCCGACATGGTGCCCGTAGGTGTCGTTGAACTTCTTGAAATAATCGATATCAATCATGATGGCCGAGATCCGGTGGCCGTACCGCTCGGCGCGCTTGATTTCACGGTTGAAGCGGTCGTTGAAATAACGCCGGTTATAGACGCCGGTCAGTTCGTCCTTGAGGGAAACTTCCAGCGTCTCGTGGTAGATATCCACGCGGCTCAGAGCGATGGCGATTTCGTTGGAGATGAGGTTCAGGAATTCCACCTCCTGGATGCTCAGTTCGTGCGCGGCGTAATAACACAGGCAACGGGTGCTTTTGCGCGGGCCGATCGTCAACGGGATTCCAAGAATGCTGCCGCCGGCCGCATGGCCCAGGTCCTGGACCATCTCGTTCGCCGGGACGAACACTTGTTTCTGTTCGCGAATGACATGTTCGGCGATATCCCGCTGAGTGTCCATGAGGCGCTGATGATCCTCGCCGCGCGTCCGCTCGGTAAACAACGAGACTTCGATTTCAGATTCGGGCTTGCTCATCATCATGGCGAATTGTTCGACGAAAGAAATCTCGCCGAGCATGTGCTGGATAAGGGGGTACAGCCGCTGGGCATCGTACGTCGAATTGAGCATGGCGGCAATTTTGTACAAGGAGTGCGTTTCGCTTAGCCGTTTGGAAAGGGTCTCGTTCTCGACTTTGACGGCCAGATAGGACTCCTCCAGTTCAGTCATCCGCACTTTGAGTTCCTCGAACACGTGTTTTTCACGCGCCACGGGGCTCGAAGGTATTTTGGAGGTGTCGCTCATACCGGGACTCGACGGTGGTTGAGCGTGATCGTGTTCGGCCATGTTCGCGGCTCCTTTATCATGCGACCTCTACGCTGTTTTTTTGATGTCTTTGTTTTTGGCTTCTTTGAAACTCATCAGGGGCTGTTCGCCCCCGGCGACGCTGGCCCGCGTGATCACGCAGGATTTCAGATTGCGCATGGACGGAATCCGGTACATGATGTCGATCATGAATTTTTCCATGATGGCCCGGAGGCCGCGGGCGCCGGTTTTCCGGCGCATGGACAAAGAGACGACTTCGTGGAGCGCGTCTTCCTCAAACTCGAGTTTGACATCGTCCAGCGCAAAGAGTTTCTGGTATTGCTTGACCAGGGCGTTTTTCGGTTCGGTCAAAATGGCAAACAGGGCATCCGCCGACAGTTCCTCCAGCGAACACAACATCGGGAGCCGGCCGATGAGCTCCGGGATCAGCCCGAAAGACAACAGGTCGTCGGGTTCCACCAGCCTCAGGGCCTCCGAAACACTCTGGGTGTCGCGGTTCTGAATTTCGGCCTTGAACCCGATGTTTTTCTTGCCGACGCGGGTCTGGATGATTTTGTCGATGCCTTCGAAGGCGCCGCCGCAGATGAACAGAATGTTTTTCGTATTGATGCTGATCAGATTCTGTTCCGGGTGTTTGCGTCCGCCTTTGGGGGGCACATTGGAGATTGTGCCTTCGAGGATTTTCAGCAAAGCCTGCTGCACACCTTCGCCGGAAACGTCGCGCGTGATGGACGGGTTGCCGCCTTTGCGGGCGACCTTGTCAATTTCGTCGATATAGATGATGCCTTTTTCGGCGGCGGCGACGTCATAGTTGGCGGCCTGGAGAAGGCGCACGAGGATGTTCTCGACGTCTTCGCCGACATATCCGGCTTCGGTCAGCGTCGTCGCGTCGGCGATGGTGAACGGCACATTGAGGAAGCGGGCCAGCGTCTGGGCCAGCAGGGTCTTGCCGGTCCCGGTCGGCCCAATCAACAAAATATTGTTTTTTTCGAGTTCGACGTCGTTGTCGGAGTCCTGGAGGGAATTGATGCGTTTGTAGTGATTGTAGACGGCCACGCACAACACGCGTTTGGCGTGTTCCTGTCCGATGATGTACTCATCCAGCCGGACTTTCAATTTTTCGGGGGTGATGTCGGCCAGGGGAACGGTGGCGTCGCGCGTCGTATGAGCCTTGATCATGTCGCCGGCATGGCGGACGCACTCGTTGCAGATATGGACGCCGTTTGGACCGCTGATGACACTGTCCACTTCGTCGGCCGACTTGCCGCAGAAGGAACAAAACACGGCCCGGCCGGTGATGTTATGATCTTTCATATGGTCGTAAAGTAAGTAAACAGGGTCGAGAAAGCAAATTCGCTATTTCTTGCGAATCAAAATCTCGTCGATAATGCCGTATGCTTTGGCCTGTTCCGCCGACATGAAGAAATTGCGGTCGGTGTCTTTTTCGATGCGGTCCATGGGCTGGCCCGTGCGCTCGGCGATGAGTTGGTTCAACTGGTGCTTGGCGTTCACAATTTCGCGCATGTAGATTTCGATATCGCTGGACTGGCC
>CAZJBS010000017.1:38471-39815 GCA_964544475.1 uncultured Bacteroidota bacterium | reverse complement strand
CACCGTCTTCTTTTCGAGCAGATAGTCGTCGAAGTTCTTCCGTTCCGTGTCGGTCTTGAAGTCAATCTTGATCTCGTCGACGGACACGTTATTGTGTTTGGCCATGTGAGTACGGTATTCGAGCACATCACCGTCGGTCACGGCCAGTTTTTCAAGTTCGGCGATCTTCCGGCGGGCGAGGGTCCATTTGACTTCGCGAATCGCTGCCGGACGGAAAGCGCTGCTGAGATAGGCTTCGTCGATGTTCGGGTTCTTGCTGCGTTCCTGGAACACCCGGATCATCCGGGCAATCGCATTGCGCACCAGCGGTTCGGGGCTCGGCAGGTCGTTGCCTTTGATGATTTCGTCGATGATCCGGTCGTTGACCTTGTGCTCGGTTTCATGGCCCCAGCGATGTTCGATGTCTTCGCGCACTTTTTGATTGAGATCGGCCAGGTCCTTGAATCCAAGGTCTTTGGCGAATTCATCATCCACCGCGGGGAGGACGACCTCCTCGACTTTGCGAACGGTCACGGCGAAATGCTGGGTGTCGGGTTCTTTCTCATCCTTTTTGCCGATGTTGCTGACGTGCAGATTCCGCGTGTCGCCGGTCCGCGCGCCGATCAAGCCGTCGATGAAGTCCTGACCCACGTACTTCGTCGTCAGCGGGATGCGGCGGTCCTGATATTTCTTGCCGATAATGGGGACGCCGCCGGCATCCAGCACCTGGATGTCGCAGGTGACTTCGTCGCCGGCTTTGACTTCCTCGGTTTCCTTGAACGTCGCGTAATGTTGCCGCATCTGGCCGATGGTGGCCTCGACCTCGTCGTCGGTCACCGTGTGCACCGGCTTTTCAATGATCAACCCGCGATACGTGGTGACCGTATAATCCGGCATGGTTTCGACAACGACGTCGAAAGAGACGGGTTCACCGCGTTTGTAGTTCAGATTTTCGATCTGGCCCATGTCGATGGCGTCGGTATTCGTATGATCGATGGCCTGGCGGTAATATTCCTCGATGATGGCCTGGATGGCTTCGGCCTCGATCTGGCCTTCGAATTTTGACTTGATCAGCTGACGCGGCGCTTTGCCTTTGCGAAATCCCTCGATCTGGGCTTCTTCGCGGAACATCTCGAGCGCCTCGTCAAAAAAGGGCTGCATTTCCTGTGGGGTCACTTCGACGCGCAAGGTGCGCTTGCCGGATTCCGTGCTGATAACCTGAGCCTGCAAGATTCAAACTCCTTGATAGAAATGAATTGAAATCGATCGTGCGGGATGAGGGACTTGAACCCACACGGTGTTAACCACCAGATCCTAAGTCTGGCGCGTCTGCCAATTCCGCCAATCCCGCATAAGGACGGCCAA
>CAZJBS010000017.1:1988-38371 GCA_964544475.1 uncultured Bacteroidota bacterium | reverse complement strand
AGGGCCAGGAGATTGGGCACTTCGTAGCGGTCGACCGGACCCCGGCAGATGTCCTTGAAATGGCGTTTGACGGCGTCGGAAGTCACGTGACGGCGGATGAGGTCGTACCGGGCGGGCGTGTAGGCGATCAGGCCGACGTTGGAACTGTCGCCTTTGTCTCCGCTCCGGGCATGGGCGATCTCGGACAACTTGATCCGCTTCATTCGGTTTCCTCGTCTTCGTCCGTTAGAAAGTACCTGCCGTCTTTGTCTTTAACCAGAATCTTCAGCTTGGCTTCGGCGTCGTTCAGTTTCGTATGGCAGAATTGGACCAGTTTCATGCCGCGTTCGAACTTCTGGAGCGTTTCATCGAGTGGCACGTCGCCGCTCTCCAGTTCCTCGACGATGGATTCCAGTTCTTTCAACGAGTGCTCGAAGTTCGGAGACTCTGCGTCCTGCGACGTTTTCTTCTTTTTGGCCATGGGTCCGCGGTGAATAATGTGGCGTCAAGATAGGGAATGCGAGCGAACGGCGCAACGGTTTTTGAGGCCAACCGCGCGATCAGGATGTCCAATGAATGTTTATCCGAATGCGACAGGCGTCCTTTCAAAGCAAGAATGGTTATTCAAAGATTCCTTATCGCTTGAATATCTATGCCGTTCTCTGTAGTTTGGAGCGCGATCAGAACGACTACTCACACAACGGGTATTCCGAAATTAATTTCGCAAACGGGATTCTTATGAAACACCTGCTTCGCCTCGCCTCCGCCATGTGGCTTCTGGGTTCCGCCGTCATGGCCCAATCGCTGCCACCTTATTACACCCAGATGGATTTCCAGCTCGCTTCGTCCGGGGCCATTGGCTCCGGATTGTACGGCTTTGAAAACCCGGCTTTGCTGAATTACGTCCGGCAGCCGGATTTGCTTTTTGCGTGGAATACCAATCCTTCGCAATGGAAAGGTATGGACAAATGGGGACTTTTTACGGCCGTGCCGCATCTCGGTTTCGGCATGATCCGGCAGGATCTCCATCATCCTGAAATCGTCGGATTTGGTTACGGGTCGGAGAAAACAACCATCACCGACTACCGGCTGGCGCTGGGCGTTGGAAGCCGTTCGCTGGGCCTCGGACTCGGATATGGATGGTCCGGCCGCCACGCCCGCGATTTTCCGGTCTATCGTGAAAACGTATTCACCGTCGGCACCTTGCTCCGGCCCAATCGTTACTTGTCGCTGGGTATGACGGGATATTTTGTCGAGGGTTCTGACCAGGGCCTGATCGATGTGGCCGTGAGGCCGTTGGGTTCGGAAAAGCTGACGCTGTTTGGCGATTACGTGCTTCAGAAAAAGGGAACCGTGCCGGGTTTCGACAATAACTGGAGCGCCGGCGTGGCGACGGAATTCCTGCCCGGCGTTCGCGTGGTGGCCCGCTATTTCGAATCGAAGGCGGCGACCGTCGGTTTCCAGTTCAGTCTGGGCCGCGCCGGTCTGTCCGCGCAGACGCACATGGACAAAAACCAGAATCACCGCGCCACGACGTATGCCGTGCGGATCGGTGCGTACGACCGGAATGTTTTCCGGACTCATTTGCAGGCCGGATCCACGTATGTGCGCATGGATTGGAACAGGACCGTTTCGTACCGCCGCTACATTCTGTTTGACCGTTCGCTGACGTTTTCAAAATTGCTCGACCAGATCGATGCCGCCAAATACGATCCGGCCGTGGCGGGTTTGGCCATCAATCTCTCCGGAGTCGACGTGGACCGGGAAATGGCGTGGGAATTGCGGGAAAAGCTGAAAGAATTTCGCACGACCGGCAAACACGTGGTCGTTTTCATCGACCGGGGCGGGATGACGGAATACCACCTGGCGTCGGTCGCGGACAGGATTGTCATGGATCCGGCGGGTACGCTGGTATTGAATGGCTATGTCATGGGGCGGACTTTTCTGAAGGGCACTCTCGAGAAACTCGGCATCGCGTTTGACGAATGGCGGTATTTCAAATACAAATCCGCCGACGAGAATCTCTCCAGGGACGCCATGTCCGAAGGAGATCGTGAACAGCGCCAGGCGTTGCTGGACGACCTGTACGACGTGGTGAAATCGGACATCTGCGCCTCACGGTCCATTTCGCCGGATCGTTTCGACGCGCTCATCAACGACAGCCTCTTTTTCCTTCCGGCCTATGCGCTGGAAAACGGATTGATCGACGTCATCGGCCGGTGGGACAGTGTCGAAGCCGTCATGAAAACTCTGGAAGGCCGAACGCCGGGCTTCATGAAGCCGCGCGCTCTGGAAAGATACCATCTGCCGTATGATGCCGTCTGGGGCGAACGGCCGCGCATCGCCGTCATCTATGCCATCGGCGTCTGTGACATGGACGAAGGCATTGCCGCCCGGCGGCTTGTCAAAGACGTGGAACGCGCCACGAAGGATTCGCGCATCAAAGCCGTCGTGTTCCGGGTGGATTCGCCCGGCGGCGACGCCCTGCCGTCCGATATCGTGGCCGAAGCGCTGAAAAAATGCCGGGAGAAAAAACCGGTGATCGTCTCGCAGGGTTATGTGGCGGCGTCGGGCGGATACTGGCTGTCCATGTACGCCGATACGATTGTCGCCGCGCCATTCACCATCACCGGCTCAATCGGTGTGATCGGCGGGTGGCTGTACAACGCCGGCCTGAAGGAAAAACTCGGCATGACGACGGACCTCGTCAAAGTCGGCCGGCATGGCGACCTGGGATTCGGTTTCCGGGCGCCCCTGGTCGGTCTCGGACTTCCCGACCGCAATATGGATGAAACCGAACGGGCCAAAGCCGGGCGCATCATTCAGGATCTGTACTCGGAATTTGTCACCAAAGTCGCCGCGTCCCGGAAACGCACGTATGACGACATCCATGCCGTCGGGCAGGGCCGCGTGTGGAGCGGCGTCGATGGGAGGGAACGCGGACTCGTCGACGTGCTCGGCGGCCTTGAAACGGCCATTGGCGTCGCCAGGATCAAGGCCGGTCTGGGGGCCGATGCCGATATTCAAATCGTGGAAATGCCGAAACCGGACCTCATGAATCCCGGCGCTTTCCTGCCGAGGTTTTTCGACATGGGTGTGGCGCGGGATCCGGTGTACGATTATCTGAAATTCAGGGCGCGCCACAACGGCATGATCATGCCCATCCTTCCCATGGACGATACGGAGCTGCGAACCAAATGACCAAAAAGCTGAAGGCGATCAAGACGTTTCTCGAAACCCAGCGGGACGTGTACGGCGATACGTTGTATCTGGATCAAACGCGCGCGAAGGCCAGGCCGGCCGGGGTAGCGACCACGCCAGGGACGGCATCGGTCTCCGAACCGCCCGCTTCGTACGGCGACCTGCCCACGCTGGATGAACTCGAGAAGACCGTTTCGAATTGCCGGAAGTGCGACCTCTGCCAAACGCGGACGCAAACGGTTTTCGGCAGCGGTAATCCGAAGGCCGATATCCTCTTCATCGGCGAAGCGCCGGGCGCGGATGAAGATGCGCAGGGCCTGCCGTTTGTCGGCCGGGCCGGGCAACTGCTCACGCAGATGATCGAGCAACCGCGGTCGCTCAATATCCAGCGGTCGCAGGTCTATATCGCCAATATTCTGAAATGCCGTCCGCCGGGCAATCGCAAACCCGTCCAGGCCGAAATCGAACAGTGTGAACCGTACCTCATTGCCCAGATCGAGAACATTCGTCCGAAGATCATCTGCGCACTCGGTTTGACTGCCGCCAACACCCTGTTGAAAAATACGTTGTCGATGACGGAAATGCGGGGTAGGGTCTTTGATTATCACGGTGTGCCGTTGATGGTCACGTATCACCCGGCGGCGTTATTGCGAAATCCGAACTGGAAAAAACCGGCATGGGAGGATCTCCTGAAACTGAAAGACATGCTGGATAAGAAGAAATAAACCCGCCGCTCCCGCTTCAAGAGCGTGGGTGGAACTGGCGCAAAAGAAATTCCGAATAGCATCCCATGGCACGTTCCGAAAAAAGTCAGTCTTTTCATGAAACGCTCAAGCAGATCGGGAAGGGGACAGTCCGCCCGTTGTATTTGCTCAACGGCGAGGAGCAATTCCTTGCCGACCAGGTCATCGATGCCATACTGTTGGCGGTATTCAACGCGCCGAAGGATGATTTCAATTTGCACGTATTCCACGGCAAAGACGCGGATATGACCGGCGTGCTCAATGCGGCCATGGCGTTTCCGATGATGGCGGACCGCAAGGT
This sequence comes from uncultured Bacteroidota bacterium, assembly GCA_964544475.1. Taxonomy (GTDB): domain Bacteria; phylum CLD3; class CLD3; order SB21; family SB21; genus CAZJBS01. The sequence goes on along the minus strand of CAZJBS010000017.1, from coordinate 34,147 downwards.
GGTGATCCTCCGGGACGCCGATGCGCTGACCAAGCCCGAACGGGAGGCGCTGGCGGCGTATTGCAACAACCCGATGGATTCGACCTGTCTTGTGCTGACGGCCGTGAAAGCCGACTTTCGGTACCATCCTTTCAAATGGCTGCGGGAACACGGGATGGACGTCGAACTCAAGGCGCTGACCGAATACGAAATACCGGAGTGGATCGAATCGTTTGCGGAGCGGCATGGCAAGCGCATTTCCTCGAATGCCGCCATGATGCTGGCTTCGCGCGTGGACGTGTCCCTGCGCGAATTGGACAGCCAGGTGGACAAGCTCGCCACGTATGTCGGCGCGCGCGAGGAAATCAACGAAGACGATATTGAAGCCGCCATCGGCGTGTCGCGGCAGTACAATATCTGGGAATTCTGCCAAACGGTCGGCAAAAAGGACCTGGAACGGGCGATCCATGTTTTCGACCAGATGTTCCGTTTTGGCGAGGAGCCGGTCGGCATGGTCGCGTTGTTGCACCGCCATTTCATGATCCTGATGGCCTTGTGCGATCTGCGCGAACGCCAAACGCCGATGCGCACGATCCAGCAGCACATGATCGACGGATTTAGAGTGTATCCCAATTATCTGGAAAGCCAGTACTGGCCGCAAGCCGCGTCCTATGCCGTCGGTGATTTCGAATCCATTTTCGCGGCGTTGCTCGAGGCGGATACGGAACTCAAGTCGAGCGTCATGGACAAGACGCTGATCATGCATCGCCTGATTTTTCGCATCATCAAAGGGCTGAAACCGTGAGCGGCGAGAAAAAGACCCCCATCGACGACTCGGACCTGCGCGAGTTGATCCGTACGCCGCATCTCGTCCGGCGCGCCCTGAAGAACTATCAGAAGCTGAGCGACGAGGACGTGATCGAACGGTTCCAGGGCGGCGATCTCGTCGCATTTGACGTCATTGTGGCGCGGTACAAGGAACACCTGATTAACTACATCATGAGCTTTGTCGGCGAAAGGTCCGACGCGGAAGATATCGTGCAGGACACGTTTGTCAAGATTTACCGGTTCCGCCAGTCGTACAAGAAGGTCGCCAAGTTTTCGACGTGGATCTATACCGTGGCGGGCAACCTCGCACGGAGTGAACTCCGCAAACGCCGCCGCCAGCAATTGTACACCATGTCCAACCTTGGCAACGACGGGCAGGAGTTTGAAGCGGTTGAAACCCGCGTCAATGCCGACGAGATGACCGACTCGGCCGTCACCAAGGATCTGATCCGGAAGGCCATTCGCCAATTGCCGGAGAAATACCAGGAAATCATCCGCCTGCGCGAAATTGAGAACCTCTCCTACGAAGAAATTGCGCAGCAAACCGATCTTCCCATCGGCACGATCAAATCGCGCGTCAACCGGGCCAGGGAGCGCCTGCAGAAAACGCTCAAATTCCTGAGGGAGAAATAGCATGAGCAGAAAGACCACGCGAAAGAAACTCACTCATGTGGACGCCGGCGGGCGGGCGCGAATGGTTCATGTGGGCGGCAAAAGGATCACCAAACGCACCGCCGTCGCGGAGGCGACCGTCCGAATGAGCCGCGAAGCCTACCAATTGATCATTGGGGGCAAGCTGGCCAAAGGCGATGTTCTTGCGGTCGCCCGGGTGGCCGGTATTCAAGCCGCCAAACGCACGTCCGAGCTGATTCCTCTGTGCCACCCGCTCAACCTGGCGCATGTGCGCGTCGATTTTTTTCCTCAGGATGTGAGCCACTCCATCCGCGTCGAAGCGGTCTGTGAGTTGGCCGATCGGACCGGCGTGGAAATGGAAGCGCTGACCGCCGCGGCGATCGCGGCGCTGACTATTTACGACATGGCCAAAGCCGTCGACAAGTCCATGACCATCACGGATGTCCGCCTTCTTTTCAAAGCGGGCGGCCGAAGCGGAACCTTTAAACGAGACCGGAACTGATGTGGCGATTCATTTTATTCTTGTTGACGGCCGGGCCCCTGGTTGCCCAGGTTCCCATCGGCGAGACGCTCACGTACAAACTGACGTATGTCGGGATTCCGGCGGTGACCATCACCCTGTCGGTTCCTGAAAAAACCCGCCTCGATGGCCGCGACGTCGTGCGCCTGTCCGCCCACGCCAAAACGAACGTGTTTTTTTCGGCATTTTATTCGTTGGACAATCAGTACGACACGTATGTCGATGCCGAAACCGGCCTTCCGGTGACGTTCACAAAAACCATTGCCCAGAAAACGCTGAGACAGCGGATGACGACCACGTACGACCAAGCGTCGCACCGGGCCGTCTACGACGGTGGAAAATTTGATCCCGCCGTGGACAAGCCCATCCGTGAGGAAAGCCACAATTTTTTTTCGATGATCCACTGCCTTCGCACGCGGCCATTGAAAGAGGGATTTTCTCAGTCCTTTCATCTTGACGTGGAGACGGAACCCTGGACCGTTGTGGCCAAAGTGACAGGGTTGGAAACCATTCACGTCGCCGGCCGCGATCGGAGGGCGCACAAGGTGGTCTTCGAATTTACGCCGACCCAGGAAGAAGTCCGCCGCCGGAAAACGGACATTGTGACACGCCGGGTGGCGACCAGCCAAAGCCGCCTCACGTTCTGGATCGACACGGATGCCCCGTGTGCGTTTTTGCAGGTGGCCTTCGAACTTTCTCCGTTCAACGTGTACGCGGCGCTCATCGAAGAAGAATACTGATCCCCGTCGAAACGCAGGAGCCAACCATGAACGCGTTGAAAAGTACCGGCGCCGTACTGGCCGGATTTCCTGTCGTCGTCCTGTCGGTTGGCACGGAGGCGGCGCTGGAATCCATGGGTGTGTTTCCGAATCCCGGCCGGGGGCGCGCCGGTCGTCACCCTTCCGGGCACGGGGTTGAGTGGCAGGATGATGGCCAAACCTGAAACAGACCAATCATGATCAACTCGACAACTCCACTCCACGGAGGTTAACATGAAAAAGACGGATGCCAAAGGCCATTCAAAAAAGAAGACCAAACCTCAAACCATCGATGCATATCTGGCCATGGTCTCTCCGGAGGCGCGTGCGACGCTATCCAAGCTGCGCAAAACGATCCGGTCGGCGGCGCCCAAGGCAACCGAACAGATCAGCTATGGCATGCCGATGTTCCGGCATCACCGGATGCTCGTGGCCTTTGCCGCTTTCACCCACCACTGCAGTCTCTTCCCGATGAGCCGAAAGGTCATGGCCAGATTCCAGAAAGAACTCCAATCGTACGAAACGTCGGCCGGAACGATTCGCTTTCCGACGAACAAAGGGCTGCCTGCAACGCTGGTCAGAAAGATCGTCAAGGCGCGTATTGACGAGATCGAAGAACGACTCAAAGCAAAGAAGATGCGCTGACAGCTGGCATCGGCAAGTTCTGCGGCAAAGGGTTTGTTTGCGGAATGGCGGACGATTATTACCGGCTCGGTCTTATGCATTTTCTCGAATCGCCGGTACCGTGTAGGGCAATAGTGTTCCTGACCAATCAGCAAAGGTATTTCCATGAAAAAATGGCTTGAAAGCCGTGACCTTGGACTCCTGATGCTCCGCCTGGGGGTGGGTCTGACGTTTTCTTATGTGTATGGTCTTCCAAAACTCCTGGCCGGAACGGCCATGTGGGAACAGCTTGGCGGGGCCATGGCTCATTTTGGCATTACGTTTTGGCCGGTGTTCTGGGGATTGATGGCCAGTCTCTCGGAAGGCGTCGGCGGCGTACTGCTGGTCCTGGGTATTGGAACGCGTACGGCGGCGGCATTCATGGCCTTCACGATGATGGTTGCCGCGACCCATCATATCAGCGCGGGCGATCCGCTTCACATGGTATCCCCCGCCGTCCTGGCCGGGACGGTTTTTCTTTCGCTCCTCTTTTCCGGATCGGGCAAATTCGCATTGAAACCGGGCCGCCATGATACTATTTGACTTCCTTACGCTCATACGGTAGCTTCCATTCAAGCCGCCCTCCGCCGCTGTGGCGGACAAACGCCACGCCGCCGACCGCCAGTCCGAGACCAATGACTGGATATTCGTTGGCTCGCTCGTCAATGTGCTCTTCATGGCGGGTCTGGCGGGAGATTTTCTTTACAAGATGTCACGACAGATGCGCAGCTTGCTGGACAAGGTTGTCGCGACGTGCGTCAACATCATGGCGCAGACGACGGTATGAATTCCACTCACGATCCGGGCGTCAGTCCTGCTCTTCCTTGAATAGCCGGTTCATGAATTTGAGGTAGGCTTTTTCATTCACGGGGCAGATGTCGGGCAGTGTGGACATGGCGATGTCGTAGTTGAAAAGCGCCTTGGTTTGGGTCTTGAGGTAGTCCTCTTTGAATAGCCATTCCTTGTAGATGACCGGATTGATTTCCTTCGGCAATTTCGACAGGAAGTGTTCGATCCAAACATGGCCGTAACACGGGCACGCCAGATACTCTTCGTTGGTGCGGGCCAGGTATTGGCGCATGGCTTCTTTGTCGACCACAAACGCATTCTGGACGCGTTTGCCGAAAACGTACCACACTTTGGATGAGAATTGGTATGCACTGTACGACGGATCGCGCCATTTCAGTACGATATTGCGATCGTAGCAGCCCAGGAAATCCGGAAAAACGGAGGAGCGGCTGACGCCGCAGGCGTCGGCATCGTTCAGGATCTTGCGGTGGGCCCAATAGGTTCGGTAACAGGCGTACCAGATGTCGAAATTCTGTCGGGACACTTCGTTGCCTTTGACATAAATCCTGGTGCTTTTCCAGTTGCCGACCAGGGCGAATAACGCCTCAAATTTCGGAAAATCCTTTTTGAAATAGATGGTACGATAGAGGCTGATACCGCGCTCGTCGACGAGTTCGGTGAAGTGAGGATGGCCTGCCGCCAACACGACGGCCTGGTCAAACTTGGCCGACGTGGTCAGTTCGAATTCCAGCGCCGCATACCAGCCGCGATCCACCCACGCGGGAGTCCCGTTGCTTTGAAGGGCTCGGGCGTCATTCTTTTCCGGCGTGTTGACGGACGCGGTGATGTCCAGAGGCTTTTTCGTCATAAAGTTGGATCAGGTCCGGCGTGTCAGGATGCGCAACAGTCGCCGGCCGTCACCACCCGCGTGTGGCCAGCCGTTCGCCGGCATTCAGGGATTCCATCGTAATACCTACCATCGCTTCGCCGAGGCCTTTGGAGACTTCCGCCAGTATTTGTGGATCCCGGAAATGGGTGGTTGCCTTGACGATGGCTTCGGCGCGTTTGGCCGGGTTGCCGGATTTGAAGATGCCCGAGCCGACAAAAACCGCTTCGGCGCCGAGTTGCATGACCAGCGCGGCATCGGCGGGTGTGGCCAGGCCGCCGGCCGAAAAATTGGGTACCGGCAGACGTCCGTTTTTCGATACCCAGCGGACCAGTTCGTACGGCGCGCCGAGCGTTTTCGCTTCCGCCATGAGTTCGTCGTCACCCATCACGCCCAGTTTCCTGATATGTCCCACAATGGCCCGAATATGGCGGACGGCTTCGACGACGTTGCCGGTGCCGGCCTCGCCTTTGGTCCGGATCATGGCCGCGCCTTCGCCGATCCGGCGCAGGGCCTCGCCCAGATTGGTGGCGCCGCACACAAACGGCGCCTTGAAATCGTGCTTGTAAATATGGTGGGCTTCGTCGGCCGGCGTCAGCACTTCGCTCTCATCGATGAAATCCACGCCGAGGGATTCGAGTATCTGCGCCTCGACAAAATGGCCGATACGGGTCTTGGCCATGACCGGAATCGTCACCGCGTCCATGATTTGCAAAATCATTCCGGGATCGCTCATGCGGGCCACACCGCCGTCTTTGCGGATATCCGCCGGCACTCGCTCCAGCGCCATAACGGCGCACGCGCCGGCGTCCTCGGCCAGTTTCGCCTGATCGGCACTGACGACGTCCATGATCACGCCGCCTTTCAACATTTCCGCCAGTCCGACTTTGACCTTGAATGTGCCCTTCAGGACACTGTCGTCGGCCGGACGGCCGCCGTTTTTGTTTGTTTCCTCGCTCATACTTCTTCCTTCTTTCTTTTGGCTGGCGAATGTAGTGAATGGATCATCTATAATAAAGCGTAATGTGGATACCGAAACTCAAACCGGAAATTTCCGAGCTCAAGGTTCCCGCTTCCCTTCGACAGGCTCAGGGCAAGTCGCGGGAACGACAATGAATGACTTACGCATGCATCTCCTCTTCGCAGAGCACTTTCTCCGCGGATTTGGTGGTCACAACGTCCTGCGTTTTGCGCGTCCATATCTTGAAATCCAGAATATTGACCACATACACGCCGGTCAGGATCAGGATCGTCCCGATGAGGACGTTGCCGCCAAGATCCTCGTGGCGCCAAAACCATCCCAGCAGAATAGCCACGATCGGGGTGCACAAGGTGATCACGCTGGCCTGCATGACCGTCGTTTTCTTGATGACCCACATATAGAGAACAAAGGCCACCGCCGATCCGACAATCGCCAGATAAGTGATCGCGCCAAGCGATTCGGGCGTCACATGAAATGCCCCCAAATCCTCGGCCATCAGTCCTATCAGCGTGAGGCTGGCCGCGGCAAAACCGAGTTGCACGGTCGTGTTGGTCACGGGGTGAATGTGGTTGGCGTGTTTTTTTGCATAGACGCTGATGAACGCGCCGCTCATGGATCCGACCAGAATGACGAGGTCCCCGGCGACGGAATTTCTCGAGTGCCCGACGTCGCGCAGGAAAATGAAGAACACCCCGATGAAACTGACGGTGATTCCGGTCAGTTGTGTCCAGGTGATCCGGTGGTCGTCCAGCATGAAGTAACTGAACATGGCGACAAAAAAAGGCATGGTGGCAAACAGGATCGCCGCGACGGCCGAATCGATGTATTGTTCCGCCCAGAATACCGCGGCATAGTCGATCGCCTGAAATACGCCCAACACCAGCATGATCTTCCACGTGCGACGGTCGGCGGGAAAACGGATTCGCTGGATTTTCATGAACACAACCAACAGCGCCGTGGCGAGCGTGAACCGCATGCCCGCGAACAAAAACGGCGGCAGATCTTCCAGTCCGAATTTGATGGCGATCCACGTCGAGCCCCAGATGACACACAGGATGGCGATCACCAGCGCGGGCAGATAACTCTTTTGAGCCATGTCAGGTCTTTCCGTTGATTTTGATGATGGGATCTCCCGCTTTGACATGCCCTTCGCGAACGATTTCGCCGTAGAAGCCGCTCATGCCCCAGTGGGCTGATTCGGGGTTGTGATCGCGCGCGTCGGCGTCAAACATCGCGGTCCCGATATCGGCGCCATACACCGTGATCGTTTGGCACGGCCCGCGTCGTTTGGTGATGCGAAACTCGAGGGTGTCGCCCACCCGGAAGACATCGCCGTACCGTATCAACCGGTAATCGATATCGGCCGTGGTCAGGTTCTCCCCCAGCGCGCCGGCAAACACCGGATAGCCGGCCTTTTTCAACCTCTCGATATTCTCCAGCGAAATCATCAGGATCACCTGCCGGGGGCCGCCGTGCACATCCTTGTTGCGCCAGTCATCCCCTTCGACGCGTTCAAAACTGACAAACGCGCTCGGGACCGGCAATTTCGGCACGCCGCCCGGCGAGACATTGACCTGCAGAATCCGACCTGTCATGACCATTTCTCCCGTTTTTTCAATCCGGTGATATGAGCCAGGTGATGACGACCGTGCCAGGCGTAAAGACCCACCATAACATTCAGACTCATCACACCGCTGACGGGATGGTTGATCGTCCGGTCAAAATCGCCGGGCTGGAGCTGGCGCAGGAATACCGTCCACCGGTAGTGCAATGCATCGAGCAGGGTGAGCGACATGTCGATCGGACCGTGCTTGCCGTCTGGCAATTCCGCCCACAGTTTTTCTTCGTAAGGCTTGATCGTCGGTTGCGTTTCGGTGGCCCCGAGTTTGATGCGGATGTAGGCGTTCAAATGACTGTCCACCAGATGGTGCACGACCTGCCGGACCGTCCAGCCGCCGGGACGATACGGCGTGTCCAGCTGGATGTCATTCATCGATTCGACTGCCTGGCGCAGCTTTGCCGGCAATTCTTCAATCTCACCGATCAATTCCTTTCGCCGGTTCGTCGTGATGGGTTCATCCTTGTTGAACTTGCCGACGGGATACTTGAGGTCTTCCATGTCAGGTCCTTTCTCGATGATTAGAACGATTCTCTTTCATCATGTCCGCCACATCGCGCGCATCACAGCTGCCGATCTCCTTCAGGCGTTCCTGGATATGGCGATGATCCGTGTCGTGCCGGTTCTGGCTCAATTTGAAATTTGCCTCGATGCGGTCGATGCGAATTTTGAACGCGCGGATACCGCGGAGTTCCTTGTCATAAAATTCTTTCGACATGGAATCCATCGAATACGGGCTCCCGAGCGCCTTTTCATGGTGGTCGATCATGGTTTCAAACATACCGCGGATCTCGTCGTAGTCCGAGACCAACTCCGCGCGTCCGTAAACGTGCACGGCCACGTAGTTCCAGGTTGGCACATTCATGTGATCGTACCACGACGGGGAGATATAATGATGTGGGCCCTGAAAAATGGCAAGCACGACGCGATCCGGTTGAAAGGTCTTCCACTGCGCATTACCTTTGGCCAGGTGCCCATACAACCATTCCTGACCATGGCCGTCCGGATGATAATGCAGGGGCACATGGGTGGCCACCGGCCCGTCCGGCCCGACACTCACGACGGTGGCGAATGCGAATGTGCGGATGATCGTTCTGATTTTTTCCGCATCGTGTTCTTCATTGAGTCGGGCAACGTACATGAGCTCTCCTATCTGAAATACGCGATGTAATCGGTCAGGGCTGGCGTACCGCCCGTGCGCCGCACTTCAGCCGCCAGTTGTCCGCGATGATACGTCGAATGATGAATCACATGAACGAGTATCTGCCGGACGGAATTGGTGTAGACGACGCCTTTGATATTGGTGTAGGTGACGCTGCGCTCCAGATCGGTATCGTTCAGGTCACCCAGCCAGGCGGACCATGTGGCGGCCAGCAGTTCGATCTCTTTTTCCAGACGATCCGCCGGCCAGCGGTTCCAGACCGATACGATGGATTCGTACCCGCCGCGAATCCGGAGGTACCAGAGATATTCGGTCTCCACGATGTGGCTCATCAATTCACCGGACCGTTCCGACGGGCAGGCGGCCAGCGTTTGGAGGGCGCGCGCGTTGGCCCAGGCGTTGTATTCAAAAAGGTGAATGAGATGAGGGAGGTTCATGACAGCCTGTTTCCATATGGCGTTCGATGTTTCCATGTTCGCAGCAAATCGTTCTTCTCCTCAGATCACCGGCGCCAGGCGGCGATGAACGCCACCCGTTTCGCGCCGCGAGACCATCATATGTTTGAGCGTTTGACCAAGAACGGAAATGCCCTGGTCGATACGATCGGCCGGGTACGACACAAAGCCCAGCCGCATGCCGTTGTCCACGTCCGCATGGACGGCGAAAAATTTCTTGGGCGTGAACAGCACGCCCTGCTTGCGTGTTTCCATCAATACTTCATACGCATTGATGTCCGGCGGCGTCTCCACCCATTCAAACAAGCCGCCCTCCGGCCAGTGATGGGAACACTCTTCGGGGAAATGACGGGTCACCGACGCGTGCATCGCGTCACGGCGGTCCCGCAGAATGCGGAGTTTTTTCTTAAGGTATTTGTCAAAATATCCTTTTTCACAGAATTCCAGGATGGCGCCCTGCACGAGATAGTTGCTTTGCCAGTCCGTCATACGCTTGGCGAGAGCCAGTTTGCGGACGAATTCCGGATTGCGGCTGACGATCCAGCCCAGCCGGATGCCGTGGAAGAGGATCTTTGAAAAACTGCTGACGGCGATGACCAGACCGCGGCGATCCAGTACGCTGAGAGGCAGGATTTCCCGGCCGTCGAAACGCAGTTCATTGGCGTATTGGTCTTCGATCACCGGCACGCCGTACAGGCCGGCCAATTCCAGGAGACGTTTGCGTTTTTCGAGGGACATCACGCGGCCCGTCGGATTCTGAAACGTGGGCACCGTGTAGATGCATTTCACCTTCTGGCGTTCCAATACCGTCTGCAACACGTCCATCCGCATGCCGTCGCTCTCGACGGGCATGCCGATCACCGAAGCGCCCAGGGTGGAGAAGACCCGCAGCGCGCCGCGGTAGGTCAATTCCTCGGTGATCACGAGGTCGCCGGGATTGATCAGTATCCGGCCGATCAGATCGAGTCCCTGCTGGATGCCATTGACGACGATCATGTCGTCGGGGTGAACCGTCATGCCGCGCCGGATGAGAAATTTGGGCAGGTATTCGAGGAACGGCCGGAACCCCTGCGTGTCGCCCATTTCCAGGAGGTCCACGCCGTAGTGCTGAATGGCCTGGTAGGTGCAGTTCTGGAATTCGCGCAAAGGAAATATCTGGCTGTCCGGCACGACGGAGGCAAAGGAGATGACGTCATTCGGTCGCTGGCACGTGCGCACGATGTTTTCGATCTGGGTGATGGTGATGTCTTCGGCGGCGCTCCACAGGCCGGAGTACAAACCCTCGAATGAAAAAGGGCTCTCGGGGGCCGGCATTTCCGTCCGGACCCGCTGGCTGGCCTGCCAGGCGTGACGGTTGACAAACGTGCCGCGGCCGACGTCGGAATACACGAGGCCTTTGACTTCGAGTTCCTGGTAAGCCTGGACGACGGTGTTGCGGTGGACGGCGAGCTGGTCGGCGAGTTCCCGCGTGGCCGGCAGTTTTTCGTCGGCTTTAAGAATGCCGTTCTGTATCAGATCGACGATGCGGGACTCGATCTGCACATATAGCGGAATGCCGGTTTCCTTGTTCAATTCAAATAACATGGATTTCTCCTGGTCTAACCAACCTTGGATGGCGCTTCCAGCGCGTTTGTCAGGTCCGACTCGAGATCGCGAATATCTTCGATGCCCACGGACAACCGGAGCAACGTATCGGTGACGCCCATCGTTGCGCGCTCTTCCGGCGACAACCGCTTGTGGGATGTGCGGACCGGCGAACAAATGACGGATTCAACGCCGCCGAGACTCACGGCCGGCCGGATGATTTTGAGACGACGTTGGAAGCGTTCGGCATCGGAGGCCGTGCCGCGAACTTCGAACGCCACCATGCCGCCGAATCCCGACATCTGGGATCGTGCCACCGAATGGCCCGGGTCCGTCGCAAGGCCGGGATAAAACACGCGTGCCACACGGGGATGCGCCGACAGGAAGGCCGCCAGGTATCCGGCGTTGTCGTTTTGACGGGAGACGCGAAGCGACAGGGTCTTCAGACTGCGTTCCAGCAAATAACATGTGTGCGGGTCCGGACAGCCTCCGAAATGCGTGCCATATCCCCGGATCGTCGCGGCCAGCGCTTTCGAGGTCACCACGATGCCGCAACACAGGTCGCTGTGGCCGCCGAGGTATTTGGTGCCGCTGTGCACGACGACATCCACGCCCAGCGTCAATGGATTCTGATTGACGGGGGATGCGAACGTGTTGTCGATCACCGTCAGAAGCCCTTTTTGACGCGCCCAGGACGCGACGGCACGGATGTCGGTGATACGCAGAAGCGGATTGGACGGCGACTCGATGTAGACCATCCGCGTGGCCGGCGTGCAGGCCTTTTCAAAATCGGCAGGATCCGCCAGCGTATACGCGATGCCAAAGCGGGCCAGGTCGTTGACGATGAATTGATGGGTGCCGCCGTACAGATCCTTCTGCAAAAGGACGTGATCGCCGCGTTTCAGGAACGCAAAAAACGTCGTGGAGATGGCCGCCATGCCGGAGCTGAATACCAGCGCGTCTTCCCCATGTTCGAGTGCGCTGATTTTTTCGGCGACGGCATTTTGATTGGGCGTGTTGAAGTAGCGGGGATAGAACAGCGTTTCGCCGTCCAGGTAACCCGTGGCCGTCGAGGTGTAGATCGGCGAATTGGCGCCTCCGGTCACGGTGTCATCCAGCACACCCGCATGCACACACAACGTATCTCTTTGCATCAACGTCTCCACCTTGGGTTGAGGTCACACATATACACGGTCCTCCCGGCCCGGAGGAACGGAAATAACGAGAAATTCAACATCGTGCGGCGAATCGTTGACGGCCTGGTGCGGGACGGACGGGGCGATTTCAATACCCTGATGAGGGTGCAGCAACTCCCGCCGGTCGCCGAGTTCCATAGTCAGTTGTCCATTCAACACAAAGAAGAACTGCCGGCTCACGGCGTGATAGTGGCGTTTTTCGGCGCCGCCGGGCGGTATTTTTTCGTGAATAACGCTCATCCCTTCGTTCTTGACGAGGTGCCAGCCGTCGCAACCGGCTCCCCACTCGTAGTGTTCTGCTGTTTTGTGGGAGATCATCGCAGGTGGTCTCCGGGTTTCAGCGTCCAGGCGCTGGGATGCTGGGTGAAACCGATACGCGGGTAATAGCCGACGGCTTTGGGGGCGGCGAGCAGGATCACATTGGCCTGCGGGGCGGCCGCCTGCGTCCGCCGGATGAGTTCCCGGCCGATGCCCGATTTCTGAAAAGCCTGGTCCACCGCGAGGTCGGCCAGATATGTGGCATAAACAAAATCCGTGACGGATCGGGCGATCCCAACCAGACGGCCGTCCAATCGGGCGGTGATCACGAGATTGGCTTCGGCGATCATGCGGCGCATGCGTTCACGATCGTCCACCGGGCGGCGTTCACCCAGCGTGGAAGCCCGGTAGAGGGCGATCACTTCGTCGACGTCGAGGTCGTTGCCCGGTCGATATTTGATGGGTTGCGTCATTTCCATATCCGGTGAATGGCGTGCGCAAACCGCGCCGGAGCGTCGGGATGACTCGCCAGGTAAAGGCTCGGCTCGATCAGCTCGAGTTCCATCAGAATCAGCGTGCCGCCGCGGTTGACGCCATCCACACGGGCATACATCAGTGGCGTCGCAACGGATGCCACCACGCTCCGGGCCTGTTCGATCAGGTGATCGGGCGCCTGGACGCCGCGGACCGTACCGCCGTAGTACGTCTGAACACGGAAATCGCCGTTCTGCGGCCGCTTGATGGCCGCGTGGCTGAATTCGCCCCAGAAAAAAATGAACGAGTATTCGCCTTCGGACTCGATTTCCGGCATGAACGCCTGCACCATGACATCGGTCTGCAGGACCAGATTGTCAAATGTATTCTGGCCTTCCTGATCCAGCGTCACCTTGTAGGTTCGTTTGCCGGAAGCCGATACGGTTGGTTTGATCACAAACCATCCATCGGCGTCGAGGTCGAGTTCATCCAGATACAACCGGTCCCAGTGCTTGATGTAGGCCGTCGGCGGAACCTGGAATCCTTTTTCCGCGAGATCCACGAGGTATTTTTTGTCGGAATTCCATCGTACGATGTCCGGCGGGTTCCACATGGGGATGCCGGTCTTCTCGATGCGCACCAGCCATTGCAGGAAGGCGGGGTATTTCTGAGTGTAGTCCCAGGGCGAACGAATGATTAGTCCGTCAAAAGTCATCCAATCGATGTCGGCGTCCCAGACGGCCGGTTCGATGGCCACCCGGTCTGGCAGAACATGGCCAAGGACAAGACGGTCGTCCGGCGTGAGGTTGGCGTGCTCTTTGTTGGTGACCAAACCGATGCGTTTCATTTGTTCAAGTATCTTTCCAGCAGGATGTTTTGATGATGCACTTCATGACCGGCCATGATGAATCCCAATTCGCGGACTGAAAGGACGGTCTTGTTGGCGCTGCCGCGGCGGTCCAGCATGACGTCGGAGAATCCCCGGTACATGGCCACGGTGGACGCGCGCACCAGATCGAATTCATCCAGCAAATCCCTGCCGCGGCGTTGTCCGGCGTTGGATTCAGGGGCAAAAAGGTTTTCGTCAAACGACGCGAGTTCCGTGGGATCGTTGCGCGAGAACCGGAGCGCGCGGTAGGCGAAAACGCGTTCGCCGTCGATGAGGTGGGCAATGATCTCCCGGATGGTCCATTTGTCCGGCGCATATTGGAAATCCAATTCATCGTCCCGTTTCGACCGCAGCAGATTGTTGGTGCGCCGGTGGATGAGTTCCAGTTGGACGATCAGATCGCCGTCCGACACCTGGTCGATGTACCGCATGTAGAAATCCGGCAGTTGCATGGTCGCGGGCTTGGTGATCATGGTTCTTTCCTTGTTACTGGTGATGCATTGACGGATCTCCGAAACGATCGCTAATCCATCACGACATCGGGCGCCACCGCCGGACGCCGGCCATGGGCCCGCGCCACAACGGCACGCAGAATGTCCCAGTTAAATATCACGATGGCCACTGCCAGCAGACTGTACGCGACAATCGCGGTGACGTTCAGCGATTCGCCATATCCAAGGATGCCGATCCAAAAACTGATGATCGGATTGACGTAAATCAGAAAGGCCAGCTGGGAGGATTCCATACCGTTGAGAGCATACAGATTCAGGAGCAGAGGGGTGATCGTAAAAAATACGGACAGCACAACAATGACCGTCCAGAACGTGATACCCAGATCCACGGGATTCGACTGGACCGGATTGATCAGGAGCATGAGCGCCGTGCCGGCCGCCATTTGTATGGTGAGGCTCATGCGCCGGCTCAACAGGGTGTTGCGTCGTTGCGTGATCAGATAGAACGCGTACGACAGGGTGATGGCCGAAATGTACAGGACCTGCCGGATGTCGATATTGGCCATCAGATAACAGCTGATGGCGCTCAAAGCCACGCCCGCCCATTTGTTGGTCGTGAGTTTTTCGGCGAGCGTGAAATAGGCCAGAAAAGCCGTGGCGATCGGGAGTATCAGATAGGCGAAAGATGCGGCGTTGATGCTCACGTGATTGACCACGTAGATATACGATACCCAGTTGGTGGCAAGCAGGGCGCCGCCGACCACATTGCGAACCATCATCCGGCCGAAGTCCGATCTGGATTCTTGCCACACGCGCCGGCATTCTCCAAAGACGGAAGGCACCATGATCGCAATCACCACAGCGGCCATCAGCATTCGATAAAATATCACTTCAAGATCATCGTATTCTGACAGGATCTTCAGGAAGACGGGAACGAATCCCCAAATCAGATAGGAACTCAAGCCGGACAAAAAAAACTTCTTATGAGACATATAGACCAATATTTGTAATGCTGAGTAGTCCAATCCATGTATTGGACTAATTTTATAGGCCAATATAGCCATTTGCTGATCACATGTAAAGGGCCAATTTTGGCAATAATCGGGTCGGCCATTATGAATGCGATGCCCGCGAAACATGTTGGATTCTCTTTAGTATAAGGACTATAACATCACGGAGGTTCTATGCAGAGAAGAATACCAAGGTTGATGATGATCGGCGTTCTGGCGCTGGTGACGTTTGGATGCAGCGTCAAGACGGCGGCGGGGGAGACACGGGAGGAGGAGCGAAAGGTCGAGGCCTTTCATAGCGTCGTCATCAGCGGAAGCGAAAACCTTTTCGTGTCCCAGGGTTCCGACCAGAAACTGCGCATTGTGGCCGATGACGATGTGCTGAGAGCGCTGAAGACCCGCGTCCGAAATGGCGTGCTGTATGTGGAGATTGACGAAGACTATTTCCGCTATGACTCGGATATCCATGTGTATGTGACCATGCCCACGATCGAGATGTTCCACGTGGCGGGAGCCGGCGACGTGACGGGCGAAACGCCGATCGTCAGCGATCGCCTGACCCTGAAAATCAGCGGCTCCGGCCGTATCATGATGGATGTCAAGGCCCGGTCCATCAAGACGTCCATTGCCGGATCGGGCGATGTGCGTCTGACGGGCACCACGGAGAGCCATGATGTCGGTATCAGCGGATCGGGCACGGTGTCGGCGCTGGAAATGACCGCCGATCGGTACGATATTTCGATTTCAGGTTCGGGCGCCAGCAAAGTCAATGTCAAATCGTCGCTGGACATCAGCATTTCCGGCAGCGGCAAAGTCTCCTACACCGGCAATCCGGACAAACTGAATACGCAGGTCAGCGGGTCGGGTACGATTCGCAAATTGTAGTCTTTTCCTGAGGCCACCGGTCATGCCTCGGTCCCCGGAATTCCCCTGATTCCGGGGATTTCTATTTGATTCTTACCGGATACTTTCCAAGTTTCTTCAAAAAAGGAAACCCGCATGCGCCGGATCATTCTCAATCTCGCCGTCAGTCTGGACGGATTCATCGAAGGCCCCCATGGCGACTACAGCTGGTGTCTGACCGACCAGGACTACGGCATGTCGGAATTCCTCAGACGCGTCGATACGATATTTCTGGGCCGGAAAAGTTATGACCTGTTGGCAAAGGATCCCGGACCGTTCGGCGCCATGCCGTGGTACATATTCTCGACCACCATGACATCGGCCTTGCCAAACGGCACCATCGTGAGGGATAACCTTGAATCTGAAGTGAATCGGATCCGGCATTTGCCCGGCAAAGACATCTGGCTCTTTGGCGGCGCCATCCTGATCACGACTTTCATGAATCTGGATCTCGTGGACGAACTCCAGCTCGCCGTTCATCCGCTCCTGTTGGGCTCTGGCAAACCCCTCTTCCAAAATCTGTCCCGCGTCATCCCATTGAAGCTGACCAACACCGTGTCATA
The DNA here is from genome assembly GCA_964544475.1 of uncultured Bacteroidota bacterium. Taxonomy (GTDB): domain Bacteria; phylum CLD3; class CLD3; order SB21; family SB21; genus CAZJBS01. The sequence continues at coordinate 17,545 of CAZJBS010000017.1, read as the reverse complement.
TTCTTCCGGACTGGTGCAGTTGTTTTACGGCCGTCGCTGAATCACGCTCGCGGTTCCGGCACTTTTCCATCTGATCGGTTTACTTTGTTATGGAAAATCCTTAAACTGCCCGGAGTTTTCCGAGGATTTCTTATGACGCCTTTTCGCGCACTGGGTTCGACGGGTTATGACGTCCATGTCATGGGCTTTGGAAGTTACCGTGTCAACGAAGGTAATTTCCAGCACGAAACGGCCTTGCGGACGTACCTTGACCTCGGCGGCAACCTGGTCGACACGAGCGCCAATTACGGCGATGGCCTTTCCGAACTCCTGATCGGGCGTGTCATACGCGACTATCAACGCGACAAAGTGGTTCTGGTCACCAAAGGCGGCTACATCCAGGGCCAGAATATGGAACTGGCCCACGAGCGCGAGTTCCCGGAAACCGTCCGTTACTCCAATGCGCTCTGGCATTGCCTGCATCCCAGTTTTCTCGAAACGCAGGTGGAGCGTTCCCTGCATCGGCTGGGTCAAACGTATGGCGATGTGTATCTGCTCCACAATCCGGAATACTACCTGAACCACCTGGCGCATTCGTCCCCGATCACCGAGGCGGCGTTGCATGAATTCTACCGCCGCATCAAACATGCGTTCGAATACCTGGAATCGCAGGTGGCGGCGGGCCGCATACGGTATTACGGCATCAGTTCCAACAATTTTGGATTCCATGAAAAAGACCGTGCGCGCGTGAGCGTAGCCGAGTGCCTTGACATCGCCCGTCGCCTCTCGTCCGATCACCACTTTCGCGTCATCCAATTGCCGATGAATCTGTACGAACCTGGCGGGGCCATCTTCGAGACCAACGGCGGAAAAACGGTTTTGGATTTTTGCCGGGACGAAAAGATCGGCGTGCTGATCAACCGTCCGCTCAACGCGTTTTTCCGGAATCGTTTGATCCGGCTTGCCGATTTCGTGCCGCACGGCAAGAGCCGTCCCGGGGAAGCCGAACTCGATGAACTGTTGCGTCCGCTGCAGGCATCGGAATCGTCATTCCAATCGTTGTTCGATCTGTATTTGTTTGGCGAGGAAAAGGAAGGGCTGGCGGCTTATCTGAAAAAAATTGCGATGGAACTGCCGTCGAGGGATCATTGGGACGGCGTCATGGAACGGTTCATTGTGCCTCCGCTCACCGTCTGGCTCCGGCATACGCACGAGAAGTTGGAGAACAATCCGCAGTGGGACGCCTGGCGCAACGATTTCGTTCTCAAGATCAATCAGGCGCTGGAGTACGTCGAGCGTTTCGTTTCCGCCTCCTCGCAATCCACGTCCGACCGCGTGCGTCAGTGGCTTTATGACAGCGGTTATCCCGTCTCGACGGCATCGTTGAGCCGGATCGCGCTGTCCATCATGATGCGGTTGGATGGTGTCTCGTCCGTTCTCAACGGCATGCGGACGCCCGCGTACGTGGATGATGCGATGGGGGCGCCGGCGTTGCCGGATGTGGATGCGTCCGGCGTCCTGCGGCGGTTTCAGGAGCGCGTGACCGAGATGGAGAAATCCGATGATGAAGCGTAAACTTCCGGCCCGGGCCTGGCGCGGGATTTTCCTGGCGATCACAGCCTACGTCTTTCTGACGTGCCTGTATTTCTTTGTCGACGGATTCGTCGTCAAAGTGATTTCCAATGATCAATGCGTCTGGCAACAGGAGCGGCACGGCAACCGCGATGTGATCGTCATTCGTGAACTCCTCGAAGGCGGCGTGGTGGACCGCGCCGGCATCCGGGACGGCGACTTCCTGATCGCCGTGAATGGTATCGTTGTCAAAACGCCGGTGGAAGCCCAGGCCATTATCAACAAAGCCCGCCCGGAGGATACGGTCGTCTACACGGTGGAACGCCGCGGCGAATTACTCCAGTTTCCCCTCCATGTCATCAAATCCCGGAGTCCGGTGTACCTGGCGTTTTCGATTCTCGGATTTGGATTCTTGCTGATTGGTTTGGTCGTGGGTGTGAGTCGTCCCGGCGACCGGGTGCCGCGTTTGTTTTTCGGAATGGCGATGGTGGCCGCCATGGTGTTTGTGATCACGGGCCAGGTGTTTGTTGGTTTCGGCGGCATCCAGTTCACCGTGTTTTGGCTGGTCAATAGCCTGATCGGCCTGGTCCTGTTTCCGCCATGGTTTGTTCATTTTTTTGTGCAATTCCCGTATGCCAAATCCACGCCGGCGGTCCGCCGTTGGTTGATTCCTTTGCTGTATGTTCTCGGCGCGGGTTTTGTCGCCGCCAATGCTCTGATCGACGGGTTTGGCAACTTCACGGTTCCGACATTTTTTACCATGATGGGTATCGGATTCGGGGTCTTCTGCAACAGCTATTTCAGTCTCAAGGATCCGGCCCGGCGAAAACCTCTGAAGAGCATTCTGGTGGGCACGGCCACCGGCCTGATGGGATTTGTCTATCTCGCCCTGATCCTCACGTTTGTTCCCGCGGCTTTCATCAACCATCCTGAATTGCTGTTGCCGACCATGGTGGTCGTGTTGATACCGTTGTCGTTCGGGTATTCCATCATCCGGTACCGGCTGATGGATATCGAACTTATCGTCAAACGCAGCATCGTGTATACCGTCGCCACCGCCAACATTGCCGTGCTCTACCTGGGATTGCTGTTGGTCATCAGTTTTGCCGTGCAGAACTGGTTTGAGACCATGCCGCAGAGTCAGGCCCTGAATTTCGGTATCCTGGCGGTGATGGCGCTGCTGTTCGCGCCGATCAAGGACCGCATCCAAAATGTCGTTGACCGGCGTTTCTTCCGTGAGCGCTACGACTATCAACGGGCGCTGCTCGCGTTTTCGCAGGAATTGCCTTCGCTCATCAAGCTGGACGAGATTCTGCAGAAGATCAATTTTACGCTGACCGAGACGATGCATGTGAAGTCCATCGCGGTGTGTCTGTATCGGGAGGGTTCGGAGGAGCCCGTGAATTATGTGCATCGCGGTCTGACGGAAGGCCAGTGCGATTTGCCGTGGCGACCCGGGGGTCTGGTCGATTGGTTGCGGCGGCAGAAAGCGCCGCAGGCGTTGTACGACGTCACGCTGCAGGAATTGCCCATTCCGGAGGCCGAAAAATCCATCATCCGCCAATGCCGCGTGGCGTTTGCCATTCCGATGTTCCGCAAGGATCACCTGCTCGGGATCATCTGGCTCGGGCCCAAACTTTCCGAGCGGCCGTATTCGCAGGATGACATCGATCTCCTGATGACCGTGGCCAACCAGACCGCCGTGGCCATCGAGAATGCCCGGCTGCACCGGGAGGAACTCGAAAAAGCGCGGCTCGAAAACGAATTGAATGTCGCGCGTCGGATTCAGCAATACCTTCTGCCGCGGGAGAGTCCGGCCTTCGAGGGTCTCGATATCGCGGGCACGTCCATTCCGGCCTTGTCCGTCGGCGGCGACTATTTCGATTACATTCCGTTGTCGTCGACGCGTCTGCTCATCACGATCGGGGATGTGTCCGGCAAGGGCGCATCGGCGGCTTTGTACATGGCGCGAATCCAGGGCATGATTCAAATGGCCTGCCGGACGATGTCTACGCCGAAGGAAATCCTGCTCGAAGTCAACCGGCAGATGTACCACAGCATGGACCGCCAGTCGTTTGTCACGCTGATTCTGGCATTGTTTGACCGGGAGCGGCGGACCATTCATATCTGCCGGGCCGGCCACAACCCGCTCGTCGCGGTCAGCAACGGCCGCCTGAATCTCATCCAATGCCGCGGGATCGGCGTCGGCCTGGCTCCCAACGACGTTTTCGCGCAGAACCTGGAAGAGGAAGTGAAACCACTCGAACCCGGAAGCCGTTTTGTTTTTTATACCGACGGCGTGACGGAGGCCATGAATCATCAGCAGGAAGAATTCGGTGAAGAGCGGCTGTATCAGCTGATCAGCGGCCATTCCGCGCTGTCGTCGGACGCATTGTTGGGCCGGCTGGTGCAGGAGGTCAAAGCCTTCGGCGGTTCGGCCGAACAGCATGACGACATGACGCTGGTGATTGTGCGGACCGTGTGAGGATCATTCCCCGGAAAGAAAATGGATGTGGCCAGCAAAACAAGTGTGATTTACTCCTTTTGTTTAAGAAGACAGCAAATATGGATGAGGCCCGCAAAAGTTCAGGATTTTTTCGCTGGCGTGATGATATTTTTCATAAAAATGCAGTCCAACCTCTTCAGGAGACTCCAATGAAAACCACAGTATCCGCTTTGTTGATTCTAGCCCTCTTTGCGACCTCTCCCATTCTTTCTCAAGACCAGCCAGGCAACGGCAAGAAATTTGGAGTGGCCATAAATCCCGTGTTTGCCCTATTCTCCATCGCATCGCTCGAATTCAACGTGTGGAATATAGATCGACGTGCCGAAATTAACATACCGGTTATCTTTTCCAACAATGCGAAGTTCGGCAAGGATGTGAAAGTGAGTTTTGAAGAAGTGGGCATCCACTATCGTTATTTCTTCAATCAACGGCAGAAGGGCTTCTTTGCCGAGGCTGGTTGGCAATACGACTACTTGAGGCAACTCGATGAGGATTTGAAGACTACGCAGAGTGGCCACTCTCTCATGTTCGGTTTTGGATACCGTATGTTGACCCAGTCGGGTTTTTTCTGGGGTTGCGCTTTGCGCGCCGGCCGCTTCTGGGGCAAGAAAACCGAGATCGATTACGAATTCGAGGATACGGAGACCAGTCATCCGACATTTAATCTCGATATTGATCTTTTCAAGTTTGGATACGCATGGTGAATATCCCAGCAGGAGGAATTCTGTGAAGAGCGGCTGTATCAGCTGATCAGCGGCCATTCCGCGCTGTCGTCGGACGCATTGTTGGGCCGGCTGGTGCAGGAGGTCAAAGCCTTCGGCGGTTCGGCCGAACAGCATGACGACATGACGCTGGTGATTGTGCGGACCGTGTGAGGATCATTCCTGGCGGGAAGAATGAGTTGACAGACGAGCCCGACTTTTCCCCTGGCCGGTCGCCAAAAGAAGGACTACAAAAACAAAGCGCACTTCGCCGAAACATCCAAAGCCCGATGGACATTTTCCGCATGGACGTCGGCGTCATCGATCCCGGAGTATGACCATTGTCGTATGAAAACGCTGCGACTGACTGTAGATCCCCGAAGGCCGGACAAAAAACAACTGGCGAAGGCGGCCCGTGTGATCCGTGGCGGCGGCCTGGTGGCGTTTCCAACGGAGACCGTCTACGGTCTCGGCGCCAATGCTTTGTCGGCGCAGGCGATACGAAAAATTTTTCGCGCCAAAGGCCGTCCTTCCGACAATCCCCTGATCGTGCACATCGCCGCGCCCCGTGATCTGGACCGTTTGACGGACGATATTCCGGCCAGCGCGAAAAAACTGATCCGGAAATTCTGGCCCGGTCCCCTGACACTCGTACTGAAGAAATCAAAGAACATTCCGGCTGAAGCCACCGCCGGGCTGGACACCGTCGCCGTCCGAATGCCGGATCATCCGGTGGCGATCGGCCTGATCAGGATGGCGGGTTGTCCGGTCGCGGCGCCGTCCGCCAATACGTCCGGCCGTCCGAGCCCCACGACCGCCGGCCATGTGGCGGAAGACCTGGATGGGAGAATTCATGCCATCCTCGACGGCGGTCCGACCCGCATCGGCATCGAATCGACGGTACTTGACCTGACGTCTCCCGTTCCGGTCATATTGAGGCCCGGAAAGATTTCCGAGGCGCAGATTCGCCGGTGCATCGGCGTCGTGGTGACGGATCGTTCGTCGCACGGAAAGGCGGCGAGGCCGCGTTCGCCCGGGATGAAATACCGCCATTATGCGCCGAGGGCTCGATTGATCGTGGTCGAAGGGTCAAAACCACTCGTGGAACGCCGCATACGTCTTTTGGTTCGCCGCAATGTCGGACGGCATGTGACGGTGCTGGTCACCAACCGGCGTCGCCGGTATCCCGGCGCCGAGTGCGTTTTTGTGGGATCGTCGGCGGAGTCCATTGCGAGAAACCTATTTCGTCTTCTTCGGGAAACAGACAAAAAATCCGTTTCCCTCATCGTGGCCGAGGGCATTCACGCCAAAGGTCTCGGAGCCGCCGTCATGAACCGGTTGAGAAAGGCGGCGGGGGCTAATATTATCTCCATCTAAATGAGCCAAGATTTCAACGACTGGATACGCCGCCTGCGCGACTCGGATGAGACCGCGTTTCGCATGTTTTTTGAGCATTTTCAACAGCCCATTTATCGTTTTCTCTATTTCAAGACCGGCCATGCGCAAACGGCGGAAGACCTGCTTCAAGAGACCTTTTTGAAAGTGTGGGCGCATCGCCGGAGTCTCCGTGAAAACACTTCCCTGCGTTCATATCTGTTCACGATGGCCTACCGTCTGGCCCTCAATGATCTGCGTTACCATCGAACGAAAAACTTCCACCACCCTCTGACCGATGACGAATTCCTTCACACCGACACTCCCGATTCACAACTGGAGGAAATTGAATTCCAGTCCGCGTTGCAAAAGGCCGTCGAAGACCTGCCTGAAAGACCACGTCTGGTCTTTGTCTTAAGTCGCGTCGACGAACTGTCTTACAAAGAGATTGCCCAACAATTGTCCATATCTGTCAAGACGGTCGAAAGTCATATGGGCAAGGCCCTCAAACTGCTCCGCGAAAGTATGGCCCGATTCTTCTAAACCGGCCATCAGGGTTTTTCACTATTCTGGTGTATTAGTAGAAGCCGGCGGCCATCCGGCGCCACCGTTGACGGAATAACGGACAGAAGTGTCATATGTCGATTGAAACATACCATTCAGATGAATTCATCGGACGTTGGGTTTCCGGGAATTTGTCCGAGAAGGAACTGCAGGAATTCACGTCATGGTTAGAAAACCGTCCGGAAGAACTTACATATTTCAAATCTCTTAAGCGAATTTACAAAGCCGCTTCCAGGTTGCATGCGCCCCGGGGCATGACATCGGAAGAGCGATGGAAAAAACTGAGCGCTGCCAGGGCGTTGCCTGACAGCCGGCCCCGGAGGTTTTCGGCATGGACTTATGCCGCCGCCGCCATTGTTCTGGCGGGCGTGGGTCTCTATCTGTGGTATCCGGTTTCAAAGCCCGTCGTCGTCGCGACAAAGGCGGGGGAAACACGTCTAGTCGTTTTGCCGGACAGCTCGACGATTCGGATGAACACGCTCACCTCTATTCGGTATGACCGTGGGACATGGGAAAAGGGGCGGTTCATTGAAATCAATGGCGAAGCCTTCTTCGACGTCCGGAAGACAGGGGTCTCATTCAAGGTCGTGGCTGACGGCACCGTGACGGAGGTTCTGGGCACGACGTTTAATGTGATGGCACGCGAAAACCGTCTTGAAGTGGTGTGCGTCACTGGCTCGGTTGAGGTTGGGCCGGTGTCCGGTGACGGACGCGTCACGCTGACGCCGGGTTTGGCCACGCGAAGGATTGGTGCATCACGTTTGGCCAGCGCGTATCCGGTGGACACTTCCCGAAAAACGGGTTGGATTCGCGGCGAAACGTATTTCGATCGCGAGCCGTTGACTTCCGTTTTCGGGGAAGTCGAGAGACAATTTGGGGTTCGAGTCGTTTTACGCCGTGACCTGAGCGGGTTGACATTCACCGGCAAGATTGATCGGGCATCTCTCACCAATACCTTGTATATCCTGCGCGTGACGGCCGATCTCAATATCACACGAGGTGATGATTCAACGTTATTTGTGCAATAGAGCGGAATATCCATAGCGGGGAGGAAATATGAAGAAAATGGTTCTTATACTTGTCACGTGGGCATGGGCGTGTGGAATTTCAACCGGCGCTCAGGAACGGGGTGATGAATGGCCGCTTCGAAAAGCGCTGGAGGCCATCGAAAATCGTCACCATGTCCGGTTTTCATTTGTTGACCGTCTTGTCGACGGCGTTTATGTCGCCATGCCGGACCGTCTGGAAGACCTGCAGGGCTCCCTGGTGTCGGTTTTGGATGGATCGGGGCTTCGATTTCAGTTCCTGGATCCCGATCATATTCTGATTTTCAAAGATGTTGGATTTCAGGAATCTGTTTTTCGGAGGGTCGAAACGGTTTCCGTCCAACCGTCACTGGAACGTTATCATCGGCTGGCAGATCAGGTATTGATCCCGGACTCGCTTCCAATGGAGAAGCCAATGGACATCCGTGACACGGTCGTTATCATCAAGGCCGACACCGGACGACCGGTTTTTCAGGCGTCCGAACGTTTCTTCCACTTTGGATTGTGGCGGAACATTCACACCGGGCCGGACCGGCCATCGACCAGCAGTGTTTCGATGAATGTGCTCTCGTTCACACCGATTTATCTTCAGGGCATTGAACTCGGCATCATCGGGAATTTTGGCAGAAGCCGCATGGAAGGCGTCCAGGTAGCTGTCGGCGGCAATTCGTCGGCGTGGTCGTCCGGTGTCCAGGCGGCATTGGGTTCCAATGTTACGACTCATGCCATGAATGGCGTTCAATGGTCCGTCGGGTACAATGCCGCCGCCGGGGTACGTGGTTTCCAGTTGGGTATGGTCAATAAGGCATCGCAGGTTGACGGTGTCCAGATCGGCATGGTGTCCCTTGCACATGACCAGTTTCAGGGCATCCAGACCTCGGCCGGTTTCAGTTCAGCCGGCGATCTTGTTGGTGTCCAGGTCGGCGGGGTGACTTCCGCTCAGCGGATAAAGGGCCTTCAGATCGGCGTATTGAATCTGGCAAAAAAGGTTGACGGCCTGCAGGTTGGAATCGTTAATATCGCGGAGGACCATTCGGGCGCGGCCATTGGACTCCTCAATTTCGTCAAGAACGGCCTTCACCAGGTTGAGATCAGCGCCAACGAATCCCGCATGACCCACATCGCCTACAAGCATGGGACCCGCCGGTTCTTCACGATGTATGACCTGGGTCTCCACCGACTCGAGAAACCCGCCCGTTGGAGCGCCGGGATTGGCATGGGCGTCATGGTCTTCGAGAAGGACCGATACAACGTCTTGATAGACGCCGGCATTCACAAGATCAATGAGGATAAGTTCTGGGACCGTAAAGTCAACCTCCTGAGTGCCGTACGTCTTGTGCCGGCTATTCGTCTCTTTGATCGCGTGAGCCTATTGGCGGGCGCCTCGGCCAATGTTTTTGTATCCCGAACAAAGGACGGTTCGGCTCTGTCCCGCCACCACATCTACAACTACGACCGCAAGCGCACCTACATACGCGGGTGGTTTGGATATGTGGCCGGCGTTCGCATTTCATGATGGAAACAGCACCGTAACCTGCTCATTTCAATCTATTGTAAGGAGAAGCCCTTATGCAACGTTGGATAATCGCCGCCACGATCTTTTTGATCGTTGGCTGCTCCGAAAATCATGAAACGAAGTATGACAATGAACTGATCGGAACGTGGACATGGCTCTATACCGTGAATGGCGACGGTTCCTACAGTTCGCCTGAGACCGAAGGATGCGGTCAGAGTCTCGACTTTCGGGATAATGGTACGTTCTATTGGTCCTATACCGGATGCGAGAACGAGGGCGACGAGCTCAGCAACTGGTATGTCGAGAACGGGCGCCTTGTTTTCGACGACCACGGTGAAAAGAATTACGCCGACTATTCTATCGACAACGATACGCTCAATATTTCCGCGAATGAAGAACCGTCGGAAATCGAGAAGTGGATCAAATAAGAAAAAAGCCAGGGAGTGGAGATGAAAATGAATCGCATCGTATGTGTTGTTCTGCTGATGACCGCACTCGTGACGTGCAACGAGCGGGAAGAATACACTTTCGGCCTGCGCATTCGAACAATCAGGAACCAGTATGCGCCGTCTGAGGCCGTCACTTTTTCTGTTTATAGCGCCGACGGTGGCGCTTATGTGGTCTCAAAGTGTGATGACGGGCACCTGGGGATCAGCGTTATGAAGAAGTCGTATAGCGGGTGGGACGGCTACTATAACGCTCCATGCCGTCATGATTCGATACAGTCAATGGTTGTGGTATTCCCGGACTCCGTCGAAGACTCCGTTTCATTTTCAGCCGAACCGGGCGTTTATTTTTTGTCGCTGGAAACCGGGATGATGGAAGTGGGTGAAGGCATTTTGCCATCCAATGAATTTACGATAGAGTAGCCTCTTGCCGGTATGAAATCAAAATACGTTCATTGGACATTGGTTCTGGTTTGGCTCTCTGCCTCCGTTGTGGGGCAGGAGCCAGCGGATTCGCGGTTTGACTATGCCTGCGATGACAGGGCTCTTGTCGACGTGCTGGCCGATCTGGAGTCGCTTTTTGAATGGCGGTTCTCATATGTGGACCAGGCGATTGCCGATGTGCGGATCACGTGCCGCTTTCGAAATCTGAAGCGGGACGATGCCATGAGGATCATTCTTGAAATGACGCCGGTTGGTTTTCGGATTGTCGATGGCGGGATCATCGTGCTCTTCCACAAAGAACCTGGCACGGAACTTTCCCATGCGACTATGGTCGGGGTAGTCGTGGATTCCGCCGATGCTTCACCCCTGGACCATGCCAATATTGTTTTGACCGGGACTTTGTGGGGCACGACATCGGATGCCACAGGCCGGTTTCGTCTGCCGCGTATTCCCTACGGCGTATACCGCCTCCGGTGTTCCGTGGTGGGCTATCGGGTTCTTGAGCGATCGCTTGCCGTTGCCAAGCCGATGCTTGTTCTCGACACATTGCGCCTTGCCGTCGAACCTATTCCCGGTGAGCCACTGATCATCACGGGCGAACGAAGCGGCCGGTCGGGTGGGAAGGATGAATATCTCCAGCCGAGCGTGACGGCGCTGTCGCGCCGCGACATCATGATGAAGCCCGGTGTGCTTGAACCGGACCTCTTCAGAGCCATACAAACCCTGCCGGGTGTGACCGCCCCCAATGACATTTCCAACGAATTGTATGTCCGTGGCGGCACACCGGATCAGAACCTGATCCTCTTGGATAACATGCTCGTGCATCAACCCTATCACCTCTTCGGTATCGCCGGTATTCTCAATACGGACATCATCAGCGATGTTCATATCTCATCGGGAGGGTTCTCATCTCGATACGGAAATCGGCTCAGTTCCGTTATCGACGTCCAAAGCCGAAACCACGCGAGGGACAAATGGTCGGGCGCCGGAACCGTGAGCTTGTTGAGTACCAGGCTCATGGTTGAAGGTGAGCCGTATCGGCGGTGGTATTACCTCGTCAGTGGCCGCCGAACGTACCTTGATCAGGCGACGGCGCTTGGGAAGAACCTGGGTGTGGCGCCAGAGTCCATTCCTTACAAATTCTACGATCTCTACGGCAAGCTGGTCTTTCGCTCCAATGCGAACCACACGCTCCAGGTCAGCGGATTCGGATCGACAGACGATTTCAGTGCACATAACTCAACCCGCGTGGTAAACTGGAATCCTTCTACACGATCCGAGCAATATCTCCCTTACAGGAAACTCGACGACAATCGTTTTGTTTGGAGCAACTTCATTGCCGGTGGACATTGGTCGTATCACCGTGAAGACGGATTGAGCAGCGATGTCACGGTATATGTCACGCAGGCCGTCAATGACATGGAAAATGCGAGCGCGTACCGCGCCGACCGGTCGGCATCGGATCCCATACGACGGCTGGTCGACAGCCTCAATGCCGTGCCCGACGGAGATCCTTTCGAAGTAGACAACATCATCCTGGACCGGACGGTCAAGTGGGACATCGGATTTGACGCGGCCTCATCCCATCGTTTGTTGACAGGAATTGAAGTTACGAACACACGACTTCACTATTATTGGAATGATCTGTCCTATGATACCGAGGAAATACAGGCGTTTTTTGATTCGCCTCCGGACAGTTTCAGATACCGGCGTGACCTCATGATGGCGGCTTGGTACATCGAGGATACATGGCGTCTGGGTTCTTGGACCGTCAGACCCGGCCTGCGAATGGACTGGTTTGAAGGTTCCAGACCACGACCGGCGGCGGGTCCGCGCCTGACCGTACGTTATGATCACACCGAAGCCATCGCATTCAAAGCCTCGACCGGCCTTTATTATCAATCGCTTTTCACATCCCGTGAAAGGGGTTATGTCGGCTTTCTCGAACTTCCTTTTTCCACAAAAAACCGGTCTCTTCAGAAATCCTGGCACATCATTCTCGGTCTGGACTACACGCCCTCCGACCATAACCGCTTCACGGCAGAGGCGTACTTCAAGAGCTTTGAAAACCTGTCGAAAAACAGAACGGCAACTGCCACATCCCCTGTATTCATCAGCGGGCGCGGCCAGGGGTACGGGCTGGAACTGACCTGGATGCGTCGTGGATCGCGCTTCTCGACCGAAACGTATTACACGCTAGGATGGGCCCGGCGCTCATTTGACAACGGTTATTACTATACCAACTATGATCAGCGCCACACGCTCTCATTGGCAGGCACGTATGCCCTTTCGAAAACGTGGGAACTTGGTTTTCGATGGCTTTTTGCCACCGGACGGGCGTATCAACCGAACGATTTCATAACATCTTACAATGGGTACGATCCGTCGACCGGTAGCTGGAGTTCTGGCGGATGGATTCGCGTTGGAGGCAGCGGGCTCGATCCATTGAGTTACGCCGGCCGGATGCCGATGTATCATCGTCTCGATATCAGCCTCGTCAAAACGGCTAAATTCAAACACTGGACGTTGAAACCATTCATCAACATACTCAACGTGTATTATCGCACGAATCCGCTGTACTTCTGGTCTGTCGACGGTCGCCAGGAAGTGATTCAAACACCGGAAGGGGAGAGATACCGTGACTTCAATAAGCGGAAAGCCATTGGTCTGCCCATTATTCCGACGCTGGGGGTGCATTTTGAGTTCTAAGATCAACTGGCTGGCGGCGGCCTGTCTGGCGCTGGCGTTGTCGTGCGATGAGTCACCCTCCTATGACGGCGCATCGATGTACAAAGTCACCGGTGTGCTGGATCCGTTGAGGACTCCCCAACAAGTGCATGTGGGGCGGTATGTCAACCTGGATGTTATGGATGGCGAATACGAGTTGGATTCCATACGAACGACGGTGAGCGGTGCGATGGTGGAGATTGTAGGAGAAGGCGGAACGACGTTATTGGAGGAGGAAAGCCCAGGGCGATACACGGACGGACACGCCCCGATGAACCTGACGGACGGAGGAAGATATGATCTTCGGGTACTCATGCCGGACGGCTCGATACTGGGCGCAAGCACGGTTATTCCCGAAAAACCGTCCCTCATCGACCCGCCCGACACAACTTCTTTCGAAATCAAAGTCGATTCCACCGTGCACTCATATTGGAACGGAACGGACAGTATCTTCTATGCGTCCTACCATTACGTGGTGTCCTGGCAGCCACCGGTATTTCGATGGGCAGTGGACTCGGCCGCCCGTCTGTTTTCGTTCTCCATTCTTTTCAATGACACCGTCTATTACGGAGGAGACACCGTGGCCGTCGAGGAAAAGCTCGTCGATGCATTTTGGAATCCGGCGCTACATGTGGATTACAGGGAGAACGTTCTCGTTAATCCTCTTGCGATATTCTGGCCGGATGTTCCCTCGGCGGGCCGCTACGTCGTAAACGCATTCTCACGGACCGTCGCGGTCGATCGTGCGCTCGCGGAGGGGACGCTGGACCGGATTGCGGGGGTAACTGCCGGTTCGAACATGGAGGGTGGGCGGGGATTCTTCGGCAGCCGCAACGAGTCCCGCCATCCGATTCTGGTCATTATCGACGTGATCCATGAATAGGTCCAAGCAAAATTTCATTCACGCCAAAGGTCTCGGAGCTGCCGTCATGAACCGCTTGCGAAAGGCGGCGGGGGTCAGCCTGTGAAATTCGGAAGGGTCACTGCATTTCTGTATGGGGCATTCCGGGCACGGTATCCTTTCAGCTTCTTTCTGAAAGAGGAAAAGGAAGCCGTGCGAGCGATGATCGATCCGGTACTGCGCACCGGCCAGCGGATACTGGATGCCGGCTGCGGTGACGGCCATGTGACGCAAGGCCTTCTCGAAAAGAACATGGCGTTCAGGTTTGTTTGCCTGGATGCGTCGACGTCGATGATGGAAAGGATTCCGGAACATCCCGACATCGATAAGAGAGTCGGCTCGCTGGAGCACTCGGGGCTTTCGGACGATACGTTCGATGTCATCCTGTGTCTCGGCGTGGCCGAATACCTCCGCGAGCCCATCGTGGTGTTGAGGGAATTTCACCGAATGGCCCGGCCGGACGCCATCCTGCTGATCACGTTTTCACCTCCTGGTTTTCTGAACTATCTTCGATGGATCCTTGGCCGCCGGCTGATGCTTCTGGACGAGAATGAATGCCGGACTCTTCTGAACCAATCCGGATGGACCATCATCTCCCAGGGCCGTACGATGTTGCAATACCAGTTTATGGCGAAGAAATCCTGAAATAGGGCTGCCTTTTCGGACTTTCCAGACTTTCCAGGTTTCTGAAACCTGGAAAGTCCGGACGATTCGATTCGAACGAAAATATTGACTGTTTGCCTTCGATAGCTTTACATTACATCCCCACTAATGGAGGCTCCCTCACGCCTCCGGGCTACGAACCCCGGGCGCTTTGCCCGGGGGGTTTTTTTTGGGAGCCTTCCTGTCTAAACTTTCCAGGTTTCTGAAACTTGGAAAGTTTGACGGAAAAAATCTCATCTGTACCTTGACACTAACTTCGATCTTCGATAGCTTTACCACGAGGTCAAACCTGAGGGATCTCAGAATATGCGCTTCAGGCTCTCTCTCGAAAGCGACCGCGAGGTCGTATTGCCCCACAACTACCAATATGCGCTCTCCGCGGTCGTGTATCGGTTCATTGCCGCTGCGTCCGAAACGCATGCCGGATGGCTGCACCAAAAAGGATTTGGTATCGGCCACAAAGCCTTCAAACATTTCACATTTTCGAAACTGCTCGCCTCCCCAAAACCGTGGACGGACCGCACGGGCATTTATTTTCCAAAGCGTCTGACCTGGTATGTCTCCTTCGCCTTTCCCGCGACGATGGAGAACTTCGTCATCGGGCTTTTTGAACACCAGCAGTTCTGGCTGATTCGTCCTGAAACCATTCTTCGCGTCCTCACGGTCGAAACCCTTCCCGATCCTCCGTTTGTGACGGACATGCGTTTTACATGCCTGTCGCCGATCTTTCTGAAAAAACCACACATCAAAGATGGCCGGATGCGCGCCGAGCATCTTTTGCCCGATCATCCGGAATTTTCTCAAATTTTGAGAAAAAACCTGCTCGACAAGCTCGTATCTTTAAACGGGACTCCGGCCCCGGATGAGTCGGAGACGGATTTTGAATTCACGCCCGACCGCGCGTACATCCGGAAACGCGGAGGCATGGACCGCATCAGCAAACTGATTACCATCAAGGAAGGCGAGGCGGCCGAATCCCGCAATCGCGCCTTCGAGTGTCCTTTCTCGCTTCACGCGCACCCGGACCTGATTCGGACGGCCTACACCTCGGGCCTGGGCAACGACAATGCGATGGGGTTTGGAATGATTGAAACAGTGAACAGTAGACAGTGAACAGT
>CAZJBS010000017.1:0-1888 GCA_964544475.1 uncultured Bacteroidota bacterium | reverse complement strand
ACAGTGAACAGTAGACAGTGAACAGTGAATCAGGGGTGAGAGATGAAACCTGACCTCGCCCGATTAACGCATTTGATCCATGATAAGAAATGGAGTGAAGCTCTGCGTTTGATCCCATCCGTTCTTCAGTCGTGCCCGGACGATCCGGTGGTCTATCTGGCGTGGTCGATCTGTGAGGCCGAAACGGGCAGCGAGGCCAAGGCCTGCGAAGTCTTGGAGGCGGCTCTGGAGAAGTTCCCGGATGACAGCAGCATCCTGTATGCGCTCGCGGAGACACTCAAGCAGCTAAACCGTCTCGATGAGGCGGAGAATAGGTACCGCCTTTCCATCCGCCATACTCCGGCGAACCGCCATAAGGACAAGTCCGAAGCGTGGAATAGCCTGGGAGTCATGCTGTGGGATCAGCTTCGGAAACGGAGGCGCTGGATGCGTGGCGCGAAGCCATACGCGAAAATCCGAAGAACCGCATGGCCGTTGCCAATCTGAAGAATCTTTCGGACGACACGGGTCAGCCCCGCCGAGAAGGCCCCATGGGCGATGTCGCCATGTTCCAGAACGTGGCTACCGAGGCCTACTTACGTCAGAAAGGCTATTCGAAGTTTCAGACCATGGAGCAAGCGAAACAGGTGATCGGGGAAATGGTCGAATTTTGGAACCGGGAGATCGCCCCAAGACACCAGATGATGGATGCCATGACGCCCGAGAAGAAGTTGGAGTGGTTTAAGAAAATATGCAGGAAAGCCAGGTTTATGAAATGACACCCAACTTCAATCAATGGATCACACATGACAGGCCATGGACAAATGGGATGAGTGGCTGTCCACTCATCAGATACGGGAAAGACGGAAAGGACCCTGTTGGCCGGGGTTTTCGCGCTAAACCCGGTCACATCTGCTTCGCTACATGGAGACCCGTGACAGAATGCAATTGTCATGATGCGCGATCAGCAACCCCACCCATGCCCTCCCCTTCAAGGGGAGGGTCAGGGTGGGGTGATGTTTCGGTGCGCAAGCGCTTCTCACAGACGGTGATCATGAAACGCCGCCAGGCGGAATGGGTGTTCTGATGGAACTTCAGATCATCCATAAAAAGATTTTCGAAATCCGCGGCGCGCGGGTCATGCTGGATTTTCATCTCGCCGGACTGTATGATGTCGAGACGAGGGCGCTGAAGCAGGCCGTGAGGCGCAACAGGAGACGATTTCCCCCTGACTACATGTTTCAGCTCTCGGACAGGGAAGTCGGCCAGATGGTGTCACAAAATGTGATACCATCAAAGCGCCACTTTGGAGGCGCCATTCCCTTTGCCTTTACCGAGCAGGGCCATGCTGTCCACGGTATTGAGAAGCCGCAAAGCCATCCAGGTGAATATTTCCATCATGCGCGACGCTCTGAACAGCCTCCGATTCATGGTGAGCGCAGTCGAACCATGAATCGGCTGAATCATGAATAGGATGAGTACGAATATAAGGCGATTATTCGAATCGCTCTGTCCACCGAGAAGGCCCATCGGCTTCAAGCCGCCGAAATGACGTGAAGCTCATATGACCTAAAAAGCACAGGAGGACATCATGTCCGTTAAAGACTTTGAAGCGTATCACGGCGTCGTGCTGACGAAACTCGTCCGCAGCGATCATCCCGTATCTTTGCGCATGATCGAGACCAACAAAGACGAAGCCTGGTGCGCGTATACCATCAATGATGCCGCGATCCTGTACATCAAATACCGGACCAAAGGTACCAAGACGAAGCGCCAGCGAGGCATGAGCTGGGTATTCACGTTTCCGGAAGAGGAACTTCAGAATATCGACCGTTTGAGCCAGGGCAAATCCCTGTATCTCGCGCTGGTCTGCTTCCACAAAGAACCCATGTGCATCTGCATGCTGGAA
>CAZJBS010000016.1:69883-76509 GCA_964544475.1 uncultured Bacteroidota bacterium | reverse complement strand
CTTTTAATCGCACCACAATGGAATTGTCCCGATAGTTGTTTCATCTGATTTGAGGCAGGTGGCTAGGCAAAAATCTCGATCAAATCGATACTCGCCTGCGTCGTGTCGGGACGATTCCATAGTGGTGCGGTTCCGCAAATTCTGTGGACAATCTCACGCCTCATTCCTACCTTGAGCCAATCACCGTCCATTCACTTATTCATTCCGAGGCATTCATGCGACCGCAATCTTACGCCAACCACGCCCGAGTTGTGATCGGATTTCATGTCGTGCTTTTTACGATTCTTCTGCTGACCGCGGCGGGCTCCATTGTCGGCCTTTTCCACGCGCTCGACAACCCCGGCCGGTTGTACAACGCGTCGCTTCTGGCCGCCCTGAGCGTTTCCGCTTTGATGATGTTGTGGTATATGCGGGTTTTCCCGTTGCGCGCGCAGGACCGGGCCATCCGCGCCGAGGAAAATTTCCGCCATTTTGTGCTGGCCGGCCAACGTCTGGATACCCGTCTCACCATGCGCCAGATCATCGCCCTGCGGTTTGCTTCCGACGAAGAGTTTGTCGCCCTGGCCGCCAGGGCCGCCGCCGAAGGCCTCGCACCCGATGCCATCAAACAGCAAATCAAAACCTGGCGGCCGGACTACCATCGCGCCTGACCGGATCAACCGTTTCGGCCGTCTTCATCAACCACCAACCCGTCGTATGCGATTCGCTTTCCAAAGAAACGTCGTCATCACCGTGTGGC
This sequence comes from uncultured Bacteroidota bacterium, assembly GCA_964544475.1. Taxonomy (GTDB): domain Bacteria; phylum CLD3; class CLD3; order SB21; family SB21; genus CAZJBS01. Next base: position 75,770 of record CAZJBS010000016.1, on the reverse strand, counting down.
TGACCGGCCTTTTCATTCCGGGATGGGCGGCCTCTCTGTCGGCCCAGAACGAAATCGGCCTGCCGATCCTGCGCAACTACACGCCAAAGGAATACGGTTCATCGGCCCAAAACTGGGCCGTCGTCCAGGACGATCGCGGACTCATCTACGCCGCCAACAATGCCGGCGTGATGGAATACGACGGCGTCACCTGGCGCGTCATACCCGTCACCAACCGTTCCACCGTGCGCTCGCTGGCCTTCGACACGACGACGGGCATGCTGTATGCCGGCGCGCAGGGCGAATTTGGCTACCTCGCGACCAGTCCCCGGGGCCGCTCGCATTTTGTTTCCATGGTGGACAAAGTCGATCCGGCCGACCGCAGTTTCGTCAACGTCTGGCGGACATGGAGCACGCCGGATGGAATCTACTTCCAGTCCAACACGCGCATCTTCCGGTGGCATCATGAGCGTCTGTCGGTGATCCGCCCGCAGTCGTCCTTTCATTTTTCGTTCAAGGTGCGCGGCCGTATTTTCGTGACCCAACGCAAGGTGGGGTTGTTCGAGTTAAAGGGTGATACGCTGGCCCTTGTGCCGGGCGGCCGTTTCTGCGAGAAGTTCCCCATCTACGCCATGTTGCCGTACGGCGCGCGGGAGATTCTGATTGTTTCACAGGAAGGCGCTTTCCTCTTCGACGGGTCCGGCGTTCGGCCCTGGGCGCGCCACCTGACGGACGTCCTGCGCGAGTCCCACGTCTACAACGGCATTCCTCTGGACGATTCGACGTTTGCGCTGGCCACGTTGCAGGGCGGTATCCTCATCGTCGATCGGGCAGGTACGGTCCGGCGTGTGTTCGACGAAGCGGCCGGATTGCAAAATCAAAGCGTTAAGGCCCTGTTCGTGGACCGGCAACACGGGCTTTGGGCGGCGTTGGAAAAAGGTCTGACACGCGTGGAATACGCGACGCCCGTCTCCCGATTCAACACCACACTGAATTTCAGAAGCCAGGCGGAGGCCATGGCGCGATACAACGGTTTTCTCCATGTGGCCGCAAAAGATGGGTTGTTCCGTGTCGAGGCTTCGCCGCAAAATCCTTCCGGCGTTTTCCGCCTGACGCGCGTTCTCGGTATTTCGGAGGAAGTCTGGGCCTTGCTCCCGCTTGACGGCAACCTGCTCGCCGGCACCTGGGGTAAGGCTACGCTGCTGATCGAACAGGACCGGGCGCAAAAAGTGAATGGCTTCAACGCCGCGTCGCTCGTGCGTTCCCGAAAGGATACCAACCGCGTTTTTGTTGGATTGTTCGACGGACTGGCCTCGCTTTACCGCCGGAATAACCGGTGGACCGACGAAGGCCGCATCGAAGGCATTCATGACGACGTGCGTTTTCTGGCCGAAGACCGTGACGGCGACCTGTGGGTGGGTCACCTGACGCGTGGCTGTTCGCGCGTTGATTTCTCGAAAGGTCTGGGGGCGCAAGTGATCACCAGTTACGATACGGCGGCCGGTTTGCCGGACGAGGGCATCAATGTGTATGCCATCGGCGATGAGGTGTACTTTGGAACGGAATCCGGTCGACTCTATCGTTTTGATCGCATCGCCGGTCGTTTCCACAGGGATTCCCAACTGCCGGACCGGTTCGGTATTCCGCCGGGGTTTGTGTTTCCCAAACATCTGGACTCGGACGGACACCTGTGGATGGCCTACGCCCATGAATCCTCCCCGCACCCGTTTCCGGCGGTCGCGATTCGTCAGGATGATGGTCACTATGTCTTTCGACCGTTGTTGGGCGGACGCTTTGAGTGTCCATTCATAACCCCGCTGCATATCGATTCGAATAACGTCGTCTGGTTTCAATCCGGCGAAGATCTCCTGCGATGCGACCTCGGGAAACCCGGATTTTCCGAAACCCCGTTTGATGTGGTTTTCCGCCGGCTTCTCTCAAATCGTGACAGCCTCATCTTCGACGGTGCGCCCAACACGACGCTGCCGGCCTTGTCGTATGACCTGAATTCGTTGAGGATCGAATTCGCGGCGTTGAGTTTTGACGAAACGGAAAAGAACCGCTACCGTTACCGGCTTGAGGAATTTGACGAACGATGGTCGCCGTGGTCGCCGGAGCCCCACAAAGAATACACGAACCTGCCGGAAGGGCGCCACCGGTTGTGGGTGCAGGCCCGGAATGTATATGGTATTGAAAGCCGGCCCGCGCTTCTCGAATTCCACATCCTGCCGCCCTGGTTCCGAACCTGGTGGTCTTACACGATGTATGTCATACTCATTCTGAGCGGCATCTATGGAGGATTTCAATGGCGTCTGCGGCTGTTGCGCCGGCGCAATGAAGAACTCGAACGCAACGTCGAAAGACGCACTCGGGAATTAGAATCCGCAAGCGGGGAAATCGAAGCGCAGCGGGACCATTTGAAATCCATCAACCTTCAGCTGGAAGCCGCCATTCGGGATCTGAAAGAAACGCAATCCCAACTCGTCCATTCGGAAAAAATGGCTTCCGTGGGACACATGGTGGCGGGCCTGGCGCATGAAATCAATAACCCGCTGACGTTCATCATTCCGAACCTGGACTATATTCGCCGGCATACGCTCCAGATCACCCGTTTGTACGAATTGTTTGTCCGGCACGCCGACCGTCTCGGGCAGCAGGAGGATCTGTCACGCGACATGACCAGACTAAAAATGGAACTGGACGAGGTGGTTCATGAACTCGACGCGGCGCTCCAGGGATCGATCAACGGGAGCCAGCGTATCAAAGACATTGTGACGAACCTGAAGAAATTCACGCGCCACGACGTCGAACCGATGATCGAAACAGAGATCGAACCCCATCTCGATCACGCCATCGAGCTCTTCTTCACCCAACATCGGGACGTCACGTTCCTCCGACGTTTTACATTCAACGAAACGGTCTTCGTCGACATCCAGGATCTCAACCAGTGTTTCATCAACATCCTGATCAATGGCGTTCAGGCGATACGGGACGCGGAGGCTCAGGGGGTGTTGAAGGCGGGGACGGGAACGATCATCCTGGAAACGTCACGGGCCGTTCTGGGAGGGAAGCCGGCGGCGCGCATTCTGTTCTCGGACAATGGCGTGGGCATTCCGGCGGAAATTCTGAATCACATTTTCGACCCGTTTTTCACGACGCGGCCGGTCGGATCGGGCCGGGGACTGGGCCTGGCGGAAGCGTACGCGATCGTAAAAAAACACGACGGCCACATCGATGTGCAGAGCGAGTCGGGCCGCGGCACGCACATTGCCATCCTTATTCCGTCGCGTCTCCGGGATTAGAGACTATTTGCAGGGAAGGATGCTTTTTTCAGGCGGGCGCCGAGCGTAAGGGCATCTTCGACCTGAGGGCCCAGGCACGTGAAGTGCCCCATCTTTCGACCGGGCCGCGGCGTCGATTTGCCGTAGAGATGAAGTTTGACGTTCGGCGTACTAAGTATGTTTTCCCATCGTGGTTCCGAGCCGGCCCAGACATCGCCCAGGATATTGAACATCACGGCGGGTGACAGCAGCGTGGTCGCGCCGGGCGGAAATCCGCAGAGCACGCGGACCTGTTGCTCAAACTGGCTTGTGACACAGGCGTCGATCGTGTAGTGACCGCTGTTGTGCGGGCGCGGGGCGATTTCGTTAACCAGGATGCGGCCATCGGGCATGACAAACATTTCGACCGCCAGCACGCCCTGATAATTCAGGTGGTTCGCAATTCGTACCGCCGCATCCTGCGCGGCGCGCCGGGTGGCTTCTCCAACGCGGGCGGGTACCAGGGTTGTATCCAGAATTCCGTTCCTGTGAACATTCTCGGCCGTCGGATACGTCGCCACGTCGCCATCGGCGCTTCGTACGACGACAACCGAAAGCTCGGCGGCAAAGGGCAGGAATTCCTCCAACAGACATTCGCGGCCGCCCGCGGATTGGAAAGCGACGGAGGCTTCGTCGGCCGAATGCACTTTCCACTGGCCCTTGCCGTCATATCCCAGGCTGCTGATTTTCAGAATCGCCGGCAAACCCACCTGCGCCAGCGCCGATTGCAATGCGTGTTCCGTGCGGACCGGACAGAATTTGTTGGTCGGAATGCCGTGCTGCTGAAGGAAAGTCTTTTCGTGGATCCGGTTCTGGGTCGTAGCCACGGCCGCTGCCGAAGGCCGGACAAGGCTGGTTCTGGCGAGGATCTCGAGCGTGTCCGCCGGCACGTTTTCGAATTCCGTCGTGATGGCGACGCAGGATTGGCTGAGTTGGTTCAAGGCGGCCGTATCGTGAAATCCCGACCGCAGGTGAACATCGGCGATGCGACCGGCCGGGCTTTCCGGATCGGGATCGAGCACAACCACTTTGTATCCCATGGTACGGGCGGCCACGGTGAACATGCGCCCCAGTTGGCCTCCGCCGAGCATACCCAGGGTGGCGCCGGGCAGAATCATGGAACGGGCGGAAGGGTGGAAGCCAGCACGTCGTCGGTCTGATTCTTGCGATACGTCTCGAGTCTGGCGGCGAGAGACGGGTCGCCTCCGGCGAGCATGGCGACGGCAAAAAGCCCCGCATTGGCCGCGCCCGCCTCTCCGATCGCAAACGTGGCGACGGGTACGCCTTTCGGCATCTGTACGATGGACAGAAGCGAATCCACGCCTTTGAGATACTTCGACGGCACGGGCACGCCGAGTACGGGCAGGGATGTTTTGGACGCCAGCATGCCGGGCAAATGGGCCGCACCGCCGGCGCCGGCGATGAGACAGGAAAGACCGCGGCCCCGCGCCGACTGCGCATATTCGAAAAGAAGGTCCGGTGTCCGATGGGCGGAAACCACCTTCGTTTCAAAAGCCACACCGAAGGTTTTTAACTGGGCCGCCGCGTGCTGCATCACCTCCCAGTCACTCGTGCTTCCCATGACGATTCCCACCACAGGCTTGTCCATAGGCCGTCTCCTTGATTGTAAAAGGCGAGCGAAGATAGTTTAAAACGATCTTCTTTATCAATGTCTATTTTCCGCAACCCGCCGCCGGCTTGACTTTGCCGGAACCCCGTTCTACATTGTTCCGGCTGGATTTTCTGTTGGGACAATCAAAAAGGCAACGCTCGCTGATGGTTCGTCGCATCGCGTGGATACTGCTGTGCGGAGGTTTCACAGTCGTGAAGGCCGGGGACGGCGATCGACGTTTGTCCGACTCGATGGTCACCGTGTTGGTGGCCATACCGGAATCCTCCGAAGAATATGCCAGTGCGCGATGCCGCCTCGCCGACCATTTCCTGGCTGTCAACACGGTCGCCGCGCGTGCGAAGGCGGAAGAATACGCCAGACATGCCGTGACCCGTAATCCGCGCGACCTGCCTGCCCGCCTGACACTGGTTCGCGCTCTGTATGCACGAGGCTTTTTCCACGCCGCCGGGGAAGCGTGCCGGGAAATTCTGAATGGATTTGATTGGAATCAACCGCCGTCGCCCTTCTATGCCGACGCCTACTTCCACCTGGGGCTCGTCGAAGAACGGTCGGCTCTCAAATACAAAGACATGATCGGACTGGTGGAATCCTCGACCGGCGATCAGTACGTCTCCCTGGCGGCGTACGGTTACGAGGATCTCAATCAGGCGGCCGACTATTTCGAAAATGCCCTTCAACACCAGCCGTCTCATCGCGAAGCGTTGCTGCATCTTGCGCTTTTGTACATGGAGGTCGCCAGATACGACGCCATGTGGCGCCTGACCAAATGGCGGCTGGAGCGAAATCCGTTTGACAAGGAGGCGTGTTTGTATGCGGCGTACGCGGCCTATCACCTCGGACGTACCGGCGAATCCCGGCTCTACTACGAACGCGCCTTTCAACAGATGTCCCGAGAGGAGTATGACCGGTATCATGCCACCGAAGGCAGCTTGTCCGGCGTTGATCCGATGTTTCT
>CAZJBS010000016.1:0-69783 GCA_964544475.1 uncultured Bacteroidota bacterium | reverse complement strand
ATGACCGGTATCATGCCACCGAAGGCAGCTTGTCCGGCGTTGATCCGATGTTTCTGACCACAGAAAATGAGAAGGCATTGGAACGGTTCAACCGCGTTACGTATGCCAACCTTCGTTTCAGGCAAGACCGTTCCGATGCGCCGGGCATTGAAAGCGAGCAAGGGCGGCTGTATCTGGAATACGGACGCCCGGATGTGTCGTATGCCGTTCAGCCGGACATCGGTCTTCTCGGTGGCGCGCGTGTCTGGTCATACGATCGCTTCCTTTTGACGTTCAGGGACGACTACGCCAACGGCCGATTTCTGCTGGACAACGCCTCCGTTCTCGAGGCGGACAACCTGCAGCACACGATACCGGACCGCTTTCTGTGGCCGGCCGGCCTCACCTTTGGCATGAGCGTCAAGACATACCAATTCAAGAGTTCCGATAACCAAAATCGGATTGTGGCTTTTGCGGAAACCGACTCGGCCACGTTCGCGCACCGTGGAGGTTTCTTTCTGACGGATTCGTCGGGCGTTCCGGTCCGCGATTCCATGGTGAGCCTGCCGATCACATCGAAAGAAGACCGGATCGCCGTACTCGGCATTCACTCGCCGGTCGATCCTCGTATCAAGGGGTTTTCCGTGGAACTTCGCAGCGATTCGACGTTTCGTCACGCGGTCGTTCGCGGCCCGATGACGATCCGGGATTTCCGTCGAAATTCGCTCCAACTGAGCGATGTGATTGTCGGTCGCCTGTCCGAGGACAAAATGGTCGTTCCCGTGTTTGGAGACAGCGTGGCGACTACCTATCCGATCCAACTCTATTTTGAAGTCTACCGCCTCGCTCTCGACGACGAAGGCCGTTCACGCTTCCGGGTGGAAACATCCGTCTCAAAAAAACAGCGGAATCTCTGGCGCCGGCTGACGGGTTCTTCGGGCTTGTATCGTGTGACGTCGTCGACCGTCATGACGGGCGCTTCCACGGACGACCGTGTTTCGTTGGGGCTCGATCTGAGCCGGCTGGCGCCGGGTCTGTATCAACTGGACATCATGGTGAGAGACCTTCACACGCAGGAAGAGGCGGCGTTTCATTCAACGATCGTGTTGACAGCGCGCTAGAACTCGGCGGAAATGCCGATGGAAGGAAGTAAACCAATCGCATTGGTCGTACTGATCCGGTCTTCGGCGAAATCATAACGGGGAGGGCTTGGGACTTTGTAGTTCAGAACATTTTGTATGTCCACGTAAGCGATCAACGTCCACGAATGGAAATTAAAATACCGATCCACTCTCAGATCGAGCACCCATCCGCTTGCGAGCCGCCGGCTCAGATATTCTTCAGGGAGATTTTGAATCAGGCCGGGGTTCCGCGTGTTCTCGGAGGGCCGGTAGGTGGGCGTATATGGAATGCCCGTGTAAAATCTGACACGCCCGCTGGTTTCCCATTTTGACCGGAATGCATAGCCTCCTGACAGATTGACGATCCAACGCTGATCGTACTGATTCGGATAGGTTGTCCCGTTTGAAGCGGAGACTTCGCTCCGTCCGTAGGACACGCTGAATTGCCCGTACATGGGCATGTCGGATGATTTCTTGATGATGAGGAACTCTCCTCCATAGGCCTGGCCGCGACCGGACGACGTCATTGGAAAATATCCGAAAGACTGGAAATCATCTTCCCGGCCTCCAAACCCCGTTCCGGTATTTGAAATGACCACATAGTCGTTGATGCCGGCCTGAGCGCCAACGGGCAGGTTTGCGTATGTTTTGTAATAAATTTCCACTCTTGCTTTCAGGTCGTCGCGGACCAGATACTCAGGACCGGCAACGATCATCCGGTTTGAAAGCGCCTTCAAGCGGCGGTTTTCGCGATTGACCATCCATACGTACGAAGGCGACTGATGATAGACTCCACCGCCGGCTTTGAAAGACAGTTTTTCGGTCAGCGCGTATCGCAGGCTGATCCGCGGACTCAGGTACGTTCGGGTATTGAGGAACGTGTAATGATCGATTCGCAATCCGAAACCCACGTTGAGGGGGCGCGCGACCTGCCACTCCGACTCCACATAAGCGGCGGCCTTGTAGGCGGTCTGATCAGAACTCAGGCGGCTGCGAAGGCCGATGTCAGTCACCGCTGTACGGCGTCCATTCCGGTCGTAAATCGTATCGGAAAAGGTCGACGTATTCGTGTTTCTGAACCGCTTGAGCGATACGCCGGTCAGAATGGAAACATCGGGTGATACCAGCCAGTAATGCCGAAGGCCGGTGTTGATTTCGTCTTCCCTCGCACGGGTTTTGAAATATCGAACGAGATTGGTGTCCTGCTGGCTGAAGCGGAAACGGCCGATGTTGTAGTTGAGCGTGCCTTCCAGATAACCGGCTGTCAGAGATCGCCGATAAGCCACCCCGGTAATGGACTGGTATTGAGTGTTGTCCATCAAACCGGCATTGTCGATGCGGTTCTTGCGTGTCGTCGTGTTGCGGTCGACCTCATCAATGGCGCCAAGACCGATGAATGTCCATCGGTCCCTGGGGTTGGGATTCCACGTCGCGGCCACATTGAGATCCGTGTAAACTGGCACAAACGCAAACCCTGCCGCCTTGAAAATCAGGTCGAGATAACTGCGGCGCACACTGGCGATGAAGGAACCTCCGCCACCCAGGGGCCCTTCCACATTGGCGCCATATTGCGTCGCCGACACGATCGCCTTGCCGCCGAAGCGGTCCCGGCGTCCCTCCCTCAACGATAACGACAAAACGGACGACAACTTGTCGCCATATCTCGCGGGAAATCCCCCCGCCGAAAAATCCACCTGGTCGACAAAGTCGAGATTGACGAAACTCAGCGCGCCTCCGGACGAGCCTTGCGTCGCAAAGTGATTGATATTGGGCACCTCCAGACCGTTGATGATAAACAGATTTTCCGATGGACTGCCCCCTCGCACGAGCAGGTCGTTACGCCCGCCGCTCGTCGTAATGGCGACGCCGGGCAACGTCGCGACCGTCCGCACAACGTCCTCAAAGCCCCCGGGGAAGCGACGAATTTCTTCGCGGGACAGGTCCACCGTGCTCGTCTGACGCCGTGTGGCGCCGCCAAAGTAGTCGGCCGTTACCACGACTTCTTCCCCCTGGAGACTCTCGTTTTCCAATTCCGCGGCGACATACGTTGGCTTGGAGGACATGACCACGACGTCGGCTTTGGTAAGGATCCGGTGTCCGATGTATGAAAATTGAAGGCGATACGTGCCGACGGGCAGCCGACCAATGGCAAATTCGCCTTTGGCATCGCTCACGTCGCCGAAGGACGTGCCGACGACCAGCACGTTGACGCCGGCCAGAGGCTCTTTGGTGGCGGTTTCGACGACGCGCCCGGTGATGGAGCCCGTCACCTGCGGGTGAGCGAACATCGGACACATCCACAACGCCGCCAGCATCATCTGAAATCGATAACTCATTTCTGCCAACCTTTTTCAATCGTTGCTGAAAAATAACGCCCAAGTTAGCCGACTGGAGCGGTGGGACACCATGCGGGGAAGCAGGAAAAGAAAAGGGGCTGGACATCGCCATCAATCATATTTGATGCGGCGTGGGGATGGATCCGTTCCCGCGTGGTTTCGCCATGATCCCAAAACCTCCAATCAGTAACAAAACGACTCCGCCTATCAACGCCGGTGTTTCAATGGTTTGGTCGTTACCGTACCAGGTCAGCCGGTCCGGTCCGATATTATGTATGACAATGGCCAGCAGGTTATTGACGCCGTGCATCAACACGGTCGGCAGAATGCTACCCGTCTTCCAGGCGACGAGGCCAAGAAAGAGAGCGATAATGAAAATCTGAATTCCGCCCCATGGATTCAGGTGGATAAGCGCAAAAACGAGACTGGATATGAGTATGGCCCGGCCGGCCGGCCATCGGGATTCAAGGGCCTGCTGGAACATGCCGCGCAGGAGCATTTCTTCGCAAACGCCGGCGGCCACCACGGCGGCCAGAATCAGGATGGTTCCTGACAACCAGTGTTTGATCGTGAATTCCGCCATGATCTTCTCAAGAATGCGATCGGAGAGAAGTTCCGGCGACAACGTGCCGATGGTGCTGTCGAGAAACGCATTGATGGTCGGCGCGATCATCCGGTCAATGGCGTCCGTGACGACGAACAATCCGAGCGCCAGGGCGACCGTCGATGCCAGCACCGAAGGCGGCACCGGCCGCAGGCGGAATACGTGCACCGGATGCTTGTGGCAATATCGCATATAGTAGTAGGCCGGCGCAATAAATGAGACGGTGCCCACGAGGAGACCCAGTTTCATGAAAACATCGGCAGGGATGGACGGCCCGGACATCAACATGACCGCCGTGACGACCACCGCAAACATCGTCGTGATGGTGTAGCCGACGCCCACGCCGAGGATCAATAGGACCACGGACGTCTTGAGAGAAAATGGCGAACGGTCGATTTCAACAGAGTCAGGCGGCGGATTGAATTGGTCGGTCATGGGTGCGTTCCTTGAGTGGGTAACCGGCTTCCAATGGCGTCGGATAAGGATGAAAATCCATCGCGGCGAAGGAGGGTAGCCAGGCGGCGGTTGAGTTTCCGGCAAAATCCCGGGCCTTCATACACAAATCCCGTGTACACCTGTATCAATGAGGCCCCGGCGGTTATTTTTTCGTACGCGTCCTCGGCGGAAAAAATGCCGCCCACACCGACAAGGACGATGCGGTCGGCCATTTGTCGACGGATGTGGCGGATGATCTCCGTGGACCGCTGTCGGAGGGGCCGGCCGCTGAGACCGCCGGTTTCCGACCGAAGTGTTTCAGGGGATCGCAGGTTGTCCCGGGTGACGGTCGTATTGGTGGCGATGAGCCCGGCGATACCGGTGTCCTCAATGACCCGTAGCACGTCGTCGATCTGCGCATACGACAGGTCGGGGGCAATCTTGACGAGGATGGGTTTGCCGCGCGACGGTCCGGCCAGTTCACGGTCGGCGATCCTGAGCGCCTGCAGCAGGTCGGTCAAAAAAGGCCGGTCCTGCAATTCCCGAAGACCCGGTGTATTCGGTGAACTCACATTCACGGCGAAATAGTCGGCGTGAGGCCATAACGTCCGGAACGAAAACACGTAGTCATCGACCGCATGCTCGATCGCGGTGATTTTGGTTTTCCCGATGTTGATGCCCAGCGGAATGACGGACCGGTGCCCTGCGGCCATCCGGGCGGCCGTCTTTTCAGCGCCATCGTTGTTGAATCCGAAGCGGTTGATCAAGGCCTGATCCGTGGGAAGCCGGAACAAGCGTGGTTTGTCGTTGCCCGGCTGGCGTTGACCGGTGACCGTTCCGATTTCACAAAATCCGAAACCCAGGTGCGCCCACGCCGGAATCGCCATGGCCATCTTGTCAAAACCGGCGGCGAGACCGACGGGATTGGCCAGCGACAAATCCATCACCGTCTGGTGCAATAGCGGGTCGTCGTACACAAACCAAGGACGGCCCATCTTCAAAAGAGGTCCATGGGCCGACAGGCGGCGCATCGCCAGATCGTGGACCGATTCCGGATCGCGTTGGAAGAGCATCGGACGGAGGAGGGCTTTGTACAGCATGACCGGTAAAATACACTTTTGATTACGGAATCAAAAGGGCAAATGTCCGCGAAATTGAAAATCCGGATTCCAAAGAGTCATCCGGCGAGCCCGTCAAAACCGTGTTCGTTGCCGGGTGACCGGAGTGTGACCGAAAATGATATTGATTGAAAACATGATACAAAATGGTGTATCTTTGCCCCTGAACCATGATCAAGAGAATAATCAAAATCCTCCTGAAGAGTCTGCTCTGGACCATCGTCTCGGTTGTTGTCCTGGTCGGGCTCGTGCTGGCGTTTTTCCAGACCCCGGTCTTCAAGGACCTGCTCAGGGATCGGGTGACCGCCATGGTCAATGACGAGTTGAATGCCACGTTGCGCATCGGTTCCATTGGCGGCAATTTTTTCACGCGGCTGGTTGTCGAAGACGGCGAATTGCGCTCGGCGCAGGACCGTTCGATCCTCGTGTCGTTCGAAAGACTGGAAGTCGCCTATGACCTGCTTGCGATCCTCGATGATCGCGTCGTGATCGAGGCCATCCGGTTGGACAAACCGTATCTGAATCTGGTCACAGACACCACCGGTGTTTTGAATTTTTCGACCATCGCGAAGCCCTCGGCGCCGAAGCCTCCGAAACCGGTCGATTCCATGGCCACGATGCTCGGCGGTATAGCCATACGGCTTGAAGAACTGGCCCTGAACGATGGCACTGTGGCGCTGGATTTTGGCGCCTTCCGCCGCACAGCCACCGGTCTGACGATTCGCCTGCATGTGGCCGTCGATGATCACGATCAGCACATCGATCTAAAACAATTGTCGTTTGCCCTGGCGGACGCCTCGTCGCCGAAAGCCGACACCCTGCAAGTGCGCAACCTTTCCGTTCAGGTGGACGGACGGTTGTTTCCACGTTCGTTGTCGGAACAGGCTGCCCATCCGGAGATCGTTGACACGCTTTCCGCCCGAATTGGCGGCATCCGGCTGGTCACCGACCGGACGGATTTTTTCGTGGCTGGTCTGGTTATCCTGCCGGACTCGGCTCACGGCGTGCCGCTGTCATACGACATGGACCTCCGGGCCTACCCATTCCACCTTGATGACATCCGCGGTTTTGCCGATATCGGCATGCCCGACCTTCACAAGGTCGAACTGGAAACGCACGCCAAAGGAGACGAGGCCGGCGTCTTGCTGACCGATCTCTCCATCACAACCTCGGCCGGAGAATTGCGCGGATATGCGGGCGTGGACTACGGAGAGGGCCCTTTGGGCTACAAGGCCGACCTCTCTTTCAAAGGCATCAATATTGGCGCATTCGCCGACCGCGCGGACCTGTACGCGAATATCAACGGGCGTGTGTTGGCGGACGGTATCGGAACGGATCCAAAAACGCTTCGAAGCAATCTCAATCTTACGTTGCGTCAGTCCCGGTTTTTCGGCATTGATATCGAAAATTTCGAAATTGACGCCCACGTGACGGGCGGTGTTGCCGAATTGTCCAAGTTCGAGGGACGCACCAGCGCCGGCCAATTCAATTGCCAGGGTCAATTCAACCTGTCAACGGAAGCCTACCACCTGGAGACACGCCTGCGCGACATCAACGTGGCCGATATCATCGGCGACACCTCGATGCAAAGTTCGATCAACCTGACCCTGGTGTACGACGGTCAGGGCCTCAATCCGGATAAATCGACCGGCACCGTCCGCCTGATATCGGATTCATCAAAGATACTCAATCGGGACCTCGAAAATCTCACGGTGCGCGGCTCACAAAGCCATGGCAAAGTGAAATTGGACGAAATCACCATCGCGACGCCTCTGGCGAGTTTCACGGCCAGCGGATCGGTCGGTTTGGACTCGAGCGTCGATTTGAGTTACAGTCTTGCCACGCGTGACTTTTCCCTGTTGAAACGGTATATCGGCGTGGATACCCTGCTCAAAGATACACTCAATCTGAAGCTGCGGTTTGACGGCAGAATGACGGGCAACTACGATCGCATGAATACGAGCGGGGAAGTCAACCTGACCAACCTCGTTTTTTCGACCATCCGGATGGACTCGCTACGTCTGACGTACTATTTTGATAACATTCTGCCGGGCAGGCTGGCCGGCGGGGCGGATGTCAAATCCATCGACAGCACGATTTTCGGCGATATCGTGCTGTATACTCATCACCTGGACATGGCGGGCACGCACGTTCGGGATTTTACGACGTCGATCACAAAGGAAAAAAACAGAACGTCTTTTGAAATTTCCGCCAATGAAGACAGCCTCAATGCCTACGCCAACCTCAAGGGTTCGTTGGTTCTCGAGAATGAAAAGAAAGGGGAGTTGTTCCTCGACAATCTGTCCTTGCGCATCGGCGGGCGGACGCTCAAGACGCGCGAGGTCATGCTGGTGCTCGGCGGCGACGCGGTGATCGATTCCTCCTACGAAAAATGGGTTGAAAACTGGCAGAACAAGGATCCGATCGATCTGGCTTTTGATCTGGAAAAAAACGTCTTCGACATCCGTTCTTTCAATATGGATATCGGCAAGGGTTTTATTTCCATATTCGGCAAAGTGGACGTGTCCGGCGACCAGAATCTCGATCTCAAAGTGAAGGACCTTGATCTCTCCCGAGTCAACGCCCTGATCGGATCCGGCCAGTCGGTTGTCGAAGGCCTGTTGAACCTCAACGCCAGTCTGAAGGGAAGTTTTGAGAAACCGATCATCATCGCCGACTGGAACATATCCAATGGCAAGGCGTCGGAATTCGTCTACGACAATTTCCTCGGCAATTTGCAGTACCTCAACCGGAAACTGCAGATCAACATGACGCTGAACCAGAACAAGGACAAAACGCTGACGATGGGGGGCTATTTGCCCCTCGATCTCACGTTCAAGGAAGTTGAAAACCGTCTCACGAACCGGCCGATGAATTTTATCGTGCATTCCGAGGGCATCGATCTTCGGTTTTTGCAGGCTTTTTTTGGAAAGAACCTGACGCTCAATCGCGGTGAAATCAAATTGGACATGAAAGTCAGCGGCAACAAGGAAAAGCCGGTCATCCAGGGCGAAATGAAGATCGAAGACGGCCAACTCACATTTCCCCGCAGCACGTTGGGGCAGACGTTCCGTAACGTGAGACTGTTTGTGCGGTTGACGCCCGAGAAAGTGTTCCTCGATACCCTGATGGTGCAATCCGGCAAGGATCCGAATTCGCTCCTGCTCGCCAATGGCACGGTGGATCTGGCGGATGTGCTTAAAAACTTCGCCTTCAACAACGTTGACAAAATCGGGTACCAGTTCCATCTGGTGTTTGCGGATTTTGTTCCGATCAATACGAAATCGGAAACGTCGTACCTGCACACGGCCAAGGTCACCGGCGAAATGGACGTCGCGGCGCCGTCCCTCTTCAACACGATGGTGAAAGGCGATCTGCAAATTCGGAATTCGGAGATATGGGTGGTCGATCCGACCAAAGCCAAGGTGGTGACGACGGCCAGAAAGGGCGACAAGGCGGCGGAAAAACAAGCCTCCGAATTCTACAAGAATCTCGACATGGATCTGATGATCAGTCTCCCCGAGAACTCCGACAATTCGATTCGAAGCGCTGAAATGACGCTGTCGCTGTTCGGAGAAATCGGCGTGACCAAACCGCCGGGCTCGGAGGACTTTTTCATCGCCGGTGACGTGAACACAAAGAAAGGCGGCAAGTACGCCTACCTTAACGTGGCCTTTACCATCGATCGCGGCGTGATTACATTCAGCGGCGAACCCGGCGTCAATCCGAATCTCGATATTCTTGCCGTAAAACGTTTTGAATACAAGGACGATGACGGCACCATCACGCCATCGGAAGCCCAGATCAAAGTGTCCGGGAAATTGCTCAAGCCGTCCATTGCGATCACCGCCGTCGAACGCGGCAGCGGCGAGAACCTGGCCGGACTGTCGGAACCGCAGGACATTCTCTCCTATCTGGTGCTCGGTGTGAAGACGAAGGACATCACCAAACTCGGAGCGAGCCAGGCGGGCGATTTCGCCAAACAGGTGGCCATCAATCAGATTCTGAACGTCGTGGCCAACAAAGCCGGCTTGCAGAAGCTGGAGTTCGTACAGGGCACGGCGGGTGAATCGTCCAAATTCGAAATCGCGAAGCGTATCAACGAGGATCTGTCCGTCAGTTACGAAGGCGGTCTCGATGTATCTTCCGGCCGGACCGTGACACTGGAATATTCGGCCGACAGTCTCTTGAAAAAGATCCCCGTCATGCGGTCCTGGAAGAAGACGATTGAATTTGAGTACAAGCAGCCGTCGCAGGACAAAACCCTCCAGCAGGAAGACATCATCAACATCCTTCTCTATTTCAGAAAAGACTATTGATTTCATGCTTGTCGACACGCACGCCCATCTGGATTACGACCAGTTTGACGCCGATCGTGATGAAGTGATCGCGCGCGCCCGGGCCGCGGGCGTCGGACGTATCGTCACCATCGGGACGGCGCTGCCGTCCAGCCGGCGCGCCATCGAACTGGCGGAGCGCTACGAAGACGTTTACGCGGTCGTGGGTCACCATCCGACGGAGGCGATTCATTGGAAGGACGACATGACTGCCGACTTCGAAGCGCTTGTCCGGCATGAAAAAGTCGTCGGCGTCGGCGAAACGGGATTGGACTACTATTGGAAGGAGTCGCCGCCGGATCTTCAAAAGAAGGTGTTCAGGTTTTTCATGAATCTGTCGGCATCTTCCGGGAAACCCATGATCATTCATGTGAGGGATGCCCATGACGATCTACTGACTTTTCTGCAAGACGAACAGGCGGCCACCGACCGGTTGTTCCATGGCGTGATGCATTGTTTCTCGGGCGATGCGCCGTTTCTTGAAAAGTCGCTTGAACTCGGATTTCACATTTCGTTTGCCGGCAATCTCACATACAAGAAATCGCCCTTACCGGCGTTGGCGCCGCAGATACCACGGGATCGCCTGCTCGTCGAAACCGATTGCCCATTCCTTCCCCCCGTCCCGCACCGGGGTCAGCGCAACGAGCCATCGTATGTCCGCTTCACCGCCCAACGTCTCGCCGAATCCCTGGGCGAGAACCCAGAGACCGTGGCCGCCTGGACGACCGAGAATGCACGCCGGCTGTTCGGTGTGTGACCACGTGTGAAAGAATCCGTGAGAAATAGATACACGGTATTGACGAAACCGCTTCCTTTTCAGCCGTTTCAGCGCAGTTAGAGTTTGATAATCAGGCTTTTATACATTATTTTCCCGCACGTTGAATGGCACAATGTTTGATGGTGTCCATGACGACGAATCATGCCTTGAACAAAGGAACGATATGAAATCGCTATGTTTGGTCGGTATGCTGCTGGGGATGTTCAGTGCGTTGGCTGGACACACTCAGGAAAATGCATCCATTGTGGTATCCGGACAGAGCTTAACCCTGGAAGCCTGCGTCCAGATCGCATTGCAAAACCAACCGTCCATCGGATCATCGCAGGGAGCCATTATAACGGCCGAATCCGAATACACGCAGGTGTTGTCGTCGCGGTTTCCGCAAATCCAGATGGAAGCCGGGGCGTATTACACCAACAGCGCGCTGCAGTCATCCAGTTCGTTTGCGCCGATACCGACGATCGATCCGGAAGGCGCCAAGTTTGTGCCGTCGGTGCGCATGACGTTGCGGCAACCGATTTATGATTTTGGCCGTACCAATAAGGCGTTGGATTCGAAGAACAAAATCATCAAGGCCTCCGAACTCGCCCTGGGTACGACCGAAGAAGATGTCATTCTCAACGTCCACATTTCCTACTACAATTATGTGTTGGCCCGGCATATCGTGGAAATCAATGAAGAACGTGTAAACCAGGCGAACAAACACCTGGAGCGCGCCAGGGGTTTTTTTGAGGTCGGCAAATTGGCGGAATCGGATGTGTCGAAGGCCGAGCTTGAGGTGGCCAACGCCGAATTGGAATTGATCAGCGCCCGGGGCAAGTCCCGTCTCGCCAAAGTCACCCTGAACAGCGCGATGGGCATTACCGAAATCAACGACAATCCTCAGGATTACTTTTTGACTTCAGACACGGCGTTCGTACCTTTTGCGGCCAATCTTCAGGAGTCGATCAATCTGGCGCTGGGTTCGCGCAAGGAGATCGAAGCCTCCCAGATGCGGATTCAGGCCTGGCGATCGGCGTTGAGCGCCGCCAAGAGCCAGTACTATCCCATCATCTCTGCGTCGGCCAGTCTCGGTCCGTACCTCGTTCAGGACCAGGTGATTCCGACCAAACAACGGCTGCAGGTCGGCTATAATGTGGGGATGAACTTTGCATTTCCTATCTTTCAGGGACTGACCGTTCGCGCCGATATTGCCGAAGCCCAGGGCGGCATCCGCACCGCAACGTCGCAGTACAATGTCGCTCGCCAGCGCGTCATCCAGGAAGTCCAGGACCGGTATTTCAGCGTCAAATATGCCGAGGAGCGATACAAAGCGAGCGGCAAGATTGTCATTCAGGGTCAGAAGAATCTCGATCTGGCCGAGGGCCGTTTCGAAACGGGCGTGGGGTCGGCGATCGAGATCACCGACGCGAATTATTCATTGGCCAATTCCCGCATCGAGCGAACCACGGCTTTGTACAATTATTTCATCGAGCTGTCTCGTTTCCGAAGAACCATCGGCACGATTCGGTCGTAATGGATCAGGAGTAATCCGGTATGAACAGAAAAACGATGGTGGCGATCGCCCTTGGGGCCGTCGGGCTTTTGGTGGTGTCGTATCTGGTCTTTGGCAATGGCCGCAAAGAAGAGCACGTCCGCCTTGAAACGATTCAGCGCGGCGACGTTTCACTGGTTATCACGGCCACCGGCAAAATCAATCCGGTGACACGCGTGCAGGTCGGCACGCAGGTGACGGGAACCATTTCGAAGATTCATGCTGATTTCAACACCAAAGTGCGCAAAGGGGATGTGATCGCCCAGATTGATCCGACGTTTCTCAAGGCGCAGCTCCTGGAGGCCGAGGCCAGTGCGGAGCGGGCGCGGGCCCAGGTTGACCAGGCGAAAAAAACGCTGGAGAGGGCCACGGAGTTGTATGAACGCAAACTGATATCCCAGGCTGAAAAAGACGAGGCTTCGACCAATTACAATCTTGCCGTGGCCAATGCAAAACAGGCGACGGCGGCCTACCACCGTGCGGAAGTATCCCTGCAATACACCACGATCGTGTCCCCGATCGACGGTGTGGTGATTTCCAGAAATGTCGACGTCGGCCAGACGGTGGCAGCCAGTCTGCAGGCGCCCATCCTCTTTGAGATCGCCAACGACTTGTCCAAAATCCAGGTTGAAGCCGTCATCGACGAAGTCGACATCGGAAAAGTCAAGGTCGATCAGGAAGCGACGTTTTTTGTGGACGCGTATCCGGAAGAACAGTTCAGGGGCAAAGTGGCTCAAATCCGTCTTCAGCCGATCGTTGCCCAGAATCTGGTGGGTTATGAGGTTATTATCGATGCCAGCAACGAAGAAAGCAAACTGCTGCCCGGCATGACGGCCAACCTTTCCATTGTCGTGGAGACGAGGAAAGATGTGCTTCGCGTGCCCAGCGCCGCCCTGCGATACCAACCGGCCCTGACCCAGGACCAGTTCACAAGATTCTCATCCCAGTTTGGAGACCGGTTCGATCTGAAAAACAATTCGATGCTGTGGCGGCCGGAGGGATCGGGTGTGTTTCCGGTGATTGTGGAAGCCGGTATCACGGACGGGATATTTACGGAAATCCGAAGCGGCGATGTCAAGGAAGGCATGACGGTGATCACCGGTATATCCACAGGGCCTGCGACGGCCAATACCACCACTCGGTTCAAGACGAAAAATTGACATGACCACGATCCAACAGGCGGCCGCCGCGGATGTGCTTCTGGCTCCGGCGTTCATTTCGGTGCGCAACCTGAAAAAAACGTATCGTATGGGATCCGTCGATGTGCTGGCGTTGCGCGGCGTGTCGCTGGAAATCAAACAGGGCGAATTTGTCGCCATCATGGGCGCCTCCGGTTCCGGAAAATCCACATTCATGAACATCCTGGGTTGCCTGGATGCGCCGTCGTCCGGTGAATATGTACTGGACGGCATACCCGTGGCCATGATGTCCAAGGACGAAAAGGCGATTGTCCGGAGCCGCAAGATCGGTTTTGTGTTCCAGGGATTCAATCTCCTGTCCCGCACGTCGGCCATTGAAAATGTCGAATTACCGTTGTTGTACCAGGGGATCGGATCGCGCGAGCGTCACGAGCGGGCGCTGGAAGCGCTGCAGGCGGTCGGCCTGGACAAACGATTTGATCACAAACCGAACGAACTTTCCGGCGGCCAGCAGCAGCGCGTGGCCATTGCGCGGGCCCTGGCCACCCGCCCATCCATGATTCTGGCGGACGAACCCACCGGCAACCTGGACAGCAAAACCAGCATCGAAATCATGGCCATATTTCAAAAACTCAACGGTGAAGGTATCACGATCATTCTCGTGACGCATGAAACCGACATCGCCCAGTATGCCAAACGGAACGTCGTGTTTCGGGACGGCAGAATTCTCAAAGACTTCGTCGTCGAAAACCGCCTGAACCCGGAAGAAGAAATGCGGCGCATTCTGGCCACCTCCATTGTGGACAACCTGTAGGTTCGTATGAATTTTGGCAACATCATCAAGATCGCATTCAACGCCCTTCGCCGCAACAAATTGCGGTCCGCGCTGACCATGCTTGGCATCGTAATCGGCGTCGGGTCGATTATTGCCATGGACGGCGTTGGCGCGGGCGCGCAACAGGAGATCGACAACCAGACGGCGGCGTTTGGCACCAATGTGATCACGATCCGTCCCGGCGGTGTCACGGCAGGCGGTATCCGCACCCGGTCCACGACGTCCCTGCAACCGGAAGACGGCGAATCGATCATCAAACAGTGCGATCTGGTGATTGCCCAGACGCCGGCCGTGCGGCTCGTCACCAATGTCGTGGCCAGCGAACGAAACTGGGGCAGTCAGATTTTTGGCGTCAACCCGAGTTTCACGACGATTCGAAACTGGGCTTTCCAGTTCGGCGCGATGTTCTCCGATCAGGACTACCGATCCGGCAACAAAGTCTGCGTCCTGGGCCTGACCGTGGCCACCAACCTTTTCGGCGACACCGACCCGACCGGGGAGATCGTGCGTATCCAGAATATCCCGTTCCGGGTCGCCGGCGTACTCGAGCCCAAAGGCCAACTGGCGTCCGGCCAGGATCAGGACGATATGATCATCATACCCTACACGACGTTTCAAAAACGCCTGACCGCCAAGAAAGAACTCGATTACATTTACGTTTCGATTCGAACGCGCGAAGACATGCCGGAAGCCATTCGCCAGATCAAGGACATTCTCCGCGTGGCCCACCGGATTCCGCAATGGGGCGACGACGATTTCAGCGTACGCACCCAGGAGCAGGTCAACGAGATTGCCAAGACCATTTCCCAAACCGTGTCCCTGCTTATGTTGATCGTCGCTTCGATTTCGTTGCTCGTGGGCGGGATCGGCATCATGAATATCATGCTGGTGTCGGTGACCGAGCGAACCCGGGAAATCGGCATTCGCATGGCCATCGGCGCCCGCGAAAAGGACATTCTGCGTCAGTTTCTGATTGAAGCGATGGTGCTAAGTCTCACCGGCGGCATTATCGGCATGCTCTTTGGCGTGGCAACCGGCCTGCTGGTTGAAGTTTTCACGAAGTGGAGCGTCAGCATTACCGGTACGTCGGTCATGGTGTCCATGGGATTTTCAGCCGCTGTGGGCGTGTTCTTCGGGTATTATCCGGCCCGTAAGGCATCCTCGCTCAATCCGATCGAGGCTTTGCGATACGAATAACCGGGCATTTTGAAGCGCAGCGCTCATTCCTAATCGTTGGATACTACCTATGGAAATCGAGGAGATCTCATGAAACTCAATGCCGAATGGCATCGCACCCATCGCATGCCGGCGCACGCAACGCTTGAACAGCGCATCCAATGGCATGTCGAGCACGCCAAACATTGCGCGTGCCGTCCCATTCCCGACAAGGTGAAAGCCGAGATCGAAAAACGGTCACGGATGCGGGTCTTGCGAAAACTGAAGACCGTATAAAATTCATTTCGAAAATTTCCGAACGACTGCTTATGACCCGCTTTCCGGGAATGGCGACGTATGCCTGATAAGAAGACCAAAGAAACGCCGTCGCGATTTGTCTCGACACTGGAGGAATCCAAAAATCGTCTGTGGTCGTGTCATGTCCGTGTGCCCGTTCGGATGGCCTTGGACCTTATCCGTGGAACGAACAAACGCGTGATCTGCTCCATCAACGGGTCCGACGAATTTCAATGCGCGTTGCTGCATCGCGGAAAGAACCTCTACCTCGTCACGGTCAATCAGAAGTTGCGAAAGCATCTTGAACTCGATTTTGGCGACCGGGTACGCGTGGCATTGCGTAAAGACGAAAGCAGGTATGGCCATGCCGTGCCGGAGGAGTTGCTCGCCGTCTTCC
Organism: uncultured Bacteroidota bacterium; assembly: GCA_964544475.1. Classification (GTDB taxonomy): domain Bacteria; phylum CLD3; class CLD3; order SB21; family SB21; genus CAZJBS01. Next base: position 53,718 of record CAZJBS010000016.1, on the reverse strand, counting down.
GGAATGACCGCGAAGGCAGGAAACGGTTTGACGCGCTGGTCATCGGTAAACAACGTACGCTGCTCTACATCATCAATGCCGTCAAGAGTTCTGAAAAACGCCTTTTCCGGGCCGTCGCGATCGTGGAGCATTTGAAATCCAACGGCGGACAGATCAATTACCGGCTTCTGTCCGAAGCCATGAAAGATCCTCGACGATCCCGTTAGCGGGCCATGTGCACACGCCATCCACGTAACCCGCCCGTCGTTTTCCGCCATTTACACTTTGAAACAACCGACTCAACGGAGATTCCCATGACCAAAGGACGCTTGGAGGCCTTCAGTGACGGTGTCATCGCGATCATCATCACCATTATGGTGCTCGAACTCAAAGTCCCCCACGGCACGGATTGGGAAGCGCTATGGCCGCTTTTGCCGTCGTTCTTAAGCTATGTCCTGAGTTTCATTTTCGTCGCCATTTATTGGAATAACCACCACCACCTGATGCAGGCGGTCACTCAGGTCAATGGGCCCATCCTGTGGGCCAATGTATTCTTGCTGTTCTGGCTTTCCTTGGTACCGTTTGTCACGGGGTGGATGGGTGAAAATGAATTGGCGGCGCTGCCTTCCGCCTTGTACGGCATCGTTTTGTTTTTGGCCGCCGTCGCTTATTATGTCCTTGTCCGTACGTTGATCGCCCATCATGGTTTTGACAGCGCCCTGGCCCGGGCCATCGGCAACGATATCAAAGGCAAGATGTCTCTTCTGCTGTATGCCGCGGCCATCGGTTTCGCATTCTGGTACACTGTTTTGGCCTATCTGCTGTACGTGGCTGTTGCGGTGATGTGGCTGGTGCCGGATCGACGCATCGAGAGAGTCATGGCGTCCCGGCCGACGTCGCCCTGACCGGGCAGGGAGATCGCGCCGTTCTTGCATTCGATTACACTTTCGCCTATCTTGACCGCATTCAAACCCAATAAGGAGAATCCAATGAAATTTTTCATCGATACGGCCAACCTGGACGAAATACGCGAAGCCGCGACTCTCGGCGTTCTGGATGGCGTCACGACCAACCCGTCCCTGGTTGCCAAAGAAAAGAAAATCAATTTCAAGGAACTGCTGGTCGAAATCTGCAAGATCGTCGATGGCCCGATTTCTGCCGAAGTGGTTAGTACCGACCTCGATGGTATTCTAAAGGAAGGCTATGAACTGGCCAAGATTCACAAGAACATCACGATCAAAGTGCCGTTGATCAAGTCCGGCCTGCAGGCGTGCAAACGCTTCACGTCGGAGGGCATCAAAGTCAATGTCACGCTGTGTTTTTCTCCGAACCAGGCCCTGCTCGCCGCCAAAGCGGGCGCCACGTTCGTCAGCCCTTTCGTCGGTCGTCTCGACGACATCTCCACGAACGGGATGCAACTGATCGACGAAATTTGCACGATGTACCGCCACTACGACTACAAAACCCAGGTGCTCGTGGCCAGCGTGCGCCATCCGATGCACGTGGTCGAAGCCTGCCAGATCGGCGCTCATGTCTGCACGATGCCTTTCAAAGTCATCGAACAGCTGATCCAGCATCCGCTGACCGATATCGGTTTGAAGAAATTTCTCGATGACTGGAGGAAATTGAACGGCTGAGTTCTCTTCAGAGAAGAAAGGAATGAGTATCGTGAAAGGAGTTTTGATGGCGACGATCCGAAAAACGATCCTCGGTTGGCTGGCTTTCCTGAGTCTGACCGTTTCTCTGCGTGCGCAGGATGACATCAATGGATCCCGGCACAACGCCCTCACCCGGGCCATCAAAAAAGTCATTCCCGCCGTGGTCGGTATCAACGTGGTGGCCATTCAGGAATACACGTACTCCAATCCATTTTTCCAGGACGAGTTTTTCAGTCAGTTTTTCCCGAAGCAAAAATATTATGACAAGGTCAAGGGCCTCGGATCGGGTTTTATCATTTCCGAAGACGGGTATATTCTGACCAATGAGCACGTGGTCGACGGCGCGGTCGAAATCCTTGTCACGCTTAACGACGGAACCAAGTATCCGGCGCAGATAGTGGGTCTCGACCGGACAACCGACATCGCGTTGCTGAAAATCAATCCGACCAAAAAAGTCACGCCCATCCCCTTCGGAGACTCCGACGATCTGATTATCGGCGAATGGACCATCGCGTTGGGGAATCCATTCGGTCTTTTCGACATCAATAATCAACCCACGGTCACCGTCGGTGTGATCAGCGCTACCCGTCGCGATTTCGGCATGGTGGAGGGCCAGCACGTTTATCAAAACATGATCCAGACGGACGCGGCCATCAACGGCGGAAATTCCGGAGGACCGCTCGTCAATTCGCTGGGGGAAGTCATCGGGATCAACACATTCATTTACAGCGGCAGTGGCAGTGGGAAAACCAATATCGGCATCGGGTTTGCCATTCCGATCAGCCGGATCGCCAAGATTCTTCCCGATCTGAAAAACAAAGGGGCGGTGGACCGTTCGTTTACGATGGGATTCAAATACCAATCGGTGGACCGCATGATCGCCCAATATCTGGGCCTCGGCGAAGTGCTGGGTATTGTGATTTCCGATGTCGAAGCCAAAGGCCCGGCCGACAGGGCGGGATTGAAAGTCAGCGATGTCGTACTGAAAATGAACGGCAAAGACGTCAATAATGAATATGATTTCAAGAAAGTCATCCTGGGCGACGACCTGCGCGTGGGCGATGTGGTTGACATGGAAATCGTCCGCGACAAGAAGAAGTTCAAGGTCAAACTGACTCTGGGCAAAGCCTGAGGCTCTCCCCACACCTTCCGATTACAAATCAGCGTGCTGGCCGTGAGCGAACTCGGCGGGGGATGGGGATTCATTTGCCGTCTGGAAGATGTGGAGGATTGAAATAAGCGGCTGTTGGGATTTCGACGCGGCACGCTTGGCCGATTTCCGGCGAGCCCGGGAACCCTTGTTACAACTTTCTGCCGACCACGACGGTGGCTTTGGCGTTTCTCGCGAATCCGGATATTTCTTCGATGGCCTCCACGAAGATCACGTAGATACCCATCCTCACCGTTCGGCCACTCCGGTCTTTTCCGTCCCAAGGTATTTCGCGATGCGCGCCGGTCGGAGCGTTATTCAATAATGTTGCGATCTGGCGTCCCTGGTTATCGTAAATACGTACCGTCATCTTCGCCGTCGTGACCGGAAGATCAACGGAAATGATGGTGACGTCTCCCTGATCCACGAAGAGCGGATTCGGATTGGCGGTGACTTTGATCTTGCGAGGCAGCACCCCGGCCACGACACTATTGATGGCGCCCGGCGTGCCGCCTTCTTCGAACACACACGACGCCCAATTTGTATGAACGGCTGCGATGTCGGAGGAACGTTTTCGTTCGAGCGCGACGCCGGCGCCGCCGCCCCACGAGGGGGCATATGACAGACTGTCGATGGCCGTCCCGACCGGATCGCGCAAGACCACGGTCATGCCCTCATTGGACAACGCAGGCATTGCATCGACCGGTTCTATCCACAACGAATCGGCCAGGGCAAATCGCTCGCCGATATCGCGTGAATCCGCGACCACGCGAAAGCCGCCGGGCGGTACCATCAGCGTGGCAACAGACAGGTACGATTTCGATGAGCCGACCTGGAGACTCCACCCGCTGAGATCAATGGCCCGATGTGAAGGATTGAAAAGCTCGATGTACTCGTCCTCACCGGAAAACGGACTGTACATGATTTCATTAATGACCAAACTGCGGACCGGTTCGGGTTGTATCGTGATGACACTATTGACAAGACCGGGCGTGCTCCCGCCAGCGGCGACGGAAGAGGCCCAATTGCCCGGGTTCTGAGAGGACCCGTCATACGACACTCGCTCCAGACTCACGCCGGTTCTTCCACCCCATGAACTGAAGTAATGAACCGAATCCAGTGTGGCCCCGACGTTGTCGTGCAGCACGACGTCATCGTCGTCATTGTTGAATGCCGGCATGGCATTGACCACGATGATCACACTGTCGGGTGCCGACAGCTTTGAAAAAGCCGCCGAGTCACCGGTCAATACCCGGAACGTCCCGGATGCCATGAAATGGTTTGCGCTGGTCACGGATTTAAAGGTCGATTCGTCGCCGATGGTCCAATTTTTCAAATTCTGCACGTCTCCGGAACGATTGAAAATTTCGACAAATTCCGGTTGTCCGGACGACGGTGAATACAGAATTTCATTGATGACGACGCTTTGACGCGGGGTTCCGATGAAAACGGTCTTCGCCGTCATGTTGTTGAACGGTCGTTCGTCCTCCGAAAACATGATCACGAACAACAAACGAACCATCGAAGTGTCATCCGGGCGCGGCGGGCGTTCGAAAATCACGACGGTGGAATCGACCAATCCTGAAACGATACTCGAATCGATCAATTCCTCCGGCGATGGCGCGAAGTCCAAATCAATATCTTCATAGAAAAAGACCGTGATGGATGACGAAGGAGGCAGCATACCGCGATTGTAGACGGTCAACGTCGCCACAAACGGCTGGCCTCTTTCGGGAATCAGAGGAATGACGTGAACGCCGTCGCTGTCGATGGCGGCATCGTAGTCGACCGGGCTGATCGAATTGATATAGCCGGGCGTCCCGCCGCTGGTTGTGCCGTTTCCCCAATTCAATGCCGTATTGTCGCCCCTCAGATCGATCTTCTCGTCCGATCGGTTTTCCGCATTACCAGTTGAGTAACGGTAGGCCGAAACCGTATCGCCGCCGGTCGATATCAAGAACAGCGGCCGGGCCACGCTATTCGTCAGCCCGCTGGAACTGCCACCAAACGTCGACCCGTCGATTTTCAACACCACGGCGTTTGTCGGAATGACCTGCGCATAAGAACCCGTGGGTATGTCATAGTTGCTGTCAAACAAGATTCCAAACTGTCCCGGCAGAAGGATGGTCCCCGTGCCGGCGTTGACAATCTGATCCGAACCGACGGTGTCGCCGACGGTCCAATGGAGCAAATCCACGGGTTGCGATCCGTAGTTGAAAAGTTCAATGAATTCATCCGACGATTCCGGCCCGGCGGGATCGAACATCACTTCTGAAAACGTGATGGAATCCGTCATGACGGCCGTACCAACATGGACCGAATCGAGGCGGCGGTTATTGGCAGGACGATCGTCCACAGGCATGACCCGAACGATCTCCGCAATCATCCGGTGCCAGCCGCTGCTCAACGGAGGCGAGTCAATCCGGGCATCCAGACTGTCACCGGAAGCCAGCGGCGTTGTGTGGGACAGGGAATCCACCCACTCACCGGGATCCCAAAGAAGATTGCCGTTCTGATCTTCGAAGAACATGATGTCAAATGACGAGATCGAAGCCAGGCCCGCATTTCCGATCGTGGCCAGGAGAGACAGAGTGTCCTGCAGCGTCGGTGCCGCCGGAAAGAACCGGAGTGTCGTGACTTTCACATCGTATTCGGCGGGTGAGACGCTGTTGCGAAAACCCGGTGTGCCGAGTTGCGAAAGACTGTTGGCCCAGTTCGCAGACGATGGGCTTCCGAGCAAATCAATTTTTTCATCGGAGATGCCGGAGGGATTGGTCGTCGAGTAGACGTATCGCGATACGGTATCGCCAACGGTATTGATGATCCGGATGGAATCGCCGGAATTGCCGAGACCATTACCGATCGTATGGTCGTTGACCCTCACCACCAGGGCCTGCGACGGGATCAAACCGTGATAAATGCCCGCGATCGTATCGTAATCACTTTCGACGATGAGCGCGAATCTCCCGGGCAGTAGGATGGTGCCGCCGCCGAAGCTCAGGAGGGTGTCCGTTTCAAGATTATCACGCAAACGCCAGCCGGCCAGATCGATGGGCGTTGAACCGTAATTGTACAACTCCACAAACTCACTATTCGTGCTGCCGGACGCGGGTGTGAACATCACTTCGGAAATGGTCAGACTGTCCGGTGGTCCGGCATATACAGCTACGGCAGAGACAACCCATATGCCAAACCTCAAAATCAAGCCACGCATAGAAAACGCCACCCTCCTGCCTGATCCTTATTTAACGTGAACGATATGACCGTCGAGGAATTTCAGAATATGAACGGACTGGTTGGACTGCACCGACTTCGGCCATAGAATCCGGTTATGGATGCCCTTCCAATCAACGCCCTTTGACAATTCCAGAAGTATTTCATCACCCGTGAATGCTTTTTGCGCGGTCATGCGATCCAGCAGCAATTGCATAAGATCGTACCCGTAGATGGCTTCGGGCTTGGCTTCCTCACCGAATTGGATTTTGAAGTCCGTCAGGAAGGCCTGAGTGGGTTTGTCCAGTGGATCGACGAAAGACTCCGAAACGAAGACAACGCCGTTCACATAATTTTGCTGAAGTTTGAGTTCCGTCAAATCAAACCACTGGTCGCCGCCAAGGAGTTGGGTTTTCAGGTTATAGAAGGCAATCTGGGGCGCCACATACTTGATGTCTTCCGAATACACCGGCAGGAAGAGACCGTCGTACTCGTCCATGGGTATCGCAAATTCCTCCTTCTGGTCGACGCCGGCAGGAAACGAGATGGCATAGACCGAGTCAATCTGTTTGCGGTTGAGCGAAGCCACACGGCCGTCCAGGACGCTGTCGACAAATCCGGCTCGACGCAGGGCGATCATTTGGGCGCGAAAGTCCTGTGTGTTTTCGTAATAACGTTCGACGGCAACGATGCGCCCGCCCCACCTGGTCACGGTTTCGCTGAATCCCCGGACGGCCGCTTCGCCATAATAGTCGGATGGGGCGAGGATGGCAAACTTCCGGCCTTTGAGCGTGCGGACGGCATGATCCGCGAGCGCCGAACTTCGCGTGTGCAAGTCGGGATTGGCCAGGTAAAGGTTGGTTCCCAGATCGGTCAAACCGGGTCGCGCGGCGGTGCACGACACAACGGGTAAACGCGCAGGTTCGCATACGACGGAAACAGCCGCCATGAGGTCGCTTTCTATAGGTCCGATGATGACACTGACATCTTCGAGGGCGATCATATCCCGGGCCGCTTCGATGGCCGACAGGATATCCGACTGATCGTCGTAGATCACCAATTCGATTTTCGGTTCCTTCGAGGCATTGTGACGGGACACGGCCAATCGCAATCCCTGGCGGATCGCATCGCCGGTTTCGGAATTCGCGCCAGACAATGACGTAATCACGCCCACCCGGACGTGACCTTCCGCCCGCGAACGCATGGCCTTCAGGGTTTCAGTGGCCTTTCTGCCCACAGCCTTGTTCTTGCTCCTGGCAAGGGACTCCAGCCGTCGGCGCGCCGCGTGCAGGCGACCCAAACCCGCCAGCCGTCCGGCCATCTGCAACTCCAGTTGATCGCGCCATTCCGCGTCGGACACGGAACGGACCCACTCGGACACAGCGCCAACGTGGGATGATCTCACGATGTCCATCATCACGGAATCAGAACGGGCGGATTGGTTGGGTGAGTGCCGTTTGTCAAGAAGCGCCCAGGCCGTCCCAACCTGCCCGAGTTCCATATGGCTGAGGGCTTCCACCAGGGAAGCCTCTGCCACATACTGGCGGGAGGCCGCAGACGCAACGATACCGGAGGCCGTCTTCCGGGCTTGTCGGAAATGACCGGCCCGATAATGGGTCTTGGCGAGTGTGATGGATGCGGCTGTTCGAAGCGATCCGGATGGATATGACGCAAGGAGGCCCTCCAAGTGGGTGCGTGCCTCCACATACCGACCGGCCAGGAAGGCGCCGACGGCATCCCGGAACATAACTCCTTCGGATCGGTTCTGGGCAATGGCGGGAATGGCCGTGCAAGTCATCAGCCAAATGACGCCTGCCAGCCGTAGGCGTATGTTGTTCGCCGTGTTCATTTGCTTTGTCAACTTTACTACTATATTTTTTGTTTGACAAGACTATTATTGTTCTATATATTGCCCGCCCGTAAAGGAACGTAAGTCTTATTAAGAACAGGAGTTTCAGGAATGCCCAATCACAAGTCGGCGGAAGAGCGTGTCCGGCGCAATGAGCGCGACAATGACAAGAACCGTCATTACAAAAGCCTGCTGAAGGAAACCACCAAATCCGTCACGGGTGCCAAGACCAAAGCCGAAGCGAGCGAGCATTTCAAAAAACTGACCAGCCTGCTCGACAAGATGGTTATCAAAGGTATTCTGCACAAAAACACGTCGGCCAATCGCAAGGCCAGCCTCGCCAGGCGCATCAACGCCATGGCCTGAGACCTACTGGCGGATGACCGACAGTCCCAATTTTTCCGCTTCCTCGATCAGAACCCTGACATCTTCAAACGGGACCTTCCGGTCTCTGACATACTGATATTTCTCGTGACCCCGGCCGGCCAGGATGACGGCGTCACCGTTTCCGGCTTTTGATAATGCCGCCCGTATGGCCTCCCTTCGATCCAGCACAACTTCATAATTGTCCTTTTCAATCCCATTCACGATGTTTGCCACGATGGCCTCCGGCTCTTCGTAGTGGATGTCATCCGAGGTGACGACCACCCAATCCGCCTTCCCGGAAGCGATGGCGCCCATCAGGGGGCGTTTGGAAGGATCGCGGCTTCCCGGGCATCCGAAAACCACGATGAGTCGTGACGTGACGGGGACGATGGCCCGCGCCGCATCCAACACCTTGGACAATCCATCCGGCGTGTGCGCAAAGTCGATAACCGCTTCAAAAGCGCCCACGCGGTAACGGTTGAAACGGCCCTCAATGCCGGGAAAACCAGTCCACACTTTGGCCAGATCAGGGCCGTGCCATCCCAGCGCAACGAGGACGCCGGCGGCCGCGGCCACATTGTAAGCGTTGTATTCCCCGGGCAGGCGGGACTCAATCCACACATCCTCACCGCCAATACCGAGTTCCAACTGTTGGGATCCCGTCGGGTACTGAATCCGCGAGGATTTCAATCGAACATGAACAGCGTGCTTGCCAAAATCCAACAGGATCCCCGCGCGTCGCCGTTCGGACAGCAGACGCGCCCCGTAGGGGTCGTCGGCGTTGACGAGGCCGCAACCGTCCGGCTTGAGCATGTCGAAAAGCGCTGCCTTCGTTCGAAAATAATCCTCCATGTCCGGATGGATTTCCTTGTGTTCATGCGTGAGGTTGGTGAAAACGACGGCATCAAACAGCAGGCCCCACACTCTTTTGAGTTTGATGGCGTGGGAGGAAACTTCCATGATCAGGTGTGTGGCGCCCGCCCGTAAGCCTTCCCCCATGAGCCGGTGGATCACATAGGAAGGCGGCGTCGTGTAGTCCGTCGCGTAATAACGCCCGGCCACTTCCTGTCCGGTGGTTCCGATGAAGATCGTCTTGAAACCCGCCTGTCGAAGTCCATGATTGATCAGTGCCGCGACGGTGGTTTTCCCATTGGTTCCGGTGATGCCGATCGTGACCAACGGACAGGATTCGGTGTCAAACAGCCATGCCGACATGGACGCCATCAGGGCGTGAATGCGTGAAGTCTGGAGGAAGCAGGCGCCGGGGTACGCCATCTCGAGATCGCCGGCGAGAGGGCTCTCATGCACGACGCACGTGGCGCCCCGCTGCAAGGCATCCGCCAGAAAGCGGTTCCCGTCCGTCTGTTCGCCACGCAAGGCAAAGAATATCCATCCGGAAGCCACCTCACGTGAGTCGGATGTGATATCCGAAACGACGGCCAGAGGATTTCCTGCCCGGCTGTCGATCAAACCGCCGGCATCCGGAAAATCACCTATCTTTCGGCTCATGAATATTGGGATGGGAAGGTTTGAAGAACTGCGTCACGGCATCGATGTTGCCGGCAAAACGTTTCAAGTTCTGAACGTGCTGGCCATAACTTTCCGCCGTCATGGCCAACTCCCGGATTTCGTTGGAGATTTCTGAAAAAGAAATGGCGATCTGTTTGTTGGCGACCCGCTGTTGCTGGATGGCGACATAAATCTGCTTGGCGGCTTCCGCCGAACGACGGGCCCATTCAAGAATTTCCTTCAAGGATACGTACGTGTTCTGCGAACGGTTGACGCCTTCTTCGATCATTTCGGAATTGCCCTGCGCCAGAATGACCAGATCGGAGGTGGCATCCTGAATCCGTTTGATGACATTCTGCACGGTGTCGATGGAGCGCGTGACCCGATCCGACAGGTCTCTCACTTCGCTGGCCACGACTTTGAACCGGCGCCCCGATTCGCCGGCCGCGCTCGCTTCGATGGCGGCATTAAAGGCAATCAGATTCGTCTCCGTGGCTATCGAGTTGATCAGATTCAGCACCTGTTCAATTTCCTGAATCTGCTCGCTTAACGTGATGATTTCCGATACACTCAACTGGCTGTGCTCACGCACCTGGCCAATGCGGGCGACCGTGTCGGCCATCATATCAAGACCGCGCTCGGCGTGCTTTTCGGTGTCCTCGGCCAGCGACACCACCGAATTGGCGTTTTCGGCAATCTGGCCGGAGGACACGGCCATTTCCTCAAGCGTGGATGAGGTCTGTGTGACCGAGGTGGATTGGCGAACCAGCGATGAATTCTGGACCGAGGCAATGTCCGAAATGACCTTGGTCGTCAGGAAGAGATCGTTGCCTGTCTTCTGGAGATAGTTGATCTTGTCATGAATCCGGGACATCGCATTGCGAAGGCGGAAATTGAGTTGGCCCAGTTCATCGGGCAGAAGGCCGTCGTGATGGGACTCAAAACTCTCCGCCTCGTGAAGATTGGTGACGCGGGACAGCAGGTGGCCGACGCGGACGTTGAGCGATTTGGCGAGATACCACAGCGGGCCGGCTATCAAAACCGCCAATACCAGGGCCAGCGTAAAAAAACCGGCCAGCAGATGGTTCAAGATACTCTGCAGGTGGATCGAAGAAATTCTTCCTGGCAGCCGGGCCAATTCAGTCCCAACCCCCGAGTAGGTCCACACGGCGAACGCCAGGATCAGGACGACCGCCAAAAGACCCATGATGGTCGTTACCTTGAATCCGATTTTCATCGTAGGAAAGTTCGGCAATTGCCCAAGACCCGGTCTGGAACTCAAGAATCGCAGCACCGGCACAACCATACGTTCGGTCAGCAGCAAATCCCACACAGCCACATACAGAAACGACAGCACGATGATCACCTGCAGGCTCAGGCCATGATCAATCGACATCGGCGTCTCGCGGGCCAGCAAGACTATCCAGCCCGGCGTTAGAATGAAAAGCACGGTCAGAACAGCATTCCATCGTGCCGATAACAACGGATAATGCAACAATTGCAGAATGGCCTTGCTTTCATTCTCCACTTTCGGACGTTCCATCAGGATGTCCTCCATGACCGGATGTACGAAAGACAGCCACTTCTTGTGCAGGAGGTAATGGATGGGCTGGACGAGAAGAAATCCGCTGAAAGCCACGGTCAGGAGAATATCGTGACGGCGCGCTTCCACGTCGCATAATCCTGCCAGCAGCGCCGCCAGGCCAAACGCGGTTACCTGACCGAGGCGTATGAACATCGGAACGAAACTCAGGTATCGGGCTTGGAACTTGCTGAAAAGACCGGCAAACCAGTCAGGATGGGTATCCGGAGAGGCGTGTACTGAAAACATGTATCTTTGGGTCTCGGTCCGGCGTTAATTCCTCAAAGATTGTACAGAATTCAGACAGCTTATGCAAGAAAAATACCCTCTCAGACGCGCTGCACACGGTCGAAAATGGCCGACAGGACCTTGAAACTGACATCGCCCGATTCGCAAGGAACGCTCCAGTAATGGAAGTTGTCCTTTTTACCGTAACCGTAATTCATCGAGGACAACTTGAACCGCGCTTCTCCAACCTTTCTTGAATCCGCTGTCTCGACGACGTAAACCACACGATGCAGGGCGGTTGTTGTTTTCATGGCTAGTGTTTGGTACTCATGATGAGAAAATAGAAGGCCATCAGCAGTATGATGAAGAGCCCCACCGGGAACATCACACCGAGGGAGCCGGTCAAAACACTCGGCACATAGTAGACGTAGGTAATGGCCGCGATATCAACGACCATCAGCAGGAGTCCGATCAGTCGGAGGAGGAAGCGGCTTTTCATTGTGGCCTCAGTGAGCGTTTGTTTGGTTTCGTGCAACATGACGTTGTAAACGGGCTGCATTTCATACATTGTTTAGTTGTTTGTTTACTTTCGCATCCTAATAATGTCAAACTCCATGCCAATTCGAATATTTTGAGTTAAGTCATTAATTATTAATATTTAATACCAGTATAGACCGGATGAACTGATCGTTTCAGATAGCCTGGGGTTGTTTCAATATCTGGCGGGTGTCTCATGATGGGCCGGTAATGGAACGTGCAAAACAGCCGGTGATGACGTGCTTATTGATGTTGTTCGTTTCTCCGGTAATCTCTATCTTTCCGCCGGCATGAAAAACGGCCCGCGATGGCTGGATTACTTTTTCTAACGAACGCGACGTAACTTCGTATGACTTCTTTCCGATCCTTCATCCTGATTCTCGCCGATGGCGCTCGCTACGATGTATTGGAGCAACTTCTGGAATCCGGTCGACTTCCGAATATCCGGGAACACATAACGGACCGCGGCTCGTATTCACGAATGACGACCGTATTTACTTCGACGACGGGACCGGCCTACCTGCCGTTCCTCACGGGGTGTTTTCCAGGTACGGCCGATGTGCCCGGCATCCGCTGGTTTGACAAGCGGGCCTTTGCCGAAAAATACTTCTGGCATCCGCATCGATTCCGGAGTTATTGCGGGCAGGAATCTGTTTTCATGAATCGTGATATCCGGCCGGACGTCCGGACCATCTTTGAGTTGGCCGGAAACGCCATCAATGTTTTTGGCCCGATCACGAAGGGTATTGCAAGAGGCCGCAACCGCGGCGCATGGCGGAAAGCCTGGATGATCAGCCGGGCCCACGCGACCGGGCGATACGAACCGCTCGACGAATCCGGCATACGGCTGTTGCTCCATGCGCTCGACAAGCCTTCGCCTTTCTATTTTCTGGCCTTGCCGGGCATCGACGGTATCAGCCACAACACGCACCCACGCCACGAACGAACCATGGCGGCGTATGAGAAAGTGGATGAAGCCGTGGGAAGAGTGGCCGGGAGACTTCGTCAAAACGGACGATATGAAGAAACGGTCCTGGCCCTGTGCAGCGATCATGGTCTGTCGCCGACCCATACCCACTTTGACGTGCCGGTCTATATGGAGGAGGAACTCGGCATCAAAACATTGTATTACACGAACGTGTGGCGGAAAAACCCGGAGGCGTCGGCCCACGCGTCCGGAAATGGCATGATTCACATTTATTTCAAAAACGGAGACTGGCGCCGACCATGCCGGCGCGAAGACGTGTTGCGGATCCGGCCGGGCTTGCTCGATACGTTTGTCAAACATCCATCGGTCGATCTGGCGTTATCGAGAATGGACCATGGGTGGATTCATGTGGACAGCCGGCAGGGTACGGCCAGAGTTCGCGAAGCCGCCGGCCTGATCGAATACCAAGGATTGTCCGGTGATCCGCTCGGGTTGGGCCGGTTGCCGGAGAAAATGAGTTTCGAAGAAGCGCTGGATGCCACATGGGGATCCGAATACCCGGACGGCCTGGTTCAGATCGTGCAAATTTTCCGCTCGCGGCGATGTGGGGACCTGTTGCTGTCCGCCGAACCGGGGCACGACCTGCGCAAGAAATGGGAAAGTCCGGAGCACAAGTCGTCCCACGGATCCTTGCGACGCGATCATATGATGACGCCGTTCGGCATCAGTCTGCCGATGGCGCGTTCCAGGGTTCGAAGTGTGGATGTGTTTCCGTCCATACTGAGTTGCCTTGGGAAATCGATTCCGGAGGGTATTGACGGAAGGACGTTTGTCGGGGAGCCGTGAATCGTCGGACAGGCCGCCGGATCGCGCTTGTCACTCCAGTTGTTTCAACAATTGTTTCGACAAATAACGTATGCGCCATTCTTCCTGATAATCGTCTTTTTCCAGGGCTTTCTGCAATGAAACGGTCGCCACGATTTTGTGTCCGAGTCGGTACTCGGCCATGGCCAGGTAGTAACAGGCGTGCGGTATCAACCACGGCAGGTCATTGTCCGGTGAATCCATCGCCTCCTGGAAATACCCTGAAGCCGCCGCGTATTTGTTTTGATGCATGGCCGCTTGACCGAGATAAAATCGGATCTGAGCAAGGTACTTCCGCAGGCTCCTGTCGGCCAAAGCCTCCGGCAGCAGCGCCGCCATGGAGTCTGCCGGCCAATGAAGAATGACATCGTGCCTGGCACGCACCACGCGCATTTCGAACGGTGAGATCGGGTATTTCAATCGATTCTTTGCGGCCTGAATGATGGCCCGTGTTGCGTATGGTTCATCGCGGGACCGTTCGAAATGCGATACGGCATTGTCCCGCCTCCCGTCGAGTTCGGCGGATTCACCGGCATGATACCATGCGGCCGCCGGCACCCAGCCATCGATACTCCTGAACAACACCTGGCCTTGCGCTTTGGAAACGGCGGTCCGGAACATGGATTCCGCTTCACCAAACCGTTTGTGCAATTTGAGGATTCGGCCAAGGTAATACGCGGCGAACATCTCCGCACGCGGATAGCCGGACGTGGTTTTTAAGGCCGATCCGAACAGCGTTTCCGAATCGTCGAAGGCGTCCAGCAGATATTTGGCGAGACCGAGTTGGTTGGAAAGATACGGGTTTTTCGGAAAACGCCGGCACAAATTTTCATACAGCGCCGCGGCGTCTTCATACCGGCCCTCTTCGATATACACACCGGCCAGCATGAATTGCGCTTCGAGTTGTCCGAGACGTCCGCCGCGGTACGCCTTTTCCAGCATCGAAATACCTCTGGCCCGATCGCCCGACAAACCCAACAGACTGGCGAGCATATCCACGGCCCTCGGCAATTGGGCCGCGTAATAGTAGTAGACTCCCGGGCCGAGATACGCATCGAAATAAGCGCTGTCTTTCTCAATGACGTCTTCGTGCAGGTTCTTCGCCTTGCGCGTGTAATAGAACGCCTTGGTCCATTCCCCATTAACCGCGTAGTAGCGCCCCAGGTTGCCGTAAATCGCTCCGCGGTAGAAATCCGCTTCAACGGCGTGATTGGTGACTCTTTCGTATTCATCCGCCACCTCCAGAGCCCGGTCATTCCAGGATACGAAATTCTGCTCCGGCAGGCCCGCCCGATGTCCTGAAATAATCTGGTAGAACATCGAACCGCCTTTGAAAAAATAACCCTGCGGGTGATGGGGCCGTTGCGCGATGACGGAATCGAACCGGCTGTCGGCTTGTACGAAATCGAGATTGTACATAAATTCGACGCCTCGTACGACGACCGCGTCGGTCTCCACGTCCGGCATGGCGGCGAGCGGCCGGGTCAGGCTGATCAGAGATATGAAAATAAGAGTGCGCATATTCAGAACTGCGAAGTGATGCCGAAATGCACTTTGCCACTGGAGAACGCATCGCCGCGGCCCAGTCCGTAATCGAGTCCGAAAAGCCCCAACCGCGTCTGGTATCTCAGACCGAACCCGTAACCCATCGGCCATCCGTCGCGACGCACGGTTGTCGTTCGGCCGGCGTCGGCATAGTCCTTACGGTAATAATAACCGACGTCAAAAAAGATGAACAAACGTGACCGCCGTCCCGTCAACCATCGGCCTTCGGTCCTGTTCCACCCGACGCGGGTTCCATTGAAAAAATCTTCCACGTAACCGCGGACACTTTGAAGGCCGCCAAAGCGGAACTGCTCGCTGTAAGGCACAACGGTCTGAGGCGTCTTGTAGAATGCCGCATGGGTGAGATTGTAGAACACGACATTGCGCCGCCATTCCGCCATCCATTCGAAATCCATCAACCACTTTTGCGTAGCCACACGATCATGAATTTCTCGTACCGGAACGGGGACTCCCCGGAAAGAAATCGTGTCCGTGCCGGCCGGATCCTCGACAAAGTAGGATTCCGACTTGCGGCCGTATTCCACCGAAACCCGGTAGAGAACGCCACGCCTGGGATTGATGCGGTCGTCACGGATGTCATAGGCCATGCCAAGATAGCCGGACAGGAACGACGCCGACGGAATATTGTACAGGAAACCGTTGGCTGATCCGGCCGGATCGATGGTCTTGTTTCTGACACCGAAAAGGCCCATCCACGTTGAGCCCAGCCACACGCTGCCGTCCAACGCCAATTCACGATCAACGTAAATGGTATCCTGCACCAGTTGCTGCATCGAGACTCCGAGATTGACCGGATAATCCATGACCCACGGCTCCGCATAGGCGAGACGGAATTCCTGAGAATACCGATCCTTCTTGTGCCATTTGGCATCGAGACGGCGGGCCGTTCCAAAAAGATTCTGAAAGGACAGATTCATGAGACCGGTGAAGTATCCCTTCTCGTCCGTACGGGGGCGGGCGGGCACGTAGCCGACAATCCCATCAATCGTATTGGGTTGTCCTTCGGCGACAGTCAGTCGCAGCGTGTAACTGGAATCACCATGCCGCATCAACTCGGGTTCGTCCACGCGATCGATAAAGGGCAGACGGCGGAGGCGGTCCACGCTTGCGTCCATGGCCGATTGATTATACGGAGAGGGCAACGCCGTTCGCATTTCGCGCAAGAGAACGGAAGAACGTGTCTGGGTTAGTCCGGCGAATTCGACACGGCCCACGGTGACCGTCTGGTTTTCAGTGATCCGCAGCCGAAGACGCAACCGGGTTTCGTGATCGCGGGGGAGGAAGACCACGCTGTCGCAGGCCACACGGGCCATGGGATAGCCGCTATTCTCGTAAAGGCGCAGGATTTGTTCGATGTCGTCCGACAGCCGGTCCGGGTCAAAGGGACGGCCACTGGCATTGGTCAGTTCACGTTGCAAGCGTGCGGAAGATATCGCCGACATGCCGGTCAGTTCGATCGATTCCAGAATCAGCGCCCTATTTTCGGTGATGTGGAAAACCAGATCGACACCGGACGAACCTGATGAATCCATGGAAATCGAATCCACAACGGCCAGCCAGAGATTCTGCCGGCGGTACAGTTCAAGGACGTTTCTTGTATCGGCGATCACGAGGTCATGGATCAATGGTTCGCCGACTTTGGAAGCGATAACGCCGATCAGCTTGGCGGCCGAAAGACGCTGGTTGCCATAGAAGTTAATTGACCGCACCAGTGTGGCCGTCGTGTCGGACTGGGCCGAGGCCTGTGACAGCGCGCTCCACATCAGGATATAGGGGATGAACTTCATTCGCCGAGGATCGCCGCTCTGCCGCGCGTCGCATCGATGAGACGTTCCCGAAAATGATCCATCTCACGCAGGCGTACGTCGACAACCATTTCAGTTTCCTGGCCGTAAAGGGTTTCGGTCACCCGGCCATCGATACTCCCGATCAGTCGCATCACGGCGCTGGTCTCATCATACGGGAATTTCACGCGAATCGATTGACGCACAACATGGATGGCGATCTGAGCGCTGTCGAGGGCGCTGGCCGCGGCGTCGGAGTACGCCCGGATTAAACCGCCGGTACCCAATTTAGTGCCGCCGAAATAGCGGGTGACCACGACCGCGGTATGGGTGAGTCCACGGCCGGTGATCGCCTGCAGGATGGGTTTGCCCGCCGTGCCCGACGGCTCGCCGTCATCGGACGATCGCTGCACCAGGTGATCGTCAAATCCGATGCGATAGGCGAAGCAGTGGTGCGTCGCATCGTGATACAATTTGGAGATTTCATGGATGAAGGCGGTGGCGTCCGATTCCGAGGCGATGGGCGTCGCGGCAGCCACGAAGGAGGAGCCCTTCACTTTTTTGGTCGTTTCCACGCGCGCCCGAATGGACCGGTATTCGTCGTCGATCATTTGAGATAGTGCTTGGTCAGCCCTCGTTTGAGATGGTCGAAGGCAAATTCCGGCGTATCGGCGAACGTGAACAGTTTCAGATCTTCCTTGCTGATCATTCGATAGCGAAGCATCGTATCGAAGTTGAGGACTTCCTTCCAATAGTCACTGCCGTAGATGACGATGGACAACGGCTTGGCAATCTTGCGCGTCTGGACGAGCGTGGTGATTTCGAAGAGTTCGTCCATCGTACCGAAACCGCCCGGGAAAACCACGAGGGCTTTGGCCATGTAGGCAAACCAGAATTTGCGCATGAAAAAATAATGGAATTCAAATCGCAATTCCGGCGGGATGTACCGGTTGGGCACTTGTTCAAAGGGAAGGGTGATATTGAGTCCGACGGAATCTCCGCCGGCTTTTTTGGCGCCGCGATTGGCCGCCTCCATCATGCCGGGACCGCCGCCGCTGCAGATAATGAATCGTTTTCCGTCGGTCAAGGTGCGCGACCATCTCGTGAGCAGATACGCGAGTTCGACCGCGTCTGCGTAGTAGCGCGAATTGTCCAGGTTGATACGGGCTTCCTCGAGCGCCCCCAACAGTTTCCTGGATGGATTTTTCCGTTGATTCACTTGTCTTCTGGCGTTGGCGTAGGCTTTTTTCGCATCTTCCGGCGCCGGCGTGCGGGCCGATCCGAAGAAAACAACCGTATCCCGAATGCCGTAGCGACGGAAACGGTCCTGCGGTTCGATGAATTCGGTCAGCATACGAATGGCGCGGGCGCTGGGGCTGTGCAAAAAGCCGCGATTTTCATAAGCTTTGATCGGATGCCGATGCGGATCCAGATGCGGCAGACGTTTAGGCTTCACGCGAAACTCCTCGGATGGGCGGGAATGGGTTGACTATCGATGCGGCTTGGTGTAACTTGCACGGAAAAATCTAACGAATCGGACACTGTTTGTCAATTGATTTGGGCCGCCACATGCGAAACCCGTGACCGTGTTCGGATGGGTGGAGAGTGTATGAAAATCAACGTTGGACCCAGCGTGCCCCGCAATGGCAGTTTCATCACACGGTGGATCGGCCGGTGCGTTCTTCGTGTCATGGGTTTTCGCGCGGTCGGAATTCTGCCGGATCTTCCGAAGTTTGTCGTGATCGCCGCCCCTCATACGTCCAATTGGGATTTCGTTGTCGGCATGGCTTTGCGGTGGGTTCTGAGCGTGGATGCACGATGGCTCGGCAAGGACAAACTGTTCTGGTGGCCGTTCGGATACTTCTTGAAATGGCTTGGCGGTACCCCCGTGGATCGAAGTTCATCGAATGGCGTCGTGGAGCAGGTCGTGGCATGGTACCGTGAGCGCGACAAGCTGGTCGTGGGCCTTTCGCCGGAGGGCACGCGCAAGAAAGTGGCGCGGTGGCGAACCGGCTTCTACCACATCGCCCGGGGCGCCGGTGTGCCCATCCTGCTGGCGTACTTCGATTACGAAACCCGAACCGTGGGATTCGGTCCGCTGTTTGACCCCACCGGAAACATGGAGGCCGACATGGCGGAGATGACCGCTTTTTACAAAACCAAGAAAGGAAAATACCCCGATCAATTTTGATACCATGAACCTCTGGAAAGGCCTTCGAGGTCTGCCGTCGGATATGTGGGTGCTGTTTGGAACGACCCTCATCAACCGATCCGGCACGATGGCTCTGCCGTTTCTGTCACTTTATATTACCCAAAATCTTGGATATTCATCATCCGACGCCGCCGACGTGTTGTTGCTGTACGGCGTGGCGTCGATGTTCACGGCGCCGTTTGCGGGCCGGCTTGCCGATGCGGTTGGTGAACGACGGATGATGCTGGGTTCATTGTCCGCCGGGGGATTGGTCATGGGCGTCATGCCATGGATTGACCGCATGACGTATTTGGCCGGCGCCGTCGTTCTGTGGGCTGTGATCAGTGAGTCTTTCCGCCCGGCCAGTCTCGCGGTCATCACGAAATTGGTCCAGCCCGAACAAAGAAAGGCGGCATTCGCCGTCAATCGCCTTGCCATCAATCTCGGCATGAGCATCGGTCCGGCGGTTGGCGGATTTCTGGTCATGGTATCGTATCCGATGTTGTTCTGGGTCAATGGCGCAACGGCCCTCGCTGCGGCCATTTTTTTGTATTTCGCGCCGTGGAAATTCCGGGACCCGGACGTTCACCCGCCGCACACCTCGGATGGCCGTCATTTCTGGCACATTCTGGCCAGAGACCGCCACCTGGCTTTTTTTCTGGTGGCGTTGATTCCTGTCGTGATCGTGTTCTTTCAACACAATTCCACCCTTCCGCTGTTCATGGTCAAGGATTTGAAGTTGGAGGAATGGACGTACGGGGCGCAAATCACGATCAACACGGTCATGATCTTCTTCATCGAAGTGGCGCTCAACATGGCGATGGCTCATTGGCCGCATCGACGGGCCATGGCGCTGGGATCCTTGTTGACGGGTATCGGTTTTGGAGTCATGGGCTGGGCGGACGGGTTTGCGATGATGACGGTCGCGACGGTGATCTGGACATTTGGCGAGATGATCCTGCTGCCGGGTGCGGCGGCCTATGTGGCCGATATTGCTCCGCCTTCTCTGCGGGGAACGTACATGGGTATTTTCCAGATGTCCTTCGGCTTCTGCTTCAGCGTGGGACCATGGCTCGGTCTTCATTTACTTGACAGCTACGGCGCCCGAGCGTTGTGGCTGACCATGTTTGTTCTGGGCGGACTTTCGACCCTGATGATGTGGAATCTGACCGTCAAAACGTCCGTCGCCAAACCGGAAAACGAGGCGTGACATGTCCGATCTGCTTTTCACGATCCAGGCGGTGGCGCCGGTTTTTCTGATCATCTTTCTTGGTCGCTTCCTGCGCCGCCGCTGTTGGATCGACGACGCGTTTTTGAAGACCGCTTCCCGCCTCGTGTTCAACGTTTCGTTGCCGGCGTTGATTTTCCTGCAGCTGGCGTCGCTGGATCTGACCGCCGTGATCGACTGGGGCATGATCGGTTATGTGTACGTCGGCACGCTCGTTTCGTTCGGTCTGGTTTGGATACTGGCCGTGCGTCTGACCAACGATCCCGGAGATCGCAGCGCATTTATTCAGGGTAGTTTCCGAGGCAACTATGCCATCATCGGTTTGGCGATGATCGCGAGTGTTTACGGCGATGATCATCTCGGTGCGGCGTCGGTGATGCTGGCCTTTGTACTCCCGCTGTACAATTTCCTCGCCGTGATTGCGCTGACCGTTCCGATGAAAACCGGATCGGCCGGACCATTCAACATTGCGAAGGAAATTATCGGCAATCCGCTCATCATGGCCGTCATCGCGGCCTGGCTGGTCGCTTTTTTTCAAATTCCGGTGCCCGACGTCGTTGCCAAGACAGGCGGCTATTTGGCGGCGTTGACGCTGCCATTGGCGTTGATCGGAATTGGCGGGTCGCTGGCAAGCCGTCTGACCGGCGACGGATCGCGTCTTGCGCGATGGGCCACATTTATGAAGGTCTTTTTCACGCCGGCCCTTCTCACCGCGGGTGCCGTGGGTTTCGGCTACACCGGTTCGTCCCTGCTGATTCTGTTCATCGTCTTTGGAAGTCCGACGGCGGTCGTCAGTTTCATAATGGCCCAATCCATGGGCGCCAACAGCCGTCTGGCCGGACATATTATCGCCATGTCCACCGTGGCTTCTTCGATCACGCTGGCGGCGGGTATTTATGTATTCAAATTACTAAAATGGCTCTGATGGAGGCATCATGAAAAAAACAGTACTGGCGCTCGGCATCGGATATGTGGTTTACGTGGTTATGAATATGGCGCAAGTGATGGTGATCAGCCATTTCATGAATCTTGGCTCTTTGCCGTTTGACACGGTGGCCGGACGGATTGTGTATTGGATGGTCGATGTGGCCATCGGGGTTGTCGCCGGTTACGTGGCCGCCCTTGTCGCCGGACGGGATGAGATCAAACACGGGGCCATGTTGGGTGCCGTCATGGTGACTGTGCAGGTATTTAGTTTTGCGGCGTACCTGGGATCGTCGCTCAACTGGCAAACCGCCGTCGGCTTTGTTCTCACCGTGGTTGCCCCGACGCTTGGTGGATGGTTACGGGCGTGGCAGAAGGAAAACAAGGCCGCGGGTGAGGACTTCCGCGATCTCGGCGGGAAAGCGTGAAACGTTGCGGCGTGAGGGTGCGATGGCAGATGCAAAGAGAACTCATGCGTCGGAGAACCACCCCTGTTTCCGTATCCAACGGAGCGCGAGGAACTCGATCAAAAACCCCTTCCTTGCTCCAGAATATCTGCGCTCCGGAACAACCTCCGGGAGCACGACGAGGGTGCGCACGTGGTATTAATCTTTAGAACGTGTACAGCAATCCAACGGCCAGCACTTCCTTGAATTGCCATTTCGCCTTGCCGCTCTTGGCATCCTTGATGTCGTTGTCGTAGAGCAACTGGGTTGTGACGCTGGAGCTCACGAATTTATTGACCTTCATGATCAGGTTATTATCCCAGATCACGTCGATATGTTTGAGGTCCTCGTAGCTTGCAAAGAGATTGAGCTTGCTCTGAAAATCGATGCCCTGCATCAGGGTCCGTTTGTGCGACGCATTGATGAGCCATCCCAGTTCGGCCCGCACGGTTTTGCCGGAGTCGACACCAAACGCGCGCGCCTTCGAAAAGCCCTTGTCGGTCACGATGGTCATCTTGCCTGTCACCGGCGAGATCAGCGCAAACGTATGGTCATTGGGTTTCCATTCGGCGCCGGCCGCCAGCGTCACGTACGCCGGAGCCATGAATTGGGAAATCTTGACCTTTGGAGGACCGTAGTTGTAACCTTTGGCAAACTGAGTACGGAAGTCCACCAGGCCGCTGTAGCTCCAATGGGCATTGGCCTGACGGCCGTATTTCGAGGTCAAGGCCATCTTGTCGTCGCTCTTGCGCGTGCCGATGTCCCCCTGTTTCACCACACCATAACCTAATTCCAGCGTATTGTCCCAGGCGTTCTTTCCGCTTTTGTAATTGGCAAACAGCGTCACGAGTCCGTTGAGCGCCAGCGAATTCTCGCCGCCCGCGGACCAGTTCTTGAGGCCGACCTGGCTGAAATTGATGCCCACGGTGCCGCCGTATTTCCAGGGACCCGCCGTCGTATCCTGTGCGATGACAGGCCTTATCGTGACCATCCAAAAAGCAATCAGCAGCCATACTGGTTTCATTGGAATACTCCCATCATTTGGTTTGAGACTTGAGCAGATCCCGTATTTCCATCAGCAGTTCTTCCTGTTTGCCGGGCTTGGCCGGCGCCTCCGCTTCTTTTTTCCTGAGCGAATTGATGCCCTTCACGACCAGAAATACCGCAAAAGCCACAATCACAAAATCGACAGTCGACTGGACGAAGGCGCCATAATTCAATGTCACGGCCGGAGAGACGATTTTTCCGGAGGCGTCCACGATGGCCTCTTTCATGGCCCATTTGAGGTCGCTGAAATTGAGACCACCCACCGCGAGTCCGATCGGCGGCATCAGCACATCCGAAACGAGAGATGAAACGATCTTACCGAACGCCGCGCCAATGATGATTCCGACCGCAAGATCGACCACGTTGCCGCGCGATGCAAACGCTTTGAATTCCGCCAGAAATCTGGTCATATATCCTCCCTGGAGGTTGGCTTTCATGCTGCACCAAAGTGCATTTCCAAATAGACAAATGCCACGCGGACCAGTATGCCGTGTTTCAGCCGCGTACTCGCCGGGCGATTTCGTGGCCCATCTCTTTGGTGCCGCACGTGGATGCCTTGTTGAGATCGGGCGTCACATGCTTGCCCTTCTTGATGACGTCGCGAACGGCTTTGGCCACACGCTGCGCGGCGTCCAATTCACCCACATGGTCGAGCATCATCGCGCCGGCCATGATCACGGCGACGGGATTGGCGATATCCTTGCCAGCGATGTCGGGTGCGCTCCCGTGTACGGCCTCAAACAGGGCCGCCGTCTTGCCGATGTTGGATCCGGCCGTGAGTCCCAGACCGCCAACCAGCCCCGAGGACAGGTCCGAAAGGATATCTCCAAACAGGTTGGTCGTTACAATCACGTCAAACGCCTTCGGATCCATGACCATCTTCATGGAACAGGCGTCGACGATCATGTCCGTGAAGGCGATGCCGGGATATTCTTTGGCAACCGCCCTTCCCGTGTCGAGAAATAAACCCGTAGTACATTTTAAGATATTGGCTTTGTGTACTAGGGTGACCTTCTTGCGGTGGTGTTTCTTCGCGTATTCGAAGGCATAACGAATCACGCGTTCTGACCCGGATTGGGTGATGATTGAGATGCTCTCGGCCGCGATGTTCTTGCCATCGGCGCGGATGTAATGTTCGACTCCGGAGTACAATCCCTCGGTGTTTTCACGGATGATGACCATGTCGACGTCGTGGTACACGGAAGACACCCCTTCGAACGATAGCGCGGGACGGATATTGGCGTAAAGTTCGAATTCCTGGCGCAACGCGACGTTCACACTTCGAAAGCCGCCGCCGACCGGCGTCGTGAGCGGACCTTTGAAAGCCAGACGGCGTTCGCGAATGGACTCAATCGTCTCGAAAGGAATCGGCGTGTCGAATTTTTCGACCGCGGCCATGCCGGCCAGACGCTCGTCCCATTGGAATTTGACGCCGGTGGCTTCAAGTACGTGAACCGCCGCTTCCATGATGGAAGGCCCGATGCCGTCTCCGGGAATCAAAGTAACTTTGTGCATGAAAAGGCTCCTGTTATGAAGTAAACAAAGTAATCGCGGCTAGGTCGGCCGGCGGCTCAGCAACGTTTCCGCCTCGAACAATTGCTCAACGGTATTGATGCCGGAGATCTCGTGAAAATCCGTGGTCGTGTGCGCGGCGATTTTCCGGCCGGCGTCCATGAGTATCTTCAACACGTCCGGCAAATAATACTCTCTCTGGGCGTTGTGGGGAGTTATCTGATTCAACGCCGGGAACAAATCGGCGGCCCGAAACACATAAATGCCGGCATTGATTTCCAGAACGCGGAGTTCTTCTTCCGTGGCGTCCCTGTGTTCAACGATTTTTTTCACACGGCCGTCCGGTCCCCGAAGGACGCGGCCATACCCGGTGGCGTCTGTCATGACGGTCGTCAATACCGTTCCGGCCGCCTGTTGATCGGTGTGGAGATCGAGCAATTGGCGCATGGTCGGGTACGTCAGAAGCGGGACATCGCCGGAGAGAATGAGGACATCGCCGTCATAGCCGGACAACATCGGCGCCACCTGCATGATGGCATGACCGGTGCCGAGCTGGGGTTCCTGCACGGCAAACTCAATATTTTCCCCGGCCAGTTCTTCACGGACGCGCTCTTTCTGGTGACCAATGATGGCCATCACACGCTCCGATCCGAGTTCACGGGCCAGTTGAATGACGTAATGTATCATCGGACGTCCAAGCAGCGGGTGCAGCACTTTCGCGAGGTCCGACTTCATCCGCGTGCCTTTGCCCGCCGCCATGATGACCGTTACGAATGGGTTCATGCGTTTTCCGGAATATCCATGATAATATTGTCGATCAATCGGGTCGTTCCGAAGAAGGCGGCGATGGCAATGAGGGTTTCACCTTTCAGAACACTCCGGGGTGACAGGTTTTCCGTGTCCACCATTCCGATGTAATCCAGTCGGGCGCTTGGTCGTTGGTCGATATGAGTTTTCATGAGGGATCGAAGGACGTCCGCGCGGCGCTCGCCGGCATCGATGGCCCGCCGGGCCATCCCAAGGGATTCGGAAAGGCATACGGCATCGCGCCGTTCTTCCGGACCCAGGTAGACGTTGCGCGAACTCATGGCCAGGCCGTCCGGCTCACGGACGATTGGCGCCCTCAGGATTTCCACATCCATGGCGAGATCCTGCACCATGCGGCGGATGATGATATATTGCTGGGCGTCTTTTTGGCCGAAGACCGCCAGATGAGGCTGGACCATGTGGAAAAGTTTGGACACGACCGTCGTGACGCCACGAAAATGCGTCGGCCTTGTCATGCCGCACAGCACTTTGCCGAAATCCTCCACCTCGACAAACGTACGGGCGCCGGGTGGATACATGTCGTGCGTCGCAGGATAGAACAACACATCAACGCCTTCCCGCTCGGCCATCGCACGATCGTTTTCGAAATTTCGGGGATATTTTTCAAAGTCCTCGCCCGGACCGAATTGGGTTGGATTGACAAAAATACTCATGATCACATGCGTGGCGCCGCCTTCGCGACGGGCGTGACGGACCAGGCTGAGGTGACCGTCGTGTAAAAATCCCATCGTCGGCACAAATCCCATCCGTGCGCCTTCCGATCGGAGTTTCCGACTGAGCGCCTGCATGTCGCGGGGCGTTGTGATGATCGTCATGGGATGGGACTCACGATGTGGCTTCGGTGATTTCTCCGGCAATCGACGCACCGAAACGCGAACGAACAAAGGCGGTCGAACCGCCTGAGCTTCCAAGAAGGTACATCGCCTTGATAATGGCCGCTTCCACGGTCATGTCGCCGCACGAAATGGCCCCGGCCTCGACGGCCTGCCGGCCTCCGTCATACAACGCAAGATCGACGGACCCGCGCGCCGACTGGCTGGCGATGGCGGCAAGTTTCCCGGCCGCCGTCACGTCCCGGATGAACGGAATAAAGGAAAGCCATTCGGTGGGCACATTGCCCGACCCGAACGCCTCAATAATGATCAGTTGCAATGGGGACGAAATCAAAGGCTGCAGATGACGCGGATCGAGTCCTGGAAAAAGTCGGATGCAAGCCACCCGCGGATCGAAACCGCCTTCCAGCTTGAAAACACCCTGGGGCGTACGGTGGCGTTCCGGAATTTCGATATGCAGGCCGACGTCGGCCAGCACCGGGTAATTTGGCGATTCGAAGGCGTCAAAATCGTCAATGCTGGTTTTCTTCGTGCGATTGCCGCGAAAAAGTTTGTAGTCGAAGAACACGCCAACTTCGGGAATGTCATGCGTGGCTAATTCCACGGCATTGATGAGATTGTTTTTCGCGTCGGTGCGGATGGCCGACAGCGGACGCTGCGAACCCGTCAGAACGACCGGTTTGGGCAGATTCGTCAGCATGTACGACAGCGCGCACGCCGAATAACTCATCGTGTCGGTGCCGTGAATGATGACAAATCCGTCGTACCGATCCATGTGGTCGGCGATGATCGTGCCCAACTCCGTCCAGTGATGAATTGAAAAATTGGAGCTGTCGATCTTGAAGACACTGCGCACGTCGATTTCCGCGATGTCTTTGATGCCCGGAACATGGGAAAGGATTTCGTCCACAAACTGGTCCGACGCCACGCCGTCGTCTTCGTCATGGGACATGCCCATCGTGCCGCCGGTATGTATAAGCAAAATTCGCTTCATCATTCTGAACAGGTCTTTAAAGGGCACCCAATTTAGCCGAATGGGCCAACTTAGGCAACGACTATTTTGGACATATCCTGTTTTGTACCGCCACCATGGCGGGAATTTGGGCGGTTGGCACTTCATGGCGATTCGGAATGCCTCGAAAGGACCCGTCATTTACGGACGCACGTGTGAGGTTACGCCTGATGGGTCTGCCGTTGTTCTTGAGCGGGATTTATCCACGGCACGTCGAGGGCAAACAGGCGTTCCATTTTCTTGCTTTTGTACAGACGCTTATTTATATTGCGTGGCATTCTCAGTATACACAACGTCCTTTCCAAACTCAGTCACCGTTGAATAATTCAAATAAGAAGATTATATCGGAGAGTGACATGCGCACATTCCGTTTGCCGCCCACAAACTGCTCGTTAAGAGTTCTTCTGCAACTATGTGTTTTTCTGCTGTTCGGTTTTGGTACCCTGGTAGGACAGGCCAACCCGCGGGGTGCGTTCGAATACGTGTCGAGGGCCGGCAATCCGGACGACGGCGCCGTGCACCTCTATCTGGACGGTACGACTCTTTTTGTGGCCAACAAGTTCAGCGGCCTCCAGATCATGGATGTATCGGACATGAGCAATCCGAAGATTCTGAGTCGCACGCCCTCCGCCGGTCAGAATTTCGGATTGGCCAAGAAAGACAACTACATCCTTATGACGGACAATTTGTCCGGGTTGATCGTATACGATGTCACCAACCTCAAACGTCCCAAGAAGGTGGCTGAAATGGGCACGAAGAAGGGTGAGGCGTGGGATATCAAAATCGTGGGCAATTACGCCTACATCGCAGCCGGCTTGGCCGGACTCGTGGTGGCCGATGTAACCGATCCCAAAGCGCCGAAGTTTTTGACGGCATTTCGTGTGGACCGCGATTGGGACTTTGCGCGCAATGTCTTCGTCGGATCCAATAACCGGTTGTACGTCGCGGATCGCAAGTCCGGTATTCACATTCTGGACATCACCAATCCTGCCGCGCCCGTCGAGTTGAAACGATATCTGACGCAATTCGCCTCGGCCATCCATGTCGAAGGCCAGTACGCCTATGTGGCCGACGGTCCCGGCGGACTCCTGGTTCTGGACGTGTCCAATCAGGACAAAATCCGGTTGGTCGGCGAAGTCAAATTGCCGGGGTATGCCAACGATCTGCTGAAAGCGGGCAATTATATTTACATTGCGTTGGATGACGTCGGTATCCGGGCCATCGATGTAACCGACCCGACCAATCCGGTTTTTGATTCCCGCTATGACACCCCTGGTCAAGCTTTCAGTATCATCAAACATGATATCTTCATCCTCGTCGCCGACTTGTCTTCCGTACTTGTCATGATTCACAACAAACCGCCGGTGATTATTCCGACGGGGAGCAAGACGGTGGCCGAAAATCAGAAACTCGAATTCAAAGTTCGTGGATACGATCCCGACGGCAACCCGATCCTGTTCTCCGGCAATTTCATTCCGGAGGGTGCGGTATTCTCACCGCAGGATACGATGTTCACCTGGACGCCGTCGTTTGAACAATCCGGCAAGTACGACGGCATTGTTTTCACGGTGACGGAAAATACCAAGACCAAATTGTTTTCGCGCGACACGATCAGTATCACCGTCACGCATACCAACCGTGCGCCATCCCTGCCATTAACGGGCAATTTTACGGCGGATGAAAATGTCGCGCTGGCATTTGCCATTAACCCACCGACCGATCCCGACGTGGAGGACGACGGCCAACTCACCGTCAGTGCGTCCAATCTGCCGGCCGGATCGACGTTTGATCCGACGGGTTTGACGTTCAAGTGGATTCCGACCTATGATCAATCCGGAACGTACACCGTGACGTTTACTGTCAAAGATCCCGCCGGTGCGTCGGAATCCAAGGCCTCGGTTATTACGGTCAACCATATCAACCGGCCGCCGGTTCTCGCCGATCTGCCGTCGACTCACACCGTGGATGAGAACAAGACATTGACGATCAAAATCGGCGCCAGCGATCCGGATAAGGAAGACGCCGGCAAACTTGAATTTGGAGGATTCGGCATACCGCCCGGCGCGTCGTTTGATCGTGCCACCCAGACATTCACCTGGACACCCACGTATGAACAATCCGGCGAATACACCGGCGTGTTTTTTGTGGTCAGAGATCCGGATGGGTTGTCGGATACGGTGACCACATCTGTGAGCGTCAGGCATGTCAACCGGCCTCCGGTCCTGGCTTTGATTCCGGCGCAGGTTGTGGATGAAGAGAAACCGCTGTCATACAAAGTCAGTGTGTCGGACCCCGATGTGGAAGACGAGGGCCGACTGACCGTCAAAGCGTCCGGGTTATCCGAAGGCGCGCTGTTTGACGAAACGACCCTGACGCTGAATTGGAAGCCGACCTATGAACAATCGGGCGACCATCCTTTTGTATATACCGTGAGCGATCCATCGGGTTTGACCGACCAACTGACGGTGCCGGTGAAGGTGATGAATATCAATCGTCCGCCCGTGATCGCTGCCATCGAATCCGTCGTTGGCGACGAGAACAAGGAAATCGTCGTGGTGGCGCCGGAAGGTCAGGATCCGGACAAAGAGGATATCGGTAAGTTGACTTACACGGCCGATGGGTTGCCACAGGGCGCCACGTTTGACGCCGCGACCCGTACCATCAAATGGCTTCCGACGTACGACCAATCCGGTGTGTATGAAGGTGTGAAGGTCACCGTGAAAGACCTGCTTGGCCTGACGGCCACGTCCGTTTTCAAGATGACGGTCAACCATGTCAACCGGCCGCCGGTGCTTGATGCCGTCGCGGAAAAGGTCGTCGATGAAACGAAACCGCTGACGTTTGTGATTAGTGGCCATGATCCGGACAAGGAAGACGCGGGCAAACTGGCCTTTTTTGCCGAGGGCCTGCCGGAAGGCGCCGTGTTCGATCCGGCGACAAGAACATTCACGTGGACGCCGACCTTTGATCAGGCCGGAAAATTCCAGGTGACCGTGGGCGTGGAAGATCCGAGCAAACTGTCGGACAAAAAGGTGGTCAGCCTAGCCGTGAATAACGTTAACCGCCTTCCGAAGTTGGCGCCCATCGCCGCCATGACAGGCGATGAGAATAAGGAAGTCACGATCCAGGTGGCGGAGGCCGAGGATCCGGACAAGGAAGATATCGGCAAGTTGACCTACAAAGCCGACGGCCTGCCGCAAGGCGCCGTCTTTGATGCGGCCTCTCGTACCATCCGTTGGACGCCAACGTATGAACAGTCCGGAGCGTATTCGATCAAAGTGACCGTCACCGATGTCCTCGGCGGCGCGGATACCAAAACGGTCGATGTCCGCATCAATCATGTCAACCGTCCGCCGGTGATTGCCGATCCGGGGCCTCAAAATGTCGACGAAGGACAGAAACTGTCCCTGAACATCAACATCTCGGATCCTGACAAAGAGGACAACGGCAAGCTGGTCCTCAAAGCCGACGGCGTGCCGCAGGGCGCCGTGTTCAATGCCGTCGGGAAATCGATCACATGGACGCCGACATTTGAGCAGGCCGGCGAATACCAAATCACGTTGACGCTCAATGACGCGGCCGGTCTCTCGGATTCGAAAACCGTGGTCGTCACCGTCAAGAATACCAATCGCAAGCCGGCTCTGGGTGCCATTCTCAATCAACAAGGCACCGAAGGCAAAGAACTGACATTTGCGTTAACGGCGACGGATCCGGACAAGGAAGACGCAGGGAAATTGACGTTTTCGGCGGACGGTCTGCCGTCCGGTGCGGGATTGTCCAAGGACGGTAAATTCTCATGGACGCCGGGATTTGACCAGGCGGGCGATCATTCGGTCACGCTGAAAGTGAAGGACGAAGGCGGACTCGAAGACAGCAAGACGATCACGATCAAGGTGGCCAATGTCAATCGCGCTCCCAGACTTTCCGATATCGGCGCTCAAAGTACGGATGAAGGAAAAGCCCTCGCGTTCTCGGTGTCGGCCAGCGATGACGACAAACAGGATAAGTTAACTTTTACCATGACCGGAGCGCCTGCCGGAGCCAGCTTGTCTTCCGGTGGCGATTTCTCATGGACACCGGCGGTCGGACAAGCCGGGAACTACACAGTCACTATCAAAGTGTCGGACGGAACGGCCAGCGACACGAAAACCGTGACGATCACCGTGAACAAAGCGGCGCCTTAGCAGCGTTTTCAATATCAAAAAAAAAGGCTGACCAATGCGGTCAGCCTTTTTTCTTGATCTGCGCTCGTGAAGCTGTTGGAGACTGGTTCCAACTGGTCGTGGTTCGAGGCATCGAACGCCTGTTTCCGGCGAAGGTATTCCAGAATCCCGATAGTCGATCACCGGCTATTTGACGTACGCCATCTTTCGCGTGATGGATCGGGCGCCGAATTCAAGCCTGGCAAAGTACACACCGCTGCTCAACGCATGGGCGGACGGTTCGAATACGATCCGATGGAAGCCCGCATTCTGATTTCGATGAACCAATCGGGCAACCTCTCTGCCGAGGACGTCGTACACCGTCAACCGTATCAGACCAGCTGTGGCCAGTTCGTAGGTGATCGTCGTTGAGCCATTGAAGGGGTTTGGAAAATTCGGTTCGAGGCGAAACGTGCGCGGCTCTCGTTCGTTTCCAACGGCTGTTCCGAGCGTCGACAACCGGATCGGGCATGTCCATATTTGATAAATTCCGCTGGAATTGTCCATCCACACCGGCCAAAGCGTATCGCCGACAGAGGTCATGCCGATATTGTCGCCTTGATAGCCCTGACCAAGCCCGCCAATGGGTTGCGGTTTGAAGTGATGATCACTCACACGAAAATCGGACCACGTTGTGCCGCCGTCGACCGAACGTGAAAGGTACACTCCCGAAGAATCGGACGTGGTATTCCGGTCGTCATAATACAGTACGTTGATGCCGCCCGCGTCGTCCACATGAATGGCCGGGAAGAACTGGAATTTTCCATTGTTGAAATTGTCCTGGTTGACGCGCACACCCGCGGACCAGGTGGCGCCGCCGTCGGTCGAGCGATGAAAAATGATGTCCGGGTCCGAACCGGCGGGAGCAAGATTTTTTTCGGTCGTGACGATATAGATCCAACCGTCGCGCGCGCCGCCGCTCTTATCCACGTCGATACGAGGAAGGCCGTTGGTTCGGATGTTGGTTTTCTCGGGGAACGTACCCGCAATGCCGTTGGCGTCATACGCATTTTCAGTGACGATCCACGACGTGCCTCCGTTGGTGGACCTGGCGAATCCGACATAGTCTTCCGTGAAAGGGGATGTACCGATGACTCCTGCCCAACAGGCGTAGACCGTGCCGCCGGATCCGATCACGACATCGCCACCCTGACATCGTTGGGAGGGATTGTTTATTTGAATCACGTCACTCCAGGTGGATCCGCCATCGGTCGTGTATGCACAAACGGCTGGAAAAGGACTGCCCAACCTGACCCAAACGGCATACGAGCGCCCGTAGTATTGGCTCGACGCGCTGGCATCCGAGGCGAGGGACGCCCGGTCCTGATCATCCAGAGCCACGGTCCTTTGTGATGACCATGTGACGCCGTAGTCGGTGGAAAAATGGGCGTAAAGGCCGGGTACGTAGCGATGCAACCGGATAAGCAAGAAAGTGCCGTCTTTGTCTATGACTATTCCCGGGTCACCGCCGTGGGAAGAGATGACACTGCCCTTGCAGGTGTCGTTTCCGTACCAGGTTTGGCCGCCGTCGGTCGTCACGTAGACCCCTTCACTGATGAATCCGGTGCTCAATTTGATGGTATTGGCGCTGGCAAATAGGACGTCGGGATCGGTCGGATGCCGGGTTATGAACGTTTCGGTCTGCGTCGTCGAGCTTGGAAATATCCTGTAACTGGGCCCCACCGAGAGTACGGAAGGGACGGGGACGGACTGGCCTTCCACTCTTCGCTCGTTGTCGAACAACAGACACAAGACAATAACCAACAAACTCAGTCCTGCTAATCTCATGATGCTTGTCCTTTCTTCCGGGCATTCCGCCCAAGGCTTGATGGTCGCGCTAAAAACGGTAGCCCGCGGTCACTCCAAAGAAATAACTGCGGGGTTCGCCGGCTTCATAAAATTCTTTTCTGGCGGAATTGATGTTGATGAACGCCGCATAGGTTTTGTCCATCATGTTGTTCATGCCGGCAGTGGCAAGCACATTGAATTGTCCAAATACCATGTCCAATCCAACCGTTGAATTCAGAACTTGGTAGCCTTTGCTCTTCTCGGAATTGGCGTCGTTCACCATCATCCCGGATACGGCTTGGTACGTCATTTTGGCAAAACCGGTCACATGTCGTACAATAGATCGTTCGTAAGAAAGAACCAGCGAAAGATTGTGCTTTGGAACGCTGGGTACTTCGTTGCCGTCATAGCTTACGGTGCTGTCGCCGTCAAGGGACAATGCCTGGTACAAATCGTACTTGAAATTCGAAAGTGCATAAGCTGTCTTGAAGCGAAGCCCCGTGACCACCTCCAAATTCGTGCCAAGCTCGAATCCGGTCCGGTCTGTCTTTGCGGCATTCCGGTAGAACGCAGAGCCTGAGACGTCAAACGGCACTATTTCATCTTCTATTTTTGTATTAAAAAAGGTTATCTCAAAAAACAGGCTTTTGAAAAACGGCCTTTCAGGTTCAGCCAGATTGCCTTTGATGCCCAACTCGAAATTTCTCGATTTTTGAGCTTTCAAATCAGGGTTCAGCGTGAGGTTTGGATTCGAAGTAAGGTCAAAATTGTCAAGTTCATTGCCGGCTGGCGTGTCAAAACCAAGCCCATACGATGTGTAGGCGGCAATGGTTCGGGTAATCTTGTAGTTCAATGCGGCCTTTGGCGTGAACGAAGAGAAGCGCCGCTTGGCGTTTCTGACGGCAAGGTTTTGGTCTTCATTTTCAAACACGACTCGGTCGTAGCGCCCTGTGATCAAGAGGTCGGATTTTTCTTTGATTACATTGATGGAATTCTGGATGTAGAAACCCGCATTGCTGATGGTCTCATCCGTCAGTTCTGTCACACCATCTCCTTTCTGCCCGGAATGATTTTCAAATTCGCTGATTGGCCCGGTCTGATAGTACATGTCCCCGCCAATCGAAAATTCGTCTTTCCTTCCAAAAAACTCGGCATGATGTATGTATCGGGCGCCGGCGCCAACACCATCTCGATTGAATATCCGGTAGCTCGCTGCCGTACGGTGAAAATACTTGGTCGTCATGTACCCCGTCAATTCGATTTCGTTATCCAATTCGTTTTCATCGCCAAAAAACGACTTGTATTGTAATGCGGCCCGGCCTTTCTTGGTTAGCCGGAAGGCATTCCGGTCGACGGCGTCCCGCTTATTGGCGCTGAAAGGCGCCGTGTCGAACTGCGCCTTGGTCAGAGAGCCGGGAAGATGGATGATGCCGTTGACGTAATTGCCGAATACGCTGACAGTCGAAAGGCTCGATGGTTTTGTTTCGATGACGCTGTTGAAGATGTCCCACTTGTCGTCGCTGTGCGGCCGGTAGCCGTCCGCTTCATGGCGGTTGTACGTCAACAGGAAGCGATAATTTTCCGTCTTGATGCCGGCCTTGAACCCGTAGCTGTGGAGGCCATGGGAGCCGTATTCATTGAAAACCGTGCCAAACGTCGCCGGAAAGTAGATGTCGTTGACGAAGTTGATCACGCCGCCCGGCGCATTGGTATACAATGACGACGCGTTGCCCTTGACGATTTCGATTTTGCCGATGGAATGAAAATCGATCGCCTCAATCCGGGTTTGCCCGTCGGGCTCGGATTCCGGTATGCCGTCGAGCAGGATTCGTACGCCGCGGATACCCGTATTGGACCGGCTGCCGAAACCGCGAATGGAAATGCGGACATCATGATTGCCATACCGTGACTGCATAAAGAGCCCCGGCACATCCTGCATCACATCGTTGACCGCCGTCTTTCTCTCGAACCGGTAGTCCCTCGTATCGAGGATCATCGTAGGGAAGGGCACGTCGATGACTTTTTTCGTTGTACGGGTCCCGGTGACGGTCACTTCGTCGATTATGTACATTTTCCGGACCTCCGTCGTATCCTCATCCTGCGCTAGCAGGGGTACCATCCCGCCGGCCAAACAGACCGCCAAAATGGGCAGAAGTTTCGGTAATCGTCCCATCGTTGATGTCCTTATACGCTTTGACATATTTTGTGGTAGTTAAGAATACCATGGCATGACGAAAACCCACCACCGATGGACCAAACCAAATCGGCCAATAACGTGGGCCGCCATGAAACCATTCGCCGGCCGTGTCAGTCCTTCCGTCCGCTGGAGGAGTTTTCATCATCTCGGATGGTCAACCCATTTGCCAACCATCCAGTCAGACACGCGCTACAGGAGGAACATCTCGCCACCGGCGAGTGTCAGGAAACAACATTGGGGGGATGAAAAATATGGGGCAGGAATCCGTCCTCAAGACGGATAGAATCGGGTGCCGCCAGCATTTCTTTGAAAGTCGGCACGACCACAAAATCCGAAGGGCTCCAGGGATTTGGGATGGCATGGATGCGCACCGAAATGCGTTTGCCCTTGATCGAACCATCGCGTCGCACTTCGTCCTTGACCACATAATCTTCAGAGGCGGATTTGCGGTAATAGATGTCTTCATCCATGTCCGGAATGTCCAGGACCAATACGACTTCGCATGGATTGTAAATTGTCGTAATCAACAGATACGGATGGGAGGAGATCAGCACATGCGCAGCAATGCATAGTGCGACGAGTTGTCCAACAGAAGAAGGTCTTCTGGTCTGTGAAGTCATCAGAAACGTCATTCGAGAATATCGTCAATCAAAAAAATAGACTGAAAAATATACGCAATTAATAACCCTTGTCAAAGGTATTTGAGCGCTTTGACCGCAGGTCATGACCTAACACGGCTTGATTGAATGCTCCCGGGAGACTATATTGGGCAACGACCATACGATATTCTAAGGATAGTCATGTACCGCGTTTTCCGCCTGGTTGGTCTTTGGTTATTCATGTCGGCGCCTATCGTCGTCTCGGCGCAGGACTTTTGGATTTCTCTCAGCCGGCCCACGAACAAAAATCTCAATCGGGCGTGTTTTCTGGACAGCGCCACTGGCTGGGTCGTCGGTGAACGCGGTACCATCCTGCGGACATCGAACGGCGCTCAGAACTGGACGTCCGTCAGCCTGCCGACGGGCGCCGACATGGCCGACATCGAGATGGCCGGCTATTCACGCGGTTGGGTCCTGGCCAACGAATTCTCACCGGACAGCGCTACCTTTGGATCCAGGATTTTCAGAACATCCAATGGAGGGAACCAATGGACCCTGCTGGGTCACTATGATCAATTCCTGCTCTGCATCGATTTTATCGATTCGCTGAATGGTTTTGCCGGAACCATTGACGGAAAAATCCTCCGGACGCTGGATGGCGGTGACACCTGGGAAGCAACAGAAATTGACTCGTCGGCTTTTGCGCCGTGGCCCGTACGCCATATCGAATTTTTTTCGGCGACCCACGGCTTTGGCATGGGCGGCCAACGCGATCTTGCCGGTACCATCTGGGTGACAACCGACGGTGGACTTAATTGGAAACCAAAAGCCGTTACGAGCGAACCGGTCTACGCCATCCATTATTTTGACTCACTCAGGATCATGTGTGCGGGCGGCGATCCGGATTTCGGGGCCGGCATGGCCACGACGACGGACGGCGGCGTCATCTGGAATTATTCGTACCTGGGCATCTGGGGCGAGGTTCGCGGCCTGGGCTTCAGGACGGCATGGGAGGGATGGTCTCCGCTCGGTTT
This sequence comes from uncultured Bacteroidota bacterium, assembly GCA_964544475.1. Lineage (GTDB taxonomy): Bacteria > CLD3 > CLD3 > SB21 > SB21 > CAZJBS01. Next base: position 16,664 of record CAZJBS010000016.1, on the reverse strand, counting down.
TGCAGGAACGTACATGCATACAACCGACGGCGGGACAAACTGGACGTGGACGACGGCGCCCAATAGTACGGCCGTCTTTGACATCGCTTTCCCGGATTCATTGACGGGATACATGGTCGGTGAACGCGGCATTATCATGAAATACCGCCATCCCGTCGTGGCCGTGGATGACCATGTCGCCCGGAAACCAAGCGATGTGGTCTTGGGCCAGAATTTTCCCAATCCATTCAATCCAACGACCCACGTGCGTTACGAGTTGCCCGGCCTGTATGAAGTCATCATTTCCATTCACGATGCGCTGGGGCGGGAAGTGCGAAATTTCAGGCAGGGCGTTCAACCGGCCGGCGAATATGCCGTGACGTTGGACGCGAGTGGCATGGCGTCCGGCGTTTACTTCTGCCGGCTGCTCGCCCGGCCGACAACCGGCCGACAGGGCGTGGTTTCGCAAACCCGCAAGATGATATTGCTTCGATAGCCCCCACAGCCCGTTTTTCCGATACTTCACAAAGCAAAACAGGCTGCCCCGTTAAAGACAGCCTGCGCGAATGCCACGATTCCATTTCCATGTTATTCAATAAACATGGCGTCGCCATAACTGTAGAACCGGTAGCCGTCCTTGATGGCCTTTTTGTAAGCCTTAAACATCAGGTCTTTGCCGGCAAAGGCCGCCACGAGCATCAGCAATGTCGATTCGGGCGTGTGGAAATTCGTGATCATCTTGTCGATGATCTTGAATTCATATGGCGGGTAGATGAACTTGTCCGTCCAGCCGCGATGGGGCTTGACACGATTGAGCGAGGTGACGGCGCTCTCAATGGCACGGACGACCGTTGAACCGACGGCGATGACTTTGCCGCCATTGTCCTTGGTCTGATTGATGGCGCGGGAAGTAATTTCCGGAATTTCGAAGTACTCGGAATCCATCTTGTGACGGGACAGGTCCTCGACCTGTACCTTGCGGAAGGTTCCCAATCCGATATGCAGGACGACCGGCGCGATCGTCACTCCTTTCCGTTTCAAACGACCCATCAGGTCTTTCGTGAAATGCAGTCCGGCGGTCGGGGCGGCGACCGATCCCCGCACCCGCGCAAATACCGTCTGGTAATGCTCCTTGTCACTGTCCTCAGGCTGGCGCTTGATATACGGCGGCAAGGGACACTGGCCGATCTTGTCGATGAATTTGTGGAATTCCCCGCCCGGGTAGTCAAACCGCACGACGCGTCCGCCGGAGACCGTGTTGTCAATCACATCGCAATATACGCCGTCTACAACGAGGCGGTTACCTATTCGAACCTTGCGCGCCGGTTTGACCAGCACTTCCCACAGGTTGTTTTCGAGCTCGCGCAACAGAAAAACTTCAACTTTGGCGTTGGTTTTTTCTTTTCGTGCGAAGAGACGGGCCGGAAAAACACGGGTCTCATTGATGACGAGACAATCCTTCCTGGTTATGAAGTCCGTGATTTCGTTGAATACGTAATCTTCGACTGTGTCCGCTTTGCGGTTGAGAACCATGAGTTTGGCTTTGTCACGATGCCGGACAGGGTATTGGGCGATGAACTTCTCAGGCAACTTGAACCTGAAATCGGAGAGTTTCATGATTCCTCGCAGGATTTTTGTTTGAATTTCTCCTTGAATCGCGTAAATTTAATAAAAATAATGTCGAAAGTCAACATGTATTTTGCCTTTTGAAGCCCAATATTCAGCTTGATTCGCCCGATTTGGCTCTGTATATTTTTCACGTGTTAATCACCATCATTCTGAAAATGACAGACCACGCCCGGCCACGGTGACTGATCTCCAACCCACGGCTTAACACCTTGGGTTTTTTGCATTTTGGATAGTATCCGAAGGCTTAGCCATGCAACCCGTTATCGACCATTCCGACAAGCTGGAACCTGCTAAGGCGATGAGGAAACGGCGCGGTCCGGTGACGGCAGCTATTCTGTCACTGGTCTTATTTATCGGAGCTATAAGTCTACTATTCTTATTGAAGGATGAAACCAGGACGAAACACGACCGCACCAACTTCGTTGAAATGGAGGTTTTGAATGTCGTCAAGGACACGACGGATGGCGGGGCCACGCTCGTATTGCAGGATATGACGGCCGACACGTTCCTGGCCATTGGCATCGGTGAAAACGAAGCCACCGCCATCGAATACGAATTGTATCACCGAACGCCGCCGCGACCTTTGACACCGGATTTGCTCAAGAATCTGATGGAAACCACCGACATGCGCCTCACCGAGGCCGAGATTTCACACGTGGCGGATCACACCTATTTTGCGAAACTGTACATTGCCAATGGCCGTGAGCTTCTTGAAATGGACGCACGGCCGAGTGACGCGATAGCCCTGGCCCTGCGTTTTGAATGTCCCATTTTTGTCCACCGGGCCGTGCTGGAGCAGTACGGGATCAAAGGACGCGAGCATCGGCGGCGGCGCGACCGAGCCCGGAAGCTGATATCGGAGGTCCGGCGGGCGGAAAACGAGAACATTTTGCATCTTGGCGAACACGGAGGAATCGTATGAAAGACAAACTGACTCTGGGCGTCCTTTTCTTGTTTCTTGGTGTCGGTCTGGCGCTGGGTCTTTTCATCAATGCGGACCGCGATGGGCTTTTCCCACCCGATCTGCAGAGCGCGCCGCATCAAACGTCTCTGAAGACTGGCGGGGGGCGCGACATTTCGAGCGGCACTTTTGCGAAAATTGCCCGCGATGTGACCCCGGCGGTCGTGACGATCACGTCGGAGAAGAAAGTCAGCCTGGGCGGCAATCTGGACGATCTGTTCAAGAAATTCCACAAAGACATGCCTGAGCAGGGCCTCGGCTCGGGTATTATTGTGCGCAAGGAAGGCTATATTCTTACCAATAATCATGTCGTCAGCGATGCCGACAAAATTCGTGTCAAACTCCAGGACAAACGGGTACTCGATGCGACGTACCTCGGCGCGGATCCCCTGACGGACATTGCGTTGATCAAGATCGACGCGAACGAACTACCGACGGTCAAATTTGGCAACTCGGACAATCTGGAGGTGGGTGAGTGGGTTCTGGCCATCGGATCGCCGTTGAGTCTGAACTCAACGGTCACGGCCGGCATTGTGAGCGCACTCGGACGACAGATTGACATTATCGGCGATTCCTACGGTGTGGAACATTTCATCCAGACAGACGCCGTGATCAATCCCGGCAACAGTGGCGGCGCACTGGTCAACATGGATGGGGAATTGATAGGTATCAATACGGCCATTGCCACCAAGACGGGCTTGTACCAGGGTTACGGATTTGCCGTGCCGGTTAATATCGCCCGACATGTCGTGGACGATCTGCTCACCTACGGCCAGGTCGTGCGCGGTTACATCGGGGTGGCGATTCGGGAAGTGGACGCCACCTATGCGCGGGCGGTGGGATTGAAAAAGGCCCAGGGCGTCATCGTCGAGTCCCTGACCGATAACGGGGCCGCCAAGGAAGCCGGCTTGGCGGAAGGCGATGTCATCCTCGAGATCGACGGTCACGAACTCAACCAACCGGGCGACCTGCAGGCGTACGTGGCGCTGAAACAACCGGGTGACCGCGTCAAACTGTCCGTTTTCAGGGATGGCCAGCAAACCGAGAAACACGTCGTCCTGCGCTCCAAAGACGGCACAACGACATTGCCAAAGGTCATTCGGCCGTCGGACGAGAAGAAGGGGTCCGAACAACAAATCGGTTACGGCCTCGGTTTTGAGGTCGACAACATTGCCGAAGAAAACCGCTCCAACGCGAACTACAATTACGGCCGGGGCGTCGTTGTGACCAACTCATCCTACCAGGCGAAGGAAAAAAACGTCTTCGAGGGATTCATCATCACCCGTGTCAATCGCAAGGATGTGAGTAATCTGGAGGACTATGTTCGTGAGGTCAGGGGACTGAAAGACGGGGATGCGGTCGTGATTCATCTGGTGAGTTCGTCCGGCGACCGTTCGCGCATTGTGACCGCCGTCGAGGTGCGGAAAAAGAACTGAACCGACCGGAATGCCATGACAGAAAAGGCGGCTTACGGGTCGCCTTTTTTTGTGTCGTCGCCGAGAAATTCGCGCAGGAAAAAATTCTGTTCATACCATTCCATGATGAAAACCTTGAGGATGGCGGTGACCGGAATGGATATCAGAAGGCCGATGATGCCGAAAACTTTGGCAAAAACGAAAAGAGAAAAAATCAACAGAATGGGGTGGAGACCGAGTTTTTCTCCGACGACTTTCGGAGAGATGATCACCATGTCCAGGACATTGACGACGACCACGATCAGCATGACCGTCAGGATGGCCGATTGGGGTTCCGCGTTGAGCAGGCCGAGCGCAGCGCCGATGATCAAAGTCAGTATGAACCCAATCGTCGGAATCAGGCTCAGAAGACCGGTGGTCATGCCGATGAGAATGGAGAAGTTAATTCCAAAGGCGGCGAGTGCAAGCCACGTCACGAGGGCGATGATGAGCGCGGCGAGAATCTTGCCGCGTATGTAGATGCTGAGAATCGTATTGATCCTCGTGTAGATTTTGTCGCCCGTGGAACGGTGGCGCTCGGGAATCCTCCGGCGCATCCCGTCGATGATCCGGTCGAAATCCTTCAGAAAGTAGAATGTCGTGAATGGAATCAGAATGGCATTGATGAGCTGGGTGACGAGCGAACTCAGACTCGTCGTGAGACCGAGAGCGCTCTGGGACAGCGTACGTAGCAGTTCATTGATCTTCACGGAGGTTTCCGTTTCGACGGTTTGAATCAGCCGGTCGACGTCCACGCCGAATCTCTCGAAGATCCATAACCAATCCACCCTTATCTGCCGTTTGATCTCGTCATACGACGGGAAGGACGTGCCCAGAGCCTGCACTTCACTGCTGAATTGCGGAATGAGGAACAGACCAATCGAAGCGAGCCCACCCACAATGAAGACGATGACGATCATGATCGACGCGACGCGCGGGATTCTGCGCGCCTCCAATTTGTCCACCAATGGATCAAATAAATAGGCCAGGGCAAAGGAAATGAGGAACGGATTGACAATTTCCTGCAGAAAATAAAACAGCCATATCATGGAGACCGTGAAGACCAGCGCGATCAGCACCCGGATGGATTTGTGTTCACGAAAGGGCAGTAGAAATCCGATGATGATCGTGGAGAGAATGAATGGCGAGAACACTTCCTTGATCGAATAGAACCAGATTCCAAACAGGAATGAAAAGACCAGGGCGATGAGCAAAAAACGGGATTCGCGTTCGGTGATCATGGGCCAATGATACTAAAAAGAAATAACGGTCACAATAAATATTGAAAAAAGACCATCGGCCCGGTCGAGCATTCGTTGTGATGTTTCTGAGTTCTGAATTGACGAGCACGGCGGCGCTCCTCAAAAATCCGCTTGCATTTTAGGATATTGATATCCTAAACTATACTAGCGTAACGAAACCCAACATGTAGCCGATCCGGCTCAGGGAAAGAAAATGAAGAAGCTTCTATTTCTCTCAATAATTTTCTATGCGGCGCTGCCTGGCCATGCGTTCGCGCAAACCGATAATTTCAGCTGGGTCTGTCTTTACTACACGGACTCGTTCGGACCCCGCCCGACCTTTACGATTCTTTTCAACGACAAAGAAACCGTACAGCTTGAAAAAAAAGGGCGGGCCAGGTGCAAGGTCTATTCCACCGGGAACATCACGATATCGTGTTACTACACCATGAACAAGGAAAGAAATGACCGGGGTTTTGTCGTTCTGAATGTGGAACACGGAAAGACGTACTATGTCAAACTGGACAACCCGCGATTGAAACTGGTTATCGTGGATGAAGCGGCGGGAAAGGAAGAGTTCAATAATTCCAAAATGAAGGCCCTCCAGAATTTCAATGAGGATCTCGGAGATCCATTTGTCAAGACCTCCGCGACGGCCGGTTTCAGGACTGGCGGTGCGGCCGACACGTCGGCCAAAAAGAAAACCGTGGCGGTGCTGGAATTCAGTTCATCCAGCCCGGAAGTCGGCAAGAACGAGCTGGCGACGCTGACCAACCGGTTCAGAACCATCCTGGTCAAAACGAACGTGTACGACGTCCTCGAACGTCAGAAGATGGGCGACATACTGAAAGAGCAGGACTTCACGCTCTCGGACGCCTGCAATTCCGCCGAATGCGCGGTTCAGGTGGGGCAATTGCTCGGTGTGGAATACATGATCGCCGGCGACATCGGAAAACTCGGGAACACCTATTCGGTGGATTTGAGACTCATCAGCGTGACGAGCGGAAAAATCCTCCAGACGGAAAGCCAGGATCATGACGGCAAGATCGACGGCCTGTTTGGGGCTCTGACGGCGATCGGCGACTATTTTGCCGGCATCAAATCCAAAACCTCGACGGTCACGAAAACGGTTGAGACCGCAGCCACGGCCGATATCGTGGACCACGTTTTCACGGATCCGCGCGACGGGAAAAAATACAACACGGTGACCATTGGCGATCAAACCTGGATGGCGCAAAATCTGAACTACGACGCCGGGGAGGGCAGCTTCTGTTATTATTTAAACAGCGGACAGTGCCGTATCTACGGGCGCCTGTATACGTGGGAAGCGGCCATGAAAGCCGTTCCTTCCGGATGGCACATTCCGACGGACGATGAGTGGATCGAATTGATCAGTTATGTGGGAGAAAACGAAGCCGGGTCCAAACTGAAAGATGAAAGCCTGATCACCTGGGGCAGTCACAGCGCCGTCGCCACCAATGAAACGGGATTTACGGCGTTACCTGGAGGTTTCCGGACTCCGGACGGCGCGTTCATGCTCATGGGCACGATGGGCATTTGGTGGTCCGCGACCGAGGCCGGTGTCAAAGAGGCATGGAATTGGGTCCTGAAAAACGATGTCGCCACGATATATCGGGAGAGCAGCATCGACAAAAATCACGGATGCAGCGTGCGGCTCGTGAAAGACTGAGAGGCCTCTGCATATTACACAATTTCAGTCAGCAATTCCTTCCGCGGTCCCGGAATCACGACACGGTTGACGAGCAGGCCTTTGTCGGCGACGACGCGTGAACCCGCACTGACGGCCGACTCCACGGCGGCCACATCCCCGGTCAATGTCAGAAACGCCTTGCCACCGAGGGCCATTGCCAGGCGGATTTCCATGATCTTCACATCGGCCGTCTTGGCCGCCTCGTCGGCCGCCTCGATCAACGAGGCCACCGAAAAGGACTCGATAATGCCGAGGGCCCCCAGCATTTCAATCTTGTTGGAGCCGGAAATGGCGGGAAACACATCCGGATGCACGTTGGGGATCACAAAGGTGTCGATGACATTGGCATGTCCGATGGCCGTGCCCGCCTCGACACTGGATTCCACGGCGGCGACTTCCCCGGCCACCATGACGATGTATTTGCCGGAACAAATACTTCTGGCCAGCAGGATTTCCACGCTGGCCGCCTTCAGCATCGCGTCCGCCGTTTCAAATCCCGCGGCAATGCTTCCAAGCTCGATCAAGCCTATTGAATTTCTTTCCATATCTGGCCGATTGTTTTTTGGTGTTGAATGACGTTACTTCGCTTCGATGACGATTTGAGTTCCGACGTGCGACACGACGCCGGCGATGCTGGCGTGAATCCGCGATCCCAGCTTGCCATCCGGCACGTCGCCGATCAGCCGGCCTTTTTCCAGTTGGTCGCCTACGGACACGGTTGCCTGGGCCGGGCTGCCGACGTGTTGGGAGAGCGGGATGATCACTTTTCGTATTTGGTGAGTCGGCGAAGCGACGAAGCCTGTCGGCCGGTCGTACTCCGTGACGCCCAGGCGCTTGATCAGTTGTTTGATGGGTGTGCGGCGTCCTTCATACATCGGATGCGGTTCAACATTCGTTTTGCCCGACCATTGGATGTTCTGAGCCTTCAGATCTCGCTTGCTCCGGTCGCAGGCTTCCTTTGGAAAAAGGCTCTCCGGGCAGGCATAAAGCGTGCAAAGCCCGCACGCACAACACAATTGCGCATAATTATTCCACATCGCTTCGCCGCTTTTGGTAAAACCAAGACTTCGCATGACTTTGTGAGGCTGGACGTCGTATCCGAGAATGTATCTGGGACAGAGTTCGGTGCAGTAGCTGCATTGGTCGCACGCCGATTTCCCGATGCGATGCATGGAAGATTCCGGCTGGCTCTTTCGCTCAATGAGCTTGTGAGTTTCGGGCAATACGATCAAACCCGCGCAGGTCTTGGTGACCGGCTCATCCAGGTTGAATTCCAGTTTTCCCATCATGATGCCGCTGACAAAAATGCCGAATTTCTCTACGGTGACGCCGCCGGCCATTTGAATGGCGTCACGAAACGACGTGCCGACCGGAACGACACACGTCAATGGATTCTTGACAGCGCCATTGATGGTGATGAACTTGTCCGTCACGGGCCGGTCTTCGGCGGCGTCGGCCACGTTCAAGAGCGTTTCCACGTTATTGACGACCACGCCGACATTGAGCGGAATACCCTGGGGAGGTATCAGACGTCTGGTGGCCTCGTAGACCAGGATATATTCATCGCCGGACGGGTAGAAATCACCCAGAAGATGCAACCGCATGCCGGGGTCCAGAACACTTTGCAGGGCGTTGATGGCCTTTTTATTTTTTTCCTTAACGCCGATGATGCCTTCCTTTGCGCCGGTGGCTTGCATCATGATCTTGAGCCCGGCAACGACTTTTTCAGGATAGTGCACCATGAGTTCGAAGTCTTTATGCAATAAGGGCTCGCATTCAGCGCCATTGGCGATCACGATCTCCACCTTGGAGGCGGCTTTGACATGCGCAGGAAATCCTGCCCCGCCGGCGCCGACGACGCCCGCCTGCCTGATTTTGTCTTTCAAATCCATCTTCGTATGTATGATGATATGGTCTGACCTATTGGACTTTGCGTGGAGCAAGATAGTCTTTCCAATTGACTACAACAAGCAAAACCTCGACGAGTCGGGGCTGCCTGTTGGTGGCCGGAGGCTGAGAACCCAGCCGACCCAAGGTCTGAAAATAAAAAAAACCCCGACGACCATCGGGGTTTTGCTTTCGTGGCTCCGGACGGAATTTGCGCCGAAGGCGCATCAGCCGGAGGCTGAGAACCCAGCCGATCCAAGGTCTGAACATAAAGAAAAAACCCCGACGCTCATCGGGGTTTTGCTTTCGTGGCTCCGGACGGAATTGAACCGCCGACACAAGGATTTTCAGTCCTCTGCTCTACCAACTGAGCTACAGAGCCGAGTGCATTTTTAGCACGCGATTATAGTAATTATTGCATAAGCTGTCAAGCGTTTTTTGGGCGGCGCTTGCGGATGGTGGACAGAAAAAGTAAATTGAAAACATGAAAGAGTGGCAAAAATATCTTGCCGTCATCCTGCTGACGTCCGTCTTATCGTTTTACATGACGGGCATATTCAATCCGTTTGTCCGGTACCAGGTTGAGGTGACCGTGCCGGCATCTCCGGAAGACGCATGGGCCGCGTACACCGATACGGCAGGCATGCCATTGTGGCTGGACGGGTTGGTGGCGCTGCAAATGACGAATGGAGATTCGCTCAAGGCCGGAACGACGTATGATCTCATTCTCGAGAAGGATGGCGACCGTTACGCCCTGACCCAGACCATCACTTCGCTGCAGCGGCCGCTATTCATCGACTACCGTATCGAAAACGACATTCTGACCAATGACATGCGCGTGGAGTTTTTGCCCAAGGATTCCGCCACCTCGGTGAGAGTGACCAACAAAGTGGCCGGCAAATCGTTCTTCTGGAGGGCCGTGTTCACGATTTTCAAGGGCTCGTTGGTTGACCATCAGCAGGCGGACTATGTCCAATTCCAGAGTTGGATCGAATCCGGCGCCTAGGCTTTCTCCACCGTGCCCGCTTCCATCAATTTCGTCAACCGCCGCGCAAAGGCCGCCGCATCCCTGGGTTTGGATCCTTCCAGGATCAGCGCCTGATCCAAAAGCAGGTGGGCATATTCCCGCAGGATGGCGTTATCCTTGTTCTTCTCAAACGCCGCCGTCATCGCCTCATACAACGGATGAGTGGGGTTGATTTCAAGAATCCGTTTGCCTTTTGGAACGTCCTGTCCCATCGCCTTCATGATCCGTTCCATATTGTGATCGAGGTCGCCCTCCTCGGCCACAAGGCAACAGGCGGAATCCTTCAACCGCACCGATATCTGAACATCCTTGACCTCGTCTTTCAGTTCATCCTTGATGAGATCGATGATGCCGGAGAACTTCTTCTCGGCGTCTTTTTTGCTTTTTTTCTCATCGCTTCCGAGGTCGATGTCACCGCGCGTGACGGATTTGAGTTTCCTGCCTTTGTACTCGAGGTCGGGGAGGATGAATTCGTCGATTTCGTCCAGCAGGAAGATCACTTCAAATCCTTTTTCCGTCAGGCCTTCCAGGTACGGCGACCGGCTCAGTTCGGCGCGCGATGGTCCGGCGATATAGTATATGAATTCCTGCCCTTCTTTCATGCCTTCGACATACGCCGCCAGTGTGGTATGCTTTCCCGGTTCGGTTTTTGAGGATTCGAACAGCAGCAGATCCGCCAGCGTCTCTTTGCGGGACTGATCCGTGTACAGACCTTCCTTCAACGGCCGGCCAAATTCCTTGTAGAATTCAAGGTAGGCGTCGTATTCCCGGGCTTTCATATCCGACAGCGTGTCCAGTACTTTCTTGGTGATATTCTTCCTGATCACCTCGATCTGGCGGTTATTCTGCAGGATCTCGCGCGACACATTGAGCGGCAGATCGGATGACTCCACGACGCCTTTCACGAAACGAAGGTACGTCGGCAGGAGCGCCTCGCAGTGATCCATGATCTGGACACGTTTGACGTAGAGCGTAGGTCCGATTTTATATTCCTTGTAGAAAAGGTCAAAAGGGGCTTTGGACGGGATGAAAAGCAGCGCCGAAAACTCGGACGTGCCCTCAGCCTTGAAATGAATCATCCGTGCCGGATCCGCCCAGTCGTGGGAGACGTGTTTGTAGAATTCGGTGTATTCTTCTTTCGTGATCTCCGACTTATCCTTGAGCCAGATCGCCTTGCGTGAATTGAGGACTTCCTCGGTGATTTTCTTGTCCTTCTCGACGTCCATGCATATCGGATGTTCTATATAGTCCGAATACTTGCGGATAACGGAGCGGATTTCCCATTCGTCGAGATATTTCTTTTCGTCGTCTTTGAGATAAAGAATGACGTCGGTGCCGCGGGTGGCTTTTTCGAAGGATTCCACGTCGAACGTGCCCTCGGCTTTGGATTCCCAACGGACGGCCTGTTCTTTCGGATCGCCGGCCTTGCGGGAGATCACGACCACGCGATCGGCGACCATGAACGACGAATAAAATCCCACGCCGAACTGGCCGATTAATTCAGGGTGATCCTTGGCTTGCTTGGACGTAAGCGCCTGGATGAATTCTTTTGTCCCTGAATGGGCGATCGTACCGAGGGCGCGGATGAGTTCTTCTTCATTCATACCGATGCCATTGTCGCTGATGGTCAGCGTGCCGGCAGTTTTGTCGGCTTTGATGCGGATCTTGTAGTCCGAATCGTGCTGAAGGATGGAGGAGTCCGTGAGGTACATGTAACGTATTTTGTCGATCGCATCGGAGGCATTGGAGATCAGTTCGCGCAGGAAAATTTCCTTGTGCGAATACAGGGAATGGATCATCAAATGCAGCAACTCACGGACTTCGGTTTTGAATTCGATGGTTTGGGCGGACATGATCATCACCTATGGAATATGGCCTTGAGGTTTCTTCTGAACGGGGCGAAGATAAGGACGGTGTTGCGATTTTTCAAGTGGAATGAGTGTGATTCGCACGACGGCGAAATCCAGCGGTTGCATTTGATTGTTTCAATGGAGATACTGCATTAAACGACCAGGAAGGAGTGCGAATATGCCAGGCCAGACCATCACTCTCGAATTACCCGCCCATTCTTACCGACAACTGATCCGGCTGATTTTCGCCGGCTATTGGGTGCTGGAGACGGAGGAAAACGGCGTGGATCCTCTGGCGGAGGAAACGGTCGACGACGTCCTGAAGGTGGCACACCATGCCGGCATGAAGAGGGAGGTTTTCCATGACAAAGAAACGAACAAGTACTTTTGTACGGAGGAATTTGTAAACGAAGTTCTGGATGACGTCGACGCGTTTGTTGTTGATGAGTTCTGGATGGAACTGACGGAGCGATTGAGTGAAAGGGACCTGATTCGCCGAGTGGGTCAGGCGCGCTTTGATCGCATGAGCGTGGATGAGCGCGTCGCCGCTCTGGACGCCTTAGCTGATTTCTATTCCCGAGAATTCGAGTCCTTCGGAGTTGAACGGCTTCATGTGCAGTCGGTCACGCCGGCGGGAGCGGAGGCGTGAAGCGGAGTTTCCCCTGTTTCGCAAATTCTGAATGGTTGGCAAATCTCTGCCGGGTTGCGATGGGAGGTTGAACCACCTCCGTGCCCCCTCCTTGCTCCAGACTTACTAAAAATTGTGCACTACTGGAATGGCGTAAGGAGGGGGTACGGGGGTGGTTCAGGCCGCGAACTGAAATGGTAAGTGAACAAATTCAATAACAAATCCCAGAAGCCATTCCGCAAGGAACTGCGAAATCACGCGACGCGATCTGAACAGTTGCTGTGGACACAATTGAAAAACCGTCAACTCCTTGGTTTCAAATTCCGGCGTCAGCATGGCGTGGGCGAGTATGCTCTGGATTTCTATTGTGCGGAATTGGAATTGGCCATAGAGATCGATGGGCCATCGCATGAAACGGACGAAGCAAAACGGCCGTGACGCCAAGAGGTAGAAGTTTGTGGAATCGCTTGGGATAAGGTTTCTTCGATTCACTGATGATGAGGTGAGTCAGAATATGATCGATTTGGTGTATGGAAGGGAACCCTTACAAAAGCCCCCTCCTTACGCCAGACTTGCGTAAAATCAAGAACATTAAAATGGCGTGAGGAGCCCATCATCCACCGTCCCCGTCCTTGCTCCGGCACGTTATGACTGGAATTCAAATTCTCTGAAGGGGGACTTCTGACTGGGACTACTCCCGCTTCGGCCACATGTGCGGAAATGCGGATTTTCCGGAGCCAAGGGGACTCTTGAAAATGTTGTAAGTCCACAACAAGATGTCCACTACCATACGCCAGACTTGCGTAAAATCAAGTACATCAAAACGGCGTCAGGAGCCCATCATCCAGCGTCCCCCTCCTTGCGCCAGACTTACGCAAAATCGTGTACCACTGGAATGGCGTAAGGAGGGGGTCCGGGGGTGGTTCAAGACAGAACCCTGCGCGCGAGATCTTTGAGGTTCCCGAAACCCCGAACGTCTTGTTGATTTCTGTCCCCATCCCCGCTTTCCCAAACCCCAAAAAAATCAAACATTTTTCTTGACAATCCCTATTGCGGCGAGTATATTTCGCCCGCTACAAAAAGACTCAACCTGCTGGTTTTACTGAATCAGGCAGGCAATGATAAAAAATCCGCTAAGTTTTTTTATCAGTTTTTCGAGTTAAGACGACATTTTTTTGATTCAATAACCAAGTTGGGGTTATTTAATGCCTACGATTCAACAGCTTATTCGTAAGGGAAGGTCGCCCAAGGTATGGAAGACGAAGTCGCCGGCTTTGCAATCCTGTCCCCAGCGGCGCGGCGTATGCACCAGGGTTTACACGACGACGCCGAAGAAGCCCAATTCGGCGCTCCGCAAGGTTGCCAAGGTCCGGTTGTCCAACGGCATCGAAGTGATCGCCTACATTCCGGGCGAAGGTCATAATCTCCAGGAGCACTCCATTGTGTTGATTCGCGGCGGCCGCGTCAAGGATTTGCCGGGCGTGCGCTATCACATCGTACGCGGCACTCTCGACACCCAGGGTGTGCAGGAACGTAAACAAAGCCGTTCGAAGTACGGCTCCAAGAAGACCAAAGCAGCAGCCAAATAAGCCACTTTTAATAGAGTTTCAGAGGTCCCATGTCAAGACGCAGAAGAGTTCCCAAGCGCAGAATCCCGGTTGATCCGAAATACCGGAGCACCCTGGTTTCCAAAGTCATCAATATGATCATGTGGCAGGGCAAGCGCGGCGTGGCCGAGGGCATCCTGTACGGCGCGTTGGAAATTGTGGAAAACAAAACCGGCAAAGGCGGCCTGGAGACGCTCGAAAAGGCCATCAAGAACATTTCACCCTTGCTGGAAGTGCGTTCCCGCCGGGTGGGCGGCGCCAACTACCAGGTGCCCGTCGAAGTCCGCGCCGAACGCCGTCTGACGCTGGCCATTCGGTGGTTGATCACGTATTCACGCGATCGTGCCGGCCGCAGCATGGCCACCAAGCTGGCGGACGAGATCATTGCCGCATCCAACAACGAAGGCGCCTCCGTCAAGAAACGCGAGGACGTCCACAAAATGGCGGAAGCGAACAAAGCGTTCGCGCATTTCCGCTGGTAATGGGTCCCACGACAACCAAAGGTAAAACGGAACCAGAATAGATGCCCCGACAAGTTTCACTCGAAAAAACGCGCAATATCGGAATCATGGCCCACATCGATGCGGGCAAGACGACGACCACCGAGCGCATACTTTATTATACTGGCCGCCTGCACCGATTGGGTGAAGTGCATGACGGCGCGGCGACCATGGACTGGATGGAACAGGAAAAGGAACGCGGCATCACGATCACATCTGCGGCGACGACCTGTTTTTGGAAGAACCACCGTATCAATATTATTGACACGCCCGGTCACGTCGATTTCACCGTGGAAGTGGAACGCTCCCTTCGCGTGCTGGACGGCGCCGTGGCGCTGTTTTGTGCGGTCGGAGGCGTCGAACCTCAGTCCGAAACCGTCTGGCGCCAGGCCGACAAATACGGCGTACCCCGTATTGCGTTTGTCAACAAAATGGATCGTATCGGCGCTGATTTTTTCAATGTCGTGTCCATGATGAAAGAACGTCTCGGCGCCCATCCGGTACCGATGGTGGTTCCGATGGGTGAGGGTGATCTTTTCACCGGCGTGATCGACCTGGTCGAAATGAAAGCGATCGTATTCGATGATACGTCGCAGGGTATGCGTTGGGATGTGATCGACATTCCCAAAGATCTGAAAGACAAGGCGGAGAGCGCCCGTCAGCTCATGCTCGAAAGTATCGCAGACTTTGACGAAGCCCTCATGGAAAAATATCTCGAGGGCAAGGATATTTCCAAAGAAGAAATCATGCGGGCGGTTCACGCCGGCACGCTGCAATGCCAGATTACGCCGGTGTTGTGCGGGTCGTCCTTCAAAAACAAAGGCGTCCAGCGTCTGCTTGATGCGGTCATTGATTTTCTCCCAAGTCCGATTCAGGTTGGGTCGCTCAAGGGCCATGATCCGGACGACTCGGCAAAGCAGATTGAACGCAAAATCGATGATAATGAAAAAATCGCGGCGCTCGCTTTCAAAATCATGACCGATCCTTATGTCGGCAAGCTGACGTTTGTTCGTGTATACTCCGGCGTGTTGAAAGCGGGTTCGTATGTGCTCAACGTCAATACGGGCAAAAAAGAGCGTATCGGCCGGGTGCTGCAGATGCACGCCAACCACCGCGAAGACATCGACGCCTGTTATGCGGGCGATATTTGTGCCGCCGTCGGATTGAAATTCACCAAGACCGGCGACACGCTGAGTTCGGAAGACTCCGCCATTCTGCTGGAAAAAATGGATTTTCCGGATCCGGTGATCGAAGTGGCCATTGAACCGAAGACGAAAGCCGACCAGGAAAAACTGTCCGAGGCGCTCAGCAAGCTCGCCGAAGAAGATCCAACCTTCCGCGTGACGAGCAACGAGGAAACCGGCCAGACCATCATCAAAGGCATGGGCGAACTCCATCTTGAAATTATTGTGGATCGGATGTTCCGCGAATTCAAGGTCGAAGCAAACGTCGGCAAACCCCAGGTGGCCTACAAAGAAGGTATCACGAAGAAAGTTGAAGCCGAGGGCAAGTTTGTCCGTCAGTCCGGCGGTCGCGGCCAATACGGTCACGTGTGGATCGAGGTCGAGCCGAACGAGCGCGGCAAGGGTTTTGAATTCACGAACGCCATTGTGGGCGGAGTGGTCCCGAGAGAATACATCAAGCCGACGGAAGAAGGCATCAAGGAGGCCATGAAGAATGGCGTGATCGCGGGTTATCCGCTGGAAGATCTCAAAGTGCGTTTGTTTGACGGTTCCTACCATGATGTCGATTCCAGCGAAATGGCGTTCAAGATCGCCGGTTCCATGGCCATCCAGGCGGCGGCCAAAAAGGCGAACCCGATCATTTTGGAGCCGATCATGGCGGTCGAAGTGGTGGTGCCGGAAGATTATCTCGGCGCGGTCATGGGCGATTTGAATTCCCGTCGGGGCCACATCATGGGCATGTCCCAGCGCAAGGATGCGCAGGTGGTGAACGCGCACGTGCCACTGGCAGAAATGTTTGGTTATGCGACGACGTTGCGGTCGGCGACCCAGGGTCGTGCGATTTATACCATGCAGTTCCACCATTACGATCCGGTGCCGAAGAGCGTGGAAGAGCAACTGCTTGAAAAAGTGAAATCATAACTTAACCTAATCCAGTCCACTCGGAGGATAGACCATGGGTAAGGAGAAATTCAACCGTAATAAGCCGCACGTGAATGTGGGCACG
>CAZJBS010000015.1:45528-77127 GCA_964544475.1 uncultured Bacteroidota bacterium | reverse complement strand
TCCAACAGACTGGAAACGGCTTTCCGGATGGGTTTGGCAGTCCTTTTTGTGCAACTGATCACCGCCGTCTGCGCCTGGGCTCTAAATTCGTACATCTTGATTTATGCGCCGTACCTCAGACTGATCAGCTTCATCATCGTCATCGCCAGCACGGTTCAATTTGTCGAAATGGTCATCAAGAAACTGAGCCCGGAACTCTTCCGCGCCCTGGGTATTTATCTGCCGTTGATCACCACCAATTGCGCGATTCTCGGCCTTGCGCTCTTTCAGACGAACAAAGGGTATGGCTTTGTCGAAGGCCTCGTATTTGCGTTGGGCGCGGGCGGAGGCATGACCATCGCCCTGGTGATCATGGCCGGCATACGCGAAGAAACAAGAGTCATGGATATTCCGGACCTCCTCAAAGGAACGGCTCTTAACCTTATCATCGCCGGCATCCTTTCGATGGCTTTCATGGGATTTGCCGGTCTTTTCAGTTCCAATTGATTATGAATGATCTTGTCCAATATGTGCTGGCGATCGGTTCCCTGTCCGTTTTGTGCGCAGGATGGATCGCTTTGCAGTATGCGGCCCGCTCGGTGAGAACCAAGAATCATCTGGATCACGCGCCGAACAAATGCGGCCAGACCAACGCGGCCGATGCGGCATGTTCGTCGGGCGTTGCCCCCCATCATCAGAAAACCTAAACAGAAGGTTGGTCAACCATGAATCGACGGAAGTTTTTGAGAATAGGCGGAACATTTCTGTTCGTTTGTGCTGGGGCCGGGCTTGGACCGGTGCTGCTGAAAAACCGGCGCGTGTACGGCAAATCCACGACCGTCATGGGCACGATCGCGGAAATCCAGGTTGTGCATGATGATGCGCACAAAGCCATGGCCATCATCGACGACGCCCTGGAAGAAGTACGGCGCATTGAGAAAATAATGAGCCATTTCAGGGAAGACAGCGAAGTCGGGCGGATCAATCGTGATGCGTTCCGTGCGTCGGTCGTCGTCTCCAGGGAGACGGCGGATGTCATCCGTCGAGGCCTCCATTGGTCGGATGTCACAAATGGGGCTTTTGATCCGGGCCTCGGGAAGATTGTCGAATTGTGGGATGTCAAACATCGCACCGAACCACCGGCGCAAGACACGATCCGGCGTTTGACGGGACTGGCCTTTCACCGCCATGTCCGCGTCACCGGCGGCCCCGGGGGCGATACGGTCCGGCTGACGTCCGAAGATGTGCGCATCGATCTTGGCGGTATCGCCAAAGGGTATGCCGCCGATCGGGCGGCAGAAATCGTTTCAGGTCTTGGAATTGACCAGGCGCTCATCAATCTGGGCGGTGACCTGGTGGCTCTCGGCGGCAAATCCGACGGCGAACCGTGGAATGTCGGCATTCGTGATCCATTGGATGCCTCCCGCATTTCCGAGGTGTTGCCGCTCAGAAATCAGGCGGTGGCGACGTCCGGCAACTATGAACAGTTTTTCAAATACGACGGCCACCTCTACCACCACATCATCGACCCCAAAATCGCCCAACCCGGCGCGGGAGGCTTCGCCAGTCTGTCCATTATTGGCAACAACTGCCGCGACGCCGATGCGTTGGCCACCGGCCTGTTCTTCCTCGGCGACCGGGAGACACAAAGGCTGCTGGAAGACAACACGGACGGGTTTTCGTTCAGGCGATTAGGAACGTAACCGGAACTCAGGCGCCGGCTTCCTCTTCCATCCCTACCCTCATCGGTTTCGGAGGAAGATTCAGAACCTCTTCGGAAAAATAGGAAACCACAAAATCGATCACGCCACGAACGGACGTGTAGCCGACCGGATGATTTCGTTTGTCAACGATGGGAATATGGCGGATATTATGCTGGCGGAACGCCTTGATGGCGTCCTTGATCGAGTCGCAAACGGTCATGCAGACCGGATGCCTGGTCATGAAAGCATCCACGGTGGCACGGTCCAGATCGACGGATTGGCCCGCCACTTTGGTCAGAATATCATGTTCGGTGAGAATGCCGATAATTTTTTTCTTTCGTACGACCACGACACAGCCGTAATTCTCCTCATCCAGCATGTCGATGGCCGCCCTCAGAGGACTGCCGACTTCCACACAAAGAGGCCGCACAGGTTCCAGAACACCAATGGGTTCATTGAAATCGCTGAGATGAATCTCGTGTTGCATGGTTTTCTCCGGATCAGAAGTTGAGTTTTTCGATAACGTAGTCGAGGATGTCCTCGATTGTCACGACGCCGGTCGGTCGTCCATCCGTATCGGTAATGGTGACTTTGCGACTGCCGCCGGCCGACATCTGGTTGAGGGCAAACGCCACCGAATCATCGTCATACAGGTAATTGGGATCCATCGACATGATGGACCTGAGTTGCGTCGTCGCCGGGTCGACGTCCTTCGAAACCACCTTGCGGAGAATATCCCGCTCCGTCACCACACCGACCAAGCGTTCGTCCTCGGTCACCAGCACGCATCCATTCTTCGTATCGCGCATGACTTTGATGGCATCAAGAACAGGAGCGGATGGCCTCATGCATACGGGCTTCTTCGGGTTCAAGCTGCCTATGTTGGTTGTCACAAGACTTGCATTCATATCAATTAACCTTTTGTTTAATATAAACCTATAAGGCAAATATCATGAATTCTAACCCATATTATTTATAAAAGTATCTTATTATAAGATAGCCTCCCGGAGGCAGAGAAGCAAGAAGTTTGAATGGCATTTTCGGACGGCAACCGGCAATAATAGAAAAGCCCGGGAAATTCCCAGGCCTTGTTTTTTCACCTTCATGGATTTTTTTTCAGATCAGTTTGGCGACGGTCTCCGCCATATGGTTGGCATCCTGTGAATCCACCAGCGCGGAATTGGGAACGCTCTTCAATTGACTGATCACATGTTCATCCGTGGTGGAATCCGTAATGAATATGAACGGGATGTCCTGATAGACGGCGTTTTCGCGAATCTGGTTGCAGAATTCATATCCGCTTAGTTCTTCATATTTGAAATCTGAAATGATCACGTGCGGCTTGGCGACTTTTAGGGCGCCGATACCTTCGGTGATGTCGCCGGCGCTCCGTACCGTATGTCCGATCGACGACAGGTTGCGCTCGATGAGTTTGCGGACGACCATGCTGTGATTGATCACCAGGACATTGCCGATCTTCTGAGACTGTTCGCCTTTCTCTTCTTCAAAAGTAATAATTTTCGGCTTGATGACAAACTGGCCTTCTTCCCAACTCATCATCGTATCCAGCGCCTCGTCATCGCCCAGGTTGCGCAGCTTGATATTTTGAAGTACGCCCTTTTCAAAAGTGACGACAGCTTTCTCGGCGCCCTGCGTCACTTCCAGCGTCCCCGTCAACGAGTTGCTTTCGCAAAAAGCAATGACTTCGGTGATGTGTTTGTCACGCAGACTACCCGACGGACCCGCCGGCGCACCCGAACTCTGCATTTCCTTGGCTTTTTCCGATACGACCTTGTTCGTATCTCTGAGCCGCTGGCTCATGATCTTGCTCATCGCAATGGAGATGGCCGGGTATTTTTCCAGAATGACGTCGAAATCCTCCTTTTCAAGCACAAAGGTCTCCGTATCCTCCGCCGTCACAATGGTCGCCGATCGCGGTTCCCCGGTCAGCAGCGACATCTCACCAAAATAATTGCCGCTTGCAATGTGGGCCAGAACCTCTCCATTGACGGCCGTCACGGCCACTTTGCCGCTGAGCACGATGTACATCTTATCTCCGGGATCTCCGGTCTTACAGATGGTACTGTTGGCCTTGAATTGCTTGAACTTCAATCGTTCGGTGATAAAATCAATGCTGTCCCTGCCCAGATTCCTGAAGAAAGGAACTTCCTTCAGGATTTCACCAATCTGTATCATGCCAATCCTCCGATTCCGGCAAAAAAACCATAAGACAATCTTAAGACATTCTTTTTCCCTTCACGGAAAAAAGTAGACAAATCAGAAGTAGATTTCAAGTTTTTTCAAGACCCAGGAGATAAGGAGCAGCAAAAGGACCACGCCGATGACATACCGATAGATGCTGGTCTGATGCCTTTGGGCGCGCGGAAATCGAATGCGGTCCCGCCTTTGAACCTCAGGATCTTTTTCCGGTTGGTAATATCGCGGCGTGTAGTCAAAATCCTTATGCCGCGGCTGTTTGAAAATCATAGCATCAAGATGTCAGAAATCGTATCAAATAATAAAGTTGTTCAGATAAGTACTCAAACGCCGGCCCAATGACCGCGCTCACAATGCCCGACGCCATCATGGCCACCAAAATAAACATGCCCACAAAACCCAGGCTGCGATACTGTTCGCCCAGGTGAGGCGGCAGCAGGTTTGCGACCAGGTGCGAGCCATCCAATGGAGGCACGGGCAGCATGTTGAACAAAGCCAGGATAAGGTTGATTTCGATGCTCCACCAGCACAGCTTCGCAACGAATTGCCACATCGATGCCTGGCCGTCACCCTGAAGGAAAAAGTAAGCCGCCGCCATCAGGAATGCCGATGACAACGCCACAATGAGATTGGATGCCGGGCCGGCCATGGACACAAAAATATCGTCCCGTCGATAATTGCGAAAATTGCCGGGATTCACAGGTACAGGTTTGGCCCATCCAAACCACATGCCGGCGGTCAAAGTGAGGACGATCGGGATGACTATCGTTCCCCAAAGGTCCACATGCGGAATAGGATTGAGGGTGATGCGGCCTTCCCGTTCTGCCGTGTCATCCCCGCACCACTTGGCAACCAGACCATGGGCGCATTCATGAATGACCACCGCGAACACCAAAACCGGCAATGAAAGCAGTCTCTCCAATCGATACCTCGTTATGGTTTTATGTTATGGGCGTTATGTACACAAATCGATGCTGATAGTCAAATCATTCCTCGGGAGGTGTTTGCCGCAGAAGCTTGTCCGCATAGCGTTTGCCGGCAACCAGAATGACAAACTCCCCCCTGGGAGCGTGCGTCTTGAAATGGCTCATCATCGCCGTGGCGGAACCGCGGAGCACTTCCTCAAATTTTTTCGTCAATTCTCTGGCGACGACGACCGGACGGTCTCCCAGCGCGGCGGCAATTTCCGCCAGCGTCTTCTCAATCCGGTGCGGCGATTCGTACAGGATAATGGTACGGTCTTCGAGAGCCAGCCTTTTCCAGGCCGTCTGCCGGCCTTTTTTTTGCGGCAGGAATCCTTCAAAGACGAAAGCATCCGTCGGAAGGCCGGACACGGCCAGGGCCGCAATCGCCGCACTGACACCCGGCACCGTGACCACCGTAAATCCCTTCTCTGCCGCCTCCCTCACCAGTTTGAAAGCGGGATCGGAAATCGTTGGCGTGCCGGCGTCGGATACGACCGCAACCGAATCGCCATGCTCCAGGCGTCCCAGTAGATCGGAAATCCTCCGCACTTCGTTGTGCTCAAAAAAACTGATGAGGGCCTTTTCTATGCCATAATGATCGAGGAGAATTCGCGTTCGGCGAGTGTCCTCACAGGCGATCACGTGGACTTCCTTCAGAATACGCAGGGCCCGCAACGTGATGTCTTCCAGGTTGCCGATCGGAGTCGCGACGATGTACAACGTACCTCTCAAGTCTTACCCTTCCCGCGGATACGTTGAAGTACATCCAGAATATCGAGACGCAGATCCTCGTACGTCGATTGGAGAATGGCCGGCTTGGCGACGATCATCACCTCGAAACCCGCACAGGCCGTCTTGTTCCGTCGGACGATTTCCCTCATTCGGCGTTTGTACCGGTTGCGAACGGCCGCCACGCCGATGCGCTTTCCACACACCAGGCCAATCTTGAACAGCGCCGGCGAACTGGCATCGGTCAGAGTTGTAAAATGAGCATAGATGTACGTGCCCTGCCGGATTCGCCCGTTGCCAAACAACCGGTCAAAATCGGACTTGTGGCGGATGATGGAATGCTTCGGCAGGGATTCACCGGATTCCATACGACGGATCACCGCAGGGGAAAGTGAATGTAGAAAGCGGCGCCGTTTGGGAATTGCTTGGGCGGGGACTCGACCCATATGCGGCCCAGGTGCGCCTCCACGACGAGTTTGCAGAACGTAAGTCCGAGACCCGTTCCCGCCTTCGCTTTGGATTGCGTCACAGCCGCCTGGCCGAATTTTTCAAAAATAACTTCCTGGCTGTCCGGCGGAATGCTCACGCCCTGATTGGCAATGCCAATCAGGAGACTGCCATCCTCCTTCTGATCGAGCTCGACAAGAATGGTCGATTTCGCGTCGGCAAACTTGATCGCATTGCTCAAAAGATTGGTCAGGACGCGGCCCGTCAGAACGCGGTCCACTTCACCATATATGCCGTCCGACCTGGGCCGGATGTCAATGTGGAGTTCAGAATGCATCAGCAACGGCTTCACTTTGTTGACGGCATCCTGGATGAGGTCGTGGAGCGACGTATCTTCCTTCTGCAACACCATCTTGTTGGCTTCGAGTTTCCCGATGTCCAGCAGGTTGTTGATCAGCATCAGAGCCTCTTCGACATCCGCCGCCGCCATCCCGATGAGATCCCGCGATTTGCTATCCCCGGGTGTCACGCTGGCATTCAGCATTTCCATTGACATTTTGATGGAAGATAACGGCGTGCGCAGATCGTGGACGATCATGCGCGTCAGGTCTTCTTTGAGTTGCTCCAATTTCTTGATTTCATCAAACAACGCCTTGGATTGCAACAGCGCCTTCATCCGGGCCGCAAGAATCACGGCGTCAAACGGCCTGGTCAGAAAATCGTCCGCACCGGATTCGATCCCCCGCACGTTGTCTTCGACTTTGTCGAGCGCGGTGATCATGATCACCGGCGTGTGGCGGGTGCGCTCGTTTTGTTTCAGACGGCGGCAGACCTCAAAACCGTCCATCTCGGGCATCATCACGTCCAGCAAGATCAGGTCGGGATCTTCCGCGGCGATTTTTTCCAGCGCTTCACGACCATCGCCGGCAAGAATCACGTTATGACCCATGGGCTCCAGAAAACTCTCCATCATCATCTGGTTGAGTTCACTGTCGTCGACGACCATGATTTTCTTGCCGGCCGTTTCTTTCACAGAAGGCTCCCGCCCGATCGGGCAAACACCATGACGGCATCGCCTCCCGCGACATGAATTGAAATCATCAGTTTCTTCGACTCCACAAAGTCTGCATCCTGGCCACCGCCTGGCGGCCCAGTTCATACTGCGGCGACAACTCCAGGGCCTGGCGATACGACTTCAGCGCCTCGACCCAGCGACCTTTGACTTCATGCACCCTTCCAAGATTGTAGTGAGGGTAATGGCGCGAATCGTACCGTTTGGCTTGAAGAGCCTTCTCCAGCCATGGCACGGCCTCATCATAGAGTTTCTGCGAAATCAGGTACGCCCCGATGTCGTTGTAAGGATTGCCAAAAGCCGGATCGATATTGATCGCCTCGTGACAGGCCTGGATGGCATCCTCGTACATGCCCTTTTCACTCAACGCCCAGCCCAGGAAGGTGTAGGCTTCGGCGGTCGGATGGACGTCCAACGATTTCCGGTAGTTCACTATGGCGTCGTCCGTGGCGCCCTGCATTTGTAATTCGTACGCGTGGTGAAAAAAATACTCCGCCTCACTGAGCGTCACATCGTCGTTTTTTCTGAACGTTTCTTCGAACATGCCGGATAGTATCCTACTCCAGAATAACGCCGCCGGCGTTGTACGCCACCAAACCCGCCTGCGTGCCGATCCATTTGTTGCCTTTGGCGTCAATAACGATGGCCGTGATCGAGTTGTTGGGCAGTTTGGAATTACCCATATGATACGCGGTCCACGTCGTGCCGTCAAAACTGCACAACCCACGGTTGGTGCCGATCCATTTGACATTCATATCATCGATAACGATGACGCGAACCAGGTTGTTCGGCAGGCCCGAGTTGGAGTTGGTGTAAGTCGTCCATTTGGCGCCGTCGAATTTGGTCAGACCCATGGTGGTGGCAATCCACTTGGTCCCGTTCTTCTCGATGGCAATCGATTTGACATTGGTACCCGGCACGGATGAATTCGTGCTGTCATAGTATGTCCATTTCGTGTCATCAAACGTCATGAGGCCCAGCTGGCCTGTTCCGATCCACTTCACGCCCGCCGCATCCGGCACGACCACGTTGACCTGATCGTCGTGGAGCCCGGAATTATCCTGGCGAAAAACAGCCCAGGTCGTTCCATCGAATCTGGCAAAACCCGACGGTGTGCTGATCCACTTGACCTGGTTGCGCTCAATGAAAATATCAACGACCACCTTGCTGGGTATGCCGGAATTCTCAATGTCATAGCCATCCCAATTGGATCCGTCAAATGTGTTCAGGCCCAGGCCTGTCCCGATCCACTTGACGCCATTCTTGTCGACGGCCAGACACGCAATGGCGTTTTCGACCAGCCCCGAATTTGAAACGGTGAAGGTCGTTTTCTTTTCCGTTTGCTTGTCGATTCTGATCAGGCCGCCCTTTGTGCCGACCCAGATGGCGTCGCCTTCATCGGCCAATGCCGTCACGGAGATCTTCTCAGCAAAGACCATCCATTCGGGGTTGCCGCCGCAGGATTGCAGGCCCAACGTCAGCAGTATGAGCCCCGCCAAATATCTTGAAAGCTTCATAAAGCCCTCCCATTTGTTAGCGCGTCGTGATCGGCGCCGCGCGATGATGTGTGTGTATCTCATCAAGGGGTTCAGCAGCAAACCCCGTTTGATCTCGGTGCTGGATTCAGGATATGACCCAGGTGTCGCCTTTGTGAAGCATGTCCTGGAGATTGCCATGACCCATTTTCTTCTGGCTGAACTCAATCTGGGCTTTGGTATCCTGATCATAGGTTGACCGCAATACGGAGCGGAACACACCAATGGGCGTCGGCAGACCCGGCTCTTCCGCCATCTGGCTATATATGAAAGCCAGAGTCGGGTCATTGGCATGGGCATCATGAACCAACAGGTGACTGGTCTTGCCATCAACCACCGGAACTACGACCGGCTTGAATCCATCCAATCGGATGCCTTTGTCACGATTCTTGCCAAAAATCAACGGTTTGCCATGTTCGAGGAGGACGGTCGTCTCCGTTTTCGTGTCTTTCTCCGTAACCTGTGAGAAAGCGCCGTCATTGAAAATCACACAATTTTGGTAGATTTCGACAAAGGCCGTACCCTGGTGCCGATGCGCCGCCCGCAGCACTTCCTGCATGCCCTTCGGGTCGCGGTCCAGCGCCCTCGCGACAAAAGTCGCGCCGGCCCCCAATGCCACCGCCATCGGGTTGAACGGATGATCCAAAGATCCGAATGGCGTCGACTTTGTAACTTTGCCCGTTTCGGATGTCGGCGAATACTGGCCCTTGGTCAAACCATAGATACGGTTGTTGAATAGCAAAATTTTCAAGTCGATGTTGCGGCGAATCACATGAATAAAATGATTGCCGCCGATGCTTAAGGCATCCCCATCCCCCGTGACCAGCCACACCTGCAAATCGGGATTGGCCACTTTGATCCCCGTGGCCACCGCCGGTGCGCGTCCGTGGATCGTGTGAAACCCGTACGTATTCATGTAGTATGGGAACCGGCTTGAACAACCGATGCCCGACACAAACACATATTTTTCTTTGTCGATTCCGAATTCCGGCAGCGTGCGCTGAACCTGGGCCAGAATGGCATAATCTCCGCACCCGGGACACCATCGCACTTCCTGATCCGATTCAAAATCCTGCTTCGTGAGTTTTTTTATATCTTCAATTGCGACGCTCATACTGTCCTCCTGCGATTTCGCCGATCTTCGTCTCCAACTCGCGAACGGAGAACGGCAGACCTGCGATACGATTGTAACTGATCGTGTCCACGACATATTCCGACCGAATGATCTTGGACAATTGGCCCAGATTGATCTCCGGTACCAGAATGTGTTTGAAGCGCTTCATGATGTCCCCCAAATCCGACGGCAGCGGGTTGATCCACCGGAGATGAATACGCGAAACACTCATGCCCTTTTCCTGGCAATGCTCGACGGCCGTCCGTATGGCGCCATACGTGCCACCCCAGCCGATCACCAGGACATCCCCGCCCGGCGCCCCATGAATCGTCGTCGGCGGAATGTCCTGCACGATGCGTCTCACCTTTTCGGCCCGCAGGCGACACATGAGTTCGTGATTCTCCGCTTCGTAATTGACGGTGCCATGGACATTTTTCTTTTCGAGACCGCCGATCCGGTGTTCCTTGCCGGGAATGCCCGGCACAACCCAGGGTCGCGCCAGTGTTTTTTCGTCACGCTGGTACGGATGAAATTCCGCAGCATGGTCGTGCCGGTCCGATGGAAAAGCCGGCAGACGATCAATGTCCGGAATAAGCCAGGGTTCGGCCCCGTTGCCGATATAGCCGTCCGACAAGAGAATCACGGGCGTCATATATCGCACGGCGATCATGGCCGCTTCATAGGCGCATTCAAAACAATCGCCCGGTCGTGACGCGGCAATCACCGCAATCGGAGATTCGCCGTTGCGGCCGTACATCGCCTGCAAAAGATCCGATTGTTCCGTTTTGGTCGGCAGACCCGTGCTGGGACCCGCACGCTGAACGTCCACGATGACGAGCGGCAATTCCGTCATGATCGCCAGGTTCATGGCCTCGCTCTTCAGGCACATGCCGGGGCCCGACGTCGTTGTCAGACCGAGATCACCGGCAAAGGACGCGCCGATGGCGGCACAGATGGCGGCAATCTCGTCTTCGGCCTGGAACGTCTTAACGCCGAAATTCTTGTAAGCGGCAAGGGCATGTAGAATATCACTGGCCGGCGTGATCGGGTAAGATCCAAGAAAAAGCTCCAGACCGGATTTCTTGGCCGCGGCAATGAAACCCAATGCCAGAGCCTCGTTGCCGCCGATGTTCCGGTACTTGCCAGGGCTGAGTTTGGCGGGGGCGATTTCATAGGAATTTGCAAACGACTCCGTAGCCTCGCAATACGCGTAACCCGCCCGCAGCGCCAGGATGTTGGCTTCGGCCAATTGAGGCTTCTTGGCAAATTTTTCCCGGAGAAATTTGATCGTATTGTCCATGGGTCTGGTGAAAAGCCAGCACGTCATGCCGAGCGCAAAAAAATTCTTGCAGCGATCCATGCTCTTGAAATCCAACCCAAGGTCCTTTAACGCCGTCCTGGTTAGCGTGGACATCGGCACCTTGAAGGACTGGAATTTATCCAGAGTCCCGTCTGTCAACGGGTTTGTCGTATAGCCGGCCAGCTTGAGCCCTTTTTCATCAAAGGCGTCCTCACTCACGATCACGATGCCGTTTGGCTTGAGGGCCTTGATATTCGATTTGAGCGCCGCGGGATTCATCGCAATCAGGACGTCAAGTTCATCGCCGGGCGTATGCACATCATAGCTGCCAATGTGCAGTTGGAATCCGCTGACCCCGGCGACCGTGCCGGCAGGTGCGCGGATTTCAGCCGGATAATCCGGCAGCGTGCCAACGTCATTGCCAAACAGCGCAGACACGTTTGTCAACTCCGTGCCAACCAATTGCATCCCATCTCCCGAATCACCGGCGAGACGGATCGTCACTTCTTGCAGTTTCACGGCCGGTTCAAAAGCCATTTCAAGAACCCTTTCTATCTCAAAAGCAAAAGCTGAATTGTCTAACTATTTGAAAATTATGATTCTCCAAAATCTTTTCAATATACAAATTGGTCTTGCAAGTATCAAGGCCGGTGGAACAAATCTGAGGAAGTATGCGGCTATCGGGGTTGGTCGCCACTTTCCTGCTCATCCTCGTCAATGAGCGTCAAGAATTTCAACACCGTCTCGTTCACGATGCGAACGGGCGTGGCGTCGGCATGAATGTGCGAGGTTTGCTTGGAAGGGACGGATCGCGCCGTGTCATCCATGTCCATGACGGCCGGACCAGCCTCTTCGGTCAGCGTGATGAGCATGGCGCCCATGCCGGATTCCACATGAAGGCCCTCCGCCAGAGCCGACATTCCGGTGATCTTGATCACATACAAGCCTGGCATCAGCGGCTGGGCAGACGTGGAAGTGGCTTCGGGAGGATTGGCTCCATATAATATTTTGCGTGCGTGGCCGGGCACATGCGTCACGCGCCACGACTCCTCGATCTTACGCGAAGACGGGCCCCCGGACTGGATGATCCGGCCGATCGTGATGTTGAAGAAATCGATGGTCATCGGCACGTTGGAGGCGGTACTCCACTCGATCTCCAGACCAGTCTCATCGAGCTTCCACGACCGCTGTTGCGGCTTGACGACGGTTCCGTGCGGTTTGATGTGGATGAGAAGTTTGTCCGTTTCCGATGCCATGCGCTACCAATCTACGGTGATGTGAACGGGCGTCTGACCGTCCATGTAGTGAACCTGTCCATGTTGTCGTCCGAATTCCACGATGTCCCGGAGCACCTGAACGTCTTGTTTGCAATACCGGATGATTTCATCAATCTTGCCCTCCTTCCACCACTGCAGGGCCACCAGCCCATCGGCGCTCTTGCCGACATGAAGTGTGGCGGTCGCAATGTTATCCAGCCGGACACGGTGCTTGAGTTTGCGGCTCAGATACTGCGCCACATCAAACGATCGGCGGTTGATTTCGCCGACGTCGCCGTAGTGGGAGAGCACCTTGGAATCGAAGTTGTCGCCATTGAAGGAAATGACCAGATCAAACGACATCATGTAACGGATCATGTCCGGCACGTCGTTTTCGTACCAAACTTTGAAACCGTCTGTTTCGCAAAACGTGACCGCAATGGAAATCAGCATCTTGTCGGCATGATCCCATCCGCCCACTTCTTCGGCGTGTTTCTGGGTTTCCACGTCGTAGTAAACCAGACGCTTGCCTTCCGTGACCGGCGTCATGGCCTCGAGTGTGGTCTCGGCCACTTCAAAGTGGGAATAACAGCTGAACCAGTATTCCGCCGGGTAACGCTCTTCGTACGCGGGCACTCAGTCTCCTTGGTACCGAATCAGGGACCTCACCTCGTGAGGTTGCAACCGTGTCCGGCCATTCAGAAAATCGAGTTCGATCAAGACAATGACGGCCGCGACGACGCCACCCAGTCGCTCCACCAATTCACATGACGCCTTCAACGTCCCGCCGGTCGCGAGCAGATCGTCAACGACGGCCACTCGCTGTCCTGGTCGAACGGCATCCGAGTGCATGTGGAGCACGTTTTGACCGTACTCCAGCTCGTAAGACGCGGAAATGGAATCGGCCGGCAACTTGCCGGGTTTTCGCACAAGAATCAGACCCTTGCCAAGGTCATGGGCCAGAATGGAAGCAAACACAAATCCGCGCGATTCGATGCCCGCAATGGCGTCAATGTTGGATGGGCACAACGCTTTGAGGCCAGTCGTCGCTTCCCGAAGCGCCTGGCCATCCTTGATCAGCGTGGTGATGTCTTTGAACTGAATGCCGGGCTTCGGAAAATCCGGCACGTTGCGAATCAGCGATTTCAAGTCCATAACGGTTTCACCTGACGGTTTCAGTACATGATTTCGAAAACGCGGTAACGGCCCTCGTACTCCAGCCATTGAACGTTCACGTCGGACACACGCGCAAAGGCCGGACCGGCACGAAGTTGTTCGATATAGGTCTCGATCGCCACGCGCTCACCTTCCACATCGACGCAGACGGCCCCGCTGTCCTCGTTGCGGACGAACCCATTCAGCCCGATGGCCCGTGCCCGCTTCTCGGCAAACCGTCGATACCCGACACCCTGGACCAGGCCAAGGACGCGGATCGTGGCTCGTTGCATCATGCCGGTTTGTTGAATTCCGGGAGATCTTTGTGGGACACGACCTGGTTGCGCCCGTGGGTCTTGGCGTGGTACAGCGCCTTGTCGGCCCATTCCACCAACTCAAACTCATCTTTGATGGAATCTTCGGGCAACGCCGCAATGCCTACGCTGACCGTTCGGCGTGTACTGTGATGGCCGTCGGCGAATTCGTGGGACTCGACATTCTTGCGAATACGATCACCCACAATCAGGGCACGGTCCAACTCCGTATCCGGAAGTATCGCGATAAATTCCTCGCCGCCGAATCTCCCGCAGATATCGACCTCGCGTGCCGTATCGAGGATGATCCGCGCGATATCACGGAGCACGACGTCGCCGAAGGCGTGACCGTACGTGTCGTTGACCGACTTGAAGTGATCGGCATCGAACATCAGCAGGGACAGCGGGCGTTTGTAACGTGTCGCACGGCGGAATTCCTCATCCAGCTTCCGGTTGATGTAGCGTCGGTTGTACAACTTGGTGAGTTCATCCGTGACGGAAAGTTCCTCAAGCTGGCGATTGGCCGTGCGCAGCGAGTCGTTGAGACCCTTGATGCGCAGCATCGAGCGGATCCGCGCGGTGAGTTCGCTCATGTCGTAGGGTTTGGTCAGGTATTCGTCGGCCCCGCAATCCAGCCCTTCGATCTTGCTCATCAGTTCGCTCTTAGCGGTGAGCAGGATGATCGGGATGTACATGCCTTCGGGCGATGCTTTGACCCGTTTGCACACCTCAAAACCGTTGAGCTTGGGCATCATGACATCCAGCAGGATGATGTCCGGCACCAACGCCTCGGCCTTTTGAAGCGCTTCTTCCCCGTCGCGTGCCGTGTGGACCTCGTATTTCATCTTCGTCAGGAGCAGTTTCAGGATATACAATCCGTCTTCATCATCATCCACCACCAAGACCCGCGTCTGGCGCTTGGGATTCACGGATTCGACATCCTGCTCCTGGGCGACGATGTTCTCGGTTACTTCGGAACTCATCATAACCTCGCTTTAGAAGTCTCCACGGGCAGGTTTAATAATGATCTCATCGGTCGAAGCGGTTGCGCTCTGTGAATACGCAAGCCACACGGCGCCGGCAATGTCCGCCACGGGCACCATCTGGCGTCGATCCACTTCCATCGACAGGCCGTCCCAGAAAGGCGTGTCGGTTGCGCCGGCAATGATGGCCGTCACTTTGATGCCGTCCGCTCTCAGTTCCTCCCGCATTACATCGGTCAATCCCAGCAGACCGAATTTCGAGGCGGCATAAGCGCCCCAACCGGGAAAACCCTTCCGGCCGGCAACGGAAGCGATGTTGAAAATGTGCGGCTTCGTACTCTTTTTCAGCAACGGAAAACAAGCCTTGGTCATCAAGAACGCCCCGGTCAAATTCACGTCGATGGTCCGTTGCCAGTGTTCCAGCGACGTACCCACGATCGGCTCCACAAAACCCACCCCGGCGCAATTGACCAGTACATCCACATGACCGTGACGTCCTTTGACCGACTCAACCAGAGTATTCACGCTCTCTTCAGACTGCACACTGGCGGCCATTCCAAGAAACGAACCTCTCAATTCGGTCGCAACGGCATCCAGGGCAATTTGGTCCCTGGATACGCCGACAACAAAGAAACCCGCACGGGCGAATGTTCTCGAAATCTCGGCGCCGATACCTCGGCTTGCCCCCGTGATCAGAACGACTCGTTGGGTCATGCGGATACAGGAAATCGGTCACAATAATTATGGCAAACTAAGGAAATCGTTTCGGACTTTCAATACTTTTTTAAACCATCGTTAAATCAGGAAGTTACAGCCAAAGTCCGGGCCGGAACCCGGCACGGTCACCCGGCAAGCATGGCGATAATGCCCACCAACATGTCTGCCTTTAAGAGACCGTTCAGGCGCCCGAGATTCCCGGGTTCCGGGTTCGTCCACATGGATACACCCACGTAAAGCAGAACAGGATAAACACCGCACAAAACGATCGACAGAAATACTTCGCTGTAAGAGCCGACGGCATAGGCTGTCGCGGTCGTCAATGCGACGGCCAGAAAGACGATGGACGTCAGCGCCAGGGCCGTCCTTCGCCCGTAGACCAGTGGAAATGTTCTGGCGCCCTGTTGCGCATCCCCGGTCATATCTTCGACATCTTTTAGAATCTCCCGGCCAAAATGAAACAGGAAGGCAAATACGGCGGGCCACAAGGCATGGTCCACCTTACCGATGGCCAATCCGCCATAGAGAAAGGCCAGGGCCGTAAAAAAGCTGACCGCCAGGTTGCCCCATAACGGTGTGGACTTCAGGCGCCAGCTGTACCCGTACAATCCGATCACGGCGAGACCAGCGATGACGACGCAATGCCAACCCAGAGGTATGCTGAACGTCACACCCACCGCAGAAAGCAGCAGCCACCAGATCCGCGCCGACCGGAGGCTCAGGGATCCGGTCACGAGCGGCCGGTTGGGTTTGTTGACACGGTCGATGTCCACATCAAACAGGTCGTTGATCACGTTGGCGCCGGCGCACACCAGGGCCGCCGACAGCGCCGCCAGCAGGGATGGTCGCCAGGCCGCCGCATCCCCGTGGGCCAGAAACAGTACAACGACCACAGAGACAAACGTGATGCCCACATTCAAGGGTCGTATGATGATCAGATACGGTGACATAAAAAAACAAGGGCCGTTCCTGTGCGGTCAGGAACAGCCCTTAGAAAAAGGGATCGATTGGATTATTTGCTTTCGGCCTGGCCGTTGGCGGCTTCGGTGAAGTCGACATGATCGGCGACTCTGGCGCCCTTGCCGCGCCGTCCGCGCAGGTAAAACAGTTTGGCCCGCCGCACGCGTCCGCGCTTGACAATGGTCACTTCGCCAATGCGGGGCGAGTGGCTTAGAAATATTCTTTCGACACCGACGCCGTTGGAAATCTTGCGTACGGTGAACGAGGCGTGAATGCCGCTGCCGCGCTTTTGGATCACCACACCTTCGAACGATTGAATACGTTCCTTGTCACCTTCAATGACTTTGACGTCCACCGAGACGGTATCGCCGGGCTTGAAGTCCGGCAGGTCGTTCCGCAACTGGAACGCGGTGATCGCATCGATTCGATTCATGACTGTCCTCCGAATATTAATTAATTTTCTTCTTTTTCATGGTTGGGGTTTATGAGGTCCGGTCGCAACCGTCGGGTTTTTTCCTGTTTCCTTTCATTCCGCCATTTTTGTATCTCGGCGTGGTGTCCGCTCAACATCGCTGGCGGGACATGCATGCCCCGGAATTCCACGGGCCGTGTGTAATACGCGCAATCGAGTTCATCTTCCTGAAAGGAGTCGCCCAGCGCCGATTGCGCGTCCCCGATGGCTCCCGGAATAAGGCGGGCCACCGCGTCCGCCACGACCAGGGCAGGATACTCCCCGCCCGAACAAACATAGTCTCCGATCGACAGAACCCGGGTCACCAGTGCGTCGGTCACCCGTTCATCCACGCCTTTGTAATGACCGCAGATCATGACCAGGCGGGTCTTTAACGACAGCGCCACCGCGGCCTTTTGTGAAAACGTCTCGCCTTGCGGTGAGAGCAGAATGATCTCCGTATCCTCACCGACGTGGTTCCGGATGTGATCACCGGAGGTGATGGCCGGCACATTCAGCACCTGTTCGACGCACTCAAAGATGGGCTCGGGTTTGAGCAACATCCCACCACCGCCTCCGTAGGGCGTATCATCAATCGTCCGGTGTTTGTCGTGCGTGTACGATCGTAAATCGTGAACCTGCAAGGTCACCAGGCCTTTCCTGGCCGCCCGGGCAAAAATGCTGAACGACAACGCCTGTTCAATCAGCGCCGGAAACGCCGTAATGATGTCCATTCGCAACGCCATTGATTACCACTTTCTGCGTTTCAATCCAACAATCCAGGGATGACCCGAATGGTGATTACCCGGCCGCTGAGGTCGATCGAACGAATGAACTCCCCGACGCCCGGCACGAGCGACCGACGACCGTCGTGTTCGATCTCATACAGATCGTGACCGGCGCCGGCCTGAACACCCGTCAGAACACCTCGGACCGCGCCGGATTCATCGCGCACTTCCAGGCCGATCAGGTCCTCGACGTAATACCGGCCTTCTTCCAAAGGCATCAACCGACTCCCGCTTACGAGCAGCCATCCGTTAATGAAACGCGCCGCCGTGGTACTGTCAGTGATTTCAACAAACCGAACAACGCCGGATCCACCCGCAAAACGGGATGACAAGACATGCACATCGCGACGCTCGCGTTCAAACCGGTCCACCAGGATCAACTCTGACCCGGCGGCAAACTGTTCGTCACGGTCATTGACCGGATGAACATGCAATTCGCCATGCCGTCCGTGAGTCCGGCCAACCCGCGCCACGCGGTATAACTCTGAAGGATCCAAACCAATCCACTTGTCAATGAACAAAAAATGTGGGTTCCAGTCAGAACCCACGTATGAGTATCGTCGTCGCTGACCCGGATGGGTCGCCCCATAGCCTATTCGAGAATCTCCAAAACCGCCCGTTTGCCCGCTCGCGCGGAGGCCGCTGCCAGAAGCGTCCTCAACGCCTTGGCATTCTGACCGCGTTTTCCGATCACTTTGCCGAGATCGCCCTGTCCAACCTTCAATTCGAACACCGTCACCCGCTCACCTTCCACTTCGGTGACCACGACTTCGTCCGGTTTGTCCACCAGATGCTTCACGACGAACTCGATAAAGTTCTGCATCGATCTTCCTCCTTGAAGTTAGTTGGTTCAGTCGTCTCGAGGATCAGGAATCTATTCCGCCGCCGTTGGACTTTCTTCAGCAGGTTTATCCGATTTTTTCTTGTGGGCCTTTGTCTTCTTCACGCGCGCTTTTTCGGCCCTTGCGCTCTGGCGCGATTTCCATTTTTCCATTTCGGTTTGAATATCTTCCGCCGACAGGCCTTTGGCCGTCAGGCGCCAGCGGTAGAGAATACCGAGACGGCGAAAGATGCTCCGCACCGTATCCGTGGGCTGCGCGCCGTTTCGAAGCCACTTGAGGGCTTTGGATTCGTCGACTTTGATCTCAGCCGGCCGGACGAGCGGGTTGTACGTGCCGATACGATCTACAAAAGCACCATCCCGTTTTCTGGTACTGTGAGCCGCCACAATTCTGTAAAAAGGCTGGTGTGTTTTCCCTGCCCGCTGCATTCTGATCTTAACCAAGTGCTTATTCCTCCGTCATTTGCTGTTTTTATCGTATGAGTTCAAAAATTCTTCCATGAGCGTTTATAATATTCAAATATCATTTCAATCGCAATATTTTTTTGAACTTAGCTCATCCAAATGGCATCATCTTCATGATCTCGGAAGGGTTCATTTTGCCGATTTTTTTCATCATTTTTTGCATGTCCTGGAATTGCTTTAGAAGGCGGTTGACGTCCTGAACGGACGTCCCACTGCCCCGGGCGATGCGCAATCGACGACGCCCATCCAGGATCTGGGGTTTCTTGCGTTCCAACGCGGTCATCGACCCCACGATGGCGCCCATGTGAACGATCATCTTGTCGTCGATATTCAGGTTCTTTATTTTCGAACCGACACCCGGAATCATCCCGAGAATACTCTCAAGGGAACCGAGTTTCTTCAACTGCTGGAGTTGGTCGGCGAAATCCTCGAGTGTGAACTCGTTCTTTCGGAGTTTTTCTTCCAGCTTCCTGGCTTTCTCCTCGTCCATCGTATCCTGGGCTTTTTCAACCAGCGACACAATATCACCCATGCCCAGAATCCGGGAAGCCATCCGGTCCGGATGGAATTCTTCCAGGTCGTCCAATTTCTCACCGGTTCCGACGAACTTGAGGGGTTTGCCGGTTACCGATCGTATCGACAAGGCGGCGCCCCCGCGTGCATCGCCGTCCAATTTGGTCAGGACGACACCGTCAAAATCCAGCCGATCCGCAAAGGTCCTGGCGGTCGTCACGGCATCCTGTCCGGTCATGGCATCGGCGACGAACAGGATCTCGTTCGGGTTGACTTTTTTCCGGATGTCCTCCAGTTCACGCATGAGATCGTCATCGATATGCAGTCGGCCGGCCGTATCCAGAATGACCACATCGCGCAGATGCCGGCGGGCATGCGTCACCGAATCAAAGCAGATCTTACGCGGATCATCCGAGCCGGCTTCGGCAGGGGAAAACACCGGCACGCCGAGCGACCGGCCAAGCACGTTCAACTGTTCAACGGCGGCGGGGCGGTATACGTCAGCGGCGACCAGCAACGGTTTGCGTCCCTTGCGGATCAGATACTGGGCCAATTTCCCGGAAAACGTCGTCTTGCCGGAACCCTGCAGTCCAATCACCATGATGACGGTCGGCGGAATGCCTGCATGCGCGATGGCGACATTGGAACCGCCAAGCGTTGACACGAGTTCGTCGTAGAGCACCTTGACGATCTGCTGGCCGGGCGACACGCTTCGCACGACATCCTGGCCGAGGGCTTTCGCGGTGCACTGGCCGATGAGTGATTCGACGACCTCGAGATGAACATCCGCCTCGAGCAGGGCCGTCCGGATATCCCGCAGAGCGTCGGAGATGTTTTTTTCCGAAATGACCCCGCGACCGGCCAGTTTCCGGAAGACACCCTCGAGTTTTGCGGTCAGATCGTTGAACATGTCAGTCGCTCAGGCTTTCGCTGGCTTTACGGCGGGCGCCGCGCCGGCGGTCAGCTTCTTTCAATATTTTCTTCCGCACACGGATGTTGACCGGCGTGATTTCGACCAGCTCGTCGTCGTCGATGAATTCGATGTAGTCTTCCAGCGTCAATTCGTGAATCGCATCCAGGCGAACGGCCTCGTCCGAACCCGACGCGCGCATGTTGGTCAATTTTTTCCCTTTGCCAACGTTGACGACGAGATCGTTTTCGCGAGAATGTTTTCCGACGACCATGCCTTCATATACCCTGGTCTGCGGCGCCACGATCAACTCGCCGCGATCCTGCAGGTTCCACATCGCGTAGGCCACCGTTTCCGTGGTGTCCATGGAAATCAGCACGCCGTTGGTGCGGGTCGGAATGTCGCCGCGATACGGTTCGTACGAATGGAAATTGTGATGCAGAATGCCGGTGCCGCGCGTGTCGGTCAGAAAATCGCCGCGATACCCGATCAGTCCGCGGGCAGGTATGAGGAACTCCATTTTGACCTGTTTGTTGTCCAGATGCACCAGGTTTTTCATTTCGGCTTTGCGCCGGCCCAGCTTTTCAATAACCACGCCCATATGTTCTTCGGGCACATCAATCGTCAGGTATTCCAGCGGTTCGCACATCTGGCCGTCGATCTTCTTCAGAATGACTTCCGGCCGGGACACCTGGAATTCATACCCTTCGCGGCGCATCGTTTCGATCAGGATGCACAGGTGCAATTCACCGCGGCCGGACACCTTGAACGTGTCGGTGTTGTCCGTTTCATCAACGGCGAGCGCCAGATTGGATAGGAGTTCCTTATACAGACGTTCACGCAGATGGCGCGACGTGACGAACTTGCCATCCTGGCCGGCAAAGGGCGAATTGTTCACCATAAAATACATGGAGATCGTCGGCTCGTCGACGTGGATCGGTTCGAGCGCTTCGGGATTGGCAGGATCGGCAATGGTCTCACCGATCTGGATATCCTCAAGACCTGCGATGGCCACAACCTCGCCGGCTGCCGCCTGGTCGATTTCCGAGCGTTTCAGGCCTTCGTAGGCGTAGAGTTTCATGATCTTGCCGTTGTAGACCGTGTTGTCTTTGCGGACCACGGCGACGGCCTGGCCGTTCCTGACCGACCCGCGCGTGAGACGGCCGATGGCGATGCGTCCCAGAAAATCCGAATAGTCGATATTGGCGACCAGCATCTGGAGCGATGACACGGCGTCACCGGGCGGTTTGGGAATGCGCTGAACGATCGTATCGAAAAGCGGCATCATGGTCTGGTTGGGCTGGTCCATTTCGTATTGTGCATAGCCCAGTTTGGCGGAGGCGTAAATGGTCGCGAAATCGAGCTGAACATCATTGGCGCCGAGTTCGAGAAAGAGGCTGAAGACCTCGTCCAGCACCTCGTGCGGCCGCGCGCCGGGCCGGTCCACCTTGTTGATCACGACGATGGGCGTGCATTGGGCTTCAAGGGCCTTTCGGAGCACGAACTTGGTCTGCGGCATTGGCCCGTCGAAGGCATCGACCAGCAGCAACACGCCGTTCACCATTTTCATGATGCGTTCGACTTCGCCGCCGAAATCCGCATGACCCGGCGTATCCACGATGTTGATCTTGACGTCTTTGTAGCGTATGGACGTGTTTTTGGCCAGAATGGTGATGCCGCGTTCACGCTCGAGGTCGTTGGAGTCCATCACGCGCTCGGCCACCTGCTGATTGTCGCGAAACGTTCCGCTCTGACGCAGCATCTGGTCGACCAGGGTGGTTTTCCCGTGATCGACGTGGGCGATGATCGCAATATTGCGCATGTCGTCGCGAACGATCATCGTGGGATTTTCTGCGTTCAAGGTCTCGCTCATGGTCTATCCTAATCCAACAAAACCAATAAATTACTTGTCATTCATTTTGGGGCGGGAATATAGCAGGAGGCTATCATAAAAACAAGGCAAATAATGATGACGCAACGTGACC
The DNA here is from genome assembly GCA_964544475.1 of uncultured Bacteroidota bacterium. Taxonomy (GTDB): domain Bacteria; phylum CLD3; class CLD3; order SB21; family SB21; genus CAZJBS01. The sequence continues at coordinate 54,728 of CAZJBS010000015.1, read as the reverse complement.
GGATTAACCGGTAACATGACAAAATGGACGACATGTTCTTTGAACCACACCAGGAGGACCGAACGGGCTGCCGATTTTTCTTGAAAGAGTAGATCAAGGCGGCTAAGTTCTTTCAGATTCAAGTCAACCATACATTCCGAACGTCACCGGTCATTCATGTCACGGAGGATTTTGTGATCAGCAACCGACTTTTGTTGTCTGGCCACGTCAACGGCGGCACTCTTTTCGCAGGCCTTGTCGTCGCGATTGGGTTTGTTTTTGTTCCGGAAACGGCTCTGGCGGGTGATACGGCGGACAGCAATGATCATCAGCTGATTTCCAGCATTGGCATCAGCATTCTGGCGGCAACCATCATGGCGTTCATCGGCCATTTCGCCAGGCAGCCTTTGCTTCTGGCCTACATCGCGGCCGGCGTCGTCATCGGACCCCAGATGGGCCTCGGCCTGATTCACAGTCAGGAAGACATTGCGGTGATCGCTGAAATCGGCCTGATCCTGCTGCTTTTCATGATCGGTTTGGAAATCGACATGAAAAAACTCGCCGAATCCGGAAAATCCCTGATCATCACCGGTCTTTCGCAATTTCTTCTGTGCGTGTTGCTGGGATTTGGTTTTTTTCTTTTGCTGGGCTTTTCGATTGGCGACGGGCGGTACGATCTGGCCTACCTGGCTGTTTGTTGCGGACTCAGCAGTACGGCCATTGTCGTCAAATTATTGTACAGCAAGTTCGAATTGGATACGCTGGCCGGACGCTTGACGCTGGGCGTGCTGGTCTTTCAGGATATCTGGGCCATCATTGTGCTTGGCGTCCAGCCTAATCTTGCGAATCCGGATGTGCTCGACATTCTGTGGTCGTTTGGCAAAGGCGGCATTCTGGTCGTCGTGGCCCTCACGATCAGCAAATATATCCTTCCCCACCTGTTCAAGTCCATTGCCAAATTGCCGGAAGTCGTGTTGGTGGCGTCGCTGGGATGGTGTTTTTTTATCTGCGGCCTGGCCGGGGGTTTCGGGCTTTCACTTGAAATGGGCGCCCTGATTGCCGGCGTGGCCATATCGACCTTTCCTTACAATCTGGACGTCATTGCCAAGGTGGTCAGCATCCGGGACTTTTTTGTGACGTTGTTTTTTGTGGCGCTGGGCATGCAAATACCCAATCCTCTGGACAACCCCTCGTTGCTTCTGATCGCCGCGGCCGCCGCCATGTTCGTTTTACTGTCACGCGTGCTGACCGTGTATCCCGTTCTCTATGCCTTGAAAAATGGCAACCGCGTGAGCCTGCTGACCTCGATCAACCTTGCCAACATGAGTGAATTCTCGCTGGTCATTGCCGCGTTGGGTTTGAAATCGAATCACATCGACGGCGGGACTCTGGCCGTTGTCATTTTTGTGTTTGTGCTGACGTCCGTGGCGGCCACGTACTGCATCCCATACAGCCACCCGATTCAAATGGCACTCAGTCGCATTCTGCAGAGCATCGGTTTCAAAGATATCGGTATTGCCGCCGAAGCCAGGGAGGAACAAACGGAAAAGGACATCGCGATGTTGGGATTTTTCCGTGTGGCCAGTTCCCTCGTTCGTGAGCTTCAGGAGCAAAAAGCCGCTCATCGGGATGACATTCTGGACAAACTGCTGGTGGTGGATTTCAATCCGAATGTGCACACCAAACTCCGCACCATGGGTGTCAAGGCCATCTACGGCGATGTCAGTCACATGGACACGCTCCACCACGCCGGAATTCATGAAGTCAAAGTCGTACTTTCAACCATTCCCGATACCGTGCTCGTCGGGACCGACAATCTCAAAATGATCAAGCAGATTCAGAGTCTGTGTCCGCATGCGAAAGTCATCGTTACCGCTGAGAGCGCCGCCCGTGCATTGAAGATGTACGCCGAAGGAGCTGATTATGTGTTCCTGCCGAGGCTGCTCGCCGCCCAACACCTGATTCCGGTCATTCAGGACATGATCGGCGGGGACGCCGACCGAATCCAAAGCCTGAAAACCACGCAGATCGAAAAATTATCCCAACGGGAAGAAATCATCAGCTGAGACCGGATCGTAGCTCTCTTTCGAGATTAGTATTGCACGCATGGTTTTTTCAAGCTAATTTGGGTTGCACTTCATTTGCGATCTTGCGGTGACAACCCCAAAGCGTCGACAGCTTTTTAAACGACTCAAACGTCAATTTCTCCGTTATGCGGACAATGCGATTCTTCGCATTGTCGTTGGGATCCTCGTCATAGCCCTGTCCAGCGGATTCGTGATCATAGCGTTTGAACGTAACGCGCCGACGGAATTCTTTCGTACCATTGAAGATGGCATCTGGTGGGCTTTTGTCACGCTCACCACCACCGGTTACGGTGACAAGTTCCCCGTCACCCACGCGGGACGCATTCTGGGAGTCGTCACCGTTATGGCCGGCCTCGGCGTGACCGCCCTATTCACGGCAACCATCTCTTCCATTTTTGTCGAACAACGCATTCGAAAGGGACAAGGTTTGGAACCCATCAAAACGAAGAATCACATCGTTATTTGCGGATGGAACTTCAATGTCGAAAATCTCATAGCAACCCTGGCCCTCGAACTTGATTTTCCATCGATCGTGCTGGTGAATTCATGCGATCCATCTCCTATCGGTGAGATCATCAACCGGCACAAAGAGGCTGAAATCAGTTTTGTGACCGGCGATTTTTCAAGCGATGCCGTTCTCGACAAGGCCAGCATCCGGACCGCCGACTGTGTTATCATAGTCGCCGACACCAACGAACTGACTTCGAACAAGGCGGACGAAAAGACCATCATTACGACTTTAACGATCAAGAACATGAACCCCAAGGTGCGGGTGTATGCGCACATCATCAATCCCGATAATGCCCAGCATCTACGAAGGGCCAAAGCCGACGACGTCGTCGTGAGCGACAAATACAGCGGGTTCCTGCTGGCCATGCACGTCACCAATCCGGGCGTACCCCGGGGTCGTCGATGAGTTGTTGTCTTTCAAGTACGGCAATGAAATTGTCCGCTTTGATATCCCTAACGAATTCATCGGCAAAACGTTCTGGCAACTCAGCGAACATTTGAAGGGCACGCGCAATGCGATCCTGATCGGGGTGATACATGAATCGAAAGCCGTGGCCCTTGACGATCTCCTGTCCGATGACAATTCGTACCTCGATCAGTTCATCCGGAAAAAACTGCAGGAGTCCGGAAAGAAATTCGCCGAAGAAGAGCGCCTGGCCATCAGGATCAACCCGGACAAGGATTACGTCGTGGAAAAGAACAGTGTGGCCATCGCGGTCGCCGACAAGTTTTAACAACGGAGCCCCGTCATGTTGGATTTGGAATTTCTGAAAAAATTCCCGCTGTTCGGCGGCCTCCCGGACAAGAAGCTGGCCGCCCTGAAGGCGATCATGAAGGGCGTCGAATACCCCGCCGGCGATGTCATCATCCACGACGGAGACCGGGGCGATGAGATGTTCGTCCTGCTGGAGGGGGACGTGGAAATATCGAAGCTCATGACGATCAAGATGGACAATTACGAAACGTCGGCCAAAGATAAGTCGCTCATTCGTTTGAGTTCCAAGTTCTTTGCGTGTTTCGGCGAGATGGCGCTTTTTGAAGAAAAAAGCGAGCGATCGGCGACGGTGACGGCCGTGACCCCGTGCAAGCTGGCCATTCTGAGGCGCGACGAATTCTCGAAACTCGTGGAGATCGATCCCGAAATCGGGGCCATTGTTTTTCGCAATCTGGCCCGCATAGTGAGCGACCGTCTGAAGCGCGCGAATAAGGACATTCTCAAGTTGACGACCGCCTTCGTGCTGGCGGTCGAGAAGTAGCCCGCTTTTCCCTTACATTTTTCGAGGCCGGCGACTATATTGGCTCATGGACACCCATCATGCGCTGATCTCCGTATTGTTGCTGCTTTTTATCGCCATCGTCGTTTCGGTGGCGGCGCGCCGGACCAAATTGCCGTACAGCATCGGCCTGGTGATTGCCGGGTTTGTGCTCGGATTCTGGAGGCTCTTTCCCGCCATTCCGATCGATCCCGGCGTCATCATCTATGTTTTTCTGCCGGCGCTGCTTTTTGATTCGGCCTTCAGTGCGAGCATTACCAATCTCAAGGAACACTGGAAAGTCATTTTTGCGCTCGCCATTCCAGGCACGCTGCTGTCCATTGCCGTCGTTGGCGCCGTCACGCACTATGGCATGTCGGTTCCGTGGATGTCCTCGTTGCTTTTTGCCTCTTTGATTGTGCCGACCGACACCTTGTCTATTTTGTCCGTGTTCCGGGAATTGAAAGTCCCGTCCAAGCTGAGCACCATCGTGGAAGGCGAGAGTCTTTTCAACGACGGCACGGCGATCATCATCTACAAGCTAATCCTGACGCTGATTCTTGCTCAGGAATACTCGCTTGAGGATTTTGATTATGTGAGTTTCTCCGGCACGCTCGTTGTGTCGTATGCCGGCGGGTTTGCGCTTGGCATTGGGGCCGGATATCTTGCCGGTCTGCTGATGAAACGTCTCAAAGACCACCTGGTCGAGATTCTGGTGACGGTGATTGTGATTTACGGCGTCTTCCTCCTGGCCGAGCAGGTCGGCATCTCGGCGATCATCGCCGTCGTGACCACGTCGTTGATGATCGGCCAATTCAGCCAGAAGATGCAATTGTCGGCGACCACGCAGATTGCGCTGGGATCTTTCTGGAATTTCACGGCCTTCTCACTTAATTCCGTCTTATTCATGCTGATCGGACTTCAACTCAATTTCCGGTTGTTGATGGACAACCTGCTGCCGATCGTTCTGGCCCTGATGGCGGTTAATATTGGCCGCGTTGCCGTGATCTACCCCTTCAGCCGCGCGGTGAACTGGGTGCAGACGTACCGCACCAAGAGCGACACGCCAGAAATACCCACGAAATGGCAACACGTGCTGGTGCTGGGCAATCTCAAAGGCTCGCTTTCGATGGCGCTGGTGGTGAGCCTGCCGGATACTCTGATTTACAAAGACTATCTAGAGATTCTGACTTTCGGCGTCGTTTTCTTCTCGCTGGTCGGACAGGGTACAACTCTGCGGCCGTTGCTCCGGCGATTCCGGTTGCAGACGATTTCCCAGGACCAGATCGAATTCGACAAACGCCAGGGCATGATCATGTCGGCCAAAGCGGTCCTTTCGGCGCTCGACATTGAGTTTCAAAAAGGCACGATCACCTCCGTCGTTTATCATGACATGAAGGAACAATATGAGTTCATTATCGCCAATTCTGAAAAGAGCCTGACCCGTTTGCAGTCGGCCAATCCCACGCTGGCCCAGTCCCATTTGCAGACCGTCTACCGGCAGATGCTCATGCTGCAGCGCAGCGTCATTTTGAATGCCCAGATGCACCAGGTCATCAGTGAGGATGCCGGCGTCGACCTGATCCGCAACTTTGACCATCAAATCGCCACCCTGTCGTGGGTGCGCGAAGAAGACAACTAAAACCGAGGTGATCATGTCCAGTATCCGATTCGTGTTTCTTCTGTTGGCTTTGGCCGGATGCCGTGTAAAGGAAAACGCCGACCTGATTATTACGAATGCCAATGTGATGACCCTGGACGAGCGCCAAACGCGCGCCGAAGCCGTCGCCATCCGGGATGGAAAAATTCTGGCGGTCGGAGGCCGCGCGGCCATCGCGGCACGGTTTGCCACCACGCGCACGGAGGATGTGAACGGCGCCTTGGTTTTGCCGGGATTCACCGACGCCCATCTTCATCTGATGGGTATCGGCCGTGCGCTCCAGCAGGTTAACCTGACCGGCACGACAGCCTATGCCGAGGTGCTCGATCGCGTCAAAGATCGTTTGCGGACGGTTCCCGCCGGGCGATGGGTTCGCGGCCGCGGCTGGGATCAAAACGACTGGGCCGTCAGGGATTTTCCGGACCACACCGCTCTGTCGGCGCTTTCGCCGGAGCATTTTGTTTATCTGACCAGAGTGGACGGTCATGCCGTGCTGGTCAACCGGAAAGTTCTTGAATTGTGCGGCATTACGAAAGCCACCCGCGATCCGTCCGGTGGAAAAATCCTCCGGAATGCGCGTGGCGAACCCACCGGCGTATTCATCGACAATGCCATAGATCTCATCACCCCATTCATACCCGTACCCGCGTATGACGAGGACAGCACGGCGCTGGCCATGGCGATGGACACGTGTTCGAAGGCCGGTCTGACGTCGGTGCACGATGCCGGCGTGGATATGGCGATGCTGTCCCTCTACGAAGACTTCGGACGCCGGCGACTTCTCAATCTACGGATTTACGCCATGCTGGAGGGCTCGTTGCCCGGACTGCTGGACACCTTTTTTCAGCGGGGACCGCAGAAGGATCTTCAAGGTGGTTTCCTGTCCATCGCCGCGATCAAGTTTTACGCGGACGGCGCGCTCGGCAGCCGCGGCGCCGCCCTGCTGGAGCCCTACTCCGACCAACCGGGCCACAGCGGATTAATCCTGACCGAAACCTCCGTGCTCGAGCGGATCGCCAACACCGCCATACAAAAAGGATTCCAGGTCGGTGTTCATGCGATCGGCGATCGCGGAAACCGTATGGTATTGGATATTTATGAGAGGGCCTTTGCGGCTCAACATGTCGCCGGGGCGTCGGTCCGGTTCCGGATCGAACACGCGCAGGTATTGTCCGATCGTGATATCCCGCGCCTGGCGGCCATGGGTGTCATCGCGTCCATGCAACCAACCCATGCCACGTCGGACATGTATTGGGCGGAGGAACGGCTCGGTCCGGCGCGAATCAAGGGCGCTTACGCGTGGCGTCGTCTGATGAACGAGGGCACGATCATCGCGTGCGGTTCGGATGCGCCGGTCGAATCTTTTGCTCCGCTGTGGGGTATTTATGCGGCGGTGACCCGGCAGGATCCCAAGGGATGGCCGGACGGCGGCTGGTTTCCCGGCGAACGCATGACGGTTCTTGAAGCCATACGCGGTTTCACGACGAATGCGGCCTACGCGGCTTTCGAGGAAACCAAACGCGGTTCGATCGAACCGGGGAAATCCGCCGATCTCGTGGTCCTTTCGCGTGACATCACGGCGATACCGCCGGCGGATATTCTGAAAACCGATGTGCTTATGACCATCGTCGACGGGCGCATCGTCTATCGGCACTAATTCGAAAGGCCAATTCGTGCGGCTTCGTTTCCGGGCGGGCGGGTTGCTCATTATCCTGAATCTTCCTCCGCTCACATCCCTCCAGCGCCGGATGCTCCTGGCGGCGGTGATCGCTCTGATCATCAACGTTATGGCGGTCGGTTTCATGATGCTCTTTCTGAGAAACGACCTCATCACCCAATCCATTCTCCGGTCGGAAAAGATGGTGGCGCTCAATCTGTCGCAGGACGAGGATATCCGGAAGGCGCTCGAACTCATGGAAAACCCGCGGGCCAATCAGAAACGGCCCCGCGATTCGAAAATTCTTTCCACGGAAAACTCCGAATCGGTGATCAAGACGATTCCGGACGATCTCAAGAATTCAAGAAACGTGAGGGTCCTTGCCGATGAAAAGAAGTCCATGGCCGAGACCACCGACAGGGCCGCGTCGTCGGAGACCACCGACGAGGACAGGTTCACAGGCAAGGAAACGGTCCTGCCATTCTTAAAACAGCCGGTCAAATCGATCATGGAGGGCTTGACCGGCCGATCGGAGGGCACGACTTCGCTCGGCCCCACGTACGAACTCAACACGTACCGGTGGGAATTTGCGCCGTACATGTTGAAATGGAAAAACAAGATGACGGACAAGTGGTATCAGATCACGTCGCGGCTCAATTTCAATCCATTCGCAAAACTAGGTACGATGCAAATCTATGTGAAAATGAACCGGTCGGGACAGCTGCTCGATTCGAAGGTCGTGGAATATGATTGCGACAAGGCGTTTGTAGCGCCCGCTTACGCTTCCGTCGTCAATGCGTTTCCCCTCGATCCCCTGCCCGACGGATTTCCGGAAGATATGCTCGAAACGACATGGACGATCACGATTACCCATTGACAACCCGGTGAAACCCTGGCCCGCGGCTCAACAGGCGTTTGTCCTCCTAATCGTGCAACCGGAAATGTATCCATAGCTGTTAACCATTCGCCCCTCCCATCCGTCTTATATTCAGTTGCAATCAGAACACACGGATTAAGGAGACGATCATGAGAACGGTTGGAATGGGTCTGCTGGTTTTGTCATGGATATTCACATCGGCGTGCCACGCCCAAAAGGACGATCTGAATTATGCTGAACAGAAGGCTATCCTGAGTTCGTCCATCGAACTATTGAAGGCCCACTACGTATTTCCAGAGCGACTCGACAGTCTGGAAAGAGCCATCGCGGCGAATTACTCCAAAGAGGCCTGCGAAAGGCTCCGGTCTCTTGACGCTTTCCTGGAGCAATGGAACCTTGACCTTGCCCGATGGACCAACGACCGGCATCTCAAGATTTCGGTGAGTCCCAAGATGGTCAAGCAACTGAGAAAAGAAGCGATGGGTCATGCGGAACCCCCGGTTGAGGAATACATCCAGATGTTGAAAAACGAAAACTTCCGGATGCGAAAACTCGAGATCCTGGATGGTAACGTGGGCTACTTCCGTATCGACAACTTTGTGGAGTTAAAGTACTGCCGGGAGACACTGGTTGGCGCCATGAATTTCATTTCCAATAGTTCCGCCATCGTGCTTGATCTCACCGAATGCGGCGGCGGCGCATCTGAAACATCCGATTTTATCATCAGTTATTTCCTGCCTGAATCGACGAAAATCGGTGAACTCAGATTTCGCAAGGACCACGAAACGAAAATCCATTACTCCGCTCGGGACACCGCGATGAAGGACTTGAGCCATGTGCCTTTGTTCATCATGGTAAGCCCCCGTACCGCTTCCGCTGCGGAAGCCGTGGCACTTGTCCTTCAACAGTACAAAAGGGCGACGATCATCGGCGAACAAACCGCCGGCAAAGCCAATCCCGGCGAATTGTTTGTGATCAATGACGAACTGTATATGTTTGTCACGACCGCCGTAAGCAAAAGCCCCGTCACCGGAACCAATATTGACGGCATCGGTGTGACGCCTGACTTCCTTGCGCCATTCCCCGGCGCTTTCTATCAAACCATGTACCAGGCTTGTCTTTCCCTTTCGAAGTCGGCCAAGGACAAGAGACTCCGAGACATGTACCAATGGAGCCT
>CAZJBS010000015.1:12915-45428 GCA_964544475.1 uncultured Bacteroidota bacterium | reverse complement strand
CCCTTTCGAAGTCGGCCAAGGACAAGAGACTCCGAGACATGTACCAATGGAGCCTGTATGAGTACGACGCCCTCTTGAACCCTCAAACGCCGTCCTCCGATCTGATCATTTCCGTTGCAGGGCCATACGAAGGTCATCAGGCTATCGTGAACCTGAACGGTGACTTGTATTTTGACAACGGTACCCGGAAGCGAAAACTTACGTATTTGGGCAAGGGTGTTTTCTCCGTGGACGGCCGAAAAGACTATCGAATTTACTTCCCCCATGATGACATCCCCATCCGATATATGAAGATATTATGGTATGACAACACAGAAGATAAGATATCCAAACTCGACTAAACCGACCGAATGGAAGGAATGACGGCATGGAGACTCCGATAAATCCGGAAGAAATGGCTATGTTCTTGATTTTGGGTGTCTTGGCCCTGGCCGGACTCTGGATCCTATTCAAAAGGATGCAATGGAAGTCCGGGGAACGTCAGAAGGCTCTGGAGATCCAATACGAAGTAATTCGTAAATTTTCATCCGGGGTGGAATTCATCACCTTTCTTAAGACCGACGAAGGGCGACGTCTGTTTGAAGGCGTGACAAGCGGCGATTCCCCGGAATGGCCCGTTGTTCGGGCCTTGACGGCTTCGATCATGCTGGCCCTTGCCGGGCTGGCGATGTTCGTCAACGGTTATGCGTGGCGACATGAAAACGCAATGGCGGACTTGGGCAGAGTCTACGATTACTACTATTGGGGCAGTCTGTCCGTGGCCGCCGCCACCGGACTTCTGGTCAACGCATGGCTGATGAACAGGTTGGGACGTCCAAAGAAACAGGCCAAGGATTCTGAATAGCCGACGATGATGCTGGCGTCGGATTTCAAGAGTTTGTATGAAAACCATGCGAAAGCGCTTTGGGCGTACGTGTTTCGCCTGACCGGCGACAAATGGCTGGCCGAGGATATCGTGCAGGAAGCGTTCGTTCGTTTCTTGAACAGCGATCCGGCCCATCTGTCACCCCTCCAGAAGAAGTCGTATGTCTATCGAACGGCAACCAACCTCGTGTATGACCACTTCAGGAAACACAAAACAACGATCAGGCTGGAGGATGTTCGAGAGGCCGCCGATGAAGACAAAGTCGGGGCAACGATGGATTTTGAAAACGCGTTTCGGCGATTGACGCCTCAACAACGAGCCTTGTTGTGGATGGCGTATGCGGAGAACAGCCGCCATGATGAGATCGCCGCAGTACTGAACCTCAAAACCAAAAGTATCAGGGTCATGCTCTTCCGGGCCAAACAACGCCTGGTCGAAATGATGAAAGCCATGCACTGGACAGGAGACCGATGAAGAACCCGGAGCTTTGCGATCGCGAAACCGAAATATTGGACGCCTGGACTTCCGGCGCCCTGGCCGCTGACGTGAACCGGCACCTGGCTGAATGCCCTTCCTGCCAATTCTCCGTAAGAGTGGCTGCCATGTTTCGGGAATGGAAATCCGGCAAACTTCAAGACGTCAAGCTCCCTGACTATTACGGAATCTTGCTGCTGGCTCAATGGCGCAGGCAAGACGCTCTTCGCCGCCAGTTGGCCTGGTTGGAAGCGACGAGTGTCGTCATCGGAACCGTCGTGGTTGTCTTAGGTAGTCTTTGGTTTGTCAAGGACCGCGGCCTTGCCGCCCAGATTGGCAAAGGGCTGACGCTCATTCTTCCGGTCGTTGTTTATCTGATTCTGTCTCACCTGATGTTAGTGGCGGGTGACCCGTCGAAGAAAGCCATCCACCGCCCAATTTTCCACCTGCGATAATATCTGTTCGTACCTTCCGCTCTCAGGACAATCCGCATACACGAATCATGTTTCATGCCATGCCTTCATCCGCTCTCTCGGCAGACAAACCACACCCATTCGCAAGATGGTCGTCAAGCCGGTTGGTGCCTTGGTTGAGTGGACGCCTGAAAATCGTTTTGACATGTGATCCGCCCGCTATATATTGATGGACGCGTAAGACCGATTCGTGACCTCATCAGTGTCAGAATGGTTCGTAACAGAAGGGCCGGCATGAAGATCTCTTTCTTTCTTATGATCATGATCATCGTTTGGTCGTGCGGGCGCACGGACAAGCCAGAGGTGGACCGCGATTATCTCAATGCGATCGACCAGTGGCATTCCAACCGGCTGCAAAATCTGAAAAAAGAAAACGGATGGCTTAACCTCATCGGTTTGTATTGGCTCAAACCCGGACGCAACCTCTTCGGCAGTGACCCCGCCAATGCGGTGATTCTTCCAAAAGACAAAGCGCCCGCCCACGCCGGCGTTTTTATTCTCGACCGTGGCAAAGTCACCATCGAGGTGACCGGCGATGCCTCCGTGACCTTCGACGGACATCGCGTCACGTCCATGCGCCTCTTCACCGACGCCGACACCAACACGTCGGTGCTGCAAATGGGAAGCCTTCGTTGGTTCATCATTCAACGCGGCGATCAATTCGGCGTACGCTTGAGGGATCTTGATAGCCCGGCCATCAGGGCCTTCAAAGGCGTCGAACGTTTTCCCGTCGATCCGAGTTGGAAATTTCTTGCGCGGTGGGAGCCTTACGAACCGCCGCGCCGGCTATTGGTCCCGACGATATTGGGCACGATGGACACCTCCGAATGCGCCGGGGCGCTCGTGTTTGAAGCGGAGGGCGCGACCCATCGTCTGGAACCCATCGGCAAGAGCACGGACGAGAGTCTTTTCGTAATTTTTGGCGACAAAACCAACGGCAAGGACACGTATGGCGGAGGGCGTTACCTGTATGTGAACCAGGCAGACTCGACCGGCCATATTGTGCTCGACTTCAACAAGGCTTACAATCCACCCTGCGTTTTCACGGAATTCGCCACGTGCCCCTTCCCGCCGATTCAAAACAAGCTTCCCATCGCCATCACGGCCGGTGAGAAGATGTACGGCTCGCACTGATCATGATTGGTGAAATTCTGATTCTCCTGCTCCTCATGATGTTCAACGGCATTTTTGCAATGGCCGAAATATCGCTCGTGAGTTCGCGCCGCGTGCGTCTGGAAGAGCAGGCCTCGCGCGGCCGGACCGGCGCCAAACGGGCCATTGAACTGCTCAACGATCCGGAAGCCTTTCTGTCAACGGTTCAGATTGGAATAACCTGCGTCGGCATCGTGGCTGGAGCCTACGGCGGCATGACGCTATCCGAGGATCTCGCTCCATTCATCGCGTCCGTGGCATTTTTGCAGGATGCCGCTAACGAAATCGCGATTGTGATGGTCGTGTCCGGTATCACCTACCTTTCCCTCGTCGTGGGCGAACTCCTGCCGAAAACCATTGCCCTCAACAATCCCGAAGCGTTTGCCGTCGTACTGGCGCCCCCCATGAAGATTATGTTCCTCGTCGCCAGACCCCTGGTGCGCGGTCTCAGCGGATCGACCAAATTCCTGATCCGCCTTCTACGCATCCGCCAGCCGGAACGCGCGCCGATCACCAGTGAAGAGTTGCGGCTGCTCATCCAGCAGGGGTTCCAACATGGCGTGCTGGCGCGTGGAGAATCGGAGATGATGCAGCGCATTCTGAGTCTGGAGAGACGAACGGCGCACTCCATCATGACGCCCCGCCCCGAGATCACCTGGCTGGATATCAGCGATCCGTGGGCCACGATTCAACAACGTATCGAAGAAGGCCGGTATACGAAATTCCCGGTTTGCGACGGAACGTCGGACAATGTTGTCGGCTTGCTCACCCTGGCCGACTATGCGAAAAATCGACCGGCCAATACCGCTTCGTTGCGGGCCATCGTGCAGGAGGCTTTGTTCATACCCGAGCATTTGCCCGTGACGAAAATCCTCGAACGGTTTCGCGAGAAGAAGACGTACGCGGGACTGGTGATCGATGAATTCGGCGACATCGAAGGTCTGCTGACGCTGCATAATATTGTGGAAAGTATCATGGGTTATATGCCCGAGGAAGGCGAAAGCGGCGAATCCGGCATTTTCGTGCGCGCCGACGGCTCGTGGCTGGTGGACGGTTCACTGCCCATCGAACACTTGCGGGAACACATCACCGGCGGTCTGGATCTCGGGTCGACGGCGCCCTTCTCAACCGTGAGCGGCCTGATGATGTACCACCTCGACAAAGTACCGGCGATCGGCAATCGGATATCGTTGGGTTCGTTCATATTTGAGATCGTCGATATGGATGGAAAAAGAGTGGACAAGGTGTTGATCATCAGGGATCGAAATGTGGACGTGTGATTTTATTCGTGCCAAATCATCTTTAACAAAGATTTTTCTTTTCCAAAAAAAGGAGTTACATTTGGCATGGCGTTACAGGCCATGCGACCAATGACGAGCCAAAGGAGTAGCCATGAAACCGTTTACGTTAGTCATCTTCGTCCTTCTGTCTGCTCACCAACTGCATGGACAGATCTATCAAGGCCCCGCCTCAGGATCCGTTTCCGCGGGCGCCGTCGTCTCGACCGAATCGATGGAGTTTGTTTTCCAGACCACTCCAACCCCGATCAAACGACTGCGAAACAAGTTGCCCTTTGAACCCTTTCCGTCTTTCCTGAATCCAAACGCCCCTGATGAAACCGCGACCATTCATTTTGTAACGGACCCCGGCGCGTCGGCGATCGTGGATCTGGACAGCAATCTCATCCGCAGTTTCCAGGGATTTCTTGATCCTGGGAATTACATACCGCCTGATCCGTATATCGCGGCAGGCCCCAATCACGTCATGGGTGTCGACAACGATCGCTTCCGGATTTGGGACAAGTCCGGACGGCTCATTCTCACGTCCGGCATCGATCCGTGGTTTTCAACCACGGCCACCGGTCTAAGTATATTTGATCCCAAAGTCATTTACGATCATTTCGATAAACGATGGATTATGGTATGGCTTCATCAGGATGATGTCACAGCGACATCCTATTACTTGGTATCGGTGTCAGATGATTCCATTCCAACGGGGACCTGGTACAACTGGGCTCTGCCGGGCAATGTCAATGGCTCGACTCCGATCACATCCTGGGCCGACTATCAGGGCGTGGGGTACGACAGCGTCGCCGTCTATCTGACGTCCAACCAGTTCAATTTTGGCGGAAGTTTTACGAACTCCAAGATCCGGATCATTCCAAAAAGTGATCTGTACGCCAATACCGCGGGTGTGGTCAACTGGACGGATTTGTGGGACATCCGCCAACCGGGTAATTTGAGCCCTTCTTTCGGAATTCGACCGTCGCGAATGTACGGCAGTCCCGGCGAGTACTACCTGGTGACGCATTCCACGAGCGGAGTGACCAACTATATCACGTTGTACAAACTGACCAATCCCCTGACGGCGCCCTCGATGACAGCCGCCAACGTCACGGTGGGAACGTATTACAACCCGCCTAATGCGAATCAACTGGGCGGCGGATCACCGCTCATCGATGGTGGCGGGTACAACATCCGCAACGAGCCTGTTTTCATCGACGGCCATCTGCACCTTGTTCATTGTGTCGCGTCCGGCACGAGCTTTCAATACTCGTCCGTTCGGTACGTTCGGATGGACCCGGCACTGAATTCCGCGGTTGAAGATGTGGCGCTTGGAGCTGATACCTATTATTATTTCTACCCTGCCCTCGCTGTCGACAAGGATAACAATGTTGTTCTGACGTTTTCACGTTCCGCCACAACCGAATATGCGGGCGCCTTTTACACGTACCGGCTTTCGACCGACCCGATCAACACGCTGCGGGCCAGCCGTCCGCTTCAACCCGGTAAAGCGAATTATGTGAAGACATTTAGCGGCACGCGCAACCGTTGGGGAGACTACAACGGCGCATGGGTCGATCCCTTGCGCATGGACAACTTCTGGCTTTTCACCGAGTATGCGGAAACACCGGCCAACACGTGGGCCGTGTGGGCCGCCAATCTAAGGCTCTCCCCGTTCACGGGCGCACGCCTCTACGCTTCGAAGGATTCCGTGCTCTTCCCAAATCTCAATGACGCCTGGAATGCGTGGCCGGTCGGGTCTACGAGCGATACGTTCTCCGTCAGCTTGTACAACCTCGGAGCCGACACCCTTTATGTTTCTCATCTCGGGGTCGTCAGTGATGTGTTTCACATCAATGAGTCGCTGAACTTCCCGTTGGCGATCGCCCAGCGCGAAACCATGACGGTCAGTTTCCGGTTCACGCCTTCTGAACCCGGCAGTTTTCTGGATACGATCACCATTGAAAGCAATGATGCTGTCGAGACAATGAAGTATCTGCCTCTGAGAGGATTGGCCTACTCGATTAATCCGGTTTCTTCAGGCGTGTTGTATAGCGGTACGGGATCCGGTTCCGGCGGAGTCATGCTGACTCTTGATCCCAATACAGGCGCCGGTAGCCTCATCGGGCCTTCCGGATTTACGGAAGTTCGGGGCTTGACAGTACATCCTGCGTCAAAGGTGTTGTACGCCACGTCGGGGGTCGGCTCATCATCGAACGTTTCAAGGATCAATGCTTCCGCCGGAGACGCCCATCAGTACCGTACATTCAACCTCTCCTCCGTTCGGGGCATTGCCTTTGATCGGACGACGCATGAACTCTATGGCGCACGAACCAATGGTCTGCTCGTCAAAATGGACCTCGAATCCGGCGACACCACCTTCGTCGGATTAACGGGTATCTCCAATCTCTATTCGCTGTCTTTCAATCCCCTGACGAATGAGATGTGGGGACTTCAGTGGAATTCGACCAATAGCAAGTTGTTCCGGATCAACAAGCAGACCGGGGCGTCAACGGAAGTAGGTCCCCTTGGCCAGGGCCAAGCCCAGTCCATGGCGTTTGATCAGGACGGCAAGCTGTTTGCACTCATCGGCATCCCATCGGCCGTGACTCAGCTGGCGCGCATCGACACCTCAACGGGAACTGCCACGACGATTGGAAATCTCAATTTTATTCACGGTCTGTCGCTTGCCGTGGACGGATCTGTCATCCTGGATGTTCATGAGAATCCGGTTGGCGGCTTGCCACCGGCTAAGTTTGAGTTGTATCAGAATTTTCCAAATCCATTCAACCCGACAACGAACATCCGATTCGGAATTCCCTCGGCATCACTCATCAGGTTGCGGATATACAATCTGCTCGGCCAGCAGGTCAAGACGCTGGTCCATGGCTACCGAGGAGCGGGCAAATGGGATGTGACATGGGATGGAACAAACGACGCAGGTAAACTGGTAAGCAGCGGTGTCTACCTTTACCGGCTGGAGGCGGGTACCTACACCAATACGAAAAAGTTACTCCTGATGAAGTAAGAGTGTCCCTATTCAGAACCCAAACGGCGAGTCGAATTTCGGCCGCCGTTTTTTATTTCAGCGAACAAAAATCATTCACCAGCCCGATAAAAGTCTCTTTCGCATCGAAATGCACCCAATGACGGGCGTTTTCGACCATGACGATTTCCGCGCCGGGGAAGTGCTTTAGAATAAGGGCCGATTCGTCGGCAATATTATACGCGGACTTCTGGCCGCCGATGAACATCGTCGGTCCTTCGAAGCGGGCCTTTTCATCCGCCTTGAAACGCGGGATGTCATTCTGTACAAAATGCATCAGAACCGGCAGATTGGCCCGCCAGGCGAGACGGTCCCCATGACGAACCAGATTGGTCATCAGAAAATGGCGAACGACCGGATCGGGCACATTGACCGCCAGCGCCGCATCCACGTTCCTCTTTTCATGAAATAGTGGCAGATCAATATTCATCATCGCTGAAATAATACTCGTCAATCCCGTGCCGTAAGATCGTGGTGTGATGTCTTCCACGATGAGCCCGTGCAACCGTCCGGGATGATGGAAGGCGTAGTCCATCGCCACGTGCCCGCCCATCGAATGCCCAAGCAAGAAGAAACCGTCCAACGCATGGTCTTCCACAAATTCTTCCAGATCGATGCGCATCGACTCGATCGTATGAATGTCATCGTGGGGTGACAGACCGTGATTGCGCAGATCCAGCGCAATCACATGAACGCGTTTTTCGAGTTCCCGTGCCAGGCTGTGCCAGTTGCGTTCGGAACCGAGCAGGCCGTGAAGAATGATCAACGTCGTGGCGTGGTCGCGTCCGTAGTCGGCGTAGTGGAGTCTCATGACGGTGGCTGTTGTGGTTTGGGAATGATCGGCGATCGTCGTATATTGTCGGTGATTCGAATAAGATACACGTCCATTGGGGAGTTGTCAAACACAATGACTTCCGTTCCGGTTCTGTTCATACACGGTTTCGCCGACGTGTCCGGGCTCTGGCGCAAACTTGGCGCCTTCTTGCAACGCAGCGGAATACCCACGGTGTTTTTCAATTACCCGACGTTTCGGAATCAACCGGACGTTCCAAAACTCGCCGGGGACCTGGCCGAATTTGTCGATCGCCACCTGCCGCAGGGACCGTTCCAGATTCTCGCTCATTCCCAGGGTGGCCTGATCGCGGAATGGTATGATCTGTTTATGCACAACCACCGGCTTCACAGGATTGTCACGCTGGCGACACCTTTTCATGGAAGCATGCTGGCAGCGCTGCCTCCCCGGTTTTTCGTGGATCATGTCCCTGCCGGACGCGAACAACTAAAGGGTCTCGCCACATTCAGTCCGCTTATTCAAAGCCTGGTCGCAGAGAGACAGCGTACGCCGCATACCACGCCGTATGTGAATTTCATCGGCCGGTCGAAACGAATGTTCGGTCTGGACAGCGATCTCGTACTTTTGACCGTCGAAGCCCATCGCAACGCCGATTATTATTTCCTGAACGGACATTCGCCGGGGCGCCGGCTTCGCGACGAATCGGCCCACTGCCATGTGGTACGGAAATCCCATTGGCCGGCCAGCTACGTAAGAGGGCTGGAACAAAAAGACAACACGTTTGTACCGATGCTGCTTCGCGCCATTGGAACCGCCAGAAAGGAAAGAACCCATGACATCCCCGACCACTGTGCGCTGGTCTATCCCGTTGCCCTGCATCGTGGTTTGAGAATCCCGGATGTTCTGTTGACGCGTAAGACGGCCGATAACCACTATGCCGTGGCGATTCTCCACGCCGCCGACGGCGCCACGATTTTTCCCGCCGGACAACCTCTGCAACTGCGGCCGGGCCGCTTCACGTACATTCTTGAAACACCGCGGCCCCGTGTCTGATACGCCATCGCAGACTCAATTCCATCTTGAAATTCGCCGACAACAGAAGTATGTTTAGCAGAACAAAGAATCAACCAACCCAAGAGTACGTCGATATGGACTGGTTCACCATTGGTTTTGTGGCGGCGGCCGTTGTGGTTCTGCTTTTCATCGCCCGCCTCGTCAATCAATTTTTCATGCGGGAACGCCTGACCGACGCGTTAACGACGAAGGACAACGCCGCCCTGGGCATCAGTCTGTCCGGGTATCTGCTGGGCGTGCTTTTGATCACTGCGGACGTACTGAGCGGACCCGGACACGGCGCTTGGCAGAAGGATGCGCTGTCGGCGCTTCTCTACGGCGTCGGCGGCATTCTCTTTCTGGTGTTTGTGGGTACCGTGGAATTGAAACTTCTGCTGTCACCCGAAACTCTGAAGGGCGTTCGTAGCGGCAATACCGCCGCGGGCATCGTTACGGCAGGCAGTTACGTGGCTACGTCGCTGATTATAGCTGCATCCGTATCCGGCGAAAGCGTCGGCGGCACGCTCGTCACCGCGTTGATCTTCTTTGGAATCGGGCAAATTACCCTGCTCGTCGTGACCTATCTTTTCCGCTTCCTGACCGCTTACAACGATACGGCCGAAATCCTGAACGGCAACGCCGCGGCCGCCCTGAGTTACGCGGGCCTGATGATCGCGGTGGCCATTATTGTCGGTCATTCGATCCGGGGTGAATTTGTCGACTATCCATCCAGCCTCTTGAGTTATGCCTGGTCGATGATGGTTGTGATTGCGATGTACCCGGTGCGACAGTTTCTTGTCCAGGGACTTCTCCTCGGCGGAGGATTCAAGCCATATGGCGGCCGCCTGGATGAGGAAATCAGCAAAGACCGCAATCTCAGCGCCGGCGTTCTGGAAGCCATGACGTACATGGGCGCCGCCTTCCTTGCCACCCGGCTGATCTGACATGCCCTATCGAGATTACAACGAACTGGCGGACGCGCTGTATCGGACATGCGTCATCAGCGACCCGTGGCTTGAAGGCCGCGAACGATTCGGGCTTACGCCGGTCATCCTGGACGCCGGAACCTATCGGCGCATGTCCATGGCCGCGGAGGCCATCGCCCGGCTCTACGACGAACTCTGCCGCATGGTGTGGAACCGGCCGGATTTTCTCGATTCCTTTTTTCATCTTACTCCGTACCAAAAACTGATGTGGCTCGCTTCGGAAGGCCAGTGGCACGGCATCTCAAGACTTGACCTGTTCGTATTGGGGGACGGGTCACTCCGAATGTGCGAGATGAACTCCGACACGCCCAGCGGTGAGGCCGAGGCCATTCTGCTCAACCGTCTGCTACTGGACGCCTCATCCGGTGTATCCGACCCCAATGTGGAACTTGAACATCGGTTTGTGAACCTGGTACAGTCGGTCGGCCCGTTTCACCCTACGATAGGCATCGTCTATCCGACGGAGATGCCGGAGGATTTGTCGATGATTCGCCTGTACCAGGAATGGTTGGAATCCAGAGGATGCCGTGTGGTCATGGGATCGCCGTACAACCTTCGACCCTGTTCGGATCGCGGCGTGGCGCTTTTCGACACCAGGCTCGACGTACTTCTCCGACATTATAAAACCGATTGGTGGAGCGAGCGCCGCGTCGTATGGACCGATGAAGAACCCTTCCCGGATGAGGATCCGCTGGACGGTCCGCTACGGTATGTACTGGATGCCGTGCTGGGTGACCGTCTCGTCGTGATCAATCCATTCGGCAGTGTACTCACCCAGAACAAACTCAGTCTGGCTTTCTTCTGGCAACACATGGACCTCTTTTCAGAGGAGAGCCGGCATACGATCCGGTCGTTCATACCGGAAACCGTCCGCCTGGCCGACGCCTGGGGCCGTGAACTCCCGCGTATAGAATGGGTGCTCAAGACCGATTATGGTTGCGAAGGTGACGACGTGATCATCGGGCCGCACGTGTCCGACGACATCTGGCAGGCATCCATCGAGAAGGCCGTTCAGCCACATTGGATTGCCCAGAAATATTTCGATGCTGCCGCCGGCCCGGAAGGTTTGATTTCCAACCATGGTCTGTACGTCATAGCCGGCGAGGCGGCCGGTATTTACACGCGACGGTCGGCCGCCGCCACGGATCACACGGCGATTTCAACGGCCACCTACATTCGGCATCATCAATCCTGTTGACACATCAACGCAAGGTATGTATGAAGAAAAAAGAAGCGATTGGCGCCGACTGGTGGCGTGACAGAATCACACGGCGCGACGCCAACAAACGGTTGGGAAAAGCCGGCGCGCTTGCCGCTCTCATGAGCATGGTCGGCTTGGGCGGCTGCGACAGCGAAACCGTTGTCGAAACGGATGCGCTCGATCTGCAGCAGGCGCAGGGCTGGAATTTCGGGACCGACCGAACGCTGAATTTTCCTGACGCCTCCGCCGTCGACAGTACCGGATCGGTCGGTTGGAGCGCCTTCCTGGATCCGGTCGCGCTTTTGCGGGCTTACCAGCCACGGAACGCACGATACCAGCCCTATGTGGTGCCGACGCTCGTGCAATCGCTGTCGCAGAGTTCATTGCGCAGCCAGGTGCGACCCATGGTTTCGGAGGCGATGAAGGAAGCCTATGCGCGCGGTCTTGGTTTGAAGGATATTCTTGCCCGCAGTCAGAACAGCGAGACCGTCATTTGGTATTGCGATCTGCCTGGCCCGGAAAGCATTGCCCTGGCGGCCGCCCTCGCCGGGATAGTGGAACCGGTGCTCACATTTGACAACTGGCCGCATCCGCTGGGCGTGGTTCCGTCGCACCATACCCTTGGCGCCCTGGTGTACTATGCACAGGAAATGCAGAATGGCGCAGCGATGCGGCCCGATCGCGCCCCGGCGCTTCTTCTCCTGGACAGTCGCCGGTTGAACGCCTACTCCGACGCCAGCGATGCATTCGACAACCGATATGTCGCGCGCGTCCCAACCGCGGAAAATCTCCAGACCCTGGGCGTTTCCGGTGTCCTTTACGCCGTCGCCAGCGAATATCAGAAGAATGAACTCGACGACCTCAACGACGACTTCGCGCTTTACAGGGAAAAGGGCCTGACCATATCCATGATTCCGTTGAATCACTTCATGAAGCCCGCCCCCACATCGGCGACTGGCGACACCGCGGCAACCACCGGCGCCGGACAGACCGCGTATTATTATGGCGGCGGGCCGTCCCTGTGGCCGTGGTTTTTCATGCATTACGCCATGATGTCCTCGTATCGACCATTTCCGACGGGGTACGACCGGACCCGACCGCCGGTGCAACGCCCCAACTATACGCCTGTGCGCCGGCCCACGGTTTTTTCTTCGCGCCGCGTCGGCGGGGCCGCCGGCATTGGCAAACAGAAACCGTCGGGGTTTGGCCGCGTGAGCACTTCGGTGTCGCGTTCCGGCGGCGCGACGCGCATGCGATCCGGATCTTTCGGCCGCAGCCGCAGCGGTTATTCATCGTGAGGCGGCCATGAACCGGCGCGGTTTCTTATCGAAAATACTCGGACAGAGCCAAGCCGAAGGCGACCGTTTCTTCTTCGGATTGCAACTCGTGATCAACGTCGGGTCGGACGATACGTTGCGCCGAAAACTGTACCGCGTGATCCAAACACCCGACAGCGAAGAAAAACCCGCGCAGAAACGGGCTTACTACAAACGATTGTCCGCAGTCCTTTTGGAATCGGAGCCGTTTTTCGACTATGCGTTCTGGGATTTGATTCTCGATCCGGAAGCGGCCCAGGCCGAATTCGATGCCTGGCTTGCCGAAATCGAGGGCGGCATGGCCACCGAAGAGGAAGAACTTGGCGATACCATCGATGAACAGTTCAGAATGGCCGGCGAAAAACAATACGTCGTTGTCAGCATCGCCTGCCTGTTGGAAAACGACACCGCTCTGGCGACTTTCCGCTCGCAGGTGGAATCGATTCCGGCCAATGAATCGTTCAGCCGCCCGACGTTCTCCACGCTCGTCAAGGCCCTGCCTTACGTTGATTTCGAATACTCGCTCGGCGACGCGGTGTTCATCATGCCCGGCAGTCCATCCGACGGCATATCGTGGGAAGAACTCCACACGGAAGGCTGGAACTATCTGCGTCCCATCGCCTGACCACCAACCCGCAGGTGCTGCTTGTTTATCTTCGATCTGGTGCTGTTGTCCATGGCGGCCGCTTACGCCGCAACGCTGGTCGTATTGTCGTGCGCTCTGGCCGCCTATCGTCCGGCCACCCGGCGGGATGTTCCCCCGCTGGTTTCCGTGATTATGGCGGCCCGCAATGAATCCTCTCAAATTATCGCGTGCCTGGAGGCATTGGCGGCACAGCACTATGATCCGGCGCGTTTTGAAGTCATCGTGGTTGACGACCGCTCCGACGACGACACCGCCACACTCGCCGAATCATTCAAGGAACGACTGAGCCGGTTGACCGTACTGCGCATCGCCGAAAATCCCACCGACATGGCGCCCAAAAAGAATGCCATCACGGCAGGCATTCGCGCATCGAATGGGGACATCATTTTGTGCACGGACGCCGACTGCCGGCCGGACCCGAACTGGATTCGCTCCACGGTCGAGCTTTTTACGGACGAAGTTGGTATGGTGATCGGCTTTTCGCCCGTACAGCCCGGACGAACGTGGTCACTGCTCGGGCGCTTTGCCGCACTGGACGGCCTCGCGCTGGGAGCCCTGGCGGCTTCTTCAGCGGCTTTTGGAAAACCCCTGACCGCCACGGGCCGCAGCCTGGCGTACCGTCGCCAAACCTTTGATGATGTCGGTGGATTCTCCCGCATCGCGCGATTTGTATCCGGCGACGACGATTTGCTGGTTCAACTGGTCCGGAAGACGCGCTGGCGGATTTCGTACAATTTCGGCGCCCATGTACCGACCGGATCCCCATCCTCCTTCCGTCAATTCATGCATCAGAGAATACGCCATGCATCGAAGGGACGCCATTACACCTGGAGCGTCGTGGCCATACTGGCCCTCGTCTACGTGTTCAATGTTTCCGTGGTCGTTTATCCGCCGATGGCCACCGTTTGGTTTGGCAACAACCAGCCGTGGTATGCGTGGCTTTGCAAGGCGGGAGCGGAGTTACTCTTTTTGTCGGTCGCTGCCACACGATTTCGCGTACGGCCGTACCTGACCGCGTTTCCACTTGTCGCGGCCTTGCATCCCTTATATGTAGTGGTATTCGGCTTATGGGGCCAGTTGGGACGGTTTGAATGGAAACAAACGCGGCACTCCGCTCTCCAGCCAACCGGAGGCCCGGCTAAATGACCGTCTCGATCGTACTCGTTGTATACGGAATATGTCTGGTCATCTACATGGCCGTCGGTTTGTTTTTTTTGACAGGATTGTTTTTTCCGGCCCGTAATCGTTCGAAAGACAAACCGCGCGTTTCGGTCATTGTCGCCGCACGGAATGAAATGGGATTTCTGGAAACCACTCTGGATTCGCTTGTCGTTCAGGATTATCCTCCTGATCGGTGGGAGATCATTCTGGTCGATGACCGTTCCGACGACGGAACGGGCTCCTGGATGGACCGCCGGGCTTCGATGCATCCTCGCATAAGGGTCATACACATCATAGATAAACCCGATGGCGTGTCCGGAAAGAAGCACGCCCTGGAAGCCGGCATTGCCGCCGCCGGCGGCAGTGTGTTGTGTTTTACGGATGCGGACTGCATCGTCCAACCAACGTGGCTTACGCATATGGTCGAGCATTTCACACCGGACGTCGGATTGGTCATTGGGTTTTCGTCCATCAAGGCGGTTTCGATGTTTGAACGGTGGCAACGTTTTGATTTCGCCGCCATGATGGCCGCCGCGGCGGGTGCGGCAAACTGGGGACGCCCCATGGCGGCCAGCGGACAGAATCTGGCCTATCGAAAAGAGGCGTTCCTGGCGGCCGGAGGATTTGACAAGATCAAACACCGCCTGTCCGGTGACGACGTACTGATGATGCATCAGATTCGCCGGCTGAACCGATGGCGCATTGTTTTTGCGGCCGATCCCGCCACATTTGTCACGACCAGGCCCGAGCCGACATGGGCATCATTATTTGAACAAAGGGCGCGTTGGGCATCCAATAGTGACATGATGCTACGCCTTAATCCGGTTTTCTTTGTCTATTTGCTGGCGGTTTATGGATTAACAGGTCTTTTGCTCGGAGGAATATTTCTTGGTGGATTCTCGCCGCACGTGCTGGTTGCGTTCGCATTTGGGTGGATCAACAAATTCATTATCGATCTGGCCGTGTCACTCACGGGTCATCGTCTTATGCAAATACCATTCCCCGCCGGAATATTCATGGCGTGGTTTTTTACTCAGCCTTTTTACGTGCTATGGGTAGGCCTGAAAGGCAGCCTTCGGTTGTTCTCCTGGAAATAGATCACTGTGACACCAAAATTTATCGCCAAAACCGAAAAAAAATGTTGACTATGAGCCGACTTTTTCGCTATAATAAAGCCCCCAAACAGAGGTTCCCCTAACCTCTGGGCTACGATAGAGACCCCGGGCTTCCCTCACCCGGGGTTTTTTATTTTTGGCTTCTTCAGAGGATAAACAAGTCTCATTTAGTCATCGATACGTGCGCACGAAACGCAGCACGGTTTCTTCCAAGTCCATAGAGATGTATTAAACCCGCCGCAAGTGAAACAAATGAGAAAACGCAGGCTCGAAATGGATAGGTTGGATTTCCGACCAGTTGGGCTATGTCCCAAAAAATCAGCAAACCCCTCAACAGGTAGATCGCCCCGACAGCGACGAGAACTGTTCTTTGCAACGGCAGCCTTCTGACGAGCCCGGCCCCTGAATAGGCATACACACCAAAAACGGAAAATACCGCAGCTATGCCAATCGTGATAATGGCTGGCGCCCATTCTCCCCTGGCGTCCATCGTCGCCATGTCTTCCCCAGCTCCAAAATACCGATAGGCCACAGACCCTATGGTGACGATGACGAGGTGAAGAGACGCAATCGCAAGACTGATCGTTCCGCCGGCGATCAGCCAATTTCTGCCGGTCAGATTGTCGGATTTGGTCGAATTCATGGATGAGGAAGGCAGACCGATTAGTATACGACTCTGACTTTGATGGTATGTCGGACGGTTCGAAGGAGTTGCAACGCCCTGCCCGAGATGTTACGGTTGACATCCAGCACCACATATCCGATCTCGTCATTGGTTTTCAGATATTGTCCAAGAATATTGATATGATGCTTCGACAACTGCGTATTGATTTCAGACAATACGCCAGGCACGTTGTTGTGGATATGCAGGATGCGATGGGCGCCTTCCTGCGGCGGCAAGGCCAACGCCGGCACGGTGTGCGATCCGTTCGTAACGCCCTTTTCAAGCCATTGCAGCAACTTTTGACTGACATCCTCGCCGATCCGATCCTGGGCCTCCTCCGTAGATCCACCGATATGCGGCGTCAAAAGCACATTGGGCAGATCCTGCAACGGCGTCCGAAACCGGTCACCGCTTTTTTCCGGTTCCTGCGGGAAAACGTCCACGGCCGCCCCCGCGATATGGCCATCCAGAATGTGGTTGCGCAGGGCATCCAGATCAACGACCGACCCGCGGGAATAATTGATCAGCAAAGCGCCTTTCTTGAACCATTTCAAATTCGTCCGGTTGATCAGATTTTTCGTCTCAGGTGTCTCGGGCACATGGAGAGTCACGATGTCCGATTCCGAGATAACTTCGCGCAGATGTTTGCGGGCTTCGGCATTGCCGAGAGGAAGTTTGGTTTCGATGTCATGGTAAATGATGCGCATGCCAAGGCCCTCGGCCAGGACACTCACCTGGGAACCGATGTTGCCGTAGCCGACGATGCCCATCGTCTTGCCGCGTAATTCGTAACTGCCTTTCGCGTCCTTCAGCCACACGCCGTCATGTGCCGCCTTGTTCTTGTCGGGAATCCTGCGAATCAGCAAAATCGAAGCGCCGATAACAAGTTCGGCGACAGATCGCGTATTGGAATACGGTGCATTGAAAACGACCACGCCTCGCCGCATCGCCGCGGTCAGATCCACCTGATTGACTCCAATGCAAAAACACCCCACCGCCTGAAGTTTGACGGCGGCTTTCAGAATGCGATCCGTGATCCTCGTCTTACTGCGAATCCCAAGGATATGAACGTCGCGGATGACGTTGACCAGTTCCGTTTCACTCATGGCCTTGGATGTTCTCTCCAATTGAACGTAGCCGGCCTGTCGAAACTGGCGAAGGGCGGATTCGCTGATATTCTCAAGAAACAGGAATCTGATTTTTTCTTTGGGGTAACTGGTGGTCATTGAGGATACAAGCCCTCTATGATTCCGGTCGATGATTCAGACCAATTTATTGGAAAGTAAGGTACCGGGGGATTCTAAACAAGGGGCCGGGTGGTCGGCAGGATAAGTTGAAGCAGCCGCCTTCAATTGAGCCGCGCGCGTCGAACAAGGGACTGCACCGAGCGCGCCGACTTACGGGCCACTCTCTCCCCGGAACCTTCCAGGATTTGAGTGGAAACCATGTCATACCACATGTTCCAGACCAGGCCAATATCCGGCGTGTAGGATTTATCCAGACACTCCTGAACGGCTCCCATGAAGGCAACGCGCACCGCATCCGGGCTGACCGCCGACAATTTACCGCCAAGGTAACTCTTGCCGAAATCGCGCAACATCGTCGACAGCTGATCCCAGCGCCCAATGCCCCGTACACACACGGCCACGGTCTGCATGACGTGCCGGCAAAACGCTGCCGAATCGACCGGCCATTGTTCCTTGCGCAGAGACTTTTTCAATGAAGCCAGAAACGCCTCGGCCAGGTGATCCCTGCGGTCAATAATGAGCTGGAATGAATGCTGAAGTAGTTGAATTTGTTGGTCCGTCATGCCGAGTCTCCAAACATGTGACGCCCATCACCTTTGGCCGGTTGCGGGCCGCTGCTTTGGAACTTATACATTTTGGTAGTCAAAACGGACAAAAAGATCAGATCGGCATAGGTCAAATAGGCGGTTATGCCCAGGCGCGTGTATTCGTTGACGCGGTCATCGCGAAGCTGCGTCCCTATTACGACCACTTCCACCGCGGGCCTTCGATTCTTGACTAACTCAACCAATGTGGCTGGTCTCAGTTCGGGATGGCATTCGTCGGCCACCACCATGGCCGGTTGCCGGTCCTCCAGATAGCGGACGAGCATCGACTTGTTCGTGACGGTCGCTATGTCAAGCGGTATGTCCAGTCGACGCAGTTCGTGAGTGATGAGTTCGGCTTCGCCCGCGATATCTTCAACGATCACAATATTTATGGCCGTGTCTCCTTGTAATAATGCACCCGGCGGGACGGGTTTGAGTGTCTCACCGGGTGTCGTCGAATGGGGGCCTGAGAACCAATAATATCAGACTTCGCCGTTCCCCACACCGGCTTACGGCGAAGTCGAGATACACACGTTTCAACATACGAGCATATCGCCGTGAAAACACCTACATGTTGGTGTGGGAATGGCCCGCAGGCAGGCCATTCTAAAGGCGGCCTTTGAAAGTCTTCGCGACGACCTCAGCGCGTGAATTCACGTGGAGTTTACGATAGATGTTTTTGATGTGAAAGCGGACGGCGTCGATGCCGACGTGCAGTTTGTCGGCGATCATTTTGTATGACAATCCGTTGACGAGAGCGTTTACAACTTCCTGTTCCCTCGACGTCAGCAATTCCCCGTGCACCTTTCGGCCCGCACCAAAATAGTCGATCACTTTGCGGGCGATTTGTGGGGACATGGGTGATCCGCCGGCGAACACCTGGACGATGCCTTCGACGATTTCCGCCAAAGGAGTATTCTTCAACAAGTATCCCGTGGCGCCGGCCCGAAGTGAATCGAACACTTTTTCCGGATCGTGATGCACGGTCAGCATCAGGATATCGGCCGACGGAGACTGTTCCTTAATGATCGGAATTCCCTCGATACCGCTCATACCCGGCAATCCAATGTCCAGGAGAATAACATCAACGGGCTGCTCAACGGGCATCCGTGACAG
This sequence comes from uncultured Bacteroidota bacterium, assembly GCA_964544475.1. Classification (GTDB taxonomy): domain Bacteria; phylum CLD3; class CLD3; order SB21; family SB21; genus CAZJBS01. The sequence goes on along the minus strand of CAZJBS010000015.1, from coordinate 26,250 downwards.
GAAGGCCTCAACGGATTCGCACGCCAAAACACATTGTACGCGTTCCTGTCGCTGGAGATACTTCTGAATGCTCTCACGAATGGCGGCATCGTCTTCTATGATACCGGTGTTGATTTTGTTCACAATGGCTTTCTCCATGTGCTGACTTCGGACCGTCAGGAACCCGGCAGGCGCGGTATGTTGAGTTCGACGGTAGTGCCATTTTCGGATCGGACAACCAGGGTGCCGCCGATTCGGTGAGCCCGTTCACGCATATTGCGGAGCCCATGGCCGCGTTCCAAACGCTCCGGCGGTATGCCGCGTCCGTTGTCACGGATGGTAAGGGTCAGGCGACGGCCGAGACGTACGAAATTCACGTTCACTTCGGTTGCTCCGGAGTACTTGGCTATATTATTGACGCATTCCTTCAAAATCAAATAGACGTTTTGCCGGACGTCCAGCGGGAGTTTTCGATCCGGCGAGATCCCCTCGCGATCCCATTGTACCCGTATGCCCAGAGGCTCCAGAATGCTCTGCGCAAAATCCGTCATTCGGATGAAAAGATGGTCAAGGTCGTCGTTGCGGGCATCGATGGACCACACAATGTCGCTCATCGTCCGTATCACGGTACGGCTCATGGTCCCGATGTCCGACAAAAGGCGCTGCCGTTCTTTCGGATCGTCCTCGGTTTGGACCATTTCCGAAAAGATCGACACTTTCGTCAGGGTCGATCCAATGTCGTCATGGAGGTCACTGGCAATGCGCACGCGCAGTCTTTCCACAGCCAGAAGCCGGTTGACACGGTAGTGATAGATGGGAACCAAAGCGCCGGCCAGCGCCACGAGACACAAGACAAAAAACCACCACGTGCGATGCCAGGGCGGATCGACATGAAACCGGAAAACAGCTTCGGCGCCGGCGAGGTTATATCGATTCCTCGCCAACACCCGAAACCGATATGAACCTTCGTCCAGATTTGTGTAGTTGGCCTTGTGTTCGGATTTCCAGGGTGTCCATGTTTCGTCGTATCCTTCCATTTTCCATGAGAATTCCAGACGGTTCGGTTCGTCGAAGAAGGGGGCCGCGAATTGAAACGTCAGGGAATTCATGGAATACGGCAACTCCGGACCCGCATTATTGGTATCTTCAGTTTGGAATCCGCCGAAGAGGATGGAATCTCCGCAAGTCACCATTTGAATCCTGGCGCCGTAGGGCAGTGTCATGCGGCCGGACATCGTTGGATCGAAGCGGGCCAAACCTTCAAATCCGGCGAACCACACCACGCCGCCGGTATCGATCATGATCCGTTCGACCTGATCTATGTCCTCCACCAGTCTCGCGAATGACGAATCGATGGCATACCCATTTCCTGCCCGTCTTGCCCTCATGATCGATCCCTGCCAATTGACCCAGACGTCGCCGTTGCGATCCTGCACCAGCCGGTACACACTGCGCGTCGTATCGACAAACATCCATCCGAGTGACGAATCCGGTCCAAAGCGCATCGGCGTGGCACTTAGGGGACGATACAGGCCTTTTTCCGTGCCGATCACCGGCCGCCCGTCGAGATCAAAAACATAAGCATAACCCTCCGGCAAGCCATGAGCTGAACCAAACTCCTCGACATGGTAACCGCGCGTCAACGGATCGATGGTTATCCGAACGACTCCTCCCAGACGGTATCCTCCCCATAATCGAAGGGAGTCGTCGGATACCGTGGAATCCTGAACGATGGACCAGATATTGTCCCGCAAGGATTCGAAAATCTGCCACTTGTGCCACGACCCATTCTCTTTGGTGATGATCAACAGGCCGGAGGCCAATCCCACCGCGGCGCTCGGATGGGTTTGCCGGATCGGTCCCAATGAAAGCGCCCGATCATCCTGGCTGATCGCTTCCATGCGATTCGAAGACCTCAGCACATATATTTTGTTTTCTGACACCACCAGGTCCCCTCCAGACACCAACAAGTCCAACGTCTGCGTAGTGATACCCGGTACATGTTCATAGAGGAGCGGCCCTGTTCCGTCTTTCAGAAAGACCAGGCCCTGGGTGGTCGATATGTACAAGCGACCCTGCCAGCGCGCCAGGCCAAGCATCTTCCCGGGAAATGCCGTGCCGGTCCTGGCCACCGTCACTGGCGGCGAAAAATCGACGGTCGAGATGCCTCCTTCCAGGGCGAGCCAGACCAAACCATGCCGGTCTACAAATACGTGCCGGATGACGGGCGACTGGAGGCCTTCGTCCGTGGAGATGTGATGACGGAGGTGACCAAGCTCATCCACAACGTACAAGCCGTCGTCCAGTGTGCCGAGAGCGTACCAACCGTTGTGGAGTCGTGCGCCGGAGTAATACGTCCTCGACTGCAGAATCGGATCGGCATCGGTCGAGAATCGCCTAACCCGCGCCGCGCCGCGGTCGAAAAGAAACAGCCCGTCGCTCCGCGTAACCAGGATCAGCGTTCCATCCGTTCTTGGCAGGATCGCATCGACTTTCTTGTCAGCAAAAAATTCAGTACCCGGAACAAAACGCAGCGAATCCCCGTCCGCCGCGTATTCAAACAGACCCCATCCGATATCCCGAATCCACATGGAATTTTCAAATCGTTGGGCAATGTGAAATTGATTTCTGGGATGGAAGATCCGGAAACGGCTGTCTTCGAAAACAAACAAATCCGTGAAAGTGTTAAATAACACTTTGTGTCCAAGAACAAACGTCTTCCATACGGATGTGAATGGTCCTGTCGAATCCGGCAGGTCGGCGGCGAGATTTCTCCATTTCAATTCTCCCCGGGCATCTGGCTTCAGGTATCCAAATTCGCCATAAGCCCCCACCCAGATGACGCCCGAACTGTCAACGTCCAATGAAAAAACGCCGCCGGGATGCACCATCGGATAATGCCGCCAGTAGTGGCCGTCGAACTCCATCACAGTGCCCCTGCCGCCATTGCCAAAAAACATGACACCCTGGCTGTCCTGGGCCGAATACCAATTCTGGAAAAATCCGGCGGTTTCTTTGGCAGAGTAATTGTGAATACGATATGGCTCAAGAACCTGGCCGAATCCACCGGTAGCGACCGCGAACCAAATGACAAGCCATGTGGCTGCGGCATTCCTCATACGTGAGATTCCATGGCGTACGTCTGAAACGTTTTTACACCCAAACCCGGTTCGAACCGATAACCGAACTCACTAAGGACCCGTTCAATGCCAGCCAAAACAGCCAGCATGTCGAAGGCGTCGTAGTAGCCCAGGTGGGACACGCGGAAAATCCTGCCTTTCAGATTATCCTGGCCTCCAGCGAGCGTCATTCCGAATCTCGAACGGAGTTTCTTGAAAAGCTCCTCCCCGTCGATGCCAGCCGGCACTTTGACAGCGGTGACGGCATTGGCGGGTTGTCGGGCAAGAAGTTCGAGGCCCAACGCCCGCATCGCACGCCGACACCCTTCGGCCATCATGGCATGCCGGCGCCACACGTTTTCAAGACCCTCTTCGCGCATCATGCGCAAGGCTTCCCGCAGACCGATGATCAGCGACACGGCCGGCGTGAACGGAGTCGTACCTTTGCGCCAGTCTTCGATGGCGCGGTTGAAATCAAAATAGAACCTGGGCAGGTTGGACGCCGCCGCCGCGTTTTGGGCGCGTTTCGACACGGCGCAGATACCGAGGCCCGGCGGCAACATCAATCCTTTCTGGGACCCCGTGACAGCCACATCCAGGCCCCAATCGTCAAATCGCAATTCCATGGCGCCCACCGACGTGACGCCGTCCACGATCACCAACGCATCCGAGTGTTCACGAACGACCCTGGCCATCGCCTGCACATCGGTGAAGGCTCCGGTCGACGTTTCACTGTGGGTCATCACCACCGAACGAACCGTCGGCTTTTTCTTCAGAAATTCCTTCACCCCATCCGGATCGGGAGAAAGACCCCAGGGAAGTCTCAAAACGTCGACCTCCAGGCCATACGCTTTCGGCAGGGCCGTCCAGCGTTCACCGAATTTGCCGCATTCCAGATTGAGAATGGTATCGCCATGCGAGTGGCAATTGACAAAAGCCGCCTCCATGGCGCCTGTGCCGGATGAAGCAAAGGTCAGAACCGGTTGGGCGGTCTGGTACAGGTACTGGAGGCCGTCGTTGACCTCGCAAAAGAGGTCCTCGAACTCTTTGTTTCGATGATGAATAATAGGCTGGGCCATGGCCAGCATGACCCTTTCCGGCACGGGCGTCGGACCCGGCGTGAAGAGACGTTGTTTCATTCAGGAATTCCACTGTGAAAGGTTGGGATAATATAATCATTCACCCCCGTCTTTGAAAGCCGAAATACGGTTTTGACAGGGCCGTCAGTCCATCGTTTGCTTGCATGTGCAGGAAAACCTCTCTACCTTGCCGCATGCGATCCATGTGGTTTATTATACTCACCTTTTTGGGCGGATGCCAGGTCACGCAGAACCGCCCGGATACGCCTGACGGAGCCCACCGCCTATTCGCACGGAGTCTTTCGGATCGGAATTACCGTCAAACGTACGACCTGCTGGCGTCGTCGTCACGGAGTGACTTCAGCGCGTATGTGGCGACCACCAGAGAAGTGGTGCGGCTCATTCGCACTCATTACCCGGCCTCTCTTCAGCCATCCGCCATCAATGATCTGTCGGTCCGGTTTGGTTTTGGAGAATTCACTTTTGCCGATATCGAAGCTGACACAAACGCGGTTTCCGTGTTTGTGTCGTTGTGTCGACGCATGCTGGCGGACAGCTCCGGCTTTTCGGTGGCGGAGGTTTTGGCGGAGAGCGTGGCGGACGTACGGTACCATTCTTCGGATTCGGCGGTCGTGACGACCCTGGCCGGGGAGACGCTGACCTACATTCGTGAGGCGGATGGTTTGTGGCGAACGCGCGAGGTGTTTGGAAAACGCTTCGCCCATTTGCTTCGCCTGAGCCGGTCCAACCTGGATGTCACTCAGGCTAATGCGGAATTGTACAGGGAATAATGGATGATACCGGTCTGAGGGGCGCCTCAATCGGCGTCGGCCAGTCCATTGCGGTCGTTGTCGCGAAATGCTCTGACCGACGTCCGGATATTGGCCGCAATGCCATCGTGAAACGCGACGATATCCGGATCAACGTAACCTCCAAGGCCATCGAAAAACCAGGCCTCCGCATTGATCACCAGAGTGACATTGGCTTTGTCGCCATCGTCCGTCACGACCAAAACCGGGTCAATCATCGACGTGACGATCACTGATCCGGCCAAACGGAACAAAAAGGGATCACGATCGCGCCACCCGTTGGCAATGATTGAAAATCGCTGAGAATCCGCAGCGTCCTTGTTCGAATCCGCGGATCCCTCACGGCAGAGGATATATGTTTAACCAACGTCTTGGCCGAATCGAGATCCATGGCAGGATCCATCAAACGACCGACGGTCCACGTGCCATCCCGCCGGGAGAGGTACATCGAATCGTACTTCCTGTCCTTTTCACCTGATTGAATCAGGAACGGAAGATCGACATTATTCAGACAGACGGATCTTTGTCCACCATTTCAGTTGTTGCCCGGATGGCGGACCGCCGGGACCCATGCCGCCGAGCGGAGTCCTGCCTCCGGGTCGCGCGCCTCCTCCTCCCATGCCCATACCCATTCCTTCCATACCGACCGGGCGTTCGCGCTTTTTCTCCGAGGTTTCGAGCCCGACGCCCACCCAGTCCGCTGTCGCATCCAAGCCGTAGTTCTTACCAACGGATCGAAGAGGTATCTTGAGCTCATAAATAATGCCTCGCTCCTCGACGCCAATCTCCACAGCGATATCGCCATCTTCTCCCTTTTCGAAACGACGCCGGTCATATCGGCCGGGTCCGACCACTTCATATTCTCTGAGGCGCCTTTCGATTTGTTGGTCAAATTCGTCCGCCAGTCCTTCATTTTTTTTCTTGCCACGTTCCCCGCGTTCCATCATCAGACCCATTATGCCGCCTTCGGGGGCCAGTGGGAATTTCACACCAAGGATCCTGTTTTTCCCGCCTTTCGGGTCGAACCACACGGTGAACCCACCCATCAGCATCTGCATACCGGTCATCCGGTCCTGCGGCATGATGACCAGGTACAGATAGTCCGAATCCTGCCGGATCCCCAGAAATAGTTTTTCGTCTTCTATAAACTGAAGACCCGTCGTCCATTCGTCGGCATGGCCATCAACGATGACAGACGCCTGATGACGGTCGGCTGTGAACTTCATCGATCCGCCACAGGACATCGTTACTGTCATCAAGGCCCATATCCAAATTCGCTTCATGAGTCCTCCGCTCAGGTTGGTTGCCACATTAGACGAACAATCGGGCCAAAAGTAAAAAGCGTCCTTCAGGACGCTATGCCTATGAACGGGCGGCGTCCGAAGACTAATGTAGAGGTCAATCTGTTGGATGGATATTGATGTCCCAATTATGCAAAAAATATTGCTTGACAGAAAGCCACACATATCTTATCTTAGGCTGAGGAGAGAGTCGTAGGCCAAGCTCGCCAGCTTCCCAACCAAGAGAGAGGACGTTTTTAGTGACTGTGTTCGACGGTCTTACCGTCGGCTTTTTTCAACGCGCAAAAGCGCTTCATCTATCTTGGGAGAATGCCATGAAACTCACTACCATTCTGATGGTCGGCCTCTTGTGGTTGCACAATGGGCTCACGGCACAAATCGTACCCGACAATCTCGGTCGGATTGTTCAAGTGGCAGGACAAAGCGGCGTATTGCCACAGACACGCCTGCTGATAGGCATCGATTCCAACGGATTCGGCATTTCGACATCCGCCGAAGGGACTTTCAAACTCTTCGGAAATCTACCCTACCAAACCCACCTGAACAACAATACCCAGGCGATCAACCGTCTGGACCGATTTGGCGCACCGGGCGGAAATGACTCCTATGAGATCCGTTATGGGGATTCCAGCCGATACTGGATCACGACTTCCATTTATGGAACAGAAGGAACCCTTGCACCCGACCTGGTGCCCTTTTCGATCTATAACGTGGGTCCTCGCAGCGGCGAAAGTTTACAGACATCGGATGGAACGAGGATTTGCATCTCAGTCAGGGATGAAAACGGAGACGGGATATACACGGCCGGTGAACGAGTTTTCGGCTATGGAGATATGGTATTGCCACTCGACAGCACGTACAGTGATTTGTCTAGTCAAACCAACAATCCTTTTACATTGAGTTCCCCCATGTATTTTGCATTTTTGAGGACCGCGCAGGCCGCTATTCCGAATGATGCAACCCAATTCAACCCGGTGACCGATGGATTTGCTCCACCCGCGGGCACGGTGCTCCGATTGGTGGCGGCCACATCCGATACCGCACTGCCGGTGATCGTCATCCGGGAAGGCGTCACCTTTGGACGAAACAAATACTATTACGTTGACGATTATTCATACACACTTGCATCCTTGGCTATTGTATCGGGACCATCCGGGCTGGTCCTCAACGGCACCGGTGATCTGGAGTGGGATGCCCATGGGTACATAGGAACGGAACAGCTAGCCATACTCTCGGCGACAAATCCCGCGGGAACAACTTATCCGCACCTTCGATTGTCCGCCCGATTGCAGTACGCGGTGACCGATACCAATGAGATTTGGATGTGGCAATCACAAAATGGCTCCATCGCTTTTGATGAGCCGCAAGTGAATTACGGAATGACCTTTAAAGACACCCCGAACGGGTCTCTCATCTTTGCCAGCGGGCCGTTCGTTGCGGGCAGAAATTCAGCCGATGAACTGTTGCTGTCCCGAGCGGAATACGAAGGAGAATTCCGAGCCGGGCGATTGTTGAATGGCGGCGTGGATCCTTTTGACCTGGTGGCAGAAAACCCCGACACAGCCACCGCCAGCCTTTTTGTCCTGCCCTACGATGGTGCGCACTGGCCCGCGGATGCCCCGCGAAACAGCCAGGGCGATCCCCTTCTGATTTCTCTAAATGACACCTGGTCCGTCTTTAACGATCGTGACACCTCGGTCCAGTCGCATTATGTTGGGAATGTCGTCAAACCCATGGGTGTGCAGATCGAACGTCAGACCTACCAATTCGGATCCTATCCTCTGGACAAAGCCGTGATCGTTCGAATGCGTCTCATCAACAAATCCGATGAGAGCTACTCGTCAACCTATCTGAGTATCTGGGCTGACCCGGATATCGGTCAGGAATCGAGTTTTGATCTTTCCGCTGCCGACAGCGCATTGGGTCTTGTCTATTCGTACAATGCAGAAGGGGACGATGCCTTGTTCTGGGCAAGTGGCGTCCAGATTCTCCAGGGTTTGGCGGTGGATTCGTCCAGCTATACGGATACGCTGCTCATGGTTGGTCCGGACGGTTTTGTGCGAAGAGCCGCCCCGGGGAAGTACGATTTGAAGGCAACCTCCGCTTTCGGCGGGAGCAATCTCGGTATCCAACAGTATGAATCTATGCGATACAATATCATGAGGGGGCTGACCGAAGGTGGAGATCCAAAACCGTACGGGCCGTGGGACGTGTGGATTGGGGCTGTACCAGGTGATCAAAGGGTATTCATCAACTCAGGCCCCGTCACCTTGGCCGCCGGTGACACTCAGGATGTGTTCTACGCCTACCTGGGGGCCAGGGGCCTGTCGAATGACGAGGCTAAAGCCAATCTTCTTGCGCAGGCATCCGTGATCAAGCAGATATTCGACAACGGTCTTATCGTAGACGTGGCACCGACCATCGCAGTTCCCGACCGGTTCCATCTGTATCCGAATTTTCCAAACCCATTTAATCCATCCACGACGATCCGGTTTTCGCTGGAGAGAGCCGCCCACGTGAAATTGGAAGTCTATAACGTCCTCGGGCAGAAGGTTCGAACTCTGGCGAATGGACGATTCGCACAAGGAGTGCATGCCGAGACCTGGGATGGAAGGAACGAGAGTGGCTACCCGGCGGCATCCGGCGTGTATATTTATCGGCTGGAAGCCGAGGGTTTAGTCAGTGCGCGGAAGATGATCTTGATCAAGTAACTTGATATCGGACGCCGATGAACATCTGATGGGCTGCGCGCTGGTGTTCGTCGGCGATCCGAATCGCCCACTTCCTTCATGCCCCGCGTCCCGTCGATTCTCCGAATGGCCAACTTCTCTTTCGTCGGGCCAGAAGCAGAAACACGACGAGCCCGGCTGTAATCACCACTAATCCGGAAACGGCAAATTTCCAACCGGTTGACAGAAAAATCCACATCCATACGGCGATGGCCAACACTACCGGTAACGGATAGAGCCACATGCGGAAGGGGAGATGGGAAGTACCGTACCTTCTGCGCAACGCCACGACACCGGCGGACTGGCCGATGAATTGCACGACAATGCGCATCGCCAGTATGGCCGTAATCACGTCGGACATCCTGAATAACAAGCTGAAAACGAAGGCTGTCGATCCAAGGCCGATCAGGGCAACATGTGGAAAGGCCTTCGTCGGGTGCAGCCTGGCAAATATCGGAAAGAACTCTCCGTTGGCAGCGGCGGCGTACGGAATGCGCGTGTAACCCAGCATGACGGCAAAAAGCGATGCAAAGGCGACCCACAAAACCAGCGCGGTCACAATGGCCGCCGCGGTGGGACCGTACAATCTCTCAATAAAGAGACTGACCAGAAATTCGGACGTTCTGGCCTCTTCCCACGGAATCACACTGGTGATGCTGATATTCATCGTCACGTACAGGATGGCGATCCCGACAACGGAAAGAAAGATACTGCGGGGAATGTTCTTCTCCGGATCCTTTATTTCCGAACCGAGGTGGCAAACATTGTAATAGCCGAGGTACGAATAGATCGTTTTGACGGATGCCTGGCCGAGCAGAACAAAAAAGCTCGTCGAAAAAAGCTGGACGCCATCCCCGGGCCACAGGTGGACGGTTGGATGACCGTGTGTCAAGCCGCCAAAAATAATCCACGCCAACGTGAGAAGCACGCCCGCCCAAAGGAGCACGCTGATTTTGCCGATGGTCGCGATGCGCCGGTACAACAACACGGTCAGCACGATGACCACGCTGCCGGAGAACACCTTCTTGAGATCGTCGCCGGCGGGAATCAGGTAACCGAGGTATTGCGCAAATCCGATGGAACCCGATGCCACTACGAGCGGAGCCTGGATCATGGTTTGCCACACAAAAAGAAAGGACATGAGCTTGCCCCACTTGTCCCTTCCGTAGGCTTCGCGCAAAAAATTATAACTGCCGCCGGCGTGCGGATAGGCCGCGCCGAGTTCCGACCAGATCAAACCGTCGATGAGTGAAATCACCGCACCCGCCATCCAAGCCCACAGGAAGTAAGGACCGGCCATAATGTCGATGACCAGCGACATCACTACAAACGGCCCGATGCCGACCATGTCGATCATGTTGACCGCCGTCGCCTGCAGGAGACCCAACTCGCGGCGCAAGGTTGGCTGAACTTGAGTGGTCATGCGAAAGCCCTTCGTTTGATTTTTATGCAGGCCGTCCCGGACGACGTCTCGCCGTACTTTCTTTTGCTAATCAGGTGCGCTTGTGCTACATTGGATCGCTGACAACATAGCGGCTGCTGACGCCATTTTCCACAGGATTCTGAACATCGCCCGAAAATTCGACATCCCGGTATTTTACCGAAGCCCGTTTGTAACGGCCATCAAGAACCACCGCAAGGAACAGGACACGCGGAAGAAGGATCACGCGCCGACATTGCTGGATTTCGGACCGGTCCGGTTCCGGCTCGCCCGTCACTTCGGTTTCTGTTACGGCGTGGAGAATGCCATCGAAATCGCCTATCGCGCCGTGGCCGAGCATCCGGGAAAGCGCATTTTCCTGCTGAGCGAAATGATTCACAATCCCGACGTGAACCGCGACCTCGAAGATCGAGGCGTGCGGTTTATCATGCGCTCTTCCGGCGAACAGATCATTCCGTGGATCGATCTTCAGCCCGACGATATTGTGATTGTTCCCGCGTTCGGGACCACGCTTGAAATCCAGGAGCGTCTGGTGGAGCAGGGCATCGCGCCTTACGCCTTTGACACCACCTGCCCTTTTGTCGAACGGGTGTGGAACAAAGCCGCCGAGATCGGTCGGGACGATTACACCGTGGTCATCCACGGCAAACCCGCTCATGAAGAAACCCGCGCCACATTTTCGCACAGCAAGGCCCACACGCCAACGGTGGTCGTCAGGGATATGGCCCAGGCGAGACTATTGGGATCCATCATTCTCGGAGAAATTCCGCCCAGGGAATTCTATACGATTTTCGAAGGCCAGCATTCCGCGGGTTTTAACGTGGCCACTCACCTCGAACGCATCGGAGTCGTCAACCAGACCACCATGCTGGCGGCTGACACGCAGGCCATCGCCGACTACCTGAAACAGGTCATGATCCGGCGATACGGCTTGACGGAAGAAACCTGGCCACGCCATTTTGCCGACACGCGCGACACGCTGTGCTATGCGACCAATGACAATCAGTCTGCCGTGATGGCCATGTTGCAGGAACCTTCCGATCTGGCCATCGTTGCCGGCGGATACAATAGTTCCAACACATCCCACCTGGTCGAACTGTGCGAGGAAAAGCTGCCGACGTATTACATTTCATCGGCGGACAAGATCGAATCCGCTTCCCGGATCGTCCATTTCGATTTTCACCGGAAAACCGAACTCACCACGAGCCCATTCCTGCCGCCCCAACGACCGGTCACCATTGCCATGACGTGCGGCGCCTCCTGCCCGGACGCCATCGTCGAAGCGATCCTTCTGAAAATCGTTTCATTTTTTGACGGCGCCCGCGATCTGCAAGCGGTCCGGGATGAAGCGCTTGCCGCCATCTAATCCAACCTACGATATGGAGCCGCCATGACCCTTTCCGCGTTTCGAGAATATTGTCTGTCCAAGAAAGGCGCGACCGAGGAATTTCCGTTTGACGAAAACACCGCGGTGTACAAAGTCATGGACAAGATATTCGCCCTGGCCGATGTCCATCTTTTCGAAAGCATCAACCTCAAATGCGACCCGGACCAGGCCCTCGTCCTTCGCGAACAGTATGAGCAGGTACAGCCGGGGTATCACATGAACAAGAAACACTGGAATACGATTCTTATCGACGGTGCGTTGCCCGAATCGCTGCTCCGTCAATGGATCGACCATTCCTATGCCCTGGTCGTCGAGGGTCTCCCGCTGAAATTCCGCGTCAGATTGGAGCGCTAAACCGAACCGCGTTCCTCTCGCTACGATTCCACGATTTTCTTCAGTTTGTCCAGTCCTTTTTGAAAGTCCGAGCCAATCATTGAATCCAGGAAGAGCGTAAAGTACTTGCCGATGGGATTCATCCCGACGTCCCCGGCATCCCGCCACGTGACTTTGGTGCCCGTCGCCAGGGGCTCCAATACAATGGCGCCTTTGGATTTCATCTGACCTTCGTCGAATTCCAGATCGTATTCGATGCCTTTCACGGAATCCGAAGCGGTGATCACAAGTTTGCCGTTACCGGATTCCTCCGTCCACGTGCTCGTGGCCCCGATACCTTCGGACGGACCGCTGTAGGTGTACTTCATGGTCGGATAGTTTTCCACAGTCCAGGGCGACCACGACACCCATTGTTGGAGGTTATTGATGTACGGAAAAATCTTTGAAGGCTCCGCAGTCACCGTCACCGAACGTTCGACCTTATAGGCCGACGGAATAAAGAACGAAACAACCATCAGCAGAGCCACCAGCCCCGTCAGTCCGAGCAGAATCGTTTTGAGTAGTTTCATTTGTTCCTCCCTGGTTGGACATTTGTTTTTCGGATGAGTACACGGAAAGGCATTTGAATTACGATTTTCATGTCAGGTTGTTTCAGAGAAAATCGGAGTTTGTATGCAAACACTCAGATAACAGAATCTTGTTCTGAGGATAACCCGGCGGTTATGCGGCCATAACGTGGGTGGCTTATTTTGATCCGAAACAATTTATTTTTCCAACTCGTTGTACGCACAGTTTATCAGAATTCACAAACCCACATAGGAGACGCCACCATGAAACGCATCCTCATCGGACTTTTCCTCGCGGCCATGCTGATGGCATGGATGACCGCCCCGCCGGCCAAAGCGGGTGATAAAGAAGACATCCTCAGACTGGCTTCAAAAAATTTGAAGCTGACGCTCGGGCATTCGGGAGACATGTTGCGTGAAAGCGCCATTCTGGCCGTCCTGGACATCAAGTCCACGTATCCCGATTTGAATATGTCCGAGGTCATCATTCCGCTCATGCACATCCTCCGCAACGACCGCGATCCCAACCTGCGTATTCTGGCCGCCCTGGCTTTGTACGAAGTTGGCGACGGGCGCGCGTTGTGGGCGCTGA
>CAZJBS010000015.1:0-12815 GCA_964544475.1 uncultured Bacteroidota bacterium | reverse complement strand
CTGGCCGCCCTGGCTTTGTACGAAGTTGGCGACGGGCGCGCGTTGTGGGCGCTGAGGGAGGCGGTGAAATTTGACAGCCACCGCGTGGTTCGTCATGTCTGCGCCAGCATGTATAATGAAGCGCATATGTAAACTCCAATCTGTGAGGCGAAGGGGCTGACCCTCTTGGGACAGCCCTTTTTTCTCTAATCAGGGTATTCAAACAACGGCACGTAACCGATGCGGCCGACGATGGCCTGACCTTCCGGACCCAGCACCCAATCGACAAAACTTTTGATCAAGCCCTTTGGCGGTTCGGTCACGTACAAATACAGATACCGCGATATCGGATAGGCGCCGTTTCGGACCTGGTCAGAACTGGGCTCGATGCCATTGATACGGCAATGCAACACATCACGCCCGTAGGCCAATCCGCCATATCCCACGGCAGAACGGCTGGACGCCACTTCCTTGGTAATGGCCTCCGTGCCGGGCAGGTACCGCGCGGCTGGCGCATATGACGAATCCAGGAGCACGTGTTCTTCGAAGAACAAATACGTGCCCGAGTTGGGCTCACGGCTTAGAACGACTATCGGTTCGTCCAGGCCGCCGACGTCTTTCCAGTTCCTGATCCGTCCCGTGAAAATTCCGCGAACCTGTTCGAGAGACAGGTCGCGAACCGGATTGGTTGGATTGAGATACACGCTGAGCGCGTCGCGGGCGCACAGCACGGAAATGCCGAGGGATCCTCTTTTCTCAAGCAGATCTTTCACTTCGGCCGCCTGTAAGGTTCGCGAGGCGGCGCAGATGTCGATTTTTCCGTTGATCAGGGCATCAATGCCGGTTCGGGTACCGCCGCCTTCGGCATAGATCGCGACCCCCGGATGGTGTTTCATGTATTCCGCCGCCCACTGCTGAACCAGCCGCACCATCGTATCCGAACCTTTGATACGGATGGTCTTGTCCGACGGGAACCGATGGGCTGTTCCACCCGCGCACGCGGACCAAAGCGCCGCCATCACAAGAATGGTCGGGATCTTCTTCATCGCCGTTCCGCCATGGTTTGCAGTCTCGCCAGCATGAATGCCTGGCCTGAAACCCATTGCGGAGGGATGAACGTACCTGCCACGTCCATCACCAGCGCCTGTAGAACTTCCATGTGCCGCAAGGCGGCTTCAACCATTATCGCCTGGTGCAGGTCGTCCGACGGCGAATGGTAGATCGACTGACCCCACCGGAGATATCGCGCCAAGCCTTCTTCGTATGACGTGTGCTCATACTGAAGGCCCTCCGTCACAAGCATGGACGGAATGCCGTATGTTGCGAATGTGTACTGATCGCTGCTTGAAAAAGGAAGAGACGATTTGAAAAGGTCCGGCACGGGCGACACACGAAGAGCCAAACCCGAGCACGCCCGCTCCAGGCTTTCGCCCAGGGTCGAGAATTCCGCGCCCACGCCGACCACGTCCTTGAAAGTATCAAACATGGCCAACCCGTCCACGTTGATGGCGGCGACGGTCTTGAATAAAGGAACGACCGGATGGTCAGCATAGAATGTCGATCCGAGCAATCCTTTTTCTTCGGCGGCGAGAAAAACAAAAAGCACCGAACGCGGCGGCCTGCGCGACGACAGACCAAAAACGCGGGCCAGTTCCAGAACGGCTGCCGTGCCCGCGGCGTTGTCAAAGACGCCATTGTATATGGAATCGCCATCCACGGCCGGCCCGATGCCGAGATGGTCATAGTGAGCCGATATAATGACGTACGAATCCCGCAACAACGGATCGGCGCCTTCGATTTTTCCAATGACATTAGGCATCGTGAAATCGCGCTCGCGAAAACGGCCGGAAAAGGTCACCCGGGCCGCCAGACCAAAACTCCGCACCGCGCCGGCGGCATCCCACCGAAAAACGTCATCCAGCGCATGACGTGCGCCGTCAAACATCCAACCGGCACAGGCCGGCCTCACCATGGCATGAAAGTGGTCCGCCGGACCGTATGGGAGACGCACATCTTCAAAACGGTATTGCGCCACCCAATGGTCCCAGTCCCGATACGTCGGATCACCGGGTGACGGAATCAGGATGCTGCCCCGCGCGCCACGCGCCATGGCCACACGGTGCTTCAGGACAATATTGGAATGAACGGTCGCCGCCGGGCCATCGAAATAATCCACATCGGAGGAAACAGGTTCGCCGGACAGGAATACGACGATGCGGTTTTCAACGGCAACGTTCTGGTAGTCGTTGTAGTCATACTCGGGAGCGACGATGCCGTAGCCAACAAACACCAGGCCGGTTTGCCGTGGGACGAACGTCTGATCGCCGACATTGAACGGAATGTAATCCCGCCACAATTCCAGTTCCTCGGACTGGTTTCCGGTCGAAATTTCAAAAAGACTCTCCGGCTGGATCAAGGCGCCATGCATCGGCACATGCTGGAACCAGGTTCCCTCCGCGCCCATCGGCGTGAGACCCCATTGCCGGAGACCATCACGAATGTATTCGGCGGCCTTACGGCCTCCCGGCTGGCCGGTACCACGGCCTTCCAGCGAATCCGAACCGAGAATACGGAGGTGAGTCATGAAGAGGGCGGTGTCCAGTGCAACGGCGTTCGTCTGCGCCATGACCCGTCCTGCTGCCGCCGGCATCAAGGCCAGCAAGACAACGATGATTCTGCAGATGGTGAAGTATTTTTCCATCGTGAATGAGAACTGTCAACATGAACCGGGTTGTCCGCGCCAATGGCGATTCGTCAGAACTGATTGGAGACCCGATCAATCAATGACGGCAACGGCCTCGATTTCAACCAGCATTTCCGGCAGAATCAGGCGGCTGACTTCGACCAAACTCGTCGCGGGCCGGATGTCCTTGAAGAATTCGCCATGCGCGCGCCCGACTTTTTCCCAGTCGTCCATGTTGGTCACGTAAATGCGCGTACGCACGACATTCTTGAGCGTGGCGCCGGCCTTGTGCAGGGCCGATTCGATATTGAGCAGAGTCTGAATGGTCTGCGTATGCGGATCCCCGGGACCGACGATCTGTCCCCGGTCATTGGTGGCCGTGGTCCCCGATATGAAAATCATGTGACCCGTGCGAACCGCGCGCGAGTACCCGATGACGGGTTCCCACGGCGTGCCAGAGGCGATTAATTCTCGTGCCATATTATTTCCACATCGTGAGGATGACGCCCATGATACCGAGACCGGCGACCAGATAGCCGAAATTGATGACATAAAGTTTCAACGGACGGCTTTCGAAGGCATAGTGCATCCCGGCCGGCAACACAAACCCCACACCGGTCATCAGGCCGATGGACAGGCCGTCCCACACCGACGTGGCCTGCACCGCCGACAACACGCATCCCAGCGCATAGGCGCTGAACAGACTGGCCACAAACGCGATGGCATAGGGCATCGGACTGGCCCCTTTTTTCAAGTCTTCTTCCGACAAACCCACGACGCGCATCCAGGGCTTTGCAAAAAGCACCGGCGAATACCAAAGCCCTCCGAGCAGAAAATGGACCGCCGCCGACACGAGAACGGCCATGTGGTTCAAATGGACTTCAACCATGGGTGGTCTCCAAGGATTGGTAGAATGGATAGGTCTGGTTTGAGTTTATCCGAAAATATCATGAAAATCAAAAAAAATCGGCCCCAACGAGTTGGCCAAATCGTCGAAGCCGCAAAACCTGGTGAATTTCATCAGATCAGTGCGTATGCTTGAATACCCTGAATTGGTGATCCGATATTTTGGTCGCTGTTTCGTATCTTGCCAGGGAGGAAAAGAAGGAGTCGCTATGAAAATTGCCGTGTTATGGGCCTTGATGGCCCTCCCCGCCGGTCTGTCTTCGCAGGACGAATCCTGGACCGCCCAACCCGTTTCCATGGAAGATGGGATCGCCCACCACCTGGTCTATGCCATGCTTCAGGATCACAAAGGGTTCATGTGGTTTGGCACCATGTTTGGTCTGACGCGTTTCGACGGACAGGCGTACTACGTTTTCCGTCACGATCCGTTGGACACGAATTCCCTGACCAATGACGATGTGGTCCATCTTCATGAAGATCGCGACGGCGTCTTGTGGATTGCCACGTACGGCGGGGGCCTCAACGCCTGGTATCCGAAGCGCAACGTTTTCGCGCATTGGCTCCATCGTGACGGTGATACGACATCCCTCGCCGGCAATTACGTTTCCTCGGTTCAGACCGATGACCGGGGCTGCGCGTGGGCGGGCACGAATGCGGGGTTGGACGAAATCGATCCGGCTGGCCACATCACGCATCATGGCCGTCAGACATCCAACGGGCTTTTTCCGGACAGCGCCGATATTCAAACCCTTCGTATGGATCGTCAAAACCGTCTCTGGATCGGCACACGGGATCACGGTTTGTTTCGTTTCGATGTGGCGCAACGCACCTGGACCGGCATCACGATGCCGGAGGGATCGCAGGTCTCGGCGCTCGCAGAAGACAGACACGGGCAGATCTGGGCGGGAACCGCCGACGGGCTGTTCCGGGTTTCGGAAGACCGGCTCGTCCTTGTGCATGTGATGCGTCGTGTCACCTCGTTGTTTGCCGGGCAAGTTTTGTGGATCGGAACGGCGGACGGCGTATTTCGCATGTCCGGGGGCCATGAACTGACGCCCATGCCGGGATCGTTCCCATCCGTCCGCCGCTTTATTCCGGCTCTTTGCGAAGATCACACCGGTGACGTTTGGGTCAGCATGTACGAAGCCGGCACGGAACGGATTCGGTCCCGTCCAATGGCCCGTACTCTGGAGTACGATGAAAAGACAACCGCGACGCCCGACACGTCACGTTCAATTTTCACCATCATCAAACCGCCCGGCGGCAACAAAGTGACGGCGCTCAGCATCACGGACGAACGGACGCTGTTCGCGACCACCTACACATTATTCGAATGGGACGGGCGGCGTGTGGAAAAAGCGGCCTGGTTCGAAAAGTCTCCGCTGGCCGGACGCCGAATTAATGCCCTTCTGGCGGAGCGGCAGGCCATATGGGTTGGCACAATGGTCGGTCTCCTGCGATATGACAGGACGGCCAAGCGCTCTGAAATCGTCGCCGTTGCGGATGGTCGCACACCAATCACGCAACGCATCAATGTCCTCCATACCGATTCCCGCGGCACCCTGTGGATTGGAACAGCCAACGGATTGGCGTATTACGACACTCTCCATCACCGTCTGGCGATGTTCCGAACGCCGTCCGGACTGCAACCGGGATTTATCCTGTCCTTGTATGAGGACCACCGGCATTATCTGTGGGTGGGCAGTTACGAAGGCACGTTCCGCCTGGATCCAGATCGCAGGGAATGGCGGCGATTCGTACCGGACCACACCGATTCCAATGCGATCACCAATCCCTACGCGTTGGCGTTTCTTGAAGACCGCCATGACCGGTTGTGGATCGGGACCGCCGGTGGACTGGAACGCTTCGATCCGACGACCGAACGATTTGTCCATGAGCGCTCTCACTTTGAATTTGCCAATGGTGTCATCGGCGCCATCCGGGAAGATGGCCGTGGACGGCTGTGGATCGCCACCCACCGCGGGATCCTGCGTTGGGAGCCGTCCACGCAAACCGTGACCATGTACGATGCCACGGACGGCCTGCCCGGCAACATGTTCATACCCGGCGTGTCGGCCGGGTCGCAGGACCGGATGTGTTTCGGAAATCTCCACGGGCTCGTGATCGTCGATCCGTCGTTGACGGAACCGGAAGCGCCGCCGGTGAAACTGGCCGCCACGATGTTCACGTCCTGGAAAGATTCGAGGGAAATCCAACATTGCGGAATACCCGACGTTATCGAACTCGCTCACGACAACCATTATTTCGCGGTCGATTTCGCGGCCATCGATTTCGACCGGCCGGGCAAGATCCGTTATGCGTGGCGGCTCGAAGGATTTGATCCGTCATTCCTCGGCGGGAATTCAACCCATCGGGCGATGTACACGGATGTGCCGCCGGGGTCGTATGCGTTCGTCGTGAAGGCCACGGACGCGGAGGGAAAGTGGAACGCTGAAGAACGTCTCCTCCGTATCGTTATTTTGCCGCCCTTCTGGAGAACGTGGTGGTTTTATGTGCTGTGCGTCGTCGTGACGGTGGTGATCGCCGTTCTGGCTTATCAATGGAGCGTCCGGCGCCGCATCCGGTTTTCTCTCGCGATCGAACGCGCGCGGCAGGACGAACGTGAAAACGTCCGGCGCAAAACGGCCAGCGATTTCCATGACGAACTCGGCCACCGCCTGACGCGCATCGGGCTTTTCAGCGAAGTTGCCAAACGTCGTGTCGATCAGCCGCGCGGCGAATTGGTCGAATACCTGGACAAGATCATCGACGACGCTCAGAACCTCACATCCGAAACGAGGGATTTTATCTGGTCTCTCGACCCCCGCCAGGATTCGGTGCGCGATTTTGTCAATCATCTGGTGGCGTTTGGCGAAGAGCTTTTTGACCGGACCGGCATTCGTTTCAGCGCCACGCCGATTGACAGTCGGTTACAGGAATGGCACATCGATATGGATGTGCGTCGCCATGTGACGCTGGTATTGAAAGAGGGCATGAATAACGCGCTACGCCATGCCGGTGCGAATGCCGTCAGCCTCACGGCGAGCGTGACCGGCGGACAATTGGTGATGGAATTCACCGACAACGGCCGCGGGTTTGACACGGACCGTGTCATGCAAGGCCACGGTCTGGAGAACATGCGTCAAAGGGCCGCGCAGGCCGGCGCGCTGTTCACATGCCATTCCACTTCCGGCCACGGAACGCGGATCGAAATCCGGGTTGCGGTCGCCCAAACGGCCATCGCCTGACCCAAAAACCGGCCGATCCAGCGACGAAGTGTGACAATACAGGCGATCGCCGGCGGAGGCTTGGCGGTCGTGCGGTGTCGTCCAAACCCGGTCAGCCCCACCCGTGCACTCCCCTTCGAGGAGGACATCAGGGTGGATTCCGAATTTGCCTCCAATGAAATCCATCACCATCCTTGATACCCTCTTCAAATCTTCGTAGAATTCCTCCGAACAGATACCGGAATCCTGGAAATTACCCAGTGGCCACGAAAACGCAAAAACCCGCCATCAGGGTTTCCATCGTCGAAGACGATCCGGAAATCCGCAAGGCGTTATCGCTCCTGATCGACGACCGTCCGGGCTTTCGGCTAGGGCCGACCTACGGCGATGGCGAATCCGCCGTCAAGGGATTGCTGCAGGAAAAGCCGGATGTGGTTTTAATGGATATTCAAATGCCCGGACTGTCCGGCATTGACGCCGTCCTCAAACTTCGCGCGGCGGGATTCGAATCCGACATCATCATGCTGACCGTTCATAAGGATGATGAAAAAGTATTCCGGTCGCTGTGCGCCGGCGCCAACGGGTATTTGCTCAAAACGACCCGCCCGGACCAACTGATCGAGGCGATCCGCGAAGCCGCTTCCGGAGGCGCTCCCATGAGCAGCAGCATTGCGCGCATGATCGTCGGCTCTTTCCGGCGCACGACGACCTCTCCCCTGACGGAGCGTGAAACGGACGTTTTGACCCGGCTCTGCAAAGGCGACAGCTACAAGATGATCGCCGATGCCCTGTTTCTCGCCGAGGAAACCGTGCACCACCACATCAAAAGCATCTATCGAAAACTCGAAGTCCATTCCAAATCCGAAGCCGTAGCCCTGGCCCTGCAAAAACGACTGGTCTGATTCTCCCCGGATTCACCATTTCCGGTGATACCGACAGCGGGTTTTTCCTTCTATCTTGACTTCAAGATCAATAAGGAGACCGCTATGTCACGAAACGTACTAATGTATTCCGTCGCCGTTCTTGCCGCGTTGATTTCATCCGTGATGGGCCATTCGCAGACATTTGTGAAAATCACGGATACCAGCAATCCCATCGTAACCCAGTCGGCCGTGTCCAACGGCTCGTACCGTGGCGCCAGCTGGATCGATTTTGACGGGGATCTGGATGACGATCTGTACGTCACCGGGAATTCTTTGTATCGAAACGATGGCAATGGACAGTTCGTCCGGCATTCGACGGCCATCGTGCATCAGACCGGAACCATCGGAAGCAGTTGGGCGGACATGGACAACGACGGCGATGTGGATTGCTTCGTGGCGGGTCTACGATCGATGCTGTATCGGAATGACGGTATGGGATCCTTCAGCCGTGTACTGACCGGGTCTACGATGGATTCGATCGGCAATCGAGGATGGTCCTGTGCGTGGGGAGATTATGATGAGGATGGCTTTGTGGACCTGGTCGTAGCGCATCCGGCCAACTTTGTGGGGACACCAACGACCAATCATTTCCTGCGCAACCAGGGAAACGGAACCTTGAGCAAGCTTCCGCTGGACAGCATCGGACTTGACACGAGTCATGCGCCTTATACGGTCGTAAGCTGGTCCGATTTTGATCTGGACGGAGACCTGGATCTCTTTTTCGGATCCGGACCGGCGTCCGGCAGTCCCGGCCCGGATTACCTGTACAGGAACCGGCGGATAGAGACTGGCACTGCTTTGTTCCAGCGTATCACCGAAGGAGTCATCGCTTCGGACCTCAGGGATGGACAGATCATCAATTGGATCGACTACGACAACGATTCCGATTTGGATTGTTTCATCACCAACTATGGTATGATCTTTCCCAACGATCTCTATCGCAACGACCAAGGTACCTACGTGAAAATGATTGTCGACAGTGTCGGAAGCATCGTATCCGACGCCGGTCTGTGGCTTTCATCCGTCTGGGCCGATTTCGACAATGACGGTGACCTGGACTGCCTGGTTACGTCGGATCTTGGAATCGCGAGCATCTACTACGTCAACAACGGAAATGGTACCTTCTCTCGGTATGATGCGGCCGGACTCAGTGCGGCAGGTCCCCGCTTTTCTGCCTGCGCAGGTGACTATGATCTGGATGGTCGCATGGACGTCTACATCTCCGGCAACAGTTCTTCAAAGGCTCTTTACCACAACGAGACCATGAATTCCAATCACTGGACCCACGTGAGGCTCGTGGGAGATCCGCAACGACACTCCAATCGTGCGGCCATCGGAGCGCGGGTTCGATGCAAAGCGACCATTAACGGAGTGATGCAATGGCAGATGAGGGAGGTCTCTTCCCAAAACACGTTCAATGGCCAAAGTAGTCTTACAGTTCATTTCGGTCTCGGCGACGCGTCGATCATCGACTCACTCGTTATCGAATGGCCATCGGACAGCGTGGAAGTGTATACCGGTCTCGGCGCCAATCATTTCTACACGATGACCGAAGGACAGGGCTACACCGTGGTGGCCGTGAACTCCGGCGAAAGCGCGGCCCCTCAGAGCTTCGAACTCCGCCAGAATTTCCCAAATCCGTTCAACCCCTCCACCACCATCCGGTTCAGCCTGAATACTGGCGCACGAATTCAGTTGAAAGTGTACAATTTGCTCGGTCAGGAAGTGCGCACCCTGGTCAATCAAACGCTGTCGAATGGGGAACATACCGTGACGTGGGATGGCCGCGATGATAAGGGAACTGTGATCGCCAGTGGTGTCTATATTTATCGGCTCACGAATGGAACATCCACTTCGGCCCGCAAGATGTTATTCATCAAATAACTGAAAGAACCTCGTATGAGATCATACCGTCTTCTGTCTGCTCTTATCATGATGGCGCACTTACCCTGCCAAGCCGTTGGTCAATCGTTCACGAAAGTCACCGATCCGGTCAATCCGATCGTATCGGACATGAATGAAAGTGGCGGCGGCAGTTGGCTTGATTTCGACAATGACGGATGGCTGGACCTGTTTGTGTCCAATGGCAACCTGGCCAATCAAAACAACGCGTTGTATCTCAATCTCGGACAGGGACAATTTCGCAGGATCACCACGGGTGCGGTCGTCACGGACGGAGGATCCTCCATCGGATCGACCGGCGGGGATTATAACGAAGACGGGCTGATCGACCTGTTCGTTACGAATAGGAACTTCTTCGGGAATTTCCTCTATGCGGGCGATGGGGATACGGCGTTTACGCGCATCCTGGCCGGAACGATTTCAAGTGATCTGGCCAATTCAAACAGCTCGTCGTGGGTGGACCTCGACCGTGACGGCGATCTCGATTTGTATGTCATCAACTTTAGCGGACCGGATTACATGTACGTCAATTCCGGATATCCGGATTATCAGTTGTCCAGGATCGACACGGGCATCGTGACAGGAAATGGATTTTCCATATCCGGCGTTTGGGCCGACTACGACAACGACGGCGACCAGGATTTGTTTATCGGCAACGGTGGAACAGAGCATGATCGTTTATTCATCAATCAGGGTCATTTCGCCTTTTCGCAGATTTCCTTTGCCGATGGGCGAGCTACGCTTGGCAGCAGCTGGGCCGACTATGATAATGACGGCGACATGGATCTGGTCACGGCGAGCTATCTCAACCAAAGAAACCAGCTCTATCTCAATTCCGGTGCTCCGGATTTCGACCTCGTTGCTGTGGATACGGGCGTGGTGAGTACCGATCTGGGATCGTCGGTCGGAACCGGATGGGGAGACTATGACAGCGACGGCGATCTGGACCTTCTCGTCGCCAATGACGGCCAACGCAAGTTTCTGTACGCGAATTCCGGCCCGCCATATTATGCATTCACCAAAGTGGAATCCGGTCCGGTCGTCGAGGATTCGAGCCATACGTTTGGATGCGTGTGGGCCGACTATGACAACGACGGCGATCTGGACGTCTTCCTCGCCAACCGTCTGAACGAAAAGAACACGCTGCTGCTCAATGCCGGCAACGGGAATCATTGGATCGAATTGGACCTGGCCGGGACATCTTCCAACCGAAGCGCCATTGGAGCCAGAGTGCGCCTGAAGGCAGTCATTTCGGGCGTCGCGCGGTGGCAGATGCGGGAGGTTTCCGGCCAGTCCGGCTACAACAGCCAGATCTTGCGTCTGCATGTCGGTCTTGGCGATGCGAGCGTTGTCGACTCGCTGATCATCGAATGGCCGTCGGACAGTGTGGAAGTGTATACGAATCTCAACG
This sequence comes from uncultured Bacteroidota bacterium, assembly GCA_964544475.1. Classification (GTDB taxonomy): domain Bacteria; phylum CLD3; class CLD3; order SB21; family SB21; genus CAZJBS01. Next base: position 1,784 of record CAZJBS010000015.1, on the reverse strand, counting down.
CCAACCACATCTACAAGATGACCGAAGGCCAGGGCTACACCGTCGTGGCCGTGAGCTCCGGTGAAAGCGCCTCGCCGCAGAAATTTGAACTACATCGGAATTTCCCGAATCCGTTCAATCCATCCACTTCCATCCGGTTCGGCCTGAATCGTGGCGCACGGGTTCAATTGAAAGTGTACAATCTGCTCGGTCAGGAAGTGCGCACCCTGGTCAATCAAACGCTGTCGAATGGGGAACATACCGTGACGTGGGATGGCCGCGATGACAAGGGAATTGTGGTCGCCAGCGGCGTCTATATTTATCGTCTCACGAATGGAACATCCACTTCGGCCCGCAAGATGGTATTCATGAAATAAGGATCAGACCACGCAGTCACGATTGTGCTCATGTCCAGGTCTGATTGTGAACCTCACCCCCCGCTCAGCGCACACACAATCTGAAGCCGGTCATTCGCGTTGAGGGGTGTGGTGAGGTCGCGCACCAATTCCTCGTTCACAAAAATCTTGATGTGACGGCGAATCTGGTCCTGTTCGTCGATCATCCGGAACCGCATCCCGGGATAGCGACGGTTGAGTTCATCCAGGGCCTCCGCCACGGAGCGTCCGGCCACGTCCACTTCGGGTTCGTCGCGGGTATACGAACGCAAGGGTGATGGAATGAGCGCTTTCATGTCAAAATTCCGCGACTTCGACCGAATAGATTTCGGGCAGATTCCGGGCGGCGCATTTCCACGACCGGCCTTCGTCTGTGCTTATCCACACTTCGCCCGATGTGGTTCCCAGATACAAACCCACTCTGGCGCGGGTATCCGAGGTCATCGCCTGCCTCAAAACGGTGAACCATGCGTGACTTCTCGGGAATCCTTTGTCCAGACGTTTCCATGATTTTCCGGCATTGACAGTCGTGTAGACGGCCGGTTTGCCGCCGGGGCTGGTGCGCGGCCACACCGTCGTGCCGTCCATCGGAAATACCCACACCGTGTCCGGATCGCGCGGATGCAGAACGACGGGAAAACCAATGTCCCCGATCGTTTTCGGCATGTGGTCGCCGATGCGAATCCACTTTCCTTCCGAGCGGTCCATCCGATAAATGCCGCAGTGATTTTGCTGATACAGCCGGTCCGGGTTCATCGGATGAAACCGCACACAATGCGGGTCGTGGCCGAATTCCGCATCCGGCGTCGGCATAAAATCCGCCGCACAACCCTTGTTCAGGGGAATCCATGTGCGGCCCTGATCCGTGGTTTCGAATACGCCGCCGCTGGACATGCCGATATACATGTGTTTCCTGTCGCGCGGATCGATGAGAATGGAATGCATTTTCGGCCCGTCCGGCGTGCCGTCCTGTTCACCGCCGGTCCAGGTGTCCTTCATAGGATGGGCATTGAATCCATCCACGCCGGTCCACGTGACGCCGCCGTCTTCCGAGCGGAAGAGCCCTTGCGGGGACGTGCCGGCGTACCAGACGTTTGGTTCGTCGACGTGCCCGGGCGTCAGCCAGAATACATGGTCTACGGCACGGCCCTTTTGCCCTTCGGGAGCTTTCGGAAACGCTGGCGGTTGGGATGCCTCTTTCCAGGAGCGTCCGCGATCCGTCGAACGGAAGACCGTTGGCCCGAGATGACCGGTTTTGCACGCCATGAGCATGGTTTTCCGGTCGCGCGGATCGGGCACCAGATGATGGACGATATGTCCGAGGAATATCGGATCGGAGAGCTTCCATGTTTTTCGCGCGGCGTCACCGGTGAGGACAAAGGCGCCTTTGCGCGTGCCGATAAGAAGGCG
>CAZJBS010000014.1:0-79938 GCA_964544475.1 uncultured Bacteroidota bacterium | reverse complement strand
GCAATTTGCTAAACGGGAATGCACTGAGCGGGGGCTCTTATTCGCACATAGCCATCAACAATATCACATGGAATCCTTCAGACTCGTCGACGACCGTCGACGTCCTCTTTGATCAAGGTTTGGAAGTCATAGCACAAAACACTACCTGGTCCGGAGTACGATCGGTCAACCGGGATGTAGTAGTTCAGTCTGGCGCCACGCTCATCATCGCCGCCGGGAGTGAGGTGATCATCGCAAAGGATGGTACCGATCTTGTGTCCATTCGCGTCGAGCCAGGCGCGACATTGAACATCTTGGGCACGGCATCAGAGCCGGTCATCTTCAGGCCGGTTTCAGCGATAACGTTGAGTGAGTGGGAAGGTCTCTTGGTTTCTTCGGGCGGCAACTTGCATATGGAGCAAGCTGCCATTCGAAATGCATCGGTCGGCTTGCGCATGAGATCGGGTTTCGAAGTCAGCGACGTGATGATCGACAGCTGCGCCAAAGGCGTGGACTTCCTGAGTGACAGCGTCGCCTTGTGTCGGGTTACGTTTGTGAACACCCCGGATTTAGGCCGACTGGTTGGCTCGATGAACACATTTGAATATTGCATCTTCAAAAGAGGTAAACTCACAGTCGGAGCAACAGCGGTGAGCTCGGGTATAAAGAACTCCGCTTTTGAGAACGTCGAAGTTGACGTATTGTTCGATTATGGCATTGAATGCCTGTTTTCCTTTGTCAATAACATCATGGTTGGAAACAATGCCGGGAAGGCAATCGAAATTCCGGCATTGGGATCCGATGTCAGACCGACCATTGTGAACAATACGATTGCCAACTATGAATTCGCAGTTTACTGCTACAATACGGACCAGCAGAGTATGAGCGCCCCTTCAGAGCCCACAATCACCAACAACGTCTTTTATGCCAATACAAAGACCCAGGACGAAGATGGCAATCTTTTCGGAGAGGGCACCGCATCCTACAACTGCATTTGGAATCTCAACAACACCGGCGCCCCGACGGGAAATGGCAATATCATCGCCAATCCTCTCTTCGTGGACGCGGCCAATGGCAATTTCCGTCTCCAGTACACTTCCCCCTGCATCGACGCGGGTGATCCCAGTGACGATTATTCATGGGAACCCGAACCCAACGGCGGTCGGATCAATATGGGCCATCACGGCAATACGGAACTGGCCACCGGCACCTTCAATGTCATCGCTTCGTCGAACCTCACATCCAACACCACCTGGCAAAATTACGTGATCGTTACCGACGACATCTCGACCTCCGGGCATGATCTCACGGTGTCGCCCGGCGCCCGGGTGTTTTTCGATTCGTCCAAGACACTGACTATCGATGCCGACTTCACCTCCAATGGAATCCTCACCAATCCCATCTACTACCGCGGGTTCCACGCCGCAGATATCATGGGCGGCCTTGTCATCACCGGCGATGGCGACGTGAGTATCAAATACTCGGAATTCTCCCGTGGAAACAACGCCCTGACGTTTTCGGAATTCATGCCGTCCGAAAAAGCCACTTTGCAGAACCTGAGCTTCAAGCACAACACACGCGGTGTTTTTGCCTCCAAATCGGATATTACGGTCGAAACGTCAATCTTCGACTCCAATCAAACCGGACTCGCTTCCCAGGAAGGCACCCTCACGGTGAGCGGCTCCTCCTTCCTGCACAATACCTCCCAGGGCGTGTACCTTTTCGAATCCGCCTCGGATATCGAGGAGTGCACGTTCGAGCACAACGGCCTGAGAGGGCTGTATTACCACTACAGCTCGGACGGGTCGTTGGAAGGCAGCACAGTCCGGTTCAACGGCTCCAGCACGGAAGATACCTACCTCAAGGCCGGCATCGTGTGTTATCAGAGTTCACCGACACTCGACGGGAACCACCTCTCCCGAAACTCCGGGCCCGGCATCATGTCTCTGGCGGGTTCGTATCCGGTGATGACCATGAACGGCGTCTTGCACAACCGGCCCGCTAATCCGACGGATGAGACCAATGCGGAAATCTATGCGCAGGATTGGGCCGTGCCGATCATCGATCAGGGCCACAATGACATCTACGACAGCCTGGGAGGGTATTATCTGTATCATGAATTTGAAGGCCAGTCCGAAGTACTCTATGCCACGGAGAACTACTGGGGCACCGATGATGTGGAGCAGATACTCCTGGCGCTGTATCCTGAGGATGGATATTCCATCGAGCCGGTAGACGAATCCCCCAATACGGGCTTCTCGAAGTCTGTTGCGGACAGCCTCAGTGAGAATCTGTTCCGTCAGGCGTATCAGTTTGAACGGAGTGGAGATTATCCGGCAGCGATTGCCGCGTATGACGTGGTTCTGTCGCAATATCCGGGCACGTTCCATGCCCTCGCAGCCCTGGACCGGATTTTCGTCGTCAAGCGGAAGATCGGAGAAACCCCGGATCAGTTGCACGCCTATGTCGATCACTGGGCCGGCAACGGCGAAACGCCGCTGGAACGTCTGGCCAAACGTCTCTCGTTACGATGCCTGACGCTTCAGAGTCACTATGACGATGCCATCGATGGCCACCAACTCTGGCAAGCGACGACAACACTGGTCAATGATTCGATTTACTCTGAAATGGATATTCTGACCAACCGGCTGCTCGAATCGGGCGGTTCGCTCGGTAAGATGATCGGCACATTACCGTCGAACCAGCGGTCCACTCGTCTGTCACGGTATGAACGGGAATCCGACGACATCATACGGGGTTTATTCCGTTCAGGCGACTCACGCAAAAACGCGAGTTTGCCCGTGACATTCGGACTGTCACAGAACTACCCCAATCCATTCAATCCCATCACCACGCTGAAATACCAACTTCCCATGGACAGCCGCGTGACGCTTAAAGTCTACAACATCCTCGGTCAGGAAGTGGCCGCTTTAGTGAACACACGTCAACCGGCGGGGTTTTACACCGTGGAGTGGAATGGCAGGAATCGGGTCGGACATGTGGTATCGAGCGGAATTTACATCTACCGGATCGTCGCCCGCTCCGGCAATCAGAAATTCATCCGCTCAAAGAAGATGACGTTGATAAAGTAAGAAAAAGAAATAATGATGGACAAAAAAGGGGCCCACAAAAGGCCCCTTTTTTCTTGTCAGCTGGTCTTCCCTTCTGTCAGGCTTTCTCCTCCCAAATCTGTGCTATCGTCACGATCACGCGAACCGCCATTTCCATGTCCTGCACGGCCACCCACTCCAGTTTCGAATGGAAACTGTGTTCGCCGGCGAAAATATTCGGCGTTGGCAGACCCATGTACGACAACCGTGATCCGTCCGTTCCGCCGCGAATCGGCGACATGATGGGCTCGATATTCAATCGTTTCATGGCTTCCACGGCATACGCCCCGACCTGGGGATGCTTGTCCAAAACGTACTTCATGTTCCGGTATTGCTCTTTCACTTCGAATTCCAGACGTGCGCCCGGAAATTCGGCGACCGTATTTTCCGCAAGATCTTTCAGAAAATCCTCGTACTCCTTGAGTTTTTCCGTGATGAAATCGCGGATAATGAAGCGAATCGTGGCCAGCTCTTCATTCGCATTGATGGTCGTGGGATGAACAAAACCCTCTCTTTTTTCCGTCGTTTCCGGAGAAAGCCGGTCTTTCGGGAGTTTCTCCATGAAACGGGCCGCGACTTTCAGGGCGTTGACCATTTTATTTTTGGCATAGCCAGGATGGATATTCCGGCCATGGAATTTGACCGTGACGCCATCGGCGCTGAAGGTCTCCATCTCGACTTCCCCACGGCTTGAGCCGTCGACCGTGTACGCATACGTGGCCCCGAGCTTCTTGAGATCGATCTTTTCCGTTCCCCGGCCGACTTCCTCGTCCGGCGTGAAACAGATCTTGATCGGACCATGTTTGACTTCCGGATGGGCCATCAGGTACGCCACGGCATCCATGATTTCCGCCACACCCGCCTTGTTGTCGGCGCCCAGCAGCGTCGTGCCGTCCGTGGTGATGATGTCGAATCCCTTCATATTCTTCAGGTCTGGATTCTCGTCCGCTTTGATGGTCTGGTTCGGATCGTTGGGCAGGGCAATATCGCCGCCCTGATAGTTTTTGTGAATCACAGGATTGACCCCGGCCCCCGTGACCGCGGGCGACGTGTCCACGTGCGCAATAAACGCGATCGGGGTTACGTTTTTCGTCGTGTTGGACGGCAGAGTCGCCATCACATAGCCCCATTCGTCCATCTGGGCGTCTTTCAGGCCCAAGGTCTTCAACTCATCCGCCAGATTCCTGGAAAGAATTTTCTGCTTCTCAGTGCTCGGAAAGGATGTCGACTCGTCATCGGACTGGGTGTCGTATTTCACATACTTGAGGAAGCGATCGACGCAGGTGAACTTGTAGTTCGAATCAAACATGGCGACCTCGGTTTTTGTTTGGATAATCAGTTATGGCTTCAGCTATACGCGAATCGAATCAATAAGTTCAAGCAGTCTTTCCAGATCGTCGTTCGAGTAATATTCGATTTCCAGCGATCCGCCGTCGGACCGGTGACGAATCCGGACTTTCGTTCCGAGTTTGATGCGGAGGCGATCCTCTATGGCGGCAATGTGCGGATTGGTCTCCGATGCCGGAGGAGCCGTATCTTTTTCCGTGGAATGCGGCGTCGTTTTTTTTTGTTGACCGGCATGATCCAGAACATGCTTGACCAATTGCTCGGTCTTGCGGACCGACAGGTAACCCGTAACAACTTCCTTCCAGGCCTTGAGTTGGGCTGCTTCTCCTGACAATGCGATGAGCGCCCGGCCATGGCCGATCGTTATTTCTTCCTTGCGAAGACTGTCCTGAATCGGGCCGGGCAATTTGAGAAGCCGCAAAATATTGGCCACCGTCGTGCGGTCCTTCCCGATCTTCACGGCGACATCTTCCTGCGTCAAATGGCACACATCGATGAGTTGCTGGTATCCCTGGGCCAATTCGATCGGATTGAGCGTTTCGCGCTGGACATTTTCGATGATAGCCATCTCCAGCATTTCCTCGTCCGAAATATTGTCCCGGACATAGGCCGGCAGCGATTCAAGGTTGGCCATTTTCGAAGCCCTGAAACGGCGTTCCCCCGCCACCAGTTCGTAACCATGCTGGACTCTGCGCACCGTGATCGGCTGGATAATGCCATTTTGAAGAATGGAGTCCCGCAATTCCACCAGGGCCTGTTCGTCAAATTCTTTGCGCGGTTGGAATGGATTGGGCTTGATCAGATGGATGGCAATGTTGCTGATCGCCGATTCGTCGGACTTCAACGTACCTTCCCTGGTCAGGCTTGCACCGGGAATCAGGGCGCCGAGCCCTTTCCCCAAACCGGTGTTCTTTTTGGGAATGAATTTATCCGACATAGTCGACCGATCTTAGACGGGCTGGGGTTTGATAACGTTGGCCATCACTTCTTTGGCCAATCCCATATAGTCCTGTGATCCCACGGATGCCGGATCGTAAAGCATGATCGGTTTTCCATAACTGGGGGCTTCACCCAGTTTGATATTCCGGTGGATCACATTCTTGAAGACTTTTTCTTTGAAGTATTCTTTCACCTCGTTGACAACCTGGTTGGATAGGTTGAGACGGCTGTCGTACATGGTCAGAAGGACTCCTTCGATCGTCAGAGCCGTATTCAGATGGCGCTGGACCAAGCGGATCGTATTCAGAAGCTGGCGAAGGCCTTCCAGGGCGTAGTATTCACACTGAATGGGAATCAGGACGGTATCCGAGCCGGTCAGCGCATTCAGGGTAAGGAGCCCCAGTGACGGCGGACAATCCACGAGAACGTATTCATACCGGTCGCGAATGCCGGCCACTGCGTTCAAGAACATCTGTTCACGGTTTTCCAGCCCGACCAATTCCACTTCGGCGCCGACCAGCCGTATGTGGGCCGGCAGGAGGTCCATATTGGACATCATCGTTTTGCTGATGGCTTCTTCGGCTTTCAGGTTGTGGATCAGAACTTCGTAGGAACTTCTCTCAATGCTTTCCAGATCAAAACCCAGACCCGTTGTGGCATTGGCCTGGGGATCCATGTCAATAATCAGCGTCCGTCGGCCATTGTGAGCCAGACAGGAAGCCAGATTGATGGCCGTTGTAGTTTTGCCGACGCCTCCCTTTTGGTTGGCAATCGTGATGATTCTACCCATTCAGAAACTCCGGTGAACCTAAGCAGAAATACGCGACAATATAGCGGTTTTCGTTGAATCTACAATGTTTTTGTTTAAGGCGTGAAACGTCGCCGCTTTGTTCCACGCCACAAAAAAAAGTGCTCTTCCGATTCTTTGATTCCTGCGATTCGGATTTTACCTGGCCATCAGGCCCAGTTTGGGGAATACTTCCAGTGAGAGACCGGAATTGATCAAGTCAACCATCCATGCCGGATACGCGCCGGCCAGAACGATTACCAGCATCAGGATGCCCAAGGCAAAGACTTCCCTTTTATCCGTGTCGCCGAGGTGATGGAAGTGTTCGTTGTTGCGAAGGGCCTCCGTCGGCTCGCCGAAGAATATACGCTGTACGGCTCTCAGGATGTAAATGGCCGTAAACACGACGCCGGTCAGGCATATCAGTGCAATGTACTTCATGATCGGACTTGGCGAACCCGCGACACCGGCCGAGAACGCCCCCGTCAAAACCAGTAATTCTGACACAAAGCCCGACAATCCGGGAAGGCCGAGGCCGGTCATGCCGGCAAACACGAACGCCACGGTTGTGAATGGCATGATTTTCGCCAGTCCACCCATCTCCGTGATGTTCCGGTTGTGCAGTTTGCCATATACGACGCCCACCAATGCGAAGAGAAGTGCGGTCATGATGCCGTGGGCGAACATCTGGTAAACGGCGCCGTTCAATCCCGATGGCGTGAGCGTGCAAATACCCAGTGTGACAATCCCAAGGTGCGAAACCGACGAATAGGCGATGATGTATTTCATATCCGTTTGCCGGATGGCCGACAACGAACCGTAGACGATATTTACGACCGTGAGCAACCCGAAAAAGACGACCCATTCCTGGGCCCCTTCCGGCATGAATTGCAGACCAATCCGGATGATGCCATAACCGCCCAGTTTCATCAGTACGCCCGCGTGAAGCATGCTAACGGCCGAAGGCGCCGAGGCGTGACCGTCCGGCGACCACGTATGAACCGGCCACAAGCCACCAATGGTGCCGAAGCCCACGAAAACCATCGGGAAGAAAATCAACTGCCAGTCCCTGGTGATCTGAAAGTTCTTTGACAAAAAGTCGTAATCGAAACTCCAAATCCCGGTCGCCGCGTGGGCCTGAACATACAGTCCAAAAATCGGGATCAGAAGGAGCGCACTGCCCAACAACAAGTACAGCGTCAGTTTCATCGCCGAGTACTCTTTGCGGCCCGTACCCCATATCCCAATCAGCAAATACATTGGCAATACGGCCAACTCGTAGAATACAAGGAAAAGAAACAGATCAAAGGCCACAAACACACCGAACACGCCGCCAACCAGCAACAGCAGAAATGCGAAGAATTCCTTCTGACGTTCCTTGATTTCCCAGGATATCAGGCACCCCGTGAAAATCGTGATGCTGGTCAGCAACAGCATGGCTATGGAGATGCCATCCGCCCCGACGTGGTAGTGTATCCCCAATGTCGGCACCCATGGGATATTCACTTCAAAATTGCGCCCCGCCGCCGGATCAAAGTAGATGTATGCCACGACGGACAATACAACGGTCATAAACGAGGCAAAACTGGCAAGCATGCGAGGGCCTGTTGCCTCCTCTTCCGGCATCATCACAATGATGATCGCGGCCGCGATGGGTACTAAAATAATGGCGGATAAGATAAAAGGTTCCACAGCCTACCTCGATTGGTTAGAAGAAGCCGGTTTTTTTCGCAGGATCATATAGACACCCATCACCAGCCATTCGCGCAATAGCGGAACATGCCGCAGAAACTGGGCTTTCATGGGCCGGATACCGTAGCGAATTTCATACGACGGACGCGTCACATAGTATTCCTGATGTTGAATTTCAAAAGACGAATGCCTGATTTCCCGATTCAATGACCGGATGCTTGTTTTCGTGTCAAACAATTCTTCAGCGGCCCGAACCGCCCCTTCGTTGTTCTTTTCGACCATTCGCAAATACCTAACATACCACCGGCGGCCCATCCAGTGCAGGAACGGAAGTTTCCCCAGGCGTCGCCGCGCATGAACCTGCTGATGAGCTCCAAACGGTGAATAGAACGGTGGAAACGTCACCAACATGACTCCTTGCGGATCAAGCAATTCGGCACACCTTTCAAAGAGCAGGGCCTTGGACGGCAAGTGTTCGATGACATCGCGGAGCAGGATCACATCGTACGTGCCGGCATATCGGGACGCGTGTTCCGGGTCAAAAATGTCGGCCGTGATATAGCGGACTTTCGAACCCGGGGCGTGAGTGTAATCAAATGGCGCGATATCCAATCCTACGGCCACTTGGCAGCGCTCCGCAAACGCCTCAATCACCCCGCCGCTTCCGCATCCGATCTCGAAAACCCGCGATCCGTCGATCCGTATCCCCTGCCCTTCCAGCATGGGAATCAGGTATTTCCTGGCCAGAACATTCTGGTACGTCCAATAGTATTCCTGCCAATCTTTGAAATCCGAGGGACGCAACATACCGGACTAGCTCTGCACCTTTTCAAATAACAAAATGGCAAATCGCCGATTCGGTGACACAAATTGCCGATGGAGTTTGAAACCGGGATTGTTGACCAAATCCTCCTGCTGGACGTCGCTGACCAGCCTCCAGCTATAGTGAGAATCCCACGCCACAAGACCGCCGACCGGCAGTTTATCCAGGTTTTCTTTTTTCATTTCCCAAAAGGTGCTGGTGCTGTCGCGGTCCTTGTAAAGGTTATACTTTTCAAAAAAGAAAAACCACGTGTGAACCACCATCATGCGCGGGTTGCCCGGTTTTATCTTCTCAACATAGTAGTCATGGAAATTCCGGACGACCTGGTGCTCGGGATCCAACTGTAGCGGCCTTTCCTTGACCACGGCGTACACGACCGTCATGGCGGCCACGGACATGATCATCACCCATTTGATGGAACGATCGACCAGACCCAGGTATTTATTCAACGCAAAAAGTAGGAGCAGAAGAAGCACCGTCAGGAATTTGAGATAGTCTTTTTCTTCCGACAGGTAGTAATCGCCCACCAGATTGAACCCGTAGTATGACAACGACAGAATAGCAAGCCCGGATATCACCAGGATATTGATGAGCGTTTCGCGCTTCACCGCCTTGTCGGGAACACGGTCCTCAAACCACCGATTGAAGCCGTCCAGGCCCCACAAGGCAATCATGGGAGCCACCGCGACCAAATGTCTGAGAAAGCCGATCTGCGCGACATTGCCCTTCCAATAGAAATACACGTGAAGACTGAACATGACAACCACCGAAGCGTTGATCACGTTGAGACGACGTTCCCTCAGGTCGTGCACGAGTTGCAATAACACCAACACAAACAATGTCGGACCGACAATGAAGATGAAACGTTTGAAGTAATGGTCAAACGGGCCGTTCTGATACATGCCGTGACCGGCCCCCTGGGCTTGCGTCAGCAAATACCATGTGTCGCCCGTCAGGATCATGCCGCCCAACTGAAAAATCACGAGGCCGAATCCCATAAGCAGAATTTCCACGTATTTCTTTTCCTTGAAGAGCGTGATGGCAAAGAACGGCAGAAGAACCACCATCTCCAATCGGGCCAACGGCGTGAGAGACAACATCAAACTACTCGGTACATGGTTCTTTTTGTAGAACAAATAAACGCCCCAGGCAAGAAAGAACGCGGCGATCGGTTCGGTGCAAAGGCTGAAGCCGGTCGCAAAAAAAATGGGTTGGAAAGCCGTAAAAATAACGCCAAGCCAGGCGTTCGGGCGTCCGGTCTCAACGGCGGTACGGTAAACCAGGTATGCGGTGCCGATTGACAGCAAAACTGTCACGCCGGCGCAGTACCAATATCCAAATTGAGACGGAATGACAAAAAGCAGAATCGCCAGAGGACGGCCCCAGGTGTTGACGAAAAACTCAGGCTTCTCCGGAGCCATTTGGGCCATGAAGAAACGGCCGATATTGTCATCGTCGTAGGGCCTAGGCGATTGGCTCATCCAATAGAAAAGCAATCCGGCGATGCACGCCAACGTCACCCAGACGCGCGTGGTTGACCATTCGAAACTGTTGTGAAAAGAACCGGCCTTTGGGGTCGAAATTCCGGGTTTTTTCTTTGGCGAGGGAGCGGCCATGCTGGGAGCCCGGTTATTTCGTTATTTGAGCCAGAATTTCCGGCGTATGAACATACAGCAACGCCAGGACGATCAGGAGCCCGACCACCACGACCAGTAGATAATTCTGCAGGCGGCCGCTTTGAGCCGGCTGCATGGCCAGGCCCGCTCGGGTGGTCAGAAATCCAACCAGGTCGACGGTACCGTCTACGATATTTCTGTCAAACCAGGCGCAGGCGCTCGAAAAACGATAGAGGAAATTCCTGAGGATCCACGACCAGATTTCGTCCACATACCACTTGTGTTCGAGGTGATCGTACAGCCGGCCAAGTTTGGCGCGCAATGGATCGTGCGCCTCACTGGTCCATTCCGCCGGACGCTTTGCATACAGCAAGAACGCCGACAGAATTCCCAACGATGCGACGATCACCGATACAACGGCAATCGAGATGTGGAATTGAGGCACATGGTCCCATTGGGGATTGAGAAATTCAGCATAGCTTGGGATACCAAGTGCGGCGGCGATGGCACGATGTCCGATCAGGCCAGCCACCATGGACAATCCAGCCAGAACCATCAGGGGCAACGTCATGGAGAACTCGGATTCGTGCGGATGGGATTTTTCAGGTACCGAGCCCCAAAATGCCACAAAACACAGACGAAACATGTAGAAGGCCGTCAGAAATGCCGCGCCAAGGCCGAGACCAAAAAGAAGATAACCATGAATCGATCCCACTTCAAACGCCGTGGCCAGAATCTCGTCTTTGCTCCAGAACCCGGCGAAGGGCGGTATGCCGGCCAGCGCTATGGTTCCGATCAGGAAGGTCCAGACGGTGATCTTCATTCTTGATTTCAAGCCGCCCATTTCCCAGATGTTGTTGGTGTGCATCGCATGGATCACGCTGCCGGAAGCGAGAAACAACAAGGCCTTGAAGAACGCGTGAGTGAACAGGTGAAACGTGCCGGCCGTCTGACCCAGCAGGGCCAGGTCCTGTCCACTATGGCCATGATGTGAATTCCCGAGTCCAACGGTTCCACCGATGCCAAGCGCCATCATCATATATCCCAGCTGGCTCAACGTGGAATACGCAAGAACCCGCTTGATGTCATGTTGGGCCACAGCAATCGTGGCGGCAAAAAAGGCTGTGAATCCTCCGATATAAGCCACCCACAACATGGTGTCCGGCGTGTTGGCAAAAATCAGTATGGATCGGGCCACCAAAAAGATACCGGCTACTACCATCGTCGCCGCATGGATCAGCGCTGACACCGGCGTTGGGCCTTCCATGGCGTCCGGAAGCCAGATGTGCAGCGGAAACTGGCCGCTCTTGCCCATCGCCCCAAAGAAAATCAGAAATGGAAACGCCCGTGCCAAAAACTCCGTCGTTTGCCCGTATTGTCTTTGGATTTCGACAAAATCAAACGTGCCGAAGTACCCCCAGCATATCACAACCGCCATGAAGAAACCCAGATCGCCGGCCCGTGTCACGGAAAAGGCCTTCTTCGCGGCATCGGCAGCTGATTTCTTTTCATAAAAATAGCCGATCAGCAGGTACGAGCACAACCCGACCAATTCCCAGAAGATAAACATCTGCAGCATGTTGTCGGCAAGCACCAATCCGAGCATCGAAAAAGTGAACAACGACAAAAACGAGAAAAACCGCGCTTTCCCCTCATCGTGCTTCATGTAACCGAGTGAATATATATGCACGAGCATGGAGACCGTCGTGACGACCATCAGCATCATCACAGAAAGCGGATCCAGGTACACTCCCAGGGTCACGTGCAGCGATTTACCAAGAGGAATCCATTCAATGTTCAAGGTCTGGCGTGTTCCCGCGCCGGCCACCATATCAACGAGTACTCTCACGGAAAGATAGAAAGAAGCGATCACGGCCGCGCACGAAAGGAAGGCGGTCAGCCCCTTGTAATGCCGCGTAAAAAGGACTGTAATCAGGAACGCCAGCAATGGAAGCGCCGGAATCAGCCAGGCCAGATCATAGAATGGTGAATGCACGTCAAGACTCCTAATAACGGTCATTTCTTCAATATCGTCAGCCCATCCACTTCAACGCTCTTGAAATGGCGGTAGACCGACATTACAATAGCCAGGGCCACGGCCGCCTCCGCGGCTGCAATGGTCATGACAAAAACTACAAACACCTGGCCGGTGACATCGCCCGGATACAGAAATCGGTTAAAGGACACCGCGATCAGGTTGATGGCGTTAAACATGATTTCGATGGCTATGAGCATCGAAATCACGGAACGCCGGATCAATAGGCCGGCGAGTCCAATACCGAACAGAACCACGGCCAGGATCAGATAATGATAAAGTCCAATTTCCATTGTCTCACCAATTTAGTGAACCAGAACTTCCGGATTTTCCGCTTCTTTTTTGTCCGCCAGGTCTTGACGCCCCGCATCCACTTCCTGAACCATAGGTTGATGGTCATCCTGCCTGGCCAGGTACGTCGCCCCCACCAGGGCAATAAGCAGTAGTACCGTAACGACGTCAAAGGGCAGAATAAAGTAAGACAGTAATGCCTGGCCGATATCGGCCAAAGGGTCCGCAGGTAAAAGCGCTCCATCCGCCATTCCCGTGGTCCAGGACCCTCTCAATAAAAATACCAAAATGACGCCAAGGATACCCGCAACGATGACCGGCGCCAGCTTCTTTTGAGCGTTGAAGGGCTCTCTCATCTCGTCATTGATTCGCATGGTCAGCATGATGGCAAAAACAATGAGGATCGTGATGGCGCCAATGTAGACCAGCACTTGCACGACCGCAATAAATTCCGCATCCAGTAGCACAAAGAGAGCTGCTGTGCAAAACAACATGCCCGCAAGAAATGTGGCCGACTTGAATACGTTCTTGTGGACGATGGCGAAAAGGGCCAGCACGATCGCCAGCGCACCAAACAGATAAAAAATCATAACATGACCCATGATAAACTCCTGATCTACGAGGCGACGTTGGCGTCGTCTTTGGCCGCCGTCTTTTTCATACGCTCTTCGTATTCCCGTTTGTTGATGACCTCGATAATTTCCTTCTCCCGTGGCGATACAATGGAAACGCGGCGGGCTCCTGTCTGGCGCCGGCTGGCTTCGAACAAGTCGTTGTGATATTTCATGTCCTTGACCAGCACCATGTCCATCTCCGTGCGATCATATAGCGCCAGATCGTAATCATGCCCCATGATGATGGCGTCAAAATTGCAAGCTTCGATACACAGATTGCAGAATTCACATTTCGCGTAGTCCAACAGGAACTCTCTCGCAATACGTTTTTTGGTCGGATCGGGATGTTTGTCGGCGCTCACCTGAATGCAGGACACCGGACAAACGACCACGCACGCCATGCAGGCCACACACTTGGTATACCCGGCGTGCTCGCCTTCGGTTTCGTACATCATCTTGACATACCCGATGTAACGGTCGGCCAGTTCTTTGTGGACCTCGGGATATTCAACGGTGGTTTTTTTCCTGAAGATGTACTTGAGAGTCACACCCAGGCCCATAAGAAGGCCCCATGAACCTCTCAGAGTCTTGATCACATAGTCCACATGCAAACCTTCCAATTAGGGTTTAAGCCATAGCACCACGGCGCCCGTGGCCACCAGATTGACAAAACCGATTGGCAAAAGGATCTTCCATCCAAATTCCATCAGGTGATCCACGCGAAGTCGCGGGAATGTCCACCGCATCCACATCAGCACAAAAATCATCAGATAAACTTTGAAGATGAATGCCAGTACTTGCAGCCACACCGGCACGAGGGCATTGTCAACCAATGGAATCAACCATCCACCCAGGAAAAGCAACACCATCAACGAACAGGAAACAATCATGGCCGCGTATTCGCCCAGGAAGAAAAAAGCAAACTTGATGCCGCTGTATTCCGTATGAAATCCGGCCACCAATTCCGATTCTGCCTCGGGCAGATCAAACGGCGCCCGGTTGGCCTCGGCAGTTGCCGCCACGAGAAACAGAATGAACCCCACGGGCTGGTAGACCACAAACCATGCCCCGCCTGCCTGCAAACCGACGAGTTCTTTCATCGACAGTGTTCCGGCGATCAGGAAGACGCCGAGCACCGCCGTGATCATGGGCACCTCGTAAGAGACCATTTGCGCGGCCGAACGCATGGCGCCGATAAGGGCATACCGGTTGTTCGAACCGTATCCCGCCCAGATGATCGCAAAAATCACCGAACTGCCCAGCGCAAATACATAAATGGCGCCCATGTTCAAATCGGCGACACCGACGGATGAAGCAATGGGTATGGTCACAAAAGCCGCAAACGGAGCCAGAAAGGCCAGAATGGGGGCCATATAAAATATCGTCTGGTCCGATTCACGATTGCGAATATTCTCCTTCAGGATGAGCTTGATAATATCGGCCGTAGTTTGAAGCAGCCCCCACGGGCCAACCCGGTTTGGACCGATCCTCGATTGTATCCAGGCCGACACCTTCCGTTCCATGAAAACCAGGAGCAAAACGTTCAGCGCTATGGCGCCGAACGTCAGGGCGGCAGCGAGCAACCCCAAGAACAAATCATTCATAGCAGTTCACCACTTTGTTTCCATCCGTACCGGTTTATCTGTCCACGTCGCCAAGCACAATATCCACACTGCCCAGGATCGCAATAAGATCGGCGATCTTCCATCCTACGGTCATCAAGGGCAGTATCGACAAATTGGAGAAGCTGGGAGTTCGATATTTGACGCGATTGGGCTTGGTGGAGCCGTCCGATTCCACGTACACGCCATACTCTCCTCGCGGCGCTTCCTGTCGCACGTAGACGTCGCCGGCGGGCGGTTTGATGTTACGGGGCAGTTTCTTCACACGGTGGGCGCCTTCGGGAAGGCCACCGAGCGCCTGCTCGATAATCCTCGCCGATTCACGCATCTCATCCATGCGCACACGAAAACGATCGAAACAGTCCCCGTTGTAGTACACGGGAATATCAAAATCCATCTTGGGATAAACGGAGTACGCCTCCTCTTTCCGAAGGTCCCACGGAAACCCGCACGCTTTCAGCATCGGACCGGTTATTCCAAAGCGGATCGCCTCGTCCAGAGTAATGGCCCCGACGCCGCGCGTGCGCTCGACGAAAATTGGATTGCCCGTCACCAGATTGTGATAGTCTGCGAGTTTTTCTGGTACGATTTTCAGGAAATCCCGTACCATCTTGTCGAATGTCGGTGTGATATCTTCGGCAACGCCCCCGACACGGATATAGCCGTACGTCAACCGGCTCCCGCAAATCTCTTCAAACATGTCCAGTATGAGCTCCCGCTCCCTGAATCCGAACAGCAGAACCGTTTGCGCGCCAATATCGGCGCAAAACGCACCCATCCACATCAGGTGGGAAGCCAGACGGTTGAGTTCCCCGACGATAACCCGAAGGTACTCCGCCCGCTCGGGCACTTCGATGCCGGCCAGTTTTTCGATGGCGCATGACACGCCCCAGTTGGCGTTCATCGATCCGAGATAGTCCATGCGATCCGTAAAAGGAACGATCTGCTGGTAGTTGCGATTCTCCGAGATTTTTTCAAACGTCCGGTGGAGATATCCCAGATCCGGATCGCAGCTGGTGACGACTTCACCTTCCAGAGAAACCACGAGACGCAATACGCCGTGCGTGCTGGGATGCTGCGGACCGACATTGAGCAGGAATTCCTCTGTCTTCAGTTCCGATGCCGGTGACTGGCGCAAGATCGTCTTATGGCGCGGTGGAATCTGATCGAACAGCGGCGTGGATTGACCAAACGACTGTGACATCAGGTGGGATTGCTGGCGGTTCGTGTTCGTTTCCTGGGACATACTTTCATCCTATCACATAGCTTGGGTGCGTTGTTCGTGGAGGCGACCGGTGATGACTAGAAATCGGGCTTCTTCACGAAAAATCCTGGTCTCTCATAATCCTTGCGAAGTCCATGCCCGGCAAAATCCGGCGGCGTCAGAATTCTTCGCAAGTCAGGATGGCCGTCAAAATTCACCCCGAAAAGGTCAAACACTTCCCGTTCGGTCCAGTTTGCCGCGGCCCACCAGCGGGTCAATGACGCGACGGAAGGCTTGGTCCGGTCCAACCGAACTTTCGTGAGCAAATAGTGTTTCTTTCGGTAGGAATGAAAACCATAGACCATGTGGATTTGGTTTTCGGTTGGGTGGTCCGTCGCGGTGAGCAAATCCAGAACGTTCATCTGAAACTCCGGGTCGTCCCGGATGAATTCAACAAAGGCAGAGAAATCATCCTTGTTAATCACGACATTTTTGTCGAATTCAACTTCCGTCTTCGGGAACCGCCGCCGGATTTGCTCAACCATCGTTTGAAGTTCCATAACCAACCCCGTTGTCAGCTTGCCGGATTATCATCTGTTTCATGCACTATCTTCTTACGCAACACACCTTCCTTTTCAATCTTTCGCTGTAACTGCAGAATGCCGTCAATCAGCGTTTCGGGACGCGGCGGACAGCCCGGAAGAAAAACATCCACCGGAATAATCTGGTCAACGCCTTTGACGACGGTGTACGAATCGTAGTAAAACGGCCCGCCGCCAATCGCACAACTGCCCATGGCGATAACATATTTCGGATCCGGCATCTGATCGTACAGAAGTTTGACCCGTGGCGCCATCTTTTCGGTCACGGTACCCGCCACGATCATCAGGTCCGCTTGCCTGGGCGACGCCCTCATAACCTCGGCACCAAATCTGGATAAGTCGAATTTGGACATCAGCGTGGCCATCATTTCGATCGCGCAACAGGCGAGTCCAAAACCCAGCGGCCACAGCGAATTCTTGGTGCCCCACGTAAACACCTTATCCAAAGACGTAATGACAATCTCGCCGCCCGGGAATTTCTCAATTTTTGGAAACAGCTCCTCATTCACTATTCCCATTGCAGGACTCCTTTCTTCCACGCGTAGTAAAGTCCAATGGACAACACCAGCACAAAAAACGTCAACTCCACAAATGCCACCAACGCCACATCCTGGTATACTTTGACCAGCGGGATGAAAAGGACGACTTCGACATCAAAGACAACAAATAACAATGCGAACAGGTAGTATCGAATGTTGAATTGGAAGTACGAATCAGCCTGAGCCGGCAATTCGCCACATTCGTAGGGGGTCGTTTTGGCTTTGGTGGGCTTGTGAGGACGCAACGCCCATGACAACATCATGGTTACGAGGACAAGAGCGGCTCCACCAATCAGAAAAACAAGAACATACACATAGTCCTGAGCCATTACAGAAGCCTTTCACCCATCAAGTTCCATTTTTCACAACCAAAATCGAGCGCAATATACATATCTGAAACATGCCATGCAAGGATAGCCAGACAATTTTTGACGCGCTCATAGATGCTTGGAAAGGGCGGCCTCCCACACATAACCGTACTTCGCTCCGGCCCGCGAAGGATACACTCTGAAATCCATTTGAACACCCAAAGCCCGCTGCAGACGCCGATATTCTCTTATCGAGTTCATCCCGGCCATGAAGTGGTTGACAACGATCCCAAATATGAGATACTGGGAGATGCGGTCAAATTTCTGACTCTGAATCCGCGTACGGTCGTAGAGCTTTCGGTGGGATTCGGAATCCCAACGCCAATAATTCGCATCGTTTTCTTCATACAACTGTGTGGTTCCGCTGGCGCGTCGGTAGACGTCGTTGAAGTAGTAGATGTCCGAGAACTTGCCGATATTCGTCTCATATTTGTCCGGTTTCGGAACACCCCAGACGACCCCGGCATGCCTGGCCGCCAGGGCTTTGTAGTCACCAGCCAGCCATTGGCTCCGGCTGTTGGAATAAAAATGGGAAGCCCAAAGAAGGACTTCCGTGGCAAAAAAATACTTGCCCGATCCCCACTCACGGACGTTCCAGTCCTTCAGATACAGGTCCCCCATACCGGGCATCAATAACGAGTAAAAAAAGACCAACTTCTTGGATTTGGTGGATGACGGGAGCGGTGCGAATCGGAATTCCATATGTCGGCCTTGCGAAGGCATGAGTTGCTCAGCTTCGCGCAACACGACCACCGAAGGCTCGTTGGCGACGCACCATGACGACAAGATGGCTGCCAGAAGGAATACTCTCATGGGTCAAAGCTTTCTATTGAATTTCACTCTTTGGAAAAATAACCACACATCGCGTACCATGACGTCCATCGGATTCGATTCCGATATCGCCGTGATTCTCTTCGACGAGCTTCTTAACAATGGCCAACCCCAGTCCCGACCCCTTCTCTTTTGTTGTAAAAAATGGATCAAACACTTTGTCTTTGATGGTTTCCTCGATCCCATGACCATTGTCTTCGATGATCAATTCGATTCGTCCATTCACGGCCCGCGTTTCAATCGAAATCTGACCATGCCCATTCACGGATTGTATTGAGTTTTCCATGAGATTGACAATAATCTGTCGCAAATGCCCCGGGTCGGCATACACTTCCTTTTCGACAATGGAGGTCCGCATGTCAATCGCTTTGCGCTCGATGTCCCTCCCAAAGATGACTTTCACTTCTTCCACCAACCTGTGAACGTTGCACCGCTCGGGCTGGGGAACTCTCGGCCTGGCAAAGTCCAAAAAATCTGTCAGGATCTTCTTCATGACCTCTATTTCACTGATGATTTTTTGAATGTAATTCCTGCGCGGCCCTTCTTCGTGTATTTCCTTGTTGAGCAGATGAGAAAAAATTTCGACGCCGCCGAGAGGATTTCGCAATTCATGAGCCACACCGGCCAGCATAGTCTTGAGATACTGATCCCGTTTAAGAATATTCCGGCGCATCTTCTCCATCGTCGTTCCAAGAAATCCGACTTCATCTCGACTCTTGATGTCGATCGGATGCTCCAGATTGCCCGATCCGATCTTTTCAGCGGCTTCCATAAGCTGTTGAACGGGATTGCTGATGGAGCGTGCCAGGTAATATCCAATGAGAACAGAGACCAGAACTCCGATAATACCGACCGTCAGCAAATGCCATTCAATCCGTTTGATCAAATAGAGAAATGTCGCGCTCCCGTCCACGGCGATGACACCCTTGATCTCGTTGTTGACAACCATCGGCACAAAAGCTGTCTTGTACAACTTGCCGTCGTAGCTCTCAAACAGGACGGAATGGGAGGGCAGGCCTTTCGTGGTCCGATCAAATTCAAACTGATTGAATTTTAGAAAAGGATACAAATACCCGACACGTACACCATCCTCGGTATCCAGCAGACTCTGGCCTTTCAGATCCATGATGTAAATGCGTTCGACGTCTGTGACGTCGCGCAGGTCACTCAGACGTTTCTTGAAATTGCGATACGTACGGAAGCCCTCGTCCCCAGCCGTCAATTTGGAAACCAATTCCGTATTGATCTGGAGCGAGGCGGCGTGAGCCACGGCAAGCAATTTCTTGCCCAATTCCTCATCCAGACTGCTTTCGGTATACCAATAGTGCAACAAACCGGAAACGCTGAAAATGGCCAGACAGAACATGCTGAATGTGAAAATCAGTTTGTTCTGGATTTTCGAGGTGATGAGCGGAAACATGAACTACGGCATCCTGGTCGTCATAGATGGCGAAATGTATTCGTTTTCTTCACCTTTATCAAGGCCAGTTTACGGGAAATACGGTCTCACGCATCCAACATCGCTTCGTGGGAGGCTGGGTCGATCTGAGCGACTCATGAAAAATGAGGGCCGATTGCCCTGTCCCTGATGATACCACAGGATCGCTTCCAATGGCCGAATTGAAAAAAACATTTGTTTTTCATGAGACTGTTTGCTATAATGCCGACCCGAAAGACCAGTTCGGCCAAAGATTAGTGACCGTATCAAAGCTAAGGACGCCTTCATGAAATACGCCATTCATCCCAACTATCGCTTGTCGCATGTCACGTGCTCGTGTGGCAATACTTTTACAACACGATCGACTGTCGGTGATATCAAAGTTGAAATCTGTTCAAACTGCCATCCCTTTTTCACCGGCACGCAGAAACTGATCGATACGGCCGGCCGTGTGGAAAAGTTCAACAAGAAGTTTGCCAAGTTCCGCGAAACAAAATCCGAAAAGTAGATAGGTCAAATCGTTCACAGGGATATGCTTCCGACGGAAGCATATCCCTTTTTTATTTCGCTTTTTTGATTCCATCCCATCAACACGACCCTGCCCATGATTGATCAGCTTGAACGCGTAACAACCCGGTTTCACGAAGTGACTGACCTTCTGACACGTCCGGAGACGATTGCCGACCAGGCCCTTTTCCGAAGTCTCGGCAAGGAACGGACTCAACTGGAGGAAATTGTCAACAAGTATGAGTCCTACCGACGGCTGCTTAAGGATATCGAGGGCGACGAGGACATCCTTCGCAACTCCGCCGATACGGATTTGAAAAACATGGCCAAAGACGAGTTGCAACAGCTTGAGATCGAGAAGGAAAAGACCGAGACAGAACTGAAGTACATGCTTATTCCCCGAGATCCGCACGACTCCGGAGACTGCATATTGGAAATAAGGGCAGGCACGGGCGGCGACGAGGCGGGCATTTTCGCCGGAGATCTTTTCGCCATGTACCGCTATTTTGTAGAAAAGAAAGGCTGGCGTGTTGAGATCATAGACTTCACGGAGGCCAATCAGGGGGGGTTCAAAGAAATTATTTTCGAGGTCCAGGGCTCTGGCGCCTATGGCCTTCTCAAATTTGAAAGCGGTACACATCGCGTTCAGCGGGTTCCAAAAACCGAAACGCAAGGGCGTGTGCACACGTCGGCCGCCACCGTCGCCGTCCTGCCGGTGTTTGACGAAGTCGACAAGGACATCGTGATCAATCCGGCCGACCTGCGGATCGACATTTATCGATCGGGGGGAAAAGGCGGACAGAACGTCAACAAGGTGGAAACCGCCGTGCGCATGACCCACGTGCCGACCGGCCTTGTCGTGCAATGTCAGGAGGAGCGCTCACAATTGAAGAATCGTGAGAAAGCCATGAAAGTCCTCAAAGCGCGCCTGTACGAAATGCGGAAACACGAACAGGACGCGAAGATTGCTTCCCAACGCAGATCCATGGTCGGCAGCGGCGACCGGAGTGAGAAAATCCGCACGTACAATTTCCCACAAAACCGTCTGACAGATCACCGGGTCGGTCTTACGATTTACGATTTGGAGGGTGTGATGGGAGGCAAGCTGGACGACATCGTCGATAAGCTGAGGCTCGCCGAAAACGAAGCCTTGCTTAAAGAAGCGACGTGATCCTGGTTACGAAGTTCGTGTGTCTCTCTCCGCTCGCGTTATTATCCGACTATTTCCGCCAATACGAAATCGTCGCCCCGACCATTCTCAGAATATCGTCGTGTATCAGGTAGACGCGAGGATCATCCGGAAAACGTATGTACTCCCGGTTGTAGTCCGATCTTGACCGGCCCAGGTAGACGGTTTCTTCGCCACTTAGGTGGCGAACGCTCAGTTTGACCGCCCGATCCCCGGCAACGTCGTAGGTGACATGTTTGGAAGTGTCTTCGGTCACATAGTCCTCCCTTTTGGCTGTCATGACCGACTCAAGAAATTGCCTGACTTTCAGGGTGTCGACGACGCCAGTGTCCGGGCTCTCGAAAGCCCACGACGAATCCAGTTTCACAATCGTGAATTCAGACATTCCCCGAGCGATTGTGAACGAAACGATCGATGAGGCTTTGGCCCTGAATATCGGTTCTACGGTCGGCTGATAACGACTCTCCTTCCATTGGGTGTAGATCAGCAAGAGAACCAGCACCCCCAAAAGAATGACATACGGCTTCCAGCCCTTGAGACTATCCATAGATTTCCTCCAAAACTTTTCGTCGGTTACGATTGATACGCCATCGGACCAGACCAAAGCCGACGATCAGGAATGCCGGCAGCGCCACATTGATCCATTTGATCGATTGCCGCGCTCCATCCGAGAGTTCGGCCAAAGGCCTCTGGGTCACGTCTTTGGCCCGGATCGTGATAAGTTCCTCGTCGCCGCACAGATAATCCACGGTATTCAGAATAAATGTGGCGTTTTCAGGGATACCGCCTGCCCGTTTGTCGTTAAAAAACTGGTTGTCCGTCACGATCACCATGTGCAAATCCGACGTGGTGCCGATGAAACCAGAACGGGCCGCAAAAACCGCACTGTCCTTGAAAAAGCTGCTGGCCGTCCCCTCCACGATGCCGGCCACGACCTTTGACGAAAAAGGGAAAACTTTCATCATCGGGTTTTGCATGGGCGAAATCTGATAGAAGGGTCCCTGCAATGCACCTGTTTTGTCTGACGTATACATCAATGGTTCAAAAGATAGTCCACCGGGCTGCACCGGCGTCACTTCACTTACAAAAAACAGCCGGGCCACCGTCAAATCCCTGGTCAAGGCATGCGTTGTGTTGAAACGCTGAATCATTGGAAACGGCGGATAATCAATCGCATTCCGGACAAGGAAAGGGCCTTGTTGCGATTGCACCTGAATTTGCGTGCAGGCATTGTCGATCAGCAATTCATGCCCAATGCCGACGCCGTAATGCTCCAGGAACGTAAAAATATTTGATCGTATGTCCATGGCGAAACCCTGCTGCCACATGTCGTGGATCCTGCCCTGGGCCAGAAAAAGCCGGCCACCGCGCATCAAGAATTGGTCCAGATGGAAGAGCTCCTCCGCCTTCAGCGAATCCCTGACTCCATTCATAACCAGCGTCATAATATTGGACGGAACCGGTGTGGCCAGCGTCACGGTTTGAATCGAGTAGATCTGCTCCAGGAACTGTCGCAGCCCCTGCACGGACACTTCCTCATTTTCGACCGACACCATCCCAACACTTTTAAGGCTGGCCGCTGTTATCTTCTTGACGGTGGCCGTGAGATTATACTCGAGACCCTGTGTCGTTTGAAGAACGGGAATGGTCTCTTTCTTATCATTGTAAAGAAAGACCAGCCCCATGTAGACGTTTCGAACCTCCATTTTGTCGTTTTCAATCGCCTGCATCTGGACCGGCGGAATATTGTACTCCTGAGCCTGTTTTTGGAGTTTTTCATCCTTGTCCGGGCTTATGAATTCAAAACGAAAGCGACCGCCGGAATACGCCTGGTATTCTTCAAGGATATCCTGCAAATATCGCTTCTGGTTGGCGTATGTGCCGGGAATGTCCGAGGAGAAAAACACCTTCGCAACCAGACGATCCTCCAATTTCCCAATCACATCACGGCTGGATTCCGAAAGAGAATACATTTTACGATCGGTCAGGTCAACGCGAACGAACAACGTCCGCGCGACGATATTCAGGATGACCAAAATGGAAACAAGGAGAAGGAGATAATTGACAAACTGATTCTTGGTGGTGATGCTTGGCATGTGCCTTCCTCCTACTTCCATTTTCTCATTTCAAGTATTCTCGTGCTCAACAACAGGAACGTCGTAATGCCCGATCCGAAATAGATCAGGTTGCGCGAGTCCACGACGCCGCGGACAATGTTATTCAGGTGGTAATCGACGCTGGCATATTGAAGGATGGCGCTCAAGAATGTCGGAAAGAACACCAGAGCTTTTTCCATGATGAAGAAGACAAAAATAATCAGAAAACTCACTATGAATGCCACCATTTGATTGCCTGTGACGGCGCTCCCCAGAATCCCGATGCTCGTATAGAAGGCGCCTACCAGAAGCAGCCCCAAGTAACCGCAGACAAGAGCGCCTATATCGACCTGGGTTCCAACAAACAATAATGTCACGAAATGGACCAACGTGAAGCCCAAGGCCACGGCCATCAGCGTCCATCCGGCCAGGAACTTGCCCGCGACGATCTCGACGTCGGTCAAGGGCATCGTAAAAAGAAATTCAACGGTCCCCGCCTGCTTTTCTCGGGCCACCAAACCCATCGTTATTGCGGGAACGAAGAACACAAGGACTAATGGCACAACCTCGAACAGAGCCCGCAGATCAGATTGGTTCATCAGGAAGAATGTGTTCGTGAACATCCATGCTGTGATGAGTGAAAAAACAAGAAGCACAATGTAGGCCACGGGGCTGTAGAAGAATGCGGCAAGTTCTTTGCGGTATATGATCCCCACGTTATGCATCGGCGGCTCCTCCTTCCAGGGTCAAAACACGGAAAACATCTTCCAAACTCACTTTGTGACGACTCATTTCCAGAATGATCCACTTCTGTTGGACGGC
This sequence comes from uncultured Bacteroidota bacterium, assembly GCA_964544475.1. GTDB lineage: Bacteria > CLD3 > CLD3 > SB21 > SB21 > CAZJBS01. Next base: position 55,487 of record CAZJBS010000014.1, on the reverse strand, counting down.
ATACGCAAAAATGTCCGAACGGGGGTCGCTGGCGTTGGGATACTCCAGCCGAACGGTCATCAGTGAGCCGTTTTTTTCCTTTCCGGCCACGGTGACGCCCGATACGACCGATGGGAGCTTGTCAATCCCATCGACGGAGGCATTCACCAATTCCATCGTCAATACCGTCTTTCCCTTAAATCCGGTCATCAGTTCCGACGTCGTGCCGTTGGCGACGATTTTTCCCTTGTTGATGATGACCATCCGGTCGGCCGTGGCCTGAACTTCCTGAAGTATGTGGCTCGAAAAAATCAGCGTTTTTTTGCGGCCCAGGGTCTTGATCAATTCTCTGATTTCCACAATCTGGTTGGGATCGAGTCCGCTCGAAGGCTCGTCAAGAATGATGATCTTTGGATCGTGAAAGATGGCCTGGGCCAGTCCCACGCGTTGTTTGTAGCCTTTTGAGAGTTCTCCGATGGTCTTGTGAATCACACCCTTCAGACCGCAGAGTTCGACAACCTCCCCAAGACGTTTACGGAATCCGGCGGGATTTAGCCGGCGCACATCGGATACAAATTTCAGGAAATCGTACACCGTCATTTCGGGGTACAACGGGTTGATTTCCGGCAGATAGCCGATTTGTTTGCGGATGGCCAATGAATGATCCGACACACTCTGGTCGTTGACCAGAACCCTTCCGGATGTGGGCGCCAGATACGTCGTGATTATTTTCAGTGTCGTTGACTTGCCGGCGCCATTGGGCCCGAGAAAACCGAGCACTTCCCCATCATGAACATCGAATGAAATGGCGTCGACCGCCCTGACCTCACCATAGTTCTTGGTCAGATTGTCAATACGTATCATGAAAAATGCTTCCTTGGTTACATGGTTTGTTTCGGTGTCAAAAAAACGGCTAATAATACACCGCGGCTGCAACATTGTCAAGGGTAAGGCATCAACGGGATGGCGGAGCGGCCGGCAACGAATCAGCGGGCATCCATGACTTGTCGAATGGTCCCCAGTAAGGCATCAAGCTGGTAGGGTTTCTGAATAAACACAAGGCTGCTTTTGCCAATAAAATCCATATCCTGCGCCACAAACGTATAGCCACTCGTGAAAATAAACTTCATCTCGGGTTTTGCTTTTCTGGTCACTTCAAACAATTCACGACCACCCATCTTGGGCATCACCATGTCGGTGAAGACCAAATCAATGTGATTGTCGGGATGCGCCATGATCTGGACGGCTTCTTCACCATTATTGGCCGTCAAGACTGTGTACCCGTGTTCCGCCAATATCATGGATGTCACATCCCTGATTTGATTGTTATCTTCCACGAGGAGAATCGTCTCTGAACCCCGCCTCGTCGCCGTCTTTCCCAGGGAGCGCTCGTCCGTTTCTTCTGTCATTCTCTCGACCGCCGGCAGATAGGCCGAAAACATCGAACCGCGTCCAGGTGCGGTTCGTACGTCCAATAACCCCTGATGGGCTTTGATGATCCCATAGACAACGGCCAATCCCATGCCACTGCCTTTGCCCACTTCTTTTGTGGTGAAGAACGGATCAAAGATTTTTTCCAGAACGCCGGCATCGATGCCGCAGCCGTCATCCGTGACCTCAAGACACACGAAACGCCCCTCTCTTGCCCATCCGTTTTCGGCGCAGAACTCCTCCGTGAATGTCGTGGCATAGGTACGTATGCCTATAGTTCCTCCCTTTTGCATGGCATCCCGGGCGTTCACACACAGATTGAGAAGAATTTGTTCGATCTGGCCGCGATCGCAATGAATAACCGTGCCACTGCTGTTCACGGAAAGTGAAATTTGAATATCCTCTTCAATAATGCGCCGCAATGTAACCGCAAATTCCTGAACGATGACATCCAATTCGTGATGCTTTCGCTCCATGACCTGCTTCCGGCCAAAAGCGAGTATCTGGCCGGTCAAGGAAACCGCCCGTTTGACCGTGGTCTTTATTTCATTGATGGGCCCCAAAACCGGATGGCCCGGTTCCAAGGAGGCCTCCGCCAGAAACAAGTTCGTATTCACGATCGTCAGAAGGTTGTTGAAATCGTGGGCAATCCCTCCCGCCAGAACGCCGAGGCTGTCGATCTTCTGCGATTGCAGCAATTGTTCTTCCATGCGTTTACGTTCGGTCACATCGAGCAGCGTACCCTCGATCTGGATCAGGTTGCCCGCCTCATCAAAGACGCCAATGGCGTTCTCCACGACATGCAGGAGCCGGCCGTCCTTCCGGACGTACGTGGATTCAGATTGCGCCAGCTTCCCCTTTTCGCGGATCATCCTGACAAAGGCTTCGTGTTGTCGACGGTCCGTGTACACCTCCTCCGCACGAACGCTCATCGCTTCGGCAACCGAATCAAATCCGTACAGACGTGCAAAGCTCTCATTACAGGCCAACAATCGTCCGTCCGGCGTGGAGATGTAATTTGCGGTCAACGAATTTTCAAAAAGGCCGCGATACCTCTGCTCTGACTGACGCAGTGCATCCTCGGTATTTATGCGACGCAATTCCCCGGCGGTGCGAAGCGCAAACACCTCCATGAGAGTTTTCTTGAAATCCAAGTCCGGCATTGGCCTCGCGTCCATGGCGGCAATAAAACCAACGACCTCAGCACGATGACCCACCAGCGGTGTGCAAATCAGACTGTCGATATGCATTGTGGTCATGAAAGGATCATCGCCGAAGTGCCGGGACGCATCCTGGGGGCAACACCAGGTATTTTTCTGCAACACATTGCGGAAGACGCCCGTTTCTAGGTTGACAATGAAGTTTGGTGCAAAAGCACGGTCTACGTGTACCGCCTTCGTAACCCCATGGCGTCCGTCTTCCGACAAAAGACCGACCACAACGACTTTGACACGCAGGGCCTCCGACAGGCGTTGTGCGACAATACGGAAAAACTCGTCACCCTCACTGGGCGCGACGTCCTCCGCGATGCGGCTCAAGGCGTTTCTCGCTTCCGTCAGCAGGGTGATGTCCCTTTGGATCCCCCAGATGTGGCTCAAACAGCCGTCTTCTGTGAATCCAATCAAATTAAGGAGAAAGTGACGGACTTCACCCTCGCGACCATCGACGGTCATCTCTGCGTCGGTGAGCTGATAGCCGGTGTTGACAAACCGAGTCAACAATTCCACAAGGCGATCGTTTTTCGGAAACAAATCGGTCATGCGTTTTCCGACCAGATCCCCGGACCTTTCGAGACCATTCATTCGGGCCAGCTTGTTGTTGCACTCTGCGATTCGGCTTAAATCAATGATATGGTCCACTTGTTTCCGGGGTGGACGGGACGTTTCAAGTGGCGCTTCGAATTCGATCCGCCAAACGCCTTCCCCACTTTGCTCCATCAGCGAACGATATCGATCGTGTGACTTTAGAAGCTCCTGTTCTGCTTTTTTTCGCCACGTGATATCAAGGAGTGTACCATGCAGGGCCGGCTTGCCAAGGTAAGACGTCCGGTTACCGTATACCTCGACATCGACCACGTTTCCTTGCCGGGTGATGCCCTTTAATTCATAATGAACCGCATTCAGGTGTCCATCCAGACGCTGTTTGACGTTTTCCATCACCGTCGCGATTGATTCCGGCGCCACAAAATCCAGAAACGGCTTGCCGACCATGTCAGAAACCCGGTACCCAAAAATCTCAGCCAACCTGGGATTGACAAACGTGATCAAGCCGTCCTGCACAAGATAGACCCCCACCAGGGAACGCTCCATGAGGCTGCTGTAATGCTCTGATAATTGTGGAATCAATGATCGAATCGCCAGGTACGAGCCGTACATGACGAGAACCAGTCCTGCCGTTTCACCCATCCAACCCGTCCAATTTGTAACGGCGGCCACGAGTCCAAGGACGGGCTCACCGATCCATGGTGACTGTAAGAGTAATTTGCACCCCATATGAAACAGGATCACTCCGAATCCGGTCGCCACCAAATATACACCGCGGACCTTGCCCGCCGGCAACTGCCTGACCAAACCGACAAAAACGGCCGCCGCCGTCAACAGCAGGATGAGACGGACTAAATGGAGAATATCCATAGAATCATGTAAGACGGTTCGATGAAATGCGATGTGTTAATTCGAAAGAGAGACTTGTACCAAGTGCGGCAAGGTATTGCAATCTCAAGAACAAAACAAGTGGGGGCCTCATTTTGTTGGTAAGGTATGGGCAACCGGCCCGGCTATTGGCGATAATCGGGGTGCTGCCTGAAAAGCGCCTCCTGCTTGTCCTCGTTCTTTTCAAAGCCCATTCTCCAAACGTAGCCTGCAGCGTTGCTAAGCCGCCGCCATCTTTCCAACGGCCCAAGAGGTTGCAGGATGACGACGTGCCGGATACCATAATGACGAATGGCGCCCGCGCACATCTCGCACGGCTCCAGGGTTGTATAGAGTACCAGATCACGTCCATGGAACCCGCGAAAATGGTTGCCGGCCAAAGCCTGAGAAATGGCGTTCATTTCGGCATGGCCTCCGGCCAGACTGTCGAGGCGGACCGAATTGTGACCTTTGCCCAACACGGAATCTGCCTCGACGAGGACCGCACCGACCGGAATATCCCGCGACTTTAGCGCAAGGGCCGCCTCCGCCAATGCCAGGTCCATCCACCTATCCGATGTCGACTCAACGGCGACATCCGAACGAAAGATGACCAGAGCGCCAGAGAAAACGGTGATCAAACCGATCATGGCCAAAGCAATTGTCAGAATCTTCCGCAAGCGCTTCATGGTTATCCCTTCAAGTTGGTATTCAATTCGCGGGCATTCATTTGGTCATAATCCGAGCCGACCATCTGCCGGTACAGCTTTGCATATTCCAGGGCCGTTTTCGTTGCAAGAGGCACACCGGCTCTGACATAGGTCATGGTCGAATCCAACAGCCATGACACCGTATCCGTCATTTGATCAACGTCCACACACCTCTTCATTCGTTCGTCAAACGAATCGCTGACTTCCCGGCAAACCACTTGCATCCCCGCGTGCAAAGCCTCCAGGATGACGAATCCCTGCGCCTCAAAGGCCGCCGGATGCAATAGAATCTTGCTTCGGTTCATGAGTTGGCGAACAGCCGGCCTTTCCAAATGGCCGGTCAGGGTTACGACGTTTTCGAGGTCGTATTTCTTGATTAGGCCGACCAGCCGATCTTTTTCCGGCCCATCACCCACCAGGCAGGCGGTCACTTGGCGCCCCCGTCCGATCAACCGCGAAAGTATCTCCAGAAATACGTCATAGTTCTTCAATGGAATAAACGAGCCGACACCCAGGATGTCTACGTCGCGAGTGGCATTATCCCACGGAACCTCTGCCACACCCCAATGTATGATACGAATGTTGGTCGCAGGAAGGAGCGGACGGGCATAATCAGCGGCGTACGTCGAACAGGCGGTCACCACCGTCCGTCTTGACAAACCGTGTCTCACCCACCGGTGTGGATTTCGGCTGTCCTGTCCCATGATCGTGAGAACCGTCGGTATCTTAAGCAAGCTCCGGATCCAAAGGGCCACGACGGAGCATTCATCCAGCCAAAGGGCGTGAATGACATCATATCGCTGTCTGCGGTGTCTTGAAACAAACCTCAAAACAACGCGAAGCCACGTCATCAGACGCCAGAACCCACGGCGATTGGCGCCTCCAAGGGCCGTGACCTGGTATCCATGCCATACGTATTGGCCGCCATCAAAAGGATACTGGAACGAAAAAACATCTATCGTGTTCTGCGGGAATTCCCGTCGATGTGCCATCAACCAATCCTGAACATACGGCAGGCATGTCGTATCGTCGCCGTCTTTTGGGAATCCGGGCGTGAAAAGGGCAATCCTCATCGGCTTATGTCCGGCTCCGAGCATCATGCCTTGCCGGGAATCTCACCCTCGTCGGCCAACGTCAGAAAATTCAGAACGTGGTTTGCGACAAGTTCTGATGAATACCTGGTCAGACAAGGAACATCCCCATACCGGCATAGTGGAGCCATGCAGGAACCGCACTCCATGTCGCCGGAATGCAGGCAAATCGTATGTGGTGCCGTTGGTGTGGTCCAGTCGTGCCGCGTTGATCCAAGCAGGATCACGGTAGGTATGCCAATGGTCAAGGCCATCGCGGCAAGACCGGAATCTTCACTCAACACAACGGACGCCAGGCCAAGAACGCCCATGGCCAGGCTCAATGAGGTTTTGTTATCAAGGCGAATCACTTTCGAACCTATCCGACCTATCAGGAACTCCGAGGCCGACCGGATCCTGTCTGTTCCAAGTATGACAAATTCCACGTCCTGCCGGGCCAGAATATACCGGGCCGTTTCGGCATATCGGTCGAGCGGCCAGTTTCGCGAGGGCCACAGCCCGGCCGGATTCAAAACGACCAGCGGACGACCGGACCAGCCCGATGCAACCAGGAGATTTCGCGCCAGCTCCGGCCAGGGTTGTCTCAACTCCCGTGCATAACTCAACTGACATCCATGAAGGCCAGCCCTCTCCAGCGTCCCCAGTATCCGGCTTTCCGCAGAAACAGGTGAGAATCGGTCAAAGAAACTGCAGGCTGTGGGCTTGATTATCCTCACCACGCGCCGGCTCGCCGGGTTATTCTGCAGATCAATAACCAGGTCGTAACGGTGGCTCGTCAACACCAGTGCCTTGATGGGGACGGCCATACGGAACCATGCTCGACGCAGGAACGTTTCGGCTTTGCCGGCCTCCGGTCGAAAAACATCCGGAAGAATCCGGACGGAATCCACGGCTTTCAAAGCTTTGGGAAGGCCGGCGTTGAGGTTAACTGTAAGGTAGTCGATTAGGCTGTTCGGAAATCGACGACGCAACATGAGGCAGGCCGACAGAGTCAGGGCCACGTCGCCGGTCGCATGGAATCGAATCACCAGTATACGGGATGGCGGGTCCACGCCAGTCCACGGACGGTCGACCAGATTATCTTTCCCGAAAAGGGCGTAGAGCCGAAGGAAGTTCCAGACTGACATACGGTCCTGGGATGTTCTCAATATGGTGAGTGAAAATGATCGTTGTATGATTTGACCGATCCCGTTTCAGTTCTTTCCATAACGCCTGCTCCAGTTCAGACTCCAGCATGGCATTCGGTTCATCCAGAATAAGGATGGCGGGGTTGGTGGCCAGAGCACGCGCCAAAGCGAGCCGTAGACGCTGCCCTCCGCTGACATTGATTCCCCGCTCTTCCACGATCGCTTCTAATCCTGCCGGCAAATCCGATATCATTGCTTCCAGATTTCCGATACGTAAGACCTCCTCCAGCCGATTTAGCGAGATGTCACGTCCCAATGTCACGTTCTCCCGAATGGTTCCATGGAAGAGAAAAGGCCGCTGACTCACATAGCCCATTTGCCGACGCAATGCCGCCAAGTCCCAGTCGCTTAACGGAACCTCGTCATACCGGACAACGCCTGCCTGGGGAGCATAGAATCCCATCATCAATGAAGACAGCGTTGATTTTCCGGAGCCGGATGGTCCCGTAATGACGATCCAGTCCCCGGGTTCCACCTGCAAACCAAACTGGCGGAATATCTCTTTGCCCGGTGAATAGCCAAAGGTCACATTGTCCAGTTCGATTTTTCCGCGAAGTGTCCCCGAGTGGCTGCCAGTTTTCTCAGGCCGCCGTCGATCCGACAGTTCCACAACGTGACGAACCGCTCCAAGCATGCCCTGAATGCCAGTGAAGATTCGGCCTCCCGAAACCACGGCCATCGCAAGTGTGTAGGCGTACATATAAAACGCCACCAATTCACCGGTCCTCCATCCCGGAAACCACTTCCCTCCCGTACCACTCCAAAAAATGCCCACCAGGAGGAATGATGTGACAAAAAAGACACCCTGGTTTAGAAACCCCTGGAACCGGATGGCAGATATCTCTGTTTGAACGGCGTTTTCTTCCCTGTGACGATAGGCTCCTTCCTGACGTGCTTCCAAACCGAATGCCCGCACGTCCTGAATCGCCACGAGGCTTTCTTCCAGGATGGCATGGGCGTCGGCATGCCTGGACTGAGCGTCGTACATGGACCGCTGCGAATGACGGCTGAGCGCGCCAAGGAATGGCAACGGCACGGCAATCAGCAACACAACAGCCAGCGTCGCCTGCCAGCTAATCGCCATCATGAATGCCAACGCGCCAATCGTAAGGACCGTATTCTGATACATCGGCCCAACATAACCTGGAAAAAACATGTTCACGCGCCCCAACGAATCGGATGCCCTGGACGATAGCTCGCCAACCTGATGTTCCACATAAAAATGAAAAGGCTTCGTCATCAGAGATCCAAACAACTCATTTCTCAGTTCGTTTCGCAGACTCAACCCCAGCCTGTGTAGCCACTCATGAGCAAAAAATCCGGACAGTGTCGAGAAGCCAAATGCAGAAATGACCAACACCGGATTCGGATAACGATCCGGAACGGAGGGCAAGCTGAGCATCAATTGTACCAGCCACGGCAGGATTAATGAACTCGCTGAGAAGGTCGTCATGAACATGGCCGTCACAATCACTTCCCCACGATGGTCGCGCACAAAACGCCACAAACGCCTGCTATGCGATGACGGGCTCATCCGAGGAACTTCAATGTCAAAATGAAATGGTCGGCCCACCGGTTTAGAAGGGGCCATCGCCCCGTGAACTCGTCAAGACGCGTCAGGCGAGAATACAGATAAGGATGCTGAATTGGAAAGTTTTCCATGTACGGCGGCGGGCTCCATGCGCCCAAACCCTCCAGTCTCATTTTTCTGAATCGACGTCCGAACCAACGCACCACCTTTCCGGGTGAAAAATAATACGAACGAAAATGCACCCCCAGGATGTGCGCTTCCGATCCTCCCCGATGCAGGCGCCGGAAGGCGAGGTGGAAGTTGCCTTTAAAAGCCATGATCATTTCCCATGGACTCACGCGCGGCATGATCACCATCGTCACCAACGCACCCGGCCTCATCAACCTGCACAACTCATCGGCCACCACGGTCAGGTCTTCGACGCAGTTAAGTCCACCGAAATTGGAAAATACGAAATCGAAATCCTGTTCCGAAATGTTCTGCAATTCCGCATAAGAGCATTTCTGAACCGTAAGCCGGTCCTTCAGATTATCTTTTTCGATCTTCTTCCGGATTTCTTCGATCATTCCCTCCGCCACATCCGTCGCATGAACATGGCATCCCAGTCGGGCAAAATAGACGGCATCAATGCCGGTACCTGCGTTCAGTTCCAGAATTCGGTCTCCCGGACGGACAAATCGCCTGGCATGCGCACGCACCCGCTGCCGCATCCACTGCAAAATAACGTTCTTTTCATCGTATTCGTCATATCCGGAAGCCTGGCGGGAAAAAGCCTCGGCGACGCGCACCACATTGTCATCAAGATGGACGGCCTGCGTCTCGGTTATCGTCGCCATGACCCTTTGCCCATCCTCAGAATAAGGAGCTTTGCGTAGAGAAAAAGATAAAACAAAAGGCGGGGCATCCATTTGACGACGTTTTCCAAGGACGGCGTATGCCAGGCGCGCAACATCCGGTACTCCAAATGCACAAACCGGTGAAGAACTTTGTAGAAGTCTCTTGAAAACGTCCCAACATACATCAAATCGAGATCATCAGAGTCTGTCCAATTGGTCTTTGACTTCAATTGGGCGCTCACGGTATCGTAGAATTCTGTTCCGGGCAGTGGATACGACACCGAAACGCCAATATCCACGGGCTGCAGATCACGGATCATCCGGCGGGTACGCCCGATGTCAACCCATGCTTCGCCGGGATATCCGAATTGAATGAAGAAAGCCACGTCGATGCCCGCCAGCCGACATTGCTGCGAAGCTTCGTATATCTGGCCGACAGTTGTACCTTTGTCCATCGCATCGAGAATTTTCTGACTTCCGGATTCGGCGCCAATCCATATCGTCCGGCATCCGGCCCTTCTGAGGGTCTTTATCGTTGAACCACGCAAGAGCAGATCTGCTCTGGTCAGACATTTGAAAGGCACTCTCACACCCTGCCGATCCGTTTGATCGGCAAATTCCTCCAACCATCCTGGCTTCAGACCAAAAATATCATCCGTCATCCAAATGTGGTCTACGGCATAACGTTCCTTCAAACCCTTAATGTGCTCCACGACCTTTGCGGCAGAGCGAACATGATAGACCTGTCCGTAAATAGGCTTCGCACACCAGTTGCAATGAAAGGGGCAGCCTCTGGTTGTCGACACATTCAACGAAAAATAGCCGTGCACGTGATGCCACAACGCCTTGTATGCACGGATGTCAACCAATTGAAAATCCGGATCGGGCAATCCATCCAATTCAGCCAACAAAGGACGTCGTGAGGTCTCGATGATCGAGCGACCCTCCAGGTACTTGATTCCAAGGACACCGCTCCGGTCACGATCAAAACGATCCTCGGACAATTTCGCCAAAACCTCGACCGCCGTGATTTCCGCTTCACCCGTCAGCACGGCGCGGGCGCCCGCTTCCAGATACAGGCGTGGATGATCCGTGGCATCGGAACTGAAGATCAATGACGTCACCTTCCGTTTCTCGGCATATCGAAGGACATCGACGGCAGCGTCGCGCATATTGCTCAAACACATTTTGCTGAGGTAATTGAACTCGTCATCATACATCAGCAAAACATCCGGTCGACACGCATCGATGGACGAATACAATTCAGATGTGGACGAGGCCATCATGCTGTCAAAGAACACCACCTCGTGGCCTGCGTTCCTCAGCATCACGGCGGCCATCAAGGCGCCAAGTGGAGGGTAAGGCATGCCGAGCTGCATTTCTTTTGGATCCAGTACCCGAAAATAGGACTGGGCAATCAGAACCTTCATGCCGGAATCTTAGTTGTTTGGGAAGAACATTCGAACTGCTGCCAGGCCTTTTCAAACAGGCTCTTGACGAGAGGACGGTGATCGTTCAAATGCAACTTGATGACATGCGGCGTCAATTGCAGGGCGCCCGGCACGGCTCTGGCCATTCTCTTTTTCCAAATCAGTCGGTACATGCGCATCAATCCGATATTCAAGGGGCGAAGAAAGCGATAGAGCGATGAATGAAAAGAAACGGCAGATGGCGTCGTATCGAAATTCGGAAAGTACGCTCTCAGCCATTGATTCATTTGATGAAACTCGCGCAATCCGGCGTCGTTCTTGATGGATCGGAGACAGACGATTTGATGGGCGGTGTAGAAATCCTGTTGATGGCTGATGCGAAGCGCCGTGGCATCCACCAGATAATTGGGGCAAAGAATGCCCCGCCACCTTAACGCCAGGGATACCATATGAATCATAAAATAGACAAGGTAGGCTGTATGCGGTTTGGTAATGATAAAGAAATCCATGTCTTCGGACTTCAGGTGACTCCCGTGAACAAAACCCCCGCTGGCGGTGATGCAATGAACAAAAGGGACACGCTTAAGGAACAAAAGAACGCGGCGTCGGGTTCGATCTGATATCTTCCTGGTCTTTCCCGCGCTCAAGGTCGCATCAGCCGGCCGAACCAGGCGCAACTCGTGACCGTCCAATACAACGTTGCCATCCGCCGCCAACGCCTCGATGGCCTGATTCAATTCCTCCTCTGTACAGGATACATCCATCAATCGACGGCGCAAAACGTCGCGTGATATACCGGATTGAAAGATCGATGCAAAAATGAGAGTCTTCTGTACGGCTTGTTCCAGGGACGCAGCGCGCGGTTCCACATCCCCTATCCGGCACAAATTGCGTACCAGAAGGTGATCGACCAGTCGGTCGATTTGCCGTTTCATCCGTTGCTCGCTGAATGGAATGTCATACACCGGCGCTCGCGATTCTTGCCGCGATACCAACTCCAGTCCGCGGGCAATCGATGCCGTGTCCGACGGATCGACAGTCACAGCACGGCCTCCGGCAATTTCTTCCATCGCGCTGTCCCTGGAACATACAATCGGAGTTCCAAAGTGCATCGCCTCCAGGACCGGGAATCCGAATCCTTCAACCAGGCTGACGTGGACAACCGCTGATGCATGCGCATACCAGGTGAACAGTTCCTCATCTGGCACATATCCCATAAATCGGATGCTCTCATGGCCTTGATAACGCCGCAACATGGCGGCCACATCCCGTTTTGGAATCCAGACATCTCCGATGATCCGGAGCTCCATATCATTCTCCGATTCCTGCTTCCAGCGCAGAAAGGCCTCCAGGAGACGGCCGAGGTTCTTCCTTGGTTCGATGTGACCCACAAAGAGAAAATACGGTTGGCAGTCTTCCGGACGAGAAATTATGACTTCCGGACGCTTCATGTGCGAATACGCCTGAACGAGTTGAATTTTTTCGTCCGGCCATGCCAAGTGTTTCCTGATCTCATGTCTGGTATGTTCCGTAAGCGTTACAATCAGGGGATCCTGCTTCAATGTCCGCCGGATTTGATCGGAATAATACCAGACAAATTTCCTTGAATAGAACTGCGGGTGCGACAGGAAGGATAAATCGTGGATAACCACAGCCGCCCTTTTCTGGAATCCGGCCGGCATCAGGTAGTTTGGAAAAATACCGGCGTCGACCCCACCCTGATGCATTTCGTCGGCCAGACGGAAGGTTCGGTACCAATGGCGACGCCAGCTGCCGAAGTGATTTGCTTCGCTACGATTCTTCTCATTCACAAACGGCGTGAACGTCTTTATTTCGTGATCCGTCTGACGCAGCTGATCAAGAAAGCAATGGATATAGCGACTGGTACCCGTGGGCTTCGGGGTGAGCGCGGATGTCTCGACTCCGATAATCATGCCATGCAATCGTTAAGTCCAGAGTGATTTCGATCAAACAAAACTAGACGTGTGCTTCTGACTGTCGGTTCTTATTTAATCAAAAGCGGCATCGATTGCAAACGAAACATGGCTTCATTCGACGCCCAGCGACAATTTTCCTCCTTTCCTAAGTATCACATCGTCGACGTGACCCGCCAGACTGTCTTCGGTGAGAAAATGCATGTGGACCCTCGAGTCATGATGCAGGAATTCACCATAATGGCTTTCGGAAAAAAAACCCAACAGATTCATCCGCCTGCCCTCAAAATGCAGGGCGTGACCGCTCATCGAATGCGCCTGCCCTCCGGCTGGCGGCCCATTGACAATATGGCCTTCCAGGGAATCGATATTGCTTTCAATTCGAAATACAACAGCGTCGGACAGTCCATTTTTCGATCGCTCGGCCGACACAAATTCTTCAATCTCCCGTAGACTTCGCACATCGTCCGGTATTTCCACGGATCTCCAACGTGACACGCTGGCATAGACCAGCAATGCCGCTTTGTGGTCAAAGGACCGATCGGTCCTGACGCGGCCATTTTCCATCTTCGTGATCAGTGGTTCCCCATTCATGATCATGATCTCTCCATCCAAATTGTCAACAGCGCCAATGCCGTAAAGCTGCGGCTGCCCCTTCAGAGTCCGAAGCTCTAATTTGGCGGAAACGTCATGATCGTGCATGATTTTCCGGAAACTTCCTGCCCATCGTATCTCGGGCTGATTCGTCGAGCAAGACATGAAGACAAGACAAAGAAGCGCGTATCGAATCATACGATTTCTCCCAACAAATGATGGTTGATTTTCTGTCCATATTAGAACCGACAGGGCGTCAATGACACAACTATCTGCAACAGGCATCCAGATTCTGATACGCCTCATTGTCGCGTTTGGTGGCATTGGCATCATAGCCGGACTTGGCAATCGCCGTCTCAAGGTCGGAGGGCGTGACCCTTGATGCATCGTATTTCACGAGTGCAATTTTCTTTTTCTTATCCACGTTTACCTCCTTAACGCCTTCGACAGCCGCCAGAGCCGTGCTCACAGTCTTGACGCAGCTGCCACACTTGATGGTCGGGACGTTGATACGGATGTCCTTAAACTCCAATAACGTAAGATCAGAAGTATCATCCTTCATTCCCTGCTTTTCCTGAGCGCCAGAGATGGATACGTTGAAATTAAATACCAGCATGAGGACAAAACAATTCTGGATGATTCTCATGATAGACTCCTTCTTGATTGGTTGAAACATAGTGGCTTGACCTGGGATAAACAATACTCATTTCTGATTTATCAGTACCTATTTTTCTTCTTTCCGAAGCCCCTCCTTAGTGAGAATGGCTGGTTTGTGTTGCGCTTTTTAGTTGGCTTTCGGAGTCGATCAGAAATCCTCCGCTTATGGATACTTCATCCCCTTCCTTCAGCCCTGCGAGAATCTGGTATTTTCCACTCGATTTTATTCCAAGCGTCACTTCCACAGATTCAAAGCGTTCCTCCCCCGTTTTTACCCATACGATCTGCCGTTTTCCAGTAAACAAAACGGCCTCCTCGGGGATCAACAATTGTTGGCCCAGGTCTTCCTGAAAAATAATCTCACCGTACATTTGCGGTTTGAGTTTATTGAGGAAGTTTTGGAATTCAGATCGGACTCTTACCGTGCGCGTTTGCGCGTTGACGACCGGATAAATCAGAGTGATTTGGCCTTCAAACACTTCATTCGGATACGCCGGAAGTCGAAGCTTGACATTACCGCCCGTTTTGATCAAAGGTAAGTCCTTTTCGTAGATTTCTGCGATACTCCACACGCTGGACAGATCGGCAATATCGTAAAGGAGCGTTCCCTCGTTCACATACATGCCTTCCTGGACCTTTTTCTCGATGACGGTCCCAGCGACAGGAGAATAGTAAGTTAAGGTATATTGAATTTCACGGCTCGTTTCGAGTTTGACAATTTGTTCATTCGTAACTCCGTGCAATTCCAGCCGCTTCCTTGCCGATTTTATCAAAGAATTGCTGACGGACACGGTGTCGTTCAAAGAGACTTTAAGAATGGATGCGGTGTTGTCGAGCGCGATGAGATATTCTTGCTGTGCTTGTACCAACTCCGGGCTGTAAATCTCGAACAGGGGCTCACCTCTGGTAACAAATTCTCCCGTCTTGCTTACAAACAGTTTCTCGATGCGTCCGTCGAATCGCGCCGAGATCAATTTTCTGTTTTGTTCGGCAAAGTCCAGGTAGCCATACGAGACCAGTTCGTACATCAAAGGTTCTTTTTTGATCTTAACCGTCGAAACATCGGCCAGAACTTGTTTTTGGGTGCTCAGATTGATCATTCCCGGCATGTCTTCCAGGATCGGTTTGGCCTCATCTGCCATTTTCACGAGTTCCATGTTGCAGATCGGACAGATGCCAGGTTTTTCTGAGGTCACTTCGGGATGCATGGGGCAATAATAGGTTCCCCTGCCCTGAGCGTGCATTTCACGCGATTCATTTGGTTTCGAACACCCCGCCGTCATGATGCTGAGTCCTGCGATGACTAACATAAATTTAACGACATTCATTTATCTTCTCCTTGATCTCAACTGATCCCTGTCAACTGTAAACTGTTTACTGCTAACTGTTGACTGATAATTGTAAATTATCCTTCTCTTATCCATTCCGCCATTTTCGATTTTTCTAATTTTCCTTTTTTCAAAGCGCGTTCCTTCATCATGGCAAACAAAATGGGCGTCACCACCAGCACATGAACCGCCGAAGTGAACAATCCGCCTATCATCGGCGCCGTAAGGGGTTTCATCACATCCGAGCCTGCGCCCGTAGCCCACATGACAGGGACCAGTCCGATCATAGCCGTACTGACTGTCATCAGTTTGGGCCGGAGCCTCAGCACGGAACCTTCCACGGTAGCGTCGTAAATATCTTGTTGGATTATCGGCCCACGCAAACCTTTTTCATGGGCCTGAATGCGTCTATCCAGGGCCTCGTGCAGGTACACGACCATAATGACGCCCGTTTCCGTGGCAATTCCATACAGCGCGATGAACCCGACCCACACGGCAACCGAAAAATGGTAATCCAGGAAATAGATCATGTACATTCCGCCGATGAGTGCGAAAGGCACAGACAGCATTACGACACCGGCTTCCTTGTAATCATGCAGAGTAAAAAACAACAGGAAGAATATGAGTAAAAACACAACCGGCATAATGACCATCAGCGTCTTTTGCGCCCTCACTTTGTGTTCATACTGCCCGCTCCAGGTGTAGGTATATCCGGTTGGCAGATTCAGGTTGTCGGCGATCACTTTCTTCGCGTCCTCCATGACGCTGCCCATGTCGCGGCCGCGTGTATTCATGAAAACAATGGATCGCAGCATGCCGTTCTCACTGTTGATCATAGGCGGTCCCGTCAGCACTTGGACATCCGCCAGGTACGAAAGCGGCACGTACACTTTCGAATTGCCGGACGACGTTAATAGAGAGAACCCGTTGGAAACAGTTGTCTCCTTCGTTTTACCGGCATTTTCCATTCCGTCCGAACTGCCCATCGGGCGGCTTCCGCTCATCGTCTGTGCCGCAAAGCTTACAGAGCCCATACCGGCCGAAATGCCCGACGCCGCCGTAACGGGAATGATCAGATTCTTCAATGCTTCGATATTGTCACGTATTTCGCGCTCATATCTCATTCGGATCGGAAATCGCATTCTTCCCTCCAGTACCATTCCTAAATTCTGCCCGCCGATGGCCGTTTCAATAATATCTTGAACGTCGGCGATATTGACTCCATAACGGGCCGCCGCTTCCCGCTTGATTTCTATATCAAGGTAGTAGCCGTTCTGGACGCGTTCGGCCACGATATCCGCCGCTCCGTCGACGGTCTTGAGCCATTGCTCCGCCTTGATCGCGTAGTATTCCAGGGTGTCCAAATTATCACCGAATATCTTGAATCCGATGTCCGTCCGAACCCCCGTTGAAAGCATGTTGATACGGTTAATGATCGGCTGAGTCCATCCGTTTCGGACGCCGGGAATCTGCAGCCTTTGATCAAGCTCCGCTATGATATCTTTTTTCGTAATACCGGGCCGCCATTCATCTTTGGGCTTCAGGACAATAATCGTCTCGATCATGCTCAGCGGCGCATTGTCCGTCGCGGTCTCCGCACGCCCGGCTTTGCCCAACACGTGATGAACTTCCGGCACGGTATGAATGATCTGATCCTGCAATTGCAGAATCCGGTTCACTTCCGTGATCGATGCATTGGGAAGCGTGACGGGCATATAAAGAATCGAACCTTCATCCAACGGCGGCATGAATTCGGAACCGGTTCTGAACATCATCGGAATGGTGATCACAAGCGCCGCCACATTAATGGCAATTGTTGTCTTGCGATACTTCAATACCCGGTGAATGATCGGCTCATACACCCATATGAAAAATCGGGTAAGCGGGTTGTGTTTCTCCGCCCTGAACCTCCCCCGCATCAGCATGGTCATCAGAACAGGAATTAGCGTAATCACGACGACGGCGGAGGCCACCATCACAAACGTCTTGGTGAACGCCAACGGAGTAAACAATTTTCCTTCCTGCCCGGTCAAAAGAAAAACGGGCAGAAACGAAACGAGGATGATGAGTTCCGAGAAAAATATCGCGCGGCCTACCTGTTTCGCCGAGGTAATGGAAATGGATTTGTAGTCTTCCGAACTCAAGTGCCCCTTTTCCTGCAAAGCATGGGCAATGTTCCTATAGGCATTTTCCACCATGACGATCGACGCGTCCACAATCACCCCTATGGCCAGGATGATGCCGCCGAGACTCATGATGTTGGAAGTAATTCCGAATATCCGCATCAGAATGAATGAGAGCAGCACCGATACGGGGATCTCAATAATGATCCGGACAATGCTTCTGAAATGTAAAAGAAAAAGCGCCACCATGATGGAAACCGTGATGGCCGCTTCGATGAGCGCGCGATCCAGGGTTCCGATGGCTTCCCGAATAAGCGTACTGCGATCATAAGAAGCCACAATCTGCACGCCCGCAGGAAGTCCCGGGGATATTTCTGTTATCTTTTCTTTGACGCGATCAATGACCTCTTTGGCATTCTCGCCATTGCGCATAACAATGATCCCGCCGACCACTTGACCTTTGCCGTCCTTCTCCAAAGATCCTCGCCGAATATCACCGCCCATTTGTACTTTGGCAACGTTTTTGATGAATACCGGAATTCCATTGTCTGCGGACTTGACGACTGTATTTTCAATGTCCCCGACAGAACGGATATATCCCTGGCCTCTCACAAAATATTCCGCATCGCCTGCCTCGATTATTTTTCCCCCAACCTCATTATTGCCCCGTTGGATCGCGTTGATCACGTCCGAAACGGTCATGTCATAGGCCCTCAGCTGAATGGGATTAATGTCGACCTGGTACTGCCTGACAAACCCACCGATGCTGGCCACTTCCGCTACACCTTCCACCGACGCCAGTTTGTAACGTATATACCAATCCTGGACGGCGCGCAGCGTCCCAAGATCGTAACCTTTGCCTTCTACGGTGTACCAAAACACATGGCCGACGCCGGTTCCGTCGGATCCCAACGACGGTGTGACACCCGGCGGCAGGCTCGCGCGCACTGTACTCAGCCGTTCGAGAACTCGTGTTCGGGCAAAGTAGATATCCGTATTGTCTTCGAAGATCACAAAAACAAACGACATCCCGAACATGGACGCCGCCCGCACTGCGGTGACCTCGGGAAGTCCCTGCAGTGATGAAACGATCGGAAACGTGAGTTGGGCTTCCACGATCTGGGGCGAACGCCCCATCCATTCCGTAAAAATGATGACTTGATTCTCGGACAAGTCGGGTATCGCATCGACCGGAAGATACATGACCGAGTAGATGCCGTAACCCGTCAATATCACATAGCTGAAGATCACAATGAGACGATTCTTTGAACTCCAATCGATTATCTTTTCTATCATACCAACTTCTCCTGGCTCAAATTACTTGAGCCGTTCCTTGATTTCGTCCATGCTCAATCCCACAACCTGCTCCACTTGTGCCTCGCTGGTCGCGGCACTCATCACCGCCATGTGATAATCCAACTTGGCCATAAGCAACATACGATAGCTTTCCAGCGCCATAATGAAGGTTGTTTTGCCCGCCTGGTAAGACGCCATAGCCGCTTCCAGCGATGTTTCGGATTGTGGGATGAGATTCTTTTTGATCTCATCGGCTTGTTTTTGTGAAGACGCCAGGGTGACCAAGGCTGTCTGCAGGTCGCTGCCGACCATGTTCTGGGCGTCTTTGTATTCCATTTTGGCATGGTTAATGTGTTGGGAATACTCATTGACCTTGCCCTGGTATTTCTTTTTGGACCAGAAAGCGACGGGCACATTGAAACCGATCATAAGCGCCCAGAAATCCCTGGAGCTGTTGGACATGTTTTTGTACATCCCCCGCACCATGATATCCGGATAAAATTCGCGTTTGGCCAGGGCCTGCTCGGACTTGAACATTTCGATCGTGTAATTCATGGCCTTCAGTTCCGACCTGTTTTCCTCCGCCAAAGCCGCCAAGGTTTCAAAGTTCAATTCCAAATCATGGATTATGGGTTCGGGAATGCGGCCGAGCGAGTGATTCGCCGGCCTGCTGACGAACCTATTGATCATCGCCTCGATAAGCCCTTTTTCTTTTTCCAGAGCTATCCGCTCGTTCGTGAGTTTGGTCAATTCGACCTGGGCTCTCAATATCTCGGATTGATTGCCGGTGCCCACCTCGTATTGTTTGAGTGCGATATCCGAGATGCGTCTCATCATTCGCTTATTTTCTTCATTGATATCCATTTTGCGCTGAACCAAATAAAGCTCATAGTAAGCCGACTTGAGGTCGCGAATGATTTTTTTCTCCAGGGCTCTCACTTCCTCTTCCTTCATCTTGGCATTATTCTCCGCAATGTTGCCCATCCTGGAAAGCTTTCCCGGCCATGGAAACATCTGCTGAATGAAGTAATCCGTTTCCATGTTGTTTTTCGTAGGAATGGGAAAAGAACCGACGGGCGTCTGATAAAATTCCATTCCGATTTGAGGAGATTCCCAGGAAATGGCTTGGTCGATTTGACGCTTGGCCGCTTCGGATTGATGTCGGATGGAATGAAGTTGAGGATTATGAGTAAGAGCTTCCTCAATAAGGGCATCCAGGCTGTTCTGGCCGTCGGCTTTGGTATTGAGGCCCGACAGCAGAAGTAACGCCAATAACGCTTGCTGCATCACATTCTCCTGATGATTCAATGAACAGTCACAGCCAAACAGGCTGTGCTGCCTATCATGTCATGAAATCACAATGAAGGAGAAGGAATCAGATCAGGAATACCTGCAGAAGCGCTGCGCGCTCTTGAGATGATCGTGGACAGTGTGATGAAGGCGGAAGTTCGACGGCGGATTTGATCAGGAAGTCAGCAGGCGGCAAGACCGCTGCAAACACGGGTCTTATCGATTCAGACTTGCTTCTGGTGTCGGGCAAAGTCTCGTCCAGACGTTGGTCGACGGCGCTAAAGGTCGGACAACAGCATTTTTTGGGACTGGAAATTGCGGGAGCGGGATACGCGGAGGAGACAGATGTGCAGTCGTCATTGGCTTGCGTTTGGGCAGGGCAACAGGATGACGAACTCTTTTTGGACGCACAGGCCATCGGTTTCATCGAAACCAGGCTGGATACACCCAGCGAAGCAATCAGAACTACAGAGACAATGAATGTAAATGCTTTCTTCGTCATTTCCTGCCGTTGTCGTATGGTCATCAAGTGCCTATACAACGTCAATAACGGCAAAATTGTTCCGTTTTACAATGATTTTTGTCATTTAATTGACCCTTGCTGGATATCGGTCATCCGCAGAGCCGATTCGCTCTCATATTTCATATCGAGTTTGTCATACACAAAGGCGTACAAGGCTTGGGTCAAATGAACCTTGCCCCCGTCGTCGCGAATGGTCTCGAGTCTTCGGATGGCGTCGGCATAGAGTTCGTATTTCACAAGAATCTGCGTGTCCAACAGCACAAATGCCGACGATGTCGTATCGGGGCTCATGATCGATCGTAGCTGGTTTTGTTCGATGTGCAGTTCC
Organism: uncultured Bacteroidota bacterium; assembly: GCA_964544475.1. Lineage (GTDB taxonomy): Bacteria > CLD3 > CLD3 > SB21 > SB21 > CAZJBS01. The sequence goes on along the minus strand of CAZJBS010000014.1, from coordinate 34,589 downwards.
GTTCGTTTCGCAGATGGCAACTTTGCAAACCAAACAGCGGCAGGAATCTCGGATATCGTCTGGCCTGCGTAGGCCACGTGCCAATAGTACACTCTGCCATCCTCCAAAGCTCCTTTATCAAGCGGACACGACAGATCATGGACATTTGTTTTATACGAGTACCCGTTGTCATAGCACCGAATGTGAACAGAATACTCCCTCTTGGAAGGACCGCTCCATGTCAGCCGGTCGGAATCCAACACGTACGTGTTTCTGGGAGCGCTCAAGAACACCGCCGGATCATTTCCTCTCATGTGGTTCGGTTTTTCAGTCCTCTTGACGGCGGCCCAATCGAGTACCGCATGTGTCCGGGCGACGATGTCGCCCAGCCCCCGGGTCTCCAACGGAGACGCCGGAATTTTCCATGAGGACGTGTGTTCTTCCATGCGACCATCCATCGTAAGGATTTTGACGATGCCGCCATAGGCAATGTCAACCGAATCGCCTTGCAGCAGGACGTCCATTGGTTGGATGGGACGCAATGGAACATGACCAGCGGTGACGTCACCGTGCCGATCAATTACAAGCGCCGCGAACGGATTGGTTTGCGCGGAAACCGCCGGCAAGAAGAAGAAGGAAAGGAATGCTAACACGACAGAGTTTCTCATAAGGTCCTCCGTGCTGAATTGACGGCCTGTGACGTCCTTGGCGTGACAGGTTACGACGGTGAACGACTAAATGACTTTCAAAACCAATACAGTTATGTCGTCGGATTGCTCGGCGCCCCTGACGAAATTCCCCAAATCGGTGACCATCGCGTCTTTGAGGGCTTCGGCCGACAGGTGCTGGTTCTTCAGAACACACGCTTCGAGCCGATGATCATCATAAAATTCGTCGTCCGGATCTGCAGCCTCCGTCACGCCGTCGGTGAACATGACAACGACATCGCCTGATTCGAGTTGGTGCTCCTGCGAAACATACCCGTTGAACTCGACCATACCCAATGGTATACCACCGGCCTTAATGTGGTTCACGGCTCCCCCGCGGCACAGCAGAGGCGGATTGTGGCCCGCATTAAGTGTGGTCCATAGCTTCGATGTCGGATCAAAAATACCGATAAAGAATGTGATGAACTTGTCCGTTGTTGAGTTGGCCAAAATAATCGAGTTCAATTTCGTAACGAGGCGAGCCAATTCGAAGGGACTTTCAAGATAGGCCCGCAACGATGCCTGCAGTGTGGATACGAGCAAGGCGCCGGGAACGCTTTTTCCGGAGACATCCGCAATGACCAACGCGATGCGGCCGTCCGGCAAATAGACGACGTCATAATAATCCCCTCCAACCTGTTTGGACGGCACGTTGAGGCCGGCAATCTCACAGGCGGGAATTTGGGGAATCTTCTTTGGCAATATCATCTTCTGGATCGTCGCGGCGACTTCCAGTTCCTTTTCCATTTTTTGCTTTTCCAGAGCTTCTTCGTGCAGTCGCGCATTTTCAAGGGCAATGCACGCGTCGACCGACAGCGTGTCGAGGAACTTGACATCATCCAAAGTGAAGTAGCCATCGTGTTTGTTCAGGATCTGGAATACGCCGATCAATTCATCGTTGCGATTCCTCATCGGCGTACACAACATGGTTTTTGTCCGGTAGCCCGTCTTCCTGTCAAACGCCGCATTGAATCGTGGATCTTTGTACACATCGCGCAGCATGACCCGTTTTCCAGATTCGGCCACATAGCCGGCGATGCCCTGGCCTATCGGAAGCCGAACTTCCACGATGTTGTCTCCTTGAAGTACCTTGGACCACAGTTCCTTTTTTTCATGGTCGACGAGATAGACCGTTCCCCGATCCGCGTTCAAATTCTGCACGGCCGTATCAAGGATGATCGATAGAATCCGGTTTAATTCCAGCGTTGAGTTCAGCAGCTTGCCAATTTCCACAATGGCAATCAAACGCAACGTCTCATCCGTTATGGATTTGAGCTTCTGGGCTAAGTCCAAAATACACACTCCACTTGGGGAAATCGAATGAAGCAGACAGATCGGAATATCCACGCCAAGATAGCCACTCCATCGAGAAAACAAAAGGAAAAAACTACCCTGGAAATCCCGTCATAATTACGTCGTCGGACTTAAGAACAATTTCAAATTCACGAATGGGCTCGTGGACTCTATCGGCAAATGCCAGATAACGCGGTGTCAGGAAATGCACCTTCTGATTCGCCGAACCACGCCACAACAAATGAGCGGCACGGTCAACCTCATATTCACCGTCGACCAGAATGTCAATCTGGTTCAAAAGGGGTGCTGATGGTAAGGCCTGGATTTCCTCAAGCGTGTATCCTGAATAGCACATGACGCTCAGATCTTCATTCCGGAATGCCCTGGCGGCCGCCTCCACGCCCTGCCACTGTTCGAAAGGTTCTCCCCCGCTGAATGTCACGCCCTCAATGGAGGCAAAATCGTTGGTGTGGGCTTTGACGTGCGAAAAGAGTTCGGAAGGAGATACAGCCCAGGCGGAGCCAAACGGCAGAAAATCCGGGTTCCAACAACCCCGGCATCGTTTACGGCACCCTTGCACCCAGATCACGGCACGGCATCCGGGGCCGTTGACTTCCGAGATCGGAATCACCTGTGCCAACTTAATGATCAACCGGATTTCTCCTCAAAAACAAAAGGCTTATCCGAAACTGGACAAGCCAATGGTGATGTTCTTTGTGTGGGCGACTAATCGACAACACCCCGCCCGCTTTTGCGGATTTGACCGCGACTCTTGAGGTCCTCCAAGGCCGAATCCAAAACCCCATTGATGAAGCCACTGCTCTGGTCGGTGCTGTATCGTTTGGCAATTTCGATGATCTCATTGATGGAGACCTTTGGAGGTACATCCTCGAAATACAGAAATTCACAGACTCCCAGACGCAGAAGAATTCTGTCCAGCATGGCAATGCGATCCACATCCCAGTTCTTGGCATGATAGCGGATGAGTACATCGAGTTCATCCTGATGCTGGATCGTGATAATTACGAGGTTCCTTACAAAAGAGTGCGTGGGCTCACTGAAGGAATCCATCACGTCGTCGATGATGGAGAGCAGGTTTTCCCCTCGGAATTCATGTGCGTACAATATCTGCATGGCGTTTTCGCGACCTTCCCGGCGGCTGGTTTTCGAAGAAACCGGACCCGATCGCGAAGTGTCCGTCAAAAGAGGATTCATACCTGTTTACAAAGAACAACGAGGAAAGACCTAATTGTGCTCCAGTCTCCTCATGATGGTTTCCGATTTGGAAACGTAGGTTTGGCGAATCCGCCCAACCTGGGAAATGCGTTCCTCGGCCAGCCGGTTGGATGCCACGTGGGTTGGAATATTTTCCTTTTCAGACAGGTCGAGGATGCGCCGGACAATATCGTGGACGTTCTTGGCCTGCGCAAGGGCCTTCTCCTGGTTGTAGCCTTCCAGTTCATTGTAAACATTGATCAGGCCGCCGGAATTGATCACATAATCGGGAGCATAGACGATTCCCCGCTCCACCAATTGTCGCCCGTGTTTGTCTTCCGCCTGCAACTGGTTATTCGCCGCGCCCGCAATGATCTTGAACTTGAGTTTTGGCAGTGTTTCATCATTGATGACCGCCCCCAGCGCGCATGGCGAAAAAATCTCGGCGTCCAATTCGAATAATTCCTTTTCATCGACGTATTCGGCTCCGAATTCCCCGCAGGCCCGTTTGACACGATCCATGTCCACGTCATTGACGTAAATTTTGGCGCCTTCGTCATGTAAATGGCGTACCAGGTGATACCCGACGTGGCCGATGCCTTGCACGACGATTCGGACGCCTTTCAGGGACGATGTCTTTAAGACCTTTTCGGCGCAGGCTTTGATACCCTGATACGTACCAAGGGCTGTGACCGGAGACGGATCGCCGCTGCCGCCCAATGCTTTTGAAACCCCGGTGACGAACCGCGTCTCCATGCGGACGTATTCCATGTCCAGTACATTGGTGCCGACGTCTTCCGCAGTAATGTAACGTCCGCCCAGGCCCTGTACAAAACGGCCGAAGGCTCGAAACAGGATTTCGTTCTTGTGTTTCTTCGGATCTCCCACGATCACGGCCTTGCCGCCCCCGAGGTTCAACCCCGCCACGGCCGCCTTGTAGGTCATACCGCGTGACAGTCTAAGAACGTCCACCAGGGCCTCCTCTGTGGAGACATACGGATACATGCGGCAGCCGCCGAGGGCCGGCCCCAACGTTGTATTGTGGATCGCGACAATGGCCCGCAGCCCGCTTTTCTTATCCGAGAAAAACACGACTTCTTCGTGATCTCTCTCCTCCAGCATTTCAAACATCTTCATGAGTGTTTTCGTCAGGCTTCCGGATTGAGCAGATGGCGGGCAATAACAACACGCTGAATTTCAGACGTTCCCTCATATATTTCCGTGATCTTGGCGTCCCGCATCATTCGCTCGACGGGATATTCCTTGGTGTAACCATAACCGCCATGAATCTGGACGGCCTGCACGGTGACGGCCATCGCGGTTTCCGACGCAAACACCTTGGCCATCGCCGCTTCTTTGGCGTATTTTTCCTTGTTGTCTTTCAGCCAGCAGGCACGGTACAGAAGCATTTTCGAGGCGTCAACGCGCGTGGCCATATCAGCGAGTTTGAACTGGGTTGCCTGAAACTGAGCAATGGACTGCCCAAATTGTTCGCGACTCTGCGCATACTTCAAGGATTGTTCCAATGCCGCCTCGGCAATGCCGATGGCCTGCGCCGCGATACCGATGCGCCCGCCGTCCAGGGTCTCCATGGCGATCTTGAAACCCCAGCCTTCCTGACCGAGCAGATTCTCCTTGGGGATCAGACAGTTTTCAAAAACCAATTCCGTCGTATCGGAGGCACGGATACCCAGCTTGTTTTCCTTTTTGCCAACCCGGAATCCGGGAAACTTCTTATCCACAATAAATGCGCTGATGCCTTTGGTCTTGTGCGACTTGTCCGTTCGTATGAAGCAAACCACATAGTCCGAACTCGCACCGTTGGTCACCCATAGCTTCGTGCCATTGACGAGATAGTGATCGCCTTTCTTTTCGGCAAAACACGTCAATCCTGCCGCATCGCTTCCGGACCCCGCTTCCGACAAGGAGTAGGCACCCAGAGCCTGACCGGTCGCCAGCGGCCGCAGATACTTTTCTTTTTGCTCCTCGGTTCCATACTTCTCAATGTTGAAACACACGAGAGAATTGTTGACGGAACAAATCACGGCCACCGATGCATCGCCTTTTGACAATTCCTGGATCACATGAACATACGTAAGGCTGTCAAGGCCGATGCCTCCATACTTTTCAGATACCATCATACCCATAAATCCGAGTTCACCGAGCTGTTTGACGGCATCTTTCGGAAATTGCTGGGATTCATCCCACTTACCGGCGTTTGGCGCAAGCTGTTCCTGGGCAAAATTGCGGGCCGTTTCCACGATCATCTGCTGTTCTTCGTTCAGTTTGAAATCCATAGAACACCTTGGGAGAATGGTTTTCCAGTTGGCGATTGATGACGATTGCCGCGCAATATAGAGACGGGCGCATGAAGAATCAAGATTTTATTTGGCCCGATAGCCGTGAAAACAGTAGTAATTATGGCCATTGGCGGCTATATTGACGCACGTTTGTATGAAAACGCTCGTCGCCAAATCCAACCACCTTAAGCGTCTTCGCAATGGTTATCAGTGGCTTTTCAGCAATGAAGTGGTAAGCCCCCTCAGGCAGTTTACGCCGGGTGAGATCGTCCGGATCACCGACGAACATGACCACTTTGCGGCGCTCGCGTACGTCAACCCGCGATCGCTTATTTGCGCGAGAGTCCTGACCCTGGAAGATGAAAACATTGACGATGACTTTTTCGCCAAACGGATCCGTGCCGCCATGGCATTCAGGAAGAAAAACCTGCCGGATACCCATTGCTGCCGTTGCGTTTTTGGAGAGTCGGACTTCCTGCCGGGCCTTGTTGTGGACAAGTATGGCGACGTTCTTGTGGTCCAGAGCACGACAGCCGGCATGGATGCCCTCTGGCCCCACGTGGAAAGAGCTCTTGTGGACGTGTGGAAATCGCCGACGGTGGTGTTGCGTAATGACTCCCCGATCCGGAAACTGGAGGGCACCGCTTTGAACACGACCGTTATCAGAGGAAAATTGCACGGTCCGCAGGAGGTGACGATTGCCGGACTCACCTATTCCGTTGACTTCGAGCACGGCCAGAAAACCGGATTTTTCCTTGACCAGCGTTTCAACCACACCCGTCTGGCTCCCTTTGTCAACGGAAAGCGGGTATTGGACTGTTTCAGTCACCTGGGAGGTTGGGGTCTGCAGGCGGCGCGCCACGGAGCCGCTGCCGTGCTTGGTCTGGATTTGTCAGCCCAGGCCAATGACATGGCCAACGCCAATGCCTCTCGTAATGGGTTGTCCGCGTGTCATTTTCGGACCGCCGACGTGTTTGACGAACTCAAGTCAATGAACGATCGCGGAGAAACGTATGACGTGATCATTCTGGATCCTCCGGCTTTTGCCAAATCCCGATCGGAGGTCCCGGACGCAATACGCGGGTATCGGGAAATCAACCGACGCGCGGCCAAGGCGCTCAAGGAGGACGGGATATTGATCACGTGCAGCTGTTCACATCTGATCGAGCCTGAAACGTTTCGAAATACAGTCTTGCAGGCCATCCAGGCCTCCGGCAAGACGGCGCGGGTTCTTGACCGGCTTGCCCAACCCGTGGATCATCCGATCCTCCTCGGCATGCGCGAGACCGAGTATTTGAAAGGATTCATCCTCGAAGTCTTCAACAACTAATCAAAGGAGTTACCCTTGCGAATGCTGCTGACCTTGCTCCTCATGACGTCGATGCTCCGAGCCCAGGATAACCGAATCACCATCGCCGTCCTGCCGTTTACAAACATCACAGGAAATATCGCCGACGACTGGCTGTCGCGAGGCTTTGCCGAGGAGGTCACCGGTGCCCTTTCAACCGTACCATCTTTGCTTGTCATCGAACGAAACCAGTTGGAAAAGGTCATTCAGGAACAGGATTTCCAGTTGAGCGACCTGGCCGATCAGTCCCGCGCCGCCACCGTCGGCACGTTATTGTCCGCCGACAAACTGCTCATCGGCAGTTTCCAGATTACCGGTACGAGCATTCTCGTGACCGCCAGGGTCATTGATGCCAAAACCGGAGCTCTCGACGAAAACCGGGTGTTTCGCCATGAGGATGATCTTGACAACATCTTCAGTTTGTATTCGGCGTTGGCTTCATCCGTCGTGGAAGGGTTTTCAATCAAACTCACTTCGTCTCAAAGCCGACGGCTTGACAAACTGAAATCCGCCGGGACAAAAAACATCAAGGCATACGAAAACTATGCGCGGGCTATGGAAGCCTACCGGCGCGGGGACGAGGTCAGCCTCAAAGAAGCCCGCAGCCTCTTCAAAAAGGCCCTGTCCGCCGACAAGAAATTCACTGCCGCTCGCCAGGCGCTGGCCAATACGCATATCCAACTCAACGATCTCGATGACGCCATCAAGGAATATGAACGAATCCGGAAGTCCGGTGTGGACGTCACCGAAGATATCTTGAACACCCTTGGACTCTTTTACGTCGTCAAAGGAAAAACCGACAAGGCGCTTGAGAGTTTTCAGGCCGCGATCCAACTGAACGGTACGTACGCCGAGGCTTTCAAAAATATCGGTCTGGTCAAATATCGGGAGGAAAAGTTCGATGACGCGCTGCTCAATTTCCGCTCGGCGGACAGGCTCGATCCCGAAAACCCGGAATATCTGTACCTTGTGGCCGTCGGCCTGATGCGCCTGGGTAAGCAATATGATGCCCTTAGCGCTTTGCGAGAGGCTTTGGAAAACGGATTCCACGACAGGGCCCGAGTGGATAAGGATGCGGCGTGGAGTCCGGTGCGTACATCCGGCAGTTTCCAGAACTTGCTCGATGAGTATTTCGATTGACCATGGAAAACAGCGCGACCAGGACGTTCGTTTGCCGAAGGCAGGATCTCGACGATGGCCGGATTCGACAGGTCAGAGTCGGTTTGAGACCCGTCATGGTGGCCAAAGCCGGCAACGACATTGTCGCTTTCGATGCCCTCTGCAAACATATGGGGGCCAATCTTGCGATATCCGGCAAACGACACGCGGACATGGTGACGTGCACGTGGCACGGCTGGGCGTACCATCTCAACACCGGCGCCTGTCATGGAAAGAACGGCGTGACGCTCACGCGCTACACCGTCGAAGTGATCGGAGAGGAAGTGTTCGTCATCCCCGGGATGATGCCGGATTGAGTGCCGCGAGGAGGCCAGCCCGAATTTCCTCCTGCCGCCCGGAAGTCGTAACTTTCGTACCGTCCTTTTCCAGAACATAAAAACAGTCCGCGACGCCATCCAACCTTGTGCCGATCTTCGCCGCGTGAATGCCTACCCTCAGGTCCGACAGTGTCTTCGTGATCAGATACAACAATCCAATCCGGTCCTTCGTAAAGATATCGATGATCGAAAAGCGGCTGTTTGCATCAAACAGGATTTCCGTGTCGGACGTCGCCGGGCCCCTGATGCGTTTCCATCTGGACTGCAATTTCTGAAGGTCGCCAGCCAAATCCATTTTTCCGTCGAGGACTCCCTTGAGATCCCTTTCCAGCCGGTCTTTGTGGACATCGGTCAATGGCTCGTGTCCGGGAAAACGTACAACTCTGAAGTGATCCGCAATAATACCGTCGGATCGGGTCTGTACATTAGCCTCAAATATGCTGACGTCGTTGACCGCCATGGCCCCGCAAATCTGGGACAACCGGTATGGCCGATCTGAGGTCATAACCAACACTTCCGTGTAATTCGATCGGTCATTGAATAGCACCTTGACCGTCTCCTCCAGCGTGATCTCTTTCGACTCCATGGATTCCCAATCGAATGCGGTCGATGGAAAGCCTTCATTCGTTTGCCAAAATCTCAGTACGCCGTCGGTCTTCTGAAAGAGTTCCCACAACAGCATCCCCTTCCACTCCGTCCACACAGCCGCATTGGCCGCCGCCATATCCGCGTAGGTCAACAAGAGCAATTGCCGCAACAGGCGACGGTCATGGATGAGTTTTGCACATTCGTCGATCGTCTCCGGATCCTTCAGATTCCGACGAAACGCCATCTGCTCCAGTTTCAGATGATTGGCGATCAGAAACGCCACCGCTTCACGCGATTCTGAAAAGCCAACACGGTCAAACAAAGCCTTTGAGATGCGGACGCCTGCGTCACAGTGGTCCTCCGTTCTGCCCTTTCCGATATCATGCAAGAAAACAGCCCAATAGAGTTGATATTTCTCAAAAAGCGTCAGTTCTTCATACACCGTTTTGAGATGGGCCAGAACCGAATCGCCTGGAAAATCCTTGAAAAATATCTCTTCCAGCTTGCGAACGGCCACGAGCAGATGCTCATCCGTCGTATAGCGATGATAGACATTGTATTGGCAATGGGCCACGATGAATCCAAATTCGGTCAGATAGCGCTCCAGGAATCCCAAACGATGCATCGTCGTCAACGTGCGTCCGATCGAACCTTCGCGACGCCACAAGTCCATAAACTCCTCGGCCACGATTTTGGAATGGCAAAATGAATCGTTCACCACATCCAGGCTTTCGCAAAAGGCCACTTCGAGGTTTTCTCCAAACTCTGCGCCGTGATCGGCTGCGTATCGAAAGGCCTTCATCAGCAATTCCGGCTTCCGTCGCGCCGCTTCATCGAAACGTCCATCGAACTCCATGACGACCGAAGGTCCATCCTCCAAAAGACAGAATCCATCCCCGACAGGCCTTCGGTTTCCGGGTTCCACGTCTTTCAGTGCGAGTTTGCCAAAAATCAGAGAGGTCGTCCGGCGTACCGCCGTCAAATGACCATACAGTTGGCGCATGAACAGTTCAACGCCTTTGGCCGATGGCGTGTCTTCGTACCCGAAAGCCGCGGCCGCTCGCGCCTGGGTGGCATAATCCAGATGATCCACGCGTCGGTTGTGAAGCCGATGAACCATGGCTCGCACTTTGATGATGAAGTCAAACGCCGCCGTGCAGGCCTCCGCCTGCGCCCGATCGATGAAGTGATGATCCCTCATTTCAGAAATAACGAAAAGCACATCCGGCGTTTCCACCGGCACAGTGTTAGCGGGATGTCTTATCCTCCAAAGCCATAGGGCCGTATGAAGGTCTCGGAGTCCACCCACACCCTCTTTCAGGTGAGGCTCCATAACGCGTTCGGTCCCTCCATGTTTTTCATGCCTCTGCCGAAGGACGCCCATCCGGTTGATCAAATATTCGTCTCGCGTGGCCTCCATATCTCGCCATAGCGCGCTGAGCAAGGATTGAAAACAGGCTGGATCGCCGCATACATACCGGCTCTCAAGAAGTGCCGTTCGGATGTCCGGATCGCTCTGTACAAGGTGGACACAGTCGTCTACGGATCGAAGGCTGTGCCCGACTTCGACACCAATGTCCCATAGAAACTTGACCAATTGCCGGGTGTGTTCCCGGACATTCTCCAGTTCACGCCTTGAAAGGCTGCCATGAACGATTTGAATGTCAACATCCGAGTTTGGACCCATATCACGACGGGCAAAACTCCCTATCCCAGCGAGCGACACACCACCGATCCCAACCATCACACGTTTCCAGGATTCACGAATGACATCCGAATGAAATATCGAAAGGTCACACGCCAGATCCGTACCACTGGCGTCGGGAGGGGTCTCTGTTACGAGGCGGCTTTTTATGATAGTTAGGGCAGATTTTATTTCGATCGGGGGCAGCGAAAAATCCGGCAGGATGGGCCTATCCGCGTCATCCATCATGACCCGCACCATTTCGTGTCAGGCGTCGTGTCACCTTCCAGACAATCACAGCTGTCAACACCGTCACCGTGATCAGGAGCACGACCCAATTGTACTGCTCCACAATCTCAAGAAAACGCGGCCAATTGTCGCCAAGCATGTACCCTCCATAAATCAACACACCATCCCACAAACAGGCGCTGAGGAGCGCAAGCGGAATGATCTTTCGCCGCTTTAAGCGTGCCATTCCGGCAAAGATCGAAATGACGGATCTCAAACCACTTAGAAAACGATTCACCAGAATCAAGGCATACCCGTACTTTTCAAACCACGCCTCCGCTTTTTCTATTTTTTCCGGCGGAAAAAAACGAAATCGCTTCCGCATGAAAAAGTCTCTTCCAAAATAGAGGCCCACATGATACATGGTCATGAAACCGGCGAGATTTCCGGCCGTCGCAATCAGAAACACCGGTACAAATTCCAGCCGTCCCATTCCCACCATGGATGCGGAAAAAACGGTCACGACATCTCCGGGTATCGGTGGAATACAATTTTCGAAGAAGCCGGCCAGAAAAATGACCAGATAGATCGTCCCCGTGTCGAGGCCCTTGATGAACTCAAGATATTCGCCCACATACTCCATCACAGGCGGCCTTTCGCGTCAGACTTATTCGACATTTTGAATCTGTTCGCGGAGTTTTTCCAGTTCTTCTTTGATGGCCACCACCGTGTGAATAACAGAAGGCTGGCTGGACTTGGATCCCATGGTATTTGCCTCGCGACCCATTTCCTGCGTCAGAAAATTCAATTTACGTCCAATTTGCGTGGAAGGCCCCCCGGTCAGGTCACGAAACATAGCGTTGTGGCTTCGGAACCTGACAATCTCCTCTGTAATGTCCACTTTGTCCGCCAATATCGCCAGTTCCGCCTCAAGACGCTGCGGTTCGATGTCCGTGCGCGCCAGCAGTTTTGTAATCCGTTCGGTCAGCTTTTCGAATTCCTCCTGTACGGCGGACGACGACAGGTTTTCAATGGTATCAATGTGCTTATCGATATTGGACAACCGCTCCAGAAGGTCATTGGCCAACGCCTGACCCTCCAATTTTCTCATCGCATTCAATTCATCGACGGCGGCGTCAATGACAGCGGTAATCTCACTCCACAGTGTTTCGTGCTCTTCCGCCCCGTTCAGACTCGTGAAGATGTCCTCAAAGTGAAGCAAATGGTCGAGGCGTATCGGTTCGTTGATACCGGCCTTCTCGGCCGCATCGCGCAACATGGCGGTATATTGTTGGACGACTTCGGGGTCGATTCGATAATTGGCCAGGGTGTAATCGCCGGACTGCACCACAATATTGAGCGTAATCTTTCCGCGCTCAATGCGCTTTTTCAAGGCGTCCTTGACGGCATTTTCCTTCTGAAGAAAAATGCGCGGAGCCCGAAACGTCAGGTCCAAGAAGCGATTATTGAGGGAGCGGATTTCTACGGCGATGGTCGTGCCGCCGGACACGCGTTCGGCTTTCCCGAAACCGGTCATACTGTAAATCATGACAAGCTACCCGTTTTGTTGAAATAGGCCACCGTTCTGCGAAGACCCTCTGCGAGATCGAATTGAGGCTCCCATCCCAGGGCTGCTTTGGCCCTTGAACAGTTGAGAACGCTGCGTTGCTGCTCACCAGCTTTTGCATCGCCGTGCACTTCGCGAGCATGATTGCCACAAAGTTTGTTTAGTCGGTGAAAGAGCTCATTCACGGTCGTTTCCCGGCCGGTACCGATATTGAATTGATCGGACACTGGATGGGTCAAAGCGGCCACATTGGCGGCGACGACATCCTGGACAAAAACATAATCGCGCGTTTGGCCTCCGGGACCATGGATCACCGGTTGTTCTCGGGCCAGCAGTTTTTTTGCGAAAATGGCGACCACGCCCGCTTCGCCGTGCGGATTCTGCCGAGGTCCATATACGTTGCCGTATCGAAGCGCCACATAGTCCAGGCCGTACGTCAGCCGATAATAATGCAGGTATTTTTCGCAGGACAATTTGGCGATGCCGTACGGAGAACATGGTCGCAAAGGGTGCTCTTCGTCTGCGGGAAAATACTCCTGGTCTCCATAAATTGCGCCGCCTGTGGAGGCAAACAGAATCTTTTTCACATCACCACGTCGGGCCTGTTCCAGCAGGTTCAGCATGCCCATGATATTCACCTGGGCGTCATACATGGGATCGCTTACGGATTTTCGCACATCGATTTGGGCCGCGTGATGGCAAATGACTTCGATGGCATGATCCTTCAAGACCGACCCGATTTGGGCGTCGCGAATGTCCATCTCGACAAATGCCGCGTCAGGGTTAACCAACGCCCGGCGGCCCGTGGATAGATTATCCACGACGACCACGCGGTGGCCCAGCCGGATGAATTCATCAACCACATTAGAACCAATGAAGCCGGCGCCTCCGGTAACCAGAATATTCAACGACACCTCCCCTGTCACCTGAAATTCACAAATTGCATGGCAAAATCCAGCTCCTTTTCTTTGAGCATTTTCATAATGGCCTGCAAGTCATCAATATTCTTGCCGGACACACGCACCTGGTCGCCCTGGATGGCCGCCTGGACTCTGAGTTTCGTATCTTTGATCAGAGCGACGACTTTCTTTGCTTTGTCTTGTTCAATGCCCTTCTGCAAACCAACCGTCTGTCGTACCATGCCGCCCGCGGCATCCTCAGGATTCCCAAATTTGCAGGCTTTGGGGGAAATCCCTCTTTTGATCAATTTGCCCTGGAGGATATCAACGATGGCTTTCCGGCGGAATTCATCGTCGGCCAGGATGAGTATCTCATTCTTGGTCAGTTCAACCGAACTCTTCGTTCCCTTAAAATCGTACCGTGTCTGTATCTCTTTTGTGGACTGTTGCACCGCATTGGTTACTTCCTGCATGTTGATTTCTGAAACGATGTCAAACGAATGCATATCCGCCATGATAACCTCCGGAGTAGACGCAATTTACTAAAAACGGCCTGACAAGCAAGAGTTTGCATGACCTGGCGCTATTTCGGGTCGAACCCCGACGGGAATCGGGATGTTGACTGCGATGTCAAACAAGACCCGACGCCTTACTCAGACTGTCCGACAATCACTGGCCGCTGGGCACCATTGTCCTTGACAAATACGCGTTGACTGTCTACATTGCGCCCGCACTTCGGCGTGGCGTCTCTGCGTGCCGGGGTGTCGTTTGCACAGAATACGGGGTGTAGCGCAGCCCGGTTAGCGCGCCTGCTTTGGGAGCAGGATGTCGGAGGTTCAAATCCTCTCACCCCGACAACCCACAAAAAAACGGCTTCTTCCGAGGCCGTTTTTCGTTTGATTTGTCATACAGAGGCGGTTGAGACGTTATATATTCATGAGCGATTTTCTCATTAGGTCAACCGCCTCATCGATTTCGGCCCTCGTAACGTTCAATGCCGGCCGCAGGCGTATGGCTCTTTCCCCGCATTTTAAAATCAAAAGGCCGTGATCTTTGGCTTTTTCGATCATGCGGTCTCGCATTTCATACGTCGGCAGATCAAACGCGCACATGAGACCCATTCCCCTTGTACCGCTAATAAGGTCACTTTCGCTCTGCATAGCGCGCAGTTGTGATTGCAGATACTCCCCCTGTACATGGGCATTGGCCACGAGTTCTTCTTCTTCGATAATTCTCAGATACCAGGTTGAACGATACATGTCGGCCAGATTGCCGCCCCACGTCGAGTTGATGCGACCGGCCTTTTGAAATACGTGGTCTTTTACTTCATCAATACGCGGTCCGGCCAGAATGCCACAGACCTGCATCTTCTTCCCAAAAGCCATGATGTCCGGTTGAACGCCAATCCGCTGATGAGCCCAAAATGAGCCCGTCAGTCCGACACCTGTCTGCACTTCGTCATGAATAAGCAGGATGTCGTGCTCATGGCACAACTGGCGCAGAGCTTGATGAAATTCCGGACGAAAGTGGTTGTCGCCACCCTCGGCCTGCACCGGCTCAATAATCAGCGCCGCAATCTCACTTTCAAATTGTCTGATCTGGTTACGAATGAAGTCCAAGCTTGCCGACTCCCGAGCCTTGACATCAGCCGTTGAAGCAGCATCCAAAGGGAAATTGATCTTTGGATTGGGGGCTTTGATCCAGTTGAATTTTGGGAAATACTGGATCTTGTGCCGGTAAAAGGTGTTGGTCATCGTCATCGTGTACCCGGAACGGCCATGGAAAGCCTCCTGGAAGTAGATAATCTTCATTCCGTTGACGTACTTTTCTTCGGCTTCCTCCGATGTGAATCCCTTTGGATGGCTTTTTCGCACTTTCCAGTCGAACGCCGTTTTCAGTGCATTTTCAACGGCCAGGGCGCCGCCAGACACCAGAAAAAGGTGGGGCAAGTACTTGGGTATGCCCACGCGACTGTACGTGTCCACAAAGTCGGCCATGATCGTCGTATAAACGTCCGAATTTGAAGGATTGTTTGTGGCCGCCTGAATCAACCCTTCCCGAAATTCGCCGGTGAGCATGCGGGGGTGATTGGCGCCGACAGGCGACGACGCAAAGAAAGAAAAAAAGTCAAGGTACGTCCGACCAGACTTGGCGTCGACAAGACGTGAACCCTGACTTTTTTGCGTGTCAAAAACGAGATCAAATCCGTCCACAAGCATGTGCTTGCGAAGGGTTTCATGAACATTCTGCGCAGTGATGTGGGACATGGCCGTTCTCCTGAATTACAAATGTGGTAATGCAACGTGGAAGAACAGCGTCTCAAATCCTCCATTCAGGCTTTAGCAGGCTCGTTCGAATGGTATAAAGCGCCGACTGCTGGGCGATCCACCATCCGTATGAACATTTTGAATTCTTCATCGGCCTGATTCATTAATAATTGTCGATCTGTGCTCTCTGCAGTTTGTCGCTATAATCAAAATAAACCGTCTTCAGTTCGCTGAAGAAATCATATACTGCCCAGCCGCCTTCGCGATGACCATTTCCGGTTTCTTTCACGCCGCCAAAAGGCAAGTGAGCTTCGGCGCCAATCGTGGGCGCATTAATATACGTAATGCCAGCCTTGATGTCACGAATGGCACGGAATGCATCGTTGACGTTCCGGGTGTAAACCGATGATGACAAACCATACACCGTATCATTGAGAACCTTGATGGATTCATCGAAATCCCTGACCTTTATGACGGACAGCACCGGTCCGAAAATCTCCTCCTGCTCGATTCGCATCCCGGCCTTCACTCCGGTGAATATGGTGGGTTTGTAGAACCAGCCTTTCTTCAAATCGCCTTCCATGGCCCGCTCGCCGCCACACATCAACTTAGCCCCTTCCGCCTTGCCAATCTGAACGTATTCGTGGTCCGTGTTCAACTGGCCCTCATTCACGCACGGGCCCACATCCACGTTGGCATCGAGGCCAAAGCCAAGACGTAGTTTCTCGGTGCGCCGGACAAGCATGTCAACAAAAGTATCGTGAATTTTCTCATGCAGGATCAAACGGCTTGTGGCGGTGCAACGCTGACCGGTGGTCCCGAAAGCCCCCCACAAAACACCATCCAATGCCAGTTCCAGGTTGGCGTCATCCATCACAATCTGCGCGTTCTTTCCACCGAGTTCCAGAGACACCCGTTTGAGCATCTTTCCACAGGCGGAGGCGATCGTCTTTCCGACACCAGACGATCCGGTAAAGCTGATCAGGTCCACGTCCGGATGCTCAACTATTCGCATGCCTACACTGCCGCCGCCGCCATGAACCAGGTTGACAACACCGGAAGGTATGCCGGCTTCATGGAGTATCTGAACGAGCAGCGTTGCCGTTTTGGGCGTGTCCGAAGCTGGCTTGAACACCACGCAGTTGCCGCACAGCAAAGCCGGAAAAATTTTCCATGTCGGAATGGCCATGGGAAAATTCCATGGCGTCACAACACCAGCAATGCCGATGGGCGTGCGAATAGCCATCGCAAACTTGTTGGACAACTCGGATGGCGCGGTATGGCTGAAGAGCCGGCGCCCTTCGCTGGACGCATAATACGCAGTATCAATGCCTTCCTGTACGTCCCCGCGCGTTTCCGCAAGGACCTTGCCCATTTCGCGGGTCATCTCGCGGGCAATTTCCTCCTTGCGCGCCACCATCAAGTCGCCGACGGCTCTCAGGATATCGCCACGTTTGGGAGCCGGCGTCAGCCGCCATCCGTCAAAAGCCGCCTTCGCGGCGTTTACGGCCGCGTCAACATCTTCAGGTCCGGACTTCGGGAAGGTCCCGATGACTTCGTCCCAATTCGCCGGATTCCTGTTCTCAAACGTCTGGCCACTTTTTGCGTCCTGCCATTTTCCATTGATGAAATTTTGAAATTTCTCAGCCATCGTAGTTCTCCTGGGTTCAGCCCCGTTTTGTTGCAGATATGTCTATGTTCCGGTCACCCACTGCCGGAAGCGTCGGTCTATAGATTTCGATCAATCCGGTTCTTCAAGCTGTCGCTGGTCATGGCTTTGCGGGCCACCAATCCCCACAGCAGCATCGCGGCTCCAATGACGATGCCTGTGAGACTGATACCGGGAGGCAGGAAACTGGGAATCAAGATAAGCACACCCACTATGATCCACAACCAATACAACTTTACCAGCCAAAGCACGGCTTTCATAATTTTCTCCCTTTGTCTTCACGTTTTTCCATCACAAACTCGCCTTCATGGTATGCAAAAAAATAGGTCTGCTGTTTGATATCACCCTCGTCGCTGTCCGGATATGTCACTTCATCCACACGCACACGATACGCAAACGCCCCAAACGGAGGCACGAGAGAAATATTGCACGAGTTGGTGAATCCTCCTTTGGAATCAAACCTGAATAACTCGCACCATTGTCTGTCCTCCGTGACTGAAAAAATCCGGCAGTATCGTCGAAGGCCGTCGTCGCGAAGGACCGAAAAGACCTCGGAACAACCATCCTTGTTGATATCAATGATTTGAACGTCGTCGATGCCCCCGCCCCTGGCCCTGTTCAAAACACGGACCAGCCAGTCCTTGCCGTCCCATTGATAGACCATGACGACATCCACCCGCTCGCCGACGATGCCGCCGGCCACGACTACCTCATTCTCTCCGTCCCGGTCCAAGTCCACGGAATAACCCTGGAAAACGGAAAAACGACACTCCAACATGGACTTGGTCATGCTGGCAGGAAAATGGATTATCGCATCGGCGAAAGCGTCGGCAAGAAATCTTTCTTCATTGAGGACCGGACGCTCATGGTCCCCGTCGAATGGTTTGGCGAATAATCCACCACCGTTGAAAACGAGGATGATAAGCGTATATGCAGACAGAAATTTCATACATCTTCCATCAATAGGCGGCCAGTTCCCGGATCATCGCCAACATCTTATCCTTGTTTGGTAGAAAATGGGCTTCCAGAGGCGGGCTGTACGGAACCGGAGTGTCCAGCGAGGCGAGACGTTTGACCGGGCCATCCAAATATTCAAAGCAGTGTTCACTGATGAAGGCGGCAATATCGCCGCCAATGCCACCCGTGAGCGTTGCCTCGTGGGCAATGATGACTTTGTTGGTTTTTCTTACGGATGCGCGTATGGCGTCTTTGTCATACGGAAGGAGGCTTCTCAAGTCGACAACTTCGACCTGGAGCCCGTCCTCCTTTTCGGCGATCTCTGCCGCTTCCAACGCCCAATGCACGGCCGAACTGTAAGCGACCACCGTGACATCCGTGCCGGCGCGTTTGATGTCGGCTTTGCCGATTGGAATAACATAATCGTCCTCGGGTACATCGCCTTTGATGCGACGGTAAAGAAATTTGTGTTCAAAATACAAAACAGGATTGTTGTCCCTGATCGCTGCTTTCACAAGCCCTTTGGCATCATACGGCGTTGACGGGGACACGATTTTGAGACCTGGTACGTGGAAGAACCAGGCTTCCGGGTTCTGGGAATGAAAAGGACCTCCGTGAACGCCGCCGCCGGACGGACAACGAACCACCATCGGCACGGCCTCGCCCCAGCGGTAATGGATTTTGGCTGCCTGGTTGACCAACTGGTTGAAACCGCACGAAATAAAATCGGCGAATTGCATCTCAGCCACCGGACGCAGTCCCATCAGGGCCGAGCCGACACACACTCCAATGATACCAGCTTCTGAAATAGGGGTGTCCATGACTCGATCCGCCCCAAATTCGTCGATAAAGCCCTTGGTCACCTTGAAAGCGCCGCCGTACACGCCAATGTCCTCGCCGATCAGGAACACATTGGAATCCCGGCGCATCTCCTCCCGAAGACCCATGGATATCGCTTCAAGATATGTAATGACGGCCATGCCTATCCTTCTGAAAGTGTTTCTTTTTGGCCGGTTATTGCTCCAGGAGAAGCAACTGATGGCCGTCGGGGTCTACAATGATGGCCGTGCTGCCGAAATCCTCTTCCTTCACATCCTGGGTGAACTTGACATTCTTCGACTTCAGAGTTCCCACGGTCTTTTGAAGATCCTCCACTTCAAACTGTACGAGTACGCCGGACTTGTGATAGTCTTTTGGTTTCTCGCTTCGTTCTCCGCCCTGTTCGATGGTCAGTATGGCCCCTTCTGTATTGAACTGGGCAAATCCATCTTCCATGTAGGTCACATCCAATCCGAGTCCATCCTTGTAGAAAGCCAGCGCTCGTTCGAAGTCCGAAACATATAAGCTGACATACTTGATGTTGGTGAGCAGGCTGGCCATTGTAGAACTCCTTTTGAATGAGATGTTATCAACCAATTTTATCATCGGATCTTGTGCAGAGCCTGACCGAGGATGAACCCGTCGTTGCCGGCCGGAGACTCGATCTGGAGGATTTCCGACAACGTCGGCGCGATATCTGCCGGTGAACAGGTTTCCGTGTAACGCCCCGCTTTGATCCACTTTTTCCCGGCAAAAACCAGAGGCACGTGCGTATCGTACGAATAGGGTTGTCCGTGATCCGTGCCTTTCGTGTCCCAATCCCACACATAATACGGCTTCAGCACGACTACAAGATCACCACTGCGTCCCGGAAAGAAGTTTCGTATCACATGCTGAGAGATCATATCGGGCATGACCTCTCCGGATTGGATATCGACATCCCGATAGACTCTGTAAATGGCTCTAAATTCGGCCTTTAGAGACCGCGCAATATAGTCTTCGGCGGCTTTTTTATCAATATTTTTCTCGGACAAGACGGTCTCATTCAGATAGATATTCGGATCACTGATCATGGAAACGTATCTGTTCTTGCCGGAAAGGCTCCCGTACTTCTTTTGCATGAGCGTTTCGATGAACACCTGTACCGAATCCAGATTGATCCGCCCGGCCTCCATGCCAAGGCTTGCAGCTATTTCGGGAATCGGCGCTCCCCCATGATCGGCTGTCAGCACATACAAAACATTGTCATGCCCAACTTCGTGGCCAATAAATCGAAAGAATGAACTGAGGTAGCGATCCAATTTGACGACCGCGTCCATGAGCTCTGCACTCATGGGACCATATTCATGGGCCACGCGATCGGTCACCGAAATGCTCAGGCAGAGCAAGTCTGTTTCATCATGGTGGCCGAGCTTTTCCTCAACGACGAGTTTCTGAGCAAATTCAATAATCGCTTCTGCTCCGAATGGCGAACTTCTCACCGCGTGAAAATAGTCTTTCGTCGGCCGTCCATCAGCGGTTCCAATAGTATGCGGAAAGGATGCTCCCATACCATACCGCACATCATAGAACGTCCTGAGCGTTGCATCAACGACCGGATAGCGATCCTCCGGTAAGGTGAGCGTCCATTCGCGTCCCATCCATCGGGTCAATGGTTTCTCCTTGCGATACGCCACCATCCAATCCGGGTATC
The DNA here is from genome assembly GCA_964544475.1 of uncultured Bacteroidota bacterium. Taxonomy (GTDB): domain Bacteria; phylum CLD3; class CLD3; order SB21; family SB21; genus CAZJBS01. The sequence goes on along the minus strand of CAZJBS010000014.1, from coordinate 13,880 downwards.
GATCCGCATAATATGTGCTCGTTACGATTTCACCAAGGTCGTCATCGATCCAGTATGCGGCGTCGGCCATCTTACCTCCCATCAATATCGCCGCCCGGTCCTTATTGGATACGCTGAAGACTCTGGCGCGTCCCATCGTATGCAACTTCAGCTGATCTCCGACGGTACTCCCGATAAAATTTCGTGGGGAAGATGTCCACAGGTCCGTTCTTTGCTCGGCCCCGACCAGGCGCACATCCTCGTCGTACACTGAATAGATGCTCCGCCCGAGATCCTCATCGTACCAATCGTTCGCCACGATGCCGGTCTTGTAAGGATATGAACCGCTCGCCATGACGCTGTGGCCAACGGCTGTATGCGTCGTGGCCTGCAGATATTTACAGTCGTCAAATACGGCGCCCTGTCGAAGCAGGAAATTGAGGCCGTCCGAGACAAAATATTGTTTGAACAGGCTCAGGTAATCATACCGAAACTGATCAAGGCTCAGAAAGACAATTAACTTTGGTTTGATTTGTTTTTCGACGCTTCCCGGCTTCGAACAGCCGACGGCCAGCAGTACAAGGAGCAATAGATACCGACTAGATTTCATCGTAAACTCCGGTCATGAAAACAGAAGGGAAATCCAGAAACATACGGCCCCCACCAACGCGGATGCCGGTATGGTGAGTATCCAGGCCGTGACGATATTGCCAGCCAAACCCCATCGGACGGCGGACACACGCTTTGTAGCCCCGACGCCCATGATAGCTCCGGTTATGGTATGAGTCGTACTGACGGCTATGCCGCCAAAGGCCGTCACCAAAAGCGTCACGGCTCCGGCCGTTTCGGCGCAAAATCCACCTACCGGTTTCAGTTTGGTTATCTTCTGACCCATCGTTTTTACGATGCGCCATCCGCCAAACATCGTTCCAAGCGCTATGGCGAGGTGGGACAGCAAAACAACCCAAAAAGGAACTTCAAATTCCTTCAGGTATCCTGCGGTCAGTAGCAGACCGGTGATGACCCCCATGGTTTTCTGGGCGTCGTTGGTGCCATGCCCAAGACTGTAGAACGCGGCGGACACCAATTGCAGTTTGCGAAACGCGCCATTGATTTTGGATGAAGGTTTGTTATGGAACATCCATTGCAGGAGCAGCATGAACAAAAAACCCATGAACATTCCCATCATGGGCGCCACAGCTATGAAAACCACGGTTTTCAGCCAGCCGTCGAATATCAGACAGCCAAATCCCATTTTCGCAATGGCGGCTCCCGCATATCCACCCATCAACGCATGGGAAGAACTGGAGGGTATCCCATAATACCACGTGATCAGATTCCAGAAAATTGCCCCAAGTAGCCCCGAAAGGATCACGTATTCGTTGATGGCCGCCAATTCGATAAGGCCTTTGCCAATGGTCTTCGCGACGTGCACATCGAAAAGGAAGGCCGCAACCAGATTAAAGAAGGCCGCCCACATGACGGCTTTTCTTGGCGTCAGTACGCGGGTGGAGACAATCGTGGCGATTGAATTGGCCGAATCATGAAAGCCATTGAGAAAGTCAAATATCAACGCAATAAGGATGATCGTAATAACCAGGGTCAGCATGTTCCGTGCTCCTCAGGCGTGTTTGATCAATAGCGACTCGAGTACATTGGCCACGTCTTCACATTTGTCTGTGGCCGTTTCGAGCCCCACCAGAATCTCCTTCAGTTTGATGATGTAGATCGGGTCCTTTTCACGATCAAACAACTGCGCAACGGCTTCTTCGAAAATTGAATCGGCCTGATTTTCAAGTTCGTTCACTTTTTCTATGACCGCACGGAGATTGTTCGGTTTTTCCAAATGCCGGAGACAATGAATCCCTTTCTCCAATTCAATCACCTGCCAATGGATGATCTCGGCCAATTTGACCATATCTTCCGGGCACTCCTTGACTTTGTAAAGCACAAAACGCCCGGCGGAGCCATCCATATAATCGAGAATATCGTCCAACGCTGTCGCCAGGTGGTGGATGTCTTCCCGGTCAAAGGGCGTCACAAATGTGGCATTCAATTCGGCAAAAATCTTGTGCGTGATGGCATCACACTGGTGCTCAAGATCATGTATCTGTCGCACGATGTTCTCCCGTTCCACATACGTCGGAGCCGACATCTGCTTCATCAGCACGGCTGTCTGCACCAGACATCGGGCGGAATCTTCGAAATAGCCGTAAAACTTCTCGTCATGCGGCAACAATGCCTGAATGAGCTTGTCAAGTCTCATAAGCCGGTTTTCCTTTGGTTGAGTGTCACGGACAGGTTAGGGTGCATAAACGCCCTCCAGAACGTCAACGGCATTCGGAAACGCCGCGTCAAGGGCAAAGGCCTCGGCTTCTTCCATTTCCTGGATTACGCCGTTCTTGATCTCGTTGCTTTGCTGCGCCGTAATGATCCCTTCGCTGATCAGGGTTTTTTCGCACCATTCGATGGGATCTTTCTTCCGCCATTCCTCAAACTGGGCCTTTGGCACATAGAATGCGTCGTCGTGCTCCGCGTGACCCTTCATGCGCATCGTCTTCGATTCCAGAAGGATGGGGCCGGCGCCCGAACGCGCTTTTTCAATCGCATATTTGCATACCCGATACACCTCAAAGACGTCATTCCCATCCATCGCGATCGCTTCCATGCCGTAGGCTTTGCCCTTGACGGCAAGGTCTTTGAGGCCGGACTGGCGGCCGGTCGGAGTCGAATACGCCCACTGATTGTTTTCGATGATGCACACAAACGGCAATTTCCAAACAGCGGCCATATTCAGGCCCTCGTGAAACTCTGCCGTGGAGGTGCCCCCGTCGCCGATGTATGTCAGCGCCACGCGCGGCTCTCGTTTCATCTTGAAGGCAAGGGCGCAACCTGCAAGATTGATGACCAGGCTGCCAAGGTGCGAGATTGGCGCAAAGACGCCCAACTCAAGATCGCCCAAATGGGAATTGCCATCACGTCCGGCCGTGGGCGTCGTCACCTTCCCTACGAAATTCGAAAGAAAATTCCTGACCGGCAATCCACGCGCGATGATGGACCCGGCATTCCGAATGATCGGACCGACCACGTCCGCTTTGGCCAGCGCATAGGCAGAACCTATGCTCGTGGCCTCCTGCCCCCGGCTGCCATACGCCGCGCCAATGATCTTCCCTTGACGATATAACTTGGAGATGCGATCGTCAAAAGCCCGGTTGAGCAACAGAAGACGGTAAAGGTCCTTCTTTTGTTCAGCCGTCGGCTCGTACATGGACAAATCCAGATCGCCCGAGGTCAGGAACGTCTTCTCGATCTTTTTTTCGCGAGGACTGTCGACCCCTTTTTGATTTCTTTTCTCCGCCTTCTTCTTCAAACCGGGTCATCCTTTGTGGTCATCAAGGGAGCAACACTCAAAACAATTCCTCCGCCTTGACGATCTTGATCTTCATCTTGTTGATATTCAAAGGATAACTCTCCACGATTTTGTCCTCGTCGAGAATGTCCTGAGCGGGTTTGGCAGCCGGGTAATTGATTGGAGTAGCCGCGCCTTCGAGAAGCCCCCTCTTCACGGCCTCGGCATCTTTCGTCACAATAACGACTTTCAGATTTTTCGATTGCCAGTACTTCTTGATCACAGAATTAACCTCGTTGGCGTTCAAGGCCATCAGTTCTTTCTCCAGTCTTTTCTGGAACATTTCCGTGCCATACCATTCGGAATCCATCATGTAACCCAATCTTCGGTTCTGGGTTTGGATGAATAGTTTGGAATAGTTGATGATGAATTGCCGGGCAAGTTCGAACTGCTCCTGGGTGAGGCCCTTTTCGACGACCTTGTTTAGTTCATAGAGCGCACAGCGCACGGCAAATAATGCATTCTGGTGGGTGACCGGCCGGATCCATATGGAGAAATACTGCTGCTGTCTGGGAATATTTGGCAGGACAAAAGTCGTGCGGCCATCCTGCACAAAATTCTCGATGTAGGAATAATTGCCGTAATTCATACCGCGTTTTTCGCGCAGGCGATCCTGAAGCACCCCGTTGAACGTGCGATGTTCACCGAAATACGAATTGGCGAGAAACAACGCATAGAAATCCGGATGAGAACGGTTGATCGCAATGGGATAGCCCATGGATATGGCTGTGGCAATTGCTTCCTTTTGGACAATCGTAATTTCGAGATCCTCGATCGACTCCGGAGCCGGAAGCGGCTTTTTCTCACCGCCGAGATCGGGTAGTTTGCCAAAATCGGTTTCCAGACGTTTGACGAGAGACTCCGGATAATTGCCCGCCATGCCAAAAATGAGCCCCTGGCGGCCGTATCGGGCCTTGTAAAAGGCCTTGACGTCATCCAGGGTCATCGAATCCAGGCTTTGAACCGTTCCTTCGTCCACATGCCCGTACGGGTGGTTCTTGTATAGTTCAGTTTGCAATGTCCACTTGCCCAGGTTTTCGTCGTCATTATGACGAAGCGTGTTCTTAAGATAGCTGATCGTGATTTCACGATTGCGCTTAAAATCGGTCTCATCAAATCGTGGTGACAGGATGAGCGAGGTCAGGATATCATAGAAATGATCCAGACTATCGCGGTGGCACTGCCCGACAAACGTCGTCGCTTCTTTGTCAGCAATCACGCTGATGGTGGCGGCCATGGGGTACAGGGCCTTGCGCACTTCTTCATAGGTCAGGACCGTTGAGCCGCCTTCCGAAATCATCATCGCAGTCAGGGCATTCAGTCCTTGCTTGCCGGTTGGATCGTCCTTGGAACCCGTGCTGAACTGAATTCGGAAGGAAACAATATCCGACGTGTTTTTGTCCAGGATGAATTTCATATCTTTTCCCTTCGGTGCACAGGCAACCCACAGGATGGCCAGCGTTCCGATCCACATAATATTATTACGTATCATATCCATCACCTTTGGCGGTTTCTTCCGGTGGGTTTATTGGTTCGCTTGTTTCAGAAGGACGGTCGTGCAACGATTCCTTTCAAAATACGTTTTCGCTGCATTCATAACGTCTTGCGCGGTCAGTTCGTCATAGCGCGCATAGAGGGCATTGACGGCGTCCGGATCGCCCGTCAGGTTGACGAATTGGCCAATCGTCACGGCCACGCGGTCGGGATTGTCGAGACTCATCGCAAAGGAATACTTCAACCGGCTTTTGATGGCTTTCAAGTCGTTTTCACTGATGGGTTCAGATTTGGCCTTTTCCAGCGCGGTTTCAATGGCGCTTTCGACAGCGGCCAGATGTTCTTCATTCTTGACCCTCGAATAGATGTAAAAAAGCGGCGGGTCACGACGAGCTGGATTTTCACAGCCTAGGAACTCCACCAACTGCTTGTCCAGCACGAGCTCCTTGTATAGCGCCGACGTTTCGCCGAAGACATAGGCGCCAAGAACGTCCAGGGCAGCATAGTCCTTTGATTGTGTGGAGAACACGGCAGCCTTGTAGCCCTTGAAAATCAGCGGCAACGTGGGGCTTGGCCAAGCAATACTCCCCCGCCTCGCTGACTTCTGCAACTCTTCCACGGGCAAGGTCTGCTGGTAATCCCTCCGCTTCCAGCCTGAATAGTACTTCGTGGCGAGTTCCTGAAGATGTTTGACATCAAAATCGCCCACCACGATAACGGCGCAATTCTCAGGTCGATACCACCGGTCATAGAACTCAAGACTATACGCATATTGGTTGGGCATATCTTTGATGTCTTTGAGGTATCCCATGGTCGTATGACCATACGTGTGTTTTTGAAAGGCCAGTTCATGAAGCTTTTCAAACACGGCAAGATACTGGCCGGAATAACTCTTGTTGTATTCACCAAGAATGGCGCCGGCTTCGGTCTTGAAATCCGATTCCGAGTATTTCAGATTCATGAATCGATCCGCTTCCATATCCATGATCTTCTCCAACCCACTGGACGGCAAAACCGTATGGTAACAGGTCCAGTCGTCCTCTGTAAACGCGTTATTGTCGGCCCCCATGATTTTTAATTCCCGCGAATACGTATCGGCGGAATATTTTTCCGTTCCACGGAACATCATGTGCTCGAAGAAGTGCGCAAAACCGGACTTTCCGGGCTCCACTTCGTTGCGGCTGCCGGTGCGGACCACTGTGTAATGAGCCACGATGCCCGGACTGTCATAAGGTATTGCAATCACAGTCAGGCCGTTATCCAATCGGATCGACGTCATCTCGTAAGGGAATATCTTCGAAGATCGTCCGTCACCTGCACGCCCGACAGCCACGAGCGCCAGAACGGCGGCCACCGCCAGACCCGAAACCACCAACACTTTGAAACTCATTTCAACCTCCATGGGATCAATTATGAAGTAGCATAGACGCCCAATTCAGCCTCCGCCCCGTCCGGATACGGCGATCCCTCTGCAAAGGCAATGGCATCTTCGATTTCACTTTTTGTTTCTGCTTCGATGTCCTGGATTTGCTGAGAAGACAACAGGCCCCGATCCACGAGCTCCGCTTCCAATTGAAGGATCGGATCCTTACTCTCCCATTTCTCAAGTATCCCTTTGGGATAATATTCATGACCATCGTGTTCGGCGTGTCCCCTCATGCGCATGGTAACCGATTCGATCAGCGTCGGCCCTTCCCCCTTCCTCGCGCGTTCAACGGCTTCTTTGCAGACATCGAATACCTCTGAAACTCGCGTTCCGTCCATTTTGATCCCAGGTATGCCGTATCCGATCGCACGATCCACCGGACTTTCGCAGGCGTATTGAAGATGCGTGGGCGTTGAGTACGCATATTGGTTATTCTCAATGATGAGAACAAATGGCAATTTCCAAACGGCCGCCATATTCAGTCCTTCATGAAATTCCCCCACATTCATGCCCCCGTCACCGATGTAGTTCAGCACGACCGCGTTCTCGTTCTGCTTGACCGCGGCCAGGGCCGTACCGACGGCCTGCGGAATCATGGCGGCCAGATGGCTAATGTTGCCGATGATACGCTTCGATTTGTCGTAATAATGACCCGTGCCGTCCCGCCCCCGTGTTGGGCCGTCGGCCTTCGCCATGTGATTGAGCATCAGAGTCCTGGCCGACTGGCCGCGTGCAAAATGGGCCCCAATGTCCCGATGCATCGGATAAAGATAATCCTGGGGCTCCAGACTGTACGCACTGCCAACGGCCGTCGCTTCATTGCCCCATCCGGAATACGCGCCACCAAGCATCTTACCTTGCCGGTAAAGTCTGATGATGCCCCGATCAAATTCACGGGTCAATTTCATCAGGCGGTGTATCCTCAGCCAGTCCCCTTTCGACCAATGTGATGACCATGACGCCGTTTCGCTGACTGCTTTTGCCGACAAGAACGGCTTCACGCGCCTCTTCTCCATGCTAGTACTCCCAGGAAAACCCGACGGATTGCCCATCCGTCTCTTCAACTGTCAATTCAAAGCCAATGACCGTCTTTTCCACCTCGCCGAATATTGTCTTGTCCCAGCCGGCTTCAAGTTTCTTTCGAAAGGCGCCGGAAAGATGCCTGGCCAGAAGCTCGGCCGTTATGTTTGACACGGGCAACAACTCCACATCCTCACAAGGAAGGCGGTAGGATTTGGAAAATCCCTCACCGGCAAAGACAATCTCAAAATGGTCCTCAATTTTTGATATTTTCAGATACGGTGATTCTGTCGGAAATAACACTTTTTCGTCAAGTTCTTCGCACAGTTGCTGCAGGATTTTCTTCAAGCGTTTGAATTCCACGGCGATGCCGTCAATCGTTTCCCGGCATTCCATACGCAAACTCAAACGATAGTTGTGGCCGTGAAGCTTTTCGAGTGAATGATCGTTGAAGATGGTAAAATGAGCTGCGCTGAACTTGAGATATTCTTTGGCGATTGTGATGTTGTATTTTGGCATTTGGTACCGCAAAAGCGTCGGCGCAAACTATTAAATATATACCAGAAATGCCAAGTTTTTTTGGCCCTTACCTGCCAATTGCGCGGCTTTTTTCTTGCGCATTCTTCGGCCAAAACACCGTCCAATCGGAAATCTGGCTTGACCATTCCGCATCTGGCCGCTAAGACGTGTGAAACAGCCACAAAGTCACTATTTTTATTGACTATTGAGGTTCCCTGCCATATATTCGCATCACTTTTGGCTGGTGTAGCTCAGCTGGCAGAGCAACTGACTTGTAATCAGTAGGTCGACGGTTCGATTCCGCCCACCAGCTCAGCTGAGCAAAGTTCTTTGAAAAAGAGTGCGACGCGGCTCCGATGAACTCGTTCATATTGGATTCAAGTCGTTATGATCTTGGGCAGTTGGCGGAGTGGTCAATCGCAACAGACTGTAAATCTGTCGGGCTAAGCCCTACGGAGGTTCAAATCCTTCACTGCCCACAAGATATTTACCGCGGGGTGGAGCAGCCTGGTAGCTCGTCGGGCTCATAACCCGAAGGTCGTAGGTTCAAATCCTGCCCCCGCTACCATGAAACAACAGACCGCCGGTCTGTTGTTTGTTTGTTAGGCCCATGGCGGGTTAGCTCAGTTGGTAGAGCAGCGGAATCATAATCCGCGTGTCGGCGGTTCAAGCCCGTCACCCGCTACTTTCAAAGTCCCTCAGTGGGACTTTTTTTTTGCGCGGCGTTTATTGCCCTATCCGGCTTTCAAAACCTGCGACGAGAATGGTGCGGGAATAATAATCCGCCCTGAGCAGCGCCTGATTATTGTACCAGTGCAAACGTATTTTTATGTCATGACGATCGGATAACGATTTCCCGATCTCCACAGCAACGGACTTGTTGTCCGACCCCAGCTGGTACGTCGAGACATCCCTGGCAATAAAGGCATCCCGATAGTCCCGCAACTCCGTCGATGCATACAACTTGAGAAAAAGACCACGGCCGAGCTTTTTCAAGGCCATCCCGTCGAACTTATGCATGCGCAATGAAGAGCCGTAGCTGTTGGATGAGACGATGGTGTAGAGGTAATTGATTTGAACCAGGATTTTCAGTCTGAATACTTCGGCGCCAAAACCGTAGGCAAAGGTGTGGTCCCTTTGTTTAATACCCATGTCTCTCTGCTCCTTCGAAATCGCCGTCTTGGCGTACTGGTGATTGCTGGTCATGGCTTTGACATTGAAGAACTCCAGCGCACTGAAATGGCGTCCGAAAGAGAGCGTCATGACGTCCGCGATATTGTTGAAGGCTCCGTTCTCATTGAAGACCACCTTGCTGCGCCATGTCTCAATGGCCGCGAAATAGCCGGTCCCCGAATTCACACGGGCCTCCAACCCCAGTGTCCCGGTCCGGTAATTGATGTCGCGATCAACAAATTGCCGCATTTCGCCGCGCACAAATGGCTGAAGCCGAAACCCCTTCGAAACGGCCATTCCGTATCTCAAAGTCGCATGGCTAAGGGTCCGGCTGTCTCTCCAACTGCCCGGGTAGCCTGTATTCGCCGACTGGACATGCAACTGGGAGACATTGACACCACGCTCAGTCTTGCCCTCTCGCCGATAAGCAAGAACCAGATTGGCTGTCGAACCAACACCCATTCGTGAGTCGGGAAGTTCCGCCACATTGTTGTCCGCAAGGGCCCCCAAGAAAACACGCCCACTCAAAGTCCCTTGCGCACGTATCGAAAGGGCTGAACACAGAGTGATCAAAGGAAAAAAAACGGCATATCGATAGAAAGAGCGAAGAAACACGAGAAATCCGGGACAGCTAATTACTTCTGGAGACGCATCTTGTATTTGGCCAACTCGTACAATTCATCGGCGAGGCGACGGTATTTCATGACTTGATTGTCAGCCATTGCTTTCTCAGTCTGTAATTTCCTAACAATGACGCGAAGGTCATCATCTGGAGACATCTTGAGATCGGTCAATGAAAGGGTGCTGCCATTGACGAATACGGAGGCATCGAATCCGTTCAATGATGGTTGGAAGCTATGCGTGATTTCGTCCCCGTCCCTGGCCGTGTGATCAGACGTACCCGTTTCGCCGCCGAAATTCTCGTTGCGATCCTTTCCGTCCTTGTGGGCCACCTGGATTTCCCGGGTTCGATTGAAGAAGTGGACGTCATCCAGGAATTGAATTGCCTGATCGCGGATCTCAGCGTCGCTTGAAATTTTCTCGATTTTCGATTGCAATTCAGCCGAATAGGCGGCCAGTTTGTCTTCCTGGTCACGGAGAAAATCCGCCTTCTGATAAATCGTTTCTGCATCATCCTGGCGGGAAACCTTGACCATGTGTGGCTTGATGGACCATGACTCAAGCCCCGAACTCTGGAACTCGAGTTTTTCAGTCATCATGGCCTGCAACGTACTCTCCAGCGCCCCCCGGCCTTGGCGCGCATCCGAGTCTTCCAACTGTTGAAGGACCTGCTTGATTTCAATATCCATCAGCCGGCACAGCTGATCGACACGCTCATCGTGCTCCTTTTTCCGGGCCGTTACCCTTTGGTCCATTAGAACCAATTGTCGTGATATGTCTTCGGATTCTTTTAGAAGGTTCTTTAGGCGGATATTCTCAAAAAACCCAAGATCCTTTCGCTGTTTAAGATAGCTAACGTCGACCAACATGCTGTCGTACTGGGCCGACAACTGGCGACGCAATCCCAATTGCTGTTCGATCTCCTGACGTGAGGCCTGGAGTACATCTTCCAATCGAAGAATTGTAGAGGATGAAAACGAAGACGACGGCACCTGAGCGGTCAGAAAATGAACAACCGGCCCGCCAATTAACCATGTTAAGACCAAAGACAGGAAACGCATGGTGATTCCTTGGTTTGATCCACGTAATCTTAATATAGGGCAGGTCTTTCTAAAACCAAAGAAGAAATTACAGTAACTCGTATTTTTCCAGCTTGTAGTAAAATGCGCTGGTCTTGAGGCCCAGCAGTCGGGCCGCCTCGCTACGTCCCCCGTTGGTCTTTTCAAGCGCTTTCTCAATCATGGTCTTTTCGAGCATCTCCAGCGTGGCTACAAGACCATTTCGTTCGACGTCTTCGAGTTGAAAAGCGGGTTCACGCGGAACGGCTTGATTGCCAAGAAAGGCAAAATCTCTGGCTTCCAGTCTTTCGCCACCGGAAAGCACGACGGCCCGCTCAACAATATTTTCCAGTTCTCTCACATTACCCGGCCAACCATAGTCCATTAATAGGGCGTACACACTTGGATCAACGCTCAGGTGTTTCCGTCCAAGATCACGTTCCAGTTTGTGAACGAAGAAATCCACCAGCCGGGGTATGTCATCTTTGCGTTCACGCAAAGGGGGTAACTCAATCGGAATCACGTTCAGGCGATAATACAAATCTTCACGGAAACTTCCGGTGCGCATGGCTTCCGGCAGGTTCTTGTTTGTAGCGGCAATAATCCGCGTGTTAACGTTTAACGTCACTTCTCCGCCAACGCGTTCGAACTCCTGTTCTTGAATGGCTCGTAGTAATTTCACTTGGACATTGGGAGAAATATCTCCAATTTCGTCGAGAAAAAGCGTGCCGGTGTCCGCCAATTCGAAACGACCCTTACGGGTTTTGATCGCGCCCGTAAAGGCGCCCTTCTCATGACCAAATAATTCGCTCTCCAGAAGCGTTTCCGTCAAAGCTGCGCAATTGACCTTTATGAACGGCTTCTCACGCCGCATGCTATTGGAATGAATGGCCCTGGCTATCAGCTCCTTTCCGGTCCCACTTTCTCCGTATATGACCACCGAACTGTCCGATTCCGCACTCTTCTTGACCAGTTGGAAAACTTCAACCATCGAGGTGGACCTGCCGACAATTTCTCCGAAATTGAACTTATCCTGAATTTCCTCCCTAAGGTAGCGGTTCTCTTCGTCGGTCTGCCGGAATCTCCGACGTTCTTTTTGGAGATTCAGTATTTTGTCGATGCGTATCTGCAGTTCATCCGGAGAAAAAGGCTTCGTAATAAAATCAACCGCACCCAGTTTCATGGCTTCCACGGCTACGTCCACGGTTCCAAAGGCTGTGATAAGAACGACGTCCGTTTCCGCGGTTATGTCCTTCACGGATTTCAGGACAGCGAGGCCGTCCAGGGGACTCATCTTGTAGTCGGTGATAACCAGGTCGAAGGGTTGACGCTGCAGGCGCTCCAGGGACTCCACGCCACTACTCACGGATTCGACATGAAAATTCTCCCGAGCCAGCACCTCGACAATACCCTCACGCATCGTTGTGTTGTCCTCAACGACGAGTACTCTGTAAGGACCGGTTGACATCGCTCAATACGACCCTTCCTTGTACTTTAGGTAAGTGTCCTTGTTCTTTGGATCGATATTCATGAGGCGATCCAGAATAGATTTGTCATTGGCCTTTGCAAAGGCCTTGCAGATTTCCAGATAGTGCACCTGAATGAATCGTTCCGTGTGGTTCTTGGTCATGATCTGACCGAGCAGGACTTCCATCTTCTTGACCGCATCCAGGAGCATCGATCGCCCCGTGACGACTTCGCCGTTTTCGATTCGATAGAGTCCCTCGAAATAAATGTCCTTCATGATTCTGTAATCCTGGTACCGCGGATCCAGGAACCGATCGGCTGTGGACATTCGGCCGTCCCAGCCGCTGACATTGTACGAAACAAGATTCTTCGCCTGGGAGGCAATGCTTTTGGCCTTCTGAAAATAGGCCGACCCCTTGAACCGTCCGATGGCATCCCATTCATCGCCTATGAAGAGACACAAATAAAAGTCGATCAGACTGAGATAGCCATCAATGCGAGATTCGTCATTGTAAAAAGAAGTGGAGCGGCTGAAATAGAACGAACAATCGGTGTCAAGAAACTGCAGTTCACGGCCGTTGGTGCAGTACATCGTCGCCGAAATTTTCTTGCCTTCGGCATCGTCGCTGATTCGCTCAAGATATAACTGGAATTCAAGCTTCAAAGGCGTTGGATCGTCGTTCTTGGTCCAGTCATAATTGTTGACATAATCGGCGGACTTCTGCTCCAGACCCTCCAGAAAATCGATGTTCTTGCCCTGCAACTTGTCCTTGATGACTTTGAAGGAGGCCGTGACTTTCTGACTGTGTGCCGATCCGGTCCACCACAGAAGAAATATTAGACCCCATATCGATCCTGGCCGCATACGCGAATCCTTCACCAGTTGGTCACATCAACCATTTCGTACGTACCTTTTCCGATCCATGCCCCGCCGTCTACGGTAAGGACTTCGCCGGTGATGTACGAGGCATATTCGGATACCAGAAACAGCATGGCGTGGGCCACATCATCCGGATGCCCGAATTTTCTCATTGGAATCCTGGTTTCCATGCGACGTCGCTGGGTTTCATCGCCCCACAGATTCTGATCGGTGCCCTCTGTTCGGATCGCACCGGGGGCAATGGCGTTGACTCGTATGCCGTATCGCGCCCATTCAGCGGCGAGTGTTCTCGTCATGCCCAACACGCCGGCCTTCGCGCTAACGGAATGAAGAACGCCCGGCTCAGACGCCCACGCATAGGTAGTCACGATATTCACGATATTGCCGGATCCCTGAGCGATCATATGTTTGCCCACGACGCTCGAATAGTTGAAAGTGCCGTTCAGAACGATATCAATGACGGCACGCCAGCCATTCGGGCTCAGTTTTTCAGCCGGACAAATGAAATTACCTGCCGCATTATTGACCAGTACATCGATGCGTCCGAAATCCTTCAGGATCGACTCCGTGGTTTTTTCCACCTGGTCGATCTGGCGAACATCCCCCTGGTAAATACCCACCCGTGTGCCGTACTGACGTATGTCGGTGGCCGCGGCTTCGAGCACTTCAATCCGACGACCGGTGATGGCAACATGGGCCCCGTTTTCAGCGCAGTGTTTGGCCATGGATTTTCCAAGCCCTGTCCCGCCCCCCGTGATCAGGACGCACCGATCCTTCAGAATGGGCTTTTCAAACATCATGGCCCGACCTCTATGATGAGACTTTCTCTTTTAG
>CAZJBS010000013.1:0-85912 GCA_964544475.1 uncultured Bacteroidota bacterium | reverse complement strand
ATCTGCCGCCACACCGTCGAAGAAAAGATCCTCGAACTCCAGGAGAGAAAAAAGGATCTCGGGAAGGAACTCATTCATGACGAGGCCGCGTTCTTCAAGACTTTGACGAAGAACGATGTGGAGTACCTTTTCGATTGACAAAGTCGTCAGATCCCGACCTCGCGAGCGGAGGTGGCGGCAAAATCACATGCAACCCCTACGGGGTTGATCATGCGATGGCCCTTGATCGATCAAATACATGGAACGCCTACGGCGTTCTTGGGATGCATACTCTGAATGGGAATCCCGTAGGGATTCCATGTGTTAACGAACAAAACGCGAATAAATCGTGCGAAGTTCCATGCAAAAAAACTTTTGACTTGAGGCTAAAGCCTGTGGTAACGGCGTGATGAAATCTTGACGGGGGAGGATGCCGAAGGCATCCAACGTTGGTAGAACGAACGAAGAAACATAATATCCGACCCCGACGGGGTCGTACGGAAATTCGAATGATGCACGAAAAGGTGTTCGACCCCTTCGGGGTCGTGATGCGTAGGGCACAAATCGTGCTAGAAACGTTCGATGGCTTCGCCATCGTTGGGCTTTAGCCCCCGAAGGATGAGGCACGTGATGTTGGGCTACAGCCCGAAAATTACTGAGCGCTTTTTGACCACGGTGTGTGGGAATCCCGTAGGGATTCCATGTATTAACGGACGAGACGCAAGAAGATTGGCGAACCCCGTGAGGGGTTTCATGTGCCGGGCGAGCGGCGGCGCACGAGCATGCAACCTCTATGGCCGTATGGCTCTACGCGTGATTGAGCCAGCCTGACCAATTCCGCCGGACATCTCGATTTCTGCTTCAAAAAACAAAGGCTTTGAAAAATCGGTTATTCCTCGTATTGTCTGCGTATCTTATCAACGGCGAACATCATGCAGACTTTGATCAAGCATTCCTTGTACTTGTTGGCTGTACTCGCTGGCATGGCGGCGGGCGCATGGTCCTCGGGCGCGCTGTTTCTCAAATTCGGACAGCCATTCCACTTCATCACTGCGCTCATCGTGGCCGTGCTATCGGCGGCAACAGTTCGATGGCTGGTGAAACCGCAAGGGGGGCCGGTGGTCATTTCCTTTATGCTCACCTTCGCTGTCGGCCTGTACGGTTCGTACTCCGTTTCTGACTATCTTTTTGAAAAAGATATGCGTTTTTATGAAGACATTTCTGTCAGTGCATATCGTCACGAGATGAAGTACGTTTCTTTTCATGATAGCCGCCTCGCATTAACAAAATACGGCCGGCACACTTTTGATCGCTATGGCACTCATCATTACTTGGCGGTTCCCGTGGTTGGCGCCGGTGACGATTCGTTACGACCTGTAAAACTGTGGGCATGGGCCAGAAAGCTCAACGCAGGTCGGGCAGAGATCGAAGAATTCAACCTGACGCGCAAAGATATCAATTTTGGCGTCATAACGAATGATCCGACAGTGATAGGAAATGTCCGCAAGGCGATATCCGTTGCCATTGAGCAGTATGGGTTGAAAGCCGACGAAGAGCCCGTTTTGATCGAATGGGGCCGACGGCCTTTGCCGCAAACACACGTTCATCGCCTGTACACCATCATCCTTTATGCCATGGTATTAGCCGTTGCCAGCAGTCTGGTCGTCGCCGTGTGGCCACGTCTCCGGAAAAAAGGAGACAACGAAATCACAAGAGAACAGCGAAGCCCGTGAGGAGTTCCATGTATCTTATGTAAGGCAAGTGGTGGCGGAAACAAAGATGCAACCCCTACGGGGTTGATGAATGCGATAGCGCTGGATCGACCAATTCCATGGAACGCCTACGGCGCTCATGTGGAACCGATAGATGATCCGAATGTGAATCCCGTAGGGATTCCATAAATTAACGAACGAAACGCACGAAGAACCATGAACCCCACATTCACGGGCATTCTTTACCGGTCGTCTCTGTCGCCTTTTCCCAGGATGGGAAGTAAGGCTCTGATTTGCTCATCTCACTTTTAGACTGACAATCTTATGTTCAGGCTAAGAAACACGAGTTGGATTGTCAAGCCATAGCCTTGATGATACGTATCGAGTCATACAAAATCAGGAGTGGTTAATCATGATGAAGAAGATGGGTCTTGTTCTTTGGACGATGAGTACATTCGCAAGCGCTCAGATTCAACCAGAACTTGTCCTGCAGTTTGGACATTCGTCCCACATAACGTGTGTCGCGTACAGCGACGACGGCACGTTAATCGCCACGGGAGGTTTCGATAATTCTGTGATCATTTGGGATGCCCGTTCCCTAAAAGAGTTGCGCGTCCTGACCGGACATTCCGGTTTTGTAACCAACATCGTTTTCAGCCACGACAATGCCATGGTGGCGAGTACCGGGGCAAGTGGCTCGGGAACGATCATCTGGAATGTGGTCACAGGAAAGGAAATATTTCGAGATAAGAAGGACGGCCCTCGTATCTATTTCTCAAAAGATGACAGGCATTTCGTATGGGTAAGCGATCTTGCGTATGACCAGCTCACCCTGTCTACCAAAGAGCAAAAGGTATCCATCTTCAATTATGACGCGCCTACCCCACTATTTAAGGACAAAGGCGTAAGGATAAGATTTGACATCAAAAAGCGTGTGTTTGCGCTGAGTTCTGGCGGAAAGTATTTCGCATTCATCGAACACGACTCTTTGCAGGTGTGGGATATCGCGCTTGCCGTACCGGAAAGAATTTTCTGGGCCGCCGCCAAGAAGGCGGACTATCAGAGGCTCTCGTTTTCAAACCGTGAGAACATCCTCACGTGGAGCAGGGAAATCAATCGTGTTCATACCCTATCGGTTATTGACCTTCGTGAAAAACGGATCGTAAAGGAATTCGATCCGGGTATCAAGGACGGATTCCCGGAATCTGCCTTCAGTCCAAAGGACCGGTATTTCATATACAGCAATCATGCTAATTCCATAAAGATTTTTGATGCGGCGACCTTTGAGGAAATTCGCCACCTGACGGGTCAACCTCTTACGGGTTTCTCTGCATCGCCGGATGAAAAAAACCTCGCCACGGTAGGCGGAGAGAGCAAATCAGTAAGTTTGTGGAATATTGAAACCGGCGAGTTGAATCGAAGGCTTGTTGGGTTACCGCTGCTTCAGCATATGGCCCAGACCCCGGACGGGAAACATCTGATCTGTGCGTTTGAGGATCGTTCCTTTAGCAAAGGAGTCGGAAGAACAGTTCAGGTCAGGGAAGTGGTGTCCGGCAAGCGTATTTCTTCGGTAGCCGTACCTGGGCCTTTCGACATGGAGCGGGTCGTTCCTTTGTCGGATGGGAAGAGATATTTTGTTTCCTGTTCCGACTCGCTCCGGCTGTACGATCTCCGAACGGGCTCGCTGTTGCGGACGTATGCTGGAACCGGGACGTACAAGGGCACCCTCACCGATCTAAGCAGGGATAATACCTTCTTCGTCGCCCTGACGAAGGACTCCTCAATCCAATGTGTGAATATCGCTACCGGCGCCATGATCCGCTCATTCAAAATGCCGCTGGCGGCGCGGGAACTTGTGAAGGTCAGTCCGGATGGACAAACCATCGTGTGTGCCGGAGGCCTCACTTTGCGAGGGGCTGATTCAATTTTTGTGAGCTCGTGGAATGTTCGAACTGGCAAGAAACGTAACGCATTGAAAGACCATAAAATGGCCGTCGCCGCTTTGGAATTCAGCCTGAACGGGCAGTACTACGCGACGGGTAGCTTTGACAGGCACGTGATCATTCGCGATGCGCAGACCGATGCCGTGCTTACGCGCATTGATCACGGCATGGGCACCATCGGAGCCGGGGTCATCTCCCTTGCTTTCAGTCCGGACAGCAAGACCATTGCCAGCGGTGGCACGGACCATATGATACGGACGTGGGATGTGCAAACCGGAAAACTGATTCAAGCATTCTACGGAAACAAAGCACACGTCGTTTCACTTGCTTTTTCTCCTGATGGAAGACTGTTGATCAGTCTGGCAAAGGACGGTCAATTAAGTTATTGGAATGCCGATCAGGGAACGGCATTGGCGACGGTACTCTTCATGGGCGATGGGTACGCGTATGTGGCTCCGGACAAGTATTTCACAGCTACAAAGTCCGTTCTGCCGTACGTCTATTATGTTGCCGGCATGAGGTCGTTCTCGTTCGACAATTTTGATCTTCGGTACAACCGGCCGGATATCGTTCTGTCTCGCCTGCACCAAGCAGATTCGAAGATGGTTGACCTTTACGCCGCGGCCCATAGAAAGCGCCTTCAAAAAATGGGCTTCGCCGAAGATCAACTGGAAGGTGACTTCCACTTGCCGGAAATAACGATCGACGCCGCACATCTGGCCCCCAAGACAAGTGAAAAACACATCTCCTTCGTTGTTAAGGCGTGGGATGCACTATTCGAACTGCGCTCCATAAATGTCTCATGTAACGGCGTACCGGTATTGGGTTCCACGGGTCTTGACATACGCAAGCATCATGCGAAGTCATTCAGGGACACGATCACGCTGGAACTCTCCAAAGGAAAGAACCTCATTCAAGTCTCAGTTATGAACCAAAAAGGCTTGGAAAGTCTTCGAGAAACATTTGACATCGAATATACGGGACCGACTCGAGAGGGTACCACGTATGTGGTCGCCATAGGAGTCTCGGAGTACCAAGACACCACCTATAATCTTACGTATGCTTCGAAGGACGCATTCGATCTGACCGGTGTCTTTGAAAGCCAGCGTACGAACGAACGTGAAGTGAAGACGCTGACCCTGACGAACGGTGATGCGGTCAGAGAGAATATTGCGAAGATAAAGGATTTTCTTTCTGGTACAAAAGTGGATGATTACATCATTGTCTTCTATGCCGGACATGGCTTGCTGGACGACAGCCTGAACTACTTTTTGGCCATGCACGATATGGATTTCAGTCATCCGTCCCTGCGAGGCCTGTCCTATGAAAGCCTGGAAGGACTGTTGGATGGCATTCCCGCCAGAAATAAACTCATGCTCATCGACGCCTGCCACTCCGGCGAGGTGGACAAAGAGGAATCGCAGTTGGTTGCGGTCGAAGAGAAGAGAGGTTCAGTGAAGGCACGGGCTTTCAAGAAGACGGTGAAAGCCAAAGACGGGATCGGATTGCAAAATAGCTTTGAGTTGATGAAGGAGCTGTTTGCGGATCTCCGGCGGAATAACGGCGCTGTCGTGATATCCTCAGCTTCAGGTAAGGAATACGCCCTGGAGAGTGCGGAGTGGAAGAACGGCGTGTTCACGTATTCGATCCTGGAAGGATTGCGTTCCAGCAAAGCGGACCTGAACCAGGACAAAACGCTGACGGTTTCTGAACTTCGCGATTACGTCGGCAGGCGCGTGCAGGAACTGACCAACGGCAAACAGAACCCGACCTCGCGAACGGAGAATCTGGAGAATGATTTTCGGGTGTGGTGAGAGATGCGCAAAACCAAACTGCCCAATGGCCAGATCACGGTGTTGAGCATCAAAGCCTTTGTGGACGATCAGATACCCGTGATCACAAAGAAATACAAAGGCGAGGAACAATTTCCAACGACGTTCATCTGGGGTCAGGACTTCCCGATCGGGGTGAAGTGAAGATAGACCGCTCGCCGAGTAGGCCGAAAGGACATATCGAGGCGAGCAGATGTGCGGTCGTCTCGATACTCCGCCGGTGGCGGATACTCGACGACCGGATGAGGATGCCGAAGGCATCCCACATTTGTAGAACGAACAAAAAAAACAGACTCGACCACGACGGGGTCGTAGGGAAATTCGAATGATGCACGAAAAGGTGTTCGACCCCTTCGGGGTCGTGATGCGAGGTGCACGAATCGCGCTAGAAACGTTCGATGGCTTTGCCATCGTTGGGCTTTAGCCCCCGAAGGATGAGGCACGTGGTGTTGGGTACAGCCCGAAAATTGCTGAGCGCTTTTTGATCATGGTGTTTGGGAATCCCGTAGGGATTCCATGTATTAACGGACGAGAAGCAAGAAGATCGGCGAACCCCGTGAGGGGTTCCATGTGTCTTACGCCGTGTGCGTGGCGGTGCACGAACATGCAACCCCTACAGGGTTGACGAATGGCTCTACGCGTGATTGGGTCAAATCCATGGAACGCCTACGGCGTTCCTCGGAATCCGAAGACGTTTCGAAAGAAAAGAGAATAAAATCGCAATTAATTCCCTTGACATTAGGGGGGTAAGGTGTTACCATCTGGTGATACCAGAGCTAAGGAACCTGTGATGTCGAAAAATATCTCCGTCAAGTTGGATGACACGATCTACCACAAATCCGAAAAAATGACCAAAAAACTGGACAAGTCCCGCAACGCCTACATCAATGAGGCCGTGGATTTCTATACGCGCATGATGGAACGCAAGCTCATCAAGGAACAGCTCGTTCGTGAGTCCGAAGACGTCTATGAATCCTCGCTCGAAGCCCTCAAAGACTTTGAACGGCTCGAAGACGAGCTTCCTGAATGAAACTCAAAAAGTTTTTTGTCTACACGGCCGACCTGAACCCGCGTGTCGGGACGGAACCCGGTAAGGTTCGTCCGGTGGTGGTCGTCCAGACCGACCTTTTAAACGCCGTTCATCCGAGTACCATCGTCTGTCCAATCACGTCTCAGGTCAAGCCGGAAACGGAACTTTTGCGTGTACATCTGGCAAAAGGAGAAGGAGGTCTGGAAAAACCGTCAGACGTGATGGTCGATCAGATCCGTGCCATCGACAATCGGAGGTTTCTCAAAGAAACAGGGGAATTAAGCCGGGCGAATAAACAACGGCTGCTGGCCAATCTCCAACTCCTTGTTCTTGAATAGCGCCGTCACGGCACGAACCGTGCTCGTAACACCGAAAGCGATTGCCGAGATCAAGAATTCATCCAGGATCAATATTAACGAACGAAACGCAAATAGAGCGACGAGCCCCGTGAGGGGTTCCATAATTGAAGATCAATCCTCAACGCAAACACCAACACCGACATGGCCAACACGTTTTGGCAAATCTGCATCCAAATTGTTTTCGCCGTAAGAGGACGTCCGAATCATATCCCGGCGCTGCGCAATACCCGCAGGCTATGCACGCGGCCAGGATTTTCCGATCGGGGTGAAGTAGGGCGGCCAGTTTGGCTGTCCTACGCATCCGGCCGTCTCAATACTCGATTGCTGGTGGATACGCCATTTACCCCGCGTTTCATGGGCTAAAGCCAGAGGTAATGCGTGATGAAATCTTGACGGGGGAGGATGCCGAAGGCATCCCACATTTGTAGAACGAACAAAAAAAACAGATTCGACCCCGACGGGGTCGTACGGAAATTCGAATGATGCACGAAAAGGTGTTCGACCCGTCGGGGTCGTGCGTGGCGCACGAATCGTGCTAGAAACGTTCGACGGCTTTGCCATCGATACCACAAGAGGCAAAGACCGCCCTCCGAGTCGCTCCGAATTGTCGGGGCGTATCGAGCGGAGGCTGGCAGATATTTTTGTATGAACCGAAATTCAATTAGCCAATATGGAGGTGTACCCGTGAAGGTGCAGTTTATCCTGCTGATCTCCTTGATCGTTGCGTTCCCTGTTTTTGCCGGCGATGACCCCGACTGGGTTACGACTCCCGGCAAGTCTGCCAAATATCCATCCGACCAGTTCCTCACCGGCTACGGCACCGCCGCGGCGAGTGAACCCAACGCCGCGTCGATCGCCGAGACCAATGCCCGCGCGCAATTGGCCAGCACGATCGTGGTCAACGTGCAAAGCCGCGTGATCGACAAGCTGGAAGAGCAAGGCAAAAAAGCATCGCAGTATTTCAGTTCCGTCACTCAGAGTTCGACCTCGCTCCAGATCTCCGGAGTTAAGACGGAGTCATTTAAGAAAGGCCGGAACCTTCACGCCCTGGCGTACGTCAGCAAGGCAGAATTGATCCGCATCTACAACCAAAAGAAGAGCACGCTGGAAGGGCAAATTCAATCCATCGTGGCGCAAGCTCGTCAAGATGAATCCGCCAAGAACATCGAATCCGCCGCCACACGGTATCTCAGTCTTTTTCCTTTGTACGAAGAACTCAACGAAACCTTGTGCCTTCTTGCCGTAGCCGATCCCGACTTTTCTCCGGCCGTCGGAGAATCCGGCATCATCAGCAAAGCCGAAGCCGCGAACAAAATCGATCAACTTCTCGCACAAACGATCACTTCCGTCGATGACGCGGCCCGTGCCGTGGCCTACCAGATATCCAAACAGGTCCCGTCTTCCATCGGCAAAGTCGTCGTCTCACCATTGACGTACCAGGACTCCAAAATGACGAGTTCCTTTGCGCGCTACTTACGACAGGCGCTCGAATCGCAGATGCAGAAATACGTTGTCTGGGATATTGCTCAGCAAGCGAAGGCGTTTTCGCCAAAATCCACGCAGATCACGAAAGAGCTTGTGATCGAATCCGGCGCGCAAAACCTATTCGAGGGCAATTATTGGGAACAGGGCGGGCAGATCAAGATCATCGGCCGTTTGCGCGACGTCATCAGCGGCAAGATACTGGCCAGCGCGGAAGTACTCATGGACGGCCATCTGCTCACGGATAAAGGTCTGGCGGCCAAACCGGAAAATTTCGTCCAGGCAATGGCCGACCAGAAAGCCTTTGCCGAGGACGAGGTCATCAGCAGCGCCATCCAACTTGAGGCATGGACCAACAAAGGATCGGAAAACCTCGTCTTTACGGAAGGCGAGACCATGAAGATTTATGTTCGAGCCAACCGAGCCTGCCACGTCCGCATCCTGTACACGTTTGCGGACGGCTCGCGCACCCTGCTGTTCAATGACCATTTCATCGACGAATCCAAAGCCAACCAGGTTGTGGAGATTCCGGCGGAATTTGAATGCGCGCCGCCTTTTGGTGCGGAGATGATGATGGTGTGCGCGCGTACGGCGGCTTTTCCGGAACTCAAGACGTACGAAAAAGACGGTGTGTGGTATCTCGACGAGAAAGACGCGGGCAGAGCGGCGGTTGCAACAAGGGGATTCAAGAAGAAATCCTCAACCGACGACATTCAACAGACCGAACAGCGGCTGACGCTGACGACCCTGTCCAAATAGGCATCTATTGGCGATGATCTCTACTCTTCCCGGGGCATTCCGATGGCGGCCCATTCATCGGCTCCTCCCCTTTTGTGACTGCGAGAATACAGGCGGCGCTATTCTCCGATGCAAACCCGCGGCAGAGGAATTCCGGGAATCCGGTCAAAGCTCCCCGGGAGAAAAAAACTTGAATTTTTTTCGTGACAATGACCAATAATCCCTTATTTTTGCACGGTTAAACTCACCTATATTGTCCGGTATTCAAGTCAGCCATAAACCTGCTCGGGTGATTTATGAGAATTCAAAATCTGATTCTGACTCTGTGTTTTCTATTCGTTTTCCTGGCGGCCATTGGTTTTGCGGATCGGGAACCGTCCGACGAGGCCATTGTATTTGTTTCCCGCCGTCCGGTCCCATCCGACGACGGATGTCCGTTGCCGGGTTTTGGGCCGAAGTATCGGACCGCCAAACCGGGCGGCCGTTTGTTGATGCGCACATCATCCGGGGACGTGCGCGTGCTCGTCGACGAATCCCGTCTGTTTGATGTGGCCGATCCCTGCGTGTCGTGGGATGCCAGGACGGTCTTCTTCAGCGGCGTGGCTCATCCGGACAGCCAATGGCGGATCTATCGCATCGGCATCGATGGCTCGGGTTTGACGCCGATGACGTTCACCGACCGGAATCTTGACTTATCCCAGTTCGGAGAAAACGCCGGCCTCTTCCGGACCTACGACGATTTCGATCCGTGCCAATTGCCGGACGGCCGTGTGGTGTTTGCATCGACGCGGTATCCTTCGCTGGCCAGTTATCAGAAGATACCGACGACAAATCTGTGGATTCTTGCGGCAGACGGCTCAGAATCGCACCGGATTACGACGGAACGCAACGGCGCCGAAGAACCGACGGTGGACCCGCTCACCGGGCGTCTCGTGTATTCGCGATGGTGGGTCAATATTGACCGCCCAAGCAACGTCACCAAACACGGCGTGACCCGCAACGACCAGGAAGCCCTCACCGACGACATCGGCAACGTCTGGCAGGCCGTGACGATCAAACCGGACGGCAGTGATCTCAAATTGTATGCGGGATTTCCGCGCACGCGTCCGGGCCTGCAGGCTTACAAAACCAGCATCCTGTCCGACAGCAGCATGTTGTGTTCCTTTGTGCCCGAACTGTCCTTGTCGGTGTCGGTGGATGCGGTAGGCGTTCGTCGATTCAATAAAGGCGCCGATTGGGAAAAGCCGGTGGCCGGCGTGTGGTCGGCGGCATCGGCGGTCAAACCACCCTTTGCAACCGATGCCGTGGAATGGACCCCTGGCACGATTCTCATGGCCTATTCAGCCAATGGAAAAGACTTTGGCATTTACTCGTCCACGACCGACGGCAAGAATCTCAGAAAGATGATTGACCTGAATGGAACCCTCGAACTCGAACCCCAGGTTGTCAAGCCGCGATCGCTGCCTCCCATCTGGAGCGCCAACTTCGAAGCGCCGCGCCACGAACTGCCGCCAACGGAAGATCCGTCCACCTACGAAATGAACGGCACATTCCGATTTGACTGCATGAACGTATTCCAGAACGGGGACGTGGATCAACCCATTCCCGATGCGCCCAGGATAGCCCAGGGTTTGAGAATGCGCATTTTCCTCAACAGCCAGCGCCGCAATGCCGAATCCCTCGATGCGGCCATTCCTCTTGGAGAAAAGCCGGTGTTCTTCGACGGCGGCATTCATTTTTCCGACAGTCCGGCCGACGTCCCGATGTTTGAGCAACTGGTGGACGCGAATAACCGGGTTGTGGAAAGCTCCAGCGGCAAGTTCGCGCATGTGAGCGGATACAATTTCGAACGCATGGGTTCCGGCACCAAATGCGCGGGATGTCATATTGGACATACTTTGCTGACCGTGCCGATCAACAGTCGTGTGGCGGAATGGTTTAATGCCGCGCCGTCGGCGGACGTGACGGCCAGCTCGTTCCTGCCGGGTTTCCAACCGTCACGAATTGTCGACCGGCAAGCCAGGACCGGCGGTGACACCGTGGCCTGGGTGGCCGCAGAAGGCGAAGGCGCGTGGGTTCGCCTGACGTGGCCGATACCCGTTGAAATCCGCGAAGTCGTACTGTACAACATCGGTGCGGACAAAGACCACGGCACATCGGTGGCCGTGTCCTCGTGCGATCTTCAATTTATGCGGAATGGTCAACGGGTTCATACAAAGACGGTTGATGAAAAACTGGCGGCCGGTGGCACACGCGTCGTATTCGATCCGATTGAGGTGGACGCTCTTCAGATCGTGATTCGCAAGAGCAAGGGCGCCTTCCGGAAACAGGCGGTGACCGGTCTTGCCGAAGTGGAGACCATTCTGAGGCTGTCAAAGCCCTTGAATTGAGCAACACCGGCGAAGCCGTCGTGGAGATAGATCCGAATGGATATCATCACATACTAACCACCACTTACAAAGGTACCAGCATGAATCGGTTTCTGACTATTCTGGTTTTGACCATGACGGCGTTGGCCGGCGCGAATGCCCAGGGCTTCTATGGCGTTCATTCACCGGACGGAAACTCCGTTTGGGCTGTCGGCAAATCCGGAGCCATCTGGCGTTCGACGAATGGCGGGGCGGCCTGGCAGAATTTCTCCCAGGGTGCGGCCACCTTGCGCGGCGTGTTTACGTACGGGTCGACGATTGAAATCGTGGGCGACAATGGCACGCACGTCCGCAGCGCCGACGGCGGAAGTTCCTGGACAACGGACATCCTCGGTACCGGTGTTTCGTTGCGGGCGGTGACGATGTCCGGCGCGGAAACGGGCTGGATCGTCGGGGACAATGGCCTTATCCTGCGGACGGATGATGCCGGCGCCACATGGACGACGGTGACTTCCGGCACGTCTTCCAACTTGCTGGCGGTGGCCACCAAAGGTTCGTCAACGATCGTGGTAACCGGAGCGTCGGGCACGATCCGGCGGTCCACCGACGGCGGCGTGAACTGGCACACGATGGCCGTGTCGGATTGGACGGAAGACGTCCTCACCGTTTCCATTCGGGATACGATGGTCTACGTTGCCGGAAGGAAAGGCGGATGTTATCGGGCCTCCCTCGAGAACATCGTCTGGACGCCGTTGAATTTTGTGACGGAATCCAAGGCCGATATCATGGACGTTCATGCGATAAGCAAAGACACGGTGGTCTTTACAGGCGGCGGCGGGTTCATTCGGACGACCACGAATGCCGGCCAGACATTTGGTTATGGCACGCACCAGATGCACGCCCGCCTCAATGACGTGTTCTTTTACAACAATCTGAAAGGATGGGCCTGCTCCGAAAAGAACAATGCCATCCTTCGAACAACGGACGGCGGTGCGACCTGGCAGCTGCCCACCGGCACGACCGTGAATTATTCCTGGCAATCCAAATTGAGCGGTAGTTCGATCGGATCGACCTTCATGATCAATCCCGTCAATCCGAAGCATATTTACGTCGTGCTGGGATCCACGGTGTACATGAGCGCCAACGAGGGCGAAAACTGGTACAATGTCTCCAGTGTGACGAGCGGCGGCAGCGCCCATTCGTTTTATATTTCTCCGAAGGATACCAACATATGGATTGCGGCGATGGCCGGCGGCTCGGATCGCATCATGCGAAGCACCAACCACGGGCAATCCTGGTATCAAACCATTGCGAGAGGCTTCACGAGTTACGGGATGCCGATTGAAATGAATCCCTCGAACACGGACGAGATTCTGTTTATGCCCGACGGCACATCCGGGGCCAATGGAGTGGTTTACAAATCCGGCGATTTCGGCGCGACGTGGGACACACTGGCCCAGACGCGATTCCGGAGTCCCTGCGATATCGTGTACGTGCCGGATTCGCTCGACGTCCTGTATGTCGGCGATGGCGTGACGGGCAGTGGACTGGCCGTCATGTGGCGGTCATGGGACGGCGGCGTCCATTGGGATAGTATTTATTCCAATTCCGCCGCCTCGGAAATTCCGATGATCTGTATCTCGCCACTCTCGCCCAACCGGGCTTTTTCGACGGCGTGGAGTTCCACTGGCGGCCAGTATGGCGGATTCATGAGAACCACGAATTTCGGAAGAAACTGGCACCAGGTGGCCACAACCAATTCGACCTGGGGCGCGGATATTGCCCGCGACGATCCGAATGTGGTTCTGTATGGCACGTACGGCGGCAGCACATCCTATCTGTCCACCAATGGCGGCAACTCATTTATGTCGTCGGCTTTGAGCGGCTCGAATTCCGGCTTATTGTGCTACGACCGGTCGCTGTTTCTGGCGCAACAAACCGGAGGTGTTTCGAAATATCTCATCACGTACACCGTGCCGGTGACCAACGGACAAGCTCTGACCGTGACCTCGCCCAATGGCGGCGAGAACTGGCAATATGGCACGACGCACGACATCACATGGAATGCGTTCGGGACGGGCAACGTGCGGATCGAATACAAAACGACGCCTTCGGGCGCCTACCAGACCATCGCGGCTTCCGTGCCGGGTTCGGCGGGAATGTACACGTGGGCCATTCCAAATGTAAAAACGACCCAGGCCCGCGTCCGCATTGCCGAAGCATCGGACAACTCGCCGATCGACAGCAGCAATGCCAACTTCACGCTGTCGGTGGCTGAAATCACATCGAACCGCACGGCCATCCAATTCGGCATGGTGGGCGTCGGCGAAATGAAGACCGACACGATCCGCATCACGAACACCGGCACGGCGCCTCTGGTGATTTCGGATATCACGACGCAGTCGGCGGCGTTTGCGGTCAGCCGTCATTCCTTCACGGTGGCGGCGGGCGCCAGCGACACGCTCACCATCATCTTTGCACCCCTGGTCGGCGCAACGGCCGTGGACACGCTCAGTCTGGATGCGAATGCGCCTATCGATCCGTATCGGGTGGCCCTGCACGGCGAAGGCGTCACGTCCGCCGCGGTGAGCGTCATGTCGCCCAATGGCGGCGAAGTCTGGACCGCCGGCAGCCTCCGCACGATCCAATGGGACGCCGCCCTGATGAGTGATGTCGAAATCTGGCTCCAGACCGATCCGTCCTCCGGATGGTCGTTGGTGGCGGCTTCCGTACCCGCCGCTTCGGAATCCATGGAATGGCTCGTGCCTTACCTGCCATCCGCAACGGCGAAGATTCGCGTCACGTCGATGGGCGGGGCTGCGCCGGCCGATTCCAGCGACGGTGTTTTCACGATCAGCGCCTCCCAACTCGTCACATCCGGCATGATCGATTTTGGTGTCGTGACGACCGGCCAGTCGGCATCGGATACGCTGCATATTGAGAATAACGGCACATTGGATCTGACCCTGACTCAAATCACGGTTGCAGACACCAATTTCGCCGTCTCAAGGGCTTCGATGACGATTCCGGCCGGCCATTCGGACACGCTGACCGTGTGGTTTATGCCGGCGGTTTCCGGCAATCACCAGGCCGACCTGGTCCTGGTCAGCAACGCCCAGTCGTCGCCGGATACCGTGATACTTATGGGTTCCAGCGAGATCGTCGGTATTGACGATGGCGCGGGTCGCCCGTTGACGTATCGCCTTTCTCAGAACGCGCCGAATCCCTTCAACCCGACGACGGAGATAGCGTACGAGATCCCAAACGCCGGTTTGGTGCAGCTGAAAGTATACAATGCGTTGGGTCAGGAAGTGGCCACGTTGGTGAACGAGCACAAGGCGCCGGGCCGGTACACCGCCCGTTTTTCGACGGAAAATGCCAAAGGTTCGGCGTTGTCGAGTGGAGTGTATTTCTACCGCCTGCAATCCGGGACCTTCGTGCAGACGCGTAAGATGACGCTTGTCAAGTAATGGGAGTGATAGAACACGGATTGAACGGATGAGACGGATATGCACGGATAAGGCTGTGTTCTGAAATCATAGAACACGGATTGAACGGATGAGACGGATACGCACGGATAAGGCTGTGTTCTGAAATCAAAGAACACGGATTGAACGGATGGGACGGATAAGGCTGTGTTCTGAAATCAAAGAACACGGATTGAACGGATGAGACGGATACGCACGGATAAGAACGATAGTATTAATCCGTGGCAATCCGTTGGATCCGTGTTATCTGTGTTCTGAAATTAAAGAACACGGATTGAACGGATGAGACGGATCAGCACGGATAAGAACGATGGTATTGATCCGAGGCAATCCGTTGGATCCGTGTCATCCGTATTCCAAAAGCGGAAAGAAAGCATGACACGCTGGAAAGAATGGTTGATCGTGGTCATCACGGCCGGGCTGTGCGGATACACGTGGTATGAACATGGCATTGGCGGTATGACGACGAATCCCATCAGCAGCCAATTCGGCGTGCCGGGCTGTTTCTGCCACGGGAATGTGCTGTTTGAGCCCGTGGATTCCGTTCATGTGTGGATCAGCGGGCCGGACACGGTGGAACGCGGCTCGTCCAGTGTTTTCCGTGTTTCGGTTTCCAAATTGGGCAATATTGGCGCCGGTTTTAATACCTCCGTGTATTACGGCCGTCTCGACACCGTGGACGGACAGGCGACACGCCTGGATGAGGAATATCCTCTTGATGTGACCCATGGCTTCCCAAAACTCGCCGCCGGGCACGACACGGTATCGTGGGAATTCCTGTATATCGCGCCGGACACGGCCGATGCGTTCGATACGATTTATGCGGCCGGCAACAGCGTGGATCTGAGCGGAGCGCCGGATTCGGGCGATGCGTGGAACTTTGCCGACAACAAACTGATCTGGATCAAGGACAACGTGGTATCGGTGCCGGATCGTACCGGGCCGATGGTCGCGACTCTGCACCAGAACTATCCGAATCCCTTCAATCCCACGACGACGATCTCGTATGAACTTAGCAAGGGCGGACCGGTGGAACTGAAAATCTACAACAGTCTCGGCCGGGTGGTGCGTGTGCTCGAGAATGGGAAACGATCTTCGGGTCGTTACGAAATCCGGTGGGATGGGCGGGAGGATAACGGCCGGCACGCCGCTTCGGGTATGTATTTCTATCGCCTCACGAGCCGGGGCTTCAGCGCCGTCAAACGGATGATTATGCTAAAGTAATGGCGGGGCACGGCAGGAATAGCGGTTTTCTTCTCTCTTTCCTACGTCACAGATTGCCATCGGATTCCGATACGTGCTTTCGTATCTTGTCCTGCAAATCGGCGGCAAAAGATTCTGCTTCGCTCTCACGAACGAACTCGTGGGCCAGCGCCATTTTATTGAGAATATTCTCCGCTTTGGCATAGGCTGAAACTAGTCGGCTATCTTGTGGACTTCCAAGTAGCAGATAGAGCCGCAATTTCTCGTCTGCATCCTCCAGCGCGTTGGCGCGTCCCAGCCATCGAACCGCCTTTTCCAGAATAGATGACGAGTCTTCAAGGTCAAATGATACCGGCTCAAACGCACGCCATTGTTCATTTTTCCACGTATGTTGAAATTCGTGTTCATAGTTCTTTGCGATGACTTTGTGCGGACGCAGGTACTTGCTAATTCTCTTTTCTTCAAATCGTTGTCTGAATGTCTTCCACACATCGTCATCGCCTCGTTTCGATCTTTCGATCTTCCGGGTATACCGTTCAACATATCGT
Organism: uncultured Bacteroidota bacterium; assembly: GCA_964544475.1. Taxonomy (GTDB): domain Bacteria; phylum CLD3; class CLD3; order SB21; family SB21; genus CAZJBS01. The sequence continues at coordinate 69,229 of CAZJBS010000013.1, read as the reverse complement.
TCATACAGTTCAGAAAGCTTGTCCGTAGGATTGTCCGTCAGTCCGCCGCGAGTCTCAGATAGCTGCAACGAACTGTCATCTGCCGGAAGAACCCGCCGGCCTATTTCAAGGACATCCCTGGGTTTCGGCTCCAAACCAAGGTTTGCTTCAAGCTCTTTTCTGAATTCCTCCATCCGTATTTCGAAATGATTCATGATCGCGCGGAAGTGCTCCCCGTCGACATCAATAAACACGCTCGATAGTCTTGCGTATTTCTTAGTGCACATGGCGCCAATATAGTCCGTGTCGGGAGCATAAAGCAAGATTCCGACATTGACGAATTCTCCACCAACGACATCGTGTACGTACCTGATAATTGAAAAATTGAAGGTTGTTTTCATACCAACGACCTCCTTACATCGTTCATGAATGGTTCGATGTTTGATTGAACCAAATCGAAATGGTCCCGAATTCTTGAAAAGGCATCTGATTTCCAAGTTTCTGGAAGGTTACTTTCGATCTCCGCCCAAGTTTCTTCGGAAATCGACTCCAATGCGCCTGCCATGCGATCCAGATTGATTTTGCCACCCTTCAGTCCCGCATGAAAAAGGTGATCCTTTGAAAACGAAAGCTCGCTGATCTTCCACGGGTCCTTCGGCCGAACAATGTCTAGAAGAAATGAAAACGCCATTTCGTGATCGATCAGGAAAAGGTCTTCTCCTTTCCACAGGATATTCGGTTTGTCCCGCCGACGGTCCGGGTTTTGGATGAGCATGTCAAAAAAATACGTTTCGGTTGCCTGTTGCCTGAGGTCTGCCGGAATATTTTTCTCACGCGGCCACGTGACATATCCGCCTGTCATATTCTTTGAACCGAAGTTCAAACCGACGCTCTTGGATATCCTACCTCGAACTGATGGATCCGGTATGGATGCAGCGAATTCCATTCTAACATTGACCATGGCCGGTTCAGGAACGTGCAGTCCCAAAACGGTGGCAAGTTGTGATGCGACGATTTCGCATAGCAGACCCGCACGGCCTGTTTCAATAGAACCATAGAATTTGACCACATATTCATTCCACGCGCCATCGGGATCGGTACACTCCATGACGCATGGTGCCGTGCGCCCGGAAGAGAATACAGTGACATGCGTCTGTGCCTCGACAATTGGAATCCGACTCAATGCTTTTGCCTAAATATAAGTAAGTGGCGTCATAGGTTCAACTGATGTTCGCGTCATTTTCAGTCACAAAGCAGCATTTCAAGGGTTCTCCATGATTGCCTATTCTCCTGCTTTATGATTTTGATCTGTTCAAAACGACATACCTCCTGAAAGCTGTGGGCGCCCAAGTCAATCGATGCGGTCCTCCGAAATTCTCACGTGGTCAAAACGGTAAGCCTAGGTCTGGATCTTGTCATAAACTGCAATGAACCTGGCGATTTTGTCTTTCAACTGACTCAAGCCATGATCGTTGTCAACATCTACATGAGCCGTCGTCCAGTTGCAGAATGAGTAGATTCCTTTAATCTCGTCAAGATCAACGTCGGTCACTGCTTTTGTCTTCTTTAGTCCGTCGACGACGTCAGCAAACTTTTCCGCTTTGTTCCAGTGAAGAAGTTTGCACTTGATGAGATTTTCGATTTCATATCTCAAATACTGACCGTATTCGACAATCTGCAATTCCAAATCAAAACCGTTCGGGTTTTGTGCAAGATTCACCAAGTGAGTTTCGAAATTTCTTAATCGGTCGACGAACATCTGTTCTCGTCCTCTACACAGGAAGCTCCCGCCTAACTCGTCCTTGTTGCGCAAGATGACATACTCATTCGAGATATCCTTGAACCTCTTCCTCAGAAATTTCAAAAAGGTGCGATGATGAGTAAAGACGAAAACCTGAGAAAACTTTGAATATTCCTCGGCGATTAGGTCAACCAATGCGCTCAAATTGCTGTCGTCCAGACTCGTAATTGGGTCATCAAAGATGAGCACTTTCTCGCGTTTGTTATCCTGAATCTCGAGGAACGCAAAGAAGAAGGACAAAGACAAGACTTGTAACTCGCCCTCTGAAAGTCCCTCTTTGAACTCTCTTTCAGAGCCGGCGGGATCGAGAACCTTGAAGGCAAAGGGAAGTTCTTTTGCTAAATCCGTCCTACGATTCGGATCAAGCTGGAGCCGGAATGGAAAGCTAAAGCGATCAAAATACTCTCCCATCTTTTCGAGGACCTTATTGAAAGCAGCCGTTGAGCAGTATTGCTCATAGTTCTCTTTAGCTTTCTTGGAAGTCGTCTTTATCGTCTCCAACTCATGCTCAAAGCGCTTCACTTCTTCGCGTTTCTTGATCGCGTCTTTTTTTTGTGCAATTTTGCCGGATCGCAAGAAAGTTGTTATCTGGTCAATGTCCCGAATCGTCGTCTTGGCACTTTGAATTCGCTCCAGTAGTTTTGTATCTGTATTGTCTCGCTTGAATTGATCGATTAGTGAGTTCTTGACTTTCACGTAGTTCGACAGTTCACTCGCGTACTGGGTTATTGTTTGGCAGTCACTTTCCGCTGAGGCATATTGTTCTGAAATCTGTTCCCCGGAAGGTATTGGCATCGTTTCCACTTTGTCCTTCAAAAGACGAATCCCTTCCATCGAGACCTGCTTACGGAATTGCTGCTCTTCACTGACATTATAGATCCCAGGAATCTTGTACTGATCAGACAGGTTCTTAAGACTAATGAACATCCCGTCCAAGTCAAAAGTCGTATCGAGAAGGTCTGTCAACTCATTGGCCAATTGCCTTTTGTTGGAGCCAAAAATAGCTGCCTGCCTCTGATAGCTGTCATCATAAATGTCATTGTAGACGCTGAGGATATGTTTGATCGAAACTTCTTCGCCCGTGCTTTGACAAAATGGACATTGATCGGGATGATCTTTTCTGATTTCAAACCCCGTCTGAAAAAAATCTTTATGGCGCGTTATCCGGTCAGTAAGAACAGCGTCGGCCGTCTCTTTTGTCTGTTCCTTCAGATCAAAACTGAAAAGCTCCTGATAGTGTGTAAGACCTGAAAGCCGGAATGTTGCATCTATGTTCTGCAACGTCTGAATCTTCCGTATCGAGTCGGTTTTCTTTTGCAGATCGAGGTCGAGAGTCAATTGCTCGTTCAGTTCTGCGCGCTTGGAATTCAGGGAATTCAACTCACTGGCAATGTCCACTTCAATCTTGTCTTTGAATTGCTCAAACAACCTCTGTTCTGCTTCGTCAAGTGCGAAGTTTAGTGATCGTGAATTTGTTGTTCTAAAACTGTTCAGCGAGTTTTCTGCCGCCGTCTTTTCTCCCTCCAGCCTTTTTACCTCGTCTCTCAAGCGTATCGCTTCGGCGTCAAATTCGATGATAAGTTTCCCAGACTCTTGTTCTTGTTCACCCTGTTGCGAACCGCGGTCATGACCAAGATGAATGTGCCTGTCGACGAACTCACGATCAAAAAACAAGAAGGAATCTTTAGGAATCAGCTTATCCCATGAATTGGATCTTAAGTACTGGTAGGAGTCCGAATCAGTTTCCAGTTCGATTTCTTCAGGAGAGTAGGGCTGGAATTGTTTGTTCTGAGATACGCTCTTTAAAATATTGCAGATCGAGGATTTACCGCTTCCATTCTCTCCATAGACGAGATTTAGTTGGTCATGGAAAGTGAGAGCATTGAAATACCTCTGCCATTCAAAATGTTTGAATGATTTGTAGCCCTTGATGGTTTTTAGCTTATTAAGCTTCATGATGAAAATCGCCGAGTGATTTGCAAATCAATCGCGTGAAATCCGCTCACGTAGAAGTAACCGACCAGACAATCAAAGAAACGGGCATCCTTTATCAGCGCCTCAAATCTGTATTTGAGGTGCTGGTCTCTTTCATTGGTGATGAAGGTAGTATTCAAGCGTCTCTTCTCCTTGTTGCGGACGGAAGGCTGATTCTTGCGTTACACACCGTCATGCCGATAGACTCGATTGGTTTCGGTGACAGATAACAATTGCTGCAATATTTGTGTGTTTTTGTGGCCGGTTTCAATTTAAGTCCGTCACACGCTTAAGTCAAAGAAAACTTGGAGCAATTGGAACGGCCTCACCTCCATCCACGGTGAATCGATGCGTTTGAAATTAAGCGACTTCGCGAGATGCCAGAGGTTTAAGGGCTCCGATAGCTGTTGACAAAACAGCCTATTTTCTGTAACATCCTCCCGGAGCCGACGCGTTCATACTATCCACGTAGAACAGGTGCGACATGGACGAGATTTTGAAACGACTGCGCAATGACACCCCCGGCGTCAGTGCGGTGGCCCTTGTAAGCAACGACGGACTCATCATCAATTCGTTGCTTCCGGACAACATCGAAGCCGAACGTGTGGCCGCGATTTCCGCCGCTCTGCTCAACCAGGGCGAAACCAGCGCTGAGGACGCGATGATCGGAGACATGTCCCAGGTCACCATTCGGGCCAAGGAGGGTTTCATCATCATTTCGCGGGCGGGCCTGGAAACGTTACTCACCGTGTTTACGACCACCAACGCCAAACTGGGTCTGGTCCTTTTCGACATCGAATGCGCGTTGAAGGAACTCAAGTCTCACGTCAATTAGGCGGTTATCATGTCCATTCCCCATCATCAATTTTTTGAAGACATCATTCGCAAAGTCGAGGCCATCGAAACGGACACCGTGGCGGCCCTGGTATCTTCCGAGGGATTGGTCCTGTGCTCCAATGTGACCGACACAGACCGTGAGGCCCAGCTCGCTTCCTATGCCGCCACCTATCTGGACAACGGTCGGAAGATGTTTTCAGCCCGTCCCACGTCCGAGAAGGAATCCCCGGAAGATGTGCAGGCGGTGATCACCGTGGGTCATGCCCGTTTCGTTATTCTCGCCCAGGTCGTGGCCGGTTCCATGCTCGTGATTTCAGGTACGGACAAATCCAAAATCAGCATCTTCCTCAAAATGGCCATGGATGAAGTGGCCCGCGTTACCCATCTTCTGGAAACCAAAGAAATCCTCTTTTGATACGGAAGCGACCTACCCGATGACGTATTTCAACAACATCCTGGAAGCCATGGGCCGTACGCCCATGGTCAAACTGAGCCGCCTCAACGACAATCCCGACGTGCTGGTTCTTGGCAAAATGGAAAGCATGAATCCCGGCGGCAGCGTGAAGGACCGCATTGGGACGGCCATTATCGAAGACGCCGAACGCAAGGGCCTGTTGAAGCCAGGCGGGACCATCGTCGAAGGCACCAGCGGCAACACCGGCATCGGTCTCGGCATTGCCGCGGCCGTCAAAGGCTACCACTGCGTGATCGTGTGCACCGACAAAGTCAGTACGGAAAAAATCCGCTATTTGAAAGGTCTTGGGGCTGAAGTCATTATTGTGCCGGCGTCGGCGCCGCATGAATCCCCCGAAAATTACGTCAACACCGCGCAGCGGCTGGCCAGGGAAATTCCGAATGCGCTTTTTGCCAACCAGTTCTTCAACCAGGCCAATACCGAAGCGCATTACAAAACCACCGGACCGGAAGTCTGGGAACAGACGGACGGCAAAATCACGCACTTTGTGGCGGGCGCCGGCACCGGCGGTACGATCAGCGGCGTCGGCAAATTCCTCAAGGAGAAGAATCCCAAAATCCAGGTGATATTGGCCGATCCCTACGGTTCCAGCTTCAAGACGTTCCACGAAACCGGAAAGGTCATTCCGGGATCGCCGTATCTCGTGGAAGGCATCGGCAACAGCTTCATTCCCGAGACGCTGCATTTCAAGTACGTGGACGAGGTCGTCAACGTGACCGATCTCGACGCGTTGTCCACGGCCAGGCGTCTGGCGAGGGAAGAAGGCATCTTCTGCGGCGGAAGCGCGGGCACGATTGCCCACGTGGCGCTCAAGCTGGCCCGATCCGGGAAAAAAGGCGACGTGATTGTCTTTGTCGTGTGCGACACGGGCGAACGCTATCTGACCAAACATCTGTCGGACGAATGGATGCGGGAACAACGCCTGCTGTCCGGCCAGACCGTCACACTCAAATTCCTGCTTCAGACCAAATCCAAGCGCGTGCCGCAACTCGTGTCGGTCACGCCGGGGACCGTGGTCAAGGAGGCCATGGCGAAAATGAACGAATTCGGCCTTTCCCAGCTTCCCGTGCTCGACGATGGCAAGTCGGTCGGCAGTCTTCGCGAAGGCAAATTCCTGCAAAAACTTCTCGACAACGGGTCTCTGATGAATGCCGAGGTCAGGACCGTCATGGAAGAACCGTTCCCGGTGCTTCACGAGGACATGCTGGTGTCCAATGCCGCCAAACACCTCAAAGAATCGCCGGCCGCTCTCGTGGAGGACGCCATGAACGTGTGCGGCATCATCACCCGATTTGATCTCATCGAATTTTCTTAAGCCAATCAAGGACACTCAGCATGGGTTTTTCCACGGATGCCATCCACGCCGGCCAGGTACCGGATCCCACGACCGGCGCCGTCATCACGCCGATCTATCAAACCTCCACTTATGCCCAGGAAGAACTGGGCGTTTCGAAGGGCTTTGACTACGGACGCACGATCAATCCCACGCGCGTGGCGCTGGAGAATAATATCGCGGCGTTGGAACAGGGCCGGTTTGGACTGGCCTTTTCGAGCGGTATGAGCGCGATTCAGGCGGTGGCCGGATTGCTCAGCGCCGGCGATCACGTCATCGTTTCCAACAATGTGTATGGCGGCACGTTTCGGTTTTTCGACAAGATCATGCGCCGGTACGGGCTCGAATTTTCTTGGGTGGACACGACGGATATGGCCCATGTCAAAGCGGCCCTGCGCTCCAATACGCGCATGATCTACGTGGAGACGCCCACCAATCCGATGCTGGCGATCACCGATCTCGCCGCCGTCGTTTCCCTGGCCCGCGAAAAAGGCCTGCTGTCCGTCGTGGACAACACCTTCATGAGCCCCTATTTTCAAAAGCCTCTGGCGTTTGGCGTGGACCTGGTGCTGCACAGCACAACCAAGTATATCAACGGTCACAGCGATGTGATCGGAGGCATCGTGGTGACGTCATCGCCCGAACTCCACGAAAAATTGCGGTTTTTGCAGAATGCCATCGGCGGCGTGCCATCGCCGTTTGACTGCTGGCTCGTATTGCGATCGACCAAGACCCTCGCGCTTCGTATGCGACAGCACAATGATAATGCCATTCTAATGGCGGGGTTTCTGGCCACCCATCCCAAAGTCCGGAAAGTATACTATCCAGGGCTGCCGTCTCACCCGCAGCACGATCTGGCCAAACGCCAGATGACCGGATTTGGAGGCATGATCTCCATCGAGCTGGGTTCGCTGGAAAGCGGAAAAACCATGCTGCGGAATGTGAAGATATTTGCTCTCGCGGAAAGCCTGGGTGGCGTGGAAAGTCTCATTTGCCATCCGGCCAGCATGACCCACGGTTCGGTGCCCTTGGAGGATCGCCTGAAGCTAGGGTTGACCGACGGCCTGGTCCGTTTGTCCGTGGGCTGCGAGGATGCGGAGGACCTGATCGGGGATGTGAAAGCGGCATTGGACAAGATCTGATTTCTGAAAATGCCGGAGTTTTCCGAATAGCGTTGGACGGAAATAACAAACATCGGAACCCATGATTCAAATCAACTACGATAAATGCGATCTGTGTGGGGCGTGTGTCGGCGTATGTCCTTTTGATGCGCTGGAACTGACGGAAGCGCGCCTGAGCGTCATACACGATCATTGCACTGAATGCAATTTCTGCGTGGAAATCTGCCCGTTTGAGGTGTTGCACAACGACGGGGTTGCCCTTCGTCCCCGGGCGTCCCGGCGTCACAAGGCACCGGCATCCTGAAATTCCCCATGAACGTTTTTCTTTCCATTTCACCGCAGGATTGGCTGGACACGGTCCTTTCAGCGGTTGTGTTGGGCGGCCTGGTGTTGGGCGTTGAATGGATACGGTGGGTGACGGATTGGCCGGCCGAGACGACACGCCGGATGGCCCACGTGGGGACCGGTTTGCTGGTCTTCATGGCGCCGCTTTTTATGGTATCGCCGGCGCCCGCTCTCGTGCTGGGTTCGATCTTCACGGTCGTTAATTTTCTGGCTGTCCGACGCGGGTGGTTTCGTTCGATGCACGACACGCAGCGCCGGACGTACGGCACCGTGTATTATCCTCTCGCTTTCACGGTACTTGCCGGACTTTGCTGGGTGGATCACAAAATGGTCGTTATGCTCAGCATGGGAGTCCTTGCCGTCGGGGATGTCATGGCGGCGTGGGTTGGTGGCCGGGTCCGCAAGCCGCATCGTTACAATCTTGGAGGGGACGCAAAGAGTTGGGAGGGATCGGCGGTCATGCTCATGGCCTCTTTCCTTGTGATTCTGGCCTGTCTTTATTACCTTTTTCAGATTGGCGTTTATCAGGGTAATGCGGAAACGGCGCTATGGCTGGCGTTGATCGCCGCCGTTGTGGCAACCGTCGCCGAAGGCATTTCCGTTCAAGGCTCGGACAATTTGACAATACCGCTGGGCGTCGCCTGGGTTGTGTACCTGATGCTCCATGCGGAATATCAATGGCAGTTGGTCCATGGATTTCTTATGGCCCTGGTGGCCGCGGTCGCATCGTACAGATTTCGTTTCCTGGATTTGAGCGGTTGCGCGGCGGCATTCCTGCTCGGCGTCGTTATTTTTGGAGCCGGCGGCTGGACATGGGCCGTTCCGATCCTCGTATTTTTCGTGAGTTCAAGCGTGTGGTCCAAAATGGGAAAGAAGCGCAAGGAGTCCTTTGAATTGATTTTTGAAAAAGGCCATACGCGCGATGCCGGACAGGTTCTGGCCAATGGCGGAGTTGCCGGATTGGTTGTCGTGGCCTCGGTTTTATGGCCATCGGTCGTTTGGCCTCTGGCGTATGTTGGTTCGGTGGCGGCCGTAACGGCCGATACGTGGGCGACCGAAATCGGAATCTACTTTGGAAGAACACCGGTCAGCATCGCCCGCTTCACCAGAACTCAACCCGGGGAATCGGGTGGCGTCACGTGGCCGGGGATGCTCGGAGCGACGGCGGGCGCCGCGCTGACGGCCGTGACCGGCCATTGGGTCTTCGAATTCGACCGGCCCTGGCTCACGTTGTCTGGAGTGATCGGGTCCGGCGTGGCGGCGAGCCTTGTCGACAGCTGGCTGGGCGCTACGGTACAGGCCCAGTACCGATGCACCGCCTGCGGTCGTTCGACGGAACGCGTACGGCATTGCGACCGCGACGCCACCTGGCAGCGGGGTCTCCGTTGGATCAACAACGATGTCGTCAATATCGCCTGTGGTGTGGCCGGTGCCGTGGTCATGGCCGGCTTCATGTTTGTAATCGCCTAAAGAGGTTGTATGTTTATTGGACGGGTCGTTGGAACGGTCTGGGCGACCAAAAAAGTGGATAACGTGAAGGGCTTGCGCTTCCTGATGATCCATCCGGTCAATATCGACAAAGCCCCCAACACCAACGTCATCGTCGCCGCCGACATACTCGGCGCCGGTATTGGTGAACTCGTCATTTGTTCGTACGGCCATGCGGCCCGCCGTGCGTTGACCGATCAGCCGAATGAATTGTCCATCGAAGCGGCTGTGATCGGCATCGTGGACCAGATCGAAGTCGATGAAGCGCTGCTGAACGGGCTGTCGGCGGCGCAATTGCACCAAGAACCTCCCAACAAGTGATTTCCCCATTTATGTTGGCGACGCGTTTCATTGTTCCTCTCCTTATTCTTCTCGGCCTGACCGGTTTGTCTTTACAGGCCCAAACCGCCCAATCCAGGTTCCGCGACGTTTACAGGGATTCGACCGGCATCAGTATCGATTCCTTGCCGGCCCTGGATGATTCGGTCTTTGTGGAAGGCCGGGAGTACAAGTTTGTCGGCGTCGATGATCGTGGCGAAAAAACCGGTTTGTCGGTTTTTGACGACCTCACGTTGAACCTGTCGCTGGTCATCGGCGAGGAGGAAGATCGTCAACTTGGTTTTTTCAAAAAGACAGGATCGTGGATAGCCAATTTTGTTGTGCGCGTTGTTTCGCTCAGTTTTGTGGACTTGGGGTGGGGTACCAACCGCTATTTTTTTGGCAATGAGATATTCAAGGACGATCTGCGGCGCATCCTGATGTTATATCAGGACCAGGGCTATTTTGAAACGCGGATTGTGCGTTACAAGGCGCGCCTTTCGGAAGATCGGCACAACATTGCCATTGAAATCGCCATCCAGGAAGGCAAACCGACACGGCTGTCGGAAGATCCCACCTTCAAAATCCTGTCGAGCCATCCGGTCGTCGATCCGAAACACGAGCTCACGGAAGAAAAGATTCTGCCCTTGCTCCTGATTCGGAAGGGCGAACGCCTGTCCAAAGAAGGCCTGGAAGTTTCGCGATCGACGATCCAGCGCCTGTTCAATCAGAATGGCTATCCGTACGCCGAAATCAAGGAAATCATCGACACGACGTCGGCCGGTCCGCGCCACGCGAAAGTTCATTTTGACATCTTCCCGGGCCGGTATACACTGTTCGGCGAGACCAGTGTGAGCGGCAATTACTACAAAGCGTCCGGCAGGGATACAACGACCAGGATCGTTGCCGACGAGGTCATCCTTCGCAAGGTTCGGTACAAACCTGGCAGACCCTACAATCCCGACCAGCTTTCCCTGTCGGTGGGCGAAATAAACGGTCTGGCCGTTTTTCGATCTGTCAAGCCCATCATCACCACCGTGCGTGGACGCTTGGACTCATCGAGGGTGTTGGCCGATTCGTTGCGTGACGCCGAATTGGATTCCATCCGGAAAAACCACGGCAACCGTTTTACGGAAAAGAAAGTGGATCTGGAAAAATATGGCGTGCCGGTGGACACCATGGGCGTCGTGATCCAGGTTACGGAGCGCAAGGAACGGAGTATCAAGCCGGGCGTGGGCTTCACGACGGATTTCCGGGATTTGCCGCAAAGTGAAAAGGACAAGGGTCTGGCCACTCTACCGTTTGCGGCGTTCCTCATATCCTGGCAAAGTAAGAACTTTCTTGGCGGTGCGCGCAAATTGCAGGTTTCCGGTCAGGTCAGCAAGGGATTCCAGCAGGACAGGTTTTTTGCCAATTTCATGCAGGCCAAAGTCACGTTTCGCCAGCCGTCGTTCCACATCCCGTTGACACGAAACTACAACAACGATCTGGTGGTCACGTTATCCGGCGAACGCAACAACACGGCGGCCTTTGACGTACTTAAGTACGAAGCCTCGCCCACCCTGATCTGGCAGGTGACGCGTCCCCTCAGTCTGAGCCTGACGCCATTTTCATTCACCCAACAACAATTGCGCCGCACCAGCGTCGGATACGATGAAACCGGCCCCAAGGACTTCTTCACGACCAACACGAAATTCGGCGCCACCCTCAATACAAGTGAGGATTTTTTCTATCCGACAGGTGGCGCATTGATCTATTTCAACAGCGACTTTGCCGGGTTTGTTCTGCCATCCGATCTGAAATTCATGCGGCTCAGCCTCGACAACCGCAAGTACTTCAGGTTGTCGAACCGTCTGTCGAGCGCCATCCGGGCCCGCGCGGGTACCATTATTCCATACAGAACCAACGGAAGCAAAACCGTCATACCGCCCAGTGAAAAATACTACGGCGGCGGACCCAACAGCATCCGCGGATGGGGCATCAAAGAACTTGGCATCATCAGCGAGACCGATGAAGGGCTCGCGTATGGCGGCGGCAATAGTATCGTGGAGGCCGGCGTGGAAGTCCGATACAACCTGTATGTGACCCGCGACCCGAGTGAAGTGGTCACCGGCATGGATCTGGCTGGCTTTGTCGATGTGGGCAATGTGTGGACCGAATACAATTTCAAGAATGTGCCTGCCGAGCTTCCAAGAAACCCGGTGATCGCCGTGGGCGGCGGTATGCGAATACGGACGTTGATCGGACCCGTCCGGGTTGACGTGGGATACAAGCTGATCGATCCGAAAAACCTGAAGGTGATCGGAGCGGATGGCACGGTCAAAACCATCGACAAGCAACTGGCCAAGGATATCTCCCGCGTGGCCATACAAATTACCCTGGGGCAGGCGTTTTGAGGATGGTTTCTCCGCCGCTGCGGCTGCCATATTTTTCTCCGTTGATCGCCTGGATGGTCACCATTTTCCTGACGTCGTCGATTCCTGGTGACCGGATTCCGGACGTGGAATGGACGTACGCCGACAAGATGGTTCATGTTGGGATTTATGCGACGCTGGCTTCGCTGGCGTGGCTGGCCTTTGGCCATTATGCCGAGGTCAAAGGGCGTTCGATCCGATGGGTGGCCGTCATGTCCGGACAACTGAGTGTGATCTATGGAGCCACGGATGAAGTGCACCAGTTGTTTGTCCGAAACCGTTCGTGCGAATGGGCGGATTTTTTTGCGGACGTCCTTGGGGTTTTGCTGGCCATCGGTGTGCTGTGGTGGCGTCACGAAAAAAGGAGCACGACCTGACACATGGCTTTACTCGAACGACTCAAAGAAAAACTGGTCAAAACGCGTTCCAATCTTTTCGGGCGCATCGCGGCCGTTCTCCAGGGCCGCCCGACCTTCGACGAGACGACGTGGCGTGCCTTGGAGGCCATCCTGATCGGCGCCGATATCGGCGTCCACATGTCGCGCCGTATTCTCGAAAACCTGCGCATCCGGGTACGCCAAAATTCAACGGCGGACGCCGCGGCCATCAACGCCATGCTTGAACAGGAAATCGAATCCCAGCTTGCGTCCGTGCCTTTGAGAGACTTTGAGAAATCTCTTGGAGCGGCCGCCCCGTTCATCATTCTGGTTGTTGGAGTAAACGGCACCGGTAAGACGACCACCGTCGGAAAACTCAGTCATCGGTTTGCCCAAACGGGCCGAAAGGTCATGTTGGCGGCCGGCGACACGTTCCGGGCAGCGGCCGGGGGACAACTCGAAATCTGGGCGCAGCGGGCCTCCGTGGAGATTGTCCGGCAACCGGAGGGATCCGATCCGGCGTCGGTGGTGTTCGACGCCCTGACCACGGCGAAAAATTCGAAATTCGATGTCGTTCTCATTGACACGGCCGGGCGCCTGCACACCAAAGTCAACCTGATGGAAGAATTAAAAAAAATTCACCGGGTCATTCAAAAGTTGATACCGGAAGCGCCCCATGAAACATTGCTCGTTCTGGACGGCACGACAGGTCAGAACGCGATTCAACAGGCCCGTCATTTTTCACAGGCGGCCCGCGTCACCGGACTGGTCGTAACCAAACTGGACGGGACGGCCAAAGGCGGTGTCGTACTGGCCATTCAGCAGGAATTGAAAATACCGGTCATGTATATTGGTATTGGCGAGGGAATTGACGATCTTGTTCCGTTCGATCCCGGGCCGTTTGTCAGGGCCATCGTGGAATAACCTTGCAACCGATGAAAACCGTCAACCTTCTATTTGGCATTCACAACCACCAGCCGGTGGGCAATTTCGATTTCGTTTTTGACGAAGCGTATCAAAAAGCCTACCGCCCGTTTCTCGATGTGCTTCGCCGGTTTCCATCCATCAAAGTGGGCATGCACTTCACCGGCATCGTGATGGAATGGATCGACCGCACCTACCCGGAGTTCATCGCGGATCTGCGGTCCATGGTCGAAGCCGGGCAGGTCGAAATGATCGGCGGTGGTTATTACGAACCGATATTGCCGGTCATACCGGACCACGACAAAATCGGGCAGATCAAGAAACTGAGCCATTACGTCGAAGAAAAGACCGGTTCGCGGCCGCTGGGCATGTGGGTGGCCGAACGGGTGTGGGAGACGCATCTGCCAAAATCCATCTCCAATGCCGGCATGAAATACGCGATCCTCGACGACACGCACTTCAAGTACACCGGGCTGCGCGAAGAGGATCTGACCGGGTACTTCCTGAACGAAGAAGAAGGGCACCGGGTCAGCTTGTTTCCGATCAGCAAGAAGTTGCGTTATCTGATCCCGTTTCAGGAGCCCGGAAAAACCATCGAACTCCTCAGGACGTTTGCATCCGACGGTGGTACGAGCACCGTCGTTTTTGCCGATGACGGTGAAAAATTCGGAATCTGGCCGGAAACGTATCAGCACGTGTACGAGGAGAAATGGCTTGAGAAATTCTTTCAACTCCTGGTCGACAACGCGTCATGGATACGCCCTATGCATTTCTCGGAAGCCCTTCGGCTCTTCAAGCCGGTGGGCCGGGTCTATCTTCCCAATGCCTCCTACAGCGAAATGCAACACTGGGCGCTGCCGGCGAATGCGTTTCAAGACTACGCCAAATTTGAAAAGACCCTGCTCGCTGAAAAAATGGAGCGGGAGTTCGGGATTTTTGTTCGCGGCGGATTCTGGAGGAATTTTCTGGTCAAGTACGCCGAGTCCAATCGCATGCACAAAAAGATGCTCCGTCTGAGCCAGCGTCTTCAGATGCTGAAAGCGGCCACGCCCATCCAAATCGAAAGTTACGGTGAGGAGCAGGCTGCCCTGATCGAGAAAGCCGAAGATCACATTTGGGCTTCCCAATGCAATTGCCCGTACTGGCATGGCGTGTTTGGCGGCATTTATCTGAATAACATCCGGTATGCCGTTTACCGCGAGATGCTTCTGGCGGAGAATCTCCTGGATGTCGTCGAATACGGCGATGAACGAAATTGGTTCAACTACAACCGTTACGATTACGATCTCGACGGGCGAGAGGAAATTCTGATTGAAACGCGTTTTGTGAATCTGTATATCGATGCGGATCGCGGCGGGTCGGTGGTGGAATTGGACTACAAGGATGTTCCAATCAATCTGACCGACGGGTTGACCCGCCGTGAAGAGGGTTATCATGCGCGTCTGAAGCATCTGCCCGGGTCGGACGCCAAAGTGAAAAAAAGTGAATCGGAAATCGCCAGCATTCATGATCTCGTGCTGGCCAAGGAAGAACACCTGGACGATCATCTGATCTATGACCGGGAAGTGCGCAAGTCTTTCGTCGACCGGCTGTTGCCGGTCAATACGAATCCCGAGGAGTGCTACCGTCAGACGTTCCGGGAACTGGCGCCATTGTCCAATACCGTATACGAAGAACGCAACTTGTCCGCCGGCAACGTGGCGTCGGTCAGCCTGTCTTGTACGACGCAGGTCGGACCATCCACGGTGGAACTGAAAAAACGATATTCCCTGACGGCGGGCGTCGCCGCCATCCACGTCGAATACGAGATCATCAATCGCGGCCCCGAAAGGGTTCAGTGCCTGTTCGGATCGGAGATGAATTTCACCATGCTGGCCGGATACGCCGATGACCGCTTTTATTACGTCCCGGGACGGACCATCGATGACCCCCGCCTCGCCAGTCGCGGCGAATGGACGGACGTGACGGAAATGGGCATGATGGACCGGTGGCTGCAGATCGATCTGCATCTGCGATGGACGGCGCCCGGCATCGTATGGCGTTATCCGGTCGAAACCGTTTCGCTGTCGGAGGAAGGATTTGAAAGGGTGTATCAGAATTCGTGCCTGATGCCGCTTTGGCCCATCGAATTGAAACCTTCCGATCGATGGAACGTTAAACTCAGCCTTGGGTTAAGCCGAACAGTTTCAAGATAAATTTTGAAGGAGTGGACATGCCAAGGAAGTGGGTGTTGCCCTCTTTACTGGTGATTCTGGTTATTCTCGCGGCGACGGGCTTCAGCGATGTGGCTCAGACGGCGTACCGGAAAATCGCCAAAGTGTCCCGTGTGCTGGATCTTGTATCGCAGACGTATGTCGAGGACGTCGACGCGGCCAAATTGTATGACGACGCCATCGTGGGCGCCTTGAAAGGCCTCGATCCGCATTCCGTTTATCTTCCTGCCAAGGAGATGAAACAAATCAACGAAGAATTCCATGGCAACTTCGAAGGCATTGGCAGTCAGATCGACGTGGTCCATGGCGTCTTGATCATCGTGAGTCCCATTGCCGGCAGTCCGTCCGAAAAGGCCGGCATCCAGGCCGGGGACAAAGTCGTGAGTATCAATGAGGAACCCACAAAGGGCATCACGCAGGATGAGGCGATCTCCAAACTGCGCGGACCGAAAGGATCGTCCGTTCATCTGTCGATCGAAAGAGCCGGCGTCAGCGGACGGCTGGAGTTTGATATCGTCAGGGACAGGATACCCGTTTACAGTGTGGACGCCAAGTTCCTGCTGGACGGCGAAACCGGTTTTATCCGGTGCATCCGGTTTGCAGAAACGACCGCCGACGAAATCGAGCAAGCCGTGTCGGAACTCGAGGCAAAAGGCATGCGTCAGTTGATTCTCGATCTGCGCAACAACGGCGGCGGGTATCTCGAACAGGCCCAGGCCATTGTCGACATGTTCATCCCCGGCGACCGCAAGATTGTTTACACGAAAGGCCGCATCCCCAATTCTTCCGTTGATTACTTTTCAGCGGAAAAGGAAAGCTACCGGAATCTGCCATTGATAGTGCTTGTCAATCGTGGATCCGCATCGGCTTCCGAAATTGTGGCCGGGGCGATCCAGGATCTGGATCGCGGTCTGGTCGTCGGTGAACGCACGTTTGGCAAGGGCCTTGTGCAAAACCAGTTTGATCTTGATGATGGGTCGGCGGTACGCGTCACGACAGCCAGGTATTACACACCATCCGGCCGGCTGATTCAGCGGCCTTACAACGGCAAGTCGTTGGAGGACTACTACATGGAAGCCCATGATATTGACGATGTCAGGTCGGATTCTTCGAAACCGTATTACACGACCGGCGGCCGCCAGGTGTTCGGCGGCGGAGGCATTGTGCCGGACTACCGTATTGACAACGACACGGTATCCTCTTATTATGTTCAACTGTGGAGCAAAGGCGTTTTCCGGGAATTTGCCGGCGATTATCTTGAAAGAAACGGGCCGAGACTGCGCGATGAATTCAAATCGCAACCCGATGTCTTTCTGAGAAATTTTGAAATATCGGACGACGATTGGAAGAATATGCTGGCGCTGGGCGTTTCAAAAGGAGTCCCGATCAACGAAAAAGGCGCGGAAGCCGACAAAATTGAAATGAAGAATCTTGTCAAATCGGAAGTCGCCCGCTTTATCTGGGGAGCCTTTGAAGCTGCCCGGGTGCGATTTCAGGTGGATCCGGCCATCCGGAAAGCCGTCGTTTTTTTTCCGGAAGCCCGGCAGTTCTCAGAGAAATTCATGGCAAAAAATTGACTAAAGGAGATAACTCATGAATCGAAGGATTTGGCTGCCGGTTGCCTTGCTGGCGCTCGGGCTCGTTGCGCTCGGTTTTACGGGCGTGCCGCAAAACGCCTACAAGAATGTCGTCAAATTGTCCCGCGTCATCGACCTCGTTTCGCAAACCTATGTGGAGGACGTCAACGCCGACAAACTGATCGATGACGCCATCGTCGGCGCGTTGAAGGGACTCGATCCCCATTCGGTGTATATTCCGCCCAAAGAAATGACAGCCGTGAAGGAGGAATTCCAGGGCAACTTTGAAGGCATCGGAGTTCAGTTCGAGGTCGTGAATGGAATCCTGACGGTGGTCACGCCGATTCCGGGAACGCCGTCAGACCGGCTTGGGATAATGGCCGGTGACCGGATCGTCAAGATCGATGGTGTGCCGACCAAAGGCATCACGACCGACGAAGTGCCGAAAAAACTTCGCGGGCCGAAGGGTACGATTGTCAAGGTCACCATCGAACGTCCCGGCATGAAAGACCTTCTCGAATATGATATTGTGAGAGACAAAATACCCCTGTACTCGGTGGACGCCAAATTCATGCTCGATGACAAAACGGGATTCATCCGCTTCAACCGGTTTGCGGAGACGACCAACGACGAAATCGAACAGGCCCTGCATGAACTGGATGCGCAGGGCATGAAACAGCTCGTGTTGGATTTGCGAAACAATGGCGGCGGTTACCTGGACCAGGCGCACATGATCGCCGACAAATTCCTGCCCGGCGGAAAAATGGTTGTTTACACGAAAGGGCGAATTCCAAACTCGTCGCGCGACTATTATTCGTCAGGCAAGAGTTCGTTTCGGACCATGCCGATTGTCGTGTTGATCAACCGGGGTTCGGCGTCGGCTTCCGAAATTGTGGCCGGGGCTCTGCAGGATCTGGACCGTGCCGTGATTGTCGGCGAAAGAAGTTTCGGCAAAGGGCTCGTTCAGTCGCAGTACGACCTGGGAGATGGCTCTGCCGTGCGCGTCACCACCGCCCGGTATTACACGCCCAGCGGCCGCCTCATTCAGAGGTCGTACGACGGCAAGTCGGCCGAGGAATATTACACCGAAGTGCGCCACCTGGATACGCTGCACACGGATTCGTCGAAAGTGTATTTTACCGGAAAAGGACGGAAAGTGTTCGGGGGAGGAGGCATCGTGCCGGACCACACGCTGTCCAACGATACAATTACGTCGTATTATGCGAAACTTTTCAGCAAGGGCGTCTTCCGGGATTATTCGAACGAGTATCTCGAAAAGAACGGGCCGGGCCTCAGGGAGCAGTACAAGTCCAGGTTCCGCGACTTCGCGATGGGTTTTTCAATATCGGATGATGACTGGCGACGGATATTGGAGATGGGCATTCAGAAGGGTGTACCGGTGGAGGAAGCCATGGCTCAAACCGACAAGGAAGACATGAAGAATCTGATCAAAGGAGAAGTGGCACGTTTTCTGTACGGCAGTCTCGAAGCGGCCCAGGTTCGACTCATGAACGACCATATGATAGTCCAGGCCGTTCGATATTTTGACGACGCGCGGAAGTTCTCCGAGGCGTATCGCTGACGTTGGCGCCACGGCCGGGCGCCGGTTGTACACCGGCGCCCTCAGGCCAGATGATCAAAAGCAAAGTTGTTGATCTTGTAATTGTTTTCCGAGAGTTTGATACAAAATGACTGCATGAGATTTATCCCACCGCGATAGTCGATCGCATACCGGCTTCCGCAACGATACACCTTCTGATCTTGCAACAACTTCTCCAGGGATGCCCTGATCATCGCAATGTTGCGGCTGTTTTCCTTCATATGCAATCTCTTGGCCACCACGTTGGCCGACGCCGGTTCGGAGTTCAGGCCAATTTTCAGTATCGCGGATTCAAGATCCGTCAGGATTTGCTTGTCCTTTTCCTTCCGTGCAGCCAATGATTTGCTCTTGCACTGCATAAAGAAATACTCCTTAGGTTGGGTTAAGAAATCGTTACCATTTCGACTAGCCTCCTGTAATACAAAAGCGTGGCCAAACTTTAATAATTGTATTTTCAAGTATTTACCTTGGAAAACCACGAATCTTCAACTGAAAAAGCGAATCGAAATGAGACACGATGAACCATGATGAGACAGTGCAATAAAAAGAGTCGATTATCGACTTAACGGCGGCCGTGGGCGTCGGAAACAATGTCGATTGGTCTGTGTGCCAAGGTCGGCACTTGCTGGCCTGTGAGTGATAAATCCCTTTGAGTCTGGTACTTTTTTCTTTACATTGCCGCAACCAAATTCAACCATGGTGGTGACGTGCAGTTTAGGGCGTTTGAAAAAGGTATTGAAGTCAACGGGCAGACGGTCTACGCGATCGTGGACGGCGTTGGGTCCTATAAGGCCGGCGCCTCCAGACTGCTGATCCAGGAGGGCATCGGTACCGAACAATCCGACGGTCTGGTCCGCCTGGAGCCGGAGGCCTGGTATTCGCAGGAAGCCTGGCTTCGCGTGTTCGAGAAGATCGCCGGACAAATCGGCAGCAGTATGTTGTACAGCATCGGCCTGGCCATTCCGAGGAACGCGATATTCCCCATCTGGGTCAACGATGTATTCACGGCCGTCCAGTCTATCGACATTGCCTACCATCTGAATCACCGCCGGAACGGCGTTGTGATGTTCAATCCCGAATCCGGCCAAATGCTCGACGGTATCGGCCATTATGGCTACGAACCGGTCGAAGGAAAGCGGCGCATTGTCTCCGTGTGTGAAAATCCCTACCCGTGCGACTTTGATCGCGGCATCATCACGTCGATCGTGCGGCGGTTCGAGGCGGCCGCGTTTGTCGAACACGATGATACCAAGCCTTGCCGGAAGAACGGCGCCGACGCCTGTACGTATGTAGTGACCTGGTGATCCTATGCATCGGATACGACTCAAGGAGAACAAGGCGAAGAAACTTCGCAATCATTACCTGTGGGTTTTTCGCGACGACGTGGCAACCCAATGGAAAGACCGGCGGGACATCGAGGACGGCTCCATCGTAGAAGTCGTCGACGATGGGGACGCGTTTGTGGGCGTCGGTATGTACAATTCAAAGTCCCACATTCTCATCCGCATGCTGGCCCGGCAAAACGTGGCGATTCACAAGGAATTTCTGTTTCACAGACTCAAGCGTGCGGTCGACTACCGTGCCGGTCTGCGCCTGTCTTCCAATGGGTATCGGTTGGTTCACGCCGAAGCCGACGGTCTGCCGGGACTCATCGTCGACCGGTTTGGAAAAACACTCGTCGTGCAGATCCGGACCCTGGGCATGGAAAAAATGAAAAACGCCATCGTCGAAAACCTTGTGGAGCTTGTCCAACCGGATGCCGTTTACGAGCGCAGTGACATGGATTCACGCGCCGAGGAGGGATTGGAAAAAACACAGGGACTGCTTTATGGCCGGTTGCCGTCCGATCTCGTTATCACTGAAAACGATCTTACTTTCCGGATTCAGCCCGCGACGGGCCATAAGACCGGCTTTTATCTGGATCAACGGGACAACCGCCATCTGGTGAGGTCGCTGGTACGGCCGGGTTACCGTTGTTTGGATCTGTTCTGTTATTCCGGTGGTTTCAGCGTCGCCATGGCCGCGTCCGGGGGTATCGTAACCGGCGTCGATCAGGATACGGAAGCTCTCGCGTGGGCATCCGACAATGCCGCCCTGAACCGAGTGACCTGCGAATTTAAAACCGCCGATGCGTTTGCTTTTCTGAAAGAGCACGCGCCGGGGCATCTGGCCCGATACGATGTCGTGGTGATAGATCCGCCGGCCTTTGCCAAGAAAAAAGAAGGCGCCGACCGTTTGAAGTGGACGTATTGGGAACTGATGGTACCGGCCTTGCAATTACTCAGGCATGGCGGTCACCTGATCCTTTCGTCCTGCGCCTACCACATGTCCGTGGATATGATGGTGGAAGCCGCACGCTACGCATCCGCCGATCTTGGCATGCGGTTGCGGGCCGTCACCATCACGTATCAACCCGATGATCATCCCTGGATTTTGCAAATTCCGGAAACCTTGTATTTGAAAACCATTTACTTTCAAGTGGTTTGAACCCAATGATCGGAGACCCGTATGAAGTTGACCCGCTTATGGATTGCCATCCTTGCGATGTCGCTGACATCCTGTTACGAAACGAAACTCGATTATGAAATCAATCCCGACGGCAGCGGCCGCGTGGTCGTCGAAGTGCAGTCGGCTTCCATGATGTCCCAATTGGGTAATATCGGCGGCAAAGAGGCGGCCGGCCCCGGAGCTCTCGCCAAAGATGTTCTGAGAAAATCGTCCGGAATTGATACATGGAAAGATATCGAAATAAAGACGATGGACGACGGCAAGTCCTTTTTCAAAGGCACGGCATATTTCAAGGACCTCCGTGTCGTACGATTCAAAGAGATCAGCATGCTGGACAGTGTCTCATTGGTCCAAAACAAGAAAACCATGACGGTTTCGATTGGCGGCGATGAAAACAAGGCCCGGAACACCGCCTCCAAAGCGCCCACCAAGGAGGAATTGGATCAGGCGATCAAGGAACAGAAAGCCGGCTTCCAGCAGATGAAACCGATGTTGACGGCCATACTCGGCACCATGAAGACGGACATTTCCATACGTTTGCCGGGCCAATTGCAAAAGAGCACGAATTTCAAAACCGGCAAGCAGGGACGGTTGTCCCTGTCCATGGAGGGCCAGAAGATGCTCGACGCGCTCGAACGACTCATGGCGGACGATGCCTTCATTCGACGTCAGGCGCAGGCCGGCGCCAACATCAAAGACAAGCCGCCCATGGGCGACGAACTCAGGGAAATGCTTTTTGGAGAGAAGGGGCCTGTGATGGCCGAATTCAAAGGACCTTTCAAACCCCTTTTTGACTATGAATCCGAAGCCTCGGCGGCCCGGGCCGGATACGACGCGATGTTGGTCGCGCTGGGTATTGATCTGTCGGAAAGCGCCACGGGCGCCGCTCTCAAAGCGCCGGTCGCCAACTACAAGGGCGGCGATTTCAAAAGCGTGCGCATCGCAAGAATGGCTTACGCCAACATGGCCGATCCCAATTACGAATTGTTCGGCGATGACCGGAGTTATCAGGCGACATTCATTGCGGAATTGCCGGGTGCCATCATGGCCGTTGAAAAGGTCGTGCTGACGACCGCGATCGCCGACAACGGGGAGGACCTGATGCCCGACGAATGGAACCGTGAGGTGACATGGACGGACGTGTCGAAGGACAAGATGCACGTGAAGTGGAACTTCACCCTGCGCCAGCCGTCCGACGCCGTGAAGGGACTGAAAACCGTGGCTGGAACCGTTTTTGGTCAGGTGGCCGGATCGACCAAAGTCATCGACACCGGTATACGCCGTTTCGAAACAGCCGCCGCCGGCACCGAGTTTGGAGCCACGATCGAAGAAATCAACGAGTCCGAATACCAGCACGACATCAAAATCAAATTCAATGTGGATGACAAGACGATCCGCGAGGTACAGTTCTTCAGCGCCGACGGTCAACGTCTCATGCCCATCAATTATTACTCGAGTTCCTATGACGGTACGTCGTCATGGTCGTACTCGTTTGAGCACACCCTGCCAACGGATGGCGTCATCAAGGCGGAAATCAATGACGACGTGACATTCATTCAGATACCGTTTCAGGTGACCAACGTTGACTTGTTTGGAAGGCCGGTCAAGTAGCGTCGGGGCATGACCATTCCGGAGGACATTGGGCTTCTGTATGACCGGCTGGGTGAGGAGACCATACGATCGCTGGTCGATCGGTTTTACGGGATCATGGACACCGATCCGGCCGTTGCCGTCATCCGCCGGCTGCACCCGGCCGATTTGTCACACCCGAAGGAGAAACTCTTCACGTTTTTGGTCGGCCGCTTCGGCGGGCCGCCATGGTATGTCAACGCTCATGGTCATCCCCGCTTGCGGGCGCGGCACATGCCGTTTCCCATCGGCGATCGTGAGCGCGACCAATGGATGTTCTGTATGACCAAGGCTGTCGAGGCGAGCATACCGGATGAGGGTATACAGCGCCGTTTGATCGATTTCTTTTCCGTCGTTGCGGATTCGATGAAAAATAAGTAGTTTGCCCCATGTCAAAATTGGTACCCTGGTTGGTTCTCGCGATGATGATGGGCTGCACCCGATCCTATCAGGTCCGCGAGGAACGGACGACTGGCGGCAACAACGGTCAAACTGTCCTTCAGGAAAGGTTTGCGAAAGCAAAGGCCAATGAGTGGTTTCAGGTTGTGCTTCGAGACGGAACCATGGTTGAAGGTACCTTCTTTTCAGTCGGAGAAGGGATTGTGACGTTGCAATCCGGCAATCTTTTCCGTGATGTGGAGTTGACGGAAATCGCCACGCTGCGGTACAGACCGGTCGGGCACGCCATGAATTTCTGGGTTTATCCATTGGCCGGTCTGGTGATCGGCTTTATCATTTTCTCCTTCATCAACGAATAACGACGCATCATGGCACGCCAGATTTTTCCAAAACCTCTGCCCGACCGTTTGGTGGTGAAGAATGCCAGATTGGTGGATGTGGTCCGTTCGCGGAACGACATGACGGATATCCTGATCGTCAAGGGCAAAATCGAAAACATAGGACGCTTCAACTCGGCGGGCGCCACCGAATTGGACGTGTCCGGCAAAACGGTGACACACGGCTTCATGGACATGCATGTGCACTTGCGGGAGCCCGGACGCGAAGACAAAGAAACGGTGACCACCGGCTGCAATGCCGCCATGGCCGGAGGTTTTACGGCCGTGGCCTGCATGCCCAATACCACGCCGCCCATAGATACGGCCGACACCGTGGCGTTGATACGTTCGCGCGCGGTCGGCCATCTGGTGGACGTTTTTCCCATCGGCTGTGTGACCAAGAACCGCGAGGGCAAGGAACTGGCTGAAATCGGCGAATTGGTAAATGCAGGCGCGGTGGGCATCACGGACGACGGGGATCCGGTGTACAATGCCGAAATCATGAGACGCGCCTTGGAATATGTGAAGATGTTCGGCATTCCCGTCATCGAACATGCGGAGGACAAATGTCTCGCTAACAAAGGCACGATGCACGAAGGACTGGTTTCCACCCAACTGGGACTCAGAGGCATACCGCGTATGGCCGAAGACATCGTCGTCGGCCGGGATATTCTGCTGGCCGAATACAGCGGCTCCCGGGTACATATTGCCCACATTTCGACGGCCGGCACAGTCCGCCTGATCCGTGAGGCCAAGAAAAGGGGCGTGCAGGTGACGTGTGAGGTGTGCCCGCATCACTTCACCTTGACGGACGAGGCCGTTCGCAACTATAACACCATGGCCAAGATGAATCCGCCGCTCAGAGAAAACGACGATGTGGCGGAAATTCTCAAAGGCCTCCAGGACGGGACCATCGACGCCATTGCCACGGATCATGCCCCGCACACGACGGAAGACAAGGAATGTGAGTTTGATCAGGCGGCTTTTGGCATCACAGGGTTGGAATCCTGTGTCGGCCTGACGTGGACCCGTCTTGTGCATACGGGCCTCCTGTCAACGGAACGCGCGATTGAAAAGCTGGCCATCGCGCCACGCCGTATCCTGGGACTGCCATTGCCGGAGATCATGGCGGGGGCGCCGGCGAATTTGACCCTGGTGGACGAAACCACCTCGTGGACGTTCCGGGTTGCCTCGACGTGTTCGAAGGGCGGAAATACGCCGTTTGATGGTTACACGCTTCGCGGGCGCAGCGCCGGTGTGATCAACAAGAACATGTGGTTCGTGGAATGACGGTTGCGGACGAGGCGAAGAAGCTCATTGAGAGGGCCATCCAGGCGAGAGAACGGGCCGTCGCGCCGTATTCCCGCTTTGCCGTTGGATGCGTCGTTTTGACGGCGGACGGTCGGGAAATGGCAGGCTGCAATATCGAAGTCAGTTCCTACGGGCTCACCATGTGCGCCGAGCGTGTCGCGATTTTCAAAGCCGTGTCGGAAGGCTGGCTGAATATCGACACCGTGGTGGTCGTGGCGGACACGCCGGGCGTTTGTTATCCCTGTGGCGCGTGCCGGCAGGTGATTCATGATTTCGCGCCGGACGCACGAATCATCTGCGCCAACCTGCGCGGCGATTTTGAGGTCTTCAAAACCTCCGATCTTTTGCCCCACGCTTTTGGATCCAAAAACCTGACATGATCATGGAGTGGCTGACGTTTGACAATCCACATGTCCTGCTGGCCGTTCAGGTGGCGGCCATCATGACGGGTGGATTTGTCGTCTCAAAAATGCTTCATCTGGCCGCCTTTGTGGCCCGCAAAACGGTCACCTCGAGGACGAAAACCGAGTTGGATGACCGTATCCTGGGCGTTATCGAAAAAAACATCCGCCGAATCGTTTTGGTCTGTACGCTGTTTGCCACGTCGGAATGGATTGAAAAAACGTATCAGGGCGCGTGGGGGGTCTATGCGGCCGGCGTTTTTTTTGTTCTGGTTGTCGCCCTGGTTACGATGCTGTTGGCCCAGGTGATCCGCGTGCTGCTCGAATGGTATGTCGAAACCATTGCCGCCCGGACGGAATCCCCCATGGACGACGAACTGGTACCGCTCGTCCAACGTGTGACAAACCTGCTGCTGTACAGCATTGCCGCGATCATCTGCCTGGATCATTTCAAAATCGATATCAAAGCCCTCGTGGTTTCGCTGGGCGTCGGGTCGTTTGCGCTGGCGTTTGCCGCGCAGGAAACGCTGGCCAATATGATTGCCGGATTCGTCATCATGGTGGACCGTCCTTTCCGCGTGGGCGACCGCATCAAAATCGCCCAGAATAATCAGGTTGGCGACGTCGTCAAGGTTGGTTTGCGAAGCACAAAAATACTGGATTTCGACAACAACATCGTGACGATACCCAATTCCCAGATCATCAAAAACGAGATCATCAATTATTCGTACCCCGACGTGGCCACCCGTTTGAAAATTGACGTGGGCGTGGCGTATGGCACGGATTTGGATCAGGTCAAAACGATGCTCGTCCAGTTGTGCCGGGCCTTTCCACAAATCATGCCGGATCCCGAGCCGGCGGCTTATGTCACGCAGTTGGGCGAGTCGGCCGTGCAAATCACGCTGATCGGCCGCGTGCGTCATTACAAAGAACTGTATGACGTGGCGGATGCGCTCCGAAAACAAATTCACGATGCGTTGCCCAAAGCCGGTATCGAGATTCCATTGCCTCAACGCGTCGTACATATCCGCCAAAACGACCGGTAAATTTATTCTTGTCGCAGGGCCTCTCGAGGGCCGGACTTTGTTTTTCCCGCCGAGAAACCTCTTGACAACCTTGGCACAGTCCCCTATATTATTTAGGAACTCCTAAAAATAATATTAAGTATGGAAAATAGAAGCACAGAAGATTACCTAAAGCAGATTTATTGCATCGGGGCGCTCGAGGATCGCGTCACGACGTCGTCCATTGCCGAGAAATTGCGCATTTCGTCTGCATCTGTGACAGACATGATCCAGAAGCTGAGCCGGGAAGGCTACGTTTCGTACGAGAAGTACCAGGGCGTTCGCTTAACGAACAAAGGCGAACAACTGGCTCTGCGCGTGATCCGCCGCCACCGTTTGATTGAATTGTTTCTGGTGACCGTTCTCCATTACACCTGGGATCACGTGCATGAAGAGGCCGAGCGCCTCGAGCACGTGATTTCCGACGAAATGGAACGGCGCATTGACGAGTTCCTCGGATTTCCCAAATATGATCCTCACGGCGATCCGATACCGACAAACGACGGGGTGATGGCGGCACAGACCGGTGTGCGGCTTTCAGAGCTGGAGACCGGCGATCGCGCAAGGATTCTCCGTGTCACGGATTCGAAACAATTGCTCCAATTGATGAAGAAAATGAATCTGCTGCTGAATCAGTCCCTTGATGTGGATGAAAAAGAGGCTTTTGACGATTCGATGACCGTTTCCGTGGAAGGCCGGAAGAAACAGTTTCTGAGCCGTGAGGTCACTCATAATATCTTTGTTCAAAAAATCAAACCGACGCATGACCGAAAGAAAGACAAATAAACTTTCCGATCTCGAGCCCGGCGAACGGGCTGTTATTTGTGAAATTCAACTTGACGGACTGAGTCGTCGACGGCTTCTGGATTTTGGATTCGTCCGGGATACGGAGGTGGCGGTGGCGTTTCGCAGTCCCCTTGGCGATCCGACTTCCTTTCAAGTCAAAGGCAGCCTGATCGCGCTCCGCAAAGAAGAGAGTGAAAAAATTGTGGTGGAAAAAATAATGTCGGGGGCTTTATGACGACCGCAACGGTCCCCACGCCTTCGAACGACCAACAAAGTTCGGAGCGCCTGCAGATCAATCTGGCAAGGGTTCCCCGTGAGCACGTGATCGCCCTGGCCGGAAACCCCAACACCGGCAAAAGCACCGTGTTTAACGCCCTGACGGGTTTGCGTCAACACACCGGAAACTGGCCCGGCAAAACCGTTCAGCGCATGGAAGGCCGGTTTCGTTCCGGGAACAGGCCGTATCGGATTGTGGACCTTCCGGGCACGTACTCGTTATTGTCCACATCGACCGATGAAGAGATCGCCCGCAACTTTCTGTTATTTGGCCGGCCCGATGTCACGGTTGTCGTGGCAGACGCCACCAACCTGGAGCGCAATCTCAACCTGGCTTTGCAGATCATGCAGATCACGTCCCGCGTGATCCTGTGCGTCAACCTCATCGACGAGGCGGAAAAAAAATCAATCGCCATTGACCGCGAAATTCTCCAGCGCGACCTGGGTATACCGGTCGTCCTCACCGCCGCCCGATCCGACGTGGGATTGGATGAACTGAAAAAAGCCATCGATGGCGTGGTCGAAGGTGAATGGCATTCCAAACCGTTTGCGCTCCACTATCCGATCGAAATTCATGAATCCCTGGAACGCGTCGTGGGTTTGTTGAAGGCGGCGTATCCGGACATCCCAAACGCGTATTGGGTGGCGTTGCGTCTTCTGGACGGCGATGAGAGCATCGCGCTGGCCCTGGAGAGCGGTGATTTCATGAAATACGTGCACGACGATCCTCCGGTGGCGGGCCATTCCGGCCCGGCCGCTCACCCGGCATCCGTACAGACGTTGCTGGAATCGTCGAGAACCGAGCGGCTTGCGGTGCAGGGATTCCTTCATGACCGGTTTGTGGAGTCGCTGTTTGCGGATGCGCGCCGCCTGGCTGGTCGGGCCATAACGAAAAAGGGACTGGATCGTTTCTGGGAGAATAGCCTCGACCGTTTGTTGACGTCCCGGGCATGGGGACTGCCAGCCATGGTTTTGTTGTTGGGTGTGATTTTTTATTTGACCATTGAGGGCGCGAATATCCCATCGCGGTTATTGGCGGATGGTCTGTTCCTGATTGAAGATGAACTGGACGCCCTGTTTCAGTGGCTTCATGCGCCTTGGTGGCTGACCGGATTTCTGGTTCATGGCATGTACCGCGGCCTGGCGTGGGTCGTGTCGGTGATGCTGCCGCCCATGGCGATTTTTTTTCCAATTTTCACTTTCCTTGAGGATTTCGGATATCTGCCCAGGGTGGCTTTCAATCTTGACCGGCTTTTCAAATGGTCGGGCGCCCACGGGAAACAAGCGTTGTCAATGGGTATGGGCTTTGGATGCAACGCGGCGGGTGTCATCGCCACACGGATCATCGATTCACCGAGGGAGCGATTGATGGCCATTGTAACCAATAACTTTGTTCCGTGTAATGGCCGCTGGCCCACGCTGATCATGCTCGCATCGCTTTTTGTCGCCGCCGCGTTTCCTCCGGCGGTGGCTTCGGTGGCTGCGGCGACCACGGTGGTCGGCGTCACCGTATTGGGTGTAATCGTTACTCTGCTGGTTTCGAAGTTCCTGAGTTCCCATACTTCTTTGAAAGGTGAATCGTCGTTTTTTCAAATCGAATTGCCTCCGTACCGTCGACCACAATTTTTGAGGATATTATATACTTCCCTGATCGATCGCACTTTGTTGGTTCTTTGGCGGGCCATTGTGATGGCCGCCCCGGCCGGCGGGGTTTGCTGGATTCTGGCCAACGTGTCTGTCGCGGACCGGACTCTGTTCGCTCACCTCACATCCTTCCTGGATCCGGCTGGCCGTCATATCGGCCTGGATGGGGTCATATTACTGGCTTACATTATCGCTATTCCAGCCAATGAAATCGTGGTTCCGACGATCATCATGGGGTATATGGCCGCCGGTCAGATGACCGAACTGGACAGCGATTTTGAACTCAAGACGCTCTTTCTGCAAAACGGGTGGACCGTCCTTACGGCGATTTGCCTGATGTTATTCTCATTGCTCCACTATCCATGCAGTACGACAACGATGACCATATGGAAGGAGACCAGGAACATCAAGTGGACCGTGCTGTCCAACGTCATGCCGCTTGCCATTGCAGGCCTTGTTTGTTTTGCCGTGGCCCTGATTGGCTCCTACTTTCTGTGAATGGACTCTGTTTGGTGTTGAAACAACTGCATCGTGATATTTTGTCAATCCTTTGACATATCCTCTCCTCCCACCTCGAAAAAGAAAATACTTGTTGACAATCCGCCCCCTAATTCCCTATTTTTAAATAACTTTGCTTACAGAAATTGATTTTGTATCGTGCCATTAGGAACGGTATACTAATTGCCGTGTCAAGTTTGGCCGATTGGCCTGAAATAGCTATTTTTATTGACCGAATGTATGACAGGTAAGTATAAAGTATCAGTAAACTTCCTTTAAGTTCCTTGCTTATTGACACACGCTTAGACACCTGAAACGCAGTGGTTTTCGGATTGCTGTGTGGCGAGGAAACTTGTTCAGATGAACAAAGCAACGAGGATGAAAAAATATTCTTTTGAAATAGAAATGGAAGCAAAAAACCCATATGAGGAGTTCAGACATCATGCAGCAGATGTTACGGTTTCAGCAACGCGTTCCCATGTCGTCGACGATACTGGGAGTCCTCTTCTTTTTGACGATCACCACGATTCAATCTTACGCCGGAGACTTTGACTGGACTGGCGGCGGTGACAACACCACCTGGGAAGACGCCGGGAACTGGAGTCTGTCTTCCGGAGTGGATGATGGCAGCAACGGTTATCCCGATGCGACCGACAATGCCACCATAGATGTGGGATCGGGACCGACATTGGATGGGTCGATCGGATGCGCGGCATTCACGGTCGGCGGGACGAATGATCCGACGGTGACTCTGAGCAAAGATGCCACCTTCACCGGAACGGTCACTATCAATGGCGTGTCTATTTTGGATGTGAATGCCAACCAACTTGATGCCGGCAGCAATGCCGTGACAGGCACCGGAACCGTGAGCATCAGCACCGGGATCCTGACGGCGGGTTTGATCAGCGTGTCGACGCTCACAGCCAGCGGATCAGCCAGCATCAATATCTCAGGAGACTGGAGCGTGCCAGCCTTGGGATTCACGCCATCCACAAGTGTCGTGACCTTGTCGGGATCGGCTACGAGCATTACAACGGCCACGACATTTGGCAGGCTGGTGATCAGCAAGTCGGGATCCACGACGACGGCGACCATGGGCGCCAACGTGAACGTCAATGATACGTTGAGAATTTCGACGGGTGTTTTGGCGACGGGTACGTTTACGCTGGCTGGTAATGGCGGCGCGAATGACCGGTTGACCATTTCAAATGCGGCCACCCTGCGGATCGAAGGCACGAATGGATTTCCGACGACGTTTGACAATCTCAGTTTTGGCAGCGGTTCCAACGTGGAATATGCCGGAACAACGCAAACGGTGGGCAACACACCGACCTATGAAAATCTGCGCATCACGGCCAGCGGCATCAAGACGGCCGGAGGCAACCTGAGTCTGAATGGCAATCTGGTCATGTCGGCGGGCACGCTGACGCTCGGATCTAATACGATCACGGCGACAGGAACGAATACGCTGACGATGACCAGTTCATCCGTGCTCCAAATCGGAGGCACCAACAGTTTCCCGTCCTCATTCGAGACCACGACGCTTTCGGGCGGGACGGTGGAATATAATGGAACCAACCAGTCGGTGACCGTCGTGTCCCCCAGCTACAACAACCTGACCCTGACGGGCGCCGGATCAAAGACCGCTGCCGGTGCACTCACCATTGCCGGCACCGTGACGATCAACGCCGGGTCGATTTTCGATGCCGGGGCGTTCACACATCTTGTCGCCGGTGACTGGAATGAAAATAGTACCGGTATGATGACAAGCTCGGGTACGATCAATTTCAACGGATCGGCGCAGACCATCTACGACTCGGCCGCTTTCAATAACGTAACCTTCAGTGGTGGCGGCGCAGTGACTCTGGCTGGAACCAGCGCCCGCGGAGACTCGATCTATGGCAATCTGACGATTTCGAATGCGACGACCATTTCGGTCACGACCGCCTGCTCCCTGTTTGTCAGAGGTAACTGGGACGCGACAGGCGGCACGTTTGCCGCAACACTTGGATTGGTATCTTTCTATTCAGGCAGTCCGCAGAGTATCTCGGCCAGTTCCTTTTTCAATGTGGCCTTCTCGAACGCCGGCACCAAGACAGCCACAGGTGCGTGGGATTTCAACGGCGCGGTGACGATCAACAGCCCCGCTATCGTTAATGGCAGCACGTTCAGTCATACGGCGGCCGGCGCGTGGACCTGCAATGGTACTTTCAGCGGAAGCAGCTCGGTGACTCTGGACGGCGGCGCGCAAACGCTGTCGGGAACCACTCTGGAATTCTATGATCTGTCGACGGCCACGTCGGGCGGGCAGGTTACGAAGACTTTGACGGCCGGAAATTTTGTAACCATCAACAACTCCATCACGATAGCCAACAACACGATCCTGCTCATTCAAACGTCCGGCCAGCTCGTGAACGGAGGATCGGCGAGTATTGTCATGAACAGCGGCACGCCGACGGCGCAAATAACCATCAACGTGTCCGGCGGTTTTCCGTCCGGGTTTTCGACCTACAATTTTGGGACGGGAAGCACGATCATTTACAACATCAATGGTGATGCCAATATCTCAGGCGGGGGGTCCATCACCTACCAGAACCTGACCATTCAAGGAACTGCCAGCATCAAAACGGCTTTGGCTGGTCTCAATGTGGACGGCAACCTCGTGGTGGCCGCCAACAACACTTTGGATTTGGCCGGATTTGACCATACGTTTGCAGGTAGCATAACCCTGACCGGCACGGCCACGATTGCCAATACGGGTGGAACCGGAACGGTGACGCTGGACGCGCCTGACGCTGCGCAGACACTTACGGTCAACACGGGGACATTTACCGTCAATAATTTGAGTATTACGCTGGATGCACCCACGGCGGCGCGCATCAAGACATTGACGTCCAACACGAACGCGCTTACGGTGACCGGCAACTTCTCCGCCACCAATGCGGGTGGCGACGCTGCCAATACGTTGACCATCGGTTTTCCGGCAACCCAGATCACCAGTTCAGGCGGCGTGTTTTCGCTAGGAGCCAATGTAATCCTCGATACGCGCGGATCGCTCTCCTTGTTCAACTCCATGGCGACATTTGCAAGCGCCTCGCTGAACGTAGCAAGCACGGTTTACTACTTTGGACTCGCCCCAGCGGATCAGATGATCGCCGTGCGGGACGGCAGCAGTAATACTATTACGTACGGCAATCTTCAATTGGGTCGAAGCGGCGGCACGGGTACAACGCGAAAGATACTCCCGGGGTCCGGTAATATTCTTGATGTCAATGGCAATTTCTCCTTTGTTCAGAACGTGGCCACTTTGGTTTACTTTGACAGTTCAGCAAGCAATGAAACGAGGGTCGCCGGAAATTGGACGGACGTTGGGGCGCCGACGGTTCAGTCGGTCGGCCTTATCAATTTCGATGGCACGTCTCAGACCATCAGCCAGGCGAATTTCTACAATGTCACTTTTTCAGGTTCTGGCACTAAGACCATTTCCGGGGCTATGTTTGTTTCCGGCGATATGACTATAGGGAACGGCGTGACCGTTTCTGCGTCGACCAACAATATCAGCTTCACCGGCTCCGGTTCTGATTTCATCAATTCGGGGACTGGTGTGTTTACACAAACCACCGGAACGACGTCCTTTGGCAGCCCCGGGCCGTTAGGCCACTCAGTGACCACTTCGTCGGCCAGCCAGTTCGGAAACGTGACCCTGACGAGCGATTTCACCGTAACATTCAATTCCGACGCCCACATCTTCGGAACGCTTTCATTTGTGCAGGACTCAGCCGACTTGGATATTAGCTCAGTGACTATCCGGGTGGACGGTAACTGGACCCGGCGTACCGGGACCGTCTGCACGGTCACAGGATCTACGGTCGATTTCGGAGGTTCCAATACTCAGACAATTTCCGTGTTTCCCACCGGCGGAAATGTCTTCAACAATGTTAGCTTTACAGGAGCGGCAACCAAACAAACGGATGATGTAACCGTTGGCGGTACTCAAGCGACGGCATTGGATATCAATGGAGATGTCTCCATAGGCCCCGGTGCCACATTTGCGGGAGGCAACGTCAACCATACGGTGGCGGGTTCATGGACAAACAGCGGTTCGTTCAGTTCCACTGGCACGGTCACGTTCGATGGCGCGGCTCAATCTATCGGAACGAGCACCTTTAGCAGCCTAGTCGCCGGAGGTACGGGCACCAAGACTCTCGCAGGAAATATTACGCTCACCAGCGCAGTCACCATCAACGATGGCGTCACGCTCGACGTCAGTACGAATAATTATTCCATAGTCGTTGGCACCAACTGGACGAACAATGTCGGTACCAATACCGGCGTATTTGAAGCGAGATCAGGCAAGGTGACCTTCAGCGGCACGGGAGCCAATACCATTCTAACCGGCGACGACGGCACCAATACGGTCAACAAGAATTTCTATCTGGTCGATATCAACAAAACCGCGGGCACGGCGACATTGTCGACTTACCGCATGGATGTGGACTCGAATTTTACGATCGTACAGGGGACGTTCGCCACCGGCACGAACAATCTGACGGTCGGCCATTCTTTCATCAACAACGGAACGTTTACTCACAACGCGAACAGTACGCTGACGTTTGACGGTGCATCGGGTACGGACAGCATCCGCACCAACGCGTCCAATATCCTTGGCCCTGTCGTTTTCAATGCGGGAGCCACCTACAAACTCAGCGGTACAGTCACGTCGACCTACGCCGTGGCCGGAGTTCAGGCCATACGCATCACGGCCGGCACGCTGGATCTGAACGGCAAGACTTTGACTGTTGCGGACTCGATCATTCTGACCGGCGGTACCCTTGAGGTCGATTCCGCCGCGCGTCTCCAGATCGCCCAAAACATGGCCATATTGAACGCCGGTGGAACCGTTCGTATCGTCGGGACATCCGCTTCGGCCGCCACGGTTACGCGTTCGGGAGCGGCAGGCGGCATTACCATTACGCAAACGTCCGGCACCTTCCACGCGAAAAATTATGTCTTTGATTATCTGAGAACCACCGGCATCACGATATCCGGCGGAACGGTCGATGCGACCAACAACTTTTCCAACGGCACGTTCTCCAATCACCAGGACGGATCGGTCGGGTCGAACTATCTGAACTTGACGTCCATTTCCTGGACTTCGACGGATACCATCAAGGGACTCGTGTTGAATTCCGGAGCGGATTTCAATATCAGCTGGGGCGGCTCCAACGATATTGTCATCCAGGATGCGACGGGTAATCTTGCCGGTGAATCGTTTGACAATGAAACGGGTAGTGGATTCATAACGTGGGTATTCCCCAACGGCATTACCTGGGATCGCGGGGCGGGCACCGACGACTGGCATACCGGTCTGAACTGGAGCGGTAACACGGTTCCGGGTGCGGGGGACTACGTGATCCTCGATCACACGAATTATGCGCCGACCATCACCATCGATATCAACACGGCCAATGCCGCCTGCGGAAATCTGGTCATGAGCACAGGCGGAGGCAATCCTATTTCACTGGTGATCAATGGTTACGAACTGACCATCACAGGCGACCTCAATATCGGTTCGAGCTGTACGCTGACACAGACGACAGCCACAGACACCATCGACATATCCGGGAACTGGTCGAATTCGGGAACTCACAACGCCGCTTCTTCCGCGGTTGTTATGAATGGCAGCGGGACAAAAACCATTACCTCAGGAACGGGTGCGCGGGGCACTTTCTATGATCTCATCCTGAACGCGTCGGGTGCGACGTATCAGTTGAACGATTCTTTGCGTGTTTCCAACGACTTCACTCTCACCGCCGGAACACTGGATGTCACGGCCGGCAACCGCGCGGTTGTCATTGGCCGCAACTGGAGCAACTCGGGGACCTTCAACCCACGAGCCGGGACGATCCGATTCAATCGCGCCGGCACCGGGACACAAACCATTTCCGGTGGCCCGTTCTGGGACGTCGTCATGGACAATCCGGGCGGCAGCGGAACAGCGACCAAGCAAATCACGTCGAATCTTGACATCGATCGCAGTGTGGTGCTGAACTCGGGGACCGTGATGGACGGCGGTACGAATACCATATACCTTGGCAGCGCTATTACGGCTAACACCACCGTATTCACCAATAACGCCAGCGCCACAGCGTTTCAGCAAACCGGGGCCGGCACGTTGATCATTGATAACGTTGCCAATCGCGCGGATTTTCCGGGTGGATCGGCGCTTACGGCATTCAATAACCTGACCATTTCCGGCGCAGGAACAAAACGGCAGGTGGCCACGGACAGCGTTAATGGCGATCTGACAGTCGCGTCCGGATCTGGCGCGTTCGATCTTCAGACCTTTTCCGTTTTGACCCGATCGGCAACGAAGACCTTCACGGTGAACGGGAATGCCACATTGACGATCGGCGGCGCGAATAGTTTTCCGGCGAATTTTGCAACCGTCAGTCTGAACAGCGGCAGCACGGTATCCTACAATGCGGCCACCGACCAGAACATTGCGGCAGTCACCTATGGCAATCTCTCCCTGTCGGGGGGTACCAACAAAGTGGCTCTTGGCCACATCGGTGTTGCCGGTACTCTGACGGTGACGACCGCCGGCACGAATTTTAACATGTATGGTTTCGATCTGTCCGTGACGGGACTGACGGGCGCAACCAACGACATGAATTTTGCCGCGAGTACGGTCTTCACGCCGGGCAGCGGTACGGTTACGCATAATGGCGATGCGTGGAATATTGATGCGCAAATCACGGCTTTTAATAATCTGATCCTCGGTGGAAGCGGGGCGAAAACGCTGACTGCGGACTTGACGATCAATGGCAATCTTACGGTCAACAGCGGCGTGACGCTCGCCATGGCCACCTTCCAGATCAACGGGACAGGATCCAAGACGTTCACGATGTCCGGCAGTTCGACGTTGACGAGTTCCATTGCCGCGCCGGACAGCGCGTTCCCGAAATCCTTTGGCACCAACACTTTGAGTCCGACCAGTACGGTCAGCCTCAATGTCGCCAGCAATCAGATCATCAAGAGCGCCGGGGTAACGTATGGCAATCTGACGTTGACGTCCGGGACGGCCTCCGACAAAACAGCCAACGGGCCGCTCAATATTGCCGGTAATCTGAATGTGGCCAATGCCACTACTACTTTCTACGGTGGCCCATATTCCCATACCGTCGGCGGGAACTGGACCATGACCGGTAACTACTTCTCGACAGGCACAGTCACATTCAACGGCACGACGCAGTCAATCACTTACAATGGTGCGGACACGCTCTATTTCCACAACCTGGCATTTTCGGGTTCTGGTACCAAGACTTTGGGTGACGGCAATGATGTGGTGGATCTGAACGGGAACATGACAATTAATAACGGAACGACAGTCAATACAGGGCGCAACATCGCCGTAGCCGGAGACTGGTCCAATAGCGGATCATTCACGGCGACGGCCGGCACCATTACGTTTGACGGCACGACCCAGTCGATCAACGCGGGGACCGGCAGCAGTTTCAACAACGTGGCTTTCACCAATGGCGGGCCGAAGACCTTCGTGACCAATGGCGCCGACGTCAATGGGACATTCACCATAACCGGCGTCACCGTCGACATGGGTACGTTGACCCACAACCTGGGCGGGACGGTCACGAATACCGGCGGCACCTGGACCACAACCAACGCGCGTCTGATTTTCGACGGCGCCGGGCAGACCATCACGTCGTCGGCCATGTTGATTGCGAAGTCCATCACCTGCTCCGGAACGGGCACGAAAACCATGGGTCAGGATTGGTCCATCGACAGCCTTACGATCGCCAACGGCGTGACATTAAATTCGACAGCCGTGTCTCCAAACTATGACATCACCCTGACCGGGAGCTGGCTGAACAACGGAACGTTTACAACCGCGAACGACACGGTGTTTTTTGAAAGTAACAATGCGTCGGCCCAGACGATTTATCATCCGACGAGCGGGACGGCCAATAGCAACTTCAACGTTGTCATGTTCAACACCACTCAGACCTCCGCACGCCGTTACAGCCTGACGACACCAAGCACGACCATGCGCGGGGCCATTACAATCGGTTCCGGTGCGATGCTGGATCTCAACAGCAACATCCTGATTGCCGGTAACGGCTCGACTCATACGGTCAGCGGTATTCTCGAAGTAGATGCCAACGCCAATCTGCGTTTTAACAATACAGCCGGCAATTCGACACTCAATGTCAATTCGGGTGGTATTCTCAGCCTGTCTGGGAGCGGCGGCAGTTCGGTTGCCACGCTAACGAGGTCGGCAGGCGCCAACCGGACGGCAGTGACGATTAATGGTATACTCAAGGCACAATATTATCTTGCCGAATACATTACCGACGCCGGCTTCAATATCACGACGTCGGCCACCCTGGATGCCGACAGCAATCTCTCCAATGGCACATGGTCCAATCTGAACACGGCGACCGGATCGTCTCGTATTTATCTTGTGCTGGACGCCAATGCCACGGGCATTGACACGATACGGAACATGACGTTCAATTTCTCCGGAACGCCCACGGCCGGTACGCATTTCAATGTCGTACGCACAGGCGGCGGAGGCACCGTCGGAACGTTCGTGTTCGCCGGAACCATCGATGGCAATCTGAACGGACTGACGTCCAGCGCCGACGTCAACACGTACGAATCCGACCCGGACGCCGAAGTGCGTTGGCCCATCA
Source organism: uncultured Bacteroidota bacterium (assembly GCA_964544475.1). Taxonomy (GTDB): domain Bacteria; phylum CLD3; class CLD3; order SB21; family SB21; genus CAZJBS01. The sequence goes on along the minus strand of CAZJBS010000013.1, from coordinate 30,846 downwards.
ACAATACGGCCACATGGACGGGCAACGTGGATCGCGATTGGAATGTGGCCGGAAACTGGAACACAAGTCTCGTTCCCGATGCCAACACCGATGCGATCATTCCTTCTGTTGTGGCGGGCAGCGGCAATGCACCCAAAATTACTACCGCCGACGCCCAATGCCGTAATCTGACCATTACGGACGGCAACCTGACCATTGAAAACGGCTATGACCTCAACGCCGTCGGCGATATCAGCATCGGATCGACTGGAGCGGGCGTTCTGGCGGTGTCATCCGCCAGCAGTGAAATCACGGTCGGCGGCAGCTGGACACGCGGAGCAAGCGGCGTTTACACGCATGGCAGTGGCCGTGTCACCTTCACTGCGACGACCGGCACGAAGACGATCACCCCGTTGACCTCGGCCTTTTCGACGGTCGTGATCAATGGAAGCGGTGCGTTTTCGATCAGTGGAGCCTCGATCACAGTTAATGATACGCTGCGCATAACCGGCGGCGCCGTCACCATGACCAGTGCAGGTCAAACGTTGAATCTTGCCGGTCATTTTGTCCTCCATGACGGCGCTTCATTCAACGACACATCAACCACCGGTCGATTGTTCCTCAACGGATCCAACCAGTCGGTCACCGGCGGTGTTTTCTACCGCGTATGGGCTGCCGGCAGCGGCACCAAGACCTTCAACGGCAGTGTTCGCATCAACGATACCCTGAGAGTCTTCTCGACGTTGCTGGCCTCATCGGGCGCCGTTTTGGATATGAACGGACCTGTGACGATTCACAGCGGCGGCACCTTTGATGATGGCGGACAGAGCCACACATTCGCGGGCAACCTCTGGACACAGAACGGCACGTACACCGGCACCGGCACGGTCACGCTGGACGGTGCGGCGCAGACCATCAATACCGCAACGTTTAACAACCTGGTCGTGGCGGGGACCGGCACGAAGACCCTGGCTGGTAACATCACCATCACGGGCAATCTGACGGTCAATTCCACACTGGACATGGGTAGTGGAAGCGGATTCAGTATCACCGGATCCGGAACCAATACTCTGATCATGGGTGCCGCGTCGACCTTGACAACGCGAGGCCCATTCCCAGCCAGTTTCGAATCCTTCACGGTTGATGCGACCAGCACGACCAACTATTCCGGAACCAGCCCCCAGACGGTTGGATCGGCGACATATGGCAATCTGGTCCTGAATTCGAACGCCGCAAAGACCCTGGGCGGGGACATCACCGTTTTGGGTAATTTCAACATGTCGACCGGCTCGCTCGACGTGAGCGCCAGCAACTACACTATTTATGTGGCTGGCAACTGGACCAATTCGGGTGGCGCGGTGTTTACGCCCGGCGCCGGGGAAGTCATCTTCAACGGTTCCGGCACCCAGACTCTCAACACCGGTGGTACAGGTACCGGCAAGAAGTTCTACAAACTGGGTGTCGACAAGACCGCCGGCTCGGCCAATCTGGCCGCTGCCGTGGATGTGGACAACAATTTGTCGATCTATCAGGGCACCTTTGCAAATGCCGGTCTGGATATTAACATTGGCGGGAACCTGATTACGACTGGCACCTTCACCATCACGGGTGGAGCCAGCACCGTAACCTTCGACGGCGCCAGCGCCTCGTTGTCCATTACAAGCAACAATACGCAATTCCAGAATATCATTGTCAATGCGCCGGGAAGCACGATTTCCCTTCAGGACGGATTCACGGTTCTCAATGACTTCACTGTCACATCGGGGACCTTCAATGGGAACGGCCAGTTGGTCAACTTTGGGAATGGGATCGGTGACGTGCTGCTCATTGATGGTATTTACAATGTGGGTCCCGGAGGAACTCTGGCCATTGGAGCGGCGGCTACGGTGACCGTCAATTCGGGCGGCAATATCCGTGTGGTCGGCACGTCGGGCAACATTGCCACCGTGACACGCAACCTCCTCGGCGGCGCAGGCACCTACGGATTCCAGGTTAACGGGACGATCCATGCCCTGAACTATGCGTTTGAGTACATGAATGCCTCCGGTATTCAAATCAATGACATTGCAACGATCGACGCCGACAGCAATTTCAGCAGTGGAACTTTCACCAATGGCGCTGCCGGCGGCACTCTGCTTCGGATCGAAACGAGCCAGACGATGACCATTGCGAATATTTCCTTCCCGCTTAATCCGGGCGGTGGCGCCAAAAACGTCACCAAGACGTCCACATCAAGCGGTGTGGTGACATTCGATCCCTATACCGGCAGTTTCGGAGGAGCGGCTTTCGAAAATGACGCCTTCGACCTGCTTAACTGGCCGGTACCTGTCAGTTTGACCTGGGACGGTTCGGTGAATACGGATTGGTTTAACAAGAACAACTGGACCGTCAGCAGCGGTCCGGACACGATTCCCTATGCCGCCACGGATGTGGTGATTGCATCCGCCACGAATCAGCCGGTCATTACTTCGCCGTATGCGACATGTAATGGCCTGACGATCAACAACGGCGCGACGGTGACCATTACGACCTCCGTTGCCGGTGACACGGATCTGATCGTCAATGGTAATCTGACCATCAATGGTACCCTGACCGTGACCGGTACGAATGATGTCATACATGCCGCCGGAGACTGGACCAAAGCAGGCGCTGGCACGTTCAACAACGGTGGATCGACGGTATACCTGACGGCAACGTCGGGAACCAAGATCATCAACAACGGAACGGCCGCTTTCTATAATCTGTCAACATTGGGCGCCGGTGTTTTTCGGCTTGGCGCCAACACGACCGTTGCCAACAACGTGACGATTGCGGCCGGTAATCTGGACGTATCCGGCTCGAACTTCACGCTCAACGTCGGTGGCAACTGGGCCAACACGGGCGGCACGTTTACTCCCCGGGCCGGCACCGTGACATTCGACGCAACCGGCGCGGTTACACGGACGATCAATGCGGGCACTTCAAGTTTCTTCTCGCTGAGTTTCAACGGAGGCGCCAGTACCATATTCCAATTGGCGACCAACAACTTGACCACGACGGGTAATACGAGCATCCTGGCGGGCACCCTGGACCTGAACGGTCTGTCATTCAATCACGGCGACGGTACGGGCGACGGTATCACCGTGACAGGGACCCTGACGGTGGATGCCAATGCCTCATTGAGAATGAGCGCCAATGCAACGCTCACCGTCAACAGCGGCGGAAGATTGGAATTGGTCGGGTCGTCGGACGTGGCTCTGGCCACTCTGACCCGGCAGTCGTCCGGAACCTATTCCCTCGTGGTCAGCAGCGGCGGCACGATGGCGGCACAGTATTATCTGTTTGAATATATGGATGCCAACGGCATCCAGGTTACGAGTGGCGCTTTGGTGGACGGGACCAATGACTTCCGCAACGGGACATTCTCCAATGGCGCCGGCGGAGGCCGGTACTGGCTGATGGAAGGAGAATTTTCGGATGCGGCCAGTCACACCCTGCCGGGTGTCACATTCAACAGCGGACCGTCCGTCAATGTGAGCCGTACGGACGGCGCATTGGTTGACACAATTACATTTGAGGATCCTTCGGGTTCGCTGGGAAATTACTCCTTCGAAGACGATATTCTCCCGGCCAGCGCATCGGATGGACTTCTAAAATGGACATCGACAGCCACGCTGTATACATGGGTGGGATCGAATAGTACCGACTGGAATGATCCGCTGAACTGGGACGTTCTGGCCGTTCCGTCCAATGCGGCCACGCACGACGTCATTATTCCTAATGTGACCAATGATCCGGTCCTGAGCTCCGGATCCGACGGAGTATGTCGAAATCTGACCATTCAGTCGGGCGGACTTCTGACGATTCAGAACGGACTGCACCTGACGATCAACAACAATTTCGACAACAGCGGGACGCTGACCGTTGCCGGCGGATCGGCTTCGAATATCACGGTCGGTAACGTATGGACGAACGGCGGGACCTTCAATTCCGGAAGCTCGACCGTGATTATGACGGCAGCCAGCGGCACCAAGACCATCACATTGGGCGCGGGTTCATTCAATCATCTGAACCTTAATGGCGGCGCCACGTTCCAGCCATCCGGTGCGATCGACGTCAATGGTAATTTCACAATCTCCGCCGGTACGTTTGATGTCACGGCGTCCTCTTATCAGATGAACGTCGCCGGCGACTGGACCAACAGCGGCACGTTTACGAGTCGCTCGGGAACGGTCATCTTTGATGGAACCGGCGCCCAGAACATTAATTCCGGCGGTACCGGAGTCGGACAGCAATTCTACAACTTCCGCATACTCAAGACCTCCGGAACAGCTACGCTGACCGCCAACCTGGATGTCAACAACGATTTCACGCTCTCCACGGGCACGTTGTCCAATGGGACGTCGACCATGAATATCGGTGGCAACTGGAATAACACCGGCGCCACGTTCACGGCCGGAGCAGGTCTGGTAACGTTCGACGGAACCGGTACAAAGACGCTAACACCGAACAACCAGCCCTTTGAGTCCCTGACGATCAACAAAACGGGCGGCGGCCAGGTGACATTAAATGCATCCGTGACGGTCAATGGGAACCTGACGGTGACGGCCGGAACTCTGTTTGCCAACAATCGTACGATCGCATTTGGCGACAACGCGGCCGACGCCGTGAGTCTGACAGGTACCCTCAACATGGATGCGGGTTCGATTCTCCAGCTATTTGGAGGAACGACGGCGACGGTCAATAGCGGCGGTGCGCTCCGTGCCGTGGGCACGTCGACGTCCTCTCTGGCCACCATTTCGCGTCGGACGTCGGGTAACTATTCGATCACCGTGAACGGCACCATTCATGCACGGTTTGCCACCATTGAGTATACCGGCGGCAATGGCATCACGGTGACCAGTACCGGCACGATTGACGGTACCAACAACTTCTCGGATGTCACGTTCCAGAACGGCGCCGGCACAGCCTATTTGACCTTGCAAAATGCACAGACGTTTGCACCCACCGGTACGAGATTCGATTCTTCCGCAGCGAGCCGGACCACCTACAACGCCACCCATACCGGGACCGGCCAGGTTACGTTTGCCAACTATACCGGTACGATGTCGGGTGTGCGTTATGAGGGCCCGGACGGGAGTGCCATGTTCACGAATCCGTTTGGTCGGGTTCGATGGAATTTCGACCAGACCCAATCTGTGCCTTCTTCAACCACGGCGCGATTTGGTAACGATGTCGTCATCACATCCGGTGCGGCGAATCTCGGCAACACGACGGTGGCCTTGGTTGGAGATACGTTGGACTACTTTGATGAGTCAGGCAAGAACCGTACGTCAAAAACAGTTGCCCGGTACTATACCATGTTGCCGACCAATACCGGAACGGTCTCCACGATTCGCCTTTACTATGGTGATTTTGAAATCGGCAACGAAGCCGAGGCCAGCATGAATGTCTGGCAGTTGCGAGCGGGAACGTTCACTCTGATCACGCCGTCTGTCCGCGACGTAGTCAACAACTATGTCGAAGTAAGCAGTTATGCCTTCTCAGCCGGTGTTCGTGACACCATCATCTTGAGCGATGCGACGGACGAAGTTTCGTTGCCGGTCGAATTGGCCTTCTTTGACGCGAAATCGCAGGATGGCAGGATGATCCTGGAGTGGCGGACCGAAAGCGAATTGAACAACCTGGCGTGGGTTATCGAGAAGAAAGAAATATCGCCATTTGAATTGGAAGCTGTCACGTCGGGAGATCTCTCCATTGATGAGGCGACGGGAGAGTTCACCCTCGTGGCGGATCTCCGGGGTCAAGGTACGAAATCATCGGCGACGGACTACAAGTACGTGGATGACGATGTGAAAGCGGGTGTTTCGTATGCGTACCGGTTGGCTGACATTTCGTTATCCGGTGCGCGTACTTACCACGAACCCGTCATCCAAACGGTTGAATTGCCGAAGCATTTTGCCCTAAGGCAGAATTTCCCGAATCCTTTCAATCCGTCCACCACCATCCGCTACGAATTGCCGGTTCAAGCCAAGGTGACCATCCGGATTTACAACATCCTTGGTCAGGAGGTCTTCACGTTGGTTGACAAAACGATGGAGGCGGGTTTCCATGAGACCCTGTGGAAAGGGCAGAATACGGTGAATCATGCGGTGGCCAGCGGCGTCTATATTTACCGGATCACGGCGCAGGCGGTGAACGGCAAAGAAAGATTCGCTCAGACCAGGAAAATGACGATTGTGAAATAATCAAAAAAACACGATCAAACACAGGAGAAAGCCATGACAGATTTCGTTGTGTTTCTTGCGGTTGAATCGGTCGCCTTGTTTCTTCTTTGGCCGAAACTTATGGAAAGGCGGGAGGGTTTCAACAATCGCGCGTTGTTGTCGGACAATCCACATTTGAGGCAATGCTACAGAGTGTGGCGGTGGACGGTCCCGACAACCTTTCTGGTAATTGGCGTGGTTGCGGTGAGCCAGTTTGAGACTTTCTGGCCGGTTTTCGAGGATGCGCTCGTCATGAACGTGGCCATTCTCATGTTCGCCATCGTCATGGGTACCGGATTTGCGGAATGCCTGGGAGAGTATTATCGCCGCCATACCGTGCCATTTCAGCACATGTCGCATGGGTTGAAAGCTCGTCACGGGTAGTTATGTTGACATCAGGAAAAAGCCGTTCCGGTTGGAACGGCTTTTTTTGTGCGATGAGCTGGGTTATTTGCGGAGGAAACGACAGTACATTCGCACGAAACGCCAGGTATCCAGCCAATGACGGATGTGGCTGGTTTCATCTCCATATATCGTGTCGATGGGGAAGGCTCCGATGCGCGCATGTCTTCCCGTCTGCATCAATAACTCTGATTCGGTTTCATAGCGGTTGGTGGTGAGCGTCACGCCGGCCAGAATCGCCGTGCGAATGACCCGGAAACCGGACTGGCTGTCTTCGATGCGCTGTCCGATTCGTTTTGAAATCAGCCACGTCGTCGTGGTGTTTGAAAATCGTCTTGCAAGCGACATCCGGGCCGGCTCAAACCGGCGGGACCCTATGACGATGTCGAAATGCCCTTTCACCGCCATGTCAAGCATGGGTCCAATGTGTTCAGGATTGTGCTGCAGGTCTGCATCGAGTGTCACGATCCAATCATAGGCTTCCAGCAAGGCCGCTGCAAAACCGGTCTTGAGAGCCGCGCCCTTTCCCAGATTCCTGACATGCCGAACCGTCCGGATGCCGAAGCCTGCCGCCCGTGTCCCGGTATCGTCCTTCGACCCGTCATCCACAACCATTACTTGATACGCATAGCCGAAGGCCTGCATGGCCGTCAATGTTTTTCTGATGATGTCCGCAATGGATCGGGACGCATTGTAGGCGGGTATAATAATGAGGACTTTCATGGCCCAAATTCGTGACACTCAAAGAAACAAAGGCGCCCGAACCAACGAACGCCTTCTTATCTGGTACACCCGTAGGGATTCGAACCCCAAACCTTCTGATCCGTAGTCAGATGCTCTATCCAATTGAGCTACGGGTGCATGTCGTATTTCAAACAGTGCGGGAATATATGCGACCGAATCCGAAAATTCAATAAAATTGTACCGACTGGTCAGGTCTTAGCATGCGAATGAAAAGCCCGCGCGATACGACGAAACAAGGGCCTCACAGTGGCATAGGTGACTGCCGCGAGAACCGGACTGACGAGCATCCACACGACCACGGCGTGAACATTGGCCATCCACAATCTCGCGATGGTTCCCTGCGGATCGGTGGCCAGCAGATCGTGGATTTCGGAAACCGACACATCGATGGGCTCCATGTGAAACAGCCACGCCCCAGCTTTGAAGAACGGAAGAAACAACGCAAGCTGAAGCGCATACGCAAAGTAATTGATGAGTTGAATCGCGGGCTGATTGAGTCGGAAAGTCCAAGCGGCAAGAAAGCAAAGGACTGTCGTGGTTCCCAACATGGGGAATATCCCGAGCGCAAGGCCCAGGGCCACGCTGAGCGATAACTTCTCCGGGCTCAACCCCTGCCGAAGCAGGGTTTTCAGCGGATCCACGAGCCTCGTCTTGAAGAATCGACGAATCAAGGCGTCAGAAGGTTGTATTATCCGGTCTGGCATCCGTTGGCATCCCTTCCCATGGAAGAAGTTGGAAAAGCAAATTCAGGGTCGTTTCGCCACAATCGGGTCTGCGGTGCATCCATTACTCCATCAGGTGAGATGGCCTGAGCCGGATGATCCTGACCCAGTGCAGGATTTTCAACAGCGGATACGTCGGATCCATCTCAAACCAACGGCAGGCGAAATTGATTTTGTTGGGCCATTTGTGATGATTGTTCTGGAAGAGTTCGCCAAGCATGAGAAAATCCCACACGAGGGTGTTTCGCGAATGGTCATCCAGATCATAATTGGTGTATCCGTACTTATGGCCGCACCAATTTACAATGGCGCCATGGATCGGACCCATGAGAAAATGAAGGGGCAAAAACAGGAACATCCACCATTCCGTGGCGAACCATGCATAGAGACCAACATAGAGAACGCCCCACGTCACCCGAACAAGCCAAAAATCACCAAAGTTGTCCAGAAACTTCCACTCGGGCGCCCACCCCACAAGATCTTTGTCCCGAACGATGCGCCGCTGAAGCAGGCCGCGATATGTCTGGAGGGTCCTGAACATCATGGCCGGCAGGGTTTTGTGGAACATCGGTGAATGTGGGTCTTTTTCGGTGTCGCTGTGCGCATGGTGCAAACGATGCATGATCGCGTAAGCCCGTGGATTCAGAAAGGACGATCCCTGGGCGAAAAACACGAGAAGATAAGAAACCCGCTCCCAGAAGGGATTCATGGTGAACATGCGATGCGCCGCGTAACGATGATGAAAAAAAGTCTGCGCAAACAATGACAGGAACCAATGGGTTCCGATGACCAGAACCAGAATCCACTCTGCATTCATAACCCTGCTCCAGGTTTAGATGATGATCATAGAAGACAAAACCATTCATGCTTGTCGTTAATGCCGGATACGATTCGATCGGATGGCCAAAACCCCATTGGAAAATAGGCTCAAAAGCGCTATCTTGTACCAGACTTTGAAAGAAAACATGAAATTCTCAAAAAAATTCTTTATCGGCTTCGTGGCCGTTTTTGCAGGGATTCTCTCGGCGTTCGACAAGATCAGTGACTATCGGACCTGGTCGATTGTGATTTTTTGGATCTCCATGCTGTCGGCGATCGGCGGTACGGTCCTGATGTTTCGCGGGATCGAAGAACATCGCAACGGGAACAACGGAGACGTCAATCAGGAAGTCGGGGACACATAATTCTCGGGTTTTCGAGGGTCCTTTCCAGAAAAAAGAAAATCGATCACTTGCTGTTTGAAGATATCATCGGTTCTTGGATCCATCAGGTTCAAACGGTACTCGTTCATGATCATTTTGAAGTGATCTTCAAACATCTTCCAAGCCTGTTTGGAGACGCCTTCAAATATTCTTTTGCCAAGGTCACCCGGTATGGGTGGCCGGTCCAGCCCCGGTAATTCCTGTCCGAGTTTGATACAATGCACTGTTCTTGCCATACTAATTTTCTCCCGTGGTTGATCTAAAATAAGACAGATTGCGTAGTTCTACAAGAGTGAACTCACGCCGGTTGTCGTTCGACCAGATTGCCCGACGCAATGGCCAGCCGGCGACGTGCGAAAGCGAGTACAGACGTCCGGTGGGAAACGAGAATAACAGTCCGATCTCCGAAATGAGTCTTTATCATTTCCAAGATGGCATGTTCGGTAGCTGCGTCAAGCGCAGATGTGGCTTCATCCAGAATAAGCAATTCCGGCTCACGCAGGAGCATACGCGCCATAGCCAGACGTTGCTTTTCTCCTCCGGACATGCCGAGACCATGTTCACCGAGTTTTTCGTCAAGTCCATGAGCCTTGCGCTGTATCCATTCTCCGAGTTGTACCATTTCCAACATTCTCATGATGCGGTCTTCGGCAACCGCGGGAAGGTTATAGACGACGTTGTGACGGATTGTATCCGGAAAAATGTAAGCGTCCTGGGTTAGGATACCAAACAGCCGGCTGCGATCCTGAGGATCAATCGCGTGTACCGGAATGCCGTCCAGGGTGACCAATCCGGACTGTGGCGGATAGAGACCAAGCGTCAGATCGACGAGAGTGGTCTTTCCGATGCCGCTGGGTCCCGACAGACCGATCCATTCACCCTTGCGAAGAACGGCGTTGACATCACGCAGGATGGCGTGTCCGGAATCCTTGAAGCCAAATCCAACGGACTTCCAGACGATTTCTCCCGCGAACGACGTATGACGGACGTTGGGCACAACCGTCGTTGTGACCGTGCATGCCGCGGCCAGTCTTTCGGCGTTAAGCAGGCATTCTGCCAGCACGGGCCGCGCCTGAAGGAGATGTCGCATGGGATCGATCAACGAAAAAACTGCCGCGACAAACAGCACCAACCCTCCCGGGCCGTGGACGAACGTTCCAGACAGTGTCTGTTGCCCAAGGATGTACAGAAGCAGGAGCCCCGCGGAAACACCGGCCATTTCGGTGAACGCCATCGCGATCGCTTCAAACGTCTCGCGACGCCGTTCGACATCGGCTAATTCGGAGTTTGTGCGCTCAAAACGGCTGCGCTCAAAGGCCTCGCCATGAAGTAAACGGATGAGTTTCATCGCGGACAGCCGCTGCTGGACATGGTACAAGAAGTCAGATACGGCTACAATACGACGTTCGGACATGCTTCGGAGACGGCGTGCCATCCGGTGACCGGCCAGACTGACCAGCGGGGCCAACATGAGGCTGAGCGCCATAAGAAGAGGGTTCAACCAGAAAAGTATTGAGAGATAAGCCAAAACCAGAACGCCATCACGAGCCACACCAGTCACGATCGCCGCACTTTTTTCGGCCAGTTGTCCCGACCCATCGAAGAGCCGTTCCATCATGGGACCGGATCGGGTGGTTCTCAATTCTTCAAACGAACGCTGTGCGAGGCTGTCCATGAGTCGCATTCGGATCTCAGACGCAACGTTCGTTTTGAAACGCGATCGAAGCCGCCCGGAAACGGCGAACAAAATATTTTTTATGAAAAAAAAGAGCCAGGTCAGTAAACAAACCACGATCAACGACGCGAGACGCTCTTCACGCAAAACAGGCCATGCCGTAACCACAGGTGACGATTCCATGAAAAGAAGATTCACAAAGGGCAGAAGCAGGGAAATACTGAGCGCCGAAAATACGGAAAAACCAGCCGAGGTCAGTATTAAGGAGGCTAAGGGAAGTCGGGCCCCGGGTGAGGCCTGGCGGAGGAACGAAAACATACCGCTCAAGTCACGAAACAGATTCATCCGGGGGATCGATTACACAGGTTGGGGACGTCGTAGTCATTTCGGTCGGCGCGACCGGGGGCATATAAAGATACATTCGAAGTTTCGAAAATCATGTCACTTTGACGGCAATCATGGTCATGTCGTCATGCTGAGGCGTTTGACCCACAAAGCGGGCGACTTCACTGCGAACATGGTCGACAATATGTTGTGGCGCTTCATGGGCGTATTTCTGAATAACGTCATACAGGCGTTCCTCGCCGAATTCCTCACCGCGGTGATTCATCGCCTCCGAAAAACCGTCAGTGTAGAACACGAACACATCGCCGGGCCGGAAGGAGATCTCCACTTCCTGAAGCGCATCGGCAAAGCCTTTGCCGTGTGTGAGGCCGATGGCGATCCCATTGGGCAATAACGGTTCGGCCTGTTGCTTGGCCGATGGCTTCACCAGGACCGGGTTGTGGCCGGCCCTGGACATACGAAGCGTTCCGTTCTCGAAATCAAGAATGGCGTAGATCATGCTGATAAACTTGCCGCGTTCCACGTGTTCATAGAACAGGTCATTGGCACGGACCAGCGTTTCGCGTGTGGAATGGGTGGTGATGGTCGCCTGGGTCTGCATGATCCCCTTGATCAGTGTCATGTAGAAGGCCGCTGAAACACCCTTGCCGGAAACGTCCCCGATGATAACGCCCAATCTTCTGTCATCATCGCCAAACCGGATGAAGTCATAATAATCGCCGCCAACTTCGTAGGCAGGATCGCACATCGTGGCCAATTCGTACCGCTGACTGCTCGGAATTTTGCAGCACAAGAAAGTGGTCTGGATCTGTCGTGCAATTTCGAATTCCCTTTTCATCCGTTCTTTGTTTTCGAGTTCGCGGATGTACTCCGGGACGTATTCCAGCACGTCATCCCCGCTTTGGCGGCTGATCAGCCCGGCGACACCCAAGCCGGCGATCAAAACCAGGAAAGTCGTGATCACCGTGATCTGAGTCGTGTCATGCATCGCGATAAAGACAAATCCTTCCTGGAGAACGAACGTGACGACGCCAAAAGTGAAAACCGTGAGAAAGTCATATTTCAGGAAAATCAGAACTGCGATACCGGCGATGACCAAACCAAGGATTAACCGGCTTGACCATGGGGCGACCGGGCCCATGAAAGGCAGGGAAACCATGTTGATAAGAAGTCCAAGAACGACGAGCCCAGCGAGGCTTTTCCATTGCCTGCCCAGCGCGGACAACGACAGGAGGACATAGGCATGGAAGTGAATCAATGCCGAGAACAGGCCGGCAAAAATCAGGAACCAGGCGCCCTGGTGGCCGAATTTGGCCTGACTCTGGTTGTCCATGACAAAGGAAGTGCCCGGCAACCATGGCAGTACACCATTGATCAGACCGAGCGCCAAAAACGACCAGAGGATGCCCCGCAGGACGCCCATGCCGAACGGTCGGTTGAAGACGCGGCCGCGACGGATGGCTTCAAAGGTCTGATATTTTTTCGGCCATACTTCGCGGGCCAGGGAAGCGCTGACGACGACAATGGCGCCGGATGATAACGCCCACCAACCGCCGCCAAAAATGATGACGACCGTCAGCCCCAGCCAGCTTGAATTCCAGATAATCATCGCCATCATGCCTGAAAACGCCATGGCGGTCACCAGTCCGAAAAAGATGCCCAGGCGATAGTCAAAAGCTCCCGATCGAAACCGAAACAGAAAATAGACGACGGTGATGACGCTGAACAGAATGATCATGATTAGCGACACAATGCTCTGGGATTCACCAAGCCAGCGGTCTTTGTGAGGTACGAAGTCGGGAGGCGTTTTCCAGGTCGATTCGAAGGATCGAACCCGGTCGTTCTGGATGCCCACGTGCAGCGTGTGATCGAGATCGTACGTTTTGTGGGACGATGTGAAAGTGAAATTGAACATCTGGCCGCGGTTGTCACGGGCGCTGTGAACGTCGGTCTCAGAGAAGCGGGCGATATCATGTCCCGTGTATGAACGAACGAAGGCCAGCGCCATCCGCCTGGCCGAATCCACCGAAATGGATTCCGCCCGAAGCGCAACCGATTGGCCCTCGTCCGAAGGACTCGTGGTGTCCTTCTTGTGGTCCGGTCCGGAACGCAGCCGTACGACATGACCTTGTCCGTCCAGATGAACTTCGACGTACGTGCGTCCCTCGGATGGTTCTCCGTTGTCGTCGTTGTTTCCCGCTCCAATTCGAATATTGCCCGTTTCTTTTCCGTACCACGCGACCTTCCAGGTGAAGATCTCCAAATCGGGCAGCATTCGAACGGTGGATTCCAGGCCGTACCGTTCCTGCAAATACTGAATCAGTGTTTCGTCCTGCTCGATTTCTTCCTCACGGCGCATGTCCGGCCATGTTTCGGGTCTGGTCATTTCGGCTGATCGAAGAAGGCCGTCCGCCAGCCGAATGGCCTCTGCTCTGGAGATCATCGTTCCTGCGGCCGAGTCAGGGTATAGCCTGTCATACGTGACGGCGAAATATCCAAAGCCCGCGACACCGGCGAGCAGCAAAAGAATGTCGGTTTTTCTTATGGTGGTTTTCACGCCGGTTCTCCAGGGTGGGCTTTTCGGAAGGCCACAATCGTTTTCCACGCAAACGTCGAAAACAAGACGGCATAAAATGGAAGATATATCCACCATTGAGTTCGTGGGGTTTCAATCCATCCGTAGCCGGAAATCTGACCGCCCAGCGCCTCGTACGAGATAACGACAAGGCCGGACAGGAGTATCCACGCCACATTTGGAAAAAAACACAGCAGCGGGATGATCCACAGCAAATACCAGGGATGCAGCGTGGGACTGGTCAGAAGGGCCAACCCTGTCAGCAGAAAGGCCACACGCAGTATGTTGGTTTTCTGATCATGATACGAGCGGCGATAATGGGCGATCAGAAGCCATAGCCCCGTCAGTATGACTGCTCCAATCAGCGTCGCCCTGGCCAGCCATCGTGCTTGATTGTCGGTATCAAAACCAAACACTCTTCCCGCCGTCGACGGCCCAATCCGGCGCTCATACATCGCCTCCACAATCGAATACAACGACGAATTGAATTCCCATGTTTCGACATAACGGTTCATACCTGTGAACCAATGGTGACGGCCTTCAAGGAATGGCACGTAACATCCGATTGTTATCGCGGAGGCGGCGAGCAGGACCAGCGCGATGGTGCGCCACCGTACACGCACATCCTCCAAAAATGGAAGAAAGACAAGGCCGAAAAACTTGGCCATTCCAGAAAGAGCAAGAAACACGGACGCCCACACGGATCGGGCCCTCACGGCCCACATCAAACCAACCAGCAGGAAGAAGACGCCCACGGTGTCGGCATGACCGCTCCATGAGGTTTCAAGGACAACCAGCGGATTCCACGCATACACAATGGCCCACCCGAGGGGGCGTTCCATGCTTGTGAGGAACTTAAACAGGACAACAATGATGGCCACATCGAACATGACGAAGACGGTTTTGTACACCAGCGGTGAGGTGGTGAATACCGCCAGGGCCTGGAACAGCAATTGAAGAAGCGGCGGGTAGATCGTGTGAACGTCTTTGTGATTGACCAGGGGGTACAGAGTCGAGTCCCGCAATCCGAAGAGATTTGGTGAATCCGGCGTGTAGCGGTAAGGATCGATGCCGGATGCGGCGACGTGACCGTCCCAGATATACCGATAGATATCGTCTGAAAGGACGGGAGACGACCAAAGAAACGTCAACCGGAAAGCGACCGCTGCCACCAGGATCCATTCCGGCGAAAAAAAACTTCGGTTCCAATACATGCCGACGTACCCCACGGCAAGCGCATAAGCCAGAAAGGCCGCACCAAAGAAATACGGCAGTTGCGCCACCTGGGCCTCCGGCGTGGGGACGCGGGAGAGACCGAAGAACGCGGCTTCCATGGCGGCGGCCAGCAGGATCAAAATCCACAACGTGTGCCGGACCGGCGCGTCACGCAGCATAAAGATGTTGAGTTCCAAAAGGTTATTGGTTACTTTGCAGCGCGAAAATGTACGAAACCAATCCATAAACGCAATATCATTCTCGAAGATTCCGCCGTGCCGTGATACTCAATTACCACACGCTCTGGCGCTGGGTTGCCGAGATGCGTCCCGCGTTCGAGCACGCGCGCCTCATCGAATGTTTTTCCCAAATCAAGGATGTGCTTCATCTCGCCGTGGTCGACACCCGCCGCCAGGCGTGGTCGATTGAGATTTCGTCGGATGTCAGGCTGGCGCATATCCTGATGCGGCCGCGACATGAACGGCGATCAAGAAATTCCGTGACGCTCTTCGAAACCACAGGCCATTCGAGAATCGTGGACGCCGATCTTGCGCCGCACGACCGCATTCTAAGGATGCGTCTCGAAGACGGCCGTTGCTTCTACGCCGAGCTCTTCGGCACCATCAATGTCTATCTGACCGCCCCCGACGGCACCATTGAGAGCGCGTTCAAAGAACCACGACAATGGATCGGGCATGCTTACGAGCGAATCACCGCATTTGATCCGCGGCCAACCGCCGCCTTCCCCGATACGGTGGACGACCTCAAGCGATGGCTGTCCGAAGGCGGTCTCCAGTTGGGCAAACCGCTGGTCATGGAATGGCTCAACCAGCTCGGCAGCGAAAACGACCTCTCGCAAGCCAGATCGGATCTGACGGCGTTTATGGATGGTCTTAAGACCGAAAAACCGCGCATTTATTACGTGAACCGAATGCCGCGGCTCTTTTCACCACGGTCGATGAAACATTTCCGCGAAAAAGAAGAGGCCAAAGGTCACACGGTCGATGAGCGGCTTTTTGACACGATTAACGATGCGCTTCTGGTATACGTGACGGAAAAATCGAGGGCCGACCAACGGGAGGACGTGACGGCCGAATTGGTCAAGGCGTGCCGGACACGGATTCGGAAAGGCTCGGCGTTGCTGTTGGCCTTGGAACAGGACCGAAAGAAGGCGGAAAGTTATGCGGAGCAGGAGCGTCGCGCTCATCTGCTCAACATTCATCTGGCGAGAGTTCAGCGGGGCATGAATCGCATCGAAGTGCCCGATATCTATGCCGGCGACGGTTCATTGATCACCCTGGACCTCGATCCGGAATTATCGCCGCAGGAAAACGCGGCGAGATATTTTGCCCAGGCCAAAAAGCTCAAAGCGTCGGTTCGCAAGATCGAAGAGCGCATAAAGGATCTGGCCAAAAACCAAACGCAACTTGAAACCCGGTTGCACGAACTGCTGGACGGCCGGCTGGATGAAAAACATCTCCGGGGCCTTTACGAACGGTTTGTCAGAGAGGGATGGATCAGGAAAGCGCCGGCTCGCAACCGGAAGCCAAAAGAGGAAAACGAGGACATGGTGTTTCGTGAATACCGGGTGCATGGGGGTTGGGCCGTGTATGTCGGGCAGAATGACCGGAAGAACGACTTGCTGACTTTCCGCTTCGCCAGGAAGGACGACCTCTGGTTTCATGCGCGGGGAGTACCCGGATCACACGTGGTGTTGCGAAGAGCGGGCCGAAAGGACCACCCTGGCAAGTTGGCGTTGGAACAGACCGCCGGTTTGGCCGCATGGTACAGCAAAGCCAGAACATCCGGTCTCGTACCGGTCTCCTATACCGAACGCAAATACGTACGAAAGCCAAAAGGCGCGGCGCCGGGCCAGGTGCTGATGGAGCGTGAAGAAGTCATGGTGGTGCCGCCCGGAGAGCCACCGGGAGGCCAATTACAGATTGAAAATCAATGGGACATTGTCTAATTTGACGCACATGAAAAAAAACGGAAAAGACTCGGATGTTGTGCCTGTGGGCCGTTTGCTCACCACCGGTACTGTGAATATGGACCTGAAAGGGCAGACGAAATTGGAGATCATCGACGAACTGCTTGGCATGCTCGATGGCGCAGGTTTTCTCACGGACAGGAACGCCGTACGGCAAGCCGTGATTGAACGTGAAAGAAAGCTGAGCACAGGCCTCGAAAATGGCGTGGCCGTGCCACACGGGAAATCCAACGGCGTCAACCGGCTTGTCGCGGCCTTTGGGATCAACAAAAAAGGCCTGTATTTCGATTCGGCCGACGGCAAACCGGCGCATTTGTTCTTCATGCTCGTATCACCGGAATCCGTGTCGGGTCCGCACATCCGGGCTTTGGCATCAATTGCGAAATTCATGAATACGGCAGGCAATCGTGAACGCCTGTTGAAGGCCGGCGGCAAGGAGGATATTCTGGAACTCTTCAAGGAGATGACGTGATCAGACGTTTTCGGAGTGTGCCAGGCTGGATCGTCGTGGGCGTTTTGGTTTCCGTGCTGTTCGGCTTTCGGCCGTCGGCGGGTGTCAAACTGCTGATCCCGATGGACCTGCGCCAGACGGACCACCTGAAGGCGTATGGCGTTGCGTTTGCCGTTTTGAAACGGGGCGGCCATGTCGAGTGGCTGCTCAATTTCAGGGGCGGGTCATTCATGATGGATTTCAGCGAAGCGGCTGAAAACCTGTGTTTGTCAAGGGGTGTTTCGTACGAATCCGCTTCCGCGTCGGATGTGGCCCGGATTTACCAGACGATCGAGGAAGAAAACATGGAGGCCATACTTCTGGAGAAAGCCCCCCGTGTGGCCGTTTACACGCCCCCGGACAAGAAACCATGGGACGACGCGGTCACGATGGCCATGGAGTACGCCGAGATTGACTACGATAAAGTGTTCGATCTGGAAGTGCTTCAGGGCAAACTGGCCGATTACGACTGGCTGCACCTGCATCACGAGGATTTCACCGGGCAATATGGCAAGTTCTACGTCAGCTACCATACGCAGTCCTGGTATGTGCAACAGCAACAACAGTACGAGTCGTTTGCGCGCCAGATGGGCTTCAGCAAGGTGTCAAAGGAAAAGCTGAGCGTCGTGAAGAAGATGAAGGAATACGTGGCCAATGGCGGATTTCTGTTCGCGATGTGCGGCGCCACCGACAGTTTCGATATTGCGCTGGCCGCGCAGAGCACGGACATTTGCGAAACCATGTATGACGGCGATCCTGCCGATCCGTCAGCCAACAGCCGGTTGGACTATTCGGGGTGCGTGTTGTTCAAAGACTTCAAAGTCGAAATGAATCCATACGTTTACGAATTTGCCGATATCGACGTACCTTCCAGCCACATGCCCCTTCTCAAGAATCCTGAAGAGGACTATTTCACGTTGTTTGATTTCTCCGCCAAATACGATCCGATTCCGGCGATGTTGACGCAAAACCATGTGAGCGTGGTCAAAGGATTCATGGGTCAAACCACGGGTTTTCGAAAGACCATGGTCAAGGACCATGCCATTGTCCTTGGCGAGGATGCGTCGATTGGCGCCGCCAAATACATTCATGGCAGTTTCGGCAAGGGAACGGTCACGTTCTATGGCGGGCATGACCCCGAGGATTACGCGCACGCCGTGGGCGATCCTCCGACGGATCTGGCCTTGCACAAAAGTTCCCCCGGATATCGGTTGATTCTGAATAACATCCTGTTTCCGGCCGCCAAGAAGAAACCTCAGAAGACCTGAATGAAACGCAACCGCATTCTCATCGTGGGCGGTGTCGCCGCCGGCCCGGCCGCAGCCGCCAAAGCCAAACGGCTTGACCCGCGGCTGGATATCACTTTGTTCGAACAGGGCGAATTCATCAGCTACGGTACCTGCTCAATGCCGTACTATGTCGGGCAGGTCATCGAAGACTACCAACGCCTCATCGTGTTTACGCCGGAATCCTTCCGCCAGGAGAAACAATGCGCCGTGTTCGTCCGGCATCGCGTGGAATCCATCAATCCCCACCGGAAGTTTATTTTGGTGAGGAATCTGGAGAAGGACTCGGTCGAGGAACACAAGTATGACAAGCTTGTTCTGGCCACCGGCGCGAAGGCGAGGATTCCGGATCCGGCGTGGTTGAAGTTCTCGAATGTCCTGACGATCAAGAATCTTCAGGATAGCATTCGCCTGAAATCGCATCTTCATGACCGACGTCCCTCCCGCGTGGTGATTGTCGGCGGAGGATTCATTGGTATGGAAATGGCCGAAGCTTTGACGCGGCATCGCCTCGACGTGACGGTCGTTCACAAGGATGCCCTGCCGATGCCGTCCCTCGAGACGGAGTCGCGAAAAATTGTACTGGACGAATTGCACCGCCAGGGCGTGCGTTTCACCGGAGATGCGACGGTCAGCGGTTTTGACGGCGAAGGGGATGTGGTAACCCGGGTCCGCACGTCGGCCGGTGACATGCCCGCGGACATGGTGCTGCTGGCGATGGGTTTCCAGCCCAATACAGATATGGCCGCGGAGGCCAGGTTGCGTTGTGGTCCGTTGGGCGGTTTCGTCGTCGATGCGGCCGGGAGGACGTCGGTCGAACACATTTACGCCGCCGGCGCCTGCACGGAAATCAGGAATGCCGTCACGAACAAACCATTGTATCTTCCGCTGGGCCATATCGCGAACCGGATGGGGTGGGTTGTCGGTGAAAATCTCGCGGGAGTGAGATCGGAATTTGGACCGGTTGTCCGGACGACGGCCGTCAAAATATTCGATCTGGAAGTCGCCGCATCGGGTCTGAGCCTGCGCGAGGCGTTGGAGCATGGGTTTCAGGCAGAGACTACGGCCATTCACGCCCCCTCGCGTTCCAAAATGTACCCCGGTGGGAGGGAACTTTTTGTCATGCTGGTTGTTGATCGTCGTACGGGCCGCCTGCTCGGCGCCAACCTGCTCGGGGAAGAGGGCGCCGCCCTTCGCGCCAACATCGTCAGCGCGGCCATTCGCAACCGGATGACCGTGAAGGAGTTTTCGAAACTGGACCTGATGTACACACCACCGTTCTCGCCGGTGTGGGATCCCCTGCTGGTGGCCGCCAACGCGTCCATACGAAAATCATAACGGCGTTTCTCGGCTGCCGTAATTCTCATAAAATTCGCTGGCTTGTCCGACCAGATGATCAAACCGGTCGGCGACGAGATCGTAACAATCATTCAACACCCGGCCTAACAACGATTCGTGATGTGGTGGAAAGGGCTCCTGGCGCGTGCGTCGCAACATGGCATTGACCGGCCGGGTCAACTTGGGGATCTCATCGTAGGCGGCCAGAAACCGAAGTTCGCAAAAACGCCGGAAGTGCGCCTCCACGTCAGGCAACGGGCGCGCAAAAAACTCTTCCAGTTCCGCCCTGGATTCCGGATGCGTACCAACGATGGCATAGAATTCATCGGCCAGTCCCGGCCGTTTCCGCAACAAATGGTGGTCCAGCAGGAGTTCGACGAACAAATGCGCCAGGAAGAATCGGCGGGCCGTAATGTCTGCGGGTAGTTCGCGATTGAGAATATGACGCAGATCCTCGTACAAAGAAGTGAAGAAATCCGATTGATGAAAAAAGCCATCGACCAACAGATGATTGAGCACGCCGGCCCACAGGCGTCTTTGCGGCGAATGGCAGAGTCGGTCGATTACACGTGGCTTTGCAAAACGCAAAGAGCGGTCATAGGCCGACAGCAGGTCGGGCAACGCCGCTCCAAAATGAAATGCCGATTCCCCGCCCAGCTCGGGCAGGTAGATGCGGTTGAAATAGTAGTGTGTCAGAAAATTCAAGGAGCCCCGCGCAATGAACTGCTGGATCAAACTTAGAGAAGACCGTCATCAGATGCAACGGTCGTTCGTCCCAAGGGTGTGTGAGCCCATGGAAAGTCTGCCGGATATCCGCAGGAACGGCGCGTATACCAAGGGCAACCTGGCGGGAAAGATGAACGTGTCGGGAGAGATCGAATGAAAAAACTACTGACTGAGGCGACGCCGGTGGCGTCCTGTCAACGGCACGGTCGTCACACGTGTATCGTGACGATCCTTGTCGCGGGTTTGTTCTGGTTGCCGGTTCATGTCCGGGGCCAGCAACGTTCCGCTGTTTCCGACGGCGGCATGGTCGTGTCGGTGGAGGAGCACGCTTCAAAAGCGGGCGCGGCTATTCTTGAAAAGGGCGGGAACGCGATTGACGCGGCCGTTGCCACGGCGTTTGCGCTGGCCGTGACGTATCCGCAGGCGGGCAATATCGGCGGCGGGGGTTTTATGCTCGTTCGGCTTGCGTCGGGAGAAACCGCGGCCATCGACTACCGTGAAAAAGCGCCTGCCAAGGCTCACGCCAGGATGTTTCAAACGAGCGATGGCGCTGTGGATACGATCGCCAGCGAAGTTGGATATCTCGTCGCCGGCGTACCGGGCACCATTCGCGGCCTGGAAACGGCCTGGAAGCGGTACGGCAAATTGTCATGGAAGGAACTGCTCGAACCGGCCATTGAACTCGCCGAGAAAGGATTTCCGCTTCCGGCATTCCAGTTCCTTCAGTTCAAACGATACCGGGGTGAACTTTCACGTTTCCCTGAATCGCGTAAGACGTTCTTCAGACAGAATGGCGATGCGTATCAAACGGGGGAGAGGTTTGTGCAGAAGGAACTGGCGGCTACGCTGAGGACGGTGGCGGACAGCGGCGCCGATGTTTTCTACAAGGGACACCTCGCGCAGCGTATCGTCGCTGATTTCGAGGCGCATGGCGGCATAATGACGATGGACGATCTGGGCGCGTACGAGGCGGTCATCCGTGCGCCCGTTCGCGGCGTATATCGTGGATACGAAATTCTCAGCATGCCGCCGCCGTCTTCCGGTGGCGTGGCTTTGATTGAGATGTTGAACGTGCTTTCGTCATTTGATCTGTCAAAACCCGACGCCACCCGGACTCAACACGTGATGATCGAAACGATGCGACGGGCTTTCTTTGACCGGGCGAGATATCTGGGAGATATGGATTATGTTGCCGTTCCGGTGGACAGCCTGACCTCGTCCGCTTACGCGGCCCACGTGGCCAAAGGAATGGATCTTGAAAAAGCGGGTTCGAGCGCGTCCATGGGACGGTCGGCGTCTTCGGAGCAGGAACACATGGAAACAACGCATCTATCGGTCGCCGATCGTGACGGCAACGTCGTCGCCAACACGTTCACACTGGAAGACAATTTTGGTTCGAAGGCGGTGGTCACAGGGCTTGGATTTCTGTTGAATAACGAATTGCATGATTTCACGATTAATCCCGATGAACCCATCTACAAAGGATGGAAGGGCATCCATCCCAATCGTATCGAGCCCGGCAAACGGCCGCTCAGTTCCATGACACCGACGATCGTACTCAAAGACGGCAAGCCGTTTCTGATCACGGGTTCACCCGGCGGAAAAACCATCATCAATACCGTGTTGCAGACGGTGATTGGCGTGATCGACTACCAGCTGTCGCTTCGGGAGGTGTTGAATCGTCCGCGACTGAATCACACCTGGCTGCCCGACCGGGTGCTGGTCGAGAAAAACCGGTGGCCCGGCGCCGTCGTGGATGGACTCCGGCGTTTGGGCCACGTCGTGGAGGACGTGGAATATCTTGGCGACGCCCATTCCATATGGATCGATCCCGTCACGGGCCGCAGGCACGGCGAAGCCGATTTTCGAAGAATGGGTTGGGCGCAGGGAGTGAAGAACTGAGATTTCAATTCTCAGTTCTTTTTCAACTTGTCTTTGAATTCCTTTTTCAGTTTCTGAATTTTCGGATCGATGACGAAACGGCAGTAGGGCTGGTCCTGGTTGTCGTTGTAATAGTTCTGATGGTAGTCTTCGGCTTTGAAAAAATTCTTAAACGCGCTGATTTCGGTGACCATGGGATCGGGCCAGACGTGGGCCGCATCGGTTTCCTTTTTTGATTTCTCAGCCGCCGCGCGCTGGCTTTCGTTGTGATAAAAAATGACCGACCGGTATTGCGTGCCCTGATCGTTGCCCTGGCGGTTGAGCGTGGTCGGATCGTGGGTTCTCCAGAATACATAGAGCAGGTCTTCGTAGGATATTTTTGAAGGATCGAATTGGATCTGGATCACTTCGGCATGTCCGGTTGTGCCGTCACAGACTTGCCGGTACGTCGGCTTGTCCACATGGCCGCCGGAATAACCCGACGCCACGGATTCGACGCCGTCCAATCTCTGAAAGACCGCTTCGACGCACCAGAAACATCCCGCGCCAAACGTGGCGGTTTCGAGAGCGTCGTTATGTGAAACAGGGTGAGTGCTCATGGTATGGGATTCCTGCTGGGTGGATGATTGACACGATGTGAGGACGGTGAGCAACAAGATCAACAAAGGCATGTGAATAACTCCATGTTGGGGCTCGATGACGGACAATGCAACGTGGGGACGTTGTGAAAAATTCCCGTCCGGCCCTTTTGGTCGTCATTTTCTTTTAAAGATCTCGGAGATAAAACCCACGCTGCCCGGTTGTTCGTGGGGTTACCTCCTGAACAACCACATGACGAGCGACACAATCACGCTGACTATGACAGATGTCGCAATCGGAAAGTAGAATGAAAAATGGTCTTTCTTGATATGGATGTCTCCGGGCAGGCGCCCCAGAAAGGGAATCTTGTCGACGAAAGTGAATAGAATACCGACAACGATCAGAATGGCGCCAAAGAGGATTAATGACTTGCCCACCGGCCAGTCTTCCATCCTACATCCTCTCCACGACTTTCCTCATGATGACCGTCATTTTCGGTTCGGCTTCGCCGGCCACTTTGAGGATTCTGGCAATATCGACCGGATGCAGGGCGTCGGGAAAACACTCGTCGGTGACGATCGAAAAACCCAGGCACGGAATACTCATGTGCGTCGCGACGATCACTTCGGGCACGGTGGACATGCCGACCACGTCCGCGCCGATGCCGCGTAAGAAACGATATTCGGCGCGCGTCTCGAGATTTGGCCCCATCACGGCGACATACACGCCTTTCTGTACCTTGATCTTTTCCTCCAGCGCAATCTGCTCCGCGAGCGCGATGAGCTTTCGGGAATACGGTTCGCTCATGTCGGGGAAGCGCGGACCGAGCGAATCCTCGTTGCGGCCGCGCAAAGGGTTGTCACCGAGCAGGTTGATGTGATCGTCCATGATCATGATGTCGCCGGCCCGGTACTGCGGGTTCATCCCGCCACAGGCGTTGGAAACAAGCAGGGCTTTGATGCCGAGGAATTTCATCACGCGGACGGGAAACGTGATCTGCTGCATCGTGTAGCCCTCATAGAAATGAAAACGCCCCTGCATGGCGACGACCTTCTTACCGCCAAGTGTGCCGAGCAACAACTTGCCGGCATGGCTCTCAACCGTCGACAACGGAAAGTGAGGAATCTGCTCGTAGGGGATTTCAGTTTCTTTTTTGATCTCGCCGGCCAGAGCGCCGAGACCTGTGCCGAGGATGATGCCCACCTCAGGTTGCAGGTCCGATTTGGAGCGGATAAATCGTACGGATTCGTCGATGCGGGTCAGCAGTTCGCTCATGAAACCTCCGGAGGCGATTGGTTCTTTCGTTTTTCAAGCTCGGCGTAGATGCGGTTGATGATGTCTTCGGATTTTTTTTCGGCGTCCTCGCCGAGCATTTTGTGGAAATCCGCTTTCTTGAACATCGCTGTGGCGTGCTGGGAGAGGTTCTCGAGATCGTTGAGAATTTTTCTGCGCTTTTCTTCTTCGGTCATTTTTTCATCCTGCGGCGATGTGCCAAAGGCAAGGTCAACGCTGATCTCCTCCACGAGATCGGGCGGCAGGTCATCCATCTTGACTTCGGACAGAAAACGCTGAATACCGGACTGAAGCGCGCCGAGGTCCATGGCCGGTTCGACGGTTTCTCCCGATGCCGGAGTCTCAATGGAGTCTTGAATGGCCGGCGTGACGGAGGCCTTCGGGATCGGCGGGGCGTTGGTGGTTCCGTGCTCTTCTTCGCCGATGATATCCAGCAGGGCCATCTGCGACCGCAGGTATTCACGAAGGTGGGCGGCGACTTTGGATTTCATTTCCTGCAATAGACGCAATTCCTGCCGGGCCTGTTCGTTTTTTTGGTGGGCATCGGAGATGAGTCGGCCGGCTTCCAGTTCCGCCTTTTGCAGGAGGGAGTCCGCATCGTCGCGCGTCTCCAGAGACCGCTGCAGTTTCTGCATCTCCGCCTGGCATTGCGCCAGCGCCTGATCCCTGGCTCCGAGTGTCTGCGACAAAGCCGTCAGTTCGTGCTCGCGCTGGCGGACCTGCTCGGAAAGCAATTTGTTTTCGTTGGCCAGTTCGTCATACGCGTCGGCCACGACTTCCAGAAATGCGCGCACTTCGTGTTGTTCAAATCCACGCAGGGCGCGTTTGAATTCCTGGTGGATAATATCGGCGGACGTCAGCTTCAAGGTTTTTCCTCCACGGGCGGGTTGGGATTTTCCATAGAAAACGATTGGGCGCCGCGTTTGCGTTTGCCGAAAATGGCGGTTCCGATGCGAACCATCGTGGACCCCTCCTCGATGGCTATTTCAAAATCGCCACTCATGCCCATTGACAGGACGCTCATATCAACTTGAGGTATCTTTTGCTCGGCAACGAAGTCACGGAGTTCACGCAGCCTTCGGAAGTAGCTCCTGGTGCGGTCGGCATCGCCGGCCGTGGCCGCCGTGAGCCCGCCGATGGTCATCAAACCCTTGATGGCGACGTTTTTCAATTCCGCTATTTTTTTGACGGTTTCCAGTACATCGTCGGGGTCGATGCCGTATTTCGATTTTTCGCGCGACGTATTCACCTCGATGAGGATGGGCATGATCTTGTCCCTCGTATAGGCGCGCCGGTCAATTTCGGCGGCGAGCCGGAAGGAGTCGACCGAATGGATCATGTCGAAAATTTCCACCGCCTGGCGCGCCTTGTTGGTTTGAAGATGGCCGACGAGATGCCACGTCGTCTTCCATTTCGGATCGCGGGCGGTCAGCAGGGCGGCCTTTTCCTTGGCTTCCTGGACCTTGTTTTCGCCGATGATCGTGAGGCCGGCGTCGCGCGCCGCCAGTATATACTCGATCGGGTACGTTTTCGTGACCGCCACAACGGCGATGTCTCCGGCCTTTCTCCCGCCACGGGCCGCCGCGGCGGCCATGCGTTGGCGGACCTCGGCCGCGTTTCGTTCGATCACTTGTCGTTCGGTGTATTCACTCATAAGTTTCCTTGCGTCTTTCGGCGAAGGCCGCTCGACGATGTTTACCGGCCAAACGCGGCCCGCAGCCGCGCGTCCGGATCGGTTTCAACCCGGATCCTCTCGATGCCCAGGATGGCCTTCAGCAGGAACTGCCTCAACATATTGTCGCCGAGATAGATGATCGACAGAATGATCTTCTCGTGCACAATCTCGATGCCGATGCTGCTGAAAGTCAACCGTTTGACGTACTTTTTCAGATCGGGGTTCTTTTCAAATGGCTGCAATTTGGAGGCGAGCCCGTCGTCAATCGGAAAATGCTGATTGAAGACAAGGAAAGGCTCGCTCGTGCCGGAAAACCGGAATTCATGATCGCGGATCGCCTCGGCCAGGCGGTGAATGCCACTGGTGATGACAGTCGAGATGGCGCTGCCGTCGGTGGTGAAAATTTTGGGTGAACCCAGCTTGTCGGACAGTATCACACCGATACAATTGTGATCTTCGATCAGTTTCTTGAAAAAGAGCTCGACGGCCACATGGGGTATGGTGGACCGGTTGCGCCGTGATTCAAAGATTTGCGCAATGGCCAGGATGTCTTCTTTGGTCTTCCGTACGGCGCAATTGGCGCTGAGACGAAAGCACCCCTCGTGTAAACACCCTTCGATGGGCTCGGAACAACCGACCCGATCCTTGTAGTCGAGGAGGTTCTCCAATTTGCCTTTGAGGTGCTTTTCCGCCTGGGGTACTTTGAGGACGTCCTGATAGTACCGGCTGGCCGACGTCATCAGGTCGTCCATCAAATGCTGGAGTTTTTCATATGTGAAGTGGCTCATCACCTCCAGCAGGGACTGGCTGTCATGGATATTCTCATGGATGATCCGGATTTCATCCTGCGAGAAGGCGGACGGGTCCAGTTCCAAGACGTTCTTTGTTTTTGCCTCTTCGGCGATCATATCGTCCGGTCCGGTTGATTCTGATGTGTCTTATGGCAACGGTGAGAACCGCGCGGACTCATACCATTTCCTTGCGTCCGTGGCTGTTGACATGAAAAAGAAATATACCGGCTGAAGGGTACAAAATCAATGGTTCCGTTCGGGTATTCAGGCTTGACGTTGGAAGGCCACGCATCTTCATATTAATAATAAACTTAGAACTAACTGGATACCTCGCAATGGGTTATCTAACGAGTTCCAGACGGACTCACTGTCAGGTTCCGGGTCGAAAATGACATAGGGATCATGATCGCCGATCAGTACAAAGTGATCACGACTTCCGTTCCGTGTTCGGGCTCACTCCGCACCTCTATCGTACCCTTGTGCCTGGTGATGACGGCATAGACTTCGGAGAGTCCAAGGCCGCGACCAGAACCGACGGGCCGCGTCGTATAGAATGGCTCGAAGATTCGTGAACGGACGTCGGGTTTCATGCCCACGCCATTATCGCTAATAACGATACGAACACCGGCGCCATGCTCAGTGGATTCGGTCTGCATGGTGATCATGCCGAGACCCCTGCCCAGCAGACCTTCGGCCTCGGCTTCCCGAATCGCCTGCACGGCGTTGTCCAGAACGTTGATGAAACACTGGTTCAGTTCGCGCGCCTGGCCTTTGATGACTTTTCCGGCAGCCAGTTTCTTCTCGAAAACGATGTCTTTTGTCTCACTGAAAAACAAGGCATGCACATGGTCCAGCTGGCGGTCGATGTCGATGGCCGTCGTCGTCGCCTCGTCGAAATGGGTGAACGTCCTTAGATTCTGGACGATATCCCGGATGCGGGCGCCGCCCCGCGCGGAGGATTCGATCGCACTTAGCATTTCCGGCAAAAGATC
Organism: uncultured Bacteroidota bacterium; assembly: GCA_964544475.1. GTDB lineage: Bacteria > CLD3 > CLD3 > SB21 > SB21 > CAZJBS01. The sequence goes on along the minus strand of CAZJBS010000013.1, from coordinate 2,701 downwards.
GCCGCGTATCATGTCTGTGCGAAGGGCGTGGCGTTCGGCATCGTCCGTCGCTTCAAAATACCGGATCAGTTTATGTATTTGATTCTGAATATAATCGAGATTCGGCATGATAAAAGTCAGCGGATTGTTGATCTCATGTGCCACACCGGCGACCATCTGGCCGACCGCCGCCATTTTTTCGGATTGGAGAATCTGCGCCTGCGCGTCCCGGAGTTCACGCGTGCGTTTATCCGCCAAAGCCTGCAATTCGGCATTTCGCCTTTCCAGAAACCTCACCCGGATGCGGATCACCGCCGATACCATGAGAAGGAACAGGGTCGCATAGAGCGCGTAGGCCCACCACGTGGCATACAACGGTGGAGAAATCCGGAACGGCACGACGGCATCGGCCCCGACATTGCCGTAAACGTCGCGGCCCCTGACCCTGAATGTGAACCAGCCGTCCGGCAAATGCACATACTCCCGGGACGTGGCCCGGGACCATCCCGACCAATCCTCTTCGAAACCGTCGAGCTTCCATTGAAATTCACCCGACTCCTCATAGGCGGGCAAGGCGAATTCGAACCGCAGTCCGGGTGAGGTTCCGGCCTCCACGAAAACCACCGGTACGCCCTCCTTCCGCATCGCCACGGATGAAGCCTCACCGAAGACGGTCACCATCGGAATGACGGTTGCCAATTCACGGCGGACATTGCCGGCCATCCGGCTGTCATAACGAACCAGCACATGATCCCCGCCGAACCATTCGACGCCTTTTTCATCCCTCACATAGGCAAAAACTTTTTCGGCCTGCAGCGGCCAGATTCTCTTGAGGTGCGGTTTGTCAGTGAAATTCGGCAGCCACTCCGGATCCATCATCCACCGCGCCCGGTTCAGCGACAAGAGGTCCTCGCCTCGCAGCTGGGACAGTCGCGATCGGGTCATCGGGTCGAAAAACTTCCGGTCCGTATTGAAGCGGTACCAACCGGCGGTTGTGCCAAACAGCGGCCCATCGGGCGTCGCGAGCAGATGAACCCGGCCAACAGGAAGACCGTTTTTTTCATTGAATCGTTCGACAGACGGCTCATGGCGCCAATCGCCGTGGAAATCCAGTCGCAGCGCGCCCTGAAAATCCGTACCGACCCAGACCGTGTGGTCGGCAAATCCTACGATTTCCTTGGCGTACTCGCTGATCCCTTCCAGTTTCTTATCGGACCGCCATGAGCCGCCGGGGGAGCGGACGATGCGCATGATGCCATCCGGCAGGCCCGCCAAAACCACCGTCGAGTCGCCGTCCAATGCCGTGACGTCACGCGTATGTTGGTCGGTGATGCGAACGCAATCATTTTTTTTCACATGAAATGTCCCATTGCCGGTGGCAACCAGGACGTCGCTTCCACCGTGAGTGAAACCGTAATAATAGGGCGAATTCGTAATCAGAGGTTCAAACAAGACCGGGCCATCGTCGGGGCTCATGCGATACACGCCTCGCGATGTTGAGAGCAAAAGCCGGCCGTTTTGCCTGGTCAACGAAAATATCCTGCCATCCCATCCGAATGTGGGATCATAGAGTGAAAACGGCGATTGAATTTCGATCCGGCTCAGGCCATTGTGTCTGTAACCGACCCACAGGGCCCCATCCCGGTCCACGAAAACACAGCCGACGCCGTCGGCGGGCAGGAAACGTGAACGATCGAGAATCTGCCGGACTTGGCCCGTGCGGTCAACGATGACGATCCCTCCGCGAATGGTTCCGAAAACGAAATCGCCGCCGGGAAGACGGCGTGCGTCATAGATGAATTGGGAGGCCAGATACGCGTCCGCCGACGTGGGCAGTGCGGTGACCCGGCCGCCGTCATAGACGAACAACCCCTTCGCCCGCGTCGCCACAAGAATTCGGCTTTCATCATAGGGAAGGATGCCATTGATCTTAAGATCGGCAAAAAAAGCGCCACCCGGTACCATCACCAGGCTGTCCCCGGTCACACGGTGCAAGCCGACGCCCACCATGCGCGTATAGACGGTATCCCGAACCGAAAAGACCACATCGAACTTCGAAGCGGACCACGCTTTGATCAGGCCGTTGCGGTAACGTACCAGATGGTTGTACATCCGGAAGTACACGCCGTCAGATGTGGCCGTGGCCTCCCATATTTCCGTGAGGTCGTATTCAGGATGGGTTTGGCGATTCATGAGCGTGGCATAATACATGCGACCGGCCGGGTCGGGCTGGAGTCGGCCGAATTCGCCCTGGGCACAGACGTAGATGGTGCCATCCAGATCCTGGCTCAGCCATCGCACAATCGATTTGTTGGCCACCGGTATGAGTCGCCACCGCACGCCGTCGAATTCCAGCACACCGTCCCCATTGGCGGTGTAGAGGAATCCTCGGGCGTCCTGAACCATGCACCAGTTTTCGGCCGAGGCGCCGTAGACGTCGGGCGGGAAATGCCGGATGATCGGGCGTCCCCCCGGCACCTGGGCCAGCACGGCGGACAAACAAAAGAAAAACCCGGCCGGCACCAACATAATGTGGCGGCAAGATGGATACATGATCGCCGAAGTGTGGTTGATTGAACCTGGCACAACTTAGTCAAAACAAAGGGTGTGTTCAATGTCTTTTCGACAGGACATTTACAAAGCGACTCCGGTATGGACCAATCCTTCCTCTTTTCTATTGAAATCGTATTTCGTATTCCGTACCATGCAACTGTCAAACGAA
>CAZJBS010000012.1:25300-87839 GCA_964544475.1 uncultured Bacteroidota bacterium | reverse complement strand
CTTCAAAAAACTCTTGCCAATGAGCAGTTCTACTGAAATACTCAATTTTTCAACAACCTGCTAGGAAAGTCTCTTAACGGAAGCCCTACTTGCTTCTCGCCCCCATGATGTCGCATTTGACTTCGCCGATGCCGTTGGCGCGAGCCTCATCCGTATAGGTGAAAGTCACCAACAGCTTGTCGTCAACAATCTTGGCCGTGCCTGGCAGAACGTCATACAGGTTGCCCGACGCGCTGGCCAGCGTCTGCTTTTCAATCACTATTTCACCGCCCTTGATCCTGGCCTTGACGCCGTTCAGTGTTTTGTTCACATTCATCAGAATAACGCCATCATCACCGTCGGCCACAATCTCCAGATCGTAATTCAGGGTCCCGTTGCCAATGAGTTCCTTATTGCTTTTCCAACTGTCGGTCACCGTATAGGCGCCGGCGACATCGGCCGGTTTGAGCTTCTTGCCGCACGATGCAACCATCAGCACGGCGACAGCCATCATCCATATTCTTGATCTCATAACGCTCACTCCTCGCATTTGGTTATTCCTTGAAAATATTCTTTGCAAGGTAATGAACCACGGGAGTTCATACAATCCCATGACAATGGGATCGCATGTCGACCTCCATGACGAAGCGTATCTCACTTCAAGAACATCATTTTCCGGCTTTGGACGAATGTACCCGCCTTCAGCCGCGCGATATAAATGCCCGAGCCGACCTGGCTGCCGTTCGCGTTCTTACCGTCCCAGACCACCGTATACACGCCGGGGCCACGTTTTTCATTGACAAGCGTCCGGACCTTCTGACCCAGGGCGTTGTAAATGACCAATTCGACCAAAGTCCCCTGAGCGATACCGTATCGTAAGGTGGTGGTCGGGTTGAATGGATTGGGATGATTTTGTTCCAGCACAAATGCCTTTGGAGCCTGGATATCCGTCATGGTCACATCCGTAACCGACGGGCCGCGAATCACAAAGTGATCAATCCAGACATTGTCAGAGTGATTACCGGACGGGCCGCCGTCAACAATAAAATAATTAACACCGACAAAAATATTCGAACCCGCGAACGGCGTCAGACTGAACCCGTACGGATGCCAGGACTCAATCGGGCCGTCCACCTTGAAATAACCGATCTGGTTGACGAAGGAAGGCAACAGGCTATCGGTCGTCGAAACCAACACACGGAGTGAATCATGATACGCGCCGCCAATGGCACCAGCCCAGAAGTACAGGCTGTCGTTCGCTACAATGCCATTCAATCTTGGACTGATGAGCCATTCGTCGATAAGGCCATTGCCATTCGCGTTGTTGAAACTGCTGAACCAGAACCGTTGGCCGGCCTGAGGGTACACCGTGTCTCCGCTCTGGAAAGCCACGAGATCACGATAATCAAGATACGTGCTTCCGGCGCTGCCGTCGTTATTGACGACAAACCATCCGGCCGGCGGTGTGCCGGACGCGAATGTTTCTTCATACTTGACGACGTACGTCGCGGTCGTGATGGAGAATAGCGACTCGCTCTGATCAAAAAGCGCCGAATTCGACGCATCCGCAACGCGAACCCGTCCCTGCGTGGTCGCCGTGACCGGCACGTTCCATGCATAGGTGCCCGTATTCGGAATGTCCGTCGCTGCGGTGATCCAACCGGTTCCTCCATTCGTCGAATACTCCACACGGACATGGGAAACGGTGCCGGCCGTCGTCCAGGTCACATTTGCCGTGGAGCCGGCCACAAGATTGTCTCCGCCATTGGGAAACGTGAGCGTAAGCGATGTACCGGCCGGTAAGGGGGCCTGGTAGGCGGAACGTCCGTGAGTTCCGACCCGAAGCAGGCGCGTGGCGCCATCGTTGAAGTAACTGAAATCCATTCCAGGTACGAATGGTAATGCGCTCTCTCGCGTCCATGATGAACCGCCGTTTGAGGTGAAATAAACACCCAGATCATTCGCCAGATACCAATGGTGAGGATTTTCGGGATCAATAAAAAGGTCATTGGCCGGGACATCCGGCAAGTTGCCCGAAAGATCACTCCATGAGGCGCCCATATTGGTCGACCGGTACACCTTGCCGGATCCATATCCGGATCGGACAACGAACATGGTCGACGCATCCCTCGAGTGGGCCACGACACGGGAGACATACCGTGCGGCGCCAGGAACGGCCGTCACATACCAATTCGAACCACCATTGGTCGACACGCGAATCGCCGGCGCAGTGGCATATTCGCCGGACACCGCGATCATGTTTTCCGGATTCACCGGGCTTTGGGCCATCGAATTGATGGCCGTGCTCGAAAATGCCGACGCCAGCGGCGACCATGAGGCGCCGCCATCGGTGGATTTGTAAGGACGCGATGACGCCGCATACAAAATATCAGGATTCGTCGGATGCATAAAAAACGGCGCCGTCCACGCCACCGATTCGCTGCCGTAATTCGGAGAAATTCCAAAATAAGATCCGTAAAATCCCCCGGTGAGACTTTTCGCCAACGATCCATTTTGTGTCGAAATGTAGACATTGTTGGGGTCGATCGGATCGATGAACGACTCCATCCCGTCTCCCGTACTGACCAGGTCCCATGTCCCGACGCCGCCGTTGGTCGTCATGTAAACGCCGTTGTCCTGGGCTCCACCCAGTACGATATTGGCGTCCGTTGGATGCGAAGAAAGGCGATAGTATTGTATCGTCGTAAGGCCGGCATTTCGGCTTTGCCACGACGTGCCGCCATTTGTGCTACGATAAACCCCGCCGTCGCAACCCACATATCGAACCGTCGGATCGGATGGCGCAAAGGCCATGGTGTGAAAGTCAACGTGCATCGCCTGGTTCCAATAGGAGCCTCCCACATAACTGAAGGTCGTTCCTCCGTTCGTTGAACGTCTCAATTCGTTATTACCGATATACACTTCATTGACATCATTCGGATTGACTCCCAACAAAAGGTCATACCATCCCTGCGAGTCCGAATACCCTGCCTTGCGAAACCAATTGGATCCACCATTGGTACTCTTATACAGCCAGATGGAATCAAGCGTTGCACAAATCAGGGCATACACGGTCGACGTATCCGATGGGGACATCGCGATCTGCATCCGGTCAATATTGGAGGCTCCGGTAAGGCCCGTGTTGCTCTGCGTCCACGTGAGACCGTTGTTGGTCGATATGTAGAATCCGGCCGCGGCCGACGCGCCTCCAATAGCCGCAAAAACCTTGCTCGGATTTGATGGATGCGGCAATACATCAAACGCGTCATTGACATTCAATGTACGCACCCAGTTTTGTCCTCCATTCGTGCTGCGCCAAACCCCTTCGTTACCCGGTGACTGATACAACCAATTCCCGCTTGCCAGTGTGGCAAAAACCACGGAACTGTTGTGGGGACTGACTTTCAAGGCAGACCAGTGGGTTCGTGAACCAAATCCATCGCTGATTTGTGCCCAGGATGCACCGCCGTCGGTACTCTTGAAGAGACCGTCACCTTCGTAAATCACGAGATTGAAGAAACGTATGGCTTCCCCGGCGCCGGCGTACACGGTTTGTGGATCGGCAGGATCGATGGCAATGGCGCCATATGTTTGGGACGTCAGGTCATGTCCCACGTCGCTCCAATTTCCTCCGCCGTTGGTCGATTTCCAAAGACCTCCGCCGGCCGCACCGATATACAACGTCTGAGGGTCCGTCGGATGAACGGCCACAGCTCTCACCCGCCCGCCGACGACGCCCCACTGCGAAGGCCACGTGGAAACAAGACCTGCCGGACCTATGGGCGACCAGGACAATCCGGAAGCGGACTGTTTTTCCTGATTCTCAACCGCGGCTTTCAACTCCCGTCTCCACTGTTCCACGGGAATCGTGTCCCGCGGCGCCGATCTTTGTCGGTAAAACCATTCCATGCGCTTGTATGACTTCCTCTCTTTGACTTTGGCGGGAATTTGATCCCACAGCGACTGCGCATTCAGCGGGAAGATGGCCGATCCGATGACCATCGCAGAAAAGACCAGCAGGCGAATCATCGTCGTTCTCCTTCGGCTTGACAACGGTTCAATTTCGTTAAGATTTCATCATCGTGTTGACCTGTAATAATAAACGGTTACACGAACAAGTCCAATGGAATTTTCTCCTGGACGTAAGCCATTGAGTGGCCGGCCTTCCCTCATCGGCGGCTTTTCTCCAATCCGGGCCAATTCCGATGTCCAGATGCGATCAGGCTGTCACGATTGGCGGTCCACATCTCACGGATCTTTGCTGAGTAGTTCAAATACAGCCTGTCATCCACGATCGTCCAGGCTTCAGGATCGGCTTCGTACAGATAGTTGTTTCCGACGGCGTATGCGCAGTATCCACCGAACTGGGGCACATAGGCCTTCGGCGATTTGGAAAACATCTCCCGATGCGCCGTCGAGGAGAAACACCACTTTTTCCCGTTCAGCGTGAGTGAAATAGAATCCTTTCCCGAAACGGCGGCGCCATCGGTGAAGTAGGCCACTGGATCATACCCACGAATGGCTTTTTCCTGCGCCATGAGAGTCGGCAGCATAAACATGATCATTGGCAATACCGCCATTTTCATAGTGAAAACCTTTCATTCTCCTACGAGGTTGACCGTCAACTATCGATACTTGATGTTGATGACGTTCTTCGTCTGACAGTACGGACACAAGAACTGCGGATAACTCTGACCAAAGTATATTTCAACACTCTCCTGATGTCCGCATCCACGGCACCAATACCTGACGGAAATTCGCTTGAGCCAGATCACCACCAGGGTTCTGACCACATTGACTCTGAATGGCGTAATGGCGTATCGTGTCATCTCAGCTGACCAACCAATTGATCATTACCACACTCTGTCCAGGCCGAACATCCATCGTGCCGCCAGTTGTCTGGAATCGCCGTTGATCGACGGTTTGTTGATCCAGACAGGGACATCGAACCTCAGCACGTATCGTCCCCACCAGCCCGGGATGAAGAACAACGGATACCGAAGACCGGCGCCGGCATCCATGAGCAACCTCTGACGGAGGCGCTTTAATTCTGAATCCTTCTTCCATGTCAACCCGGCATCGTAGAAAAGGCATGGTTCCCACGACGTGGCCCACGTCGTGTTCCAGTTGAACATCCATTTGAAGGGATTGCCGATTTCGAGATTGAGATTAACCGCTGCCATTCGGCGCCCAGACGGGTTTGCGTCGAAATAGCCCGCCATACTGCCGCCACCGTCGTAATAGAAATGCCGCCGGCCATCCTGCAACCAGGCGCCGGACGGTATCGTTCCTTTGGACCGATAAAATCGATTTTCGAACATTTCCCGGGGAGACGCGCCGGCCAGATAGAACCGGTCTTGAACCGGAACGTGACCGGTCGCATAGCCCGCTGTCGATCGTATCCACAATGTGGCCACGCGTCGCCTGACCATCCACGGAAACTTGTACGTGGCCAGTATCTTCGAAAATCCCCTTCCCGGGCCAAAGAACGAAGTCTCCACAGAAGCCTGGAATAGCGGAGAGTCGTACAGCCGGCTTTGCCGCCGCCATGACAAAACGAGTGTGCTGACCGTTTGCCGATCCCACGCCTGACCTGGCGGAATATAGGCGGAATCAACCAGGCGGGACAGCCGGTATTGAATCGATACGTCATGAATCGGCGGCCGATCCCATGTCTGGGAAAAGGACTTTTTTGAAAGACCCAGACTGTTGAGCGTTCTTCCTTCGAGGCGATAACTTTCCAGCGAAAGCGTCGTCTGCCTCCCCAGACCGTAGACCGGCGTGACATAGGATATCTCATAGTCGGGTTCCGGTGACCGGATGCCCGTGTATATGCCCGCACCGATGCGATGATCGTCCGTCGCCCACTTTCCCTTCGCACGATAGCCGATGCGCAATCCATCCGGCCCGTTATACCAAACCGACGGGCGATGTTCAATGACATACTTATCCAGCGCAGGATACGGCGGAACCGGCCGTTGCCATCGCCATTCCATTTCCGGCAGAACCCCCGAACGGTTGTTCATCCGGTTCACGTCGCACAACCGCAGGCTGGTATCAATGTGTACCCATTCGATGGCCGCTTCCAATTCCAATTGAAGATCGTACGAAGTAACCCCGGCAACCCACGTGGGCCGTCGCTCAAGCCCGTCAATGTCGGGATCGTCCGTATGCGCCGGAATACGGTATGCCCTCAAGCTGTCGTTTTTCAGTTTCACATACACATCCAATGGCATGGCCATGGGTCCGTGTCTCTCCAGTCGAATCACCGCGTCATAATACCGCTGTCCGTCCTCTGTGATCCACTTTCCGTTTACCCCCGCCACCGCATAGTCACAATGATCGGTCGTATGGAGCCACGCTTCGAAGAGCCAGTCCAATTCGCAGCCCGTCTCTTTTTCCAGGAATCGCTTGAAATCACCGGTGGACACGTGGTGCAGTCGCCACGTCTCAAAAAAAAGACGCATCAGGCTGTCGAGGCGTTCTTCACCAAACACGTACTGCAATTGGAACATGAAGATTTGCCCCTTGTAGTAAGCCGCCATTTGGTATGATTTGTCGTCGGCAAAGTCATCGGCCTGGGTCAGAACTTTTTCTTCATAACCCTGACGTGCCCACCACTCGTATGCCGCAAACGTGGCTTCGCGGGCATCCTGCTTTGGATAGTATCTGGCCTTGAATGGACTTTCATATTCCGTCATTGCGTAACGACCGAACAACTGTTCCATCAGACGCGTCGTGTAAAAGGACGTGATGCCTTCATCCAGCCAAGCCTCCATGGATTCGTCATTGCCAAGCATACCATAGAACCAGTTGTGGGCCATTTCGTGCGCCGTCACACTCGCCAGGCTGAAAGGACCTCGATGGCCTGTGATGAAGACAATGCCCGGATACTCCATGCCTCCGTCGCCGGCTTGGGCTATCGTAAAATCGCGATACGCATAGGGACCAACCTGATTCTGCATCATTCGCAGCAGGTCGCAGGACCATTCCTTCATTTTGTCCCACAGACCCGCAACGTCCGGCTGGTAGAGAAAATGCAGACGCACGCCGTCGCATTCCATGGATTCAACGACATAATCCGGATCCGCACACCATGCAAAATCATGGACGTTTTGCGCGTGAAATTGCCAGGTCCGCATTGGTAACGTGTCCCGCATACGCTCGTTCATCCCGGCCAAGGAATTGGCCAATCCAGAAAGATCCTGCCGGCCTGTATCCTGCGCCACCCCGTCTTCATCCATCCGGCGCGTTTCAATCGGATTTCGCCTCATCATATCCTCGATGCCCGCGGCATTCATCAGTTGACCCGTGGCCCCAACGACGTACGGCGGTGGAAGCGTTATCGTCACATCGTAAGTGCCGAACTCCCCATAAAATTCCCTCCCCACGTAGTAGGCTTTGTGCCAGCCATTGGCGTCGTACACGCACACCTTGGGATACCACTGGGCCATTGTGAATTCGATGCCTTCACGATTCTGCCATCCCATTCGGCGTATGAGCCATGGCACCTTCAATTCAAACCGTAAACGGAGTGTGACCGTGCTATTTGGCGCCAGAGGTTCGGCGAGCAGGATACGCACAAGCGTGTCATCGTACTCGTAAGGAAGTTCCGTGCCGGCACCGTCCCGGACGTCCGAGATTTCCTGGTAACCAAGGTAGGGCTCCCGTAAATAGGATAGAATGCTGCCGCCGTGTGCGCGGTATCTTTCCGCCTGATAGGCTTCCATCCGGCTGTTACGACGAAAGGCATTGACGTAGAGGTTCAGATACAACTCAGCGAGCGTATCCGCTGATCGGTTGATGTAGACGATCGTCTCGGTGCCGGTCAGAAGACGGGCCCGGGGGTCAAGCGTCACGTCGATAACATAATGGACGTCTTGCTGAGGGCCAGGACGGTGGCGCTGGGCGACAGCCGCCACCGTAAAGCAAAACCAGAGCGTCGCACCAAGCCGGATTGACCACGGTCTCATGAGGGCCTTACATGAAAAAAGGCTGTCCTGAAAGTGACCTCTCAGGACAGCCTTTGCCTGTGTTGAAACAAAACGAATTACTGTTCGGACGAATACCTGAAACGGCTGTCCTTGGATTGCAGACCCATGTCCTTGAGTTTTTTGCGCAATTCAAACCAGCCGATGTTGGTGAACCGGTACTGTTCGGTTTTCAAGACTTTTTTGATTTGCCACGCGCCGAAATGAGGATACTTGGCCACCACCTCCCGGATCATATCCTCCACGGACATGTCTTCACTGCGGCCCGACTGATGTTCAGCCTGGACTTCCTCCTCAATTTGCTGGGCAACCGATGTGCGGGCCGGTTTGGCCGTCACCGGCTGGCTTTGCGGTGTTGAACTGTCGCGGGCGACCGGTGTTTCCCGTGGTTTGGCCGCCGTGGCCATGATCCCGCCACTTTCTTTCACGAACGCATCAACGGCCTCTTCAACCGTGTCGTACGCTTTCAGAATGTAATGAAATTCGAGCAACTCGAACACTTCATACACTTCCGGAATCATCCGGGAAAGCTTGAGATCTCCATTGTTTTCTTTGATACCCTTGATCTCGCTGATAAAAATACCCCATCCGGCGGAACTGATATAATCCACATCGCCAAGATCAACGATAATGCGATGCTGATTTTTCTTTAGCAGGGATCCAAGCGCCCGCTCCAATTCCGACGACGTGGTGGTGTCAATGTATCCTCCGACCTTGATTACGCCGATGCTGTCATCCGGCCCGGTGTACTTGATCGTCGTTTGGATACCCTCCATAAGAATCGCTCCTGAAGAATGGATATGGTGTCGTTAGTTCTCTGGAAATGTTGCAGCGAAGTTCACTCAATGAGCGAGGTATCAATCAACAACAAACGCAACATATATTATTTTTCGGATGAAGGCAAGGAATTTGTTCTCTATTGTTTTTGATCGCAAAAAAATATAAATTTTGAAGTTATATGGACACAACATCTCCCTGTATGAATACAGTTTTCCCGTCGCCGGGCGTTCGGAAGCTGATGAGAAATTCTTGCCGACGAGGCGGTGATGTCTGAATTGCGCAAAGACCCGATCGTCGGCCGGTGGGTGATTATTGCCGAGGAACGCGGCAAACGCCCGTCGGAATTTCCACCAGATGACAACGCATTTCGGTCGATGCCCTGCCCGTTTTGTTCGGGCAATGAATACACGACGCCTCCGGAAATTCTCGCCTATCGGCGCGAGGGCGACCGTAACAAGCCGGGCTGGGACCTTCGCGTGGTACCCAACAAATTTCCGGCCCTGCAAATCGAAGGGGAACTGAATCCGCACGGGGAAGGCATGTTTGATGTCATGCATGGCATCGGAGCTCACGAAGTGATCATTGAAACCGATCATCACGAAAAAGGCCTTGCCGACTTCGGGGATGAGGAATTCCGCCGGGTCTTGCGGGCCTACCGCGAGCGAATGGCCGATCTCAAACGGGACATGCGTTTCAAGTACATTTTGATTTTCAAGAACCACGGTTCCGCCGCCGGCGCCACCGTGGCCCACGCCCATTCCCAGCTGATTGCCACTCCGGTCATTCCAAAAGCCGTGATGGAAGAAGTACAGGGCGTCCAGTTGCATTACGAAATGAAGGAACGGTGCATTTATTGTGACATCATCCGTCACGAAATCAAGGATGCCAACCGCATCGTCCTGGAAAATGACCGGTATGTCGCCATGACGCCGTTTGCATCCCGCTTTCCTTTTGAGACGTGGATCCTGCCGAAATACCATGAGTCTCATTTTGAAAACGAACCGGACGTTTCTCTCGACAAACTGTCGCTTCTGTTCCGCGAAGTACTCCAGCGCCTTGGAGCTGCGTTGGACGATCCGCCGTTTAATTATGTCCTGCACACGGCTCCGATCAATCAAAAGAGCGAACAACTTACCTATCACTGGCACATTGAGATTATTCCAAAACTGACCAAAGTTGCCGGCTTTGAATGGGGCAGCGGGTTCTTCATCAACCCGACACCGCCCGAACATGCGGCGCAATTTTTGCGTCAGGTCAAAATCAGAAACGGCCACCTATCCAGAACCACGGAGCTGAACCGATGAAGAAATCCAAGATTTTCTTCGTTTCCACCGAGATCTATCCTTTCATAAAGAGCGGGCGCGCCGGTGAATTCGCCGGATCATTGCCGACCTATCTCCAGATGGCCGGCCATGAAGTCAGAGTCATGATGCCCAAGTACAGTCTGATCAACGAACGCAAGCACATCATCCGTGACATCATCCGCCTCAAAGATATCCCTGTCATCCTGCCGTTCGATGAAGGCAAGGTGTCTGTCAAATCGGGATTTCTTCCGGAAAGCAAAACGCAGATTTATTTTGCAGACTATGAAAAATATTTCAAGAAATCCGACGTCTTCCGTGACAAGCGCACGGGGCAGTTCTTCAAAGACAATGATGAACGTTTCATTTTTTTTGCCCGCGCCGCCATTGAAACGCTGAAAACACTCGGCTGGCAGCCGGACGTCATCCATTGCTGCGACTGGGCCACCGGCGTTCTCCCGGCCATGATCCGCCAGGAACAGAAGCAGAACTCGTTCTTCCGGAAATCCATCATCGTGTATTCCATTAACGACCTTGAAGAAACGGGCAACTTTGACAAATCGGTGTTTGCCAAGACAGGGCTCGACAAGTCCATTATTGACCTTGAAAAATGCCTCAGCAAGTCCAAGTTCAGTTTTCTGAAGACCGGCCTCGCTTTTTCCGATGCCGTCACCATCCCCACGACGCACAAGCACCTTCGAAGCATCGAAAAACCCCGCACGGAATTCGAGACCATTCTGGCCCATGCGCGGAACGTCTACGATCTGCCCCATGGCGGCGATCATAACCTCTGGAACCCGGCCAACAATTCGTCACTCCACAAGCCGTATTCGGCGGACAAGTACGACCGCCGCAAAACGAACAAAGAGAAGTTTCTTGAAAGCAAACGTACGGGATTCAGTGCCGAATCGTTCATTCTCGGTATCGTGTCGGAGGACTTCGAATCACAGAAAAAATCGATTGCCGGGTTCCTCAGGACTATACGCGACCAGGAACTGCAGATATTCCTGATCGCCGACACCAACCCTCTGGCCGATAGCGCCATCAAAACGCTTGTCACAAAGAATGTCCGCCACAAAGTGTTCGCCGCGGCCGATCCGGACGACCAACTGCGTCACAACTTTTTCGCCGTCTCCGATCTTTTTTGGGTACCCCCCACCGATACCTACAGCGAAATCACGTATTTGAACGGCATCCACTACGGCGCGCTGCCGATTATCCACAAAGAGACGTCCGTCGCCGGTCTGTTCGAGCCGGTCAAAGACAAATCCTACAGCGGCAACGCGTTTATTTATGCCGACGACAAGGACCTCGTAGCCAAAATGCAGATGGCCGGCATGGTCTTCAAAGACGATCAGGCGCGATGGGACCAATTGGCACGCAATGCCATGAAAACGGATTTGACCTGGAGTTCCCATCTCCACCTGGTGACCAAAATCTATGAACGCGCATTTGCCAAGTTGAAATGATGTTGCGCCACGATGGACCTCCTATCGTGAACCAACGAGGCCACTAATCCGGAATACGACCATGCGTTTTTCTATCGCGGGTTTTCACGCTTTGATCATTCTGACGACCGCCCTTCCGGTTTCCCTTGCCCAACAGGTGTCATACACGGTCGAACTGCGGGATACGACCACGGAAATTTTTCATGTAACCATCGAAACTCCCGTGACGAGCGACACGGCAATCTCTCTCTTTTTCCCGGCGTGGGCGACTGGCAATTATATTGTCAACGACTTCGGACGGTGGATAGGTGACGTGGCCGCCTGGGATTCGTCAGGCGCGGCACTACCGGTTCGTCAAAAAGGCGTGAATGAGTGGAGGATCGCCTCTGCAGACCGTCTGGCCAGAATCACGTATACGGCACGCGACATCCCGGAAGACAGCCTCGAATCCTTGCCAACGACCTTGAATGAGATCGGGCGCGATTTTTGTTTTTTCAATGGACCCACGGTGTTGGGCTATCTCGAACCCCGACGATCCGGCCGCGTCCAAATCTCCCTGAAACTCCCCGCCCATTGGAAAGCCTGGTGCAGCCTGGACAGCATCGCCCCGGCCACGTTTGCGGCCGACGATTACGATCAACTGATCGATAGCCCTGTGCTGGCCGGTACGGAAAGAATCCGTGAGTATCGTTTCGACCTTAAAGGAGCGTCGTACGTCCTTGTGGTCAATTCAGAAACGGACGTACCCATGGATTCGCTCACAGCCTTCACCAGAATCCTGGTCGACCATCACACGACTTTTTTCAATGAAATTCCTTTCCGGCAGTACTATTTCCTGTTCAATTTTCTCGTCGGGGATTTCAAGTACGGAGCGCTAGAGCATTCCAATTCCTCCGCCTACTACCTTGCCCCGCCGTTCAGCCAGCGCTACCTCCGCGTCAGCACATACACGTCGGTCATCTCACATGAGTTCTTCCATTTATGGAATCCCAAACTATTCTATCCGGATCCGTTGGGACCATTTGACTATCAGAAGACTCCCCAAATCCGTTCGATGTGGTTTATCGAGGGACTGACCGAATATTATGCACGACTGGCCATGGTACGAAGCGGTCTTTCGACGACCCAGCCTTTTTATGATTTCCTGAAGAGCCTGGCCATGGAAAACAGCCGTGATAACCTGGAGCAACTCGGAATGCAGGCGGGTCGTATCGGCGTGGCCCCGTCCATGTATACCAAAGGCGCCTTGGTGTCCCTGCTGCTTGATATTGAAATACGAGACAGAACTGGCAACAAGAAGTCACTCGATGATGTCGTCCTGGAAATCAACCGGCGTTATGGCCATCGTGAACGAGGATATCCTGACAAAGAACTATTCCGGATCATTGAAGACATCGCCGGTCTCAACCTGTCGAAGTTTTACAACAAGTACGTCGCCGGGACTGATGAACTTCCGGTGGAGGCGGCATTTCGAAAAGCGGGGCTACTCTACACGTATGTCTATCCGCCTTTCCTGGGTTGGAGCCTGGATGTCAATGAGAACAACCGGCTGTTGGTGACCGTCGTGGCCGAACAGTCAACGGCCAGCGCCATGGGACTCGAAACAAACGACGTCATTCGTCAGATCAACCGTCGCAATGTCCCGACGGATTTGGACAGTATCCGCGGCCTTCTGCTGTCTCTGCAGTCGCTCAAGGTCGGCGATGCGGTGACGTTCGAAATCGAGCGGGCAGGTATCGTCAAGACGCTCTCCGGCAAGGTTATTGAATCACAACTGCCCAACGTCCGCGTCATTGAGGATCCTGAAGCGCCGCCGAAAGCCATCGCCATTCGCAATGGCATCCTGTATCAGAAGAAATAGATTTCTCTTGAATAATTGGCGTGATGTTCTATCTTTGCCTCGACTTAGGACAGGCCACTATGATATTCACCGCTCGAATTCGCGTCATGCCAAAACCGGGCGTCCTGGATCCCCAGGGTCATGCCGTGTTGCAATCCCTCGAGACCATGGGATTTGCCGGATTGGATGATGTTCGGCTCGGTAAGCACATTGAGATGGTGTTGGACCGGCCAAGCCGGGATCAGGCGGTCGCGGATGTCGATACCATGTGCCAGAAACTCCTGGCCAATCTCGTGATCGAATCCTACGATTTTGACATAGCGTCTTCGACATGATACGGGGTGTAGCGCAGCCCGGTTAGCGCGTTCGGTTCGGGACCGAAAGGTCGGGAGTTCAAATCTCCCCACCCCGACTCGTTTGACCTTTGGCCAAAGTGTACAATGAATGATCCGAATGGCCGGAAGTTCCTGCCAGAGGCGTTCCTCAGGCCGTAACCTTCCCGCCGAACGGTTGACTTCCAATCCCATGCGCCACCATCCGCGCCCCCTTGCCGGACGGCATATCCTATGATGTTGTTTCTTCAAAAGGTCTGGGTCATTTTTGACAAGGACTTCCTTACTGAAAAGCGCACGAAAGAGTCCTTCAGTGCGACGTTTGTTTTCGGTGTGCTCGTCCTCGTCATCTTCAATTTTACAATGAACCCGGACAAGGAACAAACGCTTCAGATCGGGCCCGGGATTCTGTGGGTCGCCTTCACCTTTGCAGGCACGCTCGGGCTGAATCGCGCCTTTTCTGCCGAGAGCGAGAATGGAAATTTTCAGGCGTTGCGTATGTTACCCCTGGACAAGGGCGCCATCTATCTCGGCAAGTTGCTGTCCGGTTTCATATTCATGTTTTTCACGGAACTTTTTATCCTGCCGCTGTTCATCTTGTTCTTCAACTTGAGCATCTGGAGCGAAATCCCCTCTCTGTTGCTGATCACCGCTCTCGGCACGCTTGGTTTTGTGGGCACGGGCACGGTGTTTTCCGCCGTAGCGCTGAACACCAAAATGCGCGAAGTGTTGCTGCCCATTCTGTTGTTTCCAATGGTCATTCCCGCCCTCATAGCTTCCGTGGAGGCAACAGGAATCATCCTGCGGGGGGAAACGCTCGCCGATGCGTGGGATTGGTTGAAGATTCTGGCGGCGTTTGACGTGATCGTGATCGTCGCTTCTTTTGTGACGTTCGAATTCGTGCTGGAAGAATAGTCCTACTCTTTCTTGAATTCCTCCGTCAGCAGATCGTCGAATTGATCGGCGTAGTAACCGACACGGTTGAGCATCGCGGCGGCCTCACTTGGATCCAGCCCTTCGAGCTCACGAATAATCCTCAGCCACACGCCGTTGTCCTTCACAGAAAAACTGGCCGCATACATTTCATGATTCAATTCCAGCAACTTACGGTAGAAGGGCAACAAGGTCTTCGAGGGCATGTCCATGATGGGCGATGCGACGCAGATGTAGTCGGTGCCGTCCTGCGTGTAGATGTCCACGTAAAGGCGGGCCGAGCCCCGATGCAGCGTCCATTGGCCCGTCTTCGCCTCACGGCAACTCACCGGATCGACATTAAATGAATGGATGATGTCTTCAATCATCTGGTTGTACGACGTGAGGCGGTCGCTCGTTTGCTGGTTCAATATCTTGTTCACTTCGGCCATGGGATTCTCTGGCGTTTGTACAAAACATGAAGGTGACGAACATTTGCAATGTACCGCTAAATTCAGCTTTTGTCAATGTTTACGAGAATAAAATCTAAAATCACTTGAAATATACGGGTGTTTTGTTTATATAGCCTCGCAATTACGAAAGCGTTTCACCAGCGAAGGATATTACATTGGAAGCAATGGACACGATCCGGACGCGCGACGCACGTTCCAATATCAGTCGTGAAGATTTGTTCAAGTGGTACCGACTCGCTCATCTCAGCCGGCTCATCGACGAACAGGCATCGCGATTCATACGCCAGTCCAAGGGCTGGTCATATCTGGCCATGTGTGGCGGACACGAAGGCATCCAACTCGCTCTGGGGTTGGCCTTTCGCGCCAATGTTGATTTCCTCTTTCCATACTATCGCGATCAGCTGACGTGTCTGGCCGCCGGTCTTTCGGTGGACGAAATCATGCTGAATGGCTTGAGCCGGCGTGACGACGTGGCCGGTGGCGGCCGCCATATGTCCAACCATTTCGCCAAACCGGCCATTCAAATTGAAAACGTGTCGTCGTGCGTTTCCAACCACACCCTCCATGCCGTCGGTGTGGCGCGCGCTATCAAATACTACCAGTCGCCGGGGGTGGCGTTCGCCAGTTTTGGCGACGCGTCATCGTCGGAAGGTTATGTTTACGAGGCTTTCAACGGGGCCAGCCGCGAACAACTGCCCGTGATCTTTGTAATTCAGAACAACCACTACGGCATCAGCGTTCCCAGCGAAGAGCAAACCGCCAACTGGGTCGTTTCAGAAAATTATCGGGGACTCAAGAATCTCCTGGTGGTCAATGCCGACGGCAAAGACTTCTTCGACAGTCACCGGGCCATGGCGGAGGCCCTGACGTACGTGCGCTCGGGCGCGGGTCCCGCCCTGGTTCATGCCGATTGCGTCCGGATCAACTCCCATTCCAACAGCGACCGTCACGAATTGTACAGGACGCCGCAGGAACTTGAGGAAATGCGCCGAATGGATCCCATCGCCAATTTCAGAAGCTTCCTCATTGAAGAGCGTATTTTTTCGGAAGACGAAATCGCCGCACTTGAAAAGACCGACCATGACGAAGTGGCATCGGCAGCGGCCAGGGCCGAGGAAGCGCCCACGCCCGATCCGTCAACCGTTCTCGATTTCGTGACACCGGATCCCATTTCGGTCACCGAGACACCGACGCCGGGCGGCGAACCCGTGGAAAAAATCCGGGAAGCCATCAACCGCACCCTCAAAGAAGAATTCCGCCAGAATCCGGACACCTTTCTCTGGGGACAGGATGTGGCTTCGAAAGACAAGGGCGGGGTCTTCAATGTCACCAAGGACATGCAGCAGGAATTCGGACGCGGCCGCGTTTTCAATGGGCCGATTGCAGAGGATTTTATCGTCGGGACCGCCAATGGGTTTTCTCGTTTCAAGGACGATATTCGGGTCGTGATCGAAGCGGCCCAGTTTGCCGACTATGTCTGGCCGGCCATGGAACAAATTGTGGAAACCAGCCATGAATACTACCGTTCAAACGGCCAGAATTGCCCCAACATCGTTATTCGTCTGGCCAGCGGCGGGTATATCGGCGGAGGTTTGTATCACTCCCAGAATGTCGAAGGAATCATGGCCAACCTTCCCGGCGTTCGAATCGCCGTTCCGTCGTTTGCCGACGACGCCGCCGGGCTATTACGCACGGCCATCCGGTCGAGGGGTGTGACGTTTTTTCTGGAACCCAAATTTCTCTACAATCAAATATTCGCCCAAAGCCCGCTCACGGACGCGCATCATAGGGTACCATTTGGTAAGGCCCGCATACGCCGGGAAGGTTCGGATGTGACAGTCGTGACGTATGGCACGCCCGTGCACTGGTCGTTGCGCGCGGCCAAGAAACTCGAGCAAGAGGGAAAAACGGTCGAGGTGATTGATCTGAGATCCCTCGTTCCGCTGGACATGGAAACCATTCGGCAATCGGTGATGAAGACCAACCGTGTGATCGTGGCGCACGAAGACAAGTTGACCGGTGGGTTTGGCGGCGAAGTGGCGGCAAGAATTGCGCAGGAGAGTTTTGAATATCTGGACGCTCCCGTCATGCGGTGCGCCAGTCTGGACTGTCCCGTGCCGTTTTCGCGCATTCTGGAGAATGCCATGCTCGTCAATGAAGAGACGATCACGAAGGCCCTCACCGACATTTTGCAGTACTAGACCTGCCGGCTCCCGGAAGAAGGCGCCGTAGCCTTTTCCACCCGACCTATTTTGCGAAATCGATCGCGCGAAATTCCCTGAGCACCGTGATTTTGATCTGGCCGATGTAATCGAGATCCTTCTCTATCTTCGTCGAAATGTCGTCAGCCAACTGCAGCAGTTTTCCATCCTCCACGATGCTGGCATCAACCAGAACACGAATTTCACGCCCGGCCTGTATGGCATACGCCTTGGTCACGCCGTTGAAAGAACAGGCGATCTCTTCCAGCTTGGTCAGGCGCTTGACATAATTTTCGAGGGATTCGCGTTGCGCACCCGGGCGTTGTTTACTCAGGACGTTGGCGGCATTTACGATCACGGAAATCGGATGCGAAAAAATCGGCGTTTCGTGGTGGTTGAGTATGGCCTGTTGCACGACCTGATTCTCGCCGTACTTCCGCACCAACTCGGCCCCAACGACGGCGTGGTGTTGATCCGCCCGCTCCACGGCAAAACCAATGTCATGCAAAATGGCGGCACGTTTGGCCAACTGGACGTCAAACCCCAATTCGGCGGCGATCAGACCGGCCAGAACAGCCGTTTCGACGCTATGCTGGAGCAGGTTCTGACCGTCATGCAGACGGTATTTCAGCTTGCCAAGCAACTTCACAATTTCGATATGCGTGCCGTGCACTGAGGCCTCGAACAGCGCCTCTTCCCCGTTGAGCATCATGGTCTCGTCCAGATCGCGACGGGCTTTTTCCACGACATCCTCAATGCGTCCCGGGTGAATTCGACCGTCGGTCACGAGCGTCTCCAAGGCCATGCGGGCGACTTCACGGCGAATGGGGTCAAATCCTGAAATAAAGACCGTCTGAGGTGTGTCGTCGATCATCACTTCACATCCGGTGATGGTCTCAAATGCTCTGATATTGCGTCCTTCGCGGCCGATGATGCGTCCCTTCATTTCGTTGCTGGGCAGACGGACCGTCGTCACCGTGGTTTCGATCGTATGGTCGATTGCCGAACGATTGATGGCCTGAAGCAGCAGACTGCGGACTTCGTCCTTGATCTGTCCCTGGGTTTGCTCCTTGATGGTGCGAAGTTGCTGGGCCACGGCGGCTTTCGCTTTGTCCAGCATGTTATTCATGAGGATTTGTTTGGCCTCCTCTGTGGTCATGCGCGCCATGGTCTCAAGTTTTTGATTTTCCGATGTGATCATGGCTTCCAATTCCAGCGATTTCCTCGTATTCTCCTCCGCCTGGGTCTGCAACTCCAACTCGCGGGTATGGAGTTCCTTCTCCTTTCGCGTGACGAGATCGCCTTTCTGCTCCACACTGCGTTCTTTGCGAAGCAGGTCGTCCTGTTCATTGCGGAGTCGGATTCGTGTCGATTCGGTCTGTTCTTCAAATTCCTGCCGCTTGCGGTACCACTCATCCGATACTTCTATAAGTTTTTCTTTTTTCAGGTTCTCGGCATCGGCAACGGCGTTCTCACGAATCCGTCCGGCTTCATGTTCCGCTTCACGGATACGTTTCGCCACCGATATCTTGATGGCGTATAATTGCCCGAATACGAATGCTCCCACGGCGAGCACCAGTCCCGTGAGGATAAAAATCACCACATCCATAGATTGTTTTGCCTGGTTTGGTTTCTATTATTAAAAAAAAACCCTGCAATGCCCGGAGTTTGCCAACGGCAATCCGTGACTATTACAGGGATAAAAAACCTCGATCGAAACGAAAGACGAACGTCAAAGTCCGGAGAACAGCGTCATCTCTTCCACGACTTCGGTCTTTGGAGCATTGTCCGGCGTGGGATCAGCAGAACCTACGGAACTCTTAAGCAGATCAACTATTCTTTGTGCTTTGGTTTCATAAGATTCAAGCTGCCGGTTTTGTTCTTCTTTCGTCCTGAAAAACTCATCCGTTATGTTGAGAGCCGCCAGGATGGCAACCTTCAACGTCGACTTGATCGCGCCGGACTTGTTGATCTCACGCATTTTCCGATCAACGAGTTCGGCAATAGCCCGTATATGATTCGGGTCCGCATCGCCCTTGATCATATACTCCGATCCATAGATGGTCACTTTAACGGAGTTCTTATCCACTGTAACCTGAAAAAAATATCACTCAGCTAATATCATTTTCTCCAATTCGTCCAATTTGTCAAGAGCTTCCTGAATGCGCGCCTTCAGACCCGCGTCACGCTCCGCCTGGCCAACGGCGTCAGAAGTAACCCGTCGTTTCTGCAGTTCCAATTCTTCCATCAGTTTCTGGCAGTCGTTTTCCTTTTGCTGGAGGGCCTGGCGAAGCCCGTGGATGGTTTCATCTTTTACTGCCGTATCCGCGCCGTGATCAGCGGCAAGACGACGACTCCCGCCGTAGCGCCGCAACTCTTCATTCTCCTCCCGAGTCTTCCGCACCTCTGCCATCAAACTCTGGACCAGCGCTTCGACCTGATCCAGTGTATTGAGAGAAACCAGATCCAGTTTGAGCCCGGAGGACGTGACGGCGGTTTCGGGCGCATGTCGTGTCGACATACTGCTCATGTGCGCAATTGTGCTCCGTATTTCTGACCGGCCGTTGCGATGAATGTCTGCATCACCTGATCCACTTCATCCTCTGTCAACGTCCGATCCTGAGCCTGAAAAACAAGCGTGAATGCCAGGCTCTTCTTGCCGGCTGGAACCTGATCGCCTTGGTACAAATCAAAAACATCCGTCTTTTCCAGAAATGGGCCTCCGACATCGTGAATCATCTGCAACAAAACGCCGGCGCTTACATTGTCGTCCACTACAAAAGCCAAATCGCGCCTGACCGATGGAAATTTCGGTACCGGTCTTGATGTCACCGAAAAGGATGCCACTTCCAAAAGGCTGTCAAAGTCAATCTCAAAGGCCCAGACATCCGGGCCGATATCAAAATCTCTTAGGACCGATTTTCGTATTTTGCCAAGACGACCCAATGGCCTGTCATGGCCCTGTGAAACCACATTCCATTGGAGGGCCGTGGACTCGTATACGTTCCCGTCATGATAAGGAATAAAATGACTGTTGTCAATGAATAACTTTCTACAAATTGTTGTAACTACTCTCTTTAGATCGAAAAAATCAAATGGCTCTGGTTTGTGATCCCAGGAGACGGGAGTTCGGAAACCTGAGAAACATCCTGCCAGAACAATGCGTTCGTCTGCAAGCCCGTCCGCACGTAGTAAGTAGGTCCTTCCCATTTCGTATATTCGAATATCGGTGTTTTCGCGGAAAGTGTTGAATCTCAGAACTTCCAGAAGTCCGGGCAGGATGGAAACGCGCATGACGGCCATGTCTTCGCTGATGGGATTCAGCAGTTTCACCATGCGCCGGGCCGCTGACGGATCAACGGCCGTCTGGAGTCCGGCCTGAACCATTGAATTGGTGTACACTTCATCGACGCCCAGTTCACGCAGGGTCTGCCTGAGCTTCGCGGTCAGTTGCTCCACTCGATTGTTATCATTCTCATAGACAATGCACGCCCCAACACTCGTCGGCAGTTGGTTGTAACCATGAATCCGGGCTATTTCCTCGATCAGATCAACTTCGGTGTTCAGGTCAAGGCGGCAGCTGGGCGGAATCACGTTGAAGTCATGTGACTGGCGTTCGACGGCGCATTCCAGCTTTTCCAATATCGAGACTATTTCGCCTGCCGGAATGGACTTGGCAAGCAGTCTTTGAACGGCTGTCGAACGCAAGTGGATGCGGCGCGGCACGGAGGGACGGGTCTGCTGGTCCACACGCCCTGCCAGGACCTCGCCGCCAGTCAGTTGTTGTATGAGCGACGCAGCGCGGTCCAGAGCCCATCCGACCCGCTCGATGTCCACGCCGCGACCAAACCGGATCGCGGCATCCGTCGTCAGACCCAACCGCTTCGAAACGCGCCGAATGGTCAATGCGTCGAAGCAGGCCGCCTCAAGCAGAACGTTCGTGGTGCCGTCCGTGACCTCGGAGTTTCGGCCGCCCATGATGCCACCGAGCGCAACAGCCTTTTCGGCATCGCAGATCATGACCGTTGGTTCATTCAAAACATGTTCTTTTCCGTCGAGGGTTGCGAAAACCTCACCTTTGCGGGAAGGCCGTACGACAATGCGATGACCCGAGACTCGATCATAGTCGAACGCGTGAAGGGGTTGGCCTGTTTCAAGCATGACATAGTTGGTCACATCGACAATCACATTGATCGAACGGAGACCCGCGGATTCCAGACGTTTCGCCAACCACGACGGGGATGGTTCCGGACGAACGTGGCGCAATACTCTTGCCGCATACTTCGAACACCCGCTGGCATCCTCGATGTCAACTGAAACGGCCGACCTGGTTTGTTCGGACGATTCCCGGAGCGTCACATCGGGCCATTGGAGTCTGTTGTTCAAGATAACCGCTATTTCACGGGCAATCCCTGTCATGCTGAGGCAATCCGGTCGGTTGGATGTCACATCAATATCCAGAATCGTTTCGGACTGACCCAGGAATTCCCCAAACGTCTGGCCAAGACGGTGGGGACGATCAGATTCCAGAGGCCAAATGCCCTCCGATTTTCCCTCCTCAAAACCCAATTCGCTTTTTGAACAGATCATGCCCGACGATTCAGCGCCCCGAATTTTTGCTTTCTTGATTTCGAGTCCGTTTGGCATATGTGTGCCAACCGTCGCCACCGGCACCAGTTGTCCGGCGGCCACATTGGGCGCGCCGCACACGATCGCCAGCACTTCGGAACCGATATCGACCCGGGTTAGCGACAACTTATCGGCGTTGGGGAGTTTTTCTACTTCAAGGACCCTGCCGACGCGAATACCCGGGAATGGATCATTTTCAACGATGCCCTCGACCGCCAATCCATTCATGGTCAGACGGTGCGCCAATGTCTTCACATCCATCGGGATGTCGACGTAATCTTTCAACCAAGTCAACGGTACTTTCATTCAGCCTCCGGCCAGTTATGCGCCATTCCGAATAGCCACACGAACGGAATTCGGCGGCATCAATCTTCTGAATAGGAATCATATTACTTCCTGTCGTGTTTGTCAAGAAACATGTGACCCAACAATCAATATTCTCAATGAATTTCTGGCGTATCTGTGAAGAATTGCTTATATTGGATTTATTAGTCTTCATCTCCCACACTACCATCCAATCAGCAGGAGGTGGCTATGATCAAGAAGTATAGAGTTCCACATGACAAGAAAATTTCTCTTCTGAAGGATTACGATCCGGACGACACGCACGGCTACAAGGACTCCGACGATGTGCGAGAAAACTTCAAAGAATACAACCTTCGGATGATCGAACTTCAGGAATTGATGTGGGCCGAGCACAAAAGGTCGCTTTTGATCATTTTGCAGGCCATGGATGCCGGCGGGAAAGACGGCACAATCAAACACGTAATGAGGGGACTCAATCCTCAGAGCTGTGTGGTCCACAGTTTCAAGGCCCCATCGGATGAAGAGCGGAGTCATGATTTCCTTTGGCGGATTCACAAGGCCGTTCCTCCACGCGGTTGTGTCGGTATTTTCAACCGCTCGCACTACGAGGACGTGCTTGTCACGCGCGTCCATAAGATGATCACGGACAAAGAGGCGAAAAGGCGTTTTAACCAGATCAATGAATTTGAGGAATTATTGACCGAAAACGGCGTGGCCATTGTCAAGCTTTTCTTATTCATCTCCAAGGATGAGCAGAGGAAGCGCCTGCAGGAGCGATTGGACGACAAGGAAAAGCACTGGAAATTTTCGCCGAACGATCTCAAAGAACGACCGATGTGGAATGAATACATGCAGGCGTTCGAAGATGTCTTCAACCATTGCAGCACCGAGGATGCGCCGTGGTATGTCGTACCTTCCAACAAGAAATGGTTTCGCAATCTCGCCGTTGCCAAGATTCTGGTCGAGACCATGGAAGGCTTGGATTTGAAGGTACCGAAGGCCCCGGCAGACTATTCGAAGATTGTTATTGAATAACACGGCATCTTTCTTTAAAGTCCTCAAGGCATATCTGCTTCCGTCGATCCCGACGTCCGGGTAACGTCTGTCCTGAAACATCGTTTATTGAACAAACTTCCGAGGAGAGCGGTCATGAGTCTTTCGCGCGATTTGGAGAATACGTGCATCAATACCATTCGCACGCTGTCGATGGATGCCGTCCAGCAGGCCAATTCGGGGCATCCGGGAACAGCCATGGCCATGGCTCCGGTCACGTTGACGTTGTTTCATGACCACCTTACGTTCAATCCGAAAAACCCGAACTGGCCCAATCGCGATCGTTTTATCCTTTCCGCCGGTCATGCTTCCATGTTGTTGTATAGCACACTTTTTGTGCATGGTTACGACGTGACGCTGGAAGATATGAAGAGCTTTCGACAACTTCACAGCCGTTGCGCCGGTCATCCGGAGTATGGTCTGTTGCCCGGCGTCGAAACGACGACCGGCCCCCTCGGGCAGGGTGCCGCCAATAGCGTGGGGTTTGCCATGGCTGAAAAGTGGCTTGCGTCCTATTTCAACCGCCCGGGTCATGTGATCGTTGATTATAAGGTTGTCGTGCTCGCCGGCGACGGTTGCATGATGGAAGGTCTGTCGGGCGAAGCGGCTTCATTGGCCGGCCATCTTGGATTGGATAATCTCGTGTGGATCTATGATAGCAACCGCATCACCATCGAGGGTTCGACGGACCTCGCATTCACGGAGGATGTCGGCGCCCGTTTCGCGGCCTATCATTGGAATGTGCTGAGGGTCAGCGACGCCAACGACACCGCCCAGGTGTCCAAGGCCATCGCCTCCGCGATTGGTGAAAAGGGACGGCCCACGTTGATCATCATCGAGAGTCACATTGCATTTGGGGCGCCCACGAAGCAGGACACTGCCGCGGCCCACGGTGAGCCGCTCGGAGAGGACGAGATCAGGGCGGCCAAGAAAAATTACGGATGGGATCCCGACAAGAAATTTCATATCCCCGACGAGATCCGCCGTTACCAGGAGACCATGATCTCGCGCGGCGCGGACGCCGAGAAGAGCTGGACGACACAGTTTGAGGCCTATCGCAAAGCATTCCCAGAACTGGCGTCCCAATTCCAATCGCTTCATGCCCGGACTCTGCCGGATGGATGGGAAAAATCTCTGCCGTCATTCCCCGCCGATGCCAAGGGGGTGGCCGGCCGTGAGGCGAGCGCCAAAGTCCTGAACGCAGTCGCGGCCGCTGTACCGTGGTTCATGGGTGGAGCCGCCGACCTGGCCCCGTCGACCAAGACCCTCATTTCCGGGGCTGATCACTTTCAAAAGGGGCACTACGGCGGACGCAATTTTCACTTTGGTGTCCGCGAACACGCCATGGGGGCTATTGTCAATGGCATGACGTTGTCCAATTTGAGGGCCTATGGCTCAGGATTCCTTATTTTTTCGGACTACATGCGGCCCACGTTTCGCCTCGCCGCGCTGATGGAGCAGCCATCGATTTTCATATTCACGCACGACAGCATAGGCGTGGGCGAAGACGGACCGACTCACCAGCCGATTGAACATCTGGCTTCCCTTCGGGCCATTCCCCATCTTGACGTGGTGCGTCCGGCCGACGCCAATGAAGTGGCATTTGCCTGGCGGCATATCATGTCTCTGAAGGATCGCCCGGCCCTCCTAATCCTGACCCGTCAGGCTTTGCCGACGTTTGACCGCACCAAATATGCGCCGGCGGATGGTGTGCTGCGTGGCGGTTATGTCTTCTCGGATTGTCATGGTTCGCCGGATATCATCCTGATTGGCACCGGATCGGAGCTGCAATTGTGCGTTGCGGCATCGGATCGCCTAACGGCAGAAGGCATCCAATGCCGTGTTGTCAGCCTGCCCTGCTGGAGCCTCTTTGAACGCCAGGACGCTGCGTATCGCGAGGAAGTACTGCCAAGCGGCGTCCGATGCCGATTGGCCGTCGAAGCTGGTTCTTCCTTTGGATGGCGCCGTTATGCGGGTATTGAATCCGACGGCACGGTGTTGGCGCAAAGCAGATTCGGCGCATCGGCGCCTATAAAAGCCCTAATGACAGAATTTGGTTTCACAACTGAAAGCGTCATTGAAGAAGCAAGAAAAACCCTTGCAAAGAACACAAGATGAAGCGTGCAATATTTTTATTGCGTATGCCATCCTCGTGGGGCATTTCAGGCAACAATTTCATAATATTTTGTTCTGAATTTTGATCGTAAAAATAATATTAACAATAAATTCAAGTCAATGTAAATTCGTGGCCTGATAATTGCTGACGTAATGTCCATCTAACACTGGAGATGGCATTGATGAAAGCGATTATTCTAGCAGCTGGTCAGGGTTCACGTCTTCTTCCGCTCACCAAAGAGACTCCGAAGTGTCTGCTAAATGTAGCTGGCACGACGATACTTGAATATCAACTCGTCACATTGCACAGCGTCGGTATCAAGGATGTCGTTGTGATCGGCGGTTTTCGCGTTGACAAATTGCGTGACTATGCCCTCCAGTACATTGCGGCACACGGGCTTGATATGCGCCTGAAAGTCATCAACAACCGTGAATACCACGTGACCAATAATCTGTATTCTCTTTGGCTGGCACGGGACGAGATGAACTCGGATTTTTTGGTTATCAATGGCGACAATGTGTTTGAACGGAAGGCTCTTCAGAAAGTGCTGCATCACGCGAATCAAACGGCCAGCGTGGCCATTCACAAGAATCCCACGTATGACAACGAAGATATGAAGATTCGCCTGGTCGGCAATCGTGTGGTCGAGATCAGCAAGCAGATCGACAACTTCGAAGCGCACGGCGAATCCATCGGCCTCCGGGCGTTTCGCGGCGCCGGTGTCAATGCCTTCAAATATGGCATGGACATGGCCATGATCGAAGATGTCCGTAGGAAGGCCTTCTTTGTGAAAGCCATTCAACACATGATCGACGGCGGCCATCATGTCGAGTATGTGGACGTCACCGAATTCAAATATGGCGAACTGGATTTTCCCGAAGACCTGAAGAAGCTGGACACGGAAATGTCCGGCATGATGAAGCAGGCCATCATGACCCATGCGCCAAGGGTTCGGTCTACACCATCCTATGACGCAACCGGACTGAAGAAAGCCAGCTAGTTCATTCGAACCTCATTTTTTTCGTAAGGCTCTTGACACTTTTCAATCAAGAGCTTTTTTTTTTGCCGCCACATGCAAAAGCATCCGTCCACAGCCATGGTTTCGAGTGATCCCCATTCCGATATCCGCCTCAACGATGTCCCGATGCTTCCTTTTCCAGCTTCTGGACACGAATTGCCCCGCCAAACATGAATAGCTTGCTCAAAAAAACGCTTCGAATACTGCTTGGAAAAGGCGCCGTGGCACTGCTCAGCATCGCTTTCACAATGTACTTCGCTCGTGAGTTCCCAAAAACCATCTTCGCCGCTATTGCGATATATGACACGATCGTCAGCATGTCCAAAGTGCTCGTGGACCTCGGTTTCGAAAATTTCCTTATTCGGGAAGCCACCAGTCAATACTACACGGAACAGCGACGGAAAATCATCACCGATTTGATCATCCCAGCCACCATCGCTCGGGCCATGCTGGCCACCGTGGTTTGCGTCATGTATGGAATCCTGGTCCTTGGTTTTGAATCGCCGCTCCAGAGCCAGTTTCCCGAATTTGACATCCGGTGGGTCCTGTGGTTAACCACGTTCCACTTGTTGTTGGAGAATTTTCAATCCATACTCACTCCGATTTTTACCATCAAGCAGCGCTTTGGCACGCATTCCTTTCTGACGGCCGCCACACCTCTTGTTGAGCAGATCGCCGCTTTGCTGTGCTACGTTCAGGGTGGAACGACGTTCTATTTCCTGGGGCTTGTCATCGGTCAGATGACAACTTTAATTTTTCGGCTTTTCTATGTTCGGGATATTTTTGCACAGGCCAGCCTCCATCGTATTCGCGAGTTTCCATGGAAAAAGAAGATTCTGGAATACCGTTACTTCCATTGGCGGAAATTCTTCCGGTTTGGCTTTGTTCAGGGGGAATACCTGATCATCCCACTGCTGCTGCCACTGCAACAACTGGCCAACTATCGGTTGGCCAAACAAGCGTCCAGTGTTCTGAAGAATTATTCTTCCGCCTTTACCGATCCGTTGGTTGTCCGACTTGCACGCACGCGCGACATCAAGGAAAGGCAGTCCTATGTAAAAACGTATCTGACGTTCACTTTGCCAGCCCCTCTTCTGATGCTTTTGCTCAGCCCGTGGGTCATGGCCGCGCTGGGCGGAGACAAGTATGCCGCCCACTGGCCCATACTGGCCGTTTTGTGCGTCGCCCATTTCTTTCAGCCTCTTTCGGCCCTGCAATTTACGATATTGTCCGTTTTTGGCAGAGGCAAAGATTTCCTTTTTCGTGACGTGGCCGGCGGGGTTGGAGGCCTTGCCGCCACCACCATCTTAATTTTGATGATCGGTGAATACGGGATTGCATGGGGACAATTGGTTTCTTACGTTATCCTTTACCTGGTAGGCCGGAAATTCGCCAACCAACTTATCAAATCACAACAAAGGCCGCCAACCTAGAAAGATGAGCCTTACGATTGGGCCGCAGATGCCATCCGGTCCTTGGGTGTTATCAGGAGGCATTGCCCATCAGGACAAATCTCGATACGGTGAGGCCGATGCAAGGATGAGTCGATCGACAAAACCCAAACCATAGGAAACGAACATGGTTCAAGACACGATATCCAAAAAGAAAGATGACCGCGTCAACGATATTTTTTTTGGCCCCCTGGAACGCCCGGCACTGGCATGGCTCTGCGAGCACATGCCCCGCTGGGTCACGCCGGATCATCTCACGCTGGTCGGAATTCTGGCTGGTTTTCTAATCGGCGTCAGTTACTGGCTCACCAATTTTGACCGGAATTTTCTGTGGCTGGCCAATCTGGGTTTTGTTCTCAACTGGTTTGGCGACAGCCTCGACGGAAACCTCGCGCGGTTTCGCAAGACGGAACGCCCCAAGTATGGTTATTTCGTGGACCATACGGTCGATGCCGTGACGACGTCATGCATATGCATCGGAGTCGGATTGTCCCCCTTTGTCGGAATGGTGTATGCCCTGCTCGATCTTTCGGCTTACCTCACGATATCCATCCTGGTTTACATCAACACCAATGTGACCGGTGTTTTCAAGATCTCGTACGGTAAGTTCGGCCCCACCGAGATGCGCGTTATTATCATGATTATTAATACGGCGTTCTTTTTCGGAACCAATCCCATGATGGTGTTTGGCGATCATCGCATCAAGCTCTACGATCTCGTCGCCTTGATCGTCGCCACGTTAATTTTCCTGTATTTTGTGTTCTTTGCCATCAAGCAGGCCAGGGATCTTGCCAAACAGGAACCGGCACGCAAACCATCGCAAGAGACCCGATCATGAAACATGTGGTGGTCATTTTTGATGAATTCGGAACTGCCGATCTTCGGGTCTGCGCGGTATTTCAAAAACACGACTAATCCCGTGCAAGCGATTAGTATTCGCACATCAGCATGGTTCGGGGATAACCAGATTCCTCTTGCATTTCCAGACGCCTGCGTTATTCATGAATTCAAACCCGGCCATGCGGCGCCCCTGTCAGACGAGAGTATTCGGACGGAATTAAGCCGGTCATTTGCGGCATACCGACACCGAACTTCCAAGACCACCCGTGTTGTGTTTGTGATTGACGACTTGGGCCGTCCCACGCCGGCCTCGGTGATCATTGCACCGATGCTTGACATTCTTTCGAACAGCGGCATCTCTTCTAACAACATATCCTTTGTTATCGCGACAGGCTCCCATCGCCAGTTGTCCGACGAAGAATTGGCCAAGAAACTGGGGGCACCCGTATTGGCAGAATTTTCAGTGACGTCCCACGACGCCTTTCTGTCCCCATTGGAGTATCTCGGCACTCTAGCCAATGGGTTGCCTTGCTTTGCCAACCGCCAGGTGGCCACGGCAGATCTGATCATCGGTATCGGATGCGTGCTCCCTCATGCCTGTCATGGATTCGGCGGCGGCGCCAAGTTGTTTTGCCCGGGAATAGCCGGGATGGAGAGCATTGTCTTTATGCATGGCTTCACTCCGAAGCGCGGCCGTTCCAAACCGGAAGATGGCGTGTGGGACATGAGAGAAGTTTCCGAGGCCTTCGCCGATAAGTTGCCTCCTGTCTTCTTGATAAATGTTCTGGTCAATGCGGAGCGTCAAATATGCCGCATGGCATCGGGAGATTTCAGGCTTGTCTATTCGCAATTGGTCGCCGATGCCGACCGGCTTTACCGGCTCGAACATCCCGACACGCCGTTTGACTTCGTTGTCGCCAATCACTATCCGCTGGACGCCGATCCTGTGCAGGCTGACAAGAGTTCCTGGGTAGGCAAGATCTTCCCCGAATCACTTGTGATTCACATCCTGAATACGCCGGACGGCATGGACTATCATGGATGGAAAAAACTCCGACGGTCCTCCTTAATCACTTTGTTGATATTGCTGTATTTTGAAATCCTGAATGCCAAGTCACTCTTCGGACCTCTTCGAAGATGGCTAACCGGAGGTCACATCGGACGGGTCAAACGGGCACTCGTAAGGAACATTGTCAGGCATAGCAAGGCGGAGTTTCCATCATGGAGAGACCGGGTAATCAAAGGCGTCACGCCACCTGCTCACCATGGTTCACTCGACTGGACAAAACGGCCCATCGTTTTCTCGCCGTCTTACCCACCGGAGCTCTTTTACAAAAAATACAAAAACGGCCTGCTTATCAAGGACTGGTCTTTGTTGACCGGATTACTTTCATCCGCCAAGAGCAATCCCCGCATTGCCGTACTTACCTGCGCGCCACTCCAATTCGTCAAACCAAAGGGGCCTCATGAAGATCCTCATTGATTGCCGAAACAATGCCTGGAGAAAGCTGTTTGACGTGCCTCTGGCCGAGAGAATATTGCGACAACTGGATATTCTCGGCCAGAAGGAAGCTCACCTCATAACAGCCGAAGGCTTTGATGTCCGGTCGAACCTGAGGTATGATTTCAGGAAACGATATAGAATCATTGTACACAACGTCCGGCCGAATACGCCGTTGACCACTGTCATGGAAGGAAAAGATGGAATCGTCCTTCTCGAAGGTAACGGCGTGTATGATGACCGCGTTCTGTCTTTGCTGCTCAAGCAGGAAGAATCCATTGGCGTGTTGGATGAAGAGTCAAAGGACGCGCCGACGGCTTTGAGCATTTCAGCGGATGACGCGGCTCGATTTGGAAACTCATCGTTGGCCGAGTTTTTCGACTCGCAGGCCCAAAGCATCAAGATAAGAGCCGTTTCGATACGTTCGATGGATTCCTATATACGCTTCTTGAGAAAGACGGTGACGCCAACCTTGATCCGTGTCACGGAAACGGCCTCCCTGCGTGAAATCGAGAATGACCTGTACGAAAAGACATTCAAAGGAACTCTGGAATTGGTCGGCACGTACGGCTATAAGCTGCCGGTGAGGGCTATGACGAAGTTCTTCGCCAAAAC
This sequence comes from uncultured Bacteroidota bacterium, assembly GCA_964544475.1. GTDB lineage: Bacteria > CLD3 > CLD3 > SB21 > SB21 > CAZJBS01. The sequence continues at coordinate 57,053 of CAZJBS010000012.1, read as the reverse complement.
GCCCATCACGCCGAACATGATTACGACGACGGCCATTGCATGTTCTTTCGGCGCCATTCCTGCTTTCTTCACCGGATGGCTCGGTTTGGGTTTGATTTTGGCGGCCTCCTTCATCATACTCGATTCCCTGGATGGAAAACTGGCAAGGATGACCTTTCGACTCAGTGAGGCCGCCGACAGGATCGATCATGCGACCAGCATGCCAGCCCGTGTGGCCTGGTATTTGGGCATGAGTTGGCATTTTTCCAAAGGAGATTGGACAAGTTTCAACGGCCTAATGGGTATCGTACTGACCGTGACACCCATCGTGGACGATATCAACTGGGGATACATTAAACGTAAATTCAAGAAATCGTTATTCGACCTCACGCCGCTTGATGCCAAAGTCCATCTTTTTACTGCCCGCCGTAATGACATATTCCTGATGTTACTTGGCTGGCTACTCGGCTTTCCATTGTACACTTTCTACGCCATCACCGTGTGGATTGTCCTGACGTGGTTGTGGCGCACATCCAGGGTATTGCGTGTGATTTTTCACGCAGATTCTGTCTGATCATTTCACAGTAAATATAGATTTCGATCACTCTGAAAAAGCCACGGATCGTGATAACCAATGACGCCACACGCCAACATCATTCTAATTGCAACAAATTCAAACTCCGGTCACGCTTCTTTTGATGCCGTGCATGGCGGCGAGTCTTTATTGGGACGCGCGCTCGTTGCTTCATCAAAATCCGGCATGGAATGTGTATATATCCTGGCCATGCCGAAGGATCGTCCAAAGATAGACCGTTTGATTGACGAAGTGCGCGCCAGAGTATTATCGAAAATCACGGTGTTTGAGGCCCAACCGGACTCCGACATTTCGGGCTCCCTCTCAACCATTTCTGTCTCACCAGGCGCTCACTTTCTTGTGGCCGACGTCAACGCGATCGTCCATCCGTCTTTTCTGAAGCCGGCCATCGAGGTCGCCGTGCATTCTGAGAAAGCCACCCTGATCGCCTATGACCACGTGACGATCGCTGACGATGTGGTGACGTTTTCCGAGGAACTCCAGGTCAAATACCGTGTCATATTTCAGGCCTGGCGTCACTTGAACCGCGTGCAGGCATCGGACCACAAATATGTGCTGTCTCCGTCTTTGAAATCCGGCCACTTCAGTACGGATATTCTCGTTTGCCGGACCGAGCATCTTCAGCGCCTTCCGCCAATAAGGCGGGTCACCGACCTTGTCAATCACTTGAACTCAATGGGCCATCTGACCGTCGGGCACATTGGTAATGCATGGTGGCTGAAAATACACGACCACCATCCGCCCGAGGCTATGCGTGAATTCTTTTGGAAAATCGCATTCAAGGAGATCAGCGGAGAATTTTCCAAAGCGGTCAATTCAAAATTTTCCAAACCAATGACGTTTCTATTCGTGCGATTCCGGGTCGCTCCCAACACCATCAGTCGCTTGTCGCTCTTACTGTATATGCTGGCCACCGCACTGTTGGTGATTCCCTCACCGTGGGCCCTGGTTGGTTTCGGACTGTTATGGCAATTCTCGGCAGGCGTTTTGGACCGATGCGATGGCGAGACAGCCCGAATGCGAAATTACGAATCCGATGCCGGCGCCGATTTTGACGTGCTGATCGACGATCTGCGATTCTTCCTTCCCCTCGGCATGCTGGGCGCGGTGTGCTTTGTCGAGCGCCCATATGATATCACAAGCCTCTTCGCGGCATCGCTCGCCCTTGTCTGGTCCTTTGTTCCAGCCTTCCGGGAAGTGCGTATGATGCATGCCTACGGATACAAGAGCCGCCAGGTCATGGCCCGCGATATCGTCAAGGGATTCGAACCGGCCAAAGGATCTACAAAGTGGTTTCACTTTTTCCGGCCGTTTTTCAAAGGAGATGTCCGGACATTCTATGTCTTTCTTTCATGCTTGTCCGGCAACAAAGTCGTCGCCCTGTGGGTCATGATACTCAATGCCATCGTCATGGGTATCCTGTCTGTAGCGACGATCTTGCAACTCAAGAAATTGAAACACCTGAAAGCCTGACTACTCATCGGGGAGATGTACGATGGATACGACGAGAGCATTCCTATTATTCATGGTGACCGCGGCTTGCATACTCGGCCTGGATATGACGACGGATTCACGGGATGTGACCGCGGCGGAACAAATTATCATCGAGGATTTTTCCAGCTCGACGACAGGCCATTTTCCGAAAGGCTGGGGCTGGCTTGACGGAATCAAAGTCCGAAAGATCGGCGACGCGAAACCCGGCGAGGTCCCATACACGGTCCGTGAAGAAGCCGGCAACAAATATCTCCATGTCGAGGATACGGGCCAGGCCGTCACCATCGTCAGTGACAAGAAGTGGAATGTCAAAAAATATCCATGCCTCCAATGGCGTTGGCGCGTCAGTGAATTTCCCGCCGGTGCAAATGAAAAACTGGCCGGGCACCGCGACAGTCCCGCGGCGCTTTACGTTACATACTATGTGAATTTTCTCGGCGTACCGAAGAGCATCAAATACATCTGGAGTAACGAGCTCTCGGTTTGCGACATGTTTACAAGGGAAGGCACCGGAAAGGCCACGCAAATTGTCGTGGAAAGCGGAACAGCAAAGAAAAACGTTTGGGTAACGGAAACGATTAATATCTACAAACTCTATCGGAAGGCTTTCGGAGAATACCCGCCGGATGAGATTGCCGGCATGGCGATCCGATCAGACGCCGATGCCACTCGAAGCCGGGCTGTGGCGGATTACGACGATATCATCGCAACGACCTCGTGTGGTCATTCGTGCGAGTGACGTGTTCTGCCAAATGACCTCTTAACGGGGGTCAGCGCTCGTGAGAATCAGATTGGAAATCAACGGATCGTCCTGTGTGAGGGGACCGCACATTGCTCAGCAGCCATTCATAGAACTCCGGATTGTTGTAGGTGGCTGTCCAGGCGTCGTGACCGTTTATCGGATAAATGGTGAAACGCACATGGCCTCCGCAGTCCAGAAGCTGATCGACCATTTCCTGGGAATAGAAAAGCGGCACAGTCGGGTCCCCTTCATTGTGAAACACCCAGACGGGCACGTCTTTGATCCGGCAAACAGAATGGACATCACCTCCCCCACAAATGGGCGAAATGGCGGCAAAGCGATCCGGATAGTCAATTGCCATACCCCATGTGGCGAACCCGCCGCGGCTCAGCCCGGTCAAATATAGGCGATCCGCATCCACGCGGTAGTTTGCCTGAACGTGGTCAATCGCCCTATCCAGTGGTTTGACGGACCAATTGCCGTGGTCTGCCTTGGGACGAACGACAATGAACGGAAAATCCTCATGGCTCGCGCCATAGCGCGCAATCTGATCATCGGAATAGGTCAATCCACCGCCACCATGTAGAAAAATAATCGTTGGAAATGTGGCAGCGTAGTCTCTGTTATATTCATCGGGCAGGAAAATTTCGTATTCATAGGACTCCGTCTCCTTGTGTTCGAAAAGGCTGCAGGACATGGTCGCGGCAACAACCAAAACCAGAATGGTCACGGGAACGTGTGTTTTCACACAAATTGAACTCCAATCATGATTTAGGATTGTAAAACTATTGTGACACACCGTCCGTTGGAATAAACATCTACGGAGCGAAGTTAATAAGGTTACTAATCTGCGAAAATACACTTTCCAAATAGACAGCGAGGAAACCATGTTGTCGACGATTGTCAGAAAGAACGAGCCGTTCGAGAAAGCGGTCCGCCGTTTTGAAACGGAGTGCCGCAAGGCCAGAATCATACAAACGTATATAGAGAAATCCAACTTCATCAGTCCGAGCGAACGTAAACATCAGTCGCAACGCCGCCGAAGAAAGATCAACCAGGCCGCTCGTTTCAACTGATATTCTGACATATTTATTCCGAAAGAAAACCGTAAAGAATTAATTTGCGGTTTTTTTTTGCTATGTTGATCTCCATGAATGTGATGGACATGATTTTCGCCCTGTGTTTTGCGTTTCAAGTTTTCCGTGGAGCGGCCGTCGACGAGCCTGCTTTGGCATTGGAATGTTTGCAGGAAAGGGAACAGGCTGATGCGCTTTTCAATGCCGTATTGAAAGACCACGTCAGGGATGGTTTGGTTCACTATGCGGCCATCAAGAATGACGATAGATTCATAACGTGCCTGCGAATTATGGAGCGTCAGAACCCGGACTCCATCGCCGACCGCCAGTACCTTCTGGCATTCTGGATAAATGCATACAATGCCTTCACCATCAAGCTCATATGCGATAACCACCCGGTTCGCAGCATCAAGGACATTGGCTTCGGTTTTCTGGGGTCTGAATACCTGACCCGTTCGACAGCCTGGGATAGGAAGATCGCCACGATCCATGGAAGAGAGTTGAGTCTCAATAACATCGAACACGATATTATCCGGAAAATATTTGACGAACCAAGAATTCATTTTGCCCTTGTATGCGCGGCCAAAAGTTGTCCCCCGTTACGAAACGAAGCCTACGATGGGCGGCGTCTGGATAGCCAGCTCGACGACCAACGGCGTACGTTTCTCAGCCAGACCGACAAAAACCGAATTGACATTCCAAATCGAATCATCTACCTTTCAAAAATATTCCAATGGTACTCCGTCGATTTCAATCGACGTCATCGATCCGTTGTCGATTTCGTGTGGCCCCATTTTCCAGACCACATGACGCGATCCGTGCCGGATGGACCGCCATTTCGCATAGAATACACGGACTACGATTGGACGCTCAATGGTTATTAACGACGACCCCGTCTGGTATGCTGCACAATCCGCTGGTGTCCATCGTCATCCCAACATACAACGAGACCGTCGTCCTGGATGTATTGTGGCATCACCTCAAATCTCTTCAAAACGCAGAGTTCATCTTCGTCGACGGCGGAAGCACTGATTCGACGGCCGCTGGCATTCGGGCCATTCGGGATCACCGGATCAGACTCGTCGAAACGACCCGAAGCCGTGCCGTTCAGATGAATGCCGGCGCTCGTCACGCTCAGGGACAATGGATCATGTTCTTGCATGCCGATACAACTCTGTCATCCGATGCGTTCGGATCTTTCCTGGACGCCATTCGGAATCTGCCCTTTCTTGAGGCCGGCGCTTTCACGCTGCGTTTTGATCAGAGGCGTCTGCGCTATCGTTATCTGGAATGCTTCGTCGGATGGCGTTGCCGGTGGTTCAAACTGCCGCTGGGCGATCAGGCGATTTTTGTTCGGAAGGACATTTGGACGGCCTCCGGCGGATTCGACGAAAACTTATCCTTTCTGGAAGACATGCGCTTTGTGGAAGGACTTCGGCGCCTTAGAGGATTCAGGATACTGAAGGCCCACGTGATTACATCGACCCGGCGTCATGAATCCGATGGTTATTTCAAGCGCATCACTCTAAACTTCATCATACAGTTGTTGTACAAGCTGGGTTTTCATCCCAATACGCTCGCCCGTCTGTATGGCATAAGACCATGAGACACCATTGAGAACAATGGGCCATTCCGTCGTCGGATAACTCCCGTTTACACGTCCATGATCTGGCGGATTGAATTCATAAATCAAGGGAGATGTTGGCTTGACGTTGCGTTGGTTTATTTGGCTGGCAGGTACCCTGCCCGTCCTCGCCCAAAACGATTTCCAATCCTCCGTTTCCCGGCTGGCCGCGGATGCCGCGCGACATTACGTGGCGCCGGCCGTATCGGGATTTGGTACAAGCATGAATTCGGGCTGGTTTCATCGAGCGCCGGAGGCCAGGAAATTTGCCTTTCATTTTGAGCTTGGCATTACCGCCATGGGGGCTTTTTTCAAGCCCCACAGCCGACGCTTTTCCGCCACGGGCCAACTGCGTCTGGACAGCATACAAGCTTCGGCCATCACGCAATTTATATATTCCAGCGACGATTTTTCACTATTGTCGGGCGAGCAAAAGCAAGCCGTACAGGCGGCCTTGATTCAACAGATTGTCGGGTCTTCGGTGAACGTTCATCTGGAAGGCGCGACGGTGGTCGGTGGAAAAAGGGACAGCATACGGGTGGCCTACCGGGGAGTGGCTTTGAATTACACAGACCCGATCAGCGGTGAAACACGAACGATTGATGTGGCGTCGGAGGGCGGGAGTTTTACCTTGCCCGTGGCGGGGCTGAATCTGCCAGCCGTCGGTTGGTATGCGTATCAGCTCACCTTGGGAACGTTCTATGGAACACAACTGACTTTTCGATTTTTTCCAACCCGGAAAGCCGGAGCCCTGGGCACGTTGGAATACTCCGGCATAGGCATCCAGCACAATCCGGCCATGTGGACCAGGAAAAAACTGCCTGTAGAGGTGGCGCTGGCGGTCACGAGTCAAACGATGCGTATCGGGCGGGCTTTTGAGATGCGGGCTGCGGGCTTGGGCATCACAGCTTCCAAGCAGTTCGGATGGCGCTTTTTGCACGTGGCGCCCTACGCGGGGTTGATGGCGGAGTCATCAACCATGCGGCTGCGTTACGATTTCATCAATGCGGATGGCACGACGGAAAAAATTGACATCAAGGTCAAGGGAGACAACCCGACACGATTGACGCTGGGATTGAGTCTCCGGGCATTGATTGCCAATCTGAACATCGATTACAGCGTGGCCCGGTATCATGCGGTGAGCGCCGGACTGACTCTCGCGTTCTGACGATCGGCCAGGTTACGTTTGGAGTGAATCCCGCACGCCGGAAGGAAGCGTCTCTTTGAGTTGAGGGAATTCTTCAATTATTCTCGCGATGTCGGCCAGGTCTTTCTGTCGTTTGCTCGGACGCCTTTCCCGATCCAGAAATGCCCAGATTTTTCCAGACAAAACGTCCTCGACGGACGCAACGTTCATCTCGTATCCAAGAACTTCGCGCCGGACGATCCGTTCAAGAAAATCCTGATAACGATGATCTAACTGAAACTGGATGCGCAAATCCGATCCGGCAGGCTCCCAATTGATGCTATGCTCGAAATGCCGGACCGGTCCGAAATGCGATAACCTGTCTGCCAGTTGCTGCCGTTTGCCGGCCACGATCACGATGTCCAGATCAAGACTGACCACGGGTTCCACATACGCGTTGACGGCAAGACCACCGATCACACAATAAGCCGTGTGGGTTTCTTCCAGCGTGGCCAGAAGCTGACCCAACACATCACTGTTCATACCGGCAACTGACTTGAGGAATTCTTTTTTTGTCATGACCCAATTTGCTGAATCGCGATTCGGAATTCAAGCAAAAGAATAAGACGACCCCTTTGAGGATCGTCTTTTGACCATGATGGCCGGGGCTCGGAACTACATCCAATTGTTTTTGAGAATATCCCTCGTGTGATACGTGATCAGGATGCGGGCGCCGGCCCTGGTCATCGCGTACATGTTTTCCATCACAACCGCCTGTTCATCGATGGCTCCATGCTGGGCGGCGAACTTCACCATCGAGAATTCCCCGCTCACATTATAGATGGCGACGGGCAACTGGGTGTGCTGCCGGAGGTCGTGGACGACGTCCAGATAGGCCATGCCGGGTTTGACCATCAGGACATCGGCGCCTTCCTGTTCATCCAGCAATGCCTCAATCATGGCTTCGCGTCCGTTGCGGAAGTCCATCTGGTAACTTTTGCGATCGCCGCTCGCCGGCGCGCTGTGGGCCGCTTCCCGGAAAGGGCCGTAATACGACGACGAGAACTTGATCGAATACGACATCAGGGCTGTATTCGTAAAGCCGTTGTCATCGAGGGTTTCGCGGATGGCCATGACCCTGCCGTCCATCATGTCCGACGGCGCGACCATGTCCACGCCGGCTTCGGCATGCGACATCGCCATGGATGCGAGAATAGGCAGTGTTTCGTCATTAACGATCTCTCCATGCCGCAGTACTCCGCAATGTCCGTGCGACATATAGGCGCAGAGACAGACGTCTGTGATGATGTATATCTGATCGCCGAAAGTCTTTCGGATTTCCCTGATCGTGTGAGCGATCAGGTTGTCTTTTCGGAAAGCGGAAGTGCCCTTTTCATCCTTCTCCTCCGTCACGCCGAAAAGCAGGATCTTGTTGATGCCGACGGCCAGATCGGCTTCCAGTTGTTTGATAAGCACGTCCGTCGTCTGGCGTTCGATGCCGGGCATGGTGGTGATGGTTTCCCGCTTATTGAGGCCGTCGATGACGAAATGCGGCATGACAAATTGATCGCGACTCAGGGTGGTTTCGGCGATCATGTCGCGTACGATCTTGCTCTTCCGCATACGGCGCGGGCGAAATACGTTGTCCATAGATCCTCCTAAAAGTTGGGATTCAGCATTTTCAGAATGACGCCTTCGATAGACGGTTCCGAGGCTTCGGCAAAGACGGCCGCCCCGGATGCCCGTATCCGCTCGCTTGTTTTCGGCCCAATACTGATAATTCTTGTCGTTTTGGGCCATGCCGCTATTTGGAGAAAGTACTCAAAGGCGGACGGACTCGCAAATACCAGATAATCCGGATCTCCGTCCATCGGAGGAAGGTCATGTTTATCGGGCAATTGTGTGTGATACAAATTGAGCCTCCGGACCTTCAGACCATGCGCGGAGAGGTGCGTTTCCAATGTGTCATCCGCTTTGTGGGCACACGGAATCAGGACGTGGCCGGAAGGCGTGGTCTGGTCCAGCCATTCCACGGCAAAATCTTTCGCATTGGATTTGGATGGAACGAAATCAACTTTCAATCCTTTGGCGATCAAGGCCGCTTCCGTCGATCTGCCGATCGCTGCGACACGCGTGGTTGTCGCAATCCGGGCCTGGTGGGCATCCAGTTGGCTCGTGAAAATGTCAACGCTGTTGGAACTTGTGAAGAGGATCCAATTCCATTGCGATAGCTCCTTGACAACGCCCGACATGTCGTTCCGGTTGACTTCAGGCACAATGCGTATCGCCGGAAAGCTGATCACGTTGGCGCCGAATTCCTCCAACGCGGTTTTCCATTCGTCCGCCTGATGTTCGGGTCGGGTCAGCATGACGGTCGTATTTTCCAGCCGGCGGGCAGCCTTCATAAAAGCATAGTAGGCGTCTACGGCCAGTTTATCCGGATCGGTGGATTCGCCATGGAATGCATGCGACGGGCGGCCATTCAACTCATCCCAGAATGCAAAATAACGGTAGATTCCCTTTTCTTCGAACGCGTAAGCCCCAAGGGCCAGCTGACACCCGCCTTGCATCCGCGCCAGCAGGCCGCGTTCGGCGCGCACGATGGCTTCGGATTGGCCGACGTTCAAGCGGCGCACGACCTCAGCGGTCGCAGCGTCACCCGAGCGTATTTGTAAACCAAGAATGCCCTGCGCAGGGTTCGGGATAAACCGCGTCGGGTCGAAAATGACCGTACGAAAGGGCGTCAGATCAAGGTCAAGACGTTTCAGTCCGGCGTGGGCCATGATCAGCGCATCGAAATCACGTGCAGCCAGCTTACGAAGCCTCGTGGGAACGTTGCCGCGAACCTCCACGACCTGAACATCCGGGCGGAGATTGGCGATCTGTTTTTTTCGCCGGTTGGAGGAGGTGCCGACGCGGGCGCCGAGGATCATGGGCGGATTTTGCGATTCGTCGACGGCCCCGGCGTGGATGAGCAGGATATCCCTCGGATCTTCGCGATCCGAAAACGCGGCCACCTCGAGTCCGGGGGTCATTTCGGTCGGCAAATCCTTCAGCGAATGCACGGCGAGATCGATCTGACCGGCCAACAAGGCCTCTTCGATCTCTTTGGTGAAGAACCCTTTGCCTTCGATCTGATTGAAGGACACATTCTGCAGGTTGTCGCCTTTGGTATGGATAATCGTAATGTCGCTCTCGACGCCGGCCTTTTCCCGCAATAAACCCTGCACATGCCGGGCTTGCCACAACGCCAGGTCACTGCCGCGTGAGCCGATTCGAATTTTCATGGGTTGCTACTCCGTGCAAAAAAAAGCTGTTCAAATTTCCTTGAACAGCTTCTGAGTTTTCGTGTACGGGAACCGACTACGATTGGGCCAGTATGATGTCTTTGGCCATCCGCATCGGAACCTGCGCCGTCTTATTGGACAGAAAATGCGTAAACTCACGAATGGCCGCCTTGTCGCTGTCGGACAGATGGCTGAGTTTCTTGCTGAGCAAATGGTCGACCGCCGTGAGGTGAATGGACTTGATCTGGATCGGTATTTCCTTGAGCGAATGCTCGACTTGTTTTTGTTTCCAAAGCTGTTCGAATTCGGCCACATGCGTCGCGACAATCTCGCGGCATTTGGCGGCCTCGGCCCGGCGTTCTTCGTTATTGCGGGCGCTCATGGCCTGGATATCCTCCATGCTGTGGAGCACAAGGTTGCGATGCCGTGTGGCCACCTGCGGATCGACATTCATGGGCAACGCCAGATCAATGATCAGTTTTTTCGCCGTGGAAGCGCCGAAAATGCGCTCATAGTTATCCAGTGTGATGATGTGATGCTTGCAACTCGTGCAGACAATCATCATGTCATAATCCAGACGGGACGCGTAAAATTCCTCGAAGGTCATCGCCGTGCCGCCGTACAGTTCGGCAAGTTTTTCCGCGTTGGCCCGCGTTCGGTTGACAAAATAGGTTTTGCCGACGTTGAGCTTGCCGACATACTTTGTCATCAATTGAATGGTTTCACCGGCGCCGATGAAAATGACCGTCGGGTTCTTGCGGTCGAATTCCCTGATGAACTGGTTGGCGAGATAGGCCACGGAGGTCGGGCGGGCCCCGATTTCCGTATCAGAGAACACCGACTTCGCGACCCGGGCTGCGGCTTCAAACAACATCGTCAGTTGATGACCGGCCAGACCGATGTCTTTGGCCTCCTGGAAAGCCCGTTTGATCTGTCCAACAATCTGATTCTCGCCGATGACCATCGAATCCAGGGAAGTGACCACCCGGAACATATGATGGATGGCCTCGGACCCGGAATAGAAATAGAAATGTCTCTTGGCGGTCCGGATTTCCGAATCGGTGCAGGCCGGCTGAAGAGTACGAATCAACTGCTCAATTTCTTCGGCCGGTTCGGCGGCCGCGCGTTGATAAAACACAAACTCCACCCGATTGCAGGTCGCGACATAAACGACTTCTTCCCAGTTGAGTCGGTCGCGAACTTCGGTAAGCCTCTCCATGCGTGCCGACGGCTCGATGACAAACCGTTCGATCACGCTCAACGGGGCCGTTTTGAAGTTGATGCCGATGACTTTGAAGCGTCTCATAAAGTCTCGCAGAATGGGGTGGTTGAATCTGTATCGATCAGATTCCCGCTCGGACGGGAAATAGTAATCATTGTCAGCATCGGTTCCAAATACGAATTGTCACAAAATTGTAAAAATTAATTCTGATAAATCAACATCTTAACTCACGACTCAAATTAAGGTGCGGGTAAAAGAAAAAGAATGATTTTAATCAGCTTTCAAGTTTGGCCTTGAAAAAATTACACATTTGTTGTAAATAAGTCGGCGTTTTTCGGACTCACCTTGACCGTCGCGATTTTCCCGTCACGCCAGTGCCGTCTTTAAGGAGCTTTTTCGATGATCAGAAAAACCAATATCCAATCACTGTTCCTTGTTTCATTTTTTGCTTCAGCCGCATGGGCACAATCGCCCAACGACGTGATCATCAACGAAGTCCTTTTGGGTTCCAGTTCGGGCCAGAAGGATGCCGTGGAATTGCTCGTGACCAAGTCCGGCGGCGTGGATATGCGCGGATGGACCTTGTCGGACGGTTCTTCACCAACCGGCGAGGGTCGCCTAAAACTCCCGAACGACGCCTTTCTGCAAAACGTGCCTCAATACACACGCGTCGTCTTGGTATCCAACAAGGGTGCGACATTTCCCTATCCCGCCGAAGACACCGATGCCTCGACGGATTCCCTGCTTGTTTTGTTCGCTGACAGCGCCACGGTGGATTTCAGCCTAACGCAAACCGGCAGTTTTGATTTTACGGGAACCGACAACGCCGTTTTGATCTCGGGGCCGGACAGTGCGAGCGGCACGGTGATCGACATCGTTAGTTGGGGCGGCGACATCTCCGGATGGCCGTCGGGACAATGGAGCAACAACCTGAGCCTGGGCGCCAACAAAGTCGCTTATTTCACGAATCAGACGTCCGGCGGACTTGTCAACGACAATGGTTCCGACGGATGGCTTCAGTCGGCTCTGGAGGCTGATCACACGCTCGGCCGCGTGAATCCCGGGCAATTTCTTGAAGGGAAACCCATCCGTTTGGGAGCAGTGACGTACTTTCCCCTTACGCCGACCGCGTCCCAATCGGACACGGTCGAGATCGTCATAGGACATACCCATTCCCTGACTTCGGCCTCCGTGGTCTACACGACCGGCGCGACGCCTGATTCGGTGACGATGACCAACATCAGTGACTCCACCTACCGTGGCATCATACCACCGAAAAATCCCGGTGACGTGGTTTCATTCCTTGTTCGTGTTATCGACAGCGAAAACAACATGGCCATGTCTGCGTCCTATCAATACAGCGTGCAGACGCCTCTGCGTTTCGGGACCTTGCGGAATTATCCGACCATTCCCGATCCGACGCAGCCGGTCACGATACGGGCGGTTGTCGTATCGGAAACCACGCCCACGGTCAAACTCCTTCGTACCGTCAATTCGGTTCTGGACAGTATCTCGATGAACGCCATTGATGACAGCACGTATGAGACCTCGTCGCCGATCCCGCCGCAATCCACCGGAACAACCGTCACCTATCAGGTCAAAGTCGTGATCGGCACCTATGTGGCCCTTTCGAATACGGTGTCCTATACCGTGACCGACACATTTCATATCGTCGACATCCCGACCATTCAGGCCAACCCCTATCAATACACCGGTCAAACGGTCAGCGTGGCGGGCATCGCTGTTTTTGGTGATGGCAAGCTCTCAACCACCCAGCGAAAATTTTACGTCGTGCAGAGCGCCGGGAACGGCACGCGCGGTATTCAGATCTTCAGTTTTACGCCGGCCACATCCAATCTCGTCCAACGCGGTGATTCGGTGATCGTACGCGGCTATGTCAAGGAATTCTCAAACATCACCGAGGTCACGGACACGACCGTGGTTCCACTGACCGTGTCCGTTGTGGCCACCAATCAGGCGCTGCCTGCCCAAAAACTGATCGGCTCATTCGGCCAGATCAGTGACGTCAGCCGCGAGGGCGAATGGATCAAAACGAAAGGCACGGTGACCGAGGTGTTCACATTCACCAGCGGATCGTCCAACGTCACGATCAACGATGGCACGTCTTCAATTGTCGTCCGCATTGAATCCGCCGCCGGTATCGTCGCCTCCCAGACATTCACGACCAATCAGAACTACCTGATTTCCGGTATAGTCGGCTATTTTTCACCGAGTACGCAAATTGCGCTGGGTTATGCGTCGGACGTCTCCCCGGACACGGCGGGCGCGGTCACGAGCGCCAAAGCCGGCATCAAAGTCTCGCCGCATCCGTTCAATCCACGAACCGGCGAAGTGATTCAATACGCGCTCCGTTACGGTCCCAATTCGCGCGTTATTGTACGCCTTTACGACGTGTCCGGGCGATTGATCAGCGTATTGGCGGACGAAATACGTGCGCTCGGCCGGGATGAGAGCAAGGATGAACTGAAGAATTATCGCAAATGGGACGGCCGGACACGGGAAACCTCCGAAGTCGTTCCCATCGGCACATACATTTTGAGCGTGGAAGTGACCGACCGGCAGACCGGCAAGAGTTCGACCAAGTCGGCGCCCGTGGTGGTGGGTACCAAACTGAAATAACATCGACCGTCATCAGAGGATCGTATGAAAAAACCGTTGATTTGTTTCATGGCCAGTTGGCTGGCCATCGCTTCGGTCAAGGCCCAAGTGGCCACGGAAGCGCCCCCGCAAGGACCTCGGGCCGCGGCGCTTGCCGGCACGTTTGTCGCCGTCGCCAATGACGGCTGGGCGGTCTTTCACAACCCCGCCGGCCTTGCCCGTGTAAAGAACCTGCAGGCCTTCGGTTCCTACCAGGTGCTGCCGGTGACGTCCCTGAAAAGCGCCATGGGCGGCGTGGTGTACTCGACCCAGAAACTCCTCGGGACCGAGAGAGACTATGGCACGATCGGTCTTTTTTATGAAGGCTTGAGCAGCGGCGTGGACGCCTCACAATCGCTCAGCGGCCATTCAGAGACCATGTCCACCGAAATGGCCTTCGGTCTTTCCCATGGCTTCAATGTACTCAAAGATGTCCGGTCGTCGCTTGCGTTGGGTTACAATCTCAAACTGTATTATCTGGACTACGGCATGTCCGCCGGCAGCGACGGCCTGGGTGGCGACGGACAAGACCTGGGCCATACATTCAATGTCGGACTGGACGTGGGTTTCATGGCCTCGTTGCGGGATCGTATCTGGATCGGCGCGTACCTTATGAATATCAACCAACCCACGGTTGGTACGACCGGACAGCGAAAGGAATTGCCGCAGAAGATATCCGGCGCGGTGTCCTACATGCCGTATGACGGCGTCTTGACGGCCGTCGGCATCGAACGTAGTATCGGCCACGAGGCACGTATCAAAGCCGCCACGGAAATCGATATTTATGAGTGGAAGGACACCCAACTCACGGGCCGATTTGGTCTGTGGTCATCGCCCAATGTTTTTACGGTTGGCTTTGGTGTCCGGGCCATGGGATTGCATTGTGACTACTCCATTCTGCTGCACAATGTCCTGAGTCCGACGCATCAATTTGGTTTGCTTTACGATTTCAGTTCCAAATGAGCCGGTTCACCATCTTATGACACAACACCGAATTCTCATAGGTCTGTTGGCAATACTCTGGATGGCGCCGGTGATGATGGCCCAGGATTCCGTGTCGGTGGCCGTGCGACCACTCGACATCAATGGGGCGTCTCTTGAGGAGATTCGCCGTTTGCCGGTATCGGAGGAAATCGCCAGAGACATTTACGAGAGAATCCTCTATGGCGGGCCTTTGGAAAGTGTCTACGATCTCAATCGCCTGCCGGGCATGGACTTCCTGACGTTTCAACGGATCAAGCCGCTGATTCGTATTGCAAGACCGGTTCTTGATGAGGACCAGAAGCGCCTGGAAGATAATTATTACAAGATCGAACGTTGGGCCGGCGCCAATGAGGGAACGACCGAAAATCTGGTCGATGAATGGTACGATCTCCTCGTGAACCCGATCAATATCAATCGGGCCGGCTACTTTGACCTGATCAATCTTCCGAATGTGACGCCCATCGACGCCGGCGCCATTGTGCGTCACCTGAGGTCGCAGGACGAAATCCGGAGCCGCAGCGACCTTCGGGGCGTGCAGGGCCTGGGTAGTTTCGCATTCAACAGCATCGATGATTTCGTGCTCTACAAGGACCGTGAAGAGAAGGATATCCTGCACGGCAATTACACCTGGATTTACAAAAACATCCCTTTTGTGTCCGGATCGTCGGACAACGCCGAAGACGTGTCGGCTCTCGTTGAGAAAGACACGCCCTGGAGTTCTTATCACAAGGCCCGCCTGACGTATGGAATCCACCACAGGGCCGGCTTTTCGGCGGAGCGCAAACTCGGCCAGGAATTCCACAACCTCAAAGGGTATTACAGCATCGAAAACTATGAGTTTTCCGGATTCACGATGGACAAGCTCATTTTCGGCAATTATCTCGCGTCATTCGGGCAGGGCGTCGTCATGGAAAACACCGACTTTTTCTCCTCGCGCAAGTCGGGATTCGGTTTCCAGCGCCGTCCCAATGGTGTTTTTGGCGACATTTCCAGAACCAATGAATTTGCGTTACGGGGTGTGGCGACGCAATGGTCCGGATATGGATTTCAGGGCCAGGCGTTTTATTCCTATGCCAAACGGGATGCCGTCATTAATAGTGATGGCTCTTTTTCGGCCCTGATCGTCATGACGCCGCGCGTGAGCTATGGTTTCAACAGCGAAGACACGGACGCCCCCAATAGTCTCGTGCCGCACGACATGGTGAAGAGCGTCACGGAAATGACCTATGGAGGGCATCTGTCGTACAGTTTCCAACCCGGTACGTACGTGGGCGCCACGTACTACGAGAGCCTCTATGATCGCCCGCTCGATTTTCAATACCAGACGATCGTGTCCCCGGCCAACCAATCCCGCTTTCTGACCGATTTTGGCAATTCCGTGGACCCGGAAATTGCCGCTTCCTACGAATCAAGGGCGTCCTCGAGCGCCTGGAGAAAAGCCAGGGCATCGCGGTCGGTCTTTGGCACGGAGTTTTCGGTGACGCTGGATCGATTTGTATTCCAGGGCGAGCGCGGATGGTTGCTTGTACCGGACTCCGTATTCAGGGATCCTCTCGGCCAACGGCAAACGATTTCGCAGAAGAGCCCGACGGCCACCGTCCTGCTGGCTTACACGCAATTCCGCAGTTTTAATGTCCTGATACTCTGGCGCGATTACGATCTGAAGTACGACAACCCGTATCAGCGTTCATTTTCCAACTATGCGCGTTTCAAGAGTTCGATTTACGAAGACGAATTCTATTTGACGGACAACGTGTATTCCGAACTCTGGAGCACCTCCTTCCAGCCCCAGGCGGAGCGCGGATTGTACACGAACGTCCGCTATCAGATGAGCGAGAATTTTCTGTCCGGACTGGAGTATGACACCTGGACACGCGTGGCCGACAACGCAAGATATTATCGCTGGGTCACCCGACTTGAATACCGTCCTTTCTACAACTTCCGCATTTTGGGTCGTAATAAGTTCCAGTCGCGGGGTTACAATCCCCTGACACCAACCGGCTTCCTGAATCGGGAAACGGTTTTGACGCTGGTGATGCGTTTGTCCCGGTTTGATGAATTTTCATTGATGTACTTCAACGGATTTACCGAATTCACTTCCCGTCCGCGTCTGTCGGACGCCGTGGGCGGTGATGGCAGCGCGGGCAACGATTCGGATACGCCGCGCGGCAATGCCGGCTCCCCGGGCGACATGATCGGGCTTTCGTGGACGCACTATTTCCACCCCGCATTCAAAATGATCGGCTCCGCCAAAATATACCGGGGATTTTTCTGGACCTTTGAGGATACCGATTTCAGGGTCTTTAACGCCCCGCGCACGGGCAATCGCTTCTGGATTGCCGCCTTTGCGCGTGTCAGCCGCAATTTGTCCATTCGATTGAAGTACAGCTACGATCACCAGGAGGATTTGACGGGAACGAAGAACATCCGGATCCCTGTTGCGGGCGTGACCGACTTCCGCACGGCGCCGTCGTACGATTTCCCCAGCATTGTCAAAACGCAAAGCGACATACGACTACAAATTGATTACAACTTCTAAGGCAGACGGTTAACCATGAAATACGCGAGACGAATTGGCCAAATGATGTGGTTGGGCTTGGTGGCCGGCACGGTCGCCCTGTGCCTGATGCCCTCCTCCGCCTCATCCCAGACTTATTTCGATCGGTTGCTGGGAGGACGTCGGTTGTCGTACAATGCCAGGTCCATGGCGCTTGGCAATACCGGCGTGGCGTCTTCATATGCGGCATCGGCCATGATCACCAATCCGGCGCTCTTGTGGCAGGCATTCGGAACGACCCTCGGTACGAACATCGCCTACGCCGACATGTCACTGGTCGTCGCGAGGGCCAGCGAAAACCGCATTTTTCCCCTGTTGGACACGTTTGGCGGCTACCAGGTTGACAATGTGTATGCCACGAACAGCCCGGTCTTCGGATACTCGGATTTCGGAATGCTTTACAAGCTTAACCAGAATTTGTACCTCGGTCTCGGCTCTTTCGCCTACGTGACCTACGATTACGAATATCAGGAAAGACTGTCCGCCCAACTGCCGTCATCCGCGGTCAATCGCGACCCGTTCATCGGCAACCAGATCATCCGTTCGCGGGCAACCTGGAGGACGTATTCTCTGTCCATGGCCTGGCAACACGAAAACCACGTCAGTGTCGGCGCCACGCTTAACCTGCTCAGGCCCGGCGACATGAGCGATCACTATCGTTATGTGACGATCAATAGCAACTACACCGCGGCGGTGGACACGATCGATTTCAACAACACGTTTGGAGGCCGTTCTTCGACCAATGTGATTTTCGGCGCCTCTTACCGCGCCACGCCGCACCTGTTGCTGGGCGTCGCCGTTGAATCGTCCTTCAAACTCAAGATGCGCAACAACAGCTTTGTGACCGCCCACGATACCGTGTCCGCCCTTCCTGTCCTTGTGTATGACGCCCGATACGACACGACGTTCAATTCGGTGACATACCATCAACCCTTTCGTTTTTCATTCGGACTCGAAATGAGGCCGGAAAACGACTTGTTTTCCCGGATCACGATGGAAATGAACTACACCGACTGGCCATCCTACAAACAGACATTCAGCGACAGCGTGGTTGCCATCGGAAAGAAAGTCAAGGGTTACAGACCGCATTTCGACGGTACATGGGATTTCCGGATTGGCGTCGAACATATGTTCTTTGGTTACACGCCCGTGCGTTTCGGATTTTCCCACATCGGGTCGCCCCTGGGGGATGCCCTCGTGACATCCGTCTTCGACATCGGAACCGGTTTTGAAAGAGGACCGTTGAGACTGGATGCGTCCATTGAGATTGCCAATCGCGACTACCGGTACAACGCACTCTTTCTGCAGCCCGGCCTTAACCGGACCGTGATGGACAAGATCGAAGAGTCCACGGTGCGCCTGCAGGCTACTTTGAGTTACCGGTTCGGGTATTGAGGAATTCGGCTTTTCAGAATGGATGATTGACAGAGGCCGCGCTTCATTCCCGATTGGGATTTCCGACCAGCATCAGTCAACCGAAAACATAATCTCATCCTCGACGATACCCGACGGTCCCCGCCCTGTGAGTTTCAGAGTGTATTCCCCTTTTTCCACCCGCCAATAGGCTCGCAGTCCCTGCCCCTCGATCACCAGCCCGTTCAGTTGCCAGGCCAGTTCGGTGATGGCCGGGGAAGCGATCGCCTGGAAAAAAAGCGCCTGATGAGATCGCCCGACGCCAGGGTCAATTTTCAATCGGCTTTTGTTCAAAGGGTACGTGATTCGCAATTCCTTCCCGGCGTTCACGCTGTCACCAGCGACCCTTCTTGAGTCCGCATTTCGCAGCCATTCGGAGAATACCGGCGAAAGCGCGTCGGGGCGAAGACCCCGGCTGGTATGCAGCCGGCACACAGGCCATGACGGGACTTCCTGCGGCAGATATTCCCTGATTTGGTGCGGGCAGAATGGGTTGACCCGGTCTCCTGAGAGACGGCATACCGTGATTTCACGGATTCCGGCCGGCCGGACCCGCGCGGGCGGCACGCGATTCTCGTAGAGATACATCATGATATCGTGAAAAATCGGACCGGCCCCTGTTATCCCCGAAATGCCGCTCATGGGTTTGTTGTCAAAATTACCTGCCCAGACGCCGACGGTATATTCCGTCGTGTAGCCGATCGTCCAGTTGTCGCGAAATTCCGAAGACGTGCCGGTCTTCACGGCACACTCAAAGGGAAGGTTCAACGGGCTGTCGTGGCCGAAAGCCGGCGCACGCGACGCCTCATCGGCAAGAATATCCGATATCATCCAGGTGATCGGTGCGTTGAAAACATTCCGCCGAAGGATCGGCCCCGCCACCTCTCCGTCCCAGGTCGGATCCCTCAGCGTGCCCTCGTTGGCCAGCGCGGCATACGCCCTGGTCAACTCGAACAAGGTCACTTCGCCATTGCCGAGCGTCAAACCGTGCCCGTAGTACGAAGGATCTTCCGTCAGCGTCTCCAGGCCACATTCACGCAATTTCGATAGCAAGGCCGGTACGCCGACGTCCTGTGCCACCCTGACAGCCGGTACATTGTACGAACAGGCCAAAGCCACACGGGCACGAACCGGACCGTGGAATGTGTTGTCATAGTTCCGCGGTGTGAACTGGCCCCTGCCGGATGGAATGACCGTCTCCACGTCCGGAATCAACGTCGCCGGCGTGTATCCCATTGAAAACGCCAGTGCATACGTGAACGGTTTGAGGGCGGAACCGGGTTGCCTTTTCGCGAAGACAGCATTGAATTGCCCATCGTGCGTGCTGTCGAAGTAGTCCACGGAACCGGCCATGGCCAACACCTTTCCGGTGGCGTTGTGCAGCACGAGCACAGCCGCGTTGGTGACATTCTGATCGTCGAGCGTACCCACATGGCCGCGGATGATCTTCTCCACTTCCTCCTGCAACGGCAAATCCAACGACGTGCGCACGTCTGTGCGGGCGCCGATCCTCGGCATCACCCACTCCACAAAGTGGGCCGCTTTGAAGGGCGACGATTTTGGAAACAGAATGAGGGGTTCGTGAAGCGCCCGATCCCATTCATCGGCAGTGATGAGACCCGTCTCGTGGAGTTTCTGAAGAATATGTTCACGGCGTCTCACGGAGATGCCCGGGTTGCGGTAGGGATTGTACGATGTCGGTGATTTCGGCAGCGCCATCAGGAACGCCGCTTCATTCCAGGTCACCTCCTGCGACGATTTGCCAAGATAGAGTTGCGCGGCGGCCTCGACGCCAAAACATTGGTTTCCGAAGGGAATTCGATTGAAATATTGCTCGAGAATGCCCCGCTTGTCAAGCGTGTGTTCAAGCCGAACGGCATACCATATCTCCAACCCCTTCAGCAACGCCGTGCGCGGATAGTGAAACAGGTTGCGGATGACCTGCTGGGTAATCGTCGATCCTCCGCTGACAATCGTGCGGGCGCGAAAATTCTGCCAAATGGCACGTCCCAAAGCAAACGCATCGACGCCGCCGTGACGGTAGAATCGCTTGTCTTCCGCGACGATGGCCGCATCCAGGAGTTTGGGCGAAATGTCCCGAAGAGGCGTCCAATGTCCCCGTCCCTTCCGGGCGGACAAAACTTCCCGCAGGAGGTAACCATGACGGTCAAACACGCGGACGGAGGCGACTTCCTCGAAGGACAGATCCTCCGGCGACAGCGGATAGAAACACGTCAGCCACAGTCCCAACATCAACGCCAGAACATCGGCGGTGCGATCGCGCATGAAGCCTTCTTTTCTTTCGCTCAAAGTAGGCAATCCCTGCCTGAGAATCAACGCATCACGATGTCGGGTCCACACCGCCGAATCTCCGCAGGGCCTTTGATCAGGCCATGCTACAAATGACCGGGATTCAAGCATGGGTATTGTTTATCATGCAACTTCCGGTTATTTTGAATGGACCAACCATTCACTCATCATTGTGGGAAAGTTATCATGATTCGATATGTCCTCTGTTTTCTTTGGACGGTTCTCCCATCCGCCGCCATGGGCCAACACGTGTCGACCTCCTCGCCAAGAATTCCCGACGAGTACCAGGCCCTTCGATTGCGATCCCCGCTGCCGCCGGCGACCATTCGGATGGAAGGGTTGAAGGCCGTTCTGATCGGCGCCCCGATCGACGGCGACGAGGGCAACTGGACGTTGTCCGAAGTTCAGAATCTGAAGCAGACGGCGAAAACACTGCGCGACAATGGCGTGACCGTGTACGAATTCTATACTCCGGATAACCGATGGGCTGATATTCAAAAGGCCGCGGACGGCGCCCACTTTCTCATGTATCGCGGGCACGGTGTGTACGATGGATCCACACCGCCCAGGTGGGTCGGCGGTTTTTCTTTGAAGGAGGATTTTGTATCGCCGGACCATATCCGACGCGATTTGAAACTGGCACCCGGGGCTATCGTGATGTTATACGGCTGTTTCACAGCGGGCAACGCGGGGTACGACATTGGCGCCATTGACCTGGCCGAGGCCAAACGCCGTGTAGCCATGTACGCCGATCCCTTTGTGGAAGGGGGCGTTTCAGGGTACTATGCCAATTGGTTCGGCGACGCGTTCCAGCATTTTGTGGCCAACTTGTTTGCAGGCCAGACACTCGGTCAGGCTTACAAAAGCTACGAGGACTTTGGTGAAGAAACGACGTATTACGGAAAACTGCCCGGACGTGACGACGACATGTGGGTGGATCACGACGTATGGGACGGTAAGACGGCATACAACAATGCTTTTGTCGGCCAGTCTTCCAGAACACTCAAAGAACTGTTTTCAAACCAAACCGGCAGCGGTTCAGGCCTAAAGTCAATCGAGTCCGTCCAGATTAAGAAAACCCCATCCATGTCCTACCTGACCGAACTGGAAAAGCAGGTGTTCTACGAACTCAACAGCGTCCGTCGAAATCCGAAGGCTTATGCCAGGCACGTCAAAGAACTGCGTCAGTACTTCAACGGGAAGTTGTTGAATTTGCCTGGCGAGATCTCCCTGCGAACCACGGAGGGGGTCGAGGCCGTGGATGAATGTTACGAGGTTTTGATGACCATGAACCCCCTGGACTCGATACGTCCTTCCAGGGGGCTTTCGCTGGCCGCCAAAGACCACGTGGAAGACCAGGGAGGAACCACCCGTACCGGTCATGACGGAACGGACGGTAGTTCGCCGTTTGACCGGATGGAGCGTTACGGATCGTGGCTCAAGACGGCCGGTGAGAACATCGACTACGGCAACAACGTGGCCCGCCGCATTGTGTTGTCGCTTCTTATCGACGACGGCGTACCGTCGCGCGGGCATCGACAGAATATCCTCAACAACGATTTCAAGGCGGTGGGTATCGCCTGCGGCCCCCACGGGCAATACCGCTACATGTGCGTCATGGATTTCGCCGGCGGTTTCAAAGCGGGCTCCACCAACCAGAAAACGCGGGGCGACAACGACGATCAGGACTAGCGCGACGGGCCGGTGAAACCATGGGGCTGAATCTCTTCCGCACCAATATCCGTTTCGATCGTCATGAACTCTCCGGGAGTTTTGGCGATGTGGGAACCGATCTCCCGTTACTGATGGGCATGATACTGGCCGTCGGATTGAACAGCGCCGAAGTGTTTGTCATGTTTGGCGTCATGCAAATTCTGACCGGCGTGATTTATGGATTGCCCATGCCGGTACAACCCCTGAAGGCGATGGCCGTCCTGGTCATCACTCAGAAGATCGGCGGAGATGTTTTGGCCGGTGCCGGCCTGGCGATCGGCGGGGTCATGCTGGTCCTTTCACTCACAGGCGCCATGTCCTGGTTAGAAACGTTTATTCCAAAATGCGTAGTACGCGGTATCCAGTTCGGGTTGGGTCTTTCACTCGCTGCGCTCGCTTTGAAAAACTACCTGCCGGCGATGGAAGGAACCGGCTACGCGCTGGCCGCATTGGCGTTTGGGATCGTCATTTTTTTCGGCGGAAACCGCAAAATTCCAATTGGTTTGGTTGTTATTTTGTTGGGCGCTTTGTTCGCTGCCATGGTTGATGCGGATTTCAGCCGGATCACCAATTCCGTCGGTTGGACGCCGCCGACGTGGCACACACCGTCGTTGAGCCACATTGCGACCGGGTTCGTCGTTTTGGCGCTGCCGCAATTGCCCCTTTCATTCTCAAATTCGGTGATTGCCACAGCGCAGACCGTCCGGGACCTGTTCCCCGAAAAACGGCTGGGCGTTGCTCGTATCGGTCTGACGTACGGCATTATGAATCTTGTCGCGCCGTTTTTCGGCGGCGTTCCGGTGTGTCACGGTTGCGGCGGCCTGGCCGGGCATCACGCGTTTGGCGCGCGAACCGGCGGATCTGTCGTAATTTATGGCTCCATTTATGTGGTACTGGGACTCTTTTTCAGCGGGTCCATCCATCATATGGTGCAGGTTTTTCCGCAGCCCGTTCTGGCGGTTATTCTTTTCGTTGAATCCCTGGCTCTCATTCTGTTTTTGCGGGACACCATGGGTTCCAAACGTGACGCCGGTATCGCTGTGATCGTGGGCCTGCTGGCTTTCGCGATCCCCCAGGGCTTTATCGTTGGTCTCGTTGTGGGATGTCTGCTTTACTACGCGTCGGCACATTTGACTTTCCTGAATAATTCAAGACCATGAGCCAACTTGTCCTGCTCATTGTTTGTTTCGCCATTGGTATTTTGTGGCGCCGCCTTTCAAACCAGGGTACGCCGGCCACACCCGTCCTCAACTTCCTTATCATCAGTGTGGCCTTGCCGGCATTGACGATTTTGTATGGCCGGAAAATAACCTTGGACTGGTCACTCTTGGTTCCAATCAGCATGGCCTGGATATTTTTTTTTCTTGGGTATGTGTTCTTTCGCTCATTGGGGATCTGGCTTAATTGGCCGCCGCATCTCACCGGCGCCTTGATGCTTACAGGGGGATTGGGTAACACGTCATTTGTTGGGTTGCCGATGATCGAGGCCTTTTTCGGAAAGGAATCGCTTTGGGTGGGTATGGTTGCCGATCAGGCGGGATCATTCTTCGTATTGTCGACGGTTGGTCTTGCCGTGGCCGTGCGATATGGCGCCGGTACGTTTTCTGTTTCGGGTATGTTCCGCAAGATCTTGCTTTTCCCTCCATTTTTGTCGTTGCTGGCCGGCATTTCTATGAGGGATGTCGTACTGCCGATTTGGATGGATCAGACCCTGGAGCGGCTCGGCCAAATGCTTGTCCCCATGGCGCTGATGTCCGTCGGCTACGGATTGCGTCTGCAGGGACTCGTTCATCACCGTACAACCCTGGCCATTGGCCTCGTTTTCAAACTCGTTCTGGCGCCGGTCCTGCTCTTCATCCTTTACTCTCTGACCACGGTTGATCGCGGACCGATTTTTCAAGTTACCATCTTTGAGGCGGCCATGCCGCCGATGATCACCGGAGCCATCATCGCCCAGGAGCACGGCCTTGATGAAAGGATCAGTACTTTGATGGTTGGGCTTGGCATTCCCCTTTCCCTGCTCACACTACCCCTGTGGTGGCTGTTTTTACGGTAGGCGGCTATCGACCTTTCGAATTCACAAAATTCTTTGAAACATTTCTTCAGTCCCTTCGTTCACGTGAAGTGAACCGCTGACAGGTTCATTTTTCTTTTCAATTACCTCCTCTCCTCCTCATGATGAGAGCCCCATGGATTTCGGTCTTTGGGGCTTTCATGCTTCAAACCATCGCCTCCCACTTGCGATAAAGGCTTTCAATTTCCTTTTCGACGTCGCGGTATTCATCCTGGATACGAATGGCTTTTTCAGATTGCTTGTAGATATCCGGATCGGCCAGCATTATCGCCAATGTCTCTTTGCGTTTTTCCGAGGCTTCAATCTGTTTTTCCAAATCGGCACGCTCTTTCTCGCCTTTCCGTTTTTTAGCCAGATGCTGCTTCTGTTTTTCCTTTTGGTTCAACCATTGTTCTTTTTGCGCCGACTTGGCCGAGGTATCGACGGGCGTCAGGGCAACCGTCTGTTCGCGCTGTTTTCGTTTCTCCAGGTATTCCTGGTAAGTTCCAATATGCCACAGGATCGATCCCTGCCGGAGTTCGGCCACCTTGTTGACCAGCATGTCGACAAAATGGCGGTCGTGGGAGACGACCAGGAGCGTACCTTCGTAGTCCATGAGAGCGCCCAACAGAATGTCCTTGGTTTGAGCGTCAATATGGTTGGTGGGTTCATCAAGTATGATGAAATTGGCGGGATTGAGCAGCATCTTGGCGAACGCCAACCGCGCGCGTTCGCCGCCGCTCAAAACGCGGACCTTCTTGTTGATGTCGTCTCCTGAAAACAAGAACGCGCCGAGGATCGTCCGCAGCACCAATGGCGGCTGGCCGCTGCTTTCGAGAAACACTTCTTCATAAACTGAGTGGTCCGGATTGAGATGGTCGGCCTGCTGCTGGGCAAAATATTCCATCGTGACGTTGTGACCGGTCTGCACGGCCCCCCTGTCGCATGAAAGACCACCGGTAAGGATCTTGAGCAACGTGGATTTGCCGGCTCCATTGGGACCCACCAGGGCAACACGATCCCCTCTTTCCAGTGTCAAATTGACGCCGCGCAGGACGTGGCGATCCCCAAAGGACCGGTGCACGTCCTCAATTTCCAAAACGATCCGCCCGCTTTTGACAGGCTGTGGAAAGCGAAAATGGACGGCTTTTCGTTCTTCATCCGGCAGGACAATCTTGTCCATCCTTTCCAGCATCTTGACGCGACTTTGAACTTGCCGGGCTTTCGTGGCTTTATATCGAAAGCGATCTATGAAGACCTGGATTCGTTTGAGTTCATCCTGTTGACGCTCGTAGGAATTCAACAGCTGTTCTTCGGCCTGCGCTTTCTGCTCTTCGTAAGCGTCGTACGATCCCACGTAGTGCGTAAAGGCCCTTCGGTCCAGCTCCGTAATCCGGTTGCAGACGGTATCGATGAAGTAGCGGTCGTGCGACACCATCAGCACAGAGCCATCGTAGTCTTTCAAATACAATTCCAGCCATTCGATGGACTCCACATCGAGGTGGTTGGTCGGCTCGTCCAGCAACAACGTATCCGGCTGTTGAAGGA
Source organism: uncultured Bacteroidota bacterium (assembly GCA_964544475.1). Lineage (GTDB taxonomy): Bacteria > CLD3 > CLD3 > SB21 > SB21 > CAZJBS01. The sequence continues at coordinate 30,672 of CAZJBS010000012.1, read as the reverse complement.
GCAGTTTGGCAAGCGCGATGCGCATCTGCCATCCGCCGGAAAACGCCTCGCACGGTTTCTGATAGTCTTCCTGAGCAAATCCAAGACCGGACAGAATCCGGGCCGCCTTCGCTTCAACGGCAAAACCGCCGAGATCTTCAAATCGGTGCTGCAGGGCTCCGTATTCGTCGAGTCTTTTTTCGTATTGGGGACTCTCATGGCTCAATTCCGCCAGCTGCCGTTCGACCGATCGTATTTGTTCGTGCAGGGTTACGACTCCGGCGAAAGCGGTCAAAACCTCATCCATCAGTGGTTTCCCTCGCGCGTGCAAGCCGTGTTGGGGCAGGTATCCGATTCGCCAATGTCGCGGAAACACCACATGGCCGGATGTCGGGGTCATTTCCCCGCAAATGATCTTCAGAAGCGTGCTTTTGCCGGTACCATTGGCGCCAATAAGCGCGATGCGGTCCTTGGGATTGATTTTCCACGAGACGTCCTCGAAAAGGACGCGCCCGCCGAATTCCATATGCAGGTTGACCAGTTGTATCATGCGCTATTCCGGAAAGGCGTTACACGCCGAACGATCTCTTGATGGACGGATTCAATCGTTCAGAAGCCGTTGAAAGAGAGAATCGACTGGAACAAGGCTGTTGTTGGCGCGAGGGTTGCCTGTCAATGAGGCCCGGATTTTTTCCATGTCGTCAGGTGAAAGACCATAGTCCTGGATTCGCGTTCCAACACCAAGATCCGTCATCCATTGCCGAAGTTCGCGTCCGGTGCGATCTCCCCAAATCGCTTGGAACGCGGCATCCACCTCTGGAAAGCGACCGGCCACCGTGTCCACAATGGCTGGAAGCGTAAAACTACAGGCCACGCCATGCGGCGTACCCTTGTGGGCCGTCACGTAATACGAAATGGCATGGGCCACGGCCGTTTGAGTGTTGGAAAATGAGAGCCCCGTCTGCAACGACGCCAACAGGATTTCTTCGCGCCTGTTCACATTGGAAAGATCATGGACGAGCCGCGGAAGGATGCTTAGAATCGTCCTCGCCGAAAGAATGGAATAGGACGTCGAAATCGGATTCGCATTCTTGTTCCAGATCGCTTCGAGAGCCTGCGACAACGCATCCAAAGCCGTATGCAGGGTAATGTCCGCCGGCAGAGACACCGTGAGCTCCGGATCGCACAGACACCATTCCGACCACAAATCCGGCAGGTGAAGAGAAAATTTTTTTCTGGCCTCCATATCCCAAATCGTTGCCCATGGAGTAACTTCGCTCCCGGTCCCTGCGGTTGTTGGAATCGCGATGATGGGTGTCAGGCGATACGCCTCTGCCTTTTGGGCGCCGCGGATCAGGTTCTCCACGAATTGGAAGTTCCGGGCGGAACAACCCACCGAGAGGGCCTTGGCGCCGTCCAATACACTGCCACCGCCCACGGCGACAATCACGTCGAAATCGTGCTTCCACGCGTTATCGTAAATGGGCCGCAGAGAATCAAACGTCGGATTGGAGGGAATGTCCGAAACGACCTCGACGAGTTGAGGGGCAATGGATTTCAGCCGATCGAGAAGGCCCCGCTTTATGAATCCGGATGTTGTCACGAGCAGCGCACGCCGTTGGCCTACCAACTCCGGCAGGATGTCCATCCGACCCCTGCCGAATTCGATGCGAACCGGATTGTAATAATGAAAGGGTTTCATCTGAAGAGCTCCCGGGCGCGCTCGTAGTCTTCCAGGAAGTCGATCTCCAACCACGGCCGCGGCCCGGTGGGACTGCAATACACTTTGTAGCCATCCCGCGCCATTTGCGAAAAGGCATGCGTATCGTAGAAATTGAGACCTTCGGTCACCATCACGCGTTCGATATACGACATGGTCACGCCGACATTCTTGATGAAGGCGATGCCTGTCCATTCCCCCGCAGCCTCATGGATGGGAATCTGCTTGTTGGATTCAACAAGGTAAGACCCATCGGTAACACGTACTTTCATGGCTTCTTCGTTCGTGTGTGAAAAGTCGGTGACCAGTTCCAGATCGTTGGCGTGGGCGTTGGCATGCTGCAGCGAGTCTGCCAGAATGGCTTCATCGTACACGATATCGCCGTGAAGGTAGGCAAACGGATCGTTTCCGACAAACGATTTGGCAAACCATAACGAACCCATGTTGTTGCAGTGCTGGTAGAAAGGATTTGAAACATAGTGGACGGCGTGGCCGAGGGCCGACCGGATCAGGTCGTGCTTGTAGCCTACGACCACCGCAATATTCGTAATCCCTCGATTGGAAAGGAGTTGTACAGACCTTTCCAGAAGGGACCGATCGCCAACCGGCAACAGCCCCTTGGGCCGTTCCAGGGTTAGAGGGTACAAACGACTGGACAAGCCGGCAGCTACGATGACTGCTTTCTGAATCATACCTTTTCAGTTCCTTACAAATTCCATCAATCGTTCTTTCACCTGATAGGGCTTGATCTTGGGCCGTCCCAATTCCGGTGGCGAGCCTTTGGATATCTTCATGTACAGGAGCGTCAAACCACCGTCCTTTTTCCATCGGCGTATTTCCGATTCCAACTCATCAAGGTCATGGACATGAACGCTGTGGGAATAACCGACAGAAGCCGCCAATTCCACGAAATTGACATTGTGCGAGACCGTCGCTTGTCCGCCCGTGGAATCATGGGAATTATTATCCAGCAAGAGATGCAGCAGGTTGCCCGGATGGTAGTAGCCATTGGTCGCTGCATTGCCCATGCGCATCAAGAACGCGCCGTCGCCTTCGATGGCCACGATTTTCCGGTTGGGTTTGGCGATGGCCAATCCCAGAGCCATCGAACTGATGCAACCCATCGAACCAACCATATAGAGATTGTTTGGCGCGTCTTCCACTTCATAGAGTTCGCGTCCGGTCTTGCCTGTGGTCGCGAGGTGGACCGTGTGAAGGTCCTTGATTTGATTGAGCCGCGTCAGGACTTCGGTCCGGCTCGGCTGGGCATCTTCGCGCGACTTCCCGTTCTTCCGCACGTTGGATGAATGTTTCAAAGACTGCGGTTTTAGCGTCTCTTTTTCAAAGGTGCCTTTCTTGACAACAAAAAAGAACGTCCTGTTCTGGAGGATGTTCTCATCCGCCCGTGCGATCTGGCGCATCGCTTCTTCAGCATCCGTGGACAGAAACTCCCACGGTATCTCCATGAGGTCCAACAGACGGGTCGTGATGACCCCCATCAGTTCGTGCTGCGGCTCGTCCTGAAGCCCCGGTTCACCGCGAAGACTGACGATGCCCAGAACGGGCAGTTTGAAAGTCCATGTGAGGGAAGTCAGGGGCGAAGTGGCGTTGGTGAGTCCGCTGTTCTGGCACAGAAAAACCGACTTTCGTCCGCCCACATAGGCGCCCGCACAGGCCGCCACGGCGTCGCCTTCATTGGCGGCCATCACATAGTCACATTCGTTGATGGCATAGTTGATCAGATCTTTGAGAAAAGAACATGGCACGCCGCTGTAGAAATCGTAACCACGTTTCTTGAGTTCTTCACCAAACATCCTGGTGTTGATCATGACACGTCCTCCGGCAATGGTGTTGACTTATTCCTGACGCAAAGCGCCGAGCGTTTGACCCTGCACGGGAAAATGGAATACCGGCGTACGGTCCCATTCCATTTTGAGCCGGATCATATGATAAAAACCAACCAGATATATCAGGATGGTATACACGATGAAGGTATCGACAAGCCGGTCGAACAGCAGGCCGATAGCGATGAAACACAACAACACATTGCGACCGGGCCGAATCAGCCGGACCCAGACGTCTGCCTTCTTGTGTTCATCCAACCGAATGCCTATTCTCAAGCGAAACGTCCGGACCACCGATTTGTCAATGTGCTGACCAACAAAACTCAGCCCGGCCAGCCACATCGCGGTCTCCAACGAGGAAGTGTAGGAGCCGGTGTACAATCCCAGTCCAAATCCGAGGTAATAGGTCACGATATTGAGACGGTCAGCCACATGATCCAACGCATCCCCTTTGTCGCTCATCCGGTACGTGAAACGCGCCAGCTTCCCGTCCAGAACGTCCAGGAAGCTCACGATGATGCCGCACACAAGGCCGGCGGTCATGTATCCCAGAAAAAAGAGCGGGATGACCGCCACCGCGAAAACGATGCTGACATAGGTCACCTGGTTTGGCGTGATCGTCGTTCGGCAAAGCCAGGTGACGAAAAGTTTGGATATCTCCTTGTAAAGATGTTTGGCCACAAAATCGAGGGAACCATAATGGGTGACTTCGAATACGAACCGCTCCGCCGCATGCGCCTCTTTCGTGGTTGTGACCCGAAACATGTAAGGGCGGATTTCTTTGCGTTGGGATGGCACATAGGCGCTCATTTTCGATATGTCCCGTTCCCGTAATTCGCCGGCGACGGCCAATTGTCTTTCAACGTCCGGCAAAGTCCATCCCGACACGCGCGCCAGTTGTTCACCGCCGATTTTAAAAAGGCCTGGCGTCGGCGTGGACGAATCCAGATATCGGAAGAACTCCGTGGGAGCGGCGATCGCTTTCACCAGCGAATCCTGATAGACCGCATCACCGGCCATGAGCACATAGGTCATTCCGGGTTGAGCCAGCCTGGACAACGCTTCCCCAATCGGGCCATCGATCACCTTGAATTCACATCGCAGGTCATGAAACTTGCCAAAGTCCTTACGCCGATGACATTTCTGTTTGGTCGATTCGCTCAGCAGTACGGTGGAATAACGCAACCCCGACGTCGCTGCGAGCCGGAGACATCGTTCCCACAATGGAATGTGAAACAACTCGATGAGACTGGACTCGGACGTCGCGTCGACAATCACGTGAATCGATGTTTCCGTCATGCCATCCTCACGTTACGGGTTTGAAGTCCAAAACGAAGAACCTGGGCTATTCGCCAAACAGCCGTGGCGGCGGCCCATCCGACGCCGGTTAGGAACCCCAACTCCGGCGTGTCGAACTTGAACTCAAGTGTCAGACAGAGGATCAGGATGGCTTCGTCGGCGGCCAGAAGGCTAAATATGCGATCGGAAAGCGACCAGTCATCCGGGTGCTTGCCCTGTCGGCGTTTGATAAGCCATTCCGACATATCGCTGACGACCATGGCCAGGACCCACACGGCCGTCAGTTCGAAGGCCTCCGGCCGTTCACGCGACAGCATCGCCCCGAAAAGCAATCCCCACCCATACGGCCAAAACCAGGATGCGAACGTCGTAATGGCCCTTATGAACCTGTGTTCCTGTTCGATGAGAAGAGCGTACTTGTCGCCAAACTCAACGGTGAAGAGCGCCAGCCACGCCAACGCGAGAGCCCAGCCTTCGTCACCGACGAACCAGAAAATGGGAGAAGCCAATGTGGAAATCAGGCCGATTAA
>CAZJBS010000012.1:22445-25200 GCA_964544475.1 uncultured Bacteroidota bacterium | reverse complement strand
ATCAACCGATCGCACGTCGGCCATCCCTCTGATCTTGTGCAATAGGTCCCCGACACTGACGCCCGATGCCATGGCCTGCCTCATCTGGGTATGGGTAACTCGCGCCAGCAGGGGCGCCTCCTGCTGCGGTTGAATGAACCGTGCGGCCATCGGCTTGTTGTCCAGGAATGCCAGCAGCCGGCCATCTGCAATCGTATCTCCCTCGACAATGATATTCCATTCGGAAATCAGTTGTATGTCCTGCAGATGTTGGATGGACAGACCGTCGCACTGGCCGGATGACCAACCGTCTGCGTCATCGGCAACGACATGAATATTTTCATATCCCATGCCCCGAAATTGGCGGACAAGGCGTTGGACGGGATTCACGCCATACGGCCCGCGGTTCACCATCCATGCCGTATTGGCGTTCAGGAAGATCAGAACTTGATCCGGTTTCCCCCGTTCCACTAAAGGTCTCCGGCTTTCTGGAGCGCAACGACGTCATCGATGTCGAGCCAGGATCCGCGAATGTACTTGACGGCGACCGTCGCGTGTTTTGACATTTCATTGAAGAGATCAGCCATCCGCATGTGTCGAAAACCGTCCTTGCGGGAAAGGACTTCAAAAGCCGTTTGGACTGCGGCGGCCCCTTTGGGTCCGACCTTCCAAAGTCCAATAAATTCACCATGTATATCGGCATCCGGCAACGTATTGGACATCTTCTCGAATCGTACCGTATCCTGGAAAAGATTCTTCGAATAGGGGCGCTCCGCTTTCGTATAGTCCTTGAAAATATCACGGGTGATACTGAAATCCGAATCCACAATCATCGTCACATCGTTGGAGTCATTGAGCAGATCATTGAGAATAAATCCCTTGAAGACGATGTCCCCGTAAGCGATAACCGTATTTTCTTTGATCTGATCCCTGGCCATAAATAGGGAGTACAACTCCTTTGTATCGCTGAAATCATCGTTGTCCACAGTTCGGATATTCGCCCCGGTTACTTTTTCCTTTCGATAACCCCTCACGACCGTGATGTCTTTGATTCCAACCCGGTTGAATTCGTCCGTCGTCCGCGCCAGCAGTGTCTTTCCTTGCACCTTGAGCAGCACCTTTGGAATGTCCTTGGTCAACTCCTTCAAATTGTAACCTTCCGAGGCAGCCAGAATAATGGCGTTCACATTCTTACCCGTCGTGGGCAGATAACGGTCTTCCGCCTGTTCCAGTTCATCGGCATTTTGAAGCCGGAATACCTCCGCCACCGACACAATCTTGTCTTCGACGTTGATGAGCGATTGATCTTCAAAAATCTGCCGGCTGGTCTTTTGCATGGCAGAAATCGCGGTGCGCATGTTATGGTTGGCCCAGATGACCATGCTGATGCCAAGTTGACGAAATCGATCCGTCGGTGTAGAATAGTATTTTGTTGGAACGATGACAACCGGAAGGCGACCGGCCCATTCTTTCATAAAAGCCTCAATATCGGAGACATTCGACTTCTTGCTGTGCACCAGTACGGCGTCGGCGCCGGCCTGTCGGTACGCCTCACCCCGGCGCAAGGCTTCGTCAAGACCCCACCCTGCGATGAACGCTTCGATGCGGGCCACGATGACAAAATCATCATCTTTCTGGCTGTCGCGCCCGGCCTTGATCTTTCCACAAAATTCGTCGACATCCGCAAGAGGCTGGGCTTCGCCGGAAATGAAGGAATTGGTTTTTGGAAAGAGCTTGTCTTCGATGCACACTCCGGCCACATCACGCTGTTCGAGTTTTTGCACGAGACGGCGCATGTTATTAAAGTTGCCGTAACCCGTATCTCCGTCAAGGAGAATGGGAATCGTTGTGGCGTCGCTCATGAATTCGCACACATCCAGGACTTGCGTCCATGACGCTTCGTTGTTGTCCCTTACACCCAGAGCCGCTGAAATGGAAAGGCCGCTTCCCCACAGCCCTTTGAAACCAGCCTCTTCGGCGATCTTGGCCGACAGACCATTGTGAGCTTCCATCAAAAATTCGAGTTCCTTCGAACGGATCATGTTTTTCAGCAAAGTCGTCTTGCGTTCCATAAACGGCCTCAAGTTGTGGTGAGTACGATTTCGTTCAGGTCCCGTATGAGCCTGGAGTTGTTGCGTCCCATGACTTCATTGGCAAAATTTTGCTTATTCCAGGCTCTCGCGTAATCCCCCATGGCCGCGCGGCGTGTTTCATCTTTTAGCAACTCCTCTATTTTTTCCGCGAGTAGCCCGGGATTGTCGGGTTCCACGATCAGGCCGGTCTTGTTTTCGTCAATTGCCTCCGGAATGCCGCCGATGCGTGTACCGATAACGGCCTTTCCGCGAATGCCGGCTTCCGTGAATACGAGTCCAAAACCTTCCACAAAACTTTCCGTCCATCGACCGGCCATCACGAAGATATCACTGACGCCGTAGTAGGCCTCAAGCATCTGGTCGTCCACATAACCCGCAAACACGACCCTCGGGTTGAGACCTTTTTCGGCCACCAGTTGCTGAAGAGCCTTTTTTTCGGGGCCTTCACCGACGATCACATACGTCAGGGCCGGAAAACGGTCGCGAAGCAGACCTATCGCCTCAATCACCGTGTCGTGACCCTTGGCACGAATCAACCGTGCCACCGTGAGGACGACTTGCCGGTCCTTGAATTGAGGAAGCCGTTGCAAAGCCGTCTCCTTGTTCATATAGGACGTCTCATTGATGGGTATGCTCGAATAGATCACACGAACTTTGGCAAGGATACCGGGCTTGCGGATCTT
>CAZJBS010000012.1:0-22345 GCA_964544475.1 uncultured Bacteroidota bacterium | reverse complement strand
TGTAGGCCGGCGCCAGCATCCTGACATCATGGCCTTCGTTGTGCAGGCCCAGAGCGAGATTGTAGGCGTAGGAAGCGCTGCCACCGCTTGCAGGAAGGAACTTCATGGAGAGAATCAGAATCTTCATGATGACCGCAAAATCCGCTTTGGCAGCCGGCTCAAGGCATCATACATACTGGTCACCTAATGGTTTCCCCCAGCCTGACAGGAAGTTATCGGTAAGTATGGTCATAAACAAGTGTGCTTTTGGTGTTGGCGGCGTGATGGTCGAATGGAAAAGCGGGGTCATACCTTCTTTTTGCCGATGATCAACAGGTTTTTTCCGATCGGCGGCGGCATCGTCTTTTCAACCCTGCGCATGGTCGGTACCACCAGCCTATCATACATGGTCAGCCGGTTGTCGCCCAACCGATTGCGCAGAAGCGTGAAGTTGATATACCATGGAACAATTCCGACCAAATCGAAATAACGGATTTTGACCAGATCAAACCCAACTTCCCTGACCAGGCGCGAAAGGCCCTTCTTGGCATACCGGCGAAAATGGCCGATCTGCCGGTCGTGCTCGCTGTATAACCACGAGAGCGCCGGCACAAACAGGAGCACATGTCCGCCAGCATTCAACGCGTTCAAGGCATTGGTCAGTTCTGCCCGATCATCCTCGATGTGCTCAAGGACATTGATATAAACCACCGAGTCAAATCCTGTGGACGCATGCCTTCCGTCAAAGAAGTCATTCACGGCTTTCGCCCGTGAATCGTACTGCAGATTCTTTTCCAAATTTGGAAAATTATTGTATGAGGGTTCGAAAGCCGACAGATGCTTGATCGGCTTCCCGAGAAGCAGTTTCGAGATACTCCCGACACCCGCCCCAACCTCGGCCACGGACTCACCAAGGTACGGCGCCAATTCATCGATGATCCATCGATGATAATTCATGGCAAAAGACATGGTCTCCAGGTCCTTGCCGGGATAATGGCGCACAGGGTCAGTTGACATAGGGTTCCGCTCTTTGACGTCATTTTTTTTTCGCGGCCATTATACGTAAACCACGCAGTAAATGCAATTGTTCTGTACGGTTGGCGCGGTCTGAAAAACCACCGACACTCTTTTCCATCCCTGATGAAGTCTGCAAGCCGGCGGACGACCCGCCTTGACTTTATTAGCCCTTTTCGATATTATTGCCATGAATTTTTCATAAGAAAGGTATTGCGGCTGCGTTGATGGACGCGATTGCCCCGCTGGATATATCGATATTCTTCTTCCTGCTGTTCCTGTCGGGATTTTTTTCTGCAGTTGAGACGGCCATGCATTCCCTCGGAAAAGTCGCCATCAAACAGATTGTGTCTCGTGGCGGCCGGCGGGCGCATCTGATCAATGTTTGGTCGTCCGATCCTCACAAGTTTCTCAATACCATTTATTTTGGCAACAGCGTTTTGAAAGTCGGCGCCACGGTCCTGGGCGCCAGTATTACCGTGGACGTCGCCCGACAGTACGGATACTATGAACCGTATGCGCTGATGGCGGCCACCGCCTTGATTGTCCTGGTCCTTCTCCTGCTGGCCGAAGTGGCCCCAAAAACCGTCGCCCGCAACTACCCCGAAACGACATTCCTGACCTTGGCGACGCCCATCCAGTGGGCGCTCACCTTGCTCAAACCGTTCAGCTGGTTCTTCACGCTCGTTTCCAGCGCCGTGGTTTGGATGGCCGGCGGCGCCAAGACAGCCCGGAAGAACCTCGACGTTACCGAAGATGAAATCCGTGCGATCGTGGAAGCCGGTGAAATCGACGGCGCCATCGAAGAAGATGAAAAAGACATGATTCATTCGATCATCGAATTCGGCGACACCATTGTCAAGGAAATCATGATCCCCAGGGTCGACATCATTTGTGTTTCGATCGATACACCCATGGACGAAATTCTCCAGGTCATGGCCGACGAAAAACTCTCCCGTCTGCCGGTGTACGAACAAACCGTTGATACGATCGTGGGCATCATTCACATCAAGAACATCATGAATTTCTGGCGGAAGAGCGTCCAGGACATGTCGGCCGTCGAGTTCATATCCATGCCTTATTTTGTGCCGGAAACGAAGAAGGTTTCGGAATTATTGCGCGAATTCCAGGCCAATCATCTGCAAATGGCCATTGTGGTTGACGAATACGGAGGGACGGCCGGGTTGGTCACGATGGAAGACCTTATTGAGGAAATTGTCGGAGAAATTACGGACGAATACGACGAAGGCGCCATGCTGCTGCGCCGACAGGAAGACGGGACGTATCTGCTGGACGCCAAACTGGAAATACACACGCTCAATGAACACCTTCATTTGGATCTGCCTTCGGAGGAATACCACACCATCGGAGGCCTCATTTTGTGGCTGGCGCGTCGGATGCCCCGCAAGAATGACGCCGTCACATACAAGAATCTGCGCTTTGTCATCACCGAGGCCGATCGCAAACGGATCCACAAAGTCGTTCTCGAAATAACAAAGGCCGAACCTCCCGGGCACGATAGTGGACCAAAGGAGTAGACGTGGTTACGATCCATGCCCAACTCCACGATAAGGAATGGTTTTGAGCCGTGGTCAACGCGTCTCTAAAATCCCTGCACGCGGACGCTTTGTCAATTCTTTCCGACATTGAAACCGCTTTTGCCCATCTGGCAGATTCGGCCATCAACCGCCAGCCGGGGCCTAACCACTGGAGCATAGCCCAGTGTTTGGACCATATCGTGGTCTCGGACCGCCTGTATTATGAAAGCCTTCGACGGGTCGTCGTCCAAGGTCATCGAACAAAGCGTTGCTCGGAGGATTCCATCCGTCCTGGTTTTTTGGGCAGATATTTTGTTCGTTTGATGGGACCCGATGGCCGCCGAATAAAATCTCCCCGTCTTTTTACACCCTCAAGCGGCCACCGTACCGTACCGCTCCTCGCCGATTTTGCCGATCACCAAAAGGAACTGATGGAACTGCTCCGACGGGCCGACGGGTTGGCCGTGAATGTCCTGCGATTGTCGTCGCCCGTCAGCCGGATTTTTCGTTTCTCTCTTGGCGAAATTTTTCTGATCCTGCTGGCCCATCAAAAACGTCATCTTAATCAAGCGATGGCCATTTCGCGATGGCTTTCCGAAAACCCCTGAAGGTCGACCCCATGCATGCCGCCAAACCCATCCGCTTGCAGGATATTCACGAACCCACCGTCAGCGCCGGACTGGCACAGGAACACGGCCTCCTGGAGTCCGAGTACGAGCGCATTTGCGAAATCCTCGGTCGTAATCCCACTTTCACCGAGTTGGGTATCTTCAGCGTGATGTGGAGTGAACATTGCAGTTACAAGAATTCCATCGCCGTCCTGAAGACGCTGCCCAAGCATGGCCCGCGAGTCATGAAAGGCGCCGGCGAGGAGAATGCCGGTTTGATCGACATCGGCGACGGCCTGGCCGTGGCCTTCAAGATCGAAAGTCACAATCATCCGTCGGCCATTGAGCCCTATCAGGGTGCGGCGACAGGTGTCGGCGGCATTCTGCGGGATATCTTCACGATGGGAGCCCGTCCCATCGCGGCTCTGAATTCCCTGCGTTTTGGTCATTTGGATGACGAGCATGTTCGTTACCTCTTTGCCAACGTCGTCCGGGGCATCGGCAATTACGGCAATTGCTTTGGCGTTCCAACCGTGGCCGGAGAGGTGTACTTTGAAGAATGTTATGCGGAGAATCCCCTCGTGAATGCGATGGCCGTCGGCCTCGTTGAGCACGAACACACGATCAGCGCGGTGGCGAAAGGGCCCGGCAATTCGGTCATGATTGTCGGATCGGCCACGGGCCGCGATGGCATCCACGGAGCGACGTTCGCATCCGAGGAAATATCGGAAGCCTCCGAATCCAAGCGCCCCAATGTGCAAGTCGGCGATCCCTTCACCGAGAAGCTTCTGCTCGAAGCCACGCTGGAAGCCATTCGAACCGGCGATCTGATCGGCATCCAGGATATGGGCGCCGCCGGCATCACATGTTCCAGCTCCGAAATGAGCGCCAAAGGAGGTTGCGGCATCGAGTTGGAATTGACCCGGGTGCCCACGCGGGAAGACGATATGGCACCGTACGAAATCATGCTCTCGGAAAGCCAGGAACGTATGCTTCTCATCGTAAAAAAGGGCCGTGAAAGGAATATCCAGGACATATTTGAAAAATGGGATCTGCACGCCGTCACCATCGGCAGGGTGACGGATGACCGGAAGCTGCGCGTGAAATACGAGGGACGTATTTTTGCGGAAATTCCCGCGGATTGTCTTGTGCTCGGCGGCGGCGCACCGGTATATCATCGGGATTCGGCGGAACCGCCTTACCTGCGCGACCTGCACGCCTTTGATGCCGGCCACTTGCCGGTGCCGCCGGATCTGACGGATGTGTTGAAACGTCTTCTGGCATCGCCCAACATCGCAAGCAAAGCGTGGGTCTACCAACAATACGACTCCATGGTCCGAACCAATACGATGACCACCCCGGGAACGGATTCGTCCGTTGTGCGTGTCAAGGGCACCAACAAGGCGCTCGTCATGAAAGTTGATTGCAACGGACGCTACGTCTATCTCAACCCGCGTCGGGGGACGCAAATCGCCGTCGCCGAAGCCGCCCGCAATGTGGTCTGTTCAGGAGGACGTCCCCTGGCCATCACCAATTGCCTTAACTTCGGCAATCCGTACAAGCCGGAGATGTACTGGCAATTCAAGGAGTCCGTGGCCGGCATGGGAGAAGCCTGCCTGGCGCTGGCAACCCCGGTCACCGGCGGCAATGTCAGCTTCTACAACGAACATCCCGGAGGTGCCGTGTATCCAACGCCGACGATCGGCATGCTGGGTCTCATGGACGATATCCGCCACACGACCACTTCGTGGTTCAAGAACGAAGGCGACATGATCTATCTGCTTGGGAGTCATGGTTCGGAAATCGGCGGTAGCGAATACCTCAAAGTCATTCATGGTCTGGTGACCGGTGACGTTCCCCAACTTGACCTCAATCTCGAAAAGAAACTTCACGATCTCGTACTGGAAGCCATCGCCGCGGGACTCGTGCGTTCCGCCCACGACATTTCCGACGGCGGCCTTGCCGTGGCGCTGGCCGAATGCTGCCTGCAGGATCAGGAAGGCCGCGCCATCGGTGCGACAGTCGAACTCCGCGAATCCGGACGTCCTGACTTTGCACTGTTCGGAGAGACCCAATCGCGCGTAGTCCTGTCAGCGGACGTGAATTCCGGGGACGAACTTTCGGCACTGGCCGCCCGTCATGGCGTCGGGATCACACGGATAGGCAAAGTCGGGGGGCATTCCCTCATCATCAACGACGTCATCCAACTGCCGGTTGCCGAGATCGAAAGGATCTATCGCTCGGCCATTCCGGATATTATGAAATAAACCGATATTTCAAGAGGGTCCACAACGCCTGCACTCCATCCTTCCAGCGGATGTGTTTGCCCTCATGCAACGGCCTCGCGGTGTAAGAAATCGGAACTTCCCGAATGGTGTGCCCGCTTTTCAAGATCTTTGCCGTGACTTCGGGCTCCCAGTCAAACTTGTTACCGCGAAAGGAAAGGCCCTTGATCAAGCCGGAACGGAACGTCTTGTAACACGTTGGAGCATCCGTCAGCTTCGAACCATACAGTAGATTCGTAATGAAGGTGACCATCTTTCCACCAAGATAAAAGGACAGGTGGCTGTAGTGGTTCTTTCCGCTGAGGCTGCGAGAACCATATACGACATCACACTGACCTTTGACAATCGGTTCGATGCAGGCAAAATAGTCGGATGGATCGTATTCGAGGTCCGCATCCTGTATGATGATGATGTCGCCCGTCGCATGCTGTATACCTGTTCGAACCGCCGCACCTTTGCCCGAATTGCGCTCGTGATGAACAATCTTGATTTCCGGAAAATCCGCGGCCAGCCGACCCAAGACCTCGGGCGTGCCGTCGGTCGATCCGTCATTGACAATAACCACTTCCTTCTTAATACCCACGGCCCGCACTCTTTCAACCAATGTTCTCAGCGTCCGCGTCTCATTGTAAACGGGTATGACGACCGACAAGGTCATGATTGTGGCTCCCTCTGGACGGGACGCAGCATCTTGACGATTCCTCTCAACTGGATCGCGATCAGACCGACGATGAAAAACACGCCGGCGGCAACCGGCCACATCGGGAAGCCGGCGTAGATGGCATACATGAACCACACGTCAAACGTGCGCAGAAGTTCGGGTCTGTCCACTTCGCGCAAGGGAATTCGCTGACCGGCGGAGTCGCGGCTGGGTTGTAGTGTGGGCCATTCGCCGCGGCCATGAGCGGCCGCGTTATCAATAACCATCTGCCAATGTCCCAGAATCGGCGAGTAGGCCGGTATGAAGTGGCTTTTGTACAAAAATTCCAGATCGGTGAAGGGACGCGTGAACGGGAATTCTCCGATCTTCCGCAAATAGTGGCCGTGGTAAATGAGAACGCCACCTGTCTGGACCAGACCACCCAGCAGGACCAAAATGACCGCCGCCTGCTTCATAGGGCGGGATGCCTTTGACAACCATGACCCCGTCGCCAAAATAATCAACGGCAAGATCATGACCAGATATCGCGGCCCCCAACTGCCGTCACCACCCCATGCAAAATACACAGCATAAAAAAGAAGAGTTGATATCACAACGCCGTACATCAAGAGAGCCTCCCGCCGATGGTCGTTCCAAAAACTCCGGGCGGCCCACAGCGTCAATATGCTGAGCGGCGCAAACCAGAGAACACCTTTCCCAGGGCTGAGCACCAGTCCGTACAAACCGGTGGAAAGCGGCGTTGGAAAGGATGTTCCGCCATGATATCCCATTTCCATCGGGTTTCCGAATCGCGCAAAATTGTAAATACCGGTCACAACGAACGCCACCCCCACGGGCAGAAGGAAGGCCACGATATGCTTCAAGGACTTCCGGCGGTCCGGATTCCACACATACCAAATGGTCCACGGTATGACGAGGACAAAGGTGACCTTGACCAGACAGGCCGCCGCACTCAGGGCGCCGGCAATCACCGCGAACCTGGTCAGAGGATTGTCCTTCCAGCGCAGCAGAAAGTGAATAGACCCCAGAAGGCACACGGCCAGCGTCACATCCCGAAGGATCGTCTTGAGATAGATCAGCAAGAACGTTGAAAACACCAGACTCACACTCAGAAAGAAAGACAGCCGAACCGAATAACCCAGTCGCCGGCCGATCAGGAACATGAAATAAACGATCAAACCGCCCATCCATGCCCCCATCGTGGAGACGACGGCTCGTATTAGTAGTATCTCCATGGTCGCCTCGAGGGGCCACACAGCCGAAATCATTTTCCCGGCCAGGTACCACGGCGTGATGACCAACGCAGACCCGATTTCGTAAGACACAAAATACCGACCTTCAAACCATGAGCCGTTGGGTGTGATATCCGGCGGCACGTTGAGCTCTCCGCGTTCCACCAAGGCCTCGGTCTGAAGATAAATCGCGATCTCGTCGCTGGATGCCAAACGGGCCCCATTGATCAGCAGGCACACCGTCAGAACAAACCAGAACAGGCGTCGAGCCAACAGGACGTCCCGGCGTTCGGCAATCGACGGTATGGATGATGGATGGGTCATGCCGCGAGGTCGGATTATGACTTGGAAAGCAGAACCACGGCGTGGGCCACCAGACCTTCCCCGGTTCCTGTGAAACCAAGACCTTCCGACGTGGTTGCTTTGATGGATACACGAGAGATGTCAACACCCGCCGCCTTGGCAATATTATCCCGCATGGCAGGCACATACGGCGCGATTTTCGGTCGCTGCACGATCACCGTTCCGTCCACGTTCTCCAGGCCAAATCCTTTGGAACGAACCAGCTGAACGACGTGGCCCAACAGAACGAGACTGGACATGTTGCGGTACTTTTCGTCCGTGTCCGGGAAATGAAAACCGATATCACCCAGGGCCAGGGCTCCCAATATGGCGTCGCAAATGGCATGCAACAGGGCATCCGCGTCTGAATGACCCAACAGGCCTTTCTCAAAAGGTATTTCGACGCCACCCAATACCAATTTGCGGTTCTCAGCGAACCGATGCACGTCATACCCGTGTCCGATCCTGAAAGTCACGGTGTCCTCGGCGGTTTCATGGTCAGTGTGTGCCGGCTCTTTGTGAACTCCGAAGGCTCCATGCTGACACGTTTGAAACGGACATCGCGCCACAGAGAAACCTGGTCCGCATAATGCTCGCTCAACCACTGCCCGCTTTGGCCGACTGTCAGCACCGACCAGGGATGTTCGGGATCGGCCAGGTCGACAATGCGGCGCAACGACGGCCCCAGGACAACTTTGAACGTGGAGTCCGAATAATGATACTGCGCGTTATTGAGAGTTGTCTCGTCGCCGCCAATTGGAAACGGGCCAACGTTGAAAAGGCGGTCCAGCGGACTCTGCTTGCCGAGCGGATGCTCGAACGTAATCGAATGCATGTTCTCCCACATCCACCCGCCGGGTTCCGGTCCCTGCGTGCGCGCCAATACTTCCATCGCTTCTGTCAGGGAACGCAGAATGATGGCCTCACGGTCTTCCCTTTCCTTTGTACGGACGTCATCCCACCAGGAGGAATTGCGATATTGCAGAATCTGCGTCGTTACGCGGTTGGGGATATTCCCAAGGAAAATAAATGACTTGAACAGTTCATCTCCCAGCTCGTCGCGGTAGGTATTCTGCAATAGACGCTGAAAAAAAACACCAAAGATGGCCGCTCCCCGGCTTTCGCGATCAATCACAAAGTTCCAATGTTTCAGGAACAAATACGTTTCATGTTTTTGCTCATCCGTTGAATTCATGAACGTCGAGTCCGTTTCGCAGGCCTTCAAAAGGTACGGCAGGACCTCCGCCGCATGGTAGGAATACAGGTCGGATTGTATGTCCCTGAAATCGTCGGCCGTAAATCGTTCCTTCGACCGGAGAAGCTCCTCGATACGCGCCGCCCGTGACGGATGCTCCCAATAGTGGCCGATCAGGTATGGAAACCAATCGCCCGTTGTCCGGTTATTGGCCGATGACAGGACGCCTTCTGCAGGATTGAGCTGCCATGGCAACTCTTCAAATGGTACCAGACCTTTCCAATCAAACAGGTCGCCGGTGCCGTCCGCCAAACCTATGCCGTTGCCGTTCTTGCGTATGGGAATACCCGCCATACACTGATACGCAATATGGCCTTCACGATCGGCGAATACGACGTTTTGTCCCGGCACTTTGAAAGTGCGAAGCGACGATCGGAATTCCCCAACGTCGCGGGCAAGGTTCATGCCCAGGATGGCCTCCGTCTCCCCACTCACGTCATGGCCAAGCCAACGCCATGACAGGGCATCGGACTCCCTCCGGATGGTCCTGTAAACGTCCGATACCAGCGGACCGCGATGAGTCGAAACGACACGCAGCAGCACTTCCGCCGAGTCCCGCACCAGGATTTGTTCATCCCTGAATCGCAGGTTTCGCCAGGCCCCATTGAAGAAGTACTGGCCCCGGTCGTTGAGTTTTTCCCGATAAAAGTCGGCATCATCGGCCTGCACGTTGGTGAATCCCCACGCGACCTGACGGTTATTGCCCAGCACAATGAGGGGCAAACCCGGCAACGCAAAACCGGTCACATCGAAACGGCCCCCGACGAGATGCACCTCATACCATGTCGACGGCAGGGCGTGCCCGAGATGTGGATCGTTGGCCAGTAAAGGTCTGCCCGTCGCCGACCGTGATCCCGATACCACCCAGTTGTTGCTGCCAACGCCCAGACCCTCAAAACCGAGCCAACGCCGGACGTCGCGACTGGCTGCCACAAAGGGCGTTATCAATCTGGAATATTCCCCGCGCGACAGACGGACGAATTCCTCCTCGGCGTACGGGTCTTCGCGATGGACCGAAACCATCCGGCCGCCGACCGGTGGCCTCTTCACAATGACCGGAGCATCCGGTGAATACCTTGGAAGAATCTCCTGCATCTTAGAATAACCCACCGTATCGAGAATACGGCCATAGGCGGCATCGACATACCAGCCCATGCTGAGTTGAAAGGCCATAAGACGGGAAATGGAAATGCTGTTTTCGATTTTCCAGGGCTCAGGCTGGTACTGCAGAAGGACAAATTCTATCGGGTAATTGTCCTTGTGGTCCTCAATAAACGTGTTGACGCCATCGCAATACGATTGCAAAAGCCCTCGCGCATCCGCAGGCAGACTGTCGGCGATTTGCCTTGACACCGGCATCAGGCCCACCGTACGCAGCACCTTGTCCACTTCGAGCGTCCTGGTGCCGAAAATCTCCGACAACCGTCCGGACGCCACACGCCGCAACAGGTCCATTTGCCACAAGCGATCCTGCGCCTGCACGTAGCCCGCCGCGAACATGAGGTCCTCCTCGGATGACGCCACGATATGGGGCACGCCATAATCATCCCGGTGAACGGCAACCGGCTTTCTTAGACCATGGGCATAAACAGTGCCTTCGGTTTGCGGAAGGGACCTCAAAAGCAGCGAATATCCGATCAGTACGGCTGTCGTGATCAGCACTACAAGAACAGCCGTTACGACCACGCCCGCACGTTTCCCCTTCGTCCAGGTCATGCGTCCACGCTACGGTTTGTCCTGTCGCCGGCGCCGGACCATGACCACCGCCGAAACGATCATCAAACCGGTCACGCCGAAAAATGCGATCGAACTCGTCCAGACGCCAAGGGTGAAATCACGGGGCTCGAATGCAAATTCCACTCGGTGATTTCCGGCCGGCACGGCAATGGAACGAAGAACATAGTTGGTCTTGTAAATGGGCGTCTCCGTGCCATCCACCAGGGCCTTCCATCCATGCGGATAATATATTTCACTCAACACCAGCAGGCCCGGGCGGTCGACAAACACGTCCATCGATATTTTGTTGGATCGGCGCTCCGTATGACGGATCCACGCCGAGTCGTACGGTTGAACCTCCAAACCCGGATCCGATTCCATCAATGCCGTCTTCGACGGATCAAAGTCCGCCGAGTTGAGGCGGTCAAAAAGGGCGCGCGTGTTGACAGGCACTTCGATGCCTTTGACAAAAAATGCCCGATCCAACCGGTTCGTGTTTTCAAAAACCAGTGTCTTGCCGGCCTGATCGACATGAACCATCTGAAAACCCTTGTCGGACGGCAATTGACCATTGGCCGTCACGTATTTCACGTTCAACATGTTTACGACATTCATGTTGATCGGAAAATTGGGATCCGGGCCTTTGTAGAGTGAGAAATCGATGATATCCTGAAAAATGCGCATTTTCGTCGGACTGTAACCGCCGATATTCTCCAGACCAAAATACGTCCACGTTGGCGAACCCGACTGCGCATGTTCGGTGAGTGGGAAAATGCGGAAAAGCGAAGTGTCGGCTCGCATAAACCGTATGGCATCCGACTCCTGGAATTCCGTGGTCTGTGCAACGCGCGGTTGCGGTCTGAGAATCTTCTTGTTAAGACTGACGGTATCAAATATGAGAGCGGCCAGCAAAATCACAAAACTCAGGGTGGCGGACAGTTTCTCTTTGAGAAAAAGATAGAACACGCCAAGAATAATCATAAGCAAAACGGAAAACTTCACCATGCCTCCGGCCAGGGTTTCATAACGCATGGTCTTCAATTGTGCGATCTGCTGTGCCTGGTAACGGGCGTCAACCTCGCCCGACAAACCGAAGGTGTTGGCAAACGAACCCCGGAACAGCGAAAATGCCACCAGCAGAACCGCACCGCCAATAAGACCATACAGCAGGTAGGAAGGCAAAGCGCCGCGTTTCTTTTTTTCCTCCTCCGTCGGGTTGAACACATAATCGAGCCCGTAGCATGCCAGCAAGCACACGGCGAAGGCAAAGATGGACAGGATCATGGAGGGCACGCGGAATTTGTCGAAAAAGGGCAGAACGACCAGCATCAACTTGAAGAACGGCTCGAAAAACCGGCCAAATGAAATCAGGAGCGCCACGACGGCCGTGGTCATCAGGAACTTGGTGACCAAATTCCGGCGGTAGATTACCCCAATCATGGCGGCCACCATCGGCAGAAGGCCGAAATAAAAAGCGGATGACGTGAAAGTCATCCATCCCCAATAGTAGGGCGATTCCAAACCAAAAAAAGTCGGCACAAAAAATGTGATCGATTCGAGAGGGTGGAAAGACCAGTTGGTGATATAGTCAAACGTCATCCCGCTTCCGGCGGCCACCTCGCCCGCCTCCGCAAAAGCCGGCGCCACCGTGCGCATGGTCGCCGCCGAATAAACATAATTACTGAAGTAAGTCAGCGCCCCAAACCCGAGCCCGGCCAACATCGCAGCCCCCATGCCTCCGCCGTTCTTCAGAATGCCGGCTTTGTCGGTTTTGAAGTGTTCCCATGTGTAAAAAACAAAATAGATCCCCAGCGTCAAAAATCCGTAGTATACAATCTGAGTGTGACCCGGATCGACAAAGAACATGCCCATGACAAACGCCATCAGCGACCAGTTAAACAGCGAGCGCCGGTTGTAGAAACGCATGGCGCTCCAAACCACAAGCGGAATGAATGCGATGGATTTGACCTTTCCGCCATGCCCGGCCGCCACCGACGAAACAAAAAAATTGCAGAACATGAATCCAATCGCCGCCACGAGACTGATCCATGGATTGAATCCCAGGAATCGCGCGAGCACAAACATGGACACGCCGGCAAAAAAGAAAATCGCCACCTCCCAACTGTGATGGCGGTTGAAGAAGAGCAGATTTACGGCGGCGCTGAGATAGTAGTAGGGGTTAAAGTATCGCTGATACTTGACGACGGGAATTTCAGCCGGATTGGCCCACATCCCGCTCGCATGAGATGGCATGCCCGCGAAAATGAAAGGAAACCACAACGGATACTCCCCATCCCTCTCCAACAAGCCTTCTGCCGCTTTGCTGACGCTGATGCCGGAAGACACATCGCCGCCTGAGGTGAACACTTTGTTCTGGATGACGTAATCGTTGAAAAGAAAAAGAACGAGCAGATACAAAAACACAACCGACAGGGCGTCTTGGTGCCAGGATTTCATTTCAACAGACTTCTGCGTTGCCGGTGTCGTGATTTTCTTGGCCATGGTGTTGTCAGGTAATGTTGAATTTGGTGCGGCAAAGTAAGAAAAACCCCCTGAATATCAAACAGATTTTCTGAGCCTTGTTTGGCATTGCGGGGTCGTCTATATTTGCCCGACCAACCAAGGATGATACATGCCGGATGTACTGCACACAAAGGCTTATCACGAAACCCGTGGGGCGTCATTTCAAACGGTGGCGGAATACGGGCTCTCCCTGCCGATGCACTACGGCAACGCGGCGGCGGAGTACGCCATGCTGCGAGAACGGACCATCCGCATGGACCGCTCCTACTGCGGGCGCATCCGACTGAAGGGAAAACACGTTCTGGATCTGATCCATCGACTGTCCACCAATGACGTGAAGTCCCTTCAACCCGGCCATCACGTCGAAACAGTATTAACCAACGACAAAGGACGCCTCATCGATCGTATCACGTTGATTCACTGCGGAGATGATTTCCTGATGATGACGTCGCCCCAAAATCAGCATCGGGTCATGGCGTGGCTCGACAAATATATCATCATGGATGACGTCGTATTCTCGGATGTTACGGGCGCGACATTTCAGATCACGGTAATTGGGACGGACTCTGAATCGCTGGCTGGTTATTCTTTGACCGGCGGGAATTCCGCGTCTGATTCCATCGTCAGGGTTTCGACGCCGGGTCACACACCAACGGTTGATTTGTGCGGCCCATTAGAGGCCTTTGGCGATATCATGAAGGACCTTGAGGCCTTTCCTTTGGTTGGATTCCAGACTCGCCATCTGGCCGAAATCGAAGACATGGTGCCAGCGTCGCCATGGGAAATTAATGAGCAGTTCAATCCCCTTGAAATCGGCTTGGTGGGTCTGGTCAGTTTCACCAAGGGTTGCTACATAGGACAGGAAGTCATAGCCCGATTGGACAGCCGACAAAAGGTATCCAGGCGTCTCTGCAGACTGACAATCGAGACTCCAAGTTGCATGGATGATAAGAGACTGTTTTTTAATAACAAAGAAGTTGGGAGTCTGACTCGATACGCGCAAATACCTGGTAACGATAGTATCATCGCTCTCGCAATAGTCAAATATGAATTTGTAAATATTGGATTTAAATTCAGAATCGGAAATTCTTCCGTTGCCCATTCCGCCATGCTATCCTCTGTTTGCTCGTAAATTTAAGTTTTGCTTGACAAAGTTCCATTAATTCTTTATTATACAAGACATAACAGGAATTACATCTGCGGCATCTATTGATTTTGGGTAAGGGTATTTAGGAGAATATCCCGATGAAAACAAAGACTAAGAAAGACGTTTCAATCAGGGTCGCTGACAAGCTCAACGAAAAAGTCCACAATGTGGAGCACTTGGTTGATGTGGTCTTTGAATCCATCCGAGAAATCCTCTCCGAGGCAGACCCGGATGTCCGTATCGAAATTCGGGATTTTGGTGTTTTCGAAGTGAAAACAACCAAAGCCAAACCCAAGGCGAGGAACCCAAAGACCGGTGAGATTATTTATGTTCCACCTCGCCGCAAAACGCACTTCAAGCCCGGCAAACTGCTGAAGGAAGTCTTGAAACAGCCCTTGGGCAGCCAATCGGGCACCGGGGAAGACGCGGCCTGAATTGATCACTGACAAGCTCTCAAAGGAGAGGCTTTCTTGGGAACAGGGTTTCTCGGGAAAGCCTTTTTGTTTCATGGAAAAAGGCAGAATTCTGGCCATTGATTACGGCGAACGACGGGTTGGCCTCGCCCTCAGCGACCCGATGAGGATTATCGCCACCGGATTGACAACGCTTGCGGTTCGATCCGATGGAGAAACGGTGGCGGCTATCGTCGACCTGTCAAAACAACACGAAGTCTCACTGATTGTGCTGGGCTTGCCATTGGAGAAATCTGGCGTATCCGGCCCAAAAGCCCGTCATGTTGCCAAATTCCGAGATAGGCTGGCTGCGGCCATTGCCGTCCCTATCGTCACGTGGGATGAACGTCTGACGACCGTTGCGGCCAAAAAAATGCTATTGGAGACCGAATCCAGGAAGAAACGCCGCACGAAGGCACGCCTGGACACGCTGGCGGCAACCGTTATTTTGCGGAATTACCTGGATCATCTTGGCCTCACTGCCCAAGAATCGCCTTGACCATTTCCTGGATTTTCTTACCGTCCGCCTTGCCCTTGACTTTCGGCATGATGGCCCCCATCACTTTGCCCATGTCTTTGGCCGATGCGGCGCCTGTGGACTTCACGGCCTCTTCAACGATGCCCTTCAACTCATCATCTGAGAGTTGTTTTGGCAGAAATTCGTTGATGACTTCAAGCTCTTTCGCTTCCTTTTCGGCCAGCTCCTGACGTCCGCCTTTGGCGAACATGTCTATCGCTTCTTTGCGGCGCTTGCTCTCGACGACAAGCCACGCCAACTCGTCGTCGCCGGTCACGGCGGCGCCCTTTTCAATCAACACTTTCTGCAGACCGGCTTTCAACATGCGGATCGTCTCCAAACGGTCTTTGTCTCCGCTTTTCATCGCTGCTTTCATGTCCTCATTCAACTTCTTACTCAAGGGTGTCTCGACCATGGCTGTCCTCTCGGTATTGGGATTGGTGGGTGAAATATGGCAGAATGGTTATGCCGGCGGGTGGCACGGCCGCCTAGGACGGAATTTCATGCGGTTTGTACGGAAGCCGAATGACAAATTCCGTCCACTGGCCCGGTTCCGATTCAAATGACAGCGTCCCGTTGTGTTTTTCCACGATAATGGCATATGAAATGGACAGACCCAGGCCGGTGCCTTGGCCGATGGGTTTGGTCGTAAAGAAGGGATCAAATATCCGATCGCGCAATTCATGGGGAATCCCGCACCCATTGTCGCGGATGTGGATGGCCACGCCATCGTGTCCGTCGTCTTCTGTCGCAATCGCAATGCGACCCGCATACCCGGTGTCCTTCAGGTCCGCCGCTTTTTTCTCTATGGCCTGGGCTCCGTTGATCAACAGATTGAGCAGCACCTGGTTGAGTTGATTGACATAGCAATACACCAACCGCGTTGCACGAAAGTCGCGATCGATGGAGAGCACATGACGGTATTGGTTCATGAAAAGTTTGACGGTCGTATCGACGCATTCGTGTACACTGACTTCATTTATTTCGGCCTCGTCCAGGCGGGAAAAATTGCGAAGATCCAACACAATATGACGAATCCTCTCTGCCGCATTCTTGACGCTGGCGATCAACATGTCGATATCATTCTGCACGAATTCCCAATCCGACTGATGTTTGAGTTCGGCCATCTCGCGCAGGAACTCCGGATCGGCAATATTGAATTCCTCGTACTTGGCAATCATCCGTTTCAGGATTCGCAGGTATTCTTCGATGTAGTTGACGTTGCCGGCGAGAATGGAGGTCGGATTATTGATTTCGTGGGCGACCCCGGCGACGAGCTGGCCCAACGCGGCCATTTTTTCGGATTGCACGAGTTGGCCTTGTGTGCGTCGGAGCTTGTCAAGAATGTCTTCGAGTTCGCTATTCTGTCTGATCAGGGCGGCCGTACGTTCTTTGACCTTCTCCTCCAACTCACGATTCCGGCGGTTGACCAGATCCATTTTTCGGTTCACACGGAACCGGTGCGCACCCAGGGCCAATCCAAAGGCCGCCAACACGGCGAAGACTATGAAAAACGGATTGAGCCAGAATGGGGTTGGGATGGTAAACGCCAACGTGGCCTCGGTTTCGGATTCGACGAACTCACTGTTTCGGGCACGGACACGGATGGTGTACGCACCGGGCGGCAGATTGGTGTAACGAACTTCGTTATTGGAACTGAATGGCGACCATGATTCGTCAAATCCGTCAAGCCGGTACTGATAGACATTGTCTCTTTCCGAGAGAAAAGAAACCGCGGCAAAACTGAAAGAAACGGCATTGCTTTTGAGAGCCATGGGACCCTGGACAGGACCCATGAGGAGATTCAACGACATCGTGGAGTCCGCGATGCGCACAGACTCGATGTGAACAAGCGGTGGCAGCCCCGCGGCCGGGCGTTCCGTGAAATGGGACAGACCCGAAAACGTGCCGATCCACAAGTCACCGGATGGATCGATGTAAAAGCTGTTGTTCGTTGTGGTCTCGTCCCCCGGCATGCCTTTGTTCTTGTCCAGGCGGCGCAACACCAATGGAGGTAAAACCCCTGGATCGATCTTGACATAACCTTTCGATCCAATCCACAACATCCCATCGCCGGCCATCTCAATGACCGGCACGATATTGTCACCCAGGCCCAGTTGTTTTGCTTTCAAATTCTCAAACCTTGTTCCATCAAACCGTGAAAGGCCCATGTCGGTACCGATCCAGTACGCACCGGATCGATCCTGACGGACCACATTGACCGTGTTGTCTATCAAACCATCCACGGTGGTGTACGTCCGGCAGGTCCATTGGCCGGTTTGGGCCCCCGGTACAAAGCGCACAAGACCGCCGTTCACGCCCGCCCACATGACGCCCTGACGGTCGCAATACACGCACCAAACCTGATTGCCGGGCAATCCGCCGTCCCGGTTGATCACCCACGTCCGTGAACCGTCAACGACGACAACCCCAT
Source organism: uncultured Bacteroidota bacterium (assembly GCA_964544475.1). Taxonomy (GTDB): domain Bacteria; phylum CLD3; class CLD3; order SB21; family SB21; genus CAZJBS01. Next base: position 4,642 of record CAZJBS010000012.1, on the reverse strand, counting down.
CGAGAGTACCCAGCCACAGACGCCCGACGGAGTCCTGTTCTATATCGAGGATGGGAGACGACAATTTTCGGAAGATGCCCTGGTGATCGGTCAGCCTTCCCTGCGCATAAGACAGCAGACGCCCCCTGGTCCCTATCCACAATGTGTCCCCCCGGCCATACTTGAGAGCCCACACCGGATCCCCTTGGACAAATCGCTCCCTCAGCAAGGGCCGCAGGCGTTCTTTTTCGATCACGTCAATACCGTTGTCACTGCCGACAAACACGCGTCCATGGCCGTCCCCGGTCACGGCATTGACCACACGGGAGGACAGACCGTCGCGTACCGTATAACTGAACATGTTCTGGTATGGAATGGCGATACACCCTCCGCCATCCGTTCCAATCCACAACGTCCCCTCCCGGTCTTCAAAAATATTGTGCATGCTGTTGGACGTTATGTTCTCATCGGCCATATACGATTCGAACGTTCCATTCACCCACTTCGCCAGGCCCCGTTCAGTGACGGCCCAGATGGTGGAATCCGATGCCGCCATCGCCGCCTGAATCCGCATGTCCGGCAAACCGTCCCGTGTCGTGTAGGTTTGAACAAATGCCGCGACGCCTTTGGCGGGTTCCTTGTCATACGCCTCTGCATCAAGAATCAACAGGCCTCGACTGGATGAAATCAGCAATCGTCCGGTCCTGTCCTGCGTGATGTGATTGACAGTGCGAAAGGCGTCCGGGCCTTTGGCGCTCACATCCTCAAATCGATCGTCGTACCGGCCCTCACGGTATACCATCCGAAAAAGCCCGCCATCGCCCGCCACCCACACGTGACCGCGGCGATCGATGAAGCCGTGACGCCATTCGATCGACGGAAGGCCCTGCTCTTCTCCAAAGCGGAGAAAGCGTTTCCCGTCAAATCGATATACTCCGCTTTGTGAGGTGGGAAACCAGTACTGACCTTCGCGGTCTTTGATCGTCTTCCATACGAATCCTTCCCCCAATCCGTCCCGGTGTGTATAGTTTTCGAAGGTTTCGCCATCGAAAATGGCCACGCCGTCGTCCGATGTGAGCCACAGTTTACCATCATCATCCTGATACACACTGCGAATGATGTTGCTGATGAGCCCGTCGTCTTTGCCATACACCTGGTATGAAACACCGTTGTATTTTACGAGACCTCCACCTGTGGCAAACCACAGGAAGCCATTGCGATCCTGGCACACATCCCACACCTGGGCATGTGGAAACCCCTGGTCCAGCGTATAGTACTTGAAGGACAACTGCTGGGCATGCACGGCGGCCGTCATGAAGAAGAACCCATAAACCACATACCGGCATCGCATCGAAATAACCATTCGGAGTTAGTGAAGGACATCCGTTACCGGAAGCTGTATCAGACAGGCGGCGGCCCGACCGCAACTCAGTCACCCATGCATGGGCTCGCCGGAAGAATCAGTAATCCAGTTTCTTCACCGTGGTCAATGAGACACTGGCCTCCGTCAATTCCGATTGTTTGGAGGATTTTAGTTTGGAAAGAATATCGCGTGTTGATTTCTTGAGAAGGTACATGCCCTGTCCGACCATTTCAGCTTCCGATTTTGCAAATTCCGGAAACGGCGTGCTGCTGGCAAAGGCTTTGATCAATTCGGTTCCGAAAGGTTCGCCAATGGTGAATGAAAAGGGGGAATCCTCTCCGCCAATCGTGTAGACGGTATTGGCGGATACTTTGAAGGATTTCTCGGACAAGGCGTTCGGAAAAATCTGGATATTGTTGCCGCCGGCATCATGGTAGATCACCCGCACGTAGCAATCCTTGTTGGCCTTGACATACACGAGCAATTTTTCATTTTCCTTGTAGACGGCGCCGTCCCCGCGATCCGTCCAAACGACGACTTTCAACTCGGACATGGTGTGCTCATCTTTCAGAAGAGCGAGATCACTCTGGATCTGGGAAAAGTTGTCCGGTTTGTGGTCGATGGATTTTGGAATATAACGGACGGGAAAGCTGACATTGGCGCTGCCCAGGGACTCGCCGGTCGCCCGGGAGATGATCTGTGTCCTTATTTCAATCCGGTCATCGAGTTCCCAATAACTCCCGATTATCGTGGCGTCAGCTCCCGATATGGCCGCCAGGCCCTGGTGAGTGCCGTCAAACTCGATACCATGCGACTTGAGGTAACCCGACATACTCTTGCTGCCAATGACTTTGATGCCGGACAACTTGGAGGATTCCACCTCAATCTTCTCTTTGAAATAGGCGGTGAACGCGCTGGACATCCTGGTATTCTGATAATTGAAATTGCCGATCACCACGCTGGACGCCGCCATGTTCTGGTCATAGTTCCCAAACAGCCGATAGACCAGCGCCGCGGTCACCACATCCAATCCTCCGTGCTCTTCGTCTTTGAGAATGGCATCCACCAAACCGGCCACCTTGGCCTCATCGGCATCTTTCCCAATCGTCTTCTCGAATTCCGGATCCGGAAGTATCACCCGCAATTTCTTGAGCGAATTCTGAATCCTCAGGAGTTCCGAGTGGCAAACGGCCAGTTTGTCGATGGCTTCGTAGTAACTCTTGTTCTCGACAAGCAATTTGCCCTGATCCAGATAGTTTCGATAGCGTTTGTCCTTTTCGGTGATATCGGCGCGAAGGGCGTTACCGGCCAAGTGCCGGTCAAGAACGGCAAGCGCATAATGCGTCTTGTTCTTTTTGCCATAATGGCGGTCCTCAATACGCAAACCCTGGAGATTCAGATTGACTTTCGATTGCGATCTTTCCTCGACTTGCGAGGTGACCTGCCCCTTCTGGCCACTCATATATTGGGAACTTTGGTAGGTCTCCTCCGCCTTGATCGTCACTTCGATCATGCGGGCCAGGCCGAGGTACGCCTGGTTCTCCGCCTCATCAATGGTCGTGCCCGTTCCGATGAATTGCATGAACCGGTCTTCAGGAAACTTATCGGAGCGGTTGTTCTTGACCCAGTCTTTGTCCTGCGCTCGCGCTGAAACCGGTATCACCAGACACCAAACGAGAACGGCAAGCCATCGCATGCACATAGATTGATTCCGTGAAAATGAATGATAAACTCAAAAAATATAAGAGCTCTCATGCCAAAATGCAAAAAGAAAACTGAGCCGGAAAAACGGTAGACCGAAATCGACGACGGACCTTGGTCGTTCAAAAAGGCCGGCCTATTCTACTCTTGAAAAAAGGGTCAAAAAGGACTATCATACCCCCAACTTTGGATTTCGTCTGCTTTCTCATAAACCCATTGGAGGCCGTCATGGATCGCGTGTTAGCCCACATCGACGAGAATCACGACAATTACGTCAATGAGCTCAAGGATTTTTTGCGAATACCCAGCATCAGCACCAGCCCGGAACACAAACAGGACGTTCGACACTGCGCAGAATACGTTGCCGATCAAATGCGCAAAATTGGATTGAATCAGGTTCAGGTTTACGACACGCCCGGACACCCGATTGTATATGGGGAGTGGCTCGGCGCTCCCGGCAAGCCAACGGTGCTGTATTACGGCCACTACGACGTCCAGCCGGTCGATCCCGTAAATTTGTGGACCGCTCCCCCGTTCGAACCGGTCGTGAAGGACGGCTACATCTACGCCCGCGGTTCGAGCGATGACAAGGGCCAGGTGTTCCTCAATTTCAAGGCCGTCGAAGCCATGATGAAAGTCAACGGCAAATTGCCCATCAATATCAAGTTCATGATCGAAGGCGAGGAGGAAGTCGGGAGCAGCCATTTGGACACCTTCATCTCCTCCAACAAGGATATGCTCAAGGCGGACGTAGTGATGATTTCGGACACTTCGATTTTTGCCGACGAGGTCCCGTCGATCACCTACGGTTTGCGGGGATTGTGCTATATGCAAATTGAAATGACCGGCCCCAACCGTGATCTGCACTCGGGCGTGTACGGTGGCGCTGTCGGAAATCCGGTTAATGAACTGGCCAACTTGATTGCCAAACTCAAGGACAAGAATGGAAAAATCACGATTCCTGGATTTTACAACAAGGTGAAACCCTTATCCAAGAAGGAACGTGAGGCCTACAAGAAACTGCCGTTCAGCCGTCAGAAATACCTGAAGGAACTCGGTATCAAAGACACATTTGGCGAGAAAGGGTATTCCATACTCGAGCAGGTGAGCGGACGTCCGACGCTGGATTGCAACGGCATCTGGGGTGGTTACCAGGGCGAGGGCGCCAAGACCGTATTGCCGGCAAAGGCGGGAGCAAAAATCAGCATGCGTCTCGTTCCCGATCAGACGCCGGATCAGATTGCGAAACTGTTTGAAAAACATGTCAGGAAGCTCTGTCCAAAGACGATGCAGGTCAAAGTAACCGCCTTGCATGGCGGCTATCCGGCGATGATCGACATTACGAGCAAAGAGATCCAGGCCGCCGGCAAGGCCATGTCCGCGGTTTTCAGGAAGAAGCCGCTCTTTGCACGGGAAGGCGGCACGATCCCCGTCGTCGCGTCTTTCGAACGCCTGCTCGGATTGAAGTCGGTGATGCTCGGGTATGGTCTCGACACCGATGCCATCCACTCACCCAACGAGCACTTCAAGCTCGCCAATTTCCATCGCGGCATTAAATGTTCCGCATTGTTCTTTGACGAATTGGCCAAGCTGGCCTAG
>CAZJBS010000011.1:0-97173 GCA_964544475.1 uncultured Bacteroidota bacterium | reverse complement strand
AATGGGCTTTTCAAACATCATGGCCCGACCTCTATGATGAGACTTTCTCTTTTAGGTTCTCAGAATCGGCCGCTTGGTCATAGTACAGAATTCGGCCGCAGAATTCGCACGTGCGGATATGATCGCGTTTCCTCAACTCGATGACGATCTGAGGCGGTATCTGATTGAAACAACCCCCGCAGGAGTCTTTGACGACCACGGCCACCGCCAATCCGTTCTTGGCCTTCCGGATCCGCTCATACTTGTTGATCACATCTTTGCGGATGAGCGGCAAAACCCGGTCTCTCTGGATTCGCAGTTCATCTTCCTCTTTGGAAGTCTCCAGCACTTTCTCCTGGAGCTCTTTTTCCCGTTCTGAAAAATCCGCCAGGAGGGCGGTCAATCGCTCCTCTTTTGGTTTGAGGCCCTCTTCCAACTCCAGCACTTTAAGCTCCACTTCCGTAATGCGGGTCTTGATCCGGCTGATTTCCTGTTCACAAAAGTCAATCTGAGCCGACGTGGCCTCGTATTCCTTGTTGGACGTCGCCTTGTACAGCTGATCCTGGAATTTCTTCAGTTTCTCCGAATTGAGGGCCAATTCGTTGGTCAGATCGGATTTTTCCCCTCCCAGAGAGCCGGCCAGTTTCTTGTCGGTTTCAATTTCGTCGCGAAGGTCGTCCACTTCTTTCCGCAGCCCCCCGACCAACAAGGGTAAGTCGCCTCGCAACATTTCAATCTCGCTGAGTTTCGTGTCAATCCCCTGAAGTGCGATAAGACTGGACAACAACTGTTTCACCGTTCTACCTCCTGTAAAAAAAATGCACTAAACTGGGTTTAGTGCATGTATCCTGGAAAACAAATCCGATACGCTGATCCGGACCCGACAAGACCCGGCCGCCGTCACAGCGTCACCATGGTCTTCAAACGATTGCCGCTTGGTGTGCGACCAGCGTAACTTCATATCACTTACCTTGAAACTTTGGCGTTCTCTTTTCAACAAATGCCATCAGTCCTTCTTTGGCGTCCTGACTCTTGAAGAGCAGAGATTGGAGTTCCCTCTCCAACGACAACCCTTGTTCCAGTCCAACTTCGAGACCTGTCTGGACGGATCGTTTGATATGCCCGACCGCCATGGATGCCTTATTGGGAGTTGTGAACTGCCTGGCGTATGAAAATACCTGTTCCTGAAAACTGGCCGTGTTGCCCTCGTAAACGTAGTTCACCAGACCCATTTCAAGCGCCTCTTCGTAGGAGAATTTGCGGCCGGTTGCCATCAGTTCGATCGACCGGCTTCGGCCGACAGCCCGGGCCATTCGCTGGGTCCCGCCGGTACCGGGAAGAACGCCCAGGGCCACTTCGGGCAGCCCGATCTGGCCACCGTCTTTCCGGGCAATACGAATGTCACACGCCAATGCAATCTCAAGACCCCCACCGACGCAGTGGCCATTGAGGGCAGCGATCACCAGTTTCGGTGTATGCTCCAGCCGGAGCAGAGTCTCATTCGCATGAAGGCAAAAGTAATACTTCCAGACAGGATCCGCCTTGCTGAGCATATCAATATTGGCCCCGGCACAAAAGAACTTCTCACCCAACCCGGTCATCAAAATCACATCAATATTTTGATCAAACCGGGCCCGTAGTATCGCCGCATCCAGTTGAACCATCATCTCGTGTGTATAGGTATTTGCCGGCGGATCCGCCAGCGTCAGGACGGCGACCCGATCCTTGGCCTCATATTGAACCAGTATTCGCTCAGACATACGAAACACTCCTCTTGGGTTATGTGTACTATGAACTAAATCTTGATATCAATCACTCATCCGGATTCCGAAGACGCAACAAGCTCAGGAATTCATTGCGCGTCCTCGAATCATCCTTGAAAACACCATGCATACAACTCGTGGTTGTGAGACTGCGTTGTTTCTCCACGCCTCGCATCATCATGCAAAGATGCCGGGCTTCGATGATGACGCCAACGCCTTCCGGCTTGAGGGCATCTTGAATGGCATTGGCGATCTGGATCGTCAACCGTTCCTGAACCTGCAACCGGCGCGCAAACACATCCACAATACGCGGCAGTTTGCTGAGGCCGATGATCTTGCCGGCCGGCACGTAGGCCACATGGCACTTGCCGTAAAATGGCAACATATGGTGTTCGCAGAGACTGTATAATTCAATATCCTTGACAAGCACCATTTCGCTGATGTGTTCCTCGTACACGGCCGAATTGATGATCTCCCGGGCATCCATCCGGTAACCACTCATAAGGAAATCATAGCTTCGTGCCACCCGTTCCGGCGTTTCGAGCAAACCTTCACGGTCAGGATTTTCACCGACATTCAGGAGCAGTTGGCGTATGAGTTGCGTCGTTTCCACAAGTTGCTCGCTTTCTTCACTGGTCTGCTATGAAAAGGCCCTGACTACGGGGTGTAATCAGGGCCTTCAAAAAAACTAACTGGTCTGGCGTACGTTAACGGGAAAAACGGGGCTATCCACCATAATAAGCTTGGGTACGCTCATGAATTCGTTTCAAGTTTGAAAGAACGATATAAGACGCGGTGAAAGTATTCATCGCGACGAACAATTGCAAGACAAATCTGGACTCATTTGGTCGTCATCACAAACACGCCATCCCAATCCTCGGGCGGCGGGTTTTTCTTGTATTCTTCACATCGTTCAAGATAGACGGCAGCCGGGCCATCATCGGGCCGCGCATTGAGAGCCGCCTTGAAGTACACGATCGCTTCGTCCCACCGCTGCTGGCGATACGCCGCGATACCCTGATTATAGGCGTCCAGCATCTTGCGCCACGTGGTCGAAAGTCCAGTGGTCTTTCGCGCCATCACTTCAAACACTTTGACCGGTTTCAATTTGCCTTTCACCCGAATCAGGTCCAGTTCTCTTGTGACAACGTCGTTTTCAACAAATGCCTGCGTCCACTCGCTGATCATGATATACGTGCCGTACTCCTTGTTGGCCCCCTCCAGACGGGAGGCCAGATTGACATTGTCTCCCATGACCGTGTAGTCAAAGACGCTCTCCGACCCCATGTTCCCGAGTACAACCTGTCCGCTGTTGATGCCCGCGCGGGCATGCAATTCAGGGCGGCCCTCCTTTTTCCATTTGACGCGCATTTCGACAAGCTTCTCCTGCATCTCCAGGGCGGCATAACAGGCCTTCTGGGCGTGTTGTTCATCCGGCAATGGTGCGCCAAATTCAGCCATAATGGCGTCACCTTCATACTTGTCGATGATGCCGTCGTACTTGCCGATGATGTTCGTCATTGCGGTGAGATATTCGTTGAGCAACGCCACCAGTTCCTGCGGAGTGAGTTTCTCTGAAATAGTTGTAAACCCCGCGACATCGGAAAACAAAATGCTCAGGATACGCACCTCGCCGCCCAGCTTCAAAAGACCAGGATTGGCAATTAATTGTTCGACAACCTTTTCGGGCAAATAGCGGCCGAAAGCGTTCCGGATCGTGGCTTTTTCTTTGCGTTCGCCGAGGTACTGGTAAAGCACATTACCAACATACGTGAAGCCTACGGCCAGAACGGGCGTGACCACCTGCATATGAAGATTCTGCGCGATGAAGAAATAAAAGGCAAGGACTGTGATTCCGGCGAGGATCAGGATAAAAATAGGCAGGGCCAGCAGAGGTCGCTGGAGGCGGGACACCAAAAAGAACACTAGAAATGACGCCAGCGTCACAATAATCACGCGGATCGAATCGGCCTGCGCCGTGATATAATTGTCCTGGATCATCGTGTAGATGGCATTGGCGTGGATCTCAACCCCGGGCATCAGGGTCTCTATTTTCTGGCCTTCCAGATTTCTGGACTCGCTCAATGGCACGGAAAATACGTCGTGCAGTTCCTCCATCGTGGCGCCCAACAATACGATCTTGTCTTTGAAGAACCCGGAATGCATCAGGCCGGGGGGAATGCCAAGTTCCGCATCCGCTTCCTGATCAAAAGTGTCTGCATCGAATTCAGGTTTCAGATCAAAACCGACATCATCCACGCACTCGTCAAATGATTTGTAAGGAAACGTGGGATACGGTCCCTGAAAGTTGATTAAGAAGGAATACGGCCGGTACTTGCGAACGTACTTCTCGCCAAATTTGAAGAAATTGTCGTTATCCTCGAATTCGGCTGAATCAGGTATGTCATAGTATTTGCGGAGCACTTCGACGGCGAAAGAATAATAGGTATGAAGGTTGTCTTCGGCCCCCGATTCTTCTTTCAGCAGGTACTGTCTCCAGAATCCGTCGATATCGTTGGTCACCCCTACAAAACCCCATCGCTGGTTGCCTTCGATGAACTTCTCCAGAGGGCTGACGGTCGTCGATACCTGGGCGAGACCGCCGGCCGCTTCCGGCTTAACGACCTTGCCGGCCAATACAACATTGCCGGCCTCCTTGATGGCCGCGGCCATGTCGTCGTCTTTGTCGGCACCGCTGTAATCCGGCGCATCAAACACCATGTCTATGCCGACCACTTTGGCGCCGGCCTGTTTCATATTCCGAATGAAGTGAGCGTAGTAATTACGGGGCCAGGGCCATCGGTCCTGCATGGCGTTGCCCGATTGATCATTGATGGCAACAATCACCAGAGGCGAAACCTCCGGTTTGATCTTCTTGACCTCGTCAAAATAATCATATCGGACACTGAAACGCATGTCGAGCGTTTTCAATTCAAGACTCTCAATGGCTTTGACATTGACCAGAAAACTTCCAAGCCAAACGGCCAGTAGTGTGATAAAAATTCCGGACATCAGTTTGTTTTTGAAACCGGAAAAATAGATACCAAGGATGGCCGCCAGCAGAGAAGAAACCGTCAAGCCAATATTCAACAAATAAAAGGAAATGAGCGAGTCACTCAAATCCGGCAGCAATTTCAGCACGAGATTTGGAATGAACACGAGGAGGGCTATCGCCAGGCAGATGGTCGTCGCGATGTTCGATTTGACCGCCCGAAAAAACTTGCTCTGCGCCATGGTATCACCCATCGTTGGTTGGAAAAAGCGGCTTGAGTTCGACGAGGAGGTTTGCCGTCACGGGCAAACCTCCTGTCGCCTAATTAGAACGCAAATTCATAACGCGCTGTAAACACACGGTTCACGACATTTTTCGTGCCCGTACCGTCGGCCTGCGGGATCTTCAGGCCGCTCGTCATTTGAAGATTCAGGAGGACCGTATGGCGTTTGTAGAAGTTGATCCGGTCACCAAGATTGAAGCTCAACAGGCTGGTGCGATCTGTCGACGGTACCTTCACGGATGACAAAAACATGCCGCCAAAGACGCTCATCCGGACATCTTTCTTGTCCAACGCAATGTAGTCGGCGGACGCGCCGTAGCTCGTGGCTGAAGTTTTCGCCTTGTCCACCACATCGACTATGCCGGTTCCAACGTGCAAATCCGTTCTCCCGGAGGTCGTGCTGAAGGCCACCGTCGTCCTCAAAGGTATCTTCCATTCCGTGGAAACGGACAGACCGACGGTCGTGTTCTGGTTGTCGCTCGGCCCGGCATAATACAGAGCCGTGTCACCCAGTACAATACGATCCGACTTGTCATCTTTCAAACTCTGTGAGATGTTCAGGCTGACGTTGTTGCGATAATCCATGAGAAAGAACATATGAGACGTGCTGATAAAAAACACATTGGTCGTGTTGTCTTCCGGCAGGGACTTGCCATCAATTTGCTTTTTGTATTTCGTTGCCGTCGTATCGTAGACAAATCCATTGTCACGGTTGATGGTATTGTATCCGAAGGTCAGCGATGGATACTGTGGGACAAACAGGGCCAATTGGAATCCCAGGTTCGTCGTTTCCAACGTGTTGGCATTCCGTTTGGCAAGATTATTCTCGGTGGCGGCATAGGAAACCGTCAGGAACAGACGATTCTGCCATACCCGAAACCGGTCGGACACCTCAAAACTCTCAATGTCACGCTGAATCGACGTCGCAAAAGACTGGAAATACCCTCCATGATGACGATACCTGGCCATGAAGTTGTTGTTGTAGGCGTTGACGGATCCTCCGAATGTATACGCATACAGATTCTTGTCCGCCGGGCCGTCCAGTGGAATCGGCGTGAGGTTGGTATTGACGGTAATGAACTTGCTGATCAAATCGATGTCACTCTGTTTGAACCCGTCAAATCCGGCAGAGTCGAATACCGACGCTTTCAAGGAGCCTCCCGTGATGTCTGTATTCGTGAAGCCGGTGGCCGCACTGGCATCGAACTGCAATCGCTTATTGAAAAGACTCATTTTGAAATCGGTACCGGCGACAATGTTCTCTTCCGGCTTTGCGCCAACATAGGAAATGGACTTGGCCGCGTTGTAGTCGAGGGAGGACTGGTCGTCTTTCACCTTGGTAAAGCTGATCCCCCATTGAAACGACTGGGGACCAATGGAGAAGCGGGCGGCCGTCAGATCGCGCTTGAACGTGCCAGTGAACCGCTCATATCCCCTCGTGTTGTCGTTGAGCGCGGCCACAATCGCCGCATTGCCATCCCCGCCGGCTGCCAAAACGGAGTCATACAGGGCGGATATCCGGGACAGGTTTCGTTCATCCGTTTTGCTCAGGACCTTTCGATTGACCTGGCCCTGGACAAATTCAAGATTGAAAACTCCCAAGTATAGGCCGGCGCTCAGACCGCGGACGCGCGTGCCGTACAATGTCAAGGGACTGAAAACAGGGTAGGTGTCGCCATAATTTACGATAAGGATGTCATCCAGATTGCCGTTGACAGAAAACCGGTTCAACGGTTGATTCTTCCTGGGATCATCCTGTGAATCAAAATCAAACGTCCCGGATAACATGAAGAAACGCTTCTCGTAAGACAGGTCGGCCCCCACGCGCCCGTAATCGGTAGTGACGCCCAGGTTCTTCTGGCCTTTGTATTCGGTTCGGAAATTGGCGCGGAACTTCCCATCCTCGAAACGGTCCCGGGCCGCTCCCTCCCCGCCCACTGACACACCCGTGAAACCCTTGCCGGAAAAAACGTCTTCCGTGGGCTCCAGCGTCACTTCAAACGACCATTCGGACAGCTTGTAGATTTCCTCCTTGCTGACCGCATACCAAACGCGGGCTGTGTGTGCTCCCGGACCTATGTTTTTGTCCGAGTACGTAATCAATTCGGCAGTCACATCGGCCTTTTTGGTGATGTCATCGCCGTCCAGCATCAGGCGCAATTTCTTGACATCCAGCGAATCGGCAAAAAAGGAAACGGCGATCATGAAATCCCCTTTACCGACGGAGGCGCCCGGTTCTGGAGACAAGACCACAGCTTCGATGCCAGATTCCTGGAGGAATTTCTTCTCGGACACCACGACATGAACCGGCATGAATTCCATGTTGGATTCAGGATAAGAGATCGTGCCGCCATCGGCCTTTTCGGCTATGATGTAGTAGTCAAATGAATCACCCTTTTTCAGGTTTGCGTTCGGAATAACGGTCGCGTAGTGGCCGCCGACCCTTTCGACCATATCAATGACCCTGAAAGCCGGGTCACCGGGCAAGCGGTAGAACAGCGAAACCTCAGCTACGGTGACGGAAAAATCGGTCTCAATCGTAATGGCTTCCCCTTCCGGCACCAACAATACGGGTCTATGGATAACCTCCCCTCCCGCAGCCAGCGCCCATGAAGAACAAACAAAAACGGCTACCATCGTTACGGCCATGTTCAACCACAGCCTTCTCTGCAACGCAGTGCGCATTTGAGAACCTCCTGTTTTGGATAGTACGTTGTCTAAGAATATTTGGATCAATTCCTATGTCCGATTTTTGGCACGTTTGTCCGAATGGTGATGCTCGTCGGGAGGACGGACAGGATACCAGAAATATGTATAGGTATGTTTTATTTGAATATATCCGAAAGGCCAGCGAATGTCAAGCCAATTGTCCGTTCAAGAACGCTATCGCGCTCTTGGGAATGTAAATCTGACTTCTGTAAACGAAAAAGACCGGCGATACGGCCGGTCCAAGTTAGAACGGGAGCGAGATTCAGGCCCTGGTGCTGATAGAGCACGCGGCACAGGACACTCCGTGCGGGAGCAGTATTTCCCGTCACGATCAAACAAGAAGCGGAGAGAGTGAGATTCGAACTCACGGTACGGTTTCCCGCACACACGCTTTCCAGGCGTGCCAGTTAAGCCACTCCTGCATCTCTCCAGTGTGGTTTTTGGAAAAACGACCGTTTTTGAAGGCCCGTCTTCCAAAGGCCGCGCAATATAGAAACTATGCCCATATCCCGCAATGATTATTCATGATTTCTTCAATTGAGACAACTTCGACTGCAGTGCGTCGTTGACCAGTTTGGGATTGGCTTTGCCTTTGGATAATTTCATGACCGCTCCCACAAAATGGGCAAAAACAGCCTCCTTACCTCCGAGGTATTCGGCCAACTGCTTCTGATTCTGGGTCAGCGCCTCATCGACGATACTTTCGATTTCTGCCGGATCCGTGATTTGGAGAAGGCCTTTGGATTTGACGATTTTGAGCGGTTCATCCCCGCTCTGACACATCTCGGCAAAAACAGCCTTGGCGATCTTGCCGTTGATTGTTCCCTGCACGATCAAATCCAGGAGTTGGCCCAGATTCTTTGGCGTGACAATAAAGTCTTGGGCGTCCTGTTTCCGTTCTTTAAGAACCGCCATCATCTCACTCATGATCCAGTTGCTCGCCAGTTTCTTGTCCGACACCCATTGAACGGTTTCTTCGTAGTAATTGGCCATGGATTTGGACAGGGTCAACACATCGGCGTCGTATTTCGGAATGCCATACTGCACGACAAACCGATCCCGGCGGGCCTGGGGCAACTCGGCCAACCCGGCGGAAATCTCTTCGATCCAGGGCTTGGTCACCGACAGCGTGATCAGATCCGGCTCTGGGAAGTAGCGATAGTCGTGCGCCTCTTCTTTGGATCGCATGGGCCTCGAAACGCCCTCATGATCATCCCATAACAGAGTCTGCTGAACCACCATGCCGCCCGATTCGATAAGGTCGACCTGACGAGTCATCTCATATTGAAGCGCCCGTTCAACGGCCTTGAAGGAATTCATGTTTTTGATTTCGGTTTTCGTCCCAAACATGGCTTCACCCTTTCGACGAACCGATACATTGGCATCGCACCGCAGACTGCCCTCTTCCATGTTGCCGTCGCAGATTTCCAAATACTGAACCATTTGCCGGATCTTCATCAGGTAGGCCGTGACTTCCGCGGTGGATCGGAAATCGGGACCCGAAACGATTTCGATGAGCGGAGTGCCGCAACGATTCAGATCAATAAAGGTCATGTCCCCGCCGGTCACGGCCTCGTCATGAATGGACTTGCCGGCATCTTCTTCGAGGTGAATTCTGGTGATCCCGATTCGCTTAGCTTCATCGCCCACTTCGATGTCGATCCATCCGTGTTCGCACAGCGGTCTGTCGAATTGCGAAATCTGATATCCCTTAGGCAGATCCGGATAGAAATAATTCTTGCGTGAAAAGACCGACTCGGCCGCGATCGTGCAGTGGGTGGCCAGACCCATCCGAATCGCGAATTCCACGGCCGCCTTGTTGAGCACAGGCAATGCGCCCGGCAAACCGAGGCACACCGGACACGTCTGCGTGTTTGGCATGGCGCCAAAGCGCGTCGAACATGAACAAAACGCCTTCGATTTGGTCAACAACTGACAGTGGACTTCCAAACCCATGACGGGTTCAAACGATTCGAGGCTCATCACTCCTTACCGTTGAATGGTCCGATCGCGTTCCTGGCCGACCGAGACAATCCTGACATGCACATCCAGCGTTTTTTCTATGAAATCCAAATACGCGGCGGCTTTTGGCGGCAGATCGGACATCGTTCGGGCGGTGCTTGTGTCGGACTGCCATCCGGCCAAAAACCTGTAAACCGGCTTGACCCGTTGAAGGACGCCGGCATCCGCCGTCACGAGATCCAGGGGTTTCCCGTCAAGTTGATATTCCGTACACAATCCGATCTCAGGAAGGGAGTCAAGCACGTCCAGTTTGGTGATGGCCAATTCATCGATACCGTTGACCATGACGGCGTATTTGAGCATCACCATGTCGAGCCATCCGCACCGGCGGGGACGGCCCGTGACGGCACCGTATTCACCGCCCAATTCCCGGACCTTCTTGCCCATGTCGTCATCGAATTCGGTCGGAAATGGTCCATTCCCGACACGCGTCGTGTACGCTTTGGCCACACCCATGACATGATCGATAAAGAGCGGACCCATACCGAGTCCGGTACATGCACCGCCGCTGCTCGCATTGGATGACGTCACAAAGGGGTAGGTGCCGTGGTCGATGTCCAGCAGGGTGCCCTGGGCCCCTTCCAGCAGAATATCGCGGTCGGATCTGATCGCCTGGTATAGATATTGAACCGTATCTCCGACCAGCGGACGCAGGCGCTCGCCAATACCGATGTAGTTCGCCACCGTTTCGGCCACCGGTATGGGATCGGCTCCAAAGGTCATCAATAACTTGTTCTTTTCGTCCAGTTTCTTTTCCAGTTTGGGACGCAGCGTGGCCGCATCAAGCAGATCGATGGCGCGAATGCCGCTGCGGTCGATTTTATCCAGATACGCCGGCCCGATGCCCCGCTGTGTCGTCCCCACCTGGTTTTCTCCCAGGTACTTCTCCTTGGCCTGGTCGAGCAACTTGTGATATGGGAAAATAATGTGGGCATGCGGGCTGATCATCACGCGGCCGTCCACATCGATCCCGACTTCCCGCAGTCCCTGTAATTCCTCAAACAGCGCCACCGGGTCAATGACGACTCCGTTCCCGAGAATACAGAACACGCCGGCATGAAGAATGCCCGACGGCACCAGTCTCAGAACGTACTTCGTTTGGTTGTGCCAGATCGTGTGGCCGGCGTTGGCGCCACCCTGATACCGCGCCACAATGTGGGTCTGCGCGGACAAAAGATCCACGATCTTGCCTTTGCCTTCATCGCCCCACTGGGCGCCAATCACAACTCGGACCGGCATAGAGTGCTTCCAGGTTATTCTGTCAGTTTTCTATTTTCAAAACAGCGAGAAAAGCCTCTTGCGGAATTTCCACACGCCCAATCTGTTTCATGCGCTTCTTGCCCTCTTTTTGTTTTTCCAGTAGTTTTCGTTTTCTCGAAATGTCACCGCCGTAACACTTGGCGGTGACGTCTTTGCGCATGGCCCTCACCGAATCCCTGGCAATCACTTTGCTTCCGATGGCCGCCTGGATAACCACTTCAAACATCTGCTTGGGAATGAGTTCCTTCAATTTTTCGCACAATTTCCTGCCCCACTCGTAGGCTTTGTCCCTGTGAATGATCGTGGAGAAAGCGTCCACAGGATCTCCATTGATCAGGATGTCCAGTTTGACCAGTGGGCCTTCCCGAAATCCGATATATTCATAATCGAAGGATGCATAACCCTTGCTGCACGATTTCAGTTTGTCATAGAAATCGAAAATGATCTCCGACAACGGAAATTCAAAAGTAAGGTCCGCCCGGGTCGGTGAAATATAGTTCGTATTGCGGTACACGCCGCGGCGCTCCATGGCCAGCGTCATGATATTACCGATGAATTCGGAGGGTGTGATAATTTGGGACTTGATGAACGGCTCTTCCACGCGTTCGATCACGCCGGCACCCGGCATCATGGAAGGGTTGCTCACTTCGACCATTTCTCCATTCGTTTTGTAAACCTGATACCGGACATTGGGTACGGTCGTCACCATCGAAATATTGAATTCGCGCTCCAGGCGTTCCTGGACGATTTCCATATGCAACAATCCCAGAAAGCCGCAGCGGAATCCAAACCCCAGAGCGGTGGATGTTTCCGGCTCATAAATCAGGGACGAATCGTTAAGTTTCAGTTTCTCCAATGACGAACGCAGTTCCTCGAAATCATCGCTCACCGTCGGATAAATACCGCTGAAGACCATCGGCTTGATGTCTTTGTATCCCGGAAGCGGGTCGGAGGCCGGGTTGACGGCGTTTGTAATAGTATCCCCGACCTTCACATTTTGTATTTCGCGAATATTCCCGATGACATACCCGACTTCCCCGACGGACAACGTCTCAGTCTCGATACGGTTGAGCCGCAAATAGCCGAGTTCATCCACATCGTAAGTGATGCCGTTCGAAAAGAAGAGAAGGCGTGTATGCTTTTTCAATTCTCCCTGAAAAACACGCACGTAGGCCACGGCGCCGCGATAAGGATCAAACACGGAGTCAAAGATCAGCGCTTTCAGCGGGCCCGTCGGATCGCCGGTCGGAGGAGGTATCTGTGACACGACTTTTTCGAGAATCTCTTCAATGCCAATACCGGCTTTGGCGCTGGCCAGGACGATTTCCTCACGCGCACACCCGATAAGATCCATGATTTCCCGGCACGTCTCCTCCGGCTGGGCGCTGGGCAGGTCGATCTTATTGACCACCGGCACAATATGCAGACCGGCATCAATGGCCAGATACAAATTGCTGATGGTCTGAGCCTCAATGCCCTGAGAAGCGTCCACCACCAGAATCGCGCCCTCACAGGCCGCCAGACTACGGGACACTTCATACGTGAAGTCCACGTGGCCGGGTGTGTCGATGAGATTGAGGACATACTCGCTGCCGTCCCTGGCAGGGTATTCCATGCGGATGGCATGGGCCTTGATGGTGATGCCGCGTTCACGCTCCAGATCCATGCTGTCCAGTATCTGATTCTCCATCTCCCGCTTGGCGATCGTGTGGGTGTATTCCAACAAACGATCCGCGAGGGTGGATTTGCCATGGTCGATGTGAGCGACAATACAGAAGTTGCGGATATGTTCGGAATTCATCGGGAAGCCCAAAGAAACAATGGTTGAGAGCGTTTTCGGCGCGGCAATATATC
Organism: uncultured Bacteroidota bacterium; assembly: GCA_964544475.1. Classification (GTDB taxonomy): domain Bacteria; phylum CLD3; class CLD3; order SB21; family SB21; genus CAZJBS01. The sequence goes on along the minus strand of CAZJBS010000011.1, from coordinate 84,311 downwards.
ACGTGAAACGCGCAAAATCAATTGATTTCTAGGGCCTTGGACTGACAAAAAATCCGTTTGAGCCGGCAGCCCAAACGGATTTTTTCAAAATATTCGGAGCCCGGGTTATATGGGCAAATCCTTATCGGCAACGAAGTAGTTATAACTTTTTTGCCAATAGTCCAGGGAAGCGGGCGTCACCTTCGAACCACGCTGATGCTCGTTCCAGATTTGAGCGGCAACTTCGTAGTTTGTCTTCAATTCTTTCGTGCGAAAGCCCAGGTCATAGGCTTCACCGGCCAACTTGACTCCGGGGCGGCTGTTCCCGTTTTTGATTTCCAGGCACGCCTTACGTTGCATGAAGTGCGCCAGGTGTTTTTGCGTCACGGAGTCGCCTCTGGACTTTTCCTCTTCGATCACCTGGTCGATCCGCTGTATGGCCTGTTTGTAATCCTCCATTTTTTCCAATGAATCAAACACGCACTCCTGAGTCCAATAGTAATGGAGTTTGCTGTCATCCTGATGTTGAAACTCCTTGATCATGTCAAGAGCGGCGTTGAAGTATTCATAGGCTTTCCGATAATCCTGGGCAACAAAAGCCTCACGTCCCTTGGTCATGTAATCCTTGTATTCATCCGTCATGTCATTTCTCCTGCCGTTTTTCTCATTGTTCGTTTACGTGATAAAAGTAATAAAAAGATAGGGGAATTGTCAAATCGAAAACCAGTCAGCATGATGTTTGAGAATAGCTTCCGCCAGCGGCCAATCCTCGGGTGTGGTGATCTTGAGATTGAAATAATCGCCCTCCACGATGTGAATCGGCACCCCCAGACGTTCAACGAGCATGGCTTCATCCGTTCCCAGAAATCCGTCCAATCTGGCCCGATCGTGCGCCTGTCGGAGAACATCCGGACGAAACGCTTGCGGCGTCTGTACTTGCCACGTCCGGTCACGATCCATGGTTCGTATGACCGTGAGGTCGGATCCCGCTTCTTTGATCGTATCCTTGGCGCGCACAGCCATGATGGCGGCGCCGTGCTCGATGGCCACACCGGCCAGCGCCTTCATAGGTTCTTCTCGGATGAATGGCCGTGCCGCATCATGCACCATGACGAGGCGCGCCTCAGTGGAAATCACATCCATGCCCGCCTTCACACTGTCCTGTCTTTCATCACCACCTTCAACGATTCTGGTCACTTTTTGGCAACCATACTGCCTGACAAGTTCCTGTGTCCTTTCCATGGCAATCCCGGCACAGACGACGACGATTTCGTCCACCAACTCCGCCTGACTAAATCGCGCCAGTGTGTGGATGAGCAATGGTACACCGGCCAGTGGCATGAATGGCTTGGACAGGACCCCGGAACCCATTCGCCGACCGGATCCCGCCGCGGCAACAATGACGGTGACATGTTGGCCTTGGTACATGCGTCAAACCGCCTCCAAACGAAATCCCCTTTCACTCCGGCGGATTCGCCCCATTTTGACTGTTGGATCGTGTTCGAAACAAAGCAACCAGTCCTCCTCACAGGCCATGGCCAGTATCTTTCTCTTTTCTTCCATCGTTACCAACGGCTGAATGTCATATGCCATGACATACGGGACCGGGACATGAGCCGACATCGGGAATAAGTCACCGCAAAACATGATGGTGGCTCCGCCATCGGAAACAATGGGCAGTTGCTGGAACATCGTGTGACCATGTGCCAGGAAAAATGTGATATGCGGAAACACCCCATCCACATCCTCCAGGCATTCCAACACTCCATAATCCCTGAGTGGCAAAAAATCGGGCTTGATAAAACTCGCCCTGTCTTTTTCCGTCGGGTTCAGAGCCCATTCAAGGTGCTTCCTTTGCACATAGTATTTGGCGTTCGGAAAGGCAGGAACGGTCTGACCGTTGCCATCGGTCTCTGTCGATCCGCCGGCATGGTCGAAGTGAAGATGCGTCAGGATCACATCGGAAATATCCGACTTCGTCAGATCGACCGCGGCTAACGATTGATCCAACCGACACCGGGCATGATCGATGCGATAGATGGCGGCGAATTTTTGATCATACTTGTGTCCGACGCCGTTATCAATGAGAATCTTACGGCCGTTTTTGTGAATCAACAACATGACGTTCATGGCCATGTCGATGCGATTTTGATCGTCCGCCGGATTGGTGCGGCTCCACAGGTTTTTCGGAACCACGCCGAACATGGCGCCTCCGTCCAGGGCAAAAAGCCCCGTCTCAAGGATATGAACCTGATAGTCTCCGATGGTTAGCATGATGATCCAGCCGTTTGTTGGTTGTCGTCCTGGTACACGTGACACGTGTTTCTGAGCACCTTCTTCGAAATATCATAGCGTTGATCTTCGTCAAGAATATTGAAGTCACGACTCATCAGTCCAAACCCCTGGTCGTATCCGATCATGACGGTCGCGCCAAAATTGATGGCATCGAAAGCCAGCTCACGCAAATGAACACAACCGGCGCTGCCGCCAATCCGCCGGGAAATTTCCTTCGTGATACCTCGTGTAATGGTCAAACCAATCAGGTCTGATGCCCTTCTGGTAACATTGGGGCAAATCGTATGGGGGTGGTTGGCCATTTCACAAAAAGCGTCCACGATCTGTTTATTGACCGGGTTAATTTCGAGACTCAATCGGATCAGATGATAGGGATCCAGAAACAGCGACTCCAGTAGTACATGGCCATTCTCGAGTTCGAACGCGGTGATACTGATGTCGCGCTTCGAAACGAGACGCTTGATGTGGTGACGTGTGCTCATGGCGTTTTCATTTCCACTTTGTTTCTTCAACCCAACAACTTATGCCATAAATGATGCGTCATCCGTGTTGAAGAACGGATTGTAACGCTTTTCATATCCGATCGCCGTTTCGGGACCATGTCCAGGATAGACGACGACTTCGTCCGGCAGAACAAAAAGCCGACTCCGGATCGAGTGAACAAGTGTTTCAAAGTCTCCCCCATACAAGTCCGTCCGCCCGATGGATCCGTTGAACAACGTGTCTCCGGCAAAGATCGCTTGGTGAGATTCGACATACAGGGACACCCCACCCAACGTATGCCCCGGCGTGTGGATGACTGAAAACTCGACCCCACCGGCGCTTATCCTGCCTCCATCCGCCAGATAGGCATCGACCGTTGGAATATCCTCAACGGTGAGCCCAAACATGGCGGCCTGCTTCGGAAGATTGGCCAGCAGCACCTCGTCCGCCTGATGCAAATAGAACGGCACCTTCAATCGTTTCTTTATTTCGAAGACAGCCATGACATGATCAATATGGGCATGGGTATTGACAATCATGTTGAAGTTCCATCCGGTCTTCTCTGCCGCCTCGATGATGCGTGACGCCTCATCGCCGGGATCGATAATGACCCCTTGACCGGTCACATCGTCGCCAACCAGGTAGCAATTCTCCTGAAAAAGACCGACGGTCAGTACTTCAACTCGCATACCCGCTCTAGAGATAGTTGGCAAACCAATCCTTCGTTTCGGACAAAGCTTTTTTCAATTCGGGCGTGGGGCCTTCGAATGGATGAACCACGCCAAACGTGTGACTCGCATTGGGAATGGTAATAAAACGTGACCGGAGTTGATTGGAGTATTCAAAAATTTCTCTGCCTTCGGATACCGGCACGGATTCATCCTTTTCCCCATGAAGTATGAGAAATGGGATATCGATGCGCCCCGCCGCCTTTTGTATGTTGAGAGCCGCCTTCTTGTTCTTTTCAATATCATCCAAAACCGCGGTGCCCAACGGCATCAATTGGCCGGTTCTTGAATTCAGCACGTCAATGTACCCCTGCCGTCTCCACTTGGGAAGGTCGTCGGCAAACTGGCGTCGATCAACGTGGGAAATGGCATTCCATGTGACCAGGGCTTTGAGGCGTTTGTCAGAAGCGGCTTTGAGCATGGCTATGCCTCCCCCACGACTGTGCCCGAGCAGGCCGATCCGGTCGAGGTAGCCTGCCTTTTCACACACCCGGCCCTTTTCCAACTCATCCAATACGCAGTTCAAATCGTCAATTTCTTTGGAATAGGTGTTCTGCCGGAATCGATCAAGATCGGAGAAGTCCTTCAGGTCTTCGCCAATTCCACTCCCGGAAAAATTGAATTTGACAACGATGAATCCCTTCTTGCACAGCACTTCGGCCACAAACGGGAAAAAACCCCAGTCTTTGAAACCCTTGAACCCATGACACACGACAATGATGGGGAATCGTTTGTTCGGTTCCGGCACGCAGACGTCGCCACGAATGGGCTCTTTGTCCGTGTTGTATATCTTGAATGTCCTTTGAATCATGGATACCGGCCTATTTCTTTTTCCGTTTCTTGATGCGCTCGTTTTTCTCCGCCAGTTGGTCCAAAACCGGCTGAAATGGCCGTATGACGTCCGGGCTGAGATAGTCGATGAAAAGCTTGCCGTCGGTGTGATCGGTTTCATGCTGGATCACACGGGCCAGAATGCCTTCCGCCACACCCTCCTGTTCGCGGCCATCGAGATCCGTAAACCTGAGTTGGATTTTCTCCGGGCGCCATACTTCGGCAGAGACGCCCGGAATGCTTAAACATCCTTCGTTGTAAGGTACATTGCCTTCGGTTTTCAGTATTTCCACATTGATGAACGCCATCGGCTCCGCACCTTCCTGTATGGGCGACACATCGACCACGAAAAGCCGGATGGATTTGCCGATTTGCGGCGCGGCCAGGCCAATACCGTCGGCTTTATGCATCGTTCGGATCATTTTTTCCGCCAATGCGCGAATCGACTTGTCGATTTTCTCCACCTTCCTCGCCTTCTGGCGAAGGATGGGATTCCCATAAGTGACGATCTTCAATGTGAGCATAAAACCCCGATCGATCTAAGGCTCCACGGACTCGTATGTCAGGCCCGCCAATTCCGGCTGACCGGACAATGTCAGTACGGCCGATTTGAATATCAATAGATTTATCCACTGGCTTTCACGGGACACTTCAATACCGACGCCCAGTCCATCCTCCGCAAGGTGGAGCATGTGCCCGGCAATCCATCCATCCAACGGTCGTGATCTACGCCTGATGTGGCTTCGCATGGAAACCAATGCCGCCAGGTGGACCAGTGGCGTCAGGCGCTTGACGGCCGCGGCCGTGCGTCCCAAGAGACCGGGCTCAGGCTGAATCGGCGTCACATGCGAAAGCGTCGAATCGTCGAGCAGGCAATTGACGGCATGAAGTATCAGAAACGGACGAAAGTGGTTGTTCCATCCCATCCTATCCAACCCATCCACCACGGCTTGCAGGGTGACCATCGTCCGGGCGGATTTCCGGAGAGCAATGCCAAGCAATATTTCTGACAGATATGATCGGTTATCCATGACGTTAAAAAGTTTGCCAAGTATTTCATAGGCTGCCATTCGATCCCCCTCCAACAACGCCATTTCGAGTTCCTGTACCGCAACGACCGATGACTCGCCTGGCTCAAGAATTTTCGAGTCCAAGGCTATGGTCGACAATTCCACGAGAAACTCAAGCGCGTTGGCGAATAGGAATTCGCGCTCCCCGGCCGGGCCTCCTGGGGTCGTCGCATAATTCCAAAGCGATTGAACGAGAACGACCGCATTGATGCCCGAACCGGCACGTGGGTCCTGATGGGCCGCGCGTATCAAGAAAGCCCTGAGAATCTCTTCCATCATTTCTTCGTCAGCCAGCGCTTGGCGTACCATCTTTCCGGCAGATGCACGGTCCCTGGATGTCAGGGATTCCAGAGCGTCAAAAAACAAATTCAATATCGCACCATATCGGTTTTCACGCGCCGGGCGTAGTCGTCGATACCGCCGGTCAGATTGTAGACATCTTCAAAGCCAAGATGCTCGAGAATCTTACATCCCGTCAGGCTGCGCACACCGTGGTGGCAATAAACGACCACCGGAATGTTTTTGTCAAACGCCGGAGCCTGTACTCCAAGAGTTCTGAGGGGTACCAATGTCGCCATATCAAGATGAACAATGCCATATTCCCAAGGTTCCCGCACATCCAGCATATTGAACAATCGGCGCTCATCGATCCACAGCCGGAGTTGCTCCGGACTAAGAGGTTTCATAATCCTTTCGGTGTCTTCGGCGTTTGGCGGTTTTATCCTTACCGATGCCTCGCGTCTGTTCATGAGCCGCATAACGGTCAAGGAGATCCTTCTTGAATATGGAAAACGTATTCTGCAGGATATGACGGCGGGCCTCACGAGTCAACCAGAGGTAGAAATAGAGATTGTGGATGGTTGTGAGCTGATGACCTACAATTTCGCGATTCTGGGAAAGGTGGCGAACATACGCACGCGAAAAATGGCGGCAGGTGTAGCACCCGCAGGCCTCATCGATGGGACGGAAATCATCGGCATAACTCGCGTTCCGGATGGTCATCTTGCCCCAGGTCGTAAAAAGCGTGCCGTTACGGGCGTTTCGGGTAGGCATGACGCAATCAAACATATCGACGCCACGGGCGATGCACTCCAGGATGTCTTCCGGAGTTCCGACGCCCATCAGGTACCGCGGCTTGTCGGGTGGCAGCACGTTACAATTCATGCTGGCAATGCGATACACGTCCTCCTTGGGCTCGCCGACACTGACGCCACCGATGGCATATCCTTCAAAATCCATCGCCACCAGGGCTTCCGCGCTTCGTTGGCGTATGTCCTCAAAAACACTGCCTTGCACGATCGGAAACAGGGCCTGGCGATGGCCGTAGACCGGCTCTGATTTTTCAAAATGCTCTTTGCATCGTTCCGCCCACTGTATGGTCAATCGGTTCGAACGGTCGGCATACTCCCATGTGCATGGGAATGGCGGGCATTCATCCAGCACCATGCAAATATCCGAGCCCAGTTTTCTCTGTATGTCGACCACATCCTCGGGGCGGAAAAAGTGTGAGGAACCGTCGATATGTGATTTGAACCGGACACCTTCATGGGTCAGTTTGCGCAATTGGGCAAGGCTGAACACCTGATAGCCGCCGCTGTCCGTCAGCATGGGCAGGTCCCATCCGATGAATCGGTGCAGTCCGCCGGCTTTTTGAATGATCTCCGTGCCTGGTCTTAAATAAAGGTGATACGTGTTTCCAAGAATAATCTGGGCGTGGTTTTCTTTGAGTTCGCGATGCTCAATAGCCTTGACATCGCCCAGTGTGCCCACCGGCATGAAAACGGGAGTCTCGATCACGCCATGATCCGTTTCCAACCGGCCAGCGCGGGCTTTCGAACCGGCCTCGCTTTGATCCGTGTGCTGAAGCGCAAACGTCACGCGCTCAACCTCAGACCGGCGGCCAGATACGCCTTACGCAAGGCGTCGCTATTGATTCGAATGTGGGAATCGACAGGCATGTGCTCCGATTGGAGCCGATGCGCGCCAATCAGAAAGGGATAAACCGACATGAGATTCCTGTTGTAGATTACGACATCGGCCCGGTCTTCGATAATGGGACGGCGTTCGATGCCGCAAAAACCAATGAAAAGATCCACCGCTTCTTTCGCTTCCAGATCGCTGGCCCCATCACCAACCATGGCCATGACGCCGCCCAGATTTTCGGCAACCAGTCGTTTCCCATCTGACTTGGCGGCAGGGGCCTCACGGTTGAATCCTTCGTACCGGCCGGAGGCGTCAAAATAAAGATCATTGGCTATCACATGATCGGCCGATAACCCGAGATGTTCCGCCAGTGCATTGACCGCGATGCGAAATCCACCGCTGACGATATAGATTTCAATGCCGGCAGACATCAGGTGCGTCACGAGTTCGCGCGCGCCGGGTGTGGCCTTCCGGATGTACAGATCGCCCACTTGCTGCACTTCCGTCAATGTGGGCTGGATGATGGCCAACCGTTCTTCGAAGGACTCTGCAAAATCCACGCGACCTTCCATGGCCCGCCGTGTGATCGCTTGCACCGGTTCGAGACACCGCTTGCGCCGGGCCATTTCATCGATACCTTCAATCTCCGACAGCGTCGAATCGCAATCGATCAAGACCCGGTCAAATCCTTCTTCCACAAATCGGAACACCATGTCTTACATCCCGCCGTGCCATTTGGCCAGATCGTTGTAAATAACATAAGCGATGAACGTGAGCAACAGCGCCATGCCGGCCTGCTGGGCGTAAAGTTTGATCCGGATCGAAACCGGACGCCGAATAATTGCCTCGATCAGCAGGAAAACAAGGTGACCGCCGTCCAACGCCGGTATCGGAAAAAGATTGAAGATGGCCAGGCTGATGCTGAGCAGCGCCATGAAACTCCAAATGCCCTCCCAGCCTCGTTGCTGCTTGACTTCACCGGTCATGCGGAAGATCGCCACCGGCCCACCCATAGCCTCCTTGAAAGATTGTTCGCCAAAAATGATTTGCTTGATGCTCCGGACAATGAACAAGGTCATGCCGGTCGTGTACGTTATACCGTACGCCGCGGCTTCCGGCACGGAGGCTTCACGGGTGAAATTCGGCATGGGGGGCGCCACAATTCCAATTTGCCCGACCTCTTTCACACCCTCAGACGTTTGGGCTTTGCCACGGTTCGGCACGACGACAGCTTTCATCCGATCCGGTCCTCGCATCCATTCGATCTTCATCGCCTGGCCCGGTTTGTCATGAATCCTCGATACAAGGACCTTCCAGTCGTCGATCGCCTCATCGTCGACGGCGACAATCTCATCGCCCGCCGTCAGTCCCGCCATCTCCGCCGGGCTGCCGCTCACCACCGAACTGATTTTCGTCCCGATCTTGAAATCTTTGTACTGATCCATATCCGGAACGCCATTAATAAGGGCAACCGCGGCAAATATGATGACAGCGAGGACGAAGTTGAAAAAGACGCCTCCGGTGATTGCAATCATCCGTTGCCAGACCGGCTTCGCCCGGTATTCCCATGGCCTCGGTTCACCTTCTTTCATGCTGTCCGGATCAAAGCTCTCATCCACCATGCCGTTGATTTTGCAATAACCTCCCAAAGGTATCCACGACAGACAGTAATCGGTTTTCCACGATTCGTGGAACGCCCGCTCGTCGTGGATCTGTCGATGAAATACGAGCAATTCGGGAAGATTGGCGTCCGTCGAGATCACTTGCGCCGCCACCTCAACGGCGTTCCTGTCATACGGATCGGCTTCGTTCTTACGCAGCGAATGATGGATGACAGTCTTGGTGACTTTTTCAGTCTTCCCCTTTTTGTTGACAACTTCCTCTTCGACGTCCTCACGACGGATGTCAAAAATGGCATTCAGAAGTTCTGCCGTTTGCCATTCGTCACGGCTGATCGCTTGAGAGTGCCATACTCGGTGGATTTCCTCAAACCCTGGATTTTCACGCAGCGCCCTCATGATGTCTTTTTGGAATTTGGATTTGAGACGGCGGGTCCCCCACCGAAATCCCCACGCTCTGGGAGGAAACCCCAGTGAAAACGCATCGACTTTCATGCCGAAAATTTTCGCGGCGAAATAGTGACCCAATTCGTGAATAAACACCAGTACTCCCAACACCACGACAAATGGAATGACAAAATCAAACAACGCCGTCAACATTCGGGGACCCTTCTGCTAAGTGATGAGGATTGTCAAACGTGTTCAAATGTGTTTTGGACGAAGTCACGAGCCCACCGATCCGCATCCAGCACGTCTTCCAGTTCGGGCGTTGACACCTTGTGGTGGTGACTCATCGCCTGCGCAATCAATCGGGGGATGTCTGTAAAAGCGATTTGTCGGTTCAGAAAGAGCCCGACGGCGATTTCATTGGCGGCATTCAGTACCGCAGGCATCGTTCCCAGTTCATTCAGGGCGTCGTAGGCCAACTGAATGCACGGAAACCGTTCCCGGTCGGGTTCAAAAAAATCCAAACGACCCACTTTGATAAGATCGAGGCTCTCAAAACCATTGCGGATTCGGTGCGGATAACTCATGGCATATTGAATGGGAACCTTCATATCGGGCAGCCCCATCTGCGCCTTAACCGAACTGTCCACAAACTGTACCATCGAATGAATAATGGACTGTGGATGAATGACGACATGTATTCTCTCCGGTGAGACACCGAACAACCAGTGGGCTTCAATAATCTCAAGACCCTTGTTCATCAGGGTGGCCGAATCAATGGTGATTTTTGCTCCCATGTTCCAATTGGGGTGCTTGAGGGCCTTTTCGGGTGTAATGCGGTCAAATTCGACAGCCGGAGTATGAAGGAAGGGACCTCCGGAAGCGGTCAATATCAGTCGATCAATGTCGGCCGGATTTTCGCCGGCCATGCACTGAAACAGCGCGCTGTGCTCACTATCAATCGGAATGAGATCCACCCGATGTTTGGCCAACAGCTTGTTGACAATCTCGCCGGCCACGACCAGCGTCTCTTTGTTGGCAAGACCCACCTGTCTTCCCGAAGTGATCGCTTCAATGGTCGGTAACAGCCCTGCCGACCCGACCATTGCGCCGATCATCTGATCATAAGAAGCTTCCCTGGCCACCTCCGCAAGGGCACCTGGCCCCCCGACGACCCGGACCGACAGGCCGCTCAAATGACGCTTCAATTCCGGCACAAGCCTTTCGTCAGTCAGGCAGACGACCTCGGGCCTGAATTCCAGAGCCTGTTGTGCCAATTGCTCGACACTGGACCGGGCCGTAAGACACGCCACACGAAACTGATCGGGATTGGAACGCACGACTTCAAGCACATTGAGGCCAATTGAACCCGTGGAACCGAACAATGCAATGGTCTTCATGCGGATTTTTCCAGCGCCTCTTCGCCATGAACCCCAGCCTGGCGAACGTGACAATACTTCCGCAAGGCCGGGTTAGTGATTTCTGAAAGATACCGGATGGACGCGTAATCTTTTTCAATCGTCGACTGGACCTGTTGCCTCAAAAGGTCTTTGGCATCGGCGGTCAGGCCGCGCGTGGATAGTGGTTTGCCCAGGATTACCCGAACCTCGCGCCCGAACGTAATATCCAGCAGGCTTTGCATCTTGTGCAAGACATTAATGGAGCCCGATATGGTCACCGGCACGACATCAACCTGCGCGTCAATGGCCAGCAAAAAGGCCCCATTCTTCAGAGGACGCAATTCCCCATCGAGACTGCGGGTACCGTCTGCAAAAATGACAATGTTGACGCCATCATGAATTTTTTTTGCAGCTCTCTTGAGACTCTGGATGGCCTTTTCCCGCCGACCGCGATCAATGGAAATAAATCGCGACGCCATCAGAACCTGACCCAATCCGGGAATCCACAGGAGTTCCTTCTTATGGATCATCCGCACCTGTCTTGGCAGGGCGTACATCAATACCGGGATATCGAACAGACTCTGGTGGTTGGCCACGAAAATGTACGTAACTCCTTCTTGGATGTACTCAAGACCATCCATCTTCAATCGAATACCGGCCAGATGGACTAGTGTGGCAGCCCACAACTTCTCAAGGGCTCTTGACACCCTGCTGAATGGCGCCACCAACCCCACAGGAAATATCAATACGATAATGACGCCCGTGAAAAGGATCGCCATTGTCACGAGAAAAGAGGATCGGAGAAACGAGTGTCTGCGCAACATTAATGATCTTCCATCCGTGCGATCACGTCCCGAATGACCGAAGACATACGGGCGTCTTCACCGCGTGACTCATACAAAGAACAGTCGGATCCCACACAGTCTCCTTCACAGGCCACGCAGCCTGGATTCCTTGCGTGCTCCGTGCCGTATGTTTTTCGTATCGCCGCAAGCTTCTCAACCTGGACCCCACTCAGCGGGCGTTCTCCGCCGAGAAGACGCGCGACGAAAATAATTCTGGCATAGTGTTCAACCCGTTCCATTTTATAATACGCGTCAAATATGTCCGATCCGCACGTGACCACACCGTGGTTGGCCAGCAGACACGCATCGGCGTGCTGCAGAATTCCAGTGATGGCATCCGGAAGTTCTCGGGTCGATGGGGTTGCATATGGCGCTATCGGAATGGAACCCAGGGTTGTCACGACTTCGGCCAGCACGCACTGGTCCAGCGGGATATTGGCTGTCGCGAAACCTGTTGCATACACCGGATGCGCATGAACGACGGCATTCACATCGGGTCGTATGTCGTAGATTCGAAGGTGCATCAGAAGCTCTGACGATGGCTTCCGTGATCCCTCAACCACACCACCCATTCGATCCACGATCACCAAATCATCTTCCCTAACACGACCCTTGCTCATGCCGGTCGGTGTGGCCAGAATGCGCCGATCATCCAACCGAATGCTCAAATTGCCGTCATTGGCCGCGACAAATCCCTTGTCGTGAACCCTTCGGCAACATTCAACCATATCCTGCTTGATACCATTCACTTCCGGTTACCTCCCACAGAAACGTGAGAAGATTGAGAAAAAAGGTAAGAAAATCAATAGGAAAGCTCCTGCCCAGGTAACTCCTCCAACACTCAGCGATCAGCCAATTTGTCATGTAATTGGAAAATCTTGCAGCAATGGGCGATTTCTTCATGTCATAATGACAGTAATTAGTCAGGCTGGTTATGGAAGTGGGAGTTCAAACACAAAAAAAACAATTTTGCCAAGAATTGGCATGCAGGTTGTTTAACAATTCTCGCGTCTGAAATTATCACAAGGAGAAACAGATGACTCTCAAAACGTACGATGAAGTTATGACAGGATCGCGACACTTGCTGAGGGTTGAAAACGATTATCCATATGTCGCCCCTCGCACGGATATGCATGAGACTTCGAATCAATATGTCCTCATTGTCGAAATGCCTGGTGTACCGCGCGAAGGTTTCCGCCTGTATCTTGAAAACGACAATCTGACGGTGGAAGGCCGCACAAAGCTAAGCGACACAGGAGAGACTCTGCTGAATGAGATACCAAAAAGAAACTTCCGTCGCGTATTTCGATTGGGTCGCCACGCGGACCCCAATCGGATTGACGCAAAGTGGGAAGATGGCCACCTGGTCATCCGAATTGATAAGAAAGAAACGGCAAAACCTTATGAAATCGAAATCACTTTCAACCAACCATAACCCAACCATAGGAGACCGATTTATGTCAGTATTCACTTTGACACCGATGCCGCTCATCCAAAACGAAATTGGCCGGGTATTCGATGAAATCTGGCGTGACGACCGCCGCTGGACACCGAATGGCTGGACGCCAGCCGTCGATGTAACTGAAACAAAAGACGATTTTCAATTTGTCGTCGAAGTCCCTGGCATGAGCAAAGCCGATATACAGCTGACGCTGAACCAGAACACGCTGACCATCAAAGGCGAGAAAAAGCTTGCCGATGCCTCAGATGCCTCCTGGCGGCGTCGTGAAAGGCGATTCGGTGCTTTCGAGCGTTCATTCAAATTGCCGACAACGGTAAAGTCCGACGCCATACAAGCAATCTACAAAGACGGCGTCCTGCATATCACGTTGCCGAAAGCCGATGCGGTGAAACCAAGAGACATTGAAATCAAATTCTAATTCACCACCACACTAACCAGACGAAAGGAGGATCTCTATGTCGCTCGTCAAATATAACCCGCAACGAGACGTTTTTTCCGATCTCGTGACCATCCAGAAGGAGATGAACAAACTGTTCACTAATTTCTGGAACGACGATCTCGAAACAGGGCCTCTTTCGACGTGGTATCCTTCCGTGGATATCACCGAAGGAAAGGATCACTTTGTGGTCAAGGCCGAACTGCCTGGCGTGAGCAAGAACGACGTGAAAATCACGCTTCAGGAAAATGTGCTGACCATCGCTGGCGAGAAGAAGCAGGAAAGTGAATCGAAAGATCACAACCGGCATCGTATCGAGCGCAACTATGGCAGTTTCACCAGGGCGTTCCGGCTGCCGTCATTGGTCAAGCCGGACAAAATCGACGCCAATTACAAAGACGGCGTTCTGACCATCACGCTGCCGAAGGCCGAAGAAGCCAAAACCAAGGAGATCGAGATCAAGTTCTGATGTCCATGTGTTTGGAATTTGGCGGGAACCTGCAACGGTTCCCGCCCCTTTTTTAGACTGAGGAAAGCCATGATCGATTTCAACAAGTTCACCATCAAATCCCAGGAGGCTCTCGCCAAAGCCCGGCATTATGCCATGGAAGAAGGCCACACCCAGATCGAACCTCCGCATATTCTTCTGGCATTGCTGCAGGAGTCTGATGGCTTCGTTCCGGCGATTCTCAGGAAACTGGGCACACCCATGGAAATGCTCACGGGAGAGACCCGTTCGCTGATCCATTCGTTGCCCAAAGTCGTGCAGGGGCCGCAAGGGCAGGTCCCGCTCAGTACCCCTGCCCATACTGTTCTGACGGATGCTTCCAAAGAAGCTGCCAAAATGCGTGATGAATATGTCGCTTCGGAACATCTCCTTATTGCGCTGGCCGAAAGCAAGACGTCGTGCGGGAACTTGTTGAAATCGGCCGGCATTGGCCGCGATACCGTGTATCGCGTACTCAAAGAACTTCGCGGTTCCCAGCGCGTCACCGACCGTGATCCTGAAAGCACGTATCAGGCTCTGAAAAAATACGGTCGCGATCTCAATGAACTGGCCCGCAAAGGTTCATTGGATCCGGTGATCGGACGGGACGAAGAAATCCGGCGTGTCCTCCAGGTGTTGTCGCGCAGGACAAAGAACAATCCGGTCCTCATAGGAGAGCCCGGAGTCGGAAAAACAGCCATTGCCGAGGGATTGGCCCATCGGATCATGGACGGCGATGTGCCGGAGAACCTGAAATCCAGAAAAATTGTCGCACTGGATATGGGCGCTCTCATTGCGGGCGCCAAATTCCGTGGCGAATTTGAAGAACGATTGAAGGCGGTTATCCGGGAAGTTACCGAATCCAACGGAGAAACGATTCTGTTTATTGATGAATTGCACACTCTGGTGGGCGCTGGTTCGGCGGAAGGCTCCATGGACGCCGCCAATATGCTCAAGCCCGCTCTGGCCCGGGGAGAACTCCGCGCCATCGGAGCCACCACATTGGATGAATATCGAAAACACATAGAAAAGGACCCGGCACTGGAAAGACGATTCCAACCTGTTTTCGTCAATGAACCGACCGTCGAAGACACGATTTCCATCTTACGAGGCTTGAAAGAGAAATATGAAGTTCATCACGGCGTCCGTATCAAGGACAGCGCTGTGGTCGCTGCCGCCGTATTGTCCCATCGCTACATCGCCGATCGCTTCCTGCCGGATAAGGCCATCGACCTTGTCGATGAAGCGGCGTCCATGCTTCGTATTGAAATCAATTCCATGCCGGCAGAACTCGACGGCATCGAGCGTAAGATCAAACAGTTGGAAATAGAACAACTGGCACTCAAAAAAGAACGCGATGACGTTTCAAAAAAACGGCATGAGGAGATTACCCGAGAACTGGCCGACCTGGTCGAATCAGGAAGAGCTATGCGAACGCATTGGGAACTTGAGAAAAAGGCCATCGATACGATCCGATCGCTGAAAGAAGACATGGAATCAACCCGAGGGTTCGTTGACCAGGCCGAACGGGAAGGCAATCTGAACAAGGCGGCTGAACTCAAGTATGGCCGACTGACGGAATTGTCCAGAACACTTGAGCTGGCACGAAACCGATTGCAGGAAATCCAAAAGGACCACCGCATACTGAAGGAAGAAGTTTCCGAAGAAGACATCGCGGCCATTGTATCCAAATGGACGGGTATTCCGTTGACGCGCATGATGGAAAGTGAACTGGAGAAAATACTCGGGATTGCCGATCGTTTGCGAGAACGGGTCGTCGGACAGCCGGAAGCCATCGAAGCCGTGGCCGAAGCCGTTCAACGGTCCCGCGCGGGCCTGGCCGACCAGCGCCGGCCGATCGGATCATTCATTTTCCTCGGATCCACCGGTGTTGGAAAAACAGAACTGGCCAAAGCGCTTGCCTTCTGCCTTTTCGATGATGAGAATGCACTGGTGCGTTTCGACATGTCCGAATATATGGAACCCCACTCGGTATCACGGCTGGTCGGCCCTCCACCCGGTTATGTCGGGTATGAGGAAGGGGGCCAACTGACGGAAGCCATCCGACGCCGCCCGTATGCCGTTATCCTCCTTGATGAAATCGAAAAAGCTCATCCGGACGTGTTCAACATACTCCTCCAGATGCTTGACGACGGACGATTGACGGACAACAAAGGCCGTACCGTCAGCTTCAAGAACACACTCGTGATCATGACATCGAACCTCGGCGCTCCTTACATAATGGAACAAATGCAGAATGCCGGACCAACCAGCCAGGAAACACTTCATCGGCAAATCAAAGAGCATGTTCTTGATGTTCTGAAACATCACGTGCGTCCGGAGTTCCTGAATCGTATTGACGATGTGGTTGTATTCAGGCCGCTGACCCAGGAGCATCTGCTTCGGATCGTGGAAATACAGTTCCGTAATGTGCAGGACCTCATCGAAAGTCAGGGTCTGCGGATTCATCTGTCTTCGACGGCGGCACAGTGGCTTGCCGAAAAGGGCTTTGAGGCGGCGTTTGGCGCCCGACCTCTCAAACGACTGATACAAAAGGAAATTGTCAACCGATTGTCTGTTCTCCTGCTCCGGGGACAGGTGACCAAGGGAGACGCCATTACTGTTGATGTGAATGACGAGAACCTTATCTTCCGGAAGAACGACCCTGCCAACATCAAGTTCGTAGCCTGACTCTGCCTCATGGGATAGCGCCTGGATAGGGTGCCCATCCCCCGCGTGGCTCAACATGACGTGCGTCATTGTTTGGACGGCTTCGGCTTTCTATCTTACGGCAAGCGTAGGATAGAAATTCTCCACTTTGGGAGTACGATCATGAAAATCGGCATTGTCAATGAGCAAAAAAACGCCGACCGGCGCGTTGCCCTGATCCCATCGGCCGCCCACGACCTGAAAGCGCTTGGAGCCGAGGTCATTGTCGAATCCAACGCCGGAACCGCCAGCAGTTTCATCAATGAAAAGTATGAGCAGGCGGGTGGGCGCATTGTGTATTCCAAAGAGGAAGTCTTTGGAATGTCGGACGTGATCATGAAAATTGCACGTCTCAGCTCAGCCGAATGCGAAATGCTGACGGAAGGCCAGACGGTTTTTTCATTCCATCACCTCGCCGTGGCTCCCGATTCCGTAATTCGCGAAAGCATCGACAAGGGCGTTACGCTGATTGGTTATGAACTCATGGCCAACGAGAACGGCGAATTGCCGGTTCTCAAACAAATCGGTCATATCGCAGGTCAATTGTGCATTCTGATAGCGGCCCGGTGTTTGCAGAGCAATATGGGGGGCCGGGGCATCATCCTTGGAGGCGTACCTGGCATTCCTCCTGCCAATGTGGTTATTCTAGGCGCCGGAAATGTGGGATTCACGGCCGCCGAAACGGCGGTCCGCCTGGGCGCTCAGGTTATTGTGCTTGACCAGGACATGCAGCGCCTGGAACTCATTCACCAACGGCTGGGCAGTCAGGTCAGCACAATGCTTTCCAACGACTACAACATCGCCCGAGCCCTGGCGTTTGCCGATGTCGCCATCGGCGCCGTATCCGACCACGGTGAGCGCACACCCAAACTCGTGTCCGAGGCCGTGGTGGCCTCCATGAAACCCGGATCCGTCATTGTTGATCTGTCGATTGACCAGGGTGGTTGTTTTGAGACGAGTCGACCGACAACGTTTGAAAGCGCCACGTACGTCCACAAAGGGGTCGTCCACTATTGCGTCCCCAATACGACGTCCGGAGTGGCCCGCGTTTCATCCATCGCACTCAACAATGTCATCGCGCCGTACCTTGCCGACATCGTGACCTTTGGTTGCGAGGAGGCCATGCGTCATAGCCATGCTCTGAAGCAGGGCGCTTACATTTACCAGGGAAAGACGACCAACGCCGGCTTGTCCGAGATGTGTCACCTTCCCCTTCATTCGATTGAAAATCTGCTGGGATAACCGGAGTACGATCCATGGGCTGGCTTGATACCTACAAGAAGAAAATCGTGACCGCCGACGAAGCGGTTTCACACGTCACTTCCCATTCGCGCGTGTACGTTCATCCCGGTTGCGCGCTCCCCGAAGTCCTGACGGACGCCCTGGTCCGGCGCGCAAACGAACTGGAAGACGTCGAAATGGTCCATCTGCTGACTCTCGGCAAAGCAGACTACACCAAACCCGGTATGGAAAAACACTTCCGGCATCGTGCCATTTTCACCGGCGGCAATGTGCGGGAGGCCGTCAATCAAGGTCGTGCCGACTACGTGCCCATCTTTCTTTCCGAAATTCCCTACCTCTTTCTGGACAAAATCCTGCCGGTGGACGTTGCGTTGGTGCACGTTTCACCTCCGGATGCCCACGGGTTTTGCAGTTTCGGCGTCGGCGTCGAATGTACGAAACCGGCCGCCGAAAGCGCCCGAATGGTCATCGCCCAGGTCAATGAGCACATGCCGCGCACGCTTGGCGATTGTTTCATTCACATCAACAAGATCAGTTATGTGGTCAAGCATGACACCCCTGTGCTCGAATTGCCGCGCGTGCGTATGAACGAAGAAAACCGAAGAATCGGTGAGCACGCGGCCTCTCTGATTGACGACGGCGCCACCCTGCAGATGGGCATTGGAGGCATTCCCGACGCCGTGTTGTTCTATCTCAAGGACAAGAAGGATCTTGGTATTCATACGGAGATGTTCTCGGACGGTGTGCTCGAACTCATCGATCAGGGGATCATCAACAACGAAAAGAAGACCCTGCACGCCGGCAAAAGTGTGGCAAGCTTTGTTCTTGGGAGCAAACCGCTGTACGACTATATCAACAACAATCCCCTATTTGAATTCCATCCCTCACATTACGTCAACGATCCCTTTGTGATCGCGCAACACGATAACATGGTGGCCATAAATTCGGCAATCCAGGTGGATCTGACGGGTCAGGTGTGTTCCGATTCCATTGGATACCAGATTTTTAGCGGATTTGGTGGACAGGTGGACTTCATCAGGGGCGCCGCACGTTCGAAAAAAGGCAAGCCTATCATTGCGCTGCCATCCACAGCCAAGAGCGGAGAGATATCGCGGATTGTGTTGCATCTGGATGAGGGCGCCGGCGTCGTCACCTCCCGTGCGGATGTGCATTTCGTCGTCACCGAGTTTGGTGTGGCCTACCTGCACGGCAAGAGCATCCGGGAGCGCGCTAAAGCCCTAATCGAAATCGCTCATCCCAAATTCCGAGACCAGTTGATCCACGATGCCCGGCAAAGGCACTACTTGTGAGGTCACCTTGCCGGGCCTCCAGGCCCGTCTAATGTGATTCCAACTGAAAACTAAATGGGATGGTTATCCAGACCTTGATGGGCTTACTGCCGTTGATGGCCGGCTTGAACTTCATTTTGTACACGGCCGCCACGGCGGATTCTTTGAAAATATCGTCGCCTTGCAATACGGATACCTTCGTCACGTTTCCTTTCTCGTCGATCAGGGCCTTCAGGATCACCCGTCCTTCGATCCCGGCCTGGCGCGCCAATTCAGGGTACTCGGGTGCGACGTTGGCAACGATGACCGGCTGTTGTTCAACATCGACGACTTCATCCATGGCGGGATCATCATTCGGAAGGCTCTCTATTTTTCCGGAGATCTCCACTTTGATTTCTCCACCCTCACCGCTTCCGTAGGCCACGGGTGGCGCAATGTCCGCCCTGATTTCTTCCTGGGTCTGAATAGTCAAATCGGTCAGGGCTTCTTCGTCCTTGACCATGATCGGCATACCTGCCACCGGCCGGATGGCATCGGGAATTTCTATCTTGACCATTGGAGGCGCCTCATTCTCCTGAAGCGGCGGTGCATTGAACAACTCATTGATATCCATGAATCGAACGGTCGCCACTTTGCTGTCACTACGCAAACCGGTGGAAAAAAGATAGGCCGCAATACACAACAAATGCAGCAGGACTCCTATCCCCAGCGCGGCAGCCATGTGTTTCGCATAACGCTTCTTGAGAACATAGGCGCCGTAATTCTCGCGCTCAAAGCCCTCAATAACTTCCATTGTGCTCATCGAACATTGCGCAATTCTTCGACATCCTTGTCGGTCATGGGCGCAAAGGCAAACCTTGGCGACAGGGTTGATCCTTTTTCGGTAAGCCCATGACGGCGATTCAACTCAACCACGGCCAGATCCAATTCATCGACAATATGGATCATGTTTTCATACTTGCTTCGGCGGTCTATCTTGATCAGAACGATCAACTTGAATTTGTCCTTGACGGTTTCGCCTTTTCCATTGGTGATATTCACTTCACTCCGATCAACAATGACCGTCCTCAGATCCACGAGGTCGACCCTTTGCGGAGATGAAAACCCGATATTCCAGAATATGCCGTTTTGGGCGTCGACTCTCAATTGCAGAATGTTCGATTCCGCGATTTTCACCTGGTTCTTTTCGGCGTCGTCTTCCGGGATGCTTATTTCCATGGTCTGGGGAAGACGAAAAGCCGTGGTCAGCATGAAAAACGTCAGAAGGAGAAAAGCCACGTCCACCATGGGTGTCATATCCAGCCGAATACCGACGCGTTTCTTGGTTCTTCGTCTCCCTTTTCCATGTGAACGCGGTTGCATGATGTCTGCCATAATTCAGCTCCAATGTGCGTGCGTGTGTGCGACAACCACGGTCCCACACGCCAATCAAATCATTTCTTCGGGTTGGTGATAAAATTGACGGTCGTTATCTTCTGTTTTTGAAGAATGTCAATGATATCGCTGACCACGTCGTAGTTCGCATCTTTGTCCGCCTTAACAACCACCCGCATGCCTCCCTCCGCACCGCGAATGCCTATGTTCTCGATGCGCGCGCGCTGGATAAGCGAAGGCAACTCGTCCAGGTTGACTTCCTTGCCGGCCTTCGTCGCATAGTCGGCGCCAAAAACCCTTGCCCGGACGACCTGGGCATCCACGTCCATCCAGATGGACTTTTCTTTGGTCACTAACAGTGTGATCACATTGGCCGTCGGCAGCTTAAGTTGGGAATGGGAGTCCGGCACGGTCACGTGGACTTCTTCCGGCGGCCGGAACGTTGTCGTCAGCATGAAAAAGGTCAGCAACAGAAATGCCACATCCACCATGGGTGTCATATCCAACTTGACCCCAACTCGGTGCTTTTTGATACGGGACATGATTAAACCTCAGCTGGATTTTTCGGTACCGCGAGTCGTGAGAATCTCCGCAACGTTGTAACTCGCCTCGTCAATCAAATACGTATACGTATCTACCTTGTTGACAAAATAATTGTAGGCCACAATGGCCACGATCGCGGCAAAAAGCCCGCCCGCCGTATTAATCAGGGCCTCAGAAATACCGACTGACAATTGGACGGCATCCGGAGCCCCGGAATGCGCAAGGGCCTTGAATGCGCGGATCATGCCGATGGTGGTTCCCAGCAAGCCGACCATGGTGGAAATCGACGCGATGGTCGACAGGGCGATAAGATTTCTTTCGAGCAGTGGAATTTCCAGGGACGTGGCCTCTTCCATCGCGCGTTTCATTTCTGACACGCGCTTGTCCAGGGACATGTTCAGGCGTCCCGCCCTTTCATACGCCTCCAAACCCATGTAAAGGATGTTGGCACACGATCCTTTCTGCTGATGGCATACATCCATTGCCGATTGGGCGTTTCCCTCCAACAGTCCTTTCTGCACTTTCTTCAAGAACTGAGGCAGAGGTTCGCGGCCATTGGCCTGTCGCAGACTGAAAATACGCTCAAAAATGAAGGTGATCACCATGATCGAAAGTGTCATCAAGACAATCACCAAGGGTCCTCCCTTGTAAACGTATTCCAATCCATATCGATCATTTTCGGCGCCGAAGACAAACTCAAAGACAAGCCACGAGACGGTGAAGGCCGTCAGTATAAGAACAGAAATGAAAACGGACTGCTTCATGCTGGGAATCTCCAATTGATTGCGATGATCATTCTGTGAAAGAAAAATTCAATACCAGTACGGACATACTTTGGATTCATCCGACGGATCGTCAAAAACATCCTGTCACTGCAAGCGAACCAGTTCTTTTCGTGCATCTTTGGAATAGGGCCCGTCGGGATCCAATTCCAGGTATTTCTTGTAGTGCATGACCGCTTCCCCATTCTTCTTCCTGCGCGCGTACGCCCTGGCGATGGCATAGTGGGCATACTTATTTTGGTCGTCTTTCGCAAGGGCGTGATTTAGATTGAAAATGGCCTCATCATACTTTCCGGATTTCAACGCAAGGCCGCCCAGGCCAACATACGCCTGTGCATTGGTACTGTCCAGAGATATCGCCGCACGGAAGGCGGCTTCCGCCATGGAAACCGAGTCCGCCCGCTCGGCGATTTGGGCCAGCACCGTATGATAATTGGAGGAAAAAGGTTTCAACACGATGGCCTTGCGGACGCAGGCCAGCGCCAGAGTCGTATCCTGACGCGAGGTTGCGGCGTAATAATGGCACAGCCCAAGATTGAGCCACGTTATCGCGACGTTGGAATCTGGAGGGCTTGTGGCGATTCTCCTTTCAAACCAGGTGATGGCATCCGAATAACGTTTGGCTGAGTAGTAGATCATGCCGGCATCATGCAGCGCGAAGGACAAAGTAGTGTCTGTTTCAGCCGCTCTGGCAAAGTACTTCACGGCATTAGCCGTGTCTTTTTCCAGCCGATAAGCCGACGCCAGCCTCAGAAATGACCTGCCATCGACGACCTGTCCTTTGGAAAGAAGCCCCTCATACGTTGAAATGACTTTAACATACCGGCCCATGGCCATGTAACACTCGCCAAGTTTTTCCAGAACGGCCGGAGTATGAGCGGCAGAATCCAAGGCCACCGCCTGTTCCAGGACCGGCATGGCATCCCTGTACCGCCGCAAAGCATGATAACAATAGCCCAAATAGAGAAACCCCTGGTAGTCGGACGGCTTCAGAACGACGTACTTCAGCAAGTAGTAAATGGCATAACCGTACTGTTGCACATTGGTTTTGCCGGCATTGTAATAAATGAAACCGACGTTCAAATTGGCCTCCGCATTATTGGAATCCAGCCTCAGAACGTCCACGTATTCCTTGAGCGCGTCGTCGTAGGATTGTTCTTTGAAATACAGCTTGGCCAGCTTCAGCTTGATCTCGATCGAAGAGGGATTGATCTTCAGAGCATCCTCATAAAGCGGGATGGCAAGCGCGCGAATGTTCTGCCTGGCATAAACGTCTCCCAGCAATCCAATGACCTGTATGTTCTGGGGGTACTTTTCCATCAATACGGCCAGTTCAATGCTGGCTTTTTCGTATTGCCTGAGTCCGATCAGTACTTCGGCGTGTTTCAGGACAACGGAAACATCTTTTGTTTTCTGTTGAATCAGAAAATTGCTTTCTTCCAAAGCCTCGGCAAATCTCTCTTTGCTGACATACAAGTCGACCAGAAGGGCACGAGCCGGAAGGTACTTAGGCTTGAGCCGGATTGACTTGATCGATGCGTCGATGGCATCATCCGTTTTGCCGGCCTTTTTCAAGGCGATTCCAAGCCAGTAATGCACTTCGTGAGATTTTGGATAACGCCTGGCCGCATCCTCGAGAATGACCACGGCCTGCGGAACATCATTGATGGCCATCCGGTCCCTGGCCTTTGATATTTCGGCTTGCTGACCGGAGACGGAACGAACTAACATTGAACCGATTATCACGGTGATCAGCATTTGTATGACAAATTCCATTGGTCGCACCCAGCCGCTCCTCTCAGGTTCTATTCGTGAACCAATTTGACGGGATTGATCGCCGGAACGAGGTTCGAATTCAGGAGTATCCTCTGGCCCTCATTCCCTGTAAGAAAGGCCATAAAGCCCGCCCCGAGACCCTGCGTTCTTGAGCCATTGATAACGTATAGCATTCGCCGCAACGGATAATCGCCACGATAGACATATCCTGGAATGGGATCAACCGCACGGTGGAAATCAACGCCCGAGAGCCTGAGTATTTTGATCCGATCAGCGCGTAGGACATATTCCGCCTGTTCTCCAAGCCAAGCCGTACTGACATATCCCATGGACGAAGGGTGTGTTGCAACATACTCCATGATATGCGCGGCCACGCTCTCCGTCGAATCGCCTGAAAGCACGCTGGCCGTGCCGGATATCGGTAGGCCTCCGAGCACATGGGACTCCAGAAATCGCCGGTTGGATGATTGCGGCCCATCGCACACCAATTCAATATTGTCGACCCCCCGCGGGAAATGTATTGAATCGCTCAAAGATCTCCATGCCGTCACGCGGCCGGATAGCACCTCAGATAGTCTCCCCATGTCCAGTTCTGTAAGAGGGTTTGACCGGTGCACCAAAATGGCCAGACCATCAAGCGCTACCTTTTGCGGGATCACATCAACCACTTGTTGCATCGCGAAGACGGTCTGATTGGAATCCATTTCCCCGGCCGTGATGGCAAACCGGGCCTCGCCATTGAGCAGGCGGGCCATAGTCGTGCCGGCCGGCGACAAGATGAACCGTATCTTCGATTTGCGGTAGGCGGCTTCGAATGCCCGCCCGGCATCTTCAAAAGGTGGCGATATGGATTCGTCACAATACACAACCAAATGCCCGCTCGTCGGAGTATCCTGGTCGCTCCTCTGGCGGCATCCGACCGATAGCAAGATCACAATCAAAACCAATCGGAAAATCAAAGAACCGTGAGACAATTTCAAAAACAGGTTGGCCGGTAATTGTGGCGGACGAGCATGGCTGTTATACAATATGACGCCTGTCATGTTTAAGCGATTCTCTTCTCAAGTGATACGTTCGGCGCGGCTGAAATACCATTGCCAATCTTTAACGCAGTCAATGCCTCCGCATCAATGTATCTTTTTTTGTGACATCCTCAAACACTTTCCTGCCTGTCACCGGTGCCATCGCCGTCCTGTTCGATGGACCTTGGGCTCGAGTGTCTGGCGATGTGAATTCGATACAGACCATACGTCAATGCCGCAACTCCGACCGTGATTCGTTGCCATGACTCCACATCGATCACCGGGAAAACTAAGAACAGTGTTCCAAGCGTGACATAGATGAAACCACGAAGTATGTTAAGAGTCTTGCGCATA
Organism: uncultured Bacteroidota bacterium; assembly: GCA_964544475.1. Lineage (GTDB taxonomy): Bacteria > CLD3 > CLD3 > SB21 > SB21 > CAZJBS01. The sequence goes on along the minus strand of CAZJBS010000011.1, from coordinate 59,275 downwards.
GTCGGTGCCTGCAAAAGATTGGTGCTGGCAATTCACGCATAGCCACGGAGGCCAAGGGATGGAAATATCTTGCGTTTTTTTTTCAATACCACTATAATATTTGGCGCTACGTTAAAAGTTTCACAACCGGACTCACCCTTGTCGGCAGAACGTAGAACCCATTCGATCTCTGCGCATCTATTGCGATTTTCGCATAAGTCGTATCCATGATCATAAGAAACCGGAGTTGCCATGATGATTTCCTTCACTAATGCGATGTGGTCTTCTGTTGGCAAGAAGTTTGTGACGGGCATCACCGGGATCGGGTTGTGCGTGTTCATCCTTGAACACTTGATCGCCAACTTGTTCCTGTTCGTCGGACCCGATGCATTCAATCGCTACACGTACAAGCTCACCAATCTTGGAGGCTTGTTGTATGTCCTCGAGGGCGCGATTGCGGTTGGCTTTGCTTTTCATGCCGTATTTGGAATCAGCGTGTGGCTGAACAAGCGCCGCGCACGGCCTGTCTCCTACACCAAATCGAGAAGCAAAGGCGGCCCTTCCCGCCAGACATCCTCTTCCGTAACCATGATTTACACGGGACTTTTGCTCCTCGTCTTCCTCGTGCTCCATCTCATCACTTTCAAATATGGGCCTGTTTATGAGACGACCGTGGACGGAATCGTGATGCGGGACCTGTACCGTCTGGTGATCGAAGTTTTCCAGCATCCGTCCTACGTGATTGGGTACACGGTCATCATGGCTTTGCTTGGCGTTCACCTCCGGCACGGATTCTGGAGCGCCTTTCAGTCCCTGGGCATCAATCACCCGACGTATACGCCATTCATTTACAGAGTCGGAGTGCTCTTCGCCATCGTCGTGGGACTTGGATTTTTGGTTATGCCCATATGGATTTATTACACAGGAGGCCAGGCATGAAACTCGATGCAAAAATACCGGGCGGCTCGATCGCTGAGAAATGGGACAACCACAAATTTGATATCAAACTTGTCAATCCGGCCAACAAGAGAAAATACACCATTCTCGTTGTCGGAACGGGTCTGGCTGGCGCCTCTGCCGCCGCCTCATTGGCCGAACTTGGATATAATGTGCTGAGTTTTTGTATTCAGGATTCGCCGCGCCGTGCGCACAGTATCGCCGCCCAAGGTGGCATCAATGCCGCCAAGAATTACCCGAATGATGGGGACAGCATCCGGCGGCTGTTTTATGACACCGTCAAAGGCGGCGACTACCGGGCCCGTGAGGCCAACGTCTACCGGCTGGCCCAACTGAGCGCCAATATCATTGACCAGTGCGTGGCCCAGGGCGTCCCCTTTGCCCGCGAATATGGCGGACAATTGGACAACCGTTCGTTTGGCGGAGCCCAGGTTTCCAGAACCTTCTATGCCAGAGGCCAGACCGGCCAGCAACTGCTGCTCGGTGCGTATGGCTCGATGATGCGCCAGGTCAGCGAAGGACGCATCAAAGTGTTCCCCCGTCGGGAAATGCTGGATGTGGTTGTCGTTGGCGGCAACGCACGCGGCATTGTGTGCCGCAATTTGTCGACGGGTGAGATCGAATCCTATGCCGGCCACGCGGTGCTCCTTTGTACCGGAGGCTATGGCAATGTCTTCTACTTGTCGACCAACGCCAAGAACTCCAACGTCACTGCCGCCTGGCGCTGCTACAAAAAAGGCGCGGCATTCGCAAACCCCTGCTTCACACAGATTCATCCAACCTGCATCCCGGTTAGCGGCGACCACCAATCCAAACTCACGCTGATGAGCGAAAGTCTCCGGAACGATGGACGAGTGTGGGTTCCTAAGAACAAGGGGGATCAACGGGCACCGGAGAGTATTCCGGAAGAAGATCGGGACTACTACCTGGAAAGGAAGTACCCGAGTTTCGGCAATCTTGTGCCACGTGACGTCGCCTCTCGCAACGCCAAATTTGTCTGTGATGAAGGCCGGGGCGTCGGTGAAAGCGGACTGTCGGTTTTCCTGGATTTCAAGGAGTCAATCCAACGCTTGGGTGAGCACACAATTCGTGAACGCTATGGCAACCTTTTTGATATGTATGAGCGCATTACCGATGAAAACCCCTACAAGACGCCGATGCGCATCTATCCCGCGGTCCATTATACCATGGGAGGACTATGGGTCGATTACAACCTGATGAGCACCATTCCGGGGTTGCATGTTCTTGGTGAAGCCAATTTTTCAGACCACGGCGCCAACAGGCTCGGCGCCAGCGCCCTCATGCAGGGTCTGGCCGACGGCTACTTCGTGATACCATACACGCTCGGTCATTATCTGGCTTCGACCCAGCTTCCGAACATTTCTGGTGACGAATCGGAATTCAAGGAATCACTTGCTGCCATGAAAGCTTCCACCCAGAAACTCGTGTCCATCAGGGGCAAGAAGACCGTACTGGAATTCCATCGCGAAATTGGCCGGATCATGTGGGACGACGTTGGCATGTCGCGCACGGAAGCGGGTCTCAAGAGAGCCTTGACAGAAATTCCGAAACTGCGCGAGGAATTCTGGAAGAACGTCCTCGTCGCCGGATCCGGCGAACTTCTGAACAAAAACCTCGAATTCGCCGGGCGGGTGGCCGACTTTCTGGAACTGGGCGAATTGATGGCCAGAGATGCCCTGCATCGCAACGAATCGTGCGGAGGTCATTTCCGTGAAGAATACCAGACGCCTGAGGGTGAAGCCAAGCGCGACGACGACCGATTTGCTTATGTGGCCGCGTGGGAATTCGCCGGCGACGGGAAAGCGCCGATTCTCAACAAGGAGCCTCTCGCGTTTGAGAACGTGAAGCTCACTCAACGCAGCTACAAATAAGGATGCCGACCATGAAATCGATGACTCTGCACCTCAGAATATGGCGCCAGAAAGATGCCGCCTCGCAAGGCCGTATGGCGGATTACACGCTCTCTGACGTTTCCCCCGACATGTCCTTTCTGGAAATGCTGGATGTCCTGAACGAATCATTGATCAAGAAGGGTGAGGACCCGATCGAATATGACAATGATTGCCGGGAAGGTATTTGTGGTATGTGCAGCCTGGTGATCAATGGTATCCCCCACGGTTCCGAAAAAGGCACCGCGACCTGCCAACTTCACATGCGCAAATTCAAGGATGGCGACACGATCACGGTTGAGCCTTTCCGGGCTAAACCCTTTCCCGTCATCAAGGATCTGGTTGTCGACCGGAGTGCCTTTGACCAGATCATGGCGGCGGGCGGTTATGTGTCCTGCCATGTGGGCGCCGCTGTCGACTCCAATGCGATCTTGATCCCCAAAGATCAGGCCGACAAAGCCATGGATTTCGCGGCGTGCATCGGATGCGGTGCGTGCGTCGCCGCCTGCCCTAACGCCTCCGCCTCCCTTTTCGTGGCCGCCAAAATTTCCCAGTTCGCACATCTGCCGCAGGGCTTGGCTGAAGCAAGGACGCGCGCACTGAACATGGTTGAGGCCATGGATCGGCTGGGATTTGGCGATTGCTCCAATCACGGCGAATGCGAAGCCGCCTGCCCAAAGGAAATTTCGATATCCGCCATTGCCTTGATGCGCAGACACTACCTGAAAGCGGCCATAAGTTGAGCAACAAATGGCTCCAAAGAAAGGACGACAATATAAACGATATTGTCGTCTTTTTTTATTGTGTGTTCTCCGTAAGGTTCAATATTTTTGAAACTTTGGGACACAAGTCATCGTAGCTCATGTAGTTATGATGATGGAACCGTGATGAACTACAATCGATGATGGTGGCAATCATGTTAAGATCTCTGAAAAAGGCCATTGCCTTCGGGATTCTGTCGGGTACTTTGGCGGCCCAGCATAAGGTTGTTGAACTCAAGGAATTCGAACCGGACCAGATATACACATCCCGTTTTTCAGTCAGCCAATCCGCCAATGTCATTATCGACGCCGTAGGCGTCATGTCCAAGGCGACCAAGTGGTATAAGAAGAATCCAATGATTGCCTATGGTTGGATACTCGATGCCGATAGCCGCAAGGTGGTCTGGTCAATGAATCCCAGCAACGTGACGGAAGACTGGGCTTCGCCAAACGTCAAGTTCAGCGGTACCATTTCACTAAAACCGGGCAACTATGAGGCATACTATTCAACGTATGGCCAACGCATTGTGCGAATCACCTCTTCGGAAAAGAGTTATCTCAACGAGTTCCTGAAAAATCTCGTAAAAGTATTTGTAGAGGATCATGACCTCTATGAGGGCATGGAAGAGTGGAAGCTGAATCTCGTATGCAAAGACTCAGATAGCCCGCTATTCACCGTCGGTGAAAGTACCCAATCCCCCGGCGTCTTCGTGAGCCTGACGCGCGCCCGTGACAATGACTATCTTGAAAAGGGATTCTCACTCGAAAAAGAAATGAAAGTCCGTGTTTATTGCGAAGGCGAGGGCATGGATGACCGCATGTATGATTTCGGCTGGATCAATGACGACCGTACCCTGAAACCCGTTTGGGACATGCGCTACGAAAATACGACGCACGCGGGCGGCGCGGAAAAAAACAGGATGTACGTCGGTATTATTTCGTTGCCGGCCGGCGACTACGTCGCCACGTACGTCACCGATGATTCCCATTCGTCGGATGACTGGAATATGCAACCTCCATTTGATCCATACTTCTGGGGGCTCACCCTCAGCGTCGTCGACAAGAACGACATGTCTTATGTTCACGAATACAAAAAAGCCAAACGCCAGGAACTGGTGGCGCTGAACCGAATGGGTGACAGCCAATATCGTTCTCAGGCCTTCACGCTCTCAAAAACAACCGACATCCAGATTTACGCCCTCGGCGAAGGCCGCGATCACCAGATGTATGACTACGGCTGGATTACCGATGAAAGCGCCGGCAACCGCATCTGGGAAATGAAGTATTATGAAACGAAGTTCGGCGGTGGTGACGAGAAGAACAGACTGTATGAGGCCGTCATTACCTTGAACCCCGGCACGTACCGCGTCCACTTTGTGACCGACGGCTCCCACTCATTCGAGGATTGGAATGCGTCACCTCCGTACAACCAGTCAAGATGGGGCATTACCCTGGGATTGATCAACAATGATGATGCCAGGAATTTCTCAAGATATGAGGAAAAGGAGGACAAATCCGTTCTGGCCCAGATTGCCCGCGTTGGCGATGATGAATACCGTCGAACGCAGTTTACATTGAACAAGGATGCGAAGGTTCGTGTGATTTGCGTCGGTGAAGGCAAGTACGGCCGCATGTTCGACTATGGTTGGATCAAGAACACGCAGACCGGCCAGACCGTTTGGGAACTGACTTACAACATGACCCAGCATGCGGGTGGCAGCCGAAAGAATAGGATATTCGACGGCACCATTCTGCTGGAAGCCGGCCAATACGAGGTGCTGTATATTTCAGACGACTCCCATTCCTTTGAAGACTGGAACGACGATCCACCGGCGGAACCCGAAAAATGGGGCATCACGATCCGTTCCATCAAGTAGGCCTGGCCACGCCCTCCTAAAGCGGTCTTCCTGACCGCTTTTTCGTTTTCCACAAAAAGAAATTTGCATCGCAAAAGGACGTTGCATACCTTGACAACGGTACTGACACCCAGAAAGGCATTTTTCACATGAACTTCAGTTCCCAAACAAACACCGATCAATTCAAAAAGGAATTCGAAGAATTTCTGAAGGACAAATACGGAAAGCCGGACCCTGAGCAGGATTCCATTGGAAATAAGGCTGGCGTGGCCGGGCATTCGGATTCCAATTTGGATGAATTCGATATTAAGCCGGAAGAACTCGAGGCCTACCTGCTGCAGTACGTGGAGTGTCAGGATGACGCGATTGAGATCATCGCGACAAAAATTGCCACCCATTATAATCGGATGAAACTCGAAAAAACCCTTTCCGCCGAAGAATCCATCGTTGGAAATATCAAGAGTAATATCCTCCTCGTAGGTCCTACCGGCGTGGGGAAAACCTATATCATCAAGCTCATCGCATCGAGGATTGGTGTTCCATTTGTCAAGGGTGACGCGACCAAATTCAGCGAAACCGGATACGTTGGCGGTGACGTTGAAGATCTCGTTCGCGAATTGGTCCGGGAAGCCGATGGTGACATCCATCGCGCCGAGTACGGCATCATCTATCTGGATGAAATTGACAAGATCGCTTCACCTACGAATTTTCGCGGCATCGATGTGTCGCGCACAGGCGTCCAGCGCAACCTCCTAAAATTGATGGAAGAGTCGGAAGTCGATCTGAGGGTTCCACACGACATGGCCGCCCAGATGGAAGCGGCCATGGAGGCACAGAAGACGGGCAAGGTTCAACGCAAGAAGGTCAACACAAAGAACATTCTATTTGTTCTGAGCGGGGCCTTCTCAGGCCTGGACGAAATTATTCGTCAGAGAGTCAACAGCAAGAAAATCGGTTTTGGAGCCCAAGCGCTCCACATGTCCGATATGTCGAAAGCCCAGTGGCTGAAGCAGACCAAGACGGAGGATTTGCTTCAATACGGTTTTGAGTCCGAATTTGTCGGACGCATTCCGGTGGTCTCCGTTCTCAATGAACTGACCGTTGAGGCGCTGTTCAACATCCTCAGAAATCCCAAAAGCAGTGTTGTTCTGAGCAAGAAGAGGGACTTCCTCGCCTATGGCATTGAGCTCACGTTCACCGACGAAGCGCTGAGAATCCTGGCGGAACGGGCGTTTGAACAAAAGACCGGCGCCCGCGGTCTTGTCAATATTCTGGAGAACGTTTTGATCAAGTTTGAAAAGAAGCTGCCCTCCACATCGATCAGGAACCTCATCGTCACAAAAGAAATCGTGCTCCAACCCGAGGAGGAACTGCACTGCCTTCTGGTCCGCGGATCAATGAAAGAATTTCAGGACTTTTTCCTTCGCAATTCAGGCATTGTCATTGAATTTGCAAGGGAGGCCGCTGATGCGCTTGTCCGAATGGCCGAAATTCGTAAAATCGGCATCAATGAACTGGCCCGCGAGCTTTTCAAGGACTACGAATACGGACTGAAACTGGCCGGGATGAACCACTTCGTTGTCACACAAGGCGTCCTTGATGATCCCCGCAAGTATCTGGATGATCTGATCAAGGCATCCTATACGAGGCCTGATCGCACATGAATCCGGTCGTGATTGTCGACGGCTGCCGCACAGCTTACATGAAAGCCGGCACTGCCTTTGCCAGATTTACCGCCGTCGATCTTGGAAAGTTCGCCATCCGGGAGTTGTTGGCTCGGACCAATGTTGATGGATCGGACATTGATGAAGTGATTGTCGGCAATATCGCGAATCCGCCGGAGGCAACCAATATTGCGAGGATTATCGCTTTGGAAGCCGGCCTGCCCAGGGATGTCCCTGCCTACTCGGTGCAACGGAATTGCGCAAGCGGCATGCAGGCCATCGTCGATGCATACCTTCATATCTCCGCCGGTTTATGCGAGACCGTTGTGGCTGGTGGCGTCGAATCCATGAGTAATATTCCGGTGCTTTACCCGCCATCGTTCGCAAGGAAATTGGGCGATTTTTACAAAGCCCGTTCAATGGGACAGAAGATGGGTGTCATGACCAGATTGCGCTTCTCCGATTTCAAACCCGTCATTGGTTTGCAGGTCGGACTGACCGATGGATTCTGCGGACTCAATATGGGAGAGACGGCAGAAGTTCTGGCCAAGGAATTCGGCGTGACGCGGACGGAGCAGGACGAATTCGCCCTGCTCAGTCATCAACGGGCCACAAAGGCCACGGACACTGGGATTCTGAAGGAGGAAATGGTTCCTGTTTTCATGCCGCCTTCCTACAAGACCGTCGTGGACGAGGACAATGGGATTCGAAAAAACCAGACGATGGAGGCCCTGGGCAAGCTCAAACCCGTATTTGATCGGCGAATGGGCACCGTCACACCAGGCAATTCCAGCCAACTCACCGACGGATCGGCTTTTGTTTTGATGATGTCAGAGAACCGGGCCAAGTCTCTGGGTCTCACCATACTTGGCTATGTCAGGTCGTTCGGATTCGCCGGCCTTGAACCGGAACGCATGGGACTGGGACCGGCTTACAGTACGCCGGTTGCCCTTCGGCGGGCCGGGCTTTCTATGAAACATGTCCGCTTGATTGAAATGAATGAAGCCTTCGCCGCCCAGGTGATCGCCAACGAACGCTGTTTCGCGTCAGGTCATTTCGCGAAACACGTGTTAGATCAGTCGGACGCCATCGGCGAGATAAACCGAGATATTCTAAACGTCAACGGCGGTGCCATCGCATTGGGACATCCCGTTGGCTCGTCTGCCACCCGCCTTGTGATCACACTCCTGAAGGAAATGAAGCGGCGCAACGTCGACTTTGGCCTCGCTACGTTGTGCATAGGGGGAGGACAGGGGGGCGCGATGATCGTGGAGCGCAAATAACTGTGGTTTCAGGAGAGCTTTTCTCACCTTCCGAATTCGCCCGTTATAGTCGCCATCTTCTCCTGCCTCAATTTGGCATCGAGGGCCAGCAGAAACTGAAAACCGCCAAAGTCCTTGTCATCGGGGCCGGCGGATTGGGCTGTCCCCTGCTGGCTTACCTGACTGCCGCAGGAATTGGAACGATCGGCATTGTCGATTTTGACGTCGTCGATGTTTCCAATCTCCAACGCCAGGTTCTCTATACCACGGAGGACGTTGGGAAACCGAAAACCGAAGCCGCCGCGCGTCGCCTGTCGGCAATGAATCCTGATGTCGCATTCCAACTCCATCAGATCCTCGTGTCCTCCTCGAATGCGCTGGACCTGCTCAAGGACTATGATGTCATCGCCGATGGTACTGACAACTTTCCGACCCGATATCTGATCAATGACGCCTGCGTACTCCTGAATAGACCCCTGGTTTACGGCTCTATTTTTCAGTTTGATGGACAGGTATCTGTATTCAACTGGACGGATAGCCATGGCCACACCGGCCCCAATTACAGGGACCTCTATCCGGTTCCTCCCGATCCCGGTGCTGTGCCCAGTTGTGCTGAGGCCGGCGTCTTGGGCGTATTGCCTGGCATCATTGGCAGTCTGCAGGCCAGCGAAGTGATCAAAATCGTCGCGAAAATCGGAGAACCTCTCTCAGGCCGCCTCCTTATATTCGAGGCTCTTCGTTTCGACACCAGGATTTTGCGTTTTGGCAGGGATCCGGCCAATCCTCTGACCGGTGATCATCCATCTCAAACCAGGCTGGTCGACTACGAATCATTCTGCGGTCTGAAACCTTCCATGGCTGATTTGCCGACAACCAATGAGATTTCTGTACGCGAGCTAAAGGACATGATGAACCGTAATGTCATGTTTCAGCTTATCGATGTCCGGGAGCATTTTGAGTACAGCATTGTAAACATCGGCGGCGAACTTATTCCTTTGGGTACCCTTCCTGAAAAGGTGGAACGCATAGCCAGGGACCGACCGGTCATCGTTCACTGCAAGTATGGCGCCCGAAGCGCTCAAGCGGTCCAGTGGCTCAAAGAAAAGGGCTTCACCAACGTGAGGAATCTGAAGGGCGGTATTCTGGCGTTTGCGGAAGAAATCGACCCAACACTGCCCCGATACTAGATTCTATCGCCCTTCCACATGGTCAATGGCCCGGCGCATGGTCTCAGGCATGTCGCATTTGGCATTGTTGCCATAGTGATAGACCACGATCGTTCCTTTTCCTTCGGCAACCAGTGATGACATGGCACGACTGTAGACTCCGTATTCCATCGTGAACCGGTCCAATTGGATTTCTGTCACGCGGGCGCCTACCAGCACATGATCCGGATACGTCAATGGTTTCCGAAAGCGACAACTCGTCGAGTGCAGAATGACTCCCACGCCTGTCTGGCGGACCGAGTCCCAGAGACCCATTTGTTGAAAATATTCCGAGCGAGCGCTTTCAAAGTACCTGAAATAAATAATGTTGTTGACGTGTCCCAATGCGTCCATCTCACCCCATGCGACTGGGGTCTCGTAGATGACGGGAAACTGCTTTCTAAATTCGTCCATCCGATATGCCTCTGCAACAACAGGAAGGCCTAACCCAATACCGTTTTCTTGCGCCCCGCATTTTGCTTCTTCAGCCACTCATAGAGCGGCTGATAATACTCGATCATCGCCTTGGCCGATAGGTCCTCGCCCGTTGTTTCTTTGAGAACTTTTCGCCAGTCCTTGCTGGCGCCGGCCGACATGATCGTGCTCAAAAATTTGCCAATATCCTTGTTGCCGTAATAATTGCAGTTGCGAATATCCTGCTTGAGGATGTTTCGGGCTATGTGATTGTGCAGATGGAATTTCAAAACGCATGAAAGTGCGTAATCATAATATTGCCCCGGATCGTCGATGATGTGCGTCTTGGTCGCCGCATCACAGTACGACTCCCCTCTTTCCACGGGCGGCACGACGCCTTGGTATTTTTTGACGTATTCCCACCAGCGACGGTTAAGCTGGTCCGCTGACAGATCTTTTTCGTATAGATCGTATTCAAAGTGAGTCATGGTACCGGCCGCAAATGGAAGGAAGACGATGGAACTGCTGCTCAGGGCATCGTTGAGCAATCGGATAATCTCGTCATTCTTGGTCGATGAGGCCAGCCCAAGGTTTTCGAGATAGGCTTCTTGCGAGGCGGCGATGGCGATGAGATCCCCCATGCCCTCGTGGTAGCTGCGGTTCGCGCCCTGCCGAAGCGTCAACGGCACATCTTTCGTGGAGTACGACCTGAAATAGTAAATGTGCCCCAATTCATGATGGGTTGTTTTGAACCAACGAAAATTCGGCTCCACGCTCATCAACGATCGATAGTCGTCGTCCAGATTCAGATGCCATGCCGACGCGTGCGTGTTTTTCTTGCGGCCCGAGGCCACATCGGCCGGATAGAGGTCGGAATTCGTCCAGAATCCCTCATTAAGTTTTTCAAATCCGATGCTGACATAGAAATCCTCCGCCTGCTGGAGAACCCACTCTTTCGACTTGCCAGGAATTTCCCCTTCTGAAGTCACGCCATCCACCAGTCCGGGCCAGTTCTGAGCCCAACGATTGGTGAGCCAATGGGCAGGCAGGTAGTCTGGCACCTGCTGTTTGTACTCTTTGGCCAGTTCATATCGCACGTACGTGTGCAGTTCCTCGTACAAGGGCTGAATTTCTTTCAAGAACCCATCGACCATCGCCATCATCTCTTCCGACTTCAAACCATAGTCCATGGCTTCCAGATCAAAAAACGAAGAGTATCCCATCTCCCGAGCCACACGATTCCGGAGCCCCTGCAGTTTCAACAGGTCTTCACGAAGCGCCACCCCGCCTTCTTTTGAAGCCATCCACACGAGTTCCCTTTCCCTGGGATTCTGCGATGTCAGCAGCAACCGGTCAATTTCATTGGCGCTGATTGCCTTATTGCCATACTTGAACTCATGAGAATACAGTTTGTTTGCCGCCGCCGCCTGGGTTTTCAGCAGTTCATCGACAACATCAGGAATCGTGCCCGGCTGGTGACTGGCGTCCAACCATATCTTGTCAAGTTGCCGGACTTGTATATCCTCCAAATCCGCGCGCCGGGCCAGAAGGGCCTTGACCCTGGCGATGTTTTCCTTGCTTCCGACAAAGGCCGCGTACGCCTTCCCGGCAACCACCGCCAGGCTGTCATGCTCGGGGCTTATGTCTGTGCTGGCCAGCCACTGTGCTTTTGAGGATGCATAATAGAGCTGTTGGTATTGGTCGTTGTATTTCTTGAGAAAATCCGCCGCTTCATCCTTCGATGACTTGCCGCAGGCAATCAAAAGCGATACCACCGAGAGTGCAAAGATCCGGACCATGCGATTTTCCTTTCAGGTTTGTGGAATCGTGCCAATATCCGTTTCCACACGCCAAAAAACAAGGTCAATTTGTTCAAAACTGTTGAAATTGCGGCCTGAAATCGTTACAATCGGGTGTTCTAGGAATTACACAGAAATCAAGGAGTTTCAATGTCCGTCGCAGAAAAAATGACATCGAAGGTACCGGCTTATGCGCCATTTAAAGTCAAAGATATGTCTTTGGCGGAGTGGGGCCGCAAAGAAATAAGACTTGCCGAAGCGGAAATGCCGGGTTTGATGGCCATCCGTGAAGAATATGGCTCTAAGAAGCCTCTCAAGGGCGCCCGCATCGCCGGATGCCTCCATATGACCATCCAAACGGCCGTTCTTATTGAGACACTTATTGAATTGGGCGCCGAAGTCACCTGGTCATCGTGCAATATTTTTTCAACGCAGGATCACGCCGCCGCCGCCATTGCCGCCAAAGGCATTCCTGTATATGCATGGAAGGGCATGAATGAACAGGAATTCGACTGGTGCATTGAGCAAACGCTGTTTTTTGGTAAAGAACGCAAAGCCCTAAACATGATTCTCGACGACGGCGGCGACCTGACCAACATGGTCCTTGACCGGTATCCTGAATTGGTGGCCGGTATTCGGGGGATTTCCGAGGAAACGACGACTGGCGTCCACCGTTTGTACGAGCGCGTAACCAAGGGAACACTTCCGATTCCCGCTTTCAATGTCAACGATTCGGTTACGAAATCCAAGTTTGATAACAAATATGGCTGCCGTGAGTCGCTGGTCGATGCCATACGGCGGGCCACTGACCTGATGCTGGCCGGCAAAGTCGCCGTGGTGGCCGGATTTGGTGATGTGGGCAAGGGCTCTGCCGAATCCCTGCGCGAGGCAAAGATGCGTGTGCTGGTCACCGAGATTGATCCTATTTGCGCACTGCAGGCCGCGATGGAAGGTTACGAAGTTCGCCGAATGGATGACGCGGTCAAGGAGGCCGACATCATCGTCACCGCGACCGGCAACAAGAATATCGTGACCGGCCGCCATTTCAAGGCGATGAAGGACAAAGCCATTGTGTGCAATATCGGTCATTTCGACATCGAAATTGATATGGCCTGGCTGAACGCCCAGTATGGCAACACCAAGGAGACGATCAAACCTCAGGTGGACAAATACACGGTGGACGGAAAAGATATCCTTGTTCTTGCGGAAGGCCGCCTCGTCAATCTGGGCTGCGCCATGGGCCATCCGAGTTTTGTAATGTCCAATTCGTTTTCGAACCAGGTGCTCGCCCAAATGGAATTGTGGAATCGGCATGACCACTATGAAAAAAACGTATACACTTTGCCAAAACATCTGGATGAGATGGTCGCCCGTTTGCATCTCAAGAAAATCGGCGCCGATCTGGAAGTACTCTCCAAAGAACAGGCCGAGTATATCGGTGTCAATGTCAACGGCCCGTACAAACCCGATTCGTACCGGTATTGACACGTCACCTTGTTTGACGGCAACTTCCGTAAGTGAAAAGCGATTCCGTCAACGCGGAATCGCTTTTTTTGTCTAAGAAGGACGGTCATGAAAACATTCCTTGAACTTCTGCATGAGCGCGTTCTCGTTTTTGACGGAGCTACGGGCACCAATTTACAGAGTCAGAATCTGACGGCGGATGACTTTGGCGGCGAGGCTTACAATGGTTGTAATGAATACCTGGTGCTCACGAAACCAGCCGCCATGCAAATCGTACACACGGATTTCCTTGATGCCGGCGCCGATGTCATCGAAACCGATACATTTGGAGGTTCGTCCATCGTTCTTGCGGAATACGACCTGCAGGACAAGGCCTATGAGTTGAACAAAGCCGCAGCCCATCTCGCGAAACAATGTGCCCTGGATTATTCGACACCGGATAAACGCCGATTCGTGGCGGGCTCCATCGGCCCCACAACCAAACTGCCTTCGCTTGGGCACATCGATTTCGAGACCATGCGGCATTCATTTTATGTCCAGATGGCCGGTTTGTTGGATGGCGGAGCGGACATGTTTTGCATTGAGACCTGTCAGGACATTCTTCAAACCAAGATCGCCTTGTGCGCCGCACAAGATCTGTTCAAAGAACGGCGTCAGCGGATTCCCGTAATCGCGTCGGTCACGATGGAAGCGACCGGCACGATGCTCATGGGTACCGAAATCGGAGCCGCTCTCACAATCCTTGAACCGTTTGATCTCGTCGATGTTGTCGGAATGAATTGCGCAACGGGGCCGCAGGAAATGTCGGACCACATCCGTTACCTGTGCCATAATTCACCTAAACCCGTCTTCTGCATGCCCAATGCCGGCATTCCTGAGAACATCGGCGGAAAGGCCCATTACCATCTGACCCCGGAAGAGCTCAGCAGGTGGCTTGCCCATTTTGTTGGTGATTTCGGCGTCAACATCGTTGGCGGCTGCTGCGGGACAACGCCAAATCACATTCGCGCGCTGGTCCAGGCCGTGTCATCGATGGCGCCGCTGGTCCGTTCCTGGAATTACACACCGTCCACGGCTTCCATCTACGCTCCGGTCCCCATGCATCTGGATCCTCCGCCAATCATCATCGGTGAACGAACCAATGCCAACGGTTCCAAGAGATTCAGGGAATTACTGAACGACGAAAATTACGATGAGATGGTATCGTTGGGCAAGGAGCAGATCCGTGAAGGCGCCCATATGCTTGACATTTGTGTGGCATACGTCGGTCGGAACGAGGTGAAGGACATGGAAGAGGTCGTAAGCCGTTTCAACACCCAGGTTTCCATACCGCTGATGATTGATTCAACGGAGTATCCCACGATTGAAAGGGCCCTCCAATTGCTTGGCGGGCGTGCGATTGTCAATTCGATCAATCTGGAGGACGGTGAAGAACGTCTGAATCACATTCTTCCCTTGTGCCGACGGTACGGGGCGGCCGTCGTCGCTCTGACGATCGACGAGAATGGCATGGCCAAAACCCGAGAAAAGAAGCTCGAAATTGCGCGGCGCATTCATCGGCTTGCCACAACCAAATTCGGCATGCGTGAAGAAGATCTGATTTTCGACACGCTGACTTTCACGCTTGGCTCCGGCGACGAAGAATTTCGGAAGGCCGGCATCGAAACCATTGAGGCGATCCGGTTGATCAAGCAGGCCTTTCCGAAATGCAAGACACTTCTTGGAGTCAGTAACATATCCTTCGGTCTGGCGCCGGAGGCCCGGCATGTGATTAACTCCGTGTTCCTGCACTATGCCATTGAAGCAGGTCTTGACATGGCTATTGTCAACGCCCAGAAGATCATGCCGCTCTATAAGATGGATGAAAAGGAACGGGAATTGGCCCGTCAATTGATTTTTGATGAGCGAAAATGGGAAGAAGTCGCCTGAAATGAGAAAGGCCGCCCGTGGCGGCCTTTTCAGAAGCAACTCTGATTATTTTCCCGCAGCCTTGAGCATCTCCTCCACGTCAGTCAGTTTGACCCTGGGTCGGGACGCGGCCTTCCCCCTTTCCAATTCAATCTGATCCAGTTTCAGCCAATCCTGATAAGTTATGAATCGTATTTTTCGGCTGGTCAACAGGCTCTCCAGCGACGCTCTTTCCGGCTGACCCGGCGCCATGACCTTTCCGGAGGATGCATCCTCCAGCATGAGATTGGCGGTTTCGATCGCATCCGGTTTGTTGGTGCCAATGACACCGCTGGGACCCCGCTTGATCCATCCGACCACGTATTCGCCCGTCAGGAGCTGCTGTTGTAGCGGATCGTAAATTCGTCCGGATTGATTCGGTATGATACCGGCTTTGTTGTCAAAAGGAACGCCCGGCAATGCCACACCTTTGTACCCAATGGACCTGAAAATGAGCCCGGCATCTATGGTTTCAAATTGGTCGGTTGCTTTGGCTTTCAGGGAACCGTCGCTTCCCTTCTGAAGAACATTCCGGACGACCCGAACGTGTTGGACACGGCCGGATCCAAGAATTTCAACAGGTGAAAGCAAGAACCTCATCGTGATTCTCTTCTTCTTACCCTTGAGCGGCGTCCGGGCATATTCCTGCAAATATCGCACATTATTGTCAACCGTGCTGTCCGGATTGGCCGTCAGAGCTTCCCGGCTTAATTCATCCAATTCCACCTCGGATGGCATGGCCGAGACATCCGATTCCTCCATCTCGCCAAGCTCTTTGATTTCGGGGTTTGTGAAGGCGGCTTGCGCCGGTCCACGGCGGGCAATCACGACGATTTCCCTGACGCGGCTGTCTTTCAATGCTTCCAGCGCATAGTCGGCGATATCCGTCGCTCTCAATTCCTCGTTACTGCTGGCTAATATCCTCGCGACATCCATGGCCACATTGCCGACACCGACCACGATGGCTTTTTCCAGAGTCAAATCGAACTTAAGATTCCGGTAATCCGGATGACCGTTGTACCATGCTACAAATTCTGTGGCGGCATGGCTGCCCGGCAGATCTTCACCGGGGATGCCCATCGACTTGTCTGTCTGCGCTCCGACTGCGTAGATAACCTGGTGGTAGTGATTCCGCACGTCGTCATGCGTCAGATTCGTCCCGAATTCAACATGGCCATAGAATCTGAAATTTGGATTTTGTGCAATTTTGTCATAGACCTTCGTGACGGATTTGATTTTGGCATGATCCGGGGCGACACCTCCACGAACCAATCCAAACGGCGTTGGAAGCCGGTCGAACATGTCGACGTGAACTGTGATACCGGTCTGTTTTTGAAGATGATCCGCGGCGTAAAAGGCAGACGGTCCCGAACCAATAATGGCCACTCGCAGCGGATTTTCCGCTGTACCAGGTTTCGAAGTCATGATCAGTTTCTTTCAGTAGTTGTTGACGCGGCGTGATCCTTGAGCAAGCGGAAGTATCGTTGCCGCAACCTAGGTCAATTGGCTTACTCGATTCAATTCAGATGGATTCGACAATCACCGCACTGGCTTCGCCGCCACCGATACAAATGGCCGCCATGCCGTGTTTCTTTTGATATCGCTTCATGGCATGCAGCAGGGTTACCAGGATACGCGTTCCACCGGCTCCAATCGGGTGCCCCAGGGCAATCGCCCCGCCATGAACATTGAGCCGGTCGTGCGGAATCTTCAGTTCGTTGGCGGCGGCCAGGCTCACAACGGCAAACGCCTCGTTGATTTCGAAGAGATCGATGGCGTCCAAAGTCATGCCTGTCTTGCTTAGAACCTTGCCAATAGCGTCGATGGGGGCTGTCGTAAACCATTCAGGTTTTCGGGCCGATGACGCCTGGGCCACCAATCTGACCATCGGCTTCAGACCCAGGTGTTTGGCCCGTTCGGCCGACATCACGACGACGGCGGCGGCACCGTCATTGATCTTGGAAGCATTCGCGGCCGTAACGGAGCCGTCTTTTTGGAAAGCCGGCTTCAGTGTCACCATTTTTTCAAAATTGGCCTTGCCGGGCTCCTCGTCTTCAGCCACGGTGAGATCACCCTTCTTGTCCTGAATAACGACGGGCACGATTTCATCCTTGAAATAGCCTTCTTTTTGGGCTTTCTGCGTACGCTCATAACTCTGCCTGGCAAAGGCATCCTGCGCATCTCGGGGGATATGGCATTCCCGGGCACACAATTCAGCCGCATTGCCCATGTGATAGTCATTATAGACGTCCCACAGGCCGTCTTTGATCATGCTGTCCACAAGTTGCCCGTGTCCCATACGGTAACCCTGGCGGGCCTTTTCGAGCAGATAAGGCGTATTGGACATGCTCTCCATGCCGCCGGCCACAATCACGTCAGCATCGCCGGATTGTATAGCCTGCGCGGCCAGCATGACGGCTTTAAGACCGGAACCACAAACCTTGTTGATCGTCATGCATGTGACGGACTCGGGCAACCCCGCGAAAATCGCTGCCTGGCGGGCCGGGGCCTGGCCCTCGCCCGCTGCCAGCACGTTGCCCATAATCACTTCATCCACCTGATCATTGCCGATACCGGCGCGCTTCAGGACGGCGTCGATGACGATGGCGCCAAGGCGTGGTGCCGGAATGGATGACAATTTACCTTGGAACGATCCGATCGGAGTTCGTACCGCAGCGACAATCACAACCTCTTTCATAAGAGCTCCTTACAGATACAGCACGGTTATTCCCCGCCACGTTGGATGGACAACCTGGATTTGCGGTCTTCTCCCGTCCCATCGCCAAACGCGTCATACGCATCGATTATGTCACGGATCAACCGGTGGCGGACCACATCTTGTTTGTTAAAATAGACAAAAGCAATCCCATCAATGCCATCAAGTATGTCCTGCACTTCACGCAATCCCGACATGGTCCCACGAGGCAGGTCGCTCTGGGTCACATCTCCGGTCACGATGGCTTTCGAATTGGCGCCAAGCCTCGTCAGGAACATCTTCATCTGAGTCGGCGTCGTATTCTGGGCCTCATCCAGAATGACAAATGCATTGTTCAGTGTCCGCCCACGCATGAAGGCCAACGGCACAATTTCGATAACGCCGGTTTCCATATACCGGATCAATTCCTTGTGGGAAACCATGTCGTGCAGCGCATCGTACAGCGGACGCAGATACGGGTCGATTTTCTCACGGAGGTCACCGGGCAAAAAACCAAGGCTTTCGCCGGTTTCGACGGCCGGCCGCGTCAAGACGATACGATCCACATCCTTGTTCTTTAGGGCCGCCACCGCCAGCGCAACAGCAAGATATGTCTTTCCTGTACCGGCCGGACCAATGGCAAATACGATATCGTTTTCCCTGGCCTGCTTGACGTACTCCGCCTGAATCTTCGTTTTCACTTCGACGAAATCGCGGTGTGTGAACAACACGACTTCATCCAGCTTGTGGTGAATCTCCGTATGTTCCCGTTCTTCGGTGCGGACCGCCGCAGTTTCAACACCCGCCCTCACGAGACGGACCAGGGTTTCAACGTCCACGGCGTCCACCTGCGGCTTTTTGTGCGCCAGGAATACTAGTTCGGTGAATACTTCTTCCACCAACTCCACTTCGCCCGGACGGCCTTTGATACTCACCGTATTTCCCCGCACGACAATCTTGGCCTTGAAACGCTTCTCAATGATTTTCAGGTTGGAGTCATTCGGGCCGAGGAGCACGACCGGATTGATATCCCGAAGCTGGATTGATTTTTCTATCCATTCACCCAAATCATGACTCCAAAAAAAAAGCTCCCGAGCGGTGTCTGCTCGAGAGCCTTGTGTCAAGGTTTACGGACCTTTAAGATATGTCCGCCCATATCAGAATTAACCACGGTTAGTCTTTCGGGATAATCAATATGGTGTGCGGGTAGATTCTGGTTGCATCATCCCCAATGATGCCCTTGTTGGCATTGTAAATCTTCACCCAACTGGATGGGCTGCCATAGACCTTTTGGGCAATCAGTTTGAGGTTGTCCCCGCGCATGACCCAATACTCATTGGATTCGGCCGAACGTGGAATGATGAAAGACTGCCTTGGAAAAATCAGATCCGGATTACGAATCTGATCCCGGTTCGCCGAATAGATTTTCATCCATTGGAAAGGATCGGCATAAATGTCTTTCTTGCCGGAGATTCTCCACAAGTAATCGCCCGAATTGACGACATAGGTATCATGGGCGGGCTTGGGCGGCGTGTAGTTCTTGCCGCGCTGTATCAACTGATCGCACCGATTGGAGAGATCGTTGACTTTGTTGAAAATCTCAGACAAAGCATAGCGCTTGTCTTTCTTGTTCGCATCAACCTCAGCCTTTAAAGCCTCCAACTCGGCCACTTTCTTGCTCAGGGATTCGTCCGATTCTTTGGCATACTCGTTAATCCGGCCTTCGAGATCAGACAATTTCTTTTTCATTTCATCGACACCGGCCTTGTCCGTACCGGCGGCGGCATAGATTTCATTCCACAGTTGTTCGGTTTCCTTGTCCAGTTTGGCGCCTTCATCCTTGAGGCCGGCGACTGCCTTGTTCAGGCTGTCGATCTGATACTGCAGGTTGGATTGCTGACCGGACAAACCGTTCATTTCGTTGGTCCAGTCTTCTTTCTTCATCTTGGCTTCCTGGGCAGGCGCGATCTCCGAGACGGCCAGGAGCAGGACGACCAGCATGAGAATATTGAAAAGTTTCATTTCTGTAGTCTCCTAATTGTTTACCCGGTTGGCCTACTTGGTTGATTCGGTCATGTTAGCCTTCTCAATTTCTTCAAGGCGCTTAAGGACCATTTCTTTTTCTTTCTTGGCTTGATCCAGCTTCTGTTTTTTCTGCTGAACGTCCTGCTCGGCCTTCTTCTTGTCGTTGGTCAACTCGGTTACTTTCTGGCGCATGGACTGGACTTGCGCCCGACGTTCATCGAGTTGCGTCAGTTCTTCTTTTGAGGCATACGATGTGCAACCCCACAGCGTAGCCAGAACGACAAGATATGCCGCCGATAGAAGTTTCACTTTCACTGCAGACATGATACCTCCTTCAACGCGATTTGTTTGATCATTATGTTGAACATTTCTTCCCAGAAATCCGTGTTGTATGCATCTAAGTTCAATGTAATTACTTACTAAATTAATGTCAACAAAAATGAGCATTTCTTCGCAATGGTCACTCGCCTGGCTTTTCTTTGACCGGCCCGCGAATGGACTTCATTGGGGTGTTTTGGAAAATGAAATAAGTCTGGCGTCCATGCTCCTCTTATCTCTCATCTTGATTGTTTTCAGTCAAACACCTACATTCCGTGCGATTGGTAACAGGCAAAATCAGGAAAAACATGAGAGTCTGTTGGTTATTGGCGGCGTTGATTTTGGCCCCTCACGTGGCCGGGCAGGATATCAATTGGGCCGATGGCGAGTACAAGCGCGGAAAAGAGCTCTTCCAGAAAGAGGCTTTTTCCGACGCGGAGTTGGCTTTTAATAATGCCTTGCAGATCTATCGCGCAAAATCTGACAAGAAATGGGAACTCAATTCCCTGCAATTCCTTGCAAAACTGTTTGGAAAGTCCAAGCGGTACGACGAGGCCATATCGGCCAATCTCCAATGTCTGGCCTTGGCCACGACATTGAACGATACGAATGCCATAGGGTATGCCAACAACCGGCTGGGCACGATTTATTTCTCGCGTGAAGATTATTTGACCGCTGCTTCCTACTTCCATGCTGCGCTAATCCAGAGCCGTCTTACGGGCACCAAGGATGACATCAAGATCGATCTGCAAAACTTGATAGACACGTATCAGGAATTGCAAGATATCGAAGAGGCTTCCAAGTACCAGGCTGAAAAGAACCAACTCGACGGCGCGACAGGCCCGGCTGCCCTGACAATCACCGAAGCCGATCAACTCAAGAAGGCCGGTGAGGAAAGCATGAAACGCGGCGATTATGCGGACGCTATAAGAGATCTGCTTTCGGCGCTTGCGTTCTATCGAATGAAGGGCGATGAACAGTATCTCAAGCTGACTGCGGAAAACGCGGCCCGATGTCAGTATTTCCTTGGCCAATATGAACAGGCCATGGGCCTCGCCAATGAAGCCCTCCTCCTGGCTCAAAAGACGAATGACCACTATGGCCAGGGGGTTAACCAGAATACGGTCGGCATGTGTCTTTATTATAAGGAACGCCAATCTGAAGCCCTTGATTGTTTCACAACCGCCTATCGTCTCAATTCGATGGACGGGAGTTCCAAAATCGAACTGAAGACGTCTTCCTATTTCTTGTCGGTAATCTACAAGAAGATGGGCGACTACGGCGCGGCGGCTCCCTATGAACAGACCTACCACCAACTCACAGCCCAGGGCTATTAGTTCAAGAACCATCATGCGAGCACAAACTAAAATAATGATTGCCGGCGTCGGACTGGTGACCGCGCTGGGCATCGTGGCTTCAATGACGTTGGAGTATCGGAGCAAGGCACGCCCGAAATATCCCACCATCAAGTTCGAAAAACACTCCCATGATTTTGGCAAGGTCGTGGAAGGTGAGAAACCGGAATATCAGTTCCGGTTCACCAACGAAGGCCGCGATTCTCTGAGGATCAACCGGGTCTATGGCACGTGCGCATGCACGGCCAGCTTGATCACGGACCGGGTTGTTGGACCGGATGGCGGAGGCCGGATCCATATCATTCTGGATACATCCAAACGGACGGGTTTTCAGGAACAGTCTGTCACCGTCCTTTCGAACGACATCAACAACCCTATGATACAACTCACCGTTTATGCCGACGTGCAAGAACGCCGGGATAACGAAAGAATCACCCCATGATGGAAAAAAAGATCAAAGTATTGGTGGCCAAACCCGGTTTGGACGGACACGACCGCGGTGCTAAGATCATCGCCAGCGGTCTTCGCGATGCCGGTATGGAGGTCATTTACACAGGACTTCGCCAGACGCCCGAAATGATCGTTCGCGCCGCACTGCAGGAAGACGTGGATGTGATTGCCGTCAGTATTCTTTCCGGTTCGCACATGAGCCTTTTTCCGCGCATCGTGGAAGCCATGAAGATGGAGGGTTTGGACGATATTCTGCTGATCGGAGGAGGCATCATACCTGAGCAGGATGCGGAGGAGCTGCATCGGATCGGTGTTGCGAAGCTATTTGGCCCCGGCACTGCCACAACGGAAGTAGCCGAATTCATAAGGCAATGGCATCGACAGCACCGGCCTGTAAACCGACAGGATTCATAGCGCACGACAAGAAAAAGGGACGGCTTGCGTCCCTTTTTTTGTTACCGATTCTTATGCCCACTCATGCTCTCTGCGGCTCATAGAGTTCCCGAAACGATGCCCCTCCCCACTTGAACGCTTCTTCATTCAACGGAATCATCGCGCACTTGTCTTTGAGCGCCTGACCGATGGCCGTGACAAACGTCTGTTCCGGAAAAATCTGCGTGGCCGCCTGCAGCGCTCCCAAAGCCACAATATTCTTAACCATGGCTTTCCCAAGGTCAACAGCAATATCCGTGAATGGAATACCATAGACCTTCACATTCTCGCGATGAAAATCCGGAACGTCGTGGATGACCGAACTGTCATAAAGTATGACGCCTCCGGACACCACGTTCGGGCCAAACTTGGTCAGACTGGGCGCATTGAATGCAACCAGAATATCTGGATGGGGCGATGCCGGAGAAAGCACCTCTTCCTCGGCGATGTGAACGTCCGCATAGGATGTGCCGCCTCGAGATTCGGGGCCGTAACTGGGGATGTGCGTACCATCAAAGCCTTCATTGATAGCCGCACGAGTGATGAGCATGGCCGCCGTCTGAGCGCCGTCGCCTCCCGAACCAGCCAATTTCAGAGAGACGTCGTGGGGACGGATATGAGTCGGAAAAGCGGGACACGATCGCAAAACGTGTTCTTGTGTTCCACCCACCACTTTCTGCATGAGCGCGGCGTCAAATTTCGGGGGATTCAGCTTGAACCAGGGTTCTCTGGTTTCGTCTTTCTTGATGCCAAGCGGGAAAACCGGAACCATGCTGTTTTTCACCCATTCCTCGGCTTGTTGGGGGGTCATCTTCAGGTGGGTCGGGCATTCTGACAGCACTTCGACAAAGGCAAAGCCCCTTCCTTCGACCTGAAGTTGAATGGCCTTCTTTATGGCACGTTTGGCGTGCGTGCGCATCTTCGCATCAAATAACGCCACACGTTCAACATACATCGGCCCGTCCAATTGCGCAATCAGCTCCGCCATTTTCAGAGGCTCCCCCATGCCGCGGTTGCGGCCATGCGGCGATGTCGCTGTCGATTGACCTATCAGCGTGGTCGGAGCCATTTGGCCGCCGGTCATACCATAGATGGCATTGTTCACAAAAATGACGGTAATTGGAACTCCCATCTGTGCGGTCGAAATGATCTCGGCGAGGCCTATCGACGCGAGGTCACCGTCCCCCTGGTAGCTGATGACAACGGAGTCGGGATTGGCGAGCTTGTGGCCCATCGCCACAACCGGCGCCCTTCCGTGGGCCGCCTGCGAATTACCAACATCCAGATAGTAGTACATGAACACGCTGCATCCCACAGGAGAAATCGCCACTGTGCGGTCCTGGATCCGGAGTTCATCAATCGCTTCTACAAGATACTTATGGGCCAGGCCATGGCCGCAGCCGGGACAGTAGTGGGTCGCATGGGATTTAAGTCCCTCGCCGTGGGCGTGGCGCTCAAAGAAAGGAAAGAAGGACGATGCACTCATGATACCACCTCCTCAAGACTTTCGACCTTGTCGATGATCTCCTGCATCTGGGGCAGCACACCGCCAAAGTGTCGGACATTTTCAATGGTTGGAATGTCTGTTATTCCGGCTTTGCTCAGGGCCAGCCGGAGTTCATCCTCCAACTGACCATTGCTGGCCTCCACAACCACGATGCATTTCACACGCGGCAGAATTGACCGGAGGGCATCGATCGGAAATGGCCAGATCGTCACCGGCCTGAAAAGACCGGCTTTGATGCCGTCCTGGCGCAAATGCTGAACCGCACCCTTGGCCATGCGGGACGGCGTATTGCTGGCCATCAGAAGCACGTCGGCGTCATCACAGTTAAATAAATCGACCCGCTGTTCGCGATCAATCATCTTCTGGTATTTCGTATTGATATGTTTGTTGTGCTCTTCCAAATCGGGTTCATTCAGTTCGATGGAGCAAATCAGGTTGCCGCGGTGCATGGCATCCCCGTACACGGCCCATTCGGGAATGCCGGGTTTGACAAGGTGTCTCGGCAGTTTCACCCGGCCGGTGATCTGTCCAAGATATCCATCGCCGACAATGATGACAGGATTGCGGTATTTGAAGGAAAGATCAAAGGCCAGCATCGTCAGATCCAGCATTTCCTGGGGCGTCGACGGGGCCAATACGATGGCGTGGGTATTACCGTGACCCAGGCCGCGACAAACCAATTTTACATCGGCCTGTTCGGGCGCAATATTGCCCAAGCCGGGCCCGCCGCGCATGATATTGACAAACACGCCCGGCAATTCCGCACCGATCATGTATGAAATGCCCTCCAGCATCAAACTGAAGCCCGGCGATGATGTGAATGTCATGCATCGCAGTCCGGCGCCGCTGCACCCATACATCATGTTGACGGTCGCCACCTCGCTGACCGCCTGTACAAAAACACCGTCCATTTCCGGCAGGAGTTTGGCCATCAGTTCGGCACCCTCGGTCGACGGTGTGATCGGGTATCCGAAAAAATGACGACAACCGGCCAGCAAGGCCCCGATCGCCGACGCATACGTCCCCTTGATGACAAGCGGTTCCATGTCCGGCAAAAGTTGCATCGCGTCATGAATGGGAACAGCTCTTTGAGCGTTGGACGGCCTCTCACCAAACAATTTCGCGGGATCCAGAAGCTCAAAATTGTACTCACTTTCCGCCGGTTTCAGGCCGTATGGTTCGGGACATGCCGTGATGCACAACCCGCACCCATTGCATTGATCCAGATTTAGAACAACCGGGATCAGTCCTGTGGCAGGATGAATCTCCTTTCCCGCCTCGATGCAATGCTTGGGACAGGCTTCAATGCACCGACCACAACCCTTGCAGAATTCGGGAAATACAAAGGGTTTTGGTCTTTCTTTGAGCTTCGACATACGTGGACTCCTTTTCAGTCTGGCGCGAGTTCGCGTCTTGTTAATTTTAAAGCCAAACCCCTGATTTAACAATGATATTGGTCATGGAATCGTTACGAGCCATGGAAACACGTCAACGACCACGCCTTTCCATAGAAAAACGGCATAGTGGAATTACTGATCTATTTTGTTTTATTGGGCAGACAGAGAAATGAACTACCAACAACAATACCGTCTTGATTATGGGAGCTATTCTTCGATGTGGCAATCGTAGCAATTCATATCCATCCACGCCTTGTCGACATCCACCGGGTGTCGGTAATTCAAGCCTTGCATGGACACTTCCTGCTTGTCGTTTTCAAATTTCTGTGCGAGGAGCGTATGGCAGATGTTGCAGTCGCGAGACAGGACTTTGCCTGCTTCATTCACGTGCTTGCCGTCATGACACCGGAAGCACCCTGCGGAATACATATGACCGATATGGTCCGGAAATCCCCGCCAAGTGACGCGCATCTCGGGAAAGAAATTTCTCTGATAGATCTTTTGTGTTTCGGCGACCGCGCGGTCTATCCTGTCCTTCCCAGATAGCGCGATTTCGGGATAGTTCGTCCGATAGAAATCCTCCATCAGGATACGGATACTGTCCAGGGCAAGATCGGTGCTGGTATAGGAATGCTGCAGGGCTTTCACGGCAATATTCTTTACAAACGGCAACCCGGGATCGATCCAACCCAAATCCATCAATTCGTTGACGGAACGCGACGGGTGATGATAAATGTGGGTCGGACGGTTATGGCAATCAATACAGTCCATGCGTCTCATCTCAGTCGTTGCCAGCGCGGCATCATTGAATGACCCTTCCGTGCTTTGATAGACCGATTCAGAACCGTCTTGCCGTTTCACTTTGACCCATGGTATCTTTTGCCTGGATCGATCCGAAGGCGCATACGTGATTTGATTGGCAATGTTCATGTGCCAGTGAATGCCGGACGTGGGCCCTTGTTCCACATTGCCCCCGCCTATTTTCATAAGCAAATTCAGGGTCCACTTGGTGTTCGATTCATCAGAGATAAAATAGGTGAATCGACGTTGTTTCTCGCTGAAAAAATGCTTGGGCCAATGACATTGTTCACAGGTTTCCTGCGCGGGACGGAGATTATCGATGGGCGTCTGGATGGGTTTGGAATACTTGTCAAACAGGACCGAATACACCTGATACGCCCCGGAAATCTTGGCCTTCACGAACCATTCCGCCCCGGACCCGATATGGCATTTGGCACATCCGACCCTGGCATGCGGTGAATGCTGAAAGGCGGTGTACTCGGGTTGCATCACCGTGTGACACGTCTCACCGCAGAATTCGTTGGAATCCGAGAACTCATAGGCTTTGAAACTACCGAATGCCGACATGGCCAGGAAGATGATCGAACCGAAAAAGAAAACGGCGAATGCGCGCCGGTGGCTTGGTTCATTGAGGTTGATGACCGGCAGGTGCCCCTCCGACGATTTACCCAATTTGCGGAGTTTTCTTTCACGCCAGATGCCATAGGCAATCAAGAGCAGCCCCAGGATCAGAAAAACGGGCATGATAATAAACGTGAGAATGCCCATGTAAGGTTTCGAATGTGCGGCCGTCGCTTCCAGAACCATGAGAAAAACAATAAGGCCCAAGCTGACAACCGCCAAGCCGGCCCCAAGCATGGAGACCGTGTTGTACACTGAACCTGGCAGCAAACGTCTCATTGGCGCTTTCCTTGGCTATTGGTACGAGAACACCATGGCATAAATGATCCAAATCACTATGCTAAATCCGACGATCAGGGCCGTCCATCCAAAGGCTCGTATGGCGCGCGTCACAATAGGCGGATACGGTTCCACGAGATATTTTTCCAATTCGCCGCTACTGACCAGCTTTTCATATTCGTCGGGTTTGTCGCGTTTCAATTCCTCCACACTCATGCGGCCGGTGAATACGACAATGTCCATGGGGAACTTCTCCGGCCTCAGGTGGGTATTGAAAAAATGAACAGTGAAAATGAACCCGACGGCCAGCAGCGCTTCATCGCTGTGGATGATCGTGGCAATATTGATGAAGAATCCAGGGAGCAGTATGGTGAAAAACTCCGGAAACCAGAGTACCAGACCCGTGGAACCGATGACCGCAATGCCCCAGAACACGGCGAAATAGTCAAATTTTTCCCAATAGGTCCAACGCCCATACAGGGGGCGCTTGCCGATGCCCAGAAACCATTTGATGGAACCAATGAAATCCTTCAAGTCCTTCTTGTTGAACATCATGGTATCCGGACCGAAAATGAGGCGTTTCCACGACCCGTATTCCTTTCGCTTTCGGCGGACGAGGTCGTAAATATGCGTGAAAAAGATGATAAACATGAATACGCCGGCCACGCGATGGATATATCCCGCGCTTTCAAATCCGCCGAAGAAGTGGGACAGGAATTTTGCCCATCCCGTATTCGAGAATTTCAGGGTCATCCCCGTTAGAGCCAGACTGATGAAACTCACGATCATGACGATATGAAGCATCCGGTTCAGGCGCGTGAACCGCTGGTATTGCGGTCCGCTCTCTTCCAGGGCAACCGTTTCCGCATTGCGATGTTCCTTCCGCATTTGCAGAGCCCTGGGCAGCCACAACAGAGTGTGGAGTCCTCCCACGGTGAAGGTCACCACGAGTAGTCCGGTCATACCCCAGAAAACCCAGAAAAGGTAGGGATATTTTTCCGGGTCATGGTGCGTGGCGTGCGTCAGATACCCCGCAAAACGACGGTTGGCCTCCGGATGGCACTTCTGGCAGGTCTTAACGACGTTTTCCCTGCTCAGATGCGATTGAGCGTTCGATACCGGCAGGATATCGTGGGCACCGTGGCAATCGTAGCACTTGGCGGTCTTCGTATAGCCCAATTGCGAGACTTTTCCATGGTAGGTGTCGAAGTATGTCCTGGTTATGTCTTCATGGCACTTCCCGCAGGTCGAAGTTATCTTCAACTTGAATCCCGCCTCGTCCGTTCGCATGATCGTATGGGCGCTGTGACAATCGTTGCAGACCGGCAACTTTCCACTGGACGTCGAAACGCTCCTCGCATGGATGCTCTTCGCGAACATCTCCTCGATGCCGTTGTGGCAACGCCCGCACGTTCCAGGTACATTGTTGGGATGGACGCTTGATGTGGAATCCGAGCTTGGCAATTCACGATGCGCCGTGTGACAGTCGGTGCACTTGGCCGTAACCAGGAGACCACTCTTAAGAAGGCCTTTACCGTGAATGCTCTCACTATAGTGGGTTACGATTTCCCGTTCCGTCCCTTTGTACCTGACCGCGGCTTTCTCGCCTTCCCGATGACAGCGACCGCAGAGATCCGGAATATTGGTCGGGAAGATCGGTGAATCCGCAACCAGCTTGCCCTTGACGTTGTGGGTTCCATGGCATTCCACACAAAACGGCGCGTTGGGGTCCTTCTTTGCAAACAACTGGCCATGCATGCTTTCCACAAAGTCCTTCCCAACCTGCTCATGGCAGGATGAGCAATCGACTTTCGTGTCCGGCGTGATGGTTTCGCAGGGACGTACTTTGGAAGAACTGACCGTGGCATGGCATTGGCTGCAAGCCACCTTATCGTGCCTTGACCCTGCCGTCTCCCTGCTGTCCACAAACATCAACCGTCCATCGGCGGATTTCAATTCCCTCTTCGAATGGCAGATGAGGCAATCCGAGTCCGACAGCCCCCCCTCATAGAATACTTTTCGCACTTTGTGAGGTTGATGGCAATCCACACACGCGGGAAGTACATGGGCCTCCTTCTCCCACAACTCGCCACGAATAATCTTCTGATGAACGCTCTCAATCTCGGCATGGCACTGTGTACAAGTACGGGCGATATTGCGTCGAGCTATGGACGACCGGTGGTCCGTATGCGGCAGGATCAGATGGGCCGTATGGCACGAGGCACAATTGGCGCTTACCACGAGACCCTTTTTCAGCAATCCTTCGCCGTGAATGCTCTCCGAGTAGTTTTCGAGAATATTGGATTGAGGTATGTCGTACTTGATTTGAATGGGAGAGCCTTCGTGGTGGCAGCGGCCGCAGAGTGACGGAACCTTCAGAGGCGCCACCGGCGAACGGTGATCTCTCGCCGGCAGGATATCATGCGGGGATCCATGGCAGTCCAAACAGGAAGGGGCCTGACGGTCACCGGCAAGCCTGGCCTTGGCGTGTAATCCCAGGTCGTATTGCTTCTGCTCCTGCGTATGACAGGGAGCACAGGTGGCTCTGGACTGAAATTCATCGTGCGGCAGTTCTTTACCTGCCAACTCCGCGTGACAACCGACGCATTTCACATCTCGATGCGCCGTTGGACCAAGCCGCTTAGCGCTGACATACAGGCTGACCGTGCGGCCATTGCGGACCACTTCCAACGAGGGGTCGTCATGACAATCGTAACACTCAGAATTTTCCTGAGCCCACGCCGCCATGCCAAGCCACAGAAGACATACTGCCCATATCGTCGCACACTTCATGTTCAGGTTCCTAAGTTTTCGGCTTCTGAAGATCCTCGGTATGCGAGTCGGCGTCTTCACTTTCTTTGGCCAGTATCTGGCGTAATTCCAATGCGTGCTCTTCTTCCATGTCCTTTTCAGAGATCTTGCCGGTCAGCCAGGCCAGACTCATGGGGTACACATCCGGATTGAATATGACAAAATAGAAATGCCAAACGATGATGGCCAGCGTGGCCAGAATGGCTTCGTAGTAATGGATCGTCCGCGCGATGTCCCATCCCAGTTTTGTGAAGAGGCCGATGGATTCTGTTTCAAACCACAGAATGGCTCCCGTCATACCCATCAGGATGGTTCCCCACACGAGGGCCCAGTATTCGCTTTTCTCCACATAACTGAAGCGGCCCAGCATGGGTTTGTCTTTCAGGACTCCAAAATTGTAACGTACGACATTGAGTGCATCCGCGATATCGGAGGGCTTTGGCAGAAGATCCTTGAAAAGTTGCCGGCCCCGCGCCGTCATCGTCAGATATAGAATATGATAGACGGATATCGCCACGAGGACCACACCGGCGATGCGGTGGATCCAACTTCGAAGTTCAAATACGTAGTCGCTGAGATGTCGAATTCCGGCCACCCACCATGAATCCGGAAAACGGAGCATGAAGCCCGTCACAACCAACAGAATAAAACTGCCGGCCATGGTGGCGTGTTGCAGTCGTTCATTGAGCGTCATTCGGAGATACAAGCGGTGCCTGACCGGATGCTCTTCGATCAGACCCTTCTGCACCATGAGTTTCCGCCTGATCTTTCGAATCAAATCGGCAACGTTATGAAATGACATGGCGCCAATGAGGGACACAATAAGCCAGATGTAGACATTGGCCACCCAATATACGGCCGGCGATTCTTCCTTGACGGCTTCATTCACATGTACCGAACCCACGGCGAAACGTGTCGATGCGCCGGGATGACACTTCCCGCAAGTCTTGACGATATTTTCCTTGCTGACCGATGACGTTGAATCACTGGATTTCTTAATGCCGTGGGCGCCGTGACAACTGGCACAATTCACCACTTCCACGGATCCTCCGCGTGTCGACAATCCGTGATAGCTGTCCGAGAAAGTCTGGAAACGGTCTGTGGAAAGTCCGTATTTCTGAGTCAGTTTCACCGATGCGTGACATTGTCCACAGACCTGCTGAGATACATTTCGAGATGAAACCGGTGATCTTGGATCCGTATGTTCAAGAATGTCGTGTTCACCATGGCAGTCCTTGCAAACCGGCGAATCCATGTTCCCCTTGTGCAGCGCTTCGGCATGAATGCTGCCTGCATATTCGCTCACAATCGACTTGTGGCACTTGGCACAGACATCCTGCAGGTTGAGTTTGTTGACCTTGGACGTCAGCACAAAGCTCTTGTTCATTTCATGGCTGCCGTGACAGTCCACACAGTTGGCGGCGTTGGCGTTGCCTTTGGCCAAAGCCATTCCATGAATACTCCGTTCATAGGAAGCCACGAACTTGCTGCCTCGCACCGTCTTGTCCGCAACTTGGGCGTTGTCAACATGGCATGACTCACACATTTTGGCCTGGGCCACTTTTAGTTGCACGCTGTCCTGACCGGCATGAATTCGCGTGATGTCGCCCTGATGGCATTTCAGGCAGTTCGGAGCCTCCTTGACATGTTCGTCCAAAGCCTTGCCGTGCGCCGAGATGGCGAACTTCTCAGCCTCCTGCTCATGGCATTTGCCACAGGACTTCATCAGACTTCTCTCGTGCCATCGGCTTCCCTCCACATCCGTAGAAATGACTTCGTGCGTGCCATGACATCCTTTGCATGACAGGTTGGGTTTGACATCCCGCCCCGTGGCATTCACCATATCCGGATGAAAATTGTGCTTCAGCAAGGCTTTGTTGTGACACGAGAGGCAATTGACCGGAAGAATTCGTTCTTTGTGAGGAATATCGTCAGGATTGAAGCCGGTATGGCATGCCGTACAGTTCAGTTTCTTGTGGGCCGACTTGTGCAGGATTTTTTCATCGGCATAAAGGGAAACCTCTTTTTTCCCTTTGGTCATGGTCAATGAATTATCGCTGTGGCACTCGAGGCACGTCTGGTTCGTTTGAGACCGCAATTCGGTCGATGCGCAATGGACCAAAGCCAACAAGAAAACTGGAAACATCCAAATTCGTAGCATACACAATCCTAAAAAATAGTAGAACGCAGATCCGGTTTCCCACTCAGCGTGAATTTAAATTCATATAAATTAATTAACAACGACATTAATCAGGTTCTATTATGACAAATGTCATCCTGAATTCACGTCCTGAGAGGTTCGAATTTCCGGCAAAAAGAAAAGGCTGCTCTCGCCGTGAGAAGCAGCCTTTGCAATGCAGAAACGATCGATCCTACGGTTTGGGCATTGGATGGGCGATCTTCTTGCTCATCTCTTCGAAATTGAATCCCGCAAAAGTCGGTGATTCCTCATTGTGACACTTCTTACAGACCTCTTCCGTCGGATTGATCAGGCCAACCGTTTTTCCGTCGATTTTGCCCGCCGTCACGTCAGCCATGACTTCTTTCGTCCAATAGTCCCCTCCCGCGCCATGACAAGATTCGCATCCCACACCCTGGGTTTTGTTATACTTTTCGCCCAGTAACGCGGCATCCACGCCAAAGCCGTCAATGTGACATTTGAGGCATTTACCGTCTTCCTGTGGATTTGTCACTTCGACTTTAGCCCCAAGCTCCTTGGCTTTGTCCGACGCAAGTGTCTCAAAGGCCTTGGCGTGTTTGCTTTCAGCCCAGAGCTTGTACTGGGAACCCTTTTTGGGCGACATGTGGCAGGGCTTGCATTTATCGTTGCCGACAAACGCATGTGGCTTTTCGGCGCTTTGCTCCTGAGCTACGAGCAGGCTGGTTGCCGCCAAAAACATTACAGCCACAGTGACCATCAACCAGTATGACATTAACTGCTTCATCATGATACCTCCTTTGAGAGTGAATGCCTGTATTTCAGCTCCAGTAAACCATTGGAATCAGTTTTCCCGCAGGCTGTCCGTGTAGACCCACTGCACCAGTAGACGTATTTTGTTTTCGTCTCCATTCCAGGCAAAGTGGCCGCCCTTGATTTTGGTGATAAGCAAGCACGTTGAATCGCCGGCAATGGCGTTCGGGGTGGTCCCATCGGAACCATTTTCGAGCAATGCCGCATACGTCGCCATGCTGTAGGTACCGCTGGGATTGGTCTCGCCGTGGCAACTCACGCAAGCCCCATCAAACAGCGGTTTCATGTTGGCGGTGTAGGTCAAGTAATCCGGCGGTGGAAGTGGTTCCAGCATCACGTTGCGCTGTTCACTGCAGGCGGCAAGGCCCATGAGAGCCACAATCACGGCCACAATCCATATCTTGGTTTTCATAACATCGTTCCGATCATTAATGGCTTAGTTTTCTCTCACATGGCCGTTCGCAAGGTGGCACCTCATGCAGACCACGTCTTCGCCTTCCACCTGATGACAGGACGCGCAGTTTTCCATATCTTTCCTGGCGATCACGCCGTGCATCGCACCGCTAAAACCGGCAACCGCATGCCAGAGTGGCGCCGCCGTGCGGTTGCCTTCGGCGTGACACTTGCTGCAAAAGGATTCTGGTTCATGGCACGATTGGCATTCCATGGTTTTGGCCTTGGCGTCAAACCGATGGGTCACCACATAATCCAGTGCGTGCGCACTCTCGAGAATCATTGGATGGTCACCACCGGACCTGGCACCGCGTGAACCAATGAGATCTTTCTTCTTCAGAGTCTGCAGGTTGCCTCCCTCATGGCATTCCTGGCAGCTTTCTTCCGTATGACAGAATACACAGTTCGTGTTGGAACTGGCCGCCACAACTTGTTTGTGGGTGTACAAGAAATCGGATGAGTGATCATCCGGCCGGATAAACCGTATGTCCGTGTGGCAGGTGCGGCAATCGTTGGCGGACTGGACGCCGTTATGGCAGGTCATGCACCGGTCCATCGCCGGCAAGGCGCTGGCCGATGTATAGCCCTTTTGGGTCACATCGGCATGGCAGTCTTCGCATTTCAGTTTTTGCCCGGTGATATGTGCTTGATGCGAAAAAACCAGTTCGCGCTTTGGGTTGACAAACGACGAATACGGCTCGGCCGCTTCCAGGTGACAGTACTTGCAATCGGTCGTCTTTTGATCATGGCAGGTGTAACACTCGGCCATCCTGGGCAGCAGGTTGTCCGCCGCCGCGCCACTGCCATCCGCATTGGCATGGCATTGACTGCACTCGGCCCCCACATCGTTCTTGTGGTAAACGTGGCTGAACTTGACAAGCTTCGCGCGGTCTTGCTCCTTGTAGATATCTCGATAACGCTGGTTCATGCTCTGCTGGATGAACTGCAGCGGAAAAAGGAGCCCCGACACGGCCTGACCGGAAGAGATTGACCACGCGGAAAAGGCCGTCAAAACAGCCCCCGCCAGGATCAAAGTTAGAACTACTTTCTTTTTCATCGTATGATTCAACCGTTAGAGTTTGGAAAACATCCAGTAATTGGCTCGAAGGAAAAACCGGGCATCGTACTTATTGCCCGCATACAGCATGGACGATTTGATGTTCTGGGACAGGAACTGCATTTCTGCATCCACATTGAACGACCGGAGCACTTCGTACGACAGACGTCCAACCGCCGTCAGGCTTGTGTTGGTCTTGTCCTGGGCGACGTACTGGACGGACAAGGAATCGGTGATGTTGAAATCATCCAGTTTGTACATGACATAGGATGCGGATCCATACGCATTCAGCTTGCGAGTCAGCGCGTGGGTCGAAGCCAACGACACGGCATTCATGGTCCCGCCATAACCCGACCTTCTCATATAGGTCAGACTGGTCCGGCAGAAACCGACGCCGAGGCTCATGCGCTGGGCATCCTTGCCGGAATAGAAAACGTTTGCCAAATCGGTGTTGACCGACCAAAGGCTGTTGATCCGGTAGCGGGCCCGGAACCACACCTCCTGGTTGTCCTTCAGATCGTCAAATGCCGTAAAGAAGCTATTGTAGATCAAGTTCGGTTTGCGGCTCACGCCTTCGACGGCCAGAAACCAATCGTTGTTGGGACGATACTGAATGTCGGAGGATACCGTCTGCAGTTGTTTCTCGAGGGCATTGTATTCGGCGTGGGCAAACCAATTGATTTTTTTCACGAACATCCGGTTCACATCGAAGCCGATGAATCGCTCTTTGATTTTCGACCGATAGACCAGGTTGTCCTGCTGGATGATATTTTCACGGTAATAACTGGCGGTTTCACGGCTTTTGTCAAAATAGGTCACGCTGGCATTGGTCTTCCAGAATCTCGACGTGGATATCTTGCCGCCAAACGCGCGCCGCTGGTAGGGTTTCAGTGTTTCAAGTCCGCCGTCCGCCGGCGCCAGAGCGCCAAAATATCCCATGACTGCGAAATCCTGTCCCCGTGCGTAGTCGACGCGAAGGCCGTCCACGGTCGGGCTGCGCAAGCCGGCAAGAATTTGTTGGCGTCCAACCTTGGCGTCCACCCGGTAACCGGATTTTTCGCTGTTGTGCCAGGAGGCGTACAACGAATAAAATCGGTAGTCCGGGTTTTGTTCGGTTTTGGCTGAGAAATCATGCCACGCCCGAACGTACGTGTGGAACGACAGATTGGGCAACCATGCATCGCTCAACGTGACGGATGCCGACTGGTAGGCCCGCATGCTCGTCGCCGATGATTTTGCCGAGTCCACAAACTGGTTTTCCCAGCTATAGACCGACGTTGAGAACCGGGCATTGAACGTTTGGGCGTGCGACAGGGACACCCACAGACAACACATCAAGCCGGAGAGGAGAATCTTTGTAGGTCTCATTACCTATGTCCCTTTTCAGGTGTATCTTTCAGGTAATTTCAGAGTTAACAATCTTAGTTGCAATAATTTTGTTCTGACGCTAAAAAAGCACCTGCCACCCGGGCATGGTGCATACTCTCCAAGAGCAGGACCTTACTTAAAAATTAAGAAAAAGGCTTTAACACGTATGCTAAAGCCTTTTTCTCAGGCAAAACCTAACTGACTATTCCTAGTTATTCGCCGCGTCAACCACAGCAATTGAGTTCGTCAGAAGGGCCTTCACATACTTTGTATTGTGAATCCCAAGGCTGTACTCTCTCAATGCAAACTGGAAGTTGATCATGGCGCCCATGTGGCCGTTCTTGAGGGATGGGAACTGCGGCTTGGCATAGTTCTCAGACTTCTGGGCAGTCGTCCAAGATCCGCTGACGGTCGGATTCTGCCACGCACCACTCGGATTCGTGGAAGGATCGTAAATATCAAGATAACCGTCATAGTTGCCAGTCGTCAAGCCGGCCCACAGGTTGCTCTCGGCATCGGCATTTGAGTGCAGAATCTTCATGCCGTGACCAAGATTATTAAGGCTGTCTGCGAGTGCATTCAAGAGTCCCTTGATCTCATTCCTTGGTCCGGTCCAGAACGTCGAATTCGAGGAACTCACACCGGTATGGCAACCCGAAGCATTGCAACCGTTGAAATTGCCCTTGACATTAAACGTATGACCGCCAGCCACTCCATAGACTTCCGCCATATGGCAATCCTGACAGGAGGCAAGCGTCGTGTGGGCCGAATTGTCATAAGCCAACGTTCCAGGAAATTCAATACCGCCCTCGCCCGCAAACACCGCGGACACCGTGCCATAATGAACATGGGTCCGATAGCTGGGACGCAGGTAATTCGTCGTCGCGGCGCGTGTTGAATCGTAGAACGGCAGATTCGGGGAGTCTCTCAGGGAATCATATTTCACTACATATCCGCCGGACAAAGAGGCGGTCAGAGGACGCGGCTGGTGGCACTTGGCGCAGAGATTCGAACGTCCACCATCCTGGGTCAGGTTGATCGACTTTGCACCGCCCCACATCGTCATCGAAACGGCGGCCGTCGTGGTCAGGACCGTGTCGCCACGTCCATAGGTTGTGTGCAACTGATTGTGACAGGTCGCGCAACCGATTTCACCCAGTGTCTGAGACGGAATAGAGGCATAACTGTTGAACCAAGAGACACCACTATTGGTTGTCTGGAAGGTGGACGGTATGTTGTTTTCTACAACATACAAGAAGGCCTGTTGTGTATGGCACGGCGTACAGCCTGTGCTTCCGGCTTCTTCAAAAGCGACTTCGCCATAGTGGTGTTTCGAAAACTGGAATTCCACCGATATGCGATCAACATCCGTAGCACTGTGGCAGGTCTTGCAAGTTTCATTGGCATCCACGCCATCCTGGCCATCCTGGCCATCTTTTCCGGCGGGTCCTCTCGGGCCTTCGCAACTCATCATGACGAAAACCGTGACGGGCAAAATCATCACGGCCGCAAATCTTAGCAGATTTCTCATAACATCTCCTCTGCTGCTGGTTATGGGGTTGGGACTGTTGTTAGTCATGGGGTCTTGTTTTCTTTTCTCACTTCGCGTGTGACAGGAACTGTACTTGATCATTACCATATTATTACAACCACAACCCAAAATAAAGGACATTCGCATGAAATAAAATGATATTTGTCATATTTGTGTAACGAGTGGTCAGCTTGTCAGATGAATTGTCAGATGAAGTTATGATATTTTAATCACTTAGCAAACTCCGAAAAGAAGAATCAAACCTAATGAACGCACAGATCAGATATTTTGAACCCGGACCACTCAGCATCAAGAATAAATTATGGAATTTATTTTACTTAGATTGTGGCCCGATTTTTGACCGATCCCTGGATGGATGGGGTCTCATTCCAGCTATCCATAGGGATCGTGCGTAACGTCAGTTGCGCACTTTTTTTTAATTCCTTCACCTTCAGTTGTGAATGAAAAAGGCCGCTTCGCAATAGCTCACGAAACGGCCTCATCACAAGGAGGGACAAGTTCTCTTCAGAGCCTTTAGGGTTTGCAGAACCCTAAAGGCTCCGTTGTTCGCTACTTTCTTGGATGCGTGATCTGGGCTTGGGCGGCCGCCAGTCTCGCGATCGGCACCCGGAACGGTGAACAACTGACGTAATCCAGCCCCAGCATGTGGCAGAATTCCACTGAATGCGGTTCCCCGCCATGTTCTCCGCAAATGCCCAGCTTCAGGTTCTTACGCACGCTCCGGCCGCGTTCGCAGGCGACACGCATGAGCCAGCCGATACCTTCCCGGTCGATGACCTGGAATGGATCCACCGGCAATAACTTCTTTTCGATGTATTCCGGCAGGAATCCGCCGATATCGTCACGCGAGAAACCAAACCCCATCTGCGTCAGATCATTGGTCCCAAAAGAGAAGAACTCGGCTTCCATCGCGATCTTGTCGGCCGTAATCGCGGCTCGCGGAATTTCAATCATGGTTCCGACCAGATGCGGGATTTTCTTCATGTTGAATTTGGCAAGGACTTCACCATAGACCTTTTCCACGAGGGCTTTCTGATTCTTCAATTCCGTGTCCACCGCGAGTACGGGAATCATGATTTCCGGAAATGGTTTCTTGTTTTCTTTGATTAGCTCCGCCGCCGCTTCGAATATGGCCCGTATCTGCATTTCGGTCACTTCAGGATACGTCACGCCAAGCCGGACCCCACGATGCCCCATCATCGGATTATTCTCATGCAATCCTTCGGCGCGTTTGTTGAATTCCTCCGCATTGACGCCCAGGGCCACAGCGAGGCGGCTTCGCTCTTCCGGGCGGTGCGGCACAAATTCATGCAATGGCGGATCGAGTGTCCGAATGGTCACCGCGTATCCATCCATGGCCTCCAGGGTTCCTTTGATATCGGACTTGACGAATGGGAACAGCTGATCCAGGGCGGCGCGGCGCTCGGCCTCTGTTTTGGACACGATCATCTTGCGCAACAGGAAAAGCGGTTCTTCGGCCCCTTTGCCGTAAAACATGTGTTCGGTGCGGAAGAGGCCGATGCCTTCGGCGCCAAAGGCGCGCGCTTTGGCCGCATCGTCCGGCGTATCGGCATTGGTGCGGACTTTGAGAGAACGCACTTCATCGCAGAGTTTCATGAACTTGATAAAATCCGGGTTGTCTTCGGCCGCCTTGATCATCGGCAGAACGCCTTCGTACACATATCCGACTGAACCGTTGAGTGTCAACCACTCCCCTTCCTTGAATTCGCGTCCATTGACGGAGAAGTGCCGGGCTGCATAGTTGAGGTTGAGTTCACCGGCTCCGACGATGCAGCATTTGCCCCAACCGCGGGCGACAAGCGCCGCATGGCTGGTCATTCCGCCGCGGGCTGTGAGAATGGCCTGGGCGGCCCTCATACCTTCGACGTCTTCCGGGTTGGTTTCCTCGCGCACCAGGATGACCTTCTTGCCTTCTTTGGCCCACGCCACGGCATCGGCGGCGCTGAAGACGATTTGTCCGGCGGCGCCGCCCGGCCCCGCCGGCAGACCCTTGGCCACCGGCTTGACGGTCATTTCCACGCTGGGATCGATGATCGGATGCAGCAACTCCTCCAATTGATGGGGCGTCACACGCATCACGGCTTCTTCGCGCGTGATGATCTTTTCGCGATACATGTCCAGAGCCATCCGCACCGCGGCCGGGCCATTGCGTTTTCCGACACGGCATTGCAACATCCACAGGCGGTCTTCCTGGATGGTGAACTCGATGTCGAGCATGTCGCGGAAATGGCGTTCAAGTTTTCTTTGAATGTCGTGGAGTTGCTTATAGGCCTTCGGCATGGCTTTCTCAAGCGACACCAGATGCTTTGAGTGTTCCGTTTTCCCGGCCTCGTTGATCGGATTCGGCGTGCGGATGCCGGCCACGACATCTTCGCCCTGGGCATTGGACAACCACTCGCCATAGAAAACGTTTTCGCCGGTGGCCGGATTGCGCGTAAAGGCCACGCCGGTACCGGAGGAGTCGCCCATGTTTCCAAATACCATGGCCTGCACGTTGACGGCCGTTCCCCACTCGTCTGGAATGCCTTCGATCCGGCGATAAGACACGGCGCGTTTGCCGGTCCAACTCTTGAAAACGGCATTGATCGCGCCCCACAACTGCTCGACCGGGTCTTCCGGGAAGGGTTTACCCAACACTTCCTTCACCTTGATTTTGTATATTTCGATCAATTGTTTGAGGTCTTCCGCAAACAGCTCCGTGTCCTGTTGAACGCCCTTTCGATGTTTCAGCTTTTCCAATTCGCGTTCCAACTGCTGGCGGATGCCCATGCCTTCACTGGCTTCCACACCCTGCGCTTTTTCCATCACGACGTCCGAATACATCTGGATCAACCGCCGATAGGCATCATATACAAAACGCGGGTTGTTGGTTTTTTTGATGAATCCTTCGCATGTTGTATCGTTGAGGCCGACATTGAGCACGGTTTCCATCATGCCCGGCATGGATCGCCGGGCGCCGGAACGCACGGACACCAGCAGCGGGTTGTCACGCTGTCCAAATCGCGATCCCATGACTTTTTCAACAAATGCCATCGCCTTCATGACCTGGGCATCCAGACCGGCCGGGTGGGTGTTCTTGTGCCGATAGTAGTACGAGCAGACCTCGGTGGTGATCGTGAAGCCGGGGGGCACGGGCAAGCCGATGTTCGCCATTTCGGCAAGGTTGGCGCCTTTACCACCCAACAGGTTTTTCATGTCCGCTTCACCGTCGGCATGACCTCCGCCGAAGTGGTAGACGTACTTGGAAACCCTGGAAGGCTTTGTGACCCGGCTCTTTTTTTTCGATGCACTCTTTTTCATATCTTTCTCCCGCTGTGGGTTATTTCTTGATCCAACTGATGTATCAACGTGTGATGGCTCATTGATGTTAGATAGGACGATATTAAGCATTTCATACCTTGAAAACTATGACTTTGATCAGTCCGTTCTTCTGACGCGGACACCAATGAAAAAGCCTTCCGAAAATCCGGAAGGCTTTTTTGTTTTCATGGGGCGAAGTGACCCCGCGTTATTTCTTTTCCTGCGCCTCCACGACGGCAATGGCAGTCATATTCACGATGTCCTTGACTTCACAGCCCTTCTGAAGAAGATGAACGGGCTGCCGCATACCGACCAGGATCGGCCCAATCGCATCCGCGCCGCCCAGACGTTGCATGAGCTTGATTGCCGCATTGGCAGACTGCAATTCCGGGAAGATGAGTACATTGGCGCCGCCCTTGAGTTGGCTGAAAGGATAATGATCATGTATGATCTCCGGGGCCAGCGCCGTATCCACCTGCATTTCACCGTCAATCATGAGATCGGGTTCACGATGCCGCACAATCTGCAGCGCCTCCCGGATCTTGTCAACCGAGCGATGCCGGACGCTTCCGAAATTTGAGAAGTTGATCATGGCCACGCGCGGATCGACGTTGAACCGGCGGGCCACTTCGGCGCTCATGATCGCGATTTCGGCGAGTTCCTCCGCCGTTGGTTCGATATTGACTGTTGTGTCGGCGAAGAAATAGATCTTCTCCTTGACGATCAGCATGAAGACACTGGAGACACTCGTGACCCTTTCGTCAACCTGGATGATGTGGAGGGCCGGCCTCAACGTGTCGGGATAATGCTGCGTCAACCCGGCAATCAGTCCATCGGCGTCACCCATGTGAACCATCATGGCTCCAAAATGCGTGGCGTTTTTCATTTGTTCCAACGCCTCATCCCAAACAAGACCTTTTCGCTGGCGGAGTTTGTAGAATTCCTGGGCGTACGGTTCCAATCGTTTCGATGTCTTCGGATTGACAATGTGGACACCTTTCATGTCGACATCCAGGTCTTTGGCCACGGCACGGATCTGGTTTTCATCGCCCAACAGCACGGGCTCGGCGATTTTCTCATCGACAACGATCTGAGCGGCCCGCAGGACTTTTTCATTGGCGCCCTCCGGATACACGACCCGCTTTGGAATACGTTTGGCTCGATTCATCATGGATCGCATGACTTCGCGGGATTTGCCAAGGCGATTTTCGAGTTGTTCCTTGTATTCCTCGATATCGATTGTCAACCTGGCGACACCGGTTTCCATCGCGGCTTTGGCCACGGCAGAGGCTTCCCAAATCAGCACCCGATAATCAAAGGGCTTTGGTATCAAGTATTCGCGTCCGAAGTGCAGCCGCTCATTGCCGTACGCTTTGGCCACCGAGTCCGGCACATCTTCCTTGGCCAACTGGGCCAGCGCATACGCCGCCGCCCTTTTCATCTCTTCGTTGATCATGGTGGCACGGACGTCAAGGGCGCCACGGAAAATAAACGGGAATCCAAGCACGTTGTTGACCTGGTTGGGATAGTCCGAACGTCCCGTACCCATGATCACATCCGATCGTGCCGCCATGGCGTCTTCATACGTGATCTCCGGATCCGGATTGGCCATGGCAAAGATAATGGGGTTATCGGCCATGGATTTGACCATGTCTTTGCTGACCTGGTTGGCGACGGAGAGGCCGGCAAACACATCCGCGCCGTTGAGCGCCTCGGCCAGAGTCCGTGCCGTGGTGTCGTTGGCGAGCCCCTCTTTGTACTTGTTCATCCCCTCTTTGCGGCCTTTGTAGATCACGCCTTTGGTGTCACACAGAATCAGGTTTTCCCGTTTCACGCCAAGGCTGATGTAGAAATTGGCGCACGCAATGCCCGAGGCGCCGGCGCCATTGACCACGACACGCAATTTCTCCATCTTCTTTCCGACAATTTCGCAGGCATTCATCAGAGCCGCACCTGAGATAATGGCGGTACCGTGCTGGTCGTCATGAAAGACGGGAATCTGCATGATGGACTTGAGTTTCTCTTCGATGTAGAAACACTCCGGCGCCTTGATGTCTTCAAGATTGATGCCGCCAAATGTCGGCTCCAGCAGTTTGACCACTTTGACAATATCGTCCTGGTCGTGGGTGTCCAGTTCTATGTCGAATACATCGATATCGGCAAATCGTTTGAACAGAACGCCTTTGCCTTCCATCACCGGCTTGCCGGCCAGGGCGCCGATGTCGCCCAAACCGAGCACCGCGGTTCCGTTGGACACCACCGCGACAAGGTTTCCGCGTGACGTGTACTCAAAAGCATCGTCGGGATTTTTTTCGATCGCCAGACACGGTATCGCCACGCCAGGGCTGTAGGCCAGTGACAGATCGCGCTGCGTCGAGCACGGCTTGGTCGGGATGACTTCGATCTTTCCCCGTCGCCCCATTTTGTGGTATTCCAGAGCTTCCTGATCCTTAATCATTGATGTCCTCCTCCTTCCACGGTTTGTTTCCGTGGGAGGAATTTCCAGGTTTTTCGATCATGTGGTAGTGATCTATGTTCTTGTGCCATATGCCATTATTGCATTGGCCGCGAGAAATTAGACCTAATTATCTGGAAAAACCATGACTTGGGTCAGGTTAAGGCAGGAATAGAGACGTTGGGCAGATGTACGGGGCAAGCTCTATGAAGCACCTTCATCAATGACATAGAGGCGGTTGTCCTCCACGCGGTACAGGAGCGGCGCAACCGTAACTCTGGGATAGCGGATTCTGAGACGTTTGGCCTCGCTAAGAACGAAATCCACTTCGTTCCCGATTTCGAACATGGGCGCAAAATGATTGAAGTGATCCTGCGCCATTTGCACATTCCATCCGGCGTCCACCAAACCCTCTATGAAAGGCCCCCGACGGGCCACGAGATTGACCATGCCGCATTGCGTGTGCCCGATGAGGGCGATATGACGGACGCCACCGACGGCAATGGCATAGGATACCTTGAATTCCGAATATCGCAGGTTGGCTCCGCCCGATCGAATAATGAAAGCAAAATTATCCGGTATGTGAAGATGCTTGCGATTGTCCATGCACATGCCGATGAGCAGGCGCGCCTGGGGGTATACGTCGTCGAGACTTCCGTCCAGGTTGTGATATTCCAGCAGAAGTCCGATGGGCGTGTTCCGGTACACTTCAGGAATGGCCTCCCGCGAATTGATCGGTTTAAGTCTGTCCATGGGGTTTCCTACAGCAGGTTGCTGGCCAATTCGGCCAACGGGCTGCGTTCGCCTCTGACCAGATTGATATGGGCAAACAACTCCTGGCCTTTCATCCTGTCCACCAAATACGTCAGGCCATTGGACTGACTGTCCAGGTACGGTGAATCAATCTGATAGATGTCCCCGGCAAAAATCATTTTCGTGCCTTCGCCCGCGCGGGTGATGATCGTCTTGATTTCGTGCGGAGTCAGGTTCTGCGCTTCGTCCACGATAAAGAATATCTTATCCAGGCTGCGGCCCCGGATGTAGGCCAATGGCGTGATGACGAGCTTTTCATTCTGCAACATTTCATTGATGCGGGACCGCTCCGAACTTTCGCTGCCAAACCTGTTTTTGATCACCGCCAGGTTGTCATAGAGCGGCTGCATATACGGGTCGAGTTTGGATTGCACGTCCCCGGGCAGGTAACCGATATCGCGATTGCTCAGAGGCACCACCGGCCTGGCGAGGTAGATCTGGCTGAAATTCTGCCGGAGTTGCAGCGCCGCCGCCAGAGCCAGGAGCGTCTTGCCGGTTCCCGCTTTGCCCGTCAACGTCACCACCTGCACCTCCGGACGCAGAAGCGCATCGAGGGCAAACGCCTGCTCGGCGTTGCGTGGTTCGATCGAAAACGCCGCCTTTTTGGTGACTTTTTCAAGTGCGCGAAGCGATGGATTAAAATGGGCCAAGACGGATGAGCTGTGATTTTTCAGTATGAAATATTCGTTGGACAAAGGCGGTTCGATATCGGGCATTTCCTCCAACGGCACGCTATGTGGCGCTTCATAAAAACGGCTGATGACGGTTTGATCGAAGTTTTCATGCACCTGCATGCCG
The DNA here is from genome assembly GCA_964544475.1 of uncultured Bacteroidota bacterium. Lineage (GTDB taxonomy): Bacteria > CLD3 > CLD3 > SB21 > SB21 > CAZJBS01. The sequence continues at coordinate 14,578 of CAZJBS010000011.1, read as the reverse complement.
GTGTACAGTTCGTCAATATTCCTGATCTTCCCTGTCTCATAATCTTCGGCGAGTATGCCCAGCGACTTGGCCTTCATCCTCAGGCTGATGTCTTTCGTGATCAGTATGACCTGAACATTGGGACGATTCCGACGCAATTGATCGGCGAGGGCCAAAATGCGATGGTCCGCTTTGTCGTGGGCAAACGCCTTCGATATGAGATCCGAGTGGGCGTCCCCAACTTCGATAAACAACCGGCCGTGCTTCGGGCTGAGTTTTACGCCATTTTTAAAAAACTGATCCTGCGAGAGTTTGTCCAGTTCCCGAATAAACTCGCGCGCCTGGAAATTGATCAGGTCGCTTCCCTTTTTGAATACATCGACCTCTTCGAGGACCACAATGGGAATGACGACATCGTGTTCCTTAAAATTATAGATGCACGTGTAGTCGTAGAGTACCACATTCGTGTCCAGAACAAAGACCTTCTTTTCAGAATTCTTTTTCTTCTTCACGACACCACCTCAGGCATTGGTAATTTGAAAAGAATGAGAGAACGGCTTGACATGGAGAGAAATCTATCGGAATTGGAAGGAACATGCAAAAGGAATCTGGCGAATAGAAACATCAAGCCCCATTCAGAGAACAGGGTTTGAGATCAAATGGAAGAGTCTTTAGAAATAAACGGTGGCGAGAACGGCGCTGGCTGTGTTAATATTCCATCCCCCGGGATTTCCGAAACGTGACGATGTCTTGGACGAATGTGTGGCATTCAATTGCGCCTCCACGCCGACGCTGAATTTGTCGCCCAGAAAATACTCTCCTCCGACTCCAATGCCAATATCACGTCCTCCGTCGCCGCAACCGCCCCAAAACGCAATTGCCATGAGGCCTGCCCAAAGACACCAAAAGTTTTTCATTTGAATGATTTCCTACGTTAGAAGGTCACATGAAACACGGGCAAATTAGGCACCAATCAAACAAAAACCAAGTGATTTCTTATCCTTCAATTATCCCATGTTCCCGCGCGTATCGTATGGCCTCAATACTTGAATCCGCCTGAAGTTTTTCGAGGATTTTCTGGCGGTGAGTATTGACAGTATGAATGCTGATCGAAAGTTGATCCGCGATTTCCTTTTTGATTCTGTATGCCTCCAAAAAAAAGAGCCCGACCTTATGGACGGGCTCACACTTTCCGTTTTCTTTGACTATTCAGGCAAAGGAAGCGGAATTTGAAAACTTTGGCTGTGAACGATTTTCTCTGCCAGAACGCGACTAGGAGACACAATATCAAATTGAGATGTGATTTCGAACAAATACGTGAAGCCAGGTTTTAATCGAAAATTTGGGCTAGCGAAGTACAAAAGGAATTCATCGTAGTCTGAGCCTATCAACCGTGAGAACTCAATGTTCTGGCCGGACAGGATATCATCAACAGGTAATGACATGCCTAATTGGTACCACTGATTGCCGTATAGATTGGGATGCAAGACACCGCTGAAAAGAATGCAAGTTCCGTTAGCATTCCGAATACGGAAATGGCAATATGCCAAAGTTCTTTTAGGTCTACCTGATGGTAATATATCCGGTGGCATGCAGCCGTTTGTCGACGGGTTCCACGCCTCGTTAAGCGGCGGAACAACGTCCGAGACGCCATCGAATAACTGGCCGGGGAAATTAGCGGCCAGTTCCACCGATCTGTGCTCTTCATCATAGAAAAGGTATGGTGTGTAGGGATCTATTGGTGGAACGACGCATGACTCCTGGTAGTAAAATGACGCAGGCGTGCATTCTTCAGCCGCCAACTCCTTCTGATAACTTGGTCGCGTTTGCAGTTGCGTCGGATCGTCGACTGAACAACCAGCTTGTAGGAGGAAGAGTATTCCCGCCACAAGGCATGAGAAAACAACCGATTTCATAGCGTCTCCTTCTGAGATGAGTTTGGAACTTGTTTTGACTGTGAAAGAACCGAATGCAACCCCTATGCCAAAACCCATGCTACTGTGTCTTTGTTTTTTATGTACTCGTTTACAGAATAAGGGAATGCGTTCAAGATACCTGAACAAGGTGTCAAGTCCATTGACTCAGGGAACACAATCTTGGCCACCCTTCAATTTCGAGAACGGGTTGCATGCAGGATACAATGATTCTTCATTGCCATGATTGGTGCCCAAAGACTTAGAAATCTGGATGACATTTGGAAGTGTGAGCTATCTCGGAGTCACATTATCTGACAATTGGCTCTGCCAGGCTACTCAATTATCCCATGTTCCCGCGCGTATCGTATGGCCTCAATACTTGAATCCGCCTGAAGTTTTTCGAGTATCCTCTGGCGGTGGGTGTTGACCGTGTGAATGCTGATCGAAAGTTGATCCGCGATTTCCTTGCTCATTTTCCCGTCGGCAATGTGCTGGAGAATCTCAGACTCCCTGACGGTCAGGGTAATTCCCTTTGCGCCAGACGGCTTGAATGTGAGAACCTCTCCGGTCCTGTAGTTGATGATCCGGCTTTTGTACGGCAGGTCGGCATTCTGGTCCGGGGCCAGATCCATCAGGCATAAGCCGAGCCAGATATTACCATGCCGGTCATTTTCGAGAATCATCATCTGCTCGACGACCCGCACCCATTCGCCGCTTTTCCAGGTGATACGATATTCCTGCACGACTTTGTAATCTTTACGAATGGCTGGCGGGACGTCGAACGCCATCCTGAAGAAATGATTGCCGGCTTCCCACATCGGTATGACGTCATCCGGGTGAATTTTCCGGTTGGCGTAGGCCGCTCCTTCCCGATGAGCCTTTTCCAAATCCCATCCGAAAACCGATTCGAACTTCCTGGAAAAATAAACATGGTCTCTTTTGAACAAATCAAAAATTGAAATGGAACTGCTCTCAATCACATCAAGCTGGTCCAGAAACCGGGTGTGGTAGTCCAGAATTCCGTAGTCCAGGTCTTTTTCTTCAAACCTTTGACGATCAAGAAGTTCGGAGTATTCGATCTGCAATTTCCGGAGGTTGTGGAGCGGTTTTCCTGTTGACATGGTCGCAATATACTCAGTAATCAGTATTCAAAACAGGGCATTCTCAACTTAACTTGGGACTGGAAAACAAACAACATGAAAGCCATCGAAATGACCAAGACTGTAGTTTGCCTCCTGGCGCTGTTCACGATCCACGTTTCAGCCCAACCCATCACGCAAACCATCCGTGGTACTATTGTGGACAAAGAAACCCAAACCCCATTGCCGGGGGCCAATATCGTCGTGACGTCCACCGAACCGATGCGGGGTGCAAGTTCGGACTTGAACGGCCGGTTCAAAATTGAGAAAGTGCCGGTGGGCCGCCACACCATCCAGGCTTCATACCTTGGTTATGATGCGTACACGTACCGCGAGATTCTCGTCGGATCCGGCAAAGAGGTTCTGCTGCATTTTGAGTTGACCGAATCGGTGGTCGCGTTGGAGGCGGTCGAGATCACGGCCAGCTCGGACAACAAAGACCGTCCGATCAACGGCATGGCGCCCGTCTCCGCCCGGCAACTCAGCGTGGAGGAGGCCTCGCGTTACGCCGGCGGATTTGACGATCCGTCCAGGCTCGCTTCTTCCCTGGCCGGCGTCACCGGCAGTCTTCAAAACAACGGCATCGTCGTCCGGGGCAATGCGCCCAAAGGCATGCAATGGCGGTTGGAGGGCATCGAAATCACGAACCCAAGCCACTTCGCCGACATCACCGTATTGGGCGGCGGAGGGATCACGGCGTTGTCCAGCCATATGCTGTCCAATTCGGACTTCTTCACCGGCGCGTTTCCCGCCGAATACGGCAACGCGATGTCCGGCGTATTCGATATCCGCCTGCGCAACGGCAACAATGAGCGTTACGAGCACACATTCCAGATCGGGGGCATCGGCACGGACGTGTCGTCCGAAGGTCCGATGGTGGCCGGCAAACCTTATTCGTATTTGTTCAACTACCGCTATGCCACGCTGGCGCTTTTTGCCCCCCTTTTGCCGGAAGACGCCGGCGCGATCCGTTACCAGGATCTCTCGTTCAAATTTAATGTTCCAACGTACGCCGGCACTTTTTCATTCTGGGGTCTTGGCGCGCTGGATCACGGAGAACAGACGGCTGAAAAAGACAGCGCCAAATGGAAATTCAATCAGGATCGCGAGGAGGCGCAGAACGATCAGAGCATGGGCGCATTGGGTTTGACCCACCGATGGGTGAATGGCGACCACACGTACATTCACACCGCCGTCGCCGCATCCGGCAATGCCGTGTCGTGGCAAATGAAACGTCTGGATGGCACGCTGTCTTTTCGGCCACGGGAATACATCAGGAATAACACCTGGAAATACACGCTGACTTCTTTCGCCAATCACAAATTCAGCGCCAGGCACACCAACAAAACCGGATTCCTCGTCGACAATCTTCATTACGACGTCCGGCTGCGGAATGCGGTTGACATGAATTCTCCGATGAGCACCATCGTCAACGAAAAAGGCGACAGTTATCTTTTGAGGGGATTCACGCAGTCAAGGATCGACGCGACCGAACGATTCAGTTTGAACCTCGGCGTGCACACCCAGTATTTCACCCTGAACGGTCGTCATACGATCGAACCCCGTGCCGGCCTGCGTTACGGGTTGACGACATCGCAGGCGTTGACGGCGGGCTACGGCCTGCACAGCCAGCTCGAAATGATTGGCATTTACCTTGCCGAGGGTCAGGCGACGGGCCCCGGACGACGGCCAAACCGGCATCTTGATTTCTCCAAATCTCATCATCTGGTGGTTGGATATGAAAACCGGCTCAGCGAAAATGTCCGGATCAAGATTGAGCCATACTACCAGAGTCTGTACGACATTCCCGTGATCAAGGATAGTTCCTTCTCTTTGCTCAATCTGACCAGCGATTGGTTCATCAACGTGCCCCTCGTCAACAAAGGCTCCGGCCGGAACATCGGCGTGGATATCACGATTGAGCGATTTCTTAGTCGAGGTTACTATTACCTGATCACGGGTTCTGTTTTTGATTCCAAATACAAAGGTGGCGATGGCATCGTGCGGGCAACCCGTTTCGACCGGCAGTTCGTGTTCAATGTGCTGGCCGGCAAGGAGTGGCAGATGACCCGCCGGACAAAAACGCATGTGCTGGGCCTCAACGGCAAACTGACGATCATGGGTGGAGAGCGCATAACCCCGGTATTCTACGATTCCCAATCCGAGGAGGTCGTGGACGATGGTTGGCAGGCATTTGCCGGGAGAAAACCGGACGTCCTTCATGCCGACGTGACGTTGTCCTACAAACTGATCTCGCAAAAGCTCACCCAAGCCTGGTCGCTTCAGATCAACAATGCGCTGGGCCGGAAGGAATTTTACGGTTATCGGTATAACCTGAGAACGAAGAAAGTGGACAAGGAGGAAGAGTTGCTGATGATCCCGAATATCAGCTACCGGATTGAATTCTGACCTATTTGGAAGGGTTCCAGACGTACTTGCCGGCCCGGTCAATGTAGCCAACGCCCGCCTTCGTGTGAACCAGAGCGATACCGCCGTCGAAATCGGACACTTTGTCAAACTGCGGATTGATCACCAATTTGCCGGTTTTGTCGATGTATCCCCACTTGCCTGACGAACGCACGCGAGCCAATCCTTCCGAAAAGGCGCCGGCATTGTCGAACTGAATGCCAATGCCCAGCGTGCCTTTTTTGTCGCCATAACCCCATTTCCCTCCCGTACACAGGGCGAAAAATCCATCCGCCAGAATTCCGGCCTCCTGATACTTCGGGGCAATCACATACGATCCGCTCTTGTCTATGATGCCCCACTTGCCATCCGCACGCACGGCGGCATAACCATTCCGGAAAGACGTCACACGTTCAAATTGCGGATTGATGGCATACCGTCCGGTTTTGTCTATGAAGCCCCACTGACCCGCCACTTTCGCCGCCGCCAGACCTTCCGAAAATTCCATCGCCTGATCAAACTGGCACGTGATCGCCTGTTTGCCGTTTTTGTCAACATACCCGGATTTGCCGGAGACCTCGACGCGGACAAACCCCTCCGAAAACGCATCCGCTTTCTTGAACTGGGGATTGATCACGTACTTGCCAGCTCTATCGATGAACCCGTATTTGCCACCGATGGCAACCCTCGCCATACCCTCGAAAAACGACGAGGCCTGATCGAATTGAGTGGCAATGACGAACCGGCCGTTTTTGTCAATGAATCCCCACTTGCCGGACACACGAACGCGGGCCAGTTCCTCCTGAAATGATGCGGCGTCCTCGAATTGCGGATTGATTTCGTAAGAGCCTTTTTTGTCGATGAATCCATATCGGTCGCAAAGCCGAACCAGGGCGAGACCTTCAGAAAAGGGCCACGCCTCGTCGAATTGCGGTGTCACGACCACTTTTCCCGAAGCGTCCATGTAGCCCCAGAGGTCTTTCTGCACTATCCGATAGAGGCCAGTCTGCGCCGTCACCGTTGACCACCATCCGCATAGTGCGACCAGTAGCATCTGAATACTCCATCGAAGTCTCATCGTCAATCTCCGTTCAAAGTGATTCACCGTACGATACACGATCCGCCGCACATCTGCAAGCGGTTATCGGTTGCCGTGGTCATGGCTCGCGGATGGCGGTCGACCAAATTATCTGGCCGCTTCTGTCGATGTATCCCCATCGTTTGTCTTCGAAAAAACGCGCCAGGTTTCCGACATAAGGATCCAGGCGTTTCCAACTGCCATCCTTCAGGACCCGAAAATCCGCATCCATCACGCCACCACGACCGTCTTTCGAAAAAGCCCAGCGATCGCGATCCGCCCTGGACAACGTGTCAAAATCGGGTTTGAGCAACTCCGCCAACGCGGAATCGACGATGCCGAATTTCTCACGCCTCTTGAAAACGGCACGACCATTCTCGAAAGGATGCACCCATTCCGCATCAAAGGTCGCCGGCGCCACCCAATGCCCCAACGAATCCATGATACCCCAATGCCTGATTTCCATTGGAGGAACCGAAACGCCATCATCCCGTGTGACAAACATCCATTCCCGTTTCATCACACGGACCAGGCCGTCCGTCAAAGGAAATACGTCATTGTCGAATTCATTCCAGGCCGGCGTCCCAATGGAATCCGCGTAAACACGCATGATGCCCCACTTTCGCGGATTGTATTCATGACGGACGTAGACCAGACGGTCCGAGAGTTTTCGGAAATCCCGATAAACCTCGGGCATCTGACTATTCATTCTGGCATTCCAAAAATTCGTCAAGTAAGTTCGTCGGACGCCGTCGGCCGGACCAATCTCGTCCCTGGAGAACGTTCTCATTCTCCATCCGTCCGCGAGGGTTATCACATCCGGACTGAACGGCCAGCGCTTGCCGGCCGTGTCGATCTGTGACCAGTGAATTTCGGCACGCTCAAATGGCGACCACAAAGGGCCGGGAACCCTCTCGACCTCTTCGACGACAGACAAATGATCCAGGAACATGGATGCATTGACTCGATTTTTCCGCGGAGGCATTATCCAGCCTCCGGCCCGGTCGATCATGCCAAATCCATCGGGCGTTTTGACCCAGGCGCGGCCGGAACCGAAATCGGTAACGGCAAGAAATTGAGCCGCGATTCTTACGACGCCGCCGCTATCAAGATATCCGTACAAACCGTCGGACCGATACCATGACCTTCCGTCGCGCCACGGACCCACTTCGTCAAAGTCGGGTGGTATGATCAAACGACCACGGTCATCCACCAGTCCGCAACGATCCCCTCGGAAAACCCTGTAGCTGGACGTGGGGCCATCGTCGTACGCCAGAGCATGGACCGTTCTGAAGGCGGATACGTCGGAGTCCTCGATCAGACGGACAGCCGTGTGATGCGGCAGAATATGGACACTGTCAAAGCGTTCCTCCAAAACCGGAGTTCCCCGCTTATTCACCAGTGTCCAGCCACTATCCGTCGTCAGAACCCATGCCAGTCCGTTTTCGAATTCGCGAACCTCCCGGAAGGCAGGCGTGACCATCACGCCTCCCGCCGAGTCCATGAAGCCCCAGTATCCGTCTTCATAAATGGGATATAGGCGTTCGGGATCCGGTTGAGTGCAGGCCATCACGCCGCACCATACCATGAAAAAGAGATTTTTGATCATGTCCACCAGAATGAAAGAATATTTTTCCAAAGATACGACAACAGACCTCCGTGATCAAGCGCATGACGCAATGGCTGAGTGTTCACTTGAAAATGCGCGTCGAAAACCCTATCGTTCCTTCACAGACTCCATAAAAAAAAGTGAGGTGAGACCATGGGTGTCAAAGAAAAGTATCAGGCAGTGCTTGACCTTGGCATGAAACTCGAAGTCAAGAACGGAGACGTTCAGGACAGCGGGGGAAAGCTTGTCATCAAGGGCATGACCAGGACTCAGTACGAGAAGAATCTGCTATGGGACAAGATCAAGGAAATCGGCGGCGAGAATCCGGCGGACATTGCGGCCGATATTCAAGTGGAAACGACGGCCTATTACCATAAGCACACCGTAAAGGCCGGCGAGACGTTGGGAGCGATTTCAAAGATTTACTACCGCGATGCCGGCCAGTACATGAAGATTTTTGAAGCCAATACGGGCACGCTCTCCAATCCCAACGTCATCAAGCCGGGCCAGGAATTGATTATTCCAAACCCTTAGCCGCCCACGCACCATTTGCCCGTGGGCCGGCTACATGACAAAGACCGCCCGCACGGTCGAGGCTCCGGAGAGAACAAGAAGTCACCTGCCTGAATCGGCATGCCAGGTGAAAGGTCGCCGTCTATTTCGCCACGGCCATCAGGATTTGGTGACTTCCACATTTCTAGCCAGCGTCTTAAATCGAACGCCGCCGGCTTGCACAACGGTAATGGTAACGTTGCCGGTTTTGCTGGTATGGATATCCCTGGCAACGCCACTCTTTCCGGCGTGTGTCCCTTTGACGACTTTGCAGAAATCACCGTCCCGGATCTTCGGGTTAGAAACGGCCATCGGCTTCCTCACTTGGTTGAACGGTCCATGTGACTTTTTCAGCGCCGGTCATGCGAGATCAAATCGATCCGCGTTCATGACTTTGTTCCATGCGGCCACAAAGTCCGTGACGAACTTCGTCTTCGCATCGTCCTGGGCGTACACTTCGGCAAGGGCCCGCAGCTGGGAATTCGATCCGAAGACAAGATCGACGCGCGTGCCCGTCCATTTGATTTCGCCCGTCGCACGATCCCGTCCTTCGTAGACGTCCTTGACCCCGGAAGCCAGCGTCCATACCGTACCCATGTCGAGCAGATTCACAAAGAAATCCGTGGTCAGCGCCCCGGGCCGATTGGTGAACACGCCATGTTTGGATTGGCCATGATTGGTATTCAGCACGCGCATGCCTCCGATCAATACGGTCATTTCCGGCGCCGTCAGGGTCAGCAGTTGCGCCCTGTCGATGAGCAGTTCTTCGGGAGAAACGCTGTAGGCCTTCTTCTGATAATTGCGGAACCCGTCCGCCGCCGGTTCGAGTACGGCAAAGGAGGCCACATCGGTCTGATCCTGTCGCGCATCGGTCCGTCCAGGCGAGAAAGGAACTTTCACCTTGTGGCCGGCATTTGCCGCCGCCTGCTCGATGGCCGCGCATCCACCAAGAACGATAAGATCGGCGAGTGAAATTTTCTTCTTCCCGGCGGTCTTGTTGAATTCCTTCTGGATCTTTTCCAGTTTCGCCAACACCGCCTGCAGTTGTTCCGGCTGATTGACTTCCCAGTCTTTCTGGGGCGCCAGACGAATACGCGCGCCATTGGCACCGCCGCGTTTGTCCGAGCCGCGGAACGTCGACGCGGATGCCCAGGCCGTGGAAACCAGCTGGGAAATCGACAACCCTGAAGCCAGGATCTTCTTTTTGAGGGCGGCAATGTCTTTCTCATTCACGAGTTTGTGATTGACCGCCGGTACCGGATCCTGCCAGATGAGCACTTCTCTTGGCACTTCCTCGCCGAGATACCTCGAGCGCGGGCCCATGTCGCGATGGGTCAGCTTGAACCACGCTCGGGCGAACGCGTCGGCAAACGCCTTCGGATCCTTGTGGAATCGGCGTGAAATGGGCTCGTAGATCGGGTCCATGCGCATCGCCATGTCGGCGGTGGTCATCATCGGTCGGGACTTCTTCGAAGGGTCGTGCGCGCCCGGAACCATGTCTTTTTCCTGAACGTTCTTCGCCAGCCATTGCCAGGCCCCGGCCGGACTCTTGACCAATTCCCATTCATAACCAAACAACATGTCAAAATAGCCATTGTCCCATTTGATCGGGTTTGGAGTCCACGCCCCTTCCAGGCCGCTCGTAATGGTGTCGTCTCCCTTGCCGCTACGGAAACGGCTGGTCCAGCCGAGCCCCTGCTCTTCGATGGAGGCGCCTTCCGGCTCGGGCCCGACGTGAGCCGCATCGCCCGCTCCATGGGCTTTGCCAAACGTATGGCCGCCGGCGGTAAGCGCCACGGTTTCTTCATCGTTCATCGCCATGCGCGCAAAGGTCTCCCGAATGTCGCGGCCCGACTTGATCGGATCCGGCTCGCCATTGGGTCCCTGCGGATTGACATAGATCAGTCCCATCTGCACGGCGGCGAGGGGGTTCTCGAGTTCCCTGTCGCCGGAGTACCGCTTATCACCCAGCCACTCGGTTTCGGCGCCCCAATAGATGTCCTCCTCCGGTTCCCAGACATCCTCCCGTCCGCCGGCGAAACCAAACGTCTTGAAGCCCATCGATTCCAGGGCGCAATTGCCCGCCAGAATCATGAGGTCGGCCCAGGATATCTTGTTGCCGTATTTCTGCTTGATCGGCCACAAGAGGCGCCGCGCTTTGTCGAGATTGGCATTGTCCGGCCAGCTGTTGAGGGGCGCAAAACGCTGTGTGCCGCTCCCCGCGCCGCCCCGGCCATCGCCGATGCGATAGGTACCGGCGCTGTGCCATGCCATGCGGATGAATAACCCGCCATAGTGGCCGTAATCCGCCGGCCACCAATCCTGCGAATCCGTCATCAACGCGTAAAGGTCCTTCTTGAGGGCCTTCAGGTTGAGTTTCTTGAATTCCTTCGCATAGTTGAATTTCTTGCCCATCGGATTGGGCAAGAGGGAATTCTGATGAAGAATTTTGAGATTCAACTGTTGGGGCCACCAATCCTTGTTGGACGTGCCTCCACCGGCGGTGTGCATCGGGCACTTGCTTTCGTTACTCATGAGATTTCCTCCCGTAGTGGTTTGTGTCTGCCATGGTTAGAGCTTGCAAAAGAACTTGGTTATGGATCGAACGATTCGTTTCTGCCAAAGGCGATCTGGAGTATAAAAATAGCCAATTCTTTCATAGCAAATTCACAAAAATTGTTTGATAAATCAAGACGATCTTTTCTATATTCTGATAGATATTGTCTATTGGATGAATTCATGACCCTGCAACAGTTGGAATATGTCGTGGCGGTGGATACGTGCCGGCATTTTGCCAAAGCCGCCGAGGCGTGTTTTGTATCCCAGCCGACGTTAAGCATGATGATTCAGAAGCTGGAGGAAGAACTGGGCGTCAAACTGTTTGATCGCCGACGACAGCCGGTCGTGCCGACGGAAATAGGCGAAGCCGTCATTGGTCATGCCCGCAAAGTTTTGCAGGAAATGCACCGCATTCCCGAGGTGGTTGCGGGCCTCCGAAGCACGGTCAGCGGCGTGTTGCGGCTGGGGATCATTCCCACCCTCGCGCCGTATCTCATCCCGTTGTTTCTGGAATCGTTTCTGAAACGTCATACCGAAGTCAAGTTGATTATTACGGAAATGATCACACCGCAGATCGCCGAACAACTCAAACAGGACAAATTGGACGCGGGCCTGTTGGTAACGCCGTTGTTGGATCCGGCGATTACGGAGCGTCCGCTTTTTTTCGAACGATTATGGGTTTATACATCGGCCTCGGAAAAGGCGTACCGCAAGAAATACGTATTGGCATCGGATATCGATCCGGATCATCTGTGGCTGCTCGAAGAAGGCCATTGCCTGCGTTCACAAATCATGAATCTCTGCGAACTGAAACGGTCTTCACGTCTGGAAAAACAACTGGATTACGAGGCGGGTGGTTTGGAAACGCTGATGCGGATGGTGGAAAACAATAACGGGCTGACCGTCATTCCGGAACTGGCCACGCTCAAGTTGACCCGTGCTCAGAAGAAGAGATTGCGGCCTTTTAAGGAACCCGAGCCTGTTCGGGAAGTCAGTTTGGTCACGCACAGGGACTTTGTCAAATCCCGGTTGATCGAAGCGCTCAAGGATTCCATTACGACGCACCTTCCGCTTTCCTTGTTGGACCATCGGCGGGTTCGTACAATTTCTATTCAGTGACAAATGAACTGACCATGCGCGGATCATTCCGGCGATGAATCCGAGTTGTTTGCCGTCGCCCAAGTCGGAAGGAGGCAATACTATCCGGCAAATGCCCGGACTTCGAGTAGCGACCGCAGGTCGCGTATCGAGAAGTCCGCTTTCAACACCTACTTCTTCGCTCCGCCGTTGCGAAATCTCGCGGCCACCATTGCGGGTTCGCTCCGCTGGTTTTTGATGTTTCCGTGACATTTCAGATCTGTGACATTCCATGTGCCCACGCGCCAACGATGAAAACGATCACACCCCCGACCAGTCCTGCGTAGGACCCCAATTTGACACCGGTATAGGGCACAGGCGGACCGGTGTTCCTCCTGCCTTGCATCCAGTCAAAACGCACCGTTAAACCAACCAGGTCACCGACGGAGAGCGATACGTCGGTCGTCGGACCCATGCGTGTAAATGTCCCGCCATATTCGTCGCCTGACTGGTAGAGTATTCCAATCCCCACATCCATTCCCAAGCGTCGCGCTATCCAATATCGATATCTTCCTTTGAGGCCCAGCCATAGACCCCGGTCGAAGTCTGACCCAATCGCAACCGTTCCACCAATGGCTGAATTTTCCTTCCAATTGAACATGGGGCCGGCTTCGAAAAGAGCATGACCTTGCGGCTTCGCATATGAAACCGACGTATGATAACCTCCGACTTCGGAGATGATGAATGCCCGGCACTCCTTCTTTGGCCTGCCGATGTAGCACATCTGGCCCAATGCTTCGTCTGCTGAGGTCATGCTAAGCCAGCAAAGCGTTACCGCTATGGTAAAACTCCTCTCAAATCGCATGATCAGGTGTGGAAGATGTATCATGACTCCTCTTGCTGTTTTGTCCTGAGAATTCTGGCCCTTGTCCGACAGAAATCCCTTCCTAATCTGATACTCTTGTGAATCGCCACCAGCTTACCATCGTGAAAGCCCATTCTTGGCTCAATTAATCACGACGTTCCACGAATCAGTGTTCCATTTAGGTTGGTTTCTTTGGATAAAAACACTAATCATCATCTCCACCTTCACACTGACCGCATCCAAGGTTATCGTCCAGTGGAATGAGCCTGCGTCCATACTGAAAAACCATAGTGTCACCGACGAAGACAAATGTCTCTCGATCCTCGAATGTGTACATGGTATCGTTCGAAACCCGGTAGAGTTTGTATTCATCGTAGCATTTGGTTACAGGGGCAAGGTACAGATACACTCGATGGAAACCGTAATCCGTGTCAGTAGAGAACCTGTAATACCATAATTCATCTTCGTCGGGATCTGTGGTGAGTTCTCGCCAGTTCCCCTGTACGGATCCGGGATTTCCCTTGTCATTTTGACACTTGTCTCCGCCGCACGCCAGAAGGAATGCTGGAAGGAGCATCGCAAGAATTACAAAATGCTTCATAGGCCTCCCTTTTTCTTGAGCTGACTTACTCCAGACGCATGTGGATTACCAGATGCCTGCATATGAGTTTGTCCAATTGTGCCGCGGTTGCTTCGTAAATATCTCCAAGAATATTTTCACTCTGGTCTCCACAAGAGGCGGGTAATGTCAGTCGCATGACTTTTCATGCAGTTGCTTCAGGCGCACACAGCGACTGCGTATCAGGGAGCCTCCCCCAGCCATCTGATTTCCTTCTAATTGCGGCGCGTCATAAGGTGTTCCAATTGGTCATGATTGAGGCTTTGAGGATAGGAACAGTACAGTTTTAGAGCGCCCCTATCCTCCTTGCTGAGAGGCATCGAAAAACTTGAATGCGAACTCGATGCAAATTCCAAAATGGTGAGACCGGCCGGCAAGATACCAAAAACCAATCCAACCACAGAACCCTCGCCTGCTTCCGCGCCGATATCACCCCATTGAGTAAGCCAGAAAATTGTGGTGCTGACAAAAACAGCAAAAGAGAATATCATGACGACTTGCTTCTCCGAACGCAGGTCATAACCTCTGACAGAAATGCTCTGAATCTCCAGCATCTTTGCAAAATAAACTTGGTTGTCCTTTTCAACCACGATCGTATCTTGGCTCGCAAAGAGTAACTCGGCATCAAGAGTCTTGCCTGAGCGCATTACAATCGTCGCGGTATCACCGCGCGGTTTGCTAATTTCGACTGTGCTCCTGACAGAGCATGCGGATAAGAGGACACCTAGTGCCGTTCCCATTAAGTTTTCTTGTTTTTTGAATTTCGTTTGTTGCGATAT
>CAZJBS010000010.1:81556-101053 GCA_964544475.1 uncultured Bacteroidota bacterium | reverse complement strand
TTCATAATTCGTAATCCGAATTTGTAATTCTCAATTCTCAATTTTCCATTCAAAAAAGATCAGTCCGTAATACCCAGCTGGTTGAGCATTTTCAGGAAGTGCGTTCGATTGACGCCGAGGATTTCGGCGGCCTTGGTTTTGTTGTTGTTCACCTTGCGCAGGGTCCGGATGAGGTAGTACTTCCGGAAATCCGATTCCGCCTCGTCCAGGGTCAGGTCCTTTCTCAGTTTGTAGCCGCCCTCGGATTCCTTGACAATCTCATGCGGCAGATCGACCAGTTGGATGACGGCCGTCGAAGCCAGCACGACCGCGCGCTGAATCACGTTCTCCAACTCGCGCACGTTGCCGTCCCATCGATAATTCTCCAACACATCCAGCGCATCGTCATTGATATCCACAACCCTGGATTCGCCGTACTTGGCGATGAAATGACGCACCAAAAGGCCGACGTCCTCCCGGCGTTCCCGCAATGGCGGCATCGTGATCTCCACGACCTTGAGGCGGTAGTACAAATCCTCGCGGAATTTCCCCTCCTTCACCAGCCGCCCAAGTTCCTTGTTCGTCGCCGCAATGATCCGGATGTCGATCTTGCGCACATCGGTGCTGCCGAGCCGCTCGATTTCATGCGTTTGAAGCACGCGCAACAACTTGGCCTGGAGGTTCACGGACATTTCGGCGATTTCATCCAGGAAAAGCGTCCCCCGGTGGGCTGTTTCAAACTTGCCGATTTTGGTTTTGACCGCGCCGGTGAATGCGCCCGCCTCGTATCCGAAGAGTTCCGACTCGAGCAGATCGCCGGGAATGGCGCCGCAGTTGATGGCGATGAATTTCTGCTCGTACCGTTCGCTGTTGAAATGGATGGCACGGGCCACGAGTTCCTTGCCAACGCCGCTTTCACCGAGTATCATCACCGTCGCGTCCGTCGCCGCCACCTTGCCGGCAACCTCCAGCACTTCGACCAGCCGGGGACTTGTGCCGATCAACTCGGAAAAATTGTACCGTTCGCGAAGCGCCTGCAGCCGGTGCCGATCCCGCGATTCGTATTCGGTTTGGACGCGGTTCATTTCCTTCAGTTCATTCACCCGGTAGGCGATCTGCCGTGAAAACGCGATGAGAAACGCCAGATCCTGCTCCGTAAACCCGGACGAATCCTCTCTCCGATCGAGATACACGACGCCCAAAAGCCGTTTGCGGTGAATGATGGGCACGCACAAAACCGAGCGCAAACCCAGTCGTATGAAACTGCCCTGTTTCATGACCGATTCGGTGAGCGAATCGTCGTCCACTTTCACGGGTTTCATGATGTCCAGGGTTTTGGCGATCACCGAATGGCTGACTTCACTCGAGGGATCGTCGATTTTGTCGCCGTCAAAATTCTTGTGAACAAAGAATTCGCGCTCGCCGCCTTCGTTGATCAGGATGAGAAAACCGCGATCCGCCCGCAGATGATAGGTCATCTGATCCATCGCAAATTCGATCAAACCCTGCAATTCCGTGGACGTCGAAAACGCCATGCCGGAATGGTACAGCGCTTTGAACTGTTCCTTTTCCATCACTTCGTCCCGGAATTGCGCCTCGAATTTCTGAACATCGGTCTCCAAACGACCGAGGTCCTGGTTGATTTGACGCTGGCGTTCGACGAACAGGCGAAACAGGTCCGAGAGAAGCTTTTCGGTCGCGGCAAGGTCCCCGGCGGCCACCGAAGCGCTGCCGTCGGAAAATTTTTTCCCGAGGTCTTTGAAGGAATCGTCCAGTTTCTTCTGGATGTCCCTGATGCTGTCGGCAAGACGGATCATGTCACATTCGTTGAGGGAAATTGCGGGACGTTCTCGGGCAATATAGTCATTTGAAGTCGGGCCTTCAAGGGCCAGATGGAGATGGCCGGAGGACGGATTATTGATTATGGCAAGAACACGGATTCGTTCGGCGTCTTTCCAGGACCGCTCTGTAACACCACCCTTAGGTGGATACGATGGCGAGAAAGTTATTTCTTTCCGGGAGTCGGTTTCTTCTCGAGCGCCTTGTCCAGCGCGTCCAAATCTCCAAGCATCTCCAGGGCATTCTGATACCGCGCCTGCACATCTTTCTGCAGAGCCTTCGCGATCACACGTTCCACCCCATCCAGATAGGGCGAATCAATGTGCGGCGGCGTGGTGTTGTGAATCGCCATGATGAGTTCCATTTCATGCTGGCCCGTGAAAGGCATTTCGCCATACACCATTTCGTAAAGGATGACCCCGACCGCATAGATATCGCTTCGATGATCCACGGACTTGCCGATGGTCTGCTCGGGACTCATGTACGCCAGCGTGCCCACCAATTGGCCGCGATCCATGATGGAACTCAGCATGCGCGACTTGGCAAGGCCAAAATCCATGATTTTGACGACGCCGTCTTTTTCGAGCATGATATTGTCGGATTTCAGATCGCGGTGAATGACAAACTGGGCGTGAATGGTCTGCAACCCCGAAAGAACTTGTTGTGCGATCGTCAACGCTTCCTTCTGTTCGACCTTGCCACGCTGAGCGATGTATGTTTTCAGGGTAATACCCTCGACATACTCCATCGCCAGATACCGCGTCTTTTCAAATCGGCCGGCATCAAACACGCGGATGATATTCGGATGGTTGAGCGACTGGCCGATCTCAGCTTCCTTTAGAAAACGTTTCACGCCGTCGGACGATTGTTCCAGATTTTCCCGGATGACCTTGAGCGCCACCACCTGCCGACGCCGCGTGTCCCAGGCTTTGTAGACGCGTCCCATGCCGCCTTCGCCGAGGAATTCCCGGATCCGGTAGTGCGCAATCACCCGTGTGCGCCGCCATTGCTGGAACTGATCGTAACTCCGTCGCACGTAACGATACGCGATGGGGATCGTCACAAACGCCACGACCAGCACCACGAGTCGGAACCACCAGGTTTGCCAGTACGCCGGGTTGATGACAAAGGGAATGTTGAGGACGGCGCTGGATGCGCCGGTGGTTCGGCTCAGCGCCTGGACGGCGAGAACGTAACGGCCCGGCTCCAGATTGGTGTAGGACACAAAATCGCGGGTTGTGGGTTCCGGCCAGTCCGTGTCAAAACCTTCCAGACGGAAACGATACAACAGGTCCTTTTCCGCGCTCCATTGAATGCCGGTGACCTGAAAATCCAAGGAATTCTGGCGGTGGGATAGTCCGGCCAACGCCGCCTCCGATACCGCCGTACCGCCGGCCCTGATCCGGTCTGCATAAACCATCGGCGGACTCTGCGCGGCGGTGAGTTTTCGGACCTGAACCTGGCACACGCCGCCGGCCGTTCCCAACCATATGTCACCGCGACGGTCACACCAGATGGCGTTTTCATAGACTTCATCGTTGATCAAACCATGCCGCGTGGTGAACGTCGCCATGTGCCGGCCGTCCCAGAGGTTCACGCCCTTCGTCGTCCCGATCCACAATCGTCCGAGCGAATCTTCCTGCAAGGCCATGACGGTATTTGAAACCAGGCCGTCTTTTTTTGTGAAGGCGGTCCAACTTGCCCCGTCAAATTGCAGCAGGCCGTGATGTCGCGTGCCGGCCCAGATCATGCCCTGACGGTCCTGGTAGACGACATTCACAAGGTTACTCGGAAAATCTCTCGTCGCGGAGTACGTGATGAAGGGGTTGAGATTCTTCAAATCCCTTTCGGGATCCCAATAGCTCACGCCGCCGGCCTCTTTCATCCGGGTCGGTTGCCCGCACCCGAACCAGATCCGGCCCCTGCGATCCTGCATGATACTGAAAACCCGTTGACCGGCCAGGCCCTGATCCGTTCCAAATTGCGTCCACTGTCCCTGTGGCGAATACCGAACCACGCCGTACGCGTCCGTGCCGAACCAGATGTTCTTTGCCCGGTCTTCGAACATGACCAGCACGTCGGTCAGCAGAGTATGGCCTTTGAAGAAGGGCTTGAAACGGCCGTTTTCGCCGACATACACGCCGTTGCCCATGGTGGATACCCACACGCGGCCCCGTGAATCCTCCATCAGCGCGTAAACGTTTCGGGCGGACAATCCGTCCCGATCCGCAACCGATTGAAAAAGACGCCCGTCGTATCTCACGGCGCCGGCCTCATAACAGGTGAACCAGTAGTTTCCGGTACGGTCCTGCAAAACGTCGAGAACGAAATTGCCGCTCAGCCCCGTCGCCCGGTCAAAAAACAAGAATGGGGAGTTCACCCATTTGCACAGACCGCTGTTGGCCGTGCTGATCCAGAGATTGTCCTCCCGATCGACGAAAGCGGTCACGACGCTGGCCTCCGGAAGGCCGTTGGATTGGTCGTAGCGGCGAACCGACGGTCCATCCAAACCCGACAAACCCTGCCCAAACGTCGATATCCACACACGGTCCCGGACGTCGATCGACAGATCGTAGACGGGAGACTGCAAAGCGGGCAACGTCGGAATGGCCTCTTCCGAGAATCGCCCGTTGTTCCAGCGCAATCGTTTGACGCCGCCCCGGAAGGCGCTGATCCATATCCGTCCCTGGGTGTCTTCCGCCAGGCCGTTGATGCCGGCGGCGTTTTCAGGAAAAATTCTTTGCGAACCCGAAAGGACTCCGCCACTCCAATGTAATACGCCGTGCGTGTCGCCGAAAAGAGCCGTTCCGTCCCGACGCAGAAGAATCCGGTCGAACGTGGTCCCGGGCAGCGAGGTTTTCACATCCCGTACGACGCCCAACGTGTCCACATCCAGCCGGGCCACTCCGTTCTTGGTGCCGATCCACACCGCCCCATCGGGCGCCTTGGCCACCGACAAAACGGCATTGTGCGGCAATCCATCCGCTGTCGTGTACGTCCTTACATCGTATTCACCCAGCTCATGGCGACGCACTCTCGACAGACCGCCACCCAACGTTCCGATCCAAATGTTGCCGTGGTCGTCCTCCACCAGGGCGCGACACGCATTGTCGCCGAGGCCTTCGTCGGTTGTGAACGTACGGAATACTTTGCCGTTATACATCGTGAGGCCGCCGGCCGCGGTGAACCAGATATTACCGAGACGATCCTGCAACATCCGTTCGGCGGCGAACGGCAACAGACCGTCGGCGGTGGTATACGTCCGGAACGCGTATTTCTGCGCATGGATGGCCGAATGGGCCAGCACGACAAACCAAATCACGCGCCACCACTTACGCCACGGCATGAACAACCTCCGCCAGGGCTTTGATATGATCCGGCGTTGATCCGCAGCACCCGCCGACGATTTTCAACGACCATTTCTCAATCCACCCCTGTACCAACCGGGCATGCTCATCGGGCGACATCGTTGGTTTTTCACGCGGCCTTGCCAGCAGGTTGGCGTAGCCGCCGATCGGAAGGGAGGTGGCCGCCCGCAGCGTTGAGAGGCTTTCACCCATCAGAGCCGGCGTCACACAATTGATGAGAACGCCGGCCACCTTCAGCATCGTCACAAGCCGGCCGGCATGAGGAAGGGATTCGCCGCCCAGAAGATGATCGGCATCTTTGGTGATGAAACTCACAACCACGGGTTTGCCGGTCTGGACAGCGTAGTCGGCGGCGATCGCGGCCTCGCGGATCGTGTTCATGGTTTCGATCAGGAACATATCCACGCCGGCCTCATACAGATTATCGATGTGACGACGGTGTTCATCCTTCATGTCGGCGTCCGGCGGCGCCAGTTCGGGCCGGTAACAGTCTTCGAGCGGGGCCACCGAACCGGCCACCATTATTTCACGATCCGGCCTCGCATCGTCCACCGCACGGCGTGTTATGTCGACGGCTTGCTTCGTCCAGGACGTAGCCTTGTGACGCAGATCCGCGCGTTTGAGCGTGCGGTAGTTCGTACGAAATGTATTCGCCGTGATCACGTCCGAACCCGCACGAACATAGTCGGCGTGAATGGCACGCAACACGGACCGGCCATCCTCACTGAGGAAAGCCACCGCCGACCAGAGCGGGAGTGTGAGTTTCAACCCCCGCCGCTCCAACTCGGAGCCCGTTGCTCCGTCCAGCAGGATCACTTCGGGCTGAAGAAGCCTTTCCGCCAATGTCATGTGGTGCAGGAGTTGATGAAGGACTTTTTCGAAAATACTCCCGAAGGCGGGAAAATTCAAGTGGAACGTTGCGTATCATGACGGGCGCGGGCCGTCGGACGCCCATGGATCATTGGACGACGGCTCACAGCAGGGAATGGCCCTGCCCATCGTCCGGGACGAAGCGCGAAAAAAGCAACGAGCACCCGTCCCGTGGGCGGGTGCTCGCGTAGGTTGAAATCAGCGTGTGCGATACTAATTGGTCAGTTTGTACGCGTTCAGTTGTTTGCCATCGACGTCGTAGACAAAACCGCTCGTCGTGGACAATTTGGTCGATCCTCCGACTCCCGCCTTCCAAAGCACTTTCTGTCCCGCTTCATCAAAGCAGTACAGGTCCTTGTCCATATTGACGACAAACTTCTTCAGGTTGTTGATGAAGAATACCCCAACAGACTTGCCGCTTTTCAGGTCTTCAATATCCATCACATTCTTGATGTTACCTTTGATGCGCCACGACGACTTGCAGGGATTGTCCGACCCCGCCGCGACACCCGCCAGGCCATCCTGTCCGACAAACATGCGATAATTCTCCCGCTCAAAAATATTGTAGATCGTGCCGACTTTCAGCTTCTTCAATGCGCAGTCGCTGTCTTTTCCCTTTTCGAGCTGATCCTTGGTGATTTTCACGCCATACAAATATTCCGGATCATTACCGTCGTAGTCCTGGTACTTCCACAAAACCTTGCCCGTCCTGACGTCCAGCGCGATGAATCCAAAGTCACCCTTGTTGTAGAATACGACCGGCTTTTCCAAACGCGTTCCATTGACAATGTTCTCGTCGAGATAATACCCCGTCTTGGCATACAAAACGCCGTTGTCGATATGCAGGCGCTTTTCATTGGGCAATTGTACGACGTCGCCGTTGATGCCGGTCTTCCAGAGTTCCTTGCCGGTCTTCAGGTCGATCGCCCAGATTTTCTCTTTGCCCTGAGTGTAGACCACGCCGTTGTCGATGATCGGTTCGTGATTCAGGTTGATACTGGCCATGGACATCTGATGACGCCATTGCGCAGCGATACTTTTTGATCCAAAATATCCTGACTCACCCGACACTTCCAGCGGTTTGGAAAAATACGACATGGAAAGGACAAAGTTGTATTCCTTGATATACCAGACTTGCTGGCCATCCGATAAGTTGAACCATTGGACGCCTTGTGAAGTGCAGATATAAAATCCGTTCAAATCCGGGTATATGAACGGGCCGTGTAAATGCGCACCGAGCAGGTTTTCCAATTTCATGCCGAATATCGCGCCGATGGATATATACGGTTCATGACGGTGCCATTTGACTTTGCCGGTGTTCAAATCCACCCGGTAGAAGTGCATGCCGGAGCTCCGGCTGAGGAGCTTGAGGCGGTAGGATACGACCATGTAATCGTTGCCTTCGATCGGCAGCATTTTGACGATATCGCCAAAGAATACGCCATCTTTCAGTCCTCCCAGCGTACCTTGATCTTGTGAGCTGCGGAATATGTCGGTCGGTATGGCGCCGTCGGGGTTCTTCCATGATTTTTCGGCGGTCGCTGCATCAAATTTCAGGAGTGTTCCGGCAAAGGAGATAAGCCCGGCCTTTGGCTGGTTGTTTTCATCCGTTATCGTGAAAACGACGGCATCGGCAACATCGTCCTTATCTTTGACATCCTCTTTCCATGTCTCTTTGCCGTCCGTCCAGTTCACTCCGACAATGGATTTTTCCAGATAAACCACCAGCGCATGGCCCACGAATTCCGAGCAGGTTTTGTCTTCCTTCACGCCACCGCGATCTTTGCTGCCCCTGGCCGCCGCGGTCCAGAGAACCTTTCCATCCTTGCCGCCAATAAGTGTGGTCTTGTTCTTCAAGAATAGAAGAATCGGCGTGTCCGGATTGCCCGGTTCCCAAATCCACTGGTACTTGAGATCTTTATAGGATTCTTCACCCGCCGCAAACAAATCCTTGCCCGTCGCAAAATCGACCAGACGAACGTCTTTGTCATAGAAAACCAGGAAATTGCCGTTGCCAAGCTGATGATAGTCCGAGGGTGAAAAACCCTTGTCCGGCCGCGTCCAGATGTCCGCGCCCGTGGTGTAGTCGATCATGGCCACGTTCTTGCCATAAAATGCCAGGAAGTTGCCATTCTTGAAAACGACGTAATTGGCGGCAACCATGTTCTTGTCTTTCCTGACCCACAGCTCTTTGCCGTTCGTCAGATCGTAAAATCCAACGTTGTCCTTGTAATTGATCAGTACGCCGTTGTTGGTATTGATGTAGTCCACGTAATCCGTCGGATCCACGTCCTTATTGAGCGTCAGCCGGTATTTCTCCGTGCCATCCGCAAGGTTGACGGCGACCATTTCCTTCTTGGTGCCGTAGATGTACATGTTGTCATTCCACAGAATACGAAAGGCCTTTTCCTTGAACCCCTCGATTTTCTTCTCCCATTTCACCGCGCCCGCCGACGGATCGATCACCGTGATGTAGTCATCCCCGCGGGTGTAAATGAGGGAGTTGTTCATCACTTCCTGGAAATTTTCCAGTTTGTTTTTCGCTTTGATGGTCCATGCCGGTTTGCCTTCCGGATCGCCGGCCACGGCCGCAGTGGTCCATATCCAGGCTGTCAGAACAAAGGCCAGTCCGGATCGCAAGAGGATCGTGCGTGTTGTCATGGGTCTTCTCCTTGATTGATGGGTTACATGAGGACTCTGAATTTCAGGCCGTACTTCAGTCCGGGATAGCGCTCGAAGTACTGGCTGTAATTGGCAAAGAATCCGAACTTGACGTAGCTGTCTTCCTGGAAACCGAATTGCTTGAATCCCATCACGCGCAGAGCAAAACCCAGTTCTGTCCCGATGCCGTGCTGTCCGGTATAGACATGACCCGATTCAGAGGGAATGGACGAGGCGAATTCATCTTCCTTCGATTTGTAGCTGACACCGAGGAACCACGCCGCCCGCGTAACAATGCCTCGCCGTTTGCCTTCATCCACATAACCTTCCGACAGCGGCTCGCTGATGTATTTGTACACCGTCGCCCTGACTTCGTAGTCCTGCGGCGCGAAGGTCCTGGAGAGTTTCTGGGAGCGCGATTCGAAAAAGATTTCGCCGTCCCAGTTCATTTTGGCCCATTCGTCATATGGACGCATCTGGTAATAGGCCGCCGAAATATTGGGAATGTAACGCGCCTGCACCCAACGCAGATACCGGAAGCCGACATTCACATAGCGAAAAATGGAGGTGCCGAATTGGAAGACATCCGGCGCGTACCGGGCGGTCCTGACAATGGAACGTATATCGGAAGACGCCATCCTATCGCCGTCGGACGGCAGAGGCTTGTCCATCTCTGTATTCAGCGGAGTGGCCGCCCTGAACCGGCTCAATCCCATGCCGACAAACGTGCGCACCGATGGGATGTAAGTTTTTGTGTAGTACGTGATCGGGCTGTGCGTCGCGATGGTCGCGTCCGCCTGCACCGTTGCCAACGTCAGGTCGATATTGGCTCCGAGCGTGAACGCCTTGTAATAGCCCGCCGACTCGTTCTTTTCCTGGCGGAAGAAGTTGCTGAAATCCGTCGTGTAGGCCAGAAAATAAGGACCAACAACACGATATCCCAGCGCCAGACCAAACATCATCGGCGTGACGACCTTGCCGTTCTTGTCTTTCGCCCAGTTGAAGTCATACGAACCGCTGTAGAAGTGGCCGTTGAAAGCCCAAGGATCCTTGTCCGGATGGTAGGTGTTCATGAGCGACTGCCAGCGGTCATAGCTCGTCCGCATGACCGAGAGACGATTTGAGAAGAATAATGAGTTCACATAATTGGCGCTATGGTCGGTCTGCGCAAAAACCGGCTCGCCCACATGAAAGGTCAGGCCCAGCGCTATGACCGTCCAAAACACCGCGCGACCAAGTCTGGCAGACTTCATTACACGTTCTCCAAATTTAAGGGATGATTACATGCTAATATATTTAATAATTAACGTAGTTTCAACTGGCATGCCAATGTTTTCTACTTATTGTTAATAAATGTCTTAATAGTATTGCTGATGGGCCACCTGTCGCTTTTATACTACTTATATTATCATCTGATTGTCGTATTAAAGGTACAGTTCGTCAGGCGTGGACCACAAATCATTCTCGGAGATTGGATCATTGTGATCAGGCATATGGAGTCTACATTGTGTCGTCAGCAACTACGAATGGACGGATCAATACCATGGCATGGGATATTCTGATTCTCTTCGCCGTTACCGAGACGGCCCTTTGCCTGACGCCGGGACCTGCGGTTCTGTTGGTGGTCGGACACGCCACACGGCATGGATGGAAAAAAGCCGTCTACGGTGCATTGGGCATTATTGCGGGGAATACCGTTTACTTCGGTATGTCCGCCGCCGGAGTGGCCACGCTGGTATCCTCCTCCGATTCCATATTCCTGACCGTCAAAGTGCTCGGCATGATCTACCTGGTTTACGAGGGTATTCGCATGTGGAGAGCGGCCCATGCATCCGTCGGGAATGACACCATGGAGCGCACGTCACGCTCAAAGTTGTTTTTTCATGGTTTGGTGCTGCAATGGTCCAACCCAAAAGCGATCCTGTTTTTTGCGGCGCTTCTCCCACAATTCATCGATCCCCATCGGTCGGTCCCCCTCCAATGCGTCCTGCTGGGTGTCACGTCCGTTGTGATCGAATTCCCGATCCTCGTTGGCTATGCCTGGCTGGCGCACCAGGGCGGCCGGGCCGTCGACCAAAACGGGCGGTTTCGACGGCGGATGGCCGGTACGGTCCTGATCGTCGTCGGTATTTTGCTTGGAACTTCGGCCTGAAAATGCCGTGTCCAAATATCGGTGGATTGTCTTTCACGAAAGGCCTATCCTGTCGAGGCCGGTGAATATTTCTTACCCGATTTACAAAGGAAAACTCATGTCCCTTCGATCGCATGCTTTCAAAGTTCTGATGGCATTCCTGGCGGTGTATTTCATCTGGGGATCGACCTACCTGGCGATCAAGTATGCCGTTGGTTCGATACCTCCGTTTTTCATGGCCGGCCTGCGACACGGTTTGGCCGGATTGATGATGATCATCTATGCCCGTCACCGCGGCCACCGGACGTCCACGCCGGTTCATTGGCGTTCGGCCTTCATCGTCGGCGGGCTCATGCTCGGCGTGGGCAATGGCGGCGTGACATGGGCTGAACAGACCGTCCCATCCGGACTGGCCGCGCTGCTGGTTGCCACCGTGCCGCTATGGATGGTCCTGTTCAATGGGCTGATCTGGGAAAAGAGCGTTCCAAAAGTTCTCGACATGCTGGGCGTCGTCATGGGCCTGTGCGGTGTCGCCATTCTCGTCGGACCGGAAGACATTCTGGGCGGTGAACGCATCGAATGGGCCGGCGCCATTGCCCTGATGGTGGCTGCCATCGGATGGTCGTTCGGATCCCTGATTTCAAGGCATGCGCCCCTTCCTTCGTCGCCTGTCCTTGCCACCGGTATGGAGATGTTCGCGGGCGGTGTTGTGCTGCTCCTCGCCGGCCTCGCCACCGGTGAATGGTCACGTCTCAATTTTTCGGCGATCACGCCGCTGTCGGCCGTGGCTTTTGCCTACCTGGTGGTCTTTGGATCGGTGATTGGATTCACGGCGTACGTGTGGCTCCTCAGACAAACGACGCCTGCCAAAGCGTCCACCTACGCGTACGTCAATCCGATCGTGGCGGTTGTACTGGGATGGTTATTGGCGGATGAAGAACTCAACGCAAGGACCTTGCTGTCGGCGGCCGTTATCGTGGCCTCCGTGGCCATCGTTAGTTTGGGGAGGAAATTGTATTCCAGGTCCACCGCCCCGGCAACGACGATGCCTATCGAAGAGTGACAAGTGGCTCATTCTACAGGGCTCGACCTATGAACCACCCCCGTAACCCCTCCTTACGCCACGCCAATCGTACGTGAATGTTGGAATTCTGGCGCAAGGAGGGGGACTTTTTCGAACTCCCTGCTCGCACGCCACACCACGATGACCATCTGATTGATTTGAAAAAAATAGTGAACCGTTAGAGTCGATTCGA
Organism: uncultured Bacteroidota bacterium; assembly: GCA_964544475.1. GTDB lineage: Bacteria > CLD3 > CLD3 > SB21 > SB21 > CAZJBS01. The sequence goes on along the minus strand of CAZJBS010000010.1, from coordinate 88,949 downwards.
AGAAACCTCTCTGCGGTATTGGCGGATCACCCACACCAGCACGCCAGTACCCAGAAGCAGCGCAACGAAAAAAATCGTAATGACGTCATGCTGCGGTTTCGTCGGAACCTGTTCCACCGACCATTGAACGTCGCGCAAATACGCCTGCCGCAATTGGTCCCGGTTGATGATTTTCATCGCAATGCCGGCCAGTGTCGCGAGAATACCCGCCCACATGACGACCGAACGATAGGAACCGAAAGCCGTCATGGCGAGAGCCGCGACGCCAATCAAAAACAAAACGTGGGCAGTTATGAATAAAAGGCGTGCCGCGCCGTCTTCGACCAGAAACATCGCGCGCAGGTGTTCCGGAATGGCGTAGTAAAACCAAAGACCAACCCCAACCTGCAGGATGGTCGCCACCAGAAACCAGATGCCTCCCCATCGGAGCATGAACGCCGCTGCGGACGGATCTTTCGTGCGCAGGCGTGAACCCAATTCCATCACCATCATGCCGGCCACCGCCACAGCGGAAATGAGAAAATGCAGATACCGCGGCCACAACGTGGCTTCATCCATGTTCCAATGCCATCCGGAACCCTCGGTTTTCGTGTAAATGTCCAGCCACTTCTGCGGGGTCTGCATCAGCGTGACGTTATTAACATAAATGAATGCGACGATCGAAAACATGACAAGGCTGACGGTGATGAATATCGCCCGCCGGTTTTTGTAGCGTTCAAAGCCCCGCGTGTACAGGTAGACGCTGTAATAACCGACAATGATCAGCAACACGACGGACAACCACACCCAGGCGATGAGGACGGAGGACGTATAGAAGAATTGGCCATACAGCCCCTGCACAAACAGCAGCGGCGCAATGCCAAACGTCACCGTCAGCGAAATGAGAAACGGAACGACGTGGCCCAACTTCTCCGCCAGATGCTCGTGCCGCATCCGATTCGTTTCATCCTTCGACCAGCGCGCCCGGCATTCCGACACGAACGTCAGGAAAATGCCGCCCAACATACCATTCATCAAAACGATGTGCAAAAAAAACGTCAGGTACAAAAGAAACAGAATCAGCCCCACTTCACCGGGAACGGCGATGGCGTCGGGTTTTGGAATCGGCAGATCGTTCATACGTTACTCCGGCTTTTGCGCCGAGGCGGCGGCATGCGTGGTATCGGGCAGCCATGGCGGCGCCTGGACGATGTCCCCGATAAAATCCGCCAGCGCGCGGCGTTCGTCGTCGTTGCCCATGAAAGGCGGCATGATATTCGTCACACTGAGATTGGTGATCCGCCGGAAAATAAATTCCCTGTCCCAGCCATGGGCCAGGTCCTTCAGACTGCGATAACCCGTCTTCGTGTGACAGGACTGGCATTGCATGCGGAAAATCTTCTCGCCAACCACCTTGCGGTTTTCCTCCGTGATCGTCCGTTCGGCGATCCACGGATTGTGTTTGATCACACCGATCATGGTCGAATCCTTAAGAGCCGATTTCAGCACACCATTGGAATACAAATAATCGTAAACGACGTACGGCTTGCGGATCATCTCACGCACCGTTTCCGTCGATCCGGTCACGACCAGACCCAGCACGAGAATGGCGATGCTGAATCCAAACGTAAAGTTCTTCGGATTCATGTAGGGGCCCAGCAGACTGACGACGTAGATGGTGACGGACAGAATGCTGATCAACAGCAGGAGCCGCGTGAGCACCGATAAATTTCCGGCCCCGATATTCGTAATGCCGCTTTCCAGCAAATTGGCCACCTGTCCCGGCAAAGTCGTAAAATACCAGTACATCACCAGCGGCAGCAGGAAAAACGACGGCATCAGCCATTTGGCGGAATAATGCAGCATCCGGTGCCGGTGTTCGTCGTCCTTGATGCGCGACGAAGTCACGATGGCAAAAACGCCGGCGATGGTGCCCATGATGACCGCGCGTGAAAACAACGACGGCAGGTAGGATGGATTGAGGAACCCGTCCCAGATGTTCCCGGTCTGAATCCACTTGCCCGGCGTCAGCATGAACGTCAGGATGCCATTGATCACGACGAGGGAAAGGAACGCAATGCCGAAATACAGCCAGGCGAGTTGGAGATGGAATTGGCGGGAGACTTTGCCCCACGAGTAATAATAGAAAAACGCCACGGCGATTTCGACCAGGAATACGACCCACTCGATGGCCCAGAAGAACATGAAATTGTGGATAAGCGCGGAAATGGCCGCCGGGTTGGTATTGCCGACGGCAAACCAGATGCCGACGCCCGTCAGGGCCCCCAGCACGGTCGTGAGCAGCATGAAAAAATTGGCGTGACCGCGCAGATACGCCAGCGTCTTCTCATCGTTGTTGCGGACGGCCAGCCACTCCGTCACCGCGAGATACAACCCTCCGCCGATGGCGAAATGGGAAATGTACACGTGGATCGTCGCGATGATCCCGATGATCCATCCGTGTCCCACGCCTCCGATATTCCAAACCGGAAAATCCGACATGCGGTATCCTCAGGAGTAATAACCCCAGATGGTGAAAACAATGAGGCCCGACAACATCCCGATGCCGAGATAAAACACGGCACGGGAACGCCACGCGGGCGCGTTCCTGGAGTCGATGAAAGGGACGGCCGCCCAGAGCAGGCCGACCACGGTGAATAGCAAAATTCCAGCCAGTTCACCCGCGATGGGACCCACTTCGGCCGGAAAGAGTTTCAAAATTTGAAACATCGGCAGGAAATACCATTCCGGTTTGATGCCGATCGGCGCCGGCGCTAGAGGATCCGCTTCCTTGCCAAGTTCCCACGGAAACATCACGGCCAGCAACCCGAGAAAATTCATGACCAACAGCCAGACATACACGTCCTTGATCGCAAAGTCCGGGAAGAATTTCATGTATTTCTTTTTTTCCGGCGGCAGTTTTTCAAAAAATTCCGGCTCGTGTATGCCTTGCAACTGCACAAACAACAGATGCAGTCCCAACACACCGACAAACATCAGCGGCAGCACCCACACATGCAGCGCAAAAAAACGCTCCAGGGTCTGGGTGCCGAGTTCCCGACCGCCGCGCATCATGTTGGCGATGAATTCCCCGACGACCGGCAGGCCTTCGTTCGTTTTGATGCCGATCTGCGTGGCAAAATAGGCCAGTTGATCCCACGGCAACAGGTAACCGCTGAACCCGAATCCAAGGCATAACGCCAGCAGCAGGACGCCGGTCAGCCACGTGGCCTCGCGCGGAAACCGGTAGGATTTCATGAAGAACGTGCTGAACATGTGGATGAAAACGACGAGGATCATCAGGTTGGCCGACCAGGAGTGGGTCGAGCGGATCAGCCATCCGAAATCCACCTGCGACATGATCGCCATGACGCTTGCGTGAGGCTCTCCGGTATTGTAATGCACCATCAGCAAAATGCCCGTGACCACCTGGACGACAAAAAGGAACAACGCGACGCCGCCGAGATAATACCAGGCCGAATGCCGGTGGACGGGTACGCGTTTGTGTTTGAAGAAGGCAATAATCCAGCCCACGTCGTAGCGTTCGCGAATCGGGCGCGGTAAAAACGCCGTCTCCGGGTCGTCGACGTTGTGAGTGGGGTTGTGAGAGGTTTCGTTCATCAGGCGCGGGAGACGACGATATCGTCGCCGCTGATGGAGACTTTGTATTTCTGGAGCGGCGACGGGGGAGGGCCGGCGATATTCTTGCCAGTCAGATCATACGTGCCGCCGTGGCAGCCGCAGAAAATGTGGTTCTTGTCGGCAACGTACTGCACGGTGCAACCCAGATGCGTGCAGGTGGCGCCCAGGGCCACGATGTCGCCATGGTCATTTTTCAGAATCAACACGGGCCGTGAGCCGAATTTCACCAGCCGCGCCCGCGTCTTCTCAAAATCCGCGGTTTTGCCCGCCACGATCGACTGCACCGCGTTGGCCGAGTCTTCTTCGATACGCGGTTTCAGGTAACGGAAGACCGGGTAGAAAAACGCGCCGATCCAGACGAAGAACCCGCCGGTGAAAAGCGTGCGCACAAAGTCGCGCCGGACCGTCTTACGGGAAAAAGGACTTGATGCGTTCGACTCGCCTTCCATGGAACTCCTTGGAAATCGTCGTGGCAACCTTGACTTGAATGGGACAAGACTTGAATGGGACAACTTCAATCTATCTTGAAATTTTTCGAGTGTCAACAAGATTGTTGAATGCCCGTCGATGGACCGCATGGCAGGTATTTGGACGCCTCGTTTGACATTCTTGCGGGCATCACTTACGTTCTTCCTAACCAACGGGGACGGGAGATGAAGATATCGTCGCAAACGAACGTCGCCTTCGATTTTCAGCGTCTATCACTGATTTGATTTTTCATGTGTGAAGGCATTTGAGAATAGTTGTCGATATCCACGCGTGGAAAAGTACTTTGATATGCAAATTCGTCACACTAAATTCCGGGTATGCCTGAGCTTAGTAGATTTTTTGGGATCGTCATCCGGATGTATATGGATGTTGGCATTCAACATCATGTTCCGCACTTTCATGCATACTACCCAGGAAGAAATTGCCGTATTTGGGATCACTCCCGTTGAGTTGATCTCTGGATCTCTCCCGCGCCGGTAGCAACGGTTGGTCGAGACATGGGCCGAACTGCACCAGGAGAAACTGAAAGCTGATTGGAATTTGTTGCAATTGGGTAAACGCCCCAAGCCTATTGAGCCGTTGCAATAGCCATGTATCACCCCATCTATAAAATAATTTCAGTCCAAGTTACCGGTCGTTATGAGGTCCGCGTCCGATTTGATGACGGAACCGAAAAGACAATTGACCTTGAGCCGGTTTTAAGGGGTGAGATGTACGGGAAATTGCGCGATGAAGTGCTCTTTCAGAAAGTTGAGGTCGATCCGGAAGTTCACACTATTCAGTGGCCCAGCGGAGCGGATTTTGATCCGGCCCTTCTTTATCACTGGGAAAAGCATGTAGAGGAAGTAAGCCGCCGGGCGCAGGAGTGGGAACCAGCGTGAGGTAATCCGTTCTGTCGCCCTATGTTCTGGACAAGTCACTACATCACACGGAATGCGTACCATTGTGTGATTGCCATCCTCTGACCCATGTCTCCACCGCCCTTCAGTCTTCAAAAAATGCCGCAGGAATCCGCCTACCGTGAAGCATCAGCCCGGGATACACCAGGCACCTGCGATCCAAATATTTTCACCAGAATATTGAATCATTTCCTCTTTTTCTTTACCTTGCGCCGCCCTTATTGTGGTGGAATTTCTGCCGGGCGCTGAATTATCTGAGCCAAACCAGGAGATACACGTATGAATTTTGTGGTATGCATGAAACAGGTTCCGGACAGCGAGACGCGCGTGAAGGTCGGCGGCGACGGCAAGAGTCTCGACCTGGGAACGGCCAATTTCGTCATCAATCCGCATGACGAATTCGCCATCGAAGAAGCCATACGGCTCAAGGAAAAATTGGGCGGCGAAGTCACCGTGCTGACCCTCGGTCCGGACCGGGCGGAAAATGAAATTCGCAAAGCCCTGGCCATGGGCGCCGACAAAGGCATCCTGCTCAAAGCCGACGCGTACTCCGGCGATGTGGCGGCCGCGCTGGCCGATGAAATCAAAACCCTCAATGCGGACTTCGTGCTCTTCGGCAAACAGGCCATCGACGAAGACAGCGGGCAGATGCCCCAGATGGTGGCCGAACTCCTCGACCTGCCGTGCGTGACCGTCGTCGTCAAACTCGACGTGAATGTCGAAGCCAGAACCTGTGTCGCCGAGCGTGAAATCGAAGGCGGCAAAGAAGTTGTCGAGTTTCCTTTACCGGCCGTGATCGGCACGCAGAAAGGCCTGAACGAGCCCCGTCTGCCGAACCTCAAAGGCATTATGGCTGCCAAGAAAAAGCCGCTGGACAAGAAAGAAGCAAAAGCCACCGGTTCGTTGCTTGACGTCGTGGGTTACGAGCTTCCTCCGCCGCGCCCGGACGGCAAAATTGTCGGCAAAGGCGCCGACGCCGTCCCGGAACTCATCCGCCTCCTGCACGAGGAAGCAAAAGTCATCTAACCGAAAAAATTTTTCCTGGAGTCCCATCATGTCCATTTTAGCATTTGCAGAACAGCGCGGCACGACCTTCAAGAAGTCCGCCTTTGAGGTCGTCAGCGAAGCCAAACGCCTGGCGGCATCGTTGTCCACGACCTTTTCAGCGGTGGTGGCGGGTTCCGGCGCGGCCGGCATAGCCGCCGAACTCGGCCATTACGGCGCCTCCAAAGTGTACGCCGTGGAACACGCCGCTCTGGAGCGCTATTCGACCGAAGCCTACGCGCAGGCCGTGGAAGCGGCCATACGAAAGTCCAACGCCACGATCGTGCTTATGCCGGCGACGGCCATGGGCAAGGACCTCGCGCCGCGTCTCGCCGCCCGTTTCAAGGCCGGTATCGCCAGCGATGTCACACATCTCGAGGTGAACGGAGGCCGTGTCGTCATCACCCGTCCGGTGTTTGCCGGAAAGGCGTATCAAAAACTGACGATCACGACGCCAATCCAGTTTATTACGCTCCGCCCCAATGTCTTCCGTGCGGAAGCCGGCGCGCAGACCGCGTCCGTCGAGACCCTCGCGGTCGACATCAAAACGCCGCGCGCGAAAGTCAGGGAACTCCTGGTCGAATCGGGCAAAAAAGTCGAATTGACGGAAGCCGACGCGATCGTGTCCGGCGGCCGGGGACTGAAAGCCCCGGAAAACTGGCACCTGATCACGGAACTGGCCGATGCCCTGGGCGGCGCGCAGGGCGCATCCCGCGCGGTCGTCGATGCCGGATGGCGCCCCCACGAGGAACAGGTGGGTCAGACCGGCAAGACTGTCAGTCCGAAATTGTATGTCGCCTGCGGCGTGTCCGGCGCCATTCAGCACCTGGCCGGCATGTCCAGTTCCAAAGTCATTGTCGCGGTCAACAGCGATCCGGAAGCGCCGATTTTCAAAGTCGCGGACTACGGCATCGTGGGCGACGTCTTCGACGTACTGCCAGCCTTCACGGCCGCGGTGAAGAAACTCAAAGGTCTGAGCGCCGTCTGAGCGCCGTCTGAGCGCAGACGTATCTGTCAGTCTGAGCGTAGTCGAAGACTGACGATGGACGCACATGCCTATTTCCCTGTCACCCTTCGACTTCGCTCAGGGTGACTTCCGACTCCTTTGGAACCGACGTATCTTTGTCAGTCTGAGCGCAGTCGAAGACTGACAATGGATGCACATGCCTATTTCCCTGTCACCCTTCGACTTCGCTCAGGGTGACTTCCAACTGCTTTGGAACCGACATATCTTTGTCAGTCTGAGCGTAGTCGAAGACTGACGATGGATGCACAAGTTTATTTCCCCTGTCACCCTTCGACTTCGCTCAGGGTGACTTCCGACTCCTTTGGAACCGACG
>CAZJBS010000010.1:0-81456 GCA_964544475.1 uncultured Bacteroidota bacterium | reverse complement strand
GGATGCACAAGTTTATTTCCCCTGTCACCCTTCGACTTCGCTCAGGGTGACTTCCAACTGCTTTTGAGCCGACATATCTTTGTCAGTCTGAGCGTAGTCGAAGACTGACGCTGGATGCACAAGCTTATTTCCCGTGTCACCCTTCGACTTCGCTCAGGGTGACTTCCAACTTCTTTGGAGCCGACATATCTTTGTCAGTCTGAGCGCAGTCGAAGACTGACGCGCTAAAATTCCGCTTGACAAACAAGGGGTATTGGCTTATTATACGGGTGCAATTCTGCACTTCCTTCAATTTTGCAAACGTTGGTTCACTTCCAATTTATTTTCCTGGTTATCTGATACTGTAGCTCGCCATCCCGCCTTCGGGATGTATCTTATTTTGGTTCACGACCCATCTCCCAACTATAAAAGAAGAATAAACAACCTCCCTTCACCAACCTTCCATTGACATGACTGAAAAAAAAGAAGACAGCGCCACACTCAATCTGGCCAATCTCAAGAATATGAAGATCTCCGATCTGAATGAGATCGCCAAAAACCTCGGTATTCCCGGTGTCACCGGTCTCAAAAAACAGGACCTGATCTTCGGCATTCTCGAGGAACAAACCAAAAAAGACGGTTTCATTTTCAGCGAAGGCGTGCTGGAAATTCTGCCGGACGGTTACGGATTCCTGCGCTCGCAGAATTACAACTACCTGCCGAGCCCGGACGACATCTACATCTCGCCGTCCCAGATCAAAAAATTCGGACTCCGCACGGGCGACGTGGTCAGCGGGCAGATTCGTCCGCCAAAAGAAAGCGAACGCTTCTACGCGCTGTTGCGGGTGGAAGCCGTCAATTTCGAAAACCCCGACGAAGCGAAGAACAAGATTCTCTTCGACAACCTGACGCCGATCTATCCGATCGAACGCCTCAATCTTGAAATCAAAGACCCAAACCAATATTCGATGCGGGTCATGAATCTTTTCACGCCGATCGGCAAGGGCCAGCGTGGTCTTATTGTGGCGCCGCCGCGCACCGGCAAGACGATACTCCTCAAGAGCATCGCCAACAGCATCACGGAAAATCATCCCGAAGTGAAGATGATTGTGCTGCTGATCGACGAGCGTCCGGAAGAAGTGACCGACATGGAGCGTTCCGTGAAAGCGGAAGTGCTGAGTTCGACGTTTGACGAGCCGCCCGAGCGGCACGTGCAGGTGTCGGATATTGCGTTGGAAAAGGCCAAGCGTATGGTGGAATGCGGGCATGACGTCGTCATTCTGCTGGATTCGATCACCCGCCTGGCGCGCGCCCACAACACGGTCGTACCCCATAGCGGCAAAATTCTCTCCGGCGGCGTGGATTCCAACGCCCTGCATCGTCCGAAACGGTTTTTCGGCGCCGCCCGAAAGGTCGAGGAAGGCGGAAGTCTCACCATCATTGCCACGGCCCTTATTGAAACCGGCAGTCGTATGGACGAAGTCATTTTCGAAGAATTCAAAGGCACCGGCAACATGGAAATCATCCTGGATCGCCGCCTGGCCGACCGCCGCATTTTCCCCGCCATGGACCTCAACCGCTCCGGCACCCGAAAAGAGGAACTCCTCCTCTCACAACTCGAGCAAAACCGCGTATGGATTCTTCGCAAATTCACGAGCGACAAAACGCCCGTGGAGGCGATGGAAATGTTGCTCGACAAGATGCGCGGGACGCGCTCCAACAAACATTTCCTCGAATCGATGAGCGGCTAAGGACAAGCAGGAACGTTGACTTCAAAAAAGCTGCGGCCACTGCGCAGCTTTTTTTGCATTGGACCCCATCCGCCTGTGTTTTGTTTTGAAAAAATTTCCCGATTTGTTGACTTGGTCTTTCAATAGCGTCAAATGGAGTACAAGAAGATGAAAAAATGGATCTGGTTGATCTGGATAAGCGTCCTGGTTTTTCCGGTGTCGGCGCAGGAATACGACGAATCGTCGGATTACGAGATCATGTTGAAGAAAGCCGAGAGCACGGCGCCGGAAGACGGCCGGGTGGTCCTCGAAACCGGGCGGGTGATGACGCTGGTCAACGGCGAAATTCTGCCGGGCGGTTGCTGGGATTACGCCAACGCCGTCTATGACCGTGCCGGCTATGCGTACGGAAAGCGTGAGCAAATATTCAAAACGGCCAAAGCCGGTCCTTATGCGGACATCGGCCAGATCAAGAGCGGCGACTGGTTGTATTACGTCAATCATTCGTACGGGGACATCGAGCACAGCGCCATTTTCGTGGATTGGATTGATTACGAAGGAAAAATCGGCCTGATGCTGAGTTATGGCGGGGAAAATCGCCGCCAGCCGGCCCGTTATCTTCCTTACGATTTGTCCAGCGTCTACGGCATCACCCGGCCCAATGCGAAACTGGGCCAGAAAACAACGACTTCCAAAACAGGCGCCGCCACGACCAATACGGCCAAATCGACGTCGCAATCCAAAATCGTCACGGATACCGCGAAAACAACATCCGTCAAAACGATCTCCGGCGTCACGTCGAACGGCATGAAAGTGGAATCCCTCAAATTCGGGCTCAACGTCAACAAAATGGAAATTGTCGGCGAGAGCACGTCCTTTGCGGCCGACGCCGGCAAAGTCTATTGCTGGATGAGAGTCTCCGGCGGACAGGGGCGCTATGTCAAAGTGAAGTGGTATTACAACGGCCAATCCATCGGCGACGTGCAACTGGACATCAAATACAACCCGATGCGGACCTACGCCTATCGTACGATCAGCGGACGAACGGGTTCATGGAGCGTCGAAGTCGTCGATCCCTCCGGCACGGTACTGCATGCGGCTCAATTCAAGGTTCATTGAAGACAGAGATGCCGGCGATACGCCCTCACCCCAGGAAACTTGAGGTCGGGAAAACACTGTTACATTCATTGTTATTCAAAGATCGGTGCACGTCTGTTGCGGATGTCTCGCGCGCTGAGCGCTTCCTCCACATTTGCCACAAGCGCCTTGAGTTGTATTCCGTCTGCGGCTAGATATTGTGCTTAATGCTCGGCATCAGCGGCGGCGTCATGTTATAGTTCGTTGGTAAATGTCGTGCGAACGCAGTTGAAGTCCATTCTAGTTTCTTAATTATTTTGCGTGGCAAACGATCATTTTGTCACCTGACGATCCCTTCGATGGTTCTTACAAATATCACCTTCGATTTGATCTTATTAGGCCCAGAGTATGTAATCTCAAACCCTCGAAGGCCTGAACCTGCTTGCTCTAAGAGAAATAGCGTTGGATGACCGTCCTGGTGGGTAATGTACCCCGTAATCTTGCCTAATTGAACGAACTGGGCAAAAGCACGGGTTCGCGTTCCGTCGGGTTCCTCTATTCTTACTTCCCAGGGTTGACCATCGTCCCACGCCAGTTGACCCGAAGGGGATTTCTCAACGTTCGCTAAGATCGTAATTGTTTCTCGGGTTCCATCTTTATCGAGATCATATGTCGTGCTTTTTCGATACTGCCAATGATTCATTGAGTCCACGGCGACAGGTAGCAACGGATTGACGAGCGAAGTATCCGCACTCTCTGTAATTGACTGCGAATGCATAGCAGTAGGCAGCAATAGAACAGCTGCAATAATTAGGATTTGCCGAATGTTCATTGTATTTGCGTAGTGAGGTCGCCTAACGCTCAGCATCAGCAGCGGACTCCCCACGTATCTGAAATGGCACTTTATCCATTTGTGTCGGCTGCATCCAATTGTTGGGCGATTGCGGAGTAGTCAATTGCCTGGAACGGATCGGCCTCATGCTTCAGCTGCTGCCAGTCGAAGTCATAGCGCAGTTCATTTGGCCAATTGCTGGGGAATCGCACACGAAAGAACCCGCCTATACCACTTTTCATACCGTCGTTCGGCCCCCCAACGGCCAACAAGGTGTTGCCCGGCGAAAAATCATTAGACTCGAATTGAGCGGATAGTACTACCAGCAGACCACAACAAGCATCGATCAGATGCTCAAACGTTGCTTCCTCGAACTGTGAGTGCCGGTCATGTTTTGTTGTGTTATATGCGTTATACCAGGCAATCGAACCTCCGGTTGCCCATGCCTTAAATGGCACCCTTAGCGCAGCCGTTCCGGTCCAAGTGGGCACCTTTACCTCGTATCCGGACAAGAGGTGTGTCTTTTCTATCTTCCTGTAGTCCCCCATGTTCCAATCGCCCGGTCTCACATATCCGTTCTCTTTGAGGATAGCCTTGCAGTTCGCCTCAACCTCGACGCAGGTGCGCAGTAAAAGAGCGTGAATTCGATACGAGTAACAGGTCAGGTTCTTGTGGGCCGGTTCGACAAAGTCGAAAAGCTCTTGAAGATCCTTGAGGATGATCAGGAACGCGCGAACGTAATGTTCAGGCGATTGGGCAAATTTTGGATGGACCATGTACTCCCACCGCCCGCCTGCTGTGTAGTGTCCGTCGACGAACTGGCGACAAGTCCTGCGGTAAGGTCGATTGACAGGCACTGCTACGCATCCTCCCGCTTAACCATTGATTAGACTGTTCCACATAGACTGACGCGACGGCACGTTTGTCGCATAATATCCGTCGCTGTCTTTTCTATATTAAGTGAGCCACTGCGTTGATTCGGCATGGTCTTCGCTGTCGTTGCGTTGGATTCTTCCATTCTACGATGCTCGTCTTTTAGACGGGACTACAAAGAGAATATAGAGTCAGGGAGTTGACTTTGTCAAGCGCCATTCTGGTGTGTGAGACCGGAGACACCCGCTTCCGCGGGTGTGACAGGACAGAGCGTGGTCGCCAGGCCATTGCTCCCCTCGATACAGTCTGCCTTCGGCAGACCACTCGGGGAGCGGTAGATGTCTGCGCGCCGAAACGCGATGAACCCCACCCTGACCCTCCCCTTCAAGGGGAGGGCAAGGGAGGGGTCTGCGAAATGGAGAGCGTGACAGAGGAGAAAATCGTAGATGCGCCTCGCGGACGAAGGTAAGCGGGAACCTCAATGAAGCACAGAGACACCCGCTTCCGCGGGTGTGACATTACAAGGGGGATCGCCGACTGAACGAATGCACCATTTTGGCGCAACAAAAAGAAAGTGGCTCTGAAAGCATCAAGCACCTGCCGCTGTGGCGACTTGCCCTGAACCCGTCGAAGGTAAGCGGGAGCCTCAATGAAGCACGGAGACACACGCTTCCGCGGGTGTGACAGGACAGAGCGTGGTCGCCAGGCCATTGCTCCCCTCGATACAGTCTGCCTTCGGCAGACCACTCGGAGAGCGGTAGATGTCTGCGCGCCGAAACCCGGCTGTCGCCTATCGAAGCGAAAAACAACAAAACAGGCGACTCCGTCGCCACAGGAGAGCTTTTTCTATTGACTTCGAACTTTCTTAAGGTGTTAGGCGACGTGACGCTGAGCAACAATTCTCAACTTGAATGTATGTAATACAAGTGTTATAATTCATAAAAATGGAAGGTGAACAATCATGCAAAAAACGGTCGTCCGTAAAGTCGGAAATAGTTTGGGTATTACGCTGCCTAAGACAGTCATCGAGAATTATCACCTGAATGAGGGCGACGAGCTTCACCTCATCCAAACCGAGGATGGTATCGTTCTTACGCCCTTCAATCCAAAGTTTGCCGATTGGGCTAACGCTTATGAAAGGTCAAACAAAAAGTATCGTAATGCCCTGCATAAGTTGGCGAAGTAATGGCCGTTAAATTCGTCCCGCCGGAGATTGTGCCAATCATCCATGTAGATTTGATCCAGCGATACGGTGGATCCTTGGGTATTCGTGATGAAAAGCTTCTCGATTCCGCCTTAGCCCAACCAAGGATGACGATCGGAGGAAAGTTCCTTCACAAAACTATCTTCGATAAGGCAGCCGCTTATGGTTTCCATCTCTGCAGGAATCATCCTTTTGTTGACGGGAACAAGCGGGTCGCCCTTGTCGTTATGGACATCTTCCTCCAGAAGAACGGATGGGAAATCACCGCAGCCGAAGAAGAAGCCTACGCCACGATGATGGAACTTGCGGACGGCCGGCTCAGTAAAGCCCAACTATCAAAATGGATCAAAGAACATTGCGTTAAATCGAAGGCTTAACGTTCACAGGGTCATGTCGGATAACGCCCCTCCGATACACGCCGTGCCCTGCAAGCCGCATCTGACAAATCCTACCTTGAGGATTCCTTGGCTTCGCGCCGGACATGGGCGAAGTCTCGGTTTTTGGTTTATTCATATGTGGAATTCGTATCGTCATGGATGTCGATGCAACTTGCTTCACCATTCGTAAAGATAGGCCTGGCATCGGCCCATCGGTTATCGAAGCAAAAAATCAACAAAATAGGCGACCCCGTCGCCACGGGAGGGATTTTTCTATTGACTTCGAATTTTCTGAAGGAGTTATGGCAGGCTCTTACTAGAAATGAACTATTAGCGAAGTACGACTTACTTCGACTACGTGATTCTCTTTCAACTCGTCAAGCAGTTCATCCAGGTTCTTCTGAAATACGAGCAACAACTCTGTGTTGCGCATGTTGCCCGCCGTTACAAGCAGGACTTTGTATGGTTCTTTCCTGATGAGATAACTGTCGAGAAAATCATGATCTTTTGTAATGACTACGCGTTTTTGAGTTACGGAAATTCTCCGAAGCACACTGTCGGGCGTTCTGTTTTTCTTTGGCAAGTCAATGGTATGAACCGCGTCATGTCCGCGCTCCATGAGATACTCTGCAAGTCGTTTTGGTAGTTGAGCGTCAACCAAAAACTTCATGAAACAAGCCTATGCATGCTCTTCACTTTTGTAATATTCGACGCATAGGCCAAACAGGCCAGAATATCATCCATCTCCAAATCAGGATAATCGCTCAGGATATCATCATTGGTCATGCCAGCGCTCAATAATTCAAGAATGCTTTCGACCGGATAGCGCATATTTCGGATGGTAGGCTTGCCGTGACAAATGTCCGGGTTTACAGTGATTCGTTTCATGTGTTTTGATACTTTACGCATGGCGGATTCCTCATTGTTCCTGCGCCAACATACGCAACAACAGACTAAAACGCAAACAGGTCGTGTCTGACGATTTCGCGGGCACACGCCCCGAGCACGCGCGACTGTACCACGCTTTCCGCCAAGTGTCACAGCAGACTCCGGGGCTTCTTCGGCGTTTTTTCCAAGGGGCGGGAAAACCTCAATTGAGCAAGGATACGCAAAACAATCGGATAGTCCCCTGTTTCCAGTGCCTTCGCGCCGAAACCCGGTCTCTACTCCTTCGCGGAAATCGGCCCATCGACTATCGAACATTCAATAGGCGACGCCCCCTTCCCGCAAAATGGAACGTATCCGTTCCAGGTGGTGCAATAAATGGTCAGTCTGCATTTGAATGATAAGACCAATAGGTACTTGTTCAATTTCATCCTGTTTTGTACGCACAAATACCTTCCGACTCCACGAATCAGGCACGCTTTCCAGTAGTTGAAGTACATGTTCCCGAATAGCTTTCAGTAAAGACAACGACGTACCAATTGATCTTTGGGTGTACGCCCATCGATCAGCCCAAGTATCTTGCGTCTGTGAGGAGTACCATTCCAGTGAAAATTCAGCCTGTTCGTTACCAATGGCCATCTTGATACCAAACTTCCAAATATCATCCCCATCCACAATGTGATGGACGATCTGTCGAATAGACCATCCACCTTCGGTAGGAATGAGATCCAATTCGGAGTCTTGCAGATCGCTGACAGTCTTGTCGAGTAGCATCGGCCCTTCTCGAAACTGGGATAAAGTGCGATTACGATCTTCTGGCAAATTCATTTGATACCTCTTTTGAGCACTGTTTTGGGGGTGTCGGATAACGTCCCGCCGATACACGCCGTACCCTGCAAGCCGCATCTGACAAATCCTACCTTGAGGATTCCTTGGCTTCGCGCAGGGCATGGGTGAAGTCTCGGCCATGGGTTCAATCGTATTTTCAATTCGTATCGTCATGGATGTCGATGCAACTTGCTTCACCATTCGTAAAGACATGCCAGGCGTCGGCCCATCGGTTATCGAAGCAAAAAGCCAACAAAATAGGCGACCCGGTCGCCACGGGAGGGCTTTTTCTATTGACTTCGAACTCTTTTAAGGTGTTATGCGCATTGACTGCGCCCTCAGTTTCAGGGTGACGCAGATTTAAGAAAACCTTTGAATGTCTCAAGATAGCCCAGCTTTTCGGCGACAGTCAGAAAGGCGGCCAGATAAGTCACAGACTTGAGCAGTCCGCCAATAACTCTGCCGGCAAGTGTGTCTTCAATTTTGGGTACTTTGATACCGAAGCTCCGCAAAAGTTTCAATGGCAGATCAAGAACGGCATCAACCAGCTTACCCGCCCAGAACAACGGATTGATCGTTCGCAAAACGGCTCTTGCGCGGTCGTCATTGTACTTACCAATAGCTCTTACAATACAATCTCCAAGGTACTGGGGATCGATGTTGAGATCTACCAAAGAGAATACGTCTAGAACAAGATCCGCCTTTCGATCAAGAGTGACAGATGATGACCGATGAGGCCCAGAAAACGAAGTATCAATTCCTGCATCTTGAACCATGGAATAGACGGAGTGTATTTGTAAGTTCACAGTTACGCGATGGTGTCTGTGAGAATCGCTAAACGATACTCGCGAGGCTGAATAAGCGGCGAAGTACAGTTGCAGAGCCTCTCGAAACTGCCAAAGACGCTTCACGCGCAGCCGGTTCTCCCATATGGGAATTCTCTGATAGGGTGCCATAAGTTAGTTGGGACTCAGGTCGCAGTCATTGCGCATAACGTCACGCGTGCACACGCTGCGGTGCACAATCGGTATCAATGAATTTGTTTTCAATTCGATCCGCGCCGTGCGCCGAGGGAAGCCCGGCGCACAAAAATCGCAGCCGGGGGCATCTGACACTCGCGTCGGGGCGACCAGGACGTGGCACGGGGAGGAGGAATTCGGGAATCCCAATCGAAATCTCGGCAACTGGTATGACCGTTCAACCCCGTACGAATCGCACGAGCGCGGTATTCGTTTTCCTGAACGAGACTTGAAATGCACGAAAGAACTGAACCCAGAGCCACTTGCTACTCCCCAAGAAATGAACTTACAGGATCAAATTACATCATAGCCCCAACAAAGTCGAGAAAGAAAAAAAGTCGTGCGACGGAACCCTAACGTCCGGCGTATAACCGCAGCCACGCACAAGCCGCCTTTGATAAAAGTCTTCAACTGCTGTTGTTTGCGGCGCGTGCATGGTTGGTGAGGGCACTTTTTGTTGAATGGTCATAATGTTTACAGATTGACTACCCAAAAGATTGGGACACAGGTACCGCACAAAAGCAAGTGCCCGAACGAACGGTTTATGCGCGTGTTATGCGCAGTTTGCCCGACCGCACGGCCATTATAAATCCCTTATGTGATCATTTTTGTTAGCACGTTGGTCAACAAATTGCCAAGTACGCCATTGTCCAGGAAGGACGACACTTCTCGTCGCACGTTCTTGTCGTCGACAATGTTGAGACCTCCGCCGGTGACTCCAGATATGTGATGAGAGTGAATAAGCCCAGCTCGTTCAAGTTCCTGCCACACTGTCTCGTTATATGGGTTGCCTGGCTTGAATCCAGTCTTGCGGTGCTCGTACTGGATAGGAATAAACCGATTGTCCTTTCGAAACTTGCGAAGGGATCGGGACAATGCTTCTTCTGCGAAAGAACGTTTTAGCTCCATTCTTGAGTGTGAGTTTCTAATGACATCAAGTGCGAACTCTGATTCCCTTGAAAAAGTGCAGATCTGTGTTTTTATCGAGCCCGCATTTGAACAATTAGTAAATTTAAGATTTCCGTAGAAGCTACATGTTCGGAATGTAGAAGCATCGCCAAAAGTGCAATTCTTAAACTCGACATCGTAAAATTCACATTTCTCGAAGATTGCGTCACGAAAACTGAAGGACCGGACCACACCTGCGAATACAACTGCCTTGAAAACAACTGTGCCGCTTCTATCGATATTATAGAAATCACAGAGTAGACGAGTGCGTTCATCTTTGTCGCCGCCCGAGATGAGGCTGGAAACAACATGGAAAATCGCCGAAGAAGACTGAGAGAGCGTAGAACGGTTATCTTGATCGCGAATAATGGCTAGTGCGTGGTGTATTGACCTTATGAGGGTTGTTTGTTCCAAATTACGCAATTGCAAGATAAGCCAGTCGATGACCTGGGTCTTTCCGGTGCTGTTCTTTGCCAGCAACCGTGCGATTTGTTGTCGAGGAGTTTTTGTCGTCAGCTCAAGCAGGCCTTTGGCAAGGAAGCGTGCTATAAAGTATACTCGGAGGACTTCATAGCGCGGCCCAAAAGTGTCTTTTTCAGTGCGAGTTAGGAAAACATGGTTCGTGAACCGGTTGGCGGTCTCTTTGTCGTTGATGTTGCAGATTACGTCAAGATACATTTGCAAATCGGTTAGTTGGATTGATTCCTGATATTCCCGGAAGAGTTCCTCAAAAAGCTCTAATTGTTTTGTGGGCTCGATGTCAAGTGATTGTCGAAGGTTTTCTCGACGACAGATATCTTCGAGGAGACGCTCCAACGGGTCCGCCATGTATGGATTTACCTCAATCAAATGGACACTGCCCCGGACGTACTGGGCGATTAGGCTCAAGATAAATGGTACTCCGGAAGGTCTTTCGTAATTGTGATCTTCAGGTTTGATGCCTTCGTACATGGCTCCACTAATCTGTCGAGACAAACGATTTGCAATGTCTCTTTCTTCGTGAGTGGTTAGCGTTTTGTCGAAATAGCTCTTGCGTTGATCATTATCGAACCCCCGAAGGTAAAATGTCTCGATGTCCTTAAGCTCGATTTCATCTGCCAATGACTCCCAGAACGTGCTGCGGGCTGTTAATACAATTTTTGCTTGTACGGGCTCATCTTCAGGCGACAGGAGGGTTATAAGCTCGTCGATAATTTCTTTGGGACGCGACACAGCATAAGAATTAACGCAAAGTTCATCAAAACCGTCGAAGATGATTACAAAGAGTCCTTCCCTTACGAGAACGCGAAAAGCCATTTCATTAGACAACAGTCTAGCGGCATTCTGAAAGCGCCGTGAGATGGCCAAGTCCCAAAGGTTGCTAAGCGAAATAGGCGTGTTAAGCAGATGCCGCCATTGATCGGATTCTATGAGGATAGGGATAACAGTCGGATCGTCCTCATGGAGAGATCGACTCAGTACACGAGACACTGTGGTTTTGCCAACGCCGCCATCAGCAACCAAAGCTGCAATGGATACACCTTTGGTTGCACTATCCCGTCCCTTGATCCAAGAGATGAGAAAGTGTGTGGTATCCTGGCTCACGCGACCGTTCTCAAGTTCAAGTGTCGGGTCGATGAAATTTTCCTCTGATATTATTTCTTCCAGTGTGAGGCTCTTCACAAAATTGTTCAGCAAGAGTTCCTTCGATGTTCTCACGCGAGTTCCCTTGAAGGCTGCAATAGTTTGACTGGGCTTCCTTATGAAGTCACTGGCCGGCGTTACAATAATTTCGTAGTTTCCCTTTGAAGGTTTTTGCCATGTGTCCCAATTTGCCCTGTTGTTCCCTTCTTTCCAAGGACAGCTCGATTTCAAATATAGATAGTAGCCGCTCACTTCGGAGATTGGAGTCGAGTAGACTGCCTTCCAGAAGTCCCAATGCTGAGTTTCAGAAAGTGGCTCGATTTTACTCGCGCCGAGAGTTTGAAGTACTTCTGCAAAGTGTTTCATTTTAGCACCTTGGTGGTTGTGATCAGTCGGGCAAACTGCGCATAACGGTTCGCGAGCACACGACGCGGCGCCCGCCAATCTTGGTTTCATCGTTCTTCATAGATCAAATCTATTCATAATCTCCAATCGAAAATCGTCGGTGCGCCGTGTGCGAAGCGGCGTGCACCCGACGGGAATGAGCACGCCGCGAGCGAACGTGTGCTCGCCTGTTATGCGGCGAGTCCACGCTCTTACTTATCGTCCTTTTTTGATGTACCATCTCCCTGCGGCGGTTTAGAAGTATCGAGCTCGTTGCGTGGGCTGTAACTCTCTTTGATATCTCGTCCCGCCTTGATTGAGCCCTTGTTTTCGTCCGATTTCGGAACGTTAGAGGAATTCGTGTTTTTCGTCTCGTCTGCCATTGGCGGATCCTTTCTTAACTGTAGAACTCAATGTGAGTCATCTCTGATCTGCTGATTATAAGTCCAGCTGTCCGATTCTTCTTACGTAGAAAGCGTTGGGTCTTCTGATCCACCTCCCACACTTCTTCGAGATAGACTTGTTGTTCGGTCGGATAAGCTGATGCGCGAGAGCGTCCAGAATAAATACCACCAATCTTCCTGCCACTCTTTAGGTGGATAACTACCCAACATGCTTCTCCGCGAGCGAAAAAGCTGTCCCATGGAGTTGGGTAAGGGTCTCGAAATCGTTTCGAGTACCAGTCAGAAATCATAATTCGATAGAACAACCATGCCCAAGCACACGGTGCAACTAACAGAATACCCAGAGCACTGAGGTAGTATAGTATTGGGTACTGATGAGCAAAATCATTCGAATGGATGACACTCATGGGCCAGTAAAGAAGAGCAAAGTTTAAGCAACTAAATGCGATTGCTTCGACCAATGATTTTGAAAAATCATGTCTTTCAGACGCGACTAGTAGGGAGAAAGCACGCATTGAAATGAAGCCAGGTACGAAAAAGACAACAAATAGCCGCAGGGCTTCAGTTGTGAATAGGTTCATATGTAATACTCAGATTCGTGGACATGCCGCCTAACGTTCCGGCCGCACTACGCAGTAGCTAACGAATGGAGCAATAGCGGAATGGTTAGCCATTGAGTGAGCACTTTTGTTTCTTGCACAGCTTTCTTATCGCCATATCAAATGAGCGAACGTCGTAGTGCGGCCTGTTATGTGCAGTGCCGCTATCAACCGCACGCCATCTCAAGAAAAAACGATGGTTGTGACGTCTTCAATAAAACTTGCAGCCTTTTTCGGGCCAGGTCGATACTTACTGGGATGACCACATTTGTTCCTTAAGTTCAGAGCCTCCTCGAGTGTGGACCGCTCATTCTTGTCAAAGATGGCAAGTTCTTGGGCTGCTAGAAGCACTGTCGAATCCTTGACATACGCAAAGTCGTCTAGCCCTTTGATCGACCGGGATTTGGGGTCGAATTTCTTTAAGGCGGTGTCAACTGAGGACGCGCCAAGATCGATCATTTCCTTTTGAATGGTACGAACGGCGCCAGCCCACAGAAACACGATAGAGGCACGAAGAGCGTCAACACGTAGGCAAGTGACTGCTTCTGTTAGATAGTTGGCCACATCAGGATCACCGATGGAGTTGATAAGGCGCTCAAGTGTGCCGACCTCATGGACCGTTGCAATATCGACCTCAGGAATATTTAGCAAGGCTCGTATGTGCTTTTCGCCTGACGAAGTGATCGCCCAAAGAAAAGCTTTTCCTTTCTTGCCAGCACTGTCGACATGAGGAGCTGATTTAGCAAGCACGTCTGCTATGTTGATGTTATTAACACTTGGAACACGAGCTCTTCTAAGCAACGAACGAATTTGATCGACGGTTAATGAATCAGACTGTTGGAATCTTTTCGAATAATACAGAGCCGCAACACAAAGGTCCCGGTGCGGTGATCTCAGTATTGGATGTAGAAACTCGACTATTGTCAATTCTCAGGCTCCTTTGGTATGGGGCTGTTTCCTTTCTTGACTCGATATGTGTCTTTGAGGAACGTCTCACCGTGAACAGTTGGTTTATAACCAGCGCCTTGTTTGGAAAATAGGTGCTTTGCCTTTTTTTGAGCCGCTTTGAGGGTCATATCTGGCCTACCGGGAACAGTGACACCTGTTTCGTCCGCCACCGCCTTAATAGTATCTGATGTGAGTGGAAAAACTCCGTGTTGGGAGTAGAGCCATGCTGCAATCAAGAAGACGTTATCACTGGGCTTTTTGTGATCAAACGACCCGAAAAACTTTTCTTTGTTGTGAGTGCCTGTTGACTTGCCAGCCGTCTCTGTTTGCTGGTCTCGTTGATCTCGCTCGTGCTCAGGCTCATCGCTGAAGAAGACTGGACGGAGCAATTCAAAAGACTGCGGCCGGATAGAAGGATCCAGTGATTTTATTATCGTGTTGAGTTCACGAAGTTTCTTGACAACCTCGTTCGTCTTTGATTTCACTTTACGTTCTCCTATGTATGTTGAGAATGATGGCGTGCGGTTTGTTCATATTTTTAGGCGGCATTGCACATAACGGTCTGCGTGCACACGCTGCGGCGCACAAGCGGTATCAATGAATTTGTTTTCAATTCGTTCCGCGCGGTGCGCCGTAGGGGAGCCCCGACGCACAAAAATCGTGGCCGGGGGCATCTGACGCTCGCGTCGGGGCGACCAATCGTGTGCACGCATGTTATCGGACGTGGCCCGAGACATCTACTCAGCCTCCGAAATGAACTTGAGAAACGATCTTCCGAGTGGAGACAACACCGGATATCCACTACTCCAGCTTAGCTTAAAGCCACGGTCCCAGTTGGGTTCCAGCAGCCCACGCGCGTTCAAATCCTGAAAGACTTGAGTGACAAACGATGATCCTTGCAGCTGCGGAAAGTGATGGTAGATGATTTCATAAAGATTTGCGTCAGGTGAGGTAACCACCTTGCGTTGTTTGATCGGCCAATTCGGTTCCGCGATCATAGCAAGAAACCTAATATGGTAATCAGTGAAAGAATCAACATACGAAAGGAACACCTGTTCCAAGGATTCGTCGAAAGGCGGTGGCGCGATTGAATTGAGAACTGCATTCCGTAAGGCTCTGAGCTTCTCAGGTGAGTGTGTCATTTGAACAATACGCAGAGATTGCAGTGTATTTGTGACGAAACGCTGGTTCTCTTGCAAATCGTCGATCGACATCTTCATCTCGGTCAGCCTCTGAACCAGGTCGGCCATCCAGTCCTCCATTCGCTTCTGCATGGGAGGTTTTAGTACGAAACTAAAAAATTCCGCAGCAAGAGCACCGCCTACCGGAACACTGCCGATAGTTCCTTTCAGAAGCGCGTGGGCTGCGTCCCCAAGAGTTTGATGAGGAACACCAGGTTTAGTATCTCCGCTCATGTGTTTCTTCGTCGAGGGCCATGTCGGATAACTATTGCATAAACGAATGATCCATGTCGTATATCTTCTCATTTTGGGCGTGATAGACGACATATGTCGGTTATTTTGTTCCTGGCTGTTCTGGCTTGGCCGGCCATAGCCTGCCGCCGGACGTGAAAAATTTCGACGCTGAAATAGTCTGTTCTGGAATTCATACGATAACCCGATAGCGATAGCTGTTCCAAGTTAGCGCACGCTCCGATGGTTGTCAAGGAATTAATCGTTTCACTTTTTTTTCGCGCCGCCCGGGAAACTCCGCGCGGCGTTTTTTACGCCGGCGCGGCACATTCTCCTTTATTTTCTTCGCGGGAACGACTACTTTAGCGCGTCTTTTGAAAACATACGTTCCATGAAGGAGTTGCCCGCGTCATGCCTCTACATTGCGGAATTGTCGGACTGCCCAATGTCGGAAAATCCACGATATTCAATGCCCTGACCGCGGCCGGCGCGGCGGCGGCCAATTACCCGTTCTGCACCATCGAACCAAACGTCGGCGTCGTCATCGTGCCGGACCACCGCATCGACCAGCTGTCGGCTTTGCTGAAACCGAAAAAAACCATCTATACCACCGTCAATTTCGTCGATATCGCCGGTCTCGTCAAAGGCGCCAATGCGGGCGAAGGCCTCGGCAACCAGTTCCTGAGCCACATTCGCGAAGTCGACGCCATCGGCCACGTCGTGCGGTGCTTCGATGACCCCGACGTCGTGCACGTCGAAGGCAGCATCGATCCGGCCCGCGACATCGATATCATCCATACCGAACTCGTGCTCAAGGATCTCGAAAGCGTGCAGAAACGCCTTCCCCAGACCGAGCGCACCGCCAAGACCGGCGACAAGGACGCCAAAGCCGCCGTGGAAGCGCTGTCGCGCGTCAAATCCCATCTCGACACCGGCCAACCGCTCCGCCTGCTCCGCCTTTCCGAAACGGAAAAACACCACGTCGCCGACCTCTTCCTCCTGACCGACAAACCCGTGCTCTACATCTGCAACGTATCCGAGCAGGACGTCCTGTCCGGCAACCGGTACGTCGAGACCGTACGGACCATCGCGTCGCGCGAAAACGCCCGCGTGGTCGTCATCTCGGGAAAAATCGAAGCGGAAATATCGGAACTCCCCGCGGAGGAGCGCACGGCCTTCCTGGAAAGCATCGGCCTGAAGGAACCCGGCCTGCACACGCTGATCCGTGAAACCTACGTACTGCTCGACCTCGTGAGTTTCCTGACGGCGGGTCCCGACGAAGTGCGCGCGTGGACCATTCATCGCGGCGCCAAAAACCCGCAGGCGGCCGGCACGATCCATTCGGATTTTGAACGGGGATTCATCTGCGCCGATGTGATCTGGTGGGAGGACTATGTGAAATACAAAACCGAACAGGCCTGCCGCGACAAAGGTCTTCTCCGCACCGAAGGCCGCGACTACGTCGTGCGCGACGGCGATGTGATGCACTTCAAGTTCAATGTATGATCCCGCGCCCACGTTGCCCACGACGGCCCGCATGCTGACCGTCCGCGCCGGACGTCACACCTACCCGGTGGTTTTCGACGCCGTATCGCGTCTGGACCGGCTGATCCGTCGCACCGTCCGCGCGTTTCGTTTTTTTGTCATCACCAATCCGGTCATTCTCCGGCGGCATGGTCCCCGGCTGCGTCCGGTGTTTCGCGCCCTGGACGCGCGCATCCTCATGGTGCCCGATGGGGAAGCCTTCAAAACGTATGACCGCGCGTTCGATCTTCACACGCGTCTCATCACCGCCGGGGCGGACCGGGACAGCGTTATCGTGGCGCTGGGCGGCGGCGTCATCGGCGATCTCGCGGGATTTGTGGCGGCCACCTACATGCGCGGCGTGCCGCTCGTCATGGCGCCCACGACTCTGCTGGCGATGGTGGACAGTTCCGTCGGCGGCAAAGTCGCCGTCAACCATCCATTGGCCAAAAATATCATCGGCGTCTTTCACCAGCCGTCGCTGGTCCTCACGGACACGGCGTTTCTGGACACATTGCCCGATCGCGAATACCTGGCGGGCCTCGCCGAAGTCTTCAAGTACGGTCTGGCCGTCGATGCGTCTTTTTTTCAATGGCTCAGAAAACATCATGCGGCCCTGATGAGCCGCGGCCCCGTCGTCCGGAAAGCCATCCGCGAAAGCGTGCGCCTCAAGGCCGGTGTCGTGGCAAAGGATGAAAAAGACGCCGGCAGGCGGATGATCCTCAATTTCGGGCACACGTTCGGGCATGCGCTGGAGAGCGCCGGCGGGTTTTCGGCAATCCGCCACGGGGAAGCCGTCTGGATCGGCATGCTCGCGGCGTCGTATCTGTCGTTACAGGCCGGCCTGATCGGCGAGGACGATCTGGAAACCATTCTGATGACGATAGAGCGGCCGCTGGCGCAGGTGGTCTCGCAAAAACCGGTCCGGTCGTTCCTTCGCCGCGTCGACGCCGGAGACGTTATTCGCCGGATGGACCATGACAAAAAAAAGCGCGACGGCCGGCTCCGGCTGGTGCTGTTGCGTGACATCGGCAAAGCCGGACTATTCGAATGGCACGACCGCCGGGCGCTGCGCCAGAGCCTGGCGTGGGCCCTGAACCTCCTGAACGAAAGAAGCCGGCCATGAACCATCCGCAAATTCCGTTGTTTCCCCTCGGCGTCGTGCTGTTTCCCGGCATGCCCCTGCCCTTGCATATCTTTGAAGACCGGTACAAACAGATGATCGGCGAGTGCCTCGAACAAAATACGGTTTTCGGCGTCGTGTATTACACCGGCAAGGATTTTTACCGGATCGGATGCTCCGCGGCGATCACCTCCACCGTCCATCGCTACGAAGACGGGCGCCTCGACATCATCACCGCGGGCCGGCGGCGTTTTGTCATCCGGAATATCGTGTCCGACAAACCGTACCTGGTCGGCGAGGTGGAATTCTTTGACGACGATCCGACGGAAGGCTCCGAGGAACTCGAAGCGCTGTCGCGGGCGACAAGCACGCTTTACAAAGACATCCTTCGCGAAATGTCCACCGAAGCGATGCCGGAATTGCCCGAGCAACTGACCTACCGCGATCTGTCATTCCTGATTCCGGCCGCGGCGGGATTCACGCTGGCCGAAAAGCAGGCCTTCCTGGAAATGACGTCCGTGGCGGAACGCCTGAAAAAATCCGAGGCCGCCCTGCGCCGCCTGATGGACCGGACCCGCGCCAGCCGTGACATCGAGAGCCTCATCAGCGGCAATGGCCACCTCCACAACAAAACGTTGTGACACGCCTTTTTCACACGGGCTACGGCCCGGCCACTTCAAGGACGGTTTCTGAATGACCGATTCCCCGGACACCGGTTCGACGGCAGGGAAGGGATTTTTCAAATCCCACCAGGCCGGCATTGCCGCCCTCTTTGTGACGAGCGCGACGTTGCTCAGCACCGTGCTGGGACTGGTGCGCGACAAAGTCATGGCCCACTTCTTCGGGGCCAGCCTCGAAACGGATTTCTACAACTACGGATACACCATTCCCGATCTTCTCCAGAATGTCCTGATCATGGGCGTCACCAGTTCGTCGTTCATTCCGATTCTGGCGGAATACCTGTCCAACCACACGCGCGAGGAAGCCAACCGGATGGCTTCCAGTTTCCTGAATGTGACGTTGGGCGCGTTTGTCGTGGTGTGCGCGGCGGTATGGGTATTCATGCCCTCGATCACGGACGTCTGGCTCGGGACGGGCATCCCCGGCAGCCAGAAAGAAGCGATCGTTTTCATCACCAGGGTTTTTCTGTTGTCCCAGATCGCCTTTGCGGCGAGCAAGATATTCAGCGGCATGCTGCAGACGCACAAACACTTCACCGCGTATGCGCTGGCGCTGGTTTCATACAATCCCTGCATCATACTGGGCATCTGGCTGTTCCACGATCAATACGGCATTTATTCGGCCGCGTATGGCGCCCTGATCGGGGCCGTCGTCAATGCGATCGTGAACCTCGCCGATCTGATGAGCACGCCGTATCGGTACTCGTGGTCGTGGCAATGGAAGGGCGCCGGCATCCGCCAGATCTACCTGCTGGCCATTCCCAATTTTCTCAACATGGGCCTGCTTCAGTTTGTGTTCCTCGTGTATTCCAAACTGTCCATTTCGCTGGAAGCCGGCGCGTACAGCGCGTTCCGGTACGCCCTCAATTTCGAGAGTTTTCCGGTCAGCCTTTTCGGGATTTCCTTCGTGACCGCCATTTTTCCCTATCTCGCGGAAAACGCCAGCCGGAAAAATTTTGTGAATTTCAATTACAACATACAGAATTCCTACCGGCAGATTCTGTATCTGACCTTACCCGCCGGCGTCGGCATGGCGGTATTGTCCCATGACATCATCGGTCTCATCCTGTCGGGCGGCGAATTCACCTCCGGCGACGTCCGGATGACGTCCTCCATTCTTTTGTTTTATGCGCTGGCGGTCCCCTTCGAAAGCCTGTGGTATCTGTATGCCCGCGCGTATTATGCCCTCAAGGACACGTGGACGCCGTTTTGGTACCGGTTCGCCGGCACCGTGATCAATCTGGGCATCAGTTATGGGCTGGCCGATCGTCTCGGGCCTTCGTCGTTTTCGCTCGGCATTCTGGTGGCCTTTGTCATACAGATTGTGCTTTTCACGGCAGGCCTCAAACGGCGCGTGCCGGAGTTTGACCTGTCGCAGGTTTTGCAGACATCGGCCAGGCTCAGCCTGTGCGCCGCGGTGATGGGATTGGTGGTGTGGGGACTGAATGTGATGTTTGACCGGAGTGATTTGTTGGCCTCGGCCGGGCCGCGGATGGTCTATTTGATTCGTACATTTTCCGGCATGGCGGTCGGAGCGGTTTGTTACGTGGGTCTTACGGTGATTTTCAAATGCGCGGATTTTGCCGTCCTCCATCGCGTGATGGGGCGGTTCGCCAAACGGAGTTGACATGGCTTCCATTCTGATTGTCGATGACGAAAAGAACATCCGGCGGTCGATCGAAATGATTCTGGCGGCGGAGGGCCATGACGTGATGTCCGCCGAATCCGGGCGGGAGGCGTTGGAGGTGTTCGGAAAACGGTCCTGGGAGCTGGTGTTTCTGGATTTGCTGCTGCCGGATCAGACGGGCATCGACGTGCTCAGGGCGATGCTGACGGCGGGCCCTTCCGCGACCGTCATCCTGATGTCGGGTCACGGCACGATCGAACACGCCGTCGAGGCGGTCAAACTGGGCGCGTACGATTTTCTGGAAAAACCGCTGACGAAGGAAAAGATCCTGGTCACCGTGCGCAACGCCGTCGAGCACCGTTCGCTCCGCGACGAAAACCGCGCTCTGCGCAGCGAGATATCCAGCCGGTTCAACATGATCGGCGACAGCCGGCCCATGCAAATCGTGCGCGAGCTCATCGGCCGCGCGGCCCCGACCAATGCGCGCGTGCTCATTCTGGGTGAAAGCGGCACCGGTAAGGAGTTGGTGGCACGCGCCATCCATGACCACAGCCCGCGCCGCGCCCGTCCCTTCATCAAAGTCAATTGCGCCGCCATTCCGGAGGACCTGATCGAGAGCGAATTGTTCGGCGCGGTCAGGGGCGCTTACACGGGCTCCGTCGCGGACCGGGAAGGCAAGTTCGCCCTGGCCCACGGCGGCACGTTATTCCTGGACGAAATCGGCGACATGAGCCTGAAAGTGCAGGCCAAAGTGCTTCGCGTCCTGCAGGAGGGCGAATTTGAAAAAGTGGGCAGTTCGAAAACGATGAAGGTCGATGTGCGGGTCATTGCGGCCACCAACAAAGATCTCACGAAGGAGGTCGCGCAGGGACGCTTCCGCGAGGATCTTTATTTCCGGCTCAATGTCGTGCCCCTGACGATGCCGCCGCTGCGGGAGCGCATGACAGACCTGCCGATGCTGGTCGAGTATTTCCTGCGCGTGTGCGCCGAAGAGGGAGGGCTGGCGGCCAAAACGCTGACCCCCGAAGCGCTTCGGCGTTTGAGCGCCTACGACTGGCCGGGGAATATCCGTGAACTGCGGAATCTCATCGAGCGCCTTTTGATCCTGGCCCCCGGCGCCGCCATCACCGAAGAGGACCTGCCGCTGCGAAACCGGAAAACGGAAATCCCTTCAGGTCCCCTGCCGGAAGGAAAGACCCTGAAAGATCTCAAAGAAGAGATGGAAAGAAACCTGATTGCGCAAACGCTTCAGAAACACCTTGGCAACGTGACGCGTTCGGCGGCGGAGCTTGGCATTGAAAGGACGAACCTGCACAAGAAAATGAAATACTACGGCCTGGGTTCGGAAACGGAAGGAGAAAATGGCGGTTGATTTTCCGGAGTCTTCTATTTATAGTAACGATGCAGGACGAGGAGCGTGCCGCAAAAGGCCAGGAAAAGTCCTCCGGCCATGACAATCAACAGTACTTCGGTCATTTCTCTCTCTCAGAAGTGTTTGGACGACTCGGATGCGCAAGTAACATCATTGTACAAGCAAGCTAAACCAACGGTCAAAAAATGAAACAACGTTCAATCCTTCTATTTTTATTAAGCTTAAATATCCTCGCCTGCTCACCCCGGGTGACGACGCGCGCCCTGCCGGACACCAAAACCATTCCGGTGGTTCGAATTCTGGTGGCCAAAGCCGATTTGTTTGTCACCGTATCCGCCACTTCGGTAATTTCGGTCAAAGACGAAAACGGCAAAGAGATGCTGGCCGTCCAGCCCAATCAGAAATTCCAACTCAGGCGGGCCAATGATACAGTGGAAGTGTCAGACGCGCAAGGTATTTTTTTGACGCGGGCGGCGCGCATCATGATCCCCGCACCCGGACCGGCAAACCGGTTTGAGCTCGGTGGCCAATCGTATCGCGGCGACCTGGCCGCCTTTGTGGAAGACAGTGTGCTGCATGTGGTCAATACGCTGGACATGGAATCCTATCTGATGGGCGTCGTACGCAACGAGATCGGCCGGGTGAGCGGAGATCAGATTGAGGCGGCCAAGGCCCAGGCGATCGCCGCCCGCACCTATGCCGTCCGCAATAAAGGCAAATACAAGAAGGCCTTCGATTTCGTCAACGACCAGAACGACCAGGTGTACCAGGGCGCCTCGAGCGAAAGTGACGCCACGAACCAGGCGGTCATTGAGACGGCCGGCGAAATCGCCGAGTTTGACGGCAAACCCATCAATGCCCTGTATTTTTCAACCTGCGGCGGCGTCACTTCCAATCCGGTGGACGTGTGGAAGAGCTCGACCGCGGTGGGATATTTGACCCGTGTCAGCGACCGCATCGGCGAGAAATGCCTGTGCGAAAAATCGCCGCATTACCGCTGGGAGGTCTCGTGGAACGGCCAGGACCTCGAGGAACTGGTCAAAACGAATCTGCCAAAGGTCCTCGGACCGTCGCTGGCCGGTGAGGATTTTTCAAAACTGGCCTCACAACGGCTGTATAATGTCGCCGTTCTGGGTCGAGACTCCTCCCAACGGATCACCGAAGTGAAATTCGGTTTTACCAAGGACAGTTACACCGTCACCGGGGAACAGGCCCGGCGCATTCTGAGGGGACCCAGGAATATCCTCTACAGTGCCCTATTCCGGGTGGCCATCGAACGGCATGACGATGGAACGATCAAGACCCTGAAGTGCCAGGGCGCGGGATTTGGACACGGTGTAGGCATGTGCCAGTACGCCGCGCTGGAGCTGGCCAGACAAGGCTATACGTACGGTCAGATTCTGCAGTTCTTTTACAGGGGAACGACGATTCGCAAGACGTACTGAGACGTCTCAGTTGAGGGTCTGGTAGGTGTTGTTGCGGCGCTTGGGTACAAATCCGGCGTCCGCGATCATCTTTTCGATGTCACGAACCGTGACCTTGAAACTCGTCCCATTCTGACTCACCACATTTTCCTCGATCATCAGGCTCCCAAAATCGTTGGCGCCGTAATACAGGCCCAATTGGGCGACATCCTGACCCTGGGTCACCCACGACACCTGGAAATTCACAATATTATCCAGCATCAGGCGCGAGATGGCCAGCGTCTGCAGGTACTCGACGGTGGTGGTCAGTCGAACATTGGGATTCTGTCCGAGGGGCACGTTGTCCGGTTGGAAATTCCACGGAATAAAAGCCGTGAATCCCGACCCGTACCGGGCCAGGCTTTCGTCCTGCACGTCGCGGATTTTGAGCAGATGCTCCACGCGTTCCTCGATGGACTCGACATGACCGTACATCATGGTGGCCGTCGTCGGTATGCCCAGACGGTGGCAGGTTCGATGGACATTCAGCCAGGATTCGGCGTCGCATTTGCCGCGGGAAATCTCCTCGCGAACGCGATCCACGAGAATTTCCGCGCCGGCGCCCGGCACCGAGTCGAGACCCGCCGCTTTGAGACGGCTCAACGTGGTCTCCAGATCCAGCCCTGAGACTTTGGCGATGTAGTTGATTTCCGGAGCGCTCAGGACGTGCAGCCATATCTGCGGGAATTTGGTCTTGAGATGATGGAACAAGTCTTCGTAGTATTCGATCTTGAGTTTTGGATTAAGCCCGCCCTGCATCAATATTTGGATGCCGTCCAAAGCGATCAGTTCGTCTATTTTCTGATCGATGACCTCATACGGCAGAACGTATCCCTCGGCAGAGCCGACCGGCCGGTAGAAGGCGCAAAAACTGCACAGGTCCACGCACACGTTGGTGTAATTGATATTCCGGTCGATGATGTACGTCACGACCGGTTCCGGACAACGCGCCTGCCGCGCGGTATGGGCCAGAAATCCAAGCGTCGGCAATTCGTAGCACTGGAAAAGGGCCACCCCGTCCTCAAACGTCAGCCGCTCGCCGCTTTGTATTTTATCAAGAACCACGTCCAGCATACTTTTCAACTTTCAACTTTTTCTGAAACTTCTGGCAACGTAGAAAAAAAACCACACGGACGCAAGTTTTAATCCATTCCAGGTTTCCTGGGTCAGCCACGACCAATCAAGGCTTGCATTTTCGGGCGGTCTGACCTAAGTTTTGATCCAGATGAATGTGTATTCCCACATCAAGAAGTGGTATGCCGGCTGGATGGTTCTGCTTTTCCTGAATGCCGGCCTTCTCTGGGCCTCCGTTCCGACCGACGTGGCTCGCGGCGATTCCAGAGGAACAGCCCTGCCTTCCCACAAGATCCTCCTCCCGGATCACGAGAGTTCCCACGCTCTTTTGAATGGGCCGAAGGATGATGTGACCTCTCAATGGTCACAACCGAAATTGAAATTTTCGCTTCCGCCGCCACGCTCCTATCAGCTGGCCTTTTTCAGAATTCATCGCTTTTTCATCCACAATCTATCGACGCATACCGCCTGTCTCGGTCGTTCGAGTTCTTTTCGCGGCCCCCCCGTTTCCTGATTCCCATCCATTCGTGTTTCTTATTGGCCTTTCGGACCAGGATTCGAAGGCCGTAACCGGGCGTCCTCATTGGACGCGTCAATGATCATTGAACGGAGTTCATTTATGGACACAACGACCAAGGTCGTGGTCTTTATGTTGGCCATCGCCGTGCTGGGTACCTTCATACATTTGTTTCTTAAGTCAGACAAATCAGATAAAAAACCAACGGATGTCACTCAACGTTAGCCGAAAGGAGAACCGTATGCCGATAGTCCAGGAGGCAATTCGCCGTAATCTTATTTCCGTCAAGGACCTTTTTGATTCCCAACCCGATTGGGCGGACAAGCGCAACAAAGCGATCAAGAAATTGTTTAGCGGCAATGCCGCTGACTTTTCCCGGTTTGTGGCGCCCATTGAAAACATGGAAGAATGGAAAGAAGTCCTGGCTTACCTGGAGGCGGAATTCTCAAAGAGAAACATCAAACCGGACAGCAAGGAAGCGACCGGGTTGACCGATGTGCTTTTCAAGCGTTATTTTCCCTCCTACTAGCCTCAGCAGCGCTGGCCGGGCCACCTCGTGTGGCCCGGTTGGTTTTTTTCTCCCCGTTTAATGTACTTGACAATACTGGCGCAGGCTTCTATATTGCACTCAGCCCAATAAACCGCCATAAAAGGAGAACCAATCGGTCGCTTTGATACAATAACTTTCTGTTCTTGTTTGTTGTTATTGATGAAAAGGATCTGATTGAAGTCTCTCTTTCCTCACGAGAGTTCCATAAAACCAGCGTTGTTGTCCTATATGGCAAGAATATTATTATTGCTTTGTTTGGCCTTTGCCGGATTTTCGGCAAGCGGCGTTGCGCAGTCAAAGACGGAGTTGCTCTGGTCGAATGAACAGGGATGCGGGTTCGTCCTATCGACGGAAACCTGTCCCATCGAGACGTTTGAGGCCGAAAACGCGTCGTACTCTGTGGTTCGCCTGGGTCCTGACTTTGAGTTGGAGTCAAAGGCGATGGAGCCCGAATTGCCCTACCGGAGCTTTTTGCTGGCCCTGCCTGTTGGCTCGCAGGCTCAGGTGACCGTGTCCGAAGGTGAAAGCGTCGAGTGGACGGATGTCCGGTTGCGGCCGGTGGGCTTGCCCTCGTTTGAGGATCAGATGTTGACATCCGTTGAATATGTCGAAGGAGAATCCTACCGGCGGGATGCGTGGATTCCTTCCACACCGGCGGTCGCCACCTCGCCGAATCTCCTGCAGGATTGGAATACCGTGTATGTCAACGTGTATCCGGTCCGATACAATCCCGTTCAAAAACGGCTTCGTCTTTACAAAAAACTCACCGTAACGGTTGTGTTCACTCCCGGAAACCAACGCGTGGCTTACCGGCAGGCCGGCCGAACGGAGAAGTCCACGGCCGATAACCTTTTCCTGAATCATCCATCGGCCGCACAGTTTAAGGTGCGTGCGGCTTCCGCCATGCTGAGGAAAACGTCCAATGGGATGAACACAGGTGATTGGTATAAGATCCGGATCACCGAAGAAGGCGTATACAAACTGGACAAGACCTTCTTTGAAAGCCTGGGCATCAGCGCGTCCACCATCGATCCGAGTACGATAAAAATCTACAACAACGGAGGCGGCTTGCTGCCGGTCCTGCCGGCGGGACTGGATTTGTCCAACCCGTCCGATCCGGTCGGCGTGTCGGGCCTGGCTCTCCGGGAAAATGCGATAGTCGTAGAAGGCGAATCCGACGGCAAATTCGACAACAACGACTATGTCCTTTTTTATGGAAGGGGAAATCGTTATTGGAAATTCGATCCCTCTCGCAATAAGCATGTCTATCAACTGAATTACTACAGTGAAGAGAATATTTATTGGCTGACGTTCAATGATGGCGTGGATGGTCTCCGGATGGAAACACGCGCTTCGACCGGCGACAACCCTGCGCCGCAGGGTTCATTCCGCGACAATTTTCATTTTGAAAAAGACGAGACGAATTTTCACGAATCCGGATTGCTATGGGTTTTCGATCTCCTGACGAGCGGGCAAAACGCCACGTACCCGGCATCGTCGGACATGCCCTCCGGAGGACTGATCAAGGATCCGTTGACCGGCACCGCGGCCGACTACACGGTTCGTTTCAAGGGCGCCAACAACAAATCGTCCCAACACCGTTTCTCCGTCATGGTCGACAACAATGGTCCGTATACGACGTCCGTCTTTTCGTACGCGGCCGCCAAATTCCTGTCATTCTCGATACCGCTTTCCCAGATTTCGCAGGGGCGGCTTTCCGTGACGTATCAGCCGACGTCATCCGGAAGCCAGGCCGCTCTGGACTGGTTTGAGATCCAATACGACCGGATGCTCATTATGAGAGATGGCGAACTGGCGGTTTTCTCGCCCATTGCCGCCGGCAATTACCAGTACACGATCAACACGCGCGATGCCGATCCGGGAAAAGTAAAGGTCTGGGATATCACGACGCCCTGGTCCACCAGGGAAATCCAGCGATCCACCGGTGCGGGCACTGTCACCTTCAGCGACACAACCAATATTGGATCGCCGAAACGCTATCACGTGTTTTCAACCTCCAGGACCAAATCCGTTTCAAAATCGAAGGTCGAACGGGATCGTAATTCCGACCTGCAGAGCGCCGCCAATTCCGCCGACTATGTTATCATCACGCCGCGGGCTTTCATGGATGAGGCTGACCGGCTGGCTCAGCATCGCTCCGCCTACAACGGCTTCAAGACCATGGTTGTCGACGTTCAGGACATCTTTGACGAATTTGCCGCGGGCATTCCGGATCCTACGGCCATACGGGACTTCCTTCGGTATGCCTATTATCGCTGGCAAACCCCCAACAGAGGCGACCGGCTTTCCCACGTTCTGCTGCTGGGAGATGCCGATTACGACTATCGCCACATTGTGGTCCGATCCAATCACAATTGGGTGCCCACGTACTATATCCACAATGACTCGCCAGAAGCGGGGTACTTCCTGTACAATCGCCAGGTCGACGAGGCGTTCACATGGATCAATGATGTGTCCGTGGCATTCACGATCGACGAGCCGTATGCGTTTCCCTATTTCCAATTGGCGTCACCGGACATCAGCATCGGGCGGATACCATGCAATACGGTGGATGAGGCCTCGAACTGCATCACGAAAACTATCTTCCATGAAACCCAGTCGACTCAGGCGGCCTGGCGACAGACGATTGCCTTCGTTGCCGATGACGAGATTGCCGACCAGAGTATTCACGAACTGAGTCTGCACACGGAGCCGACCGAAAGTCTCGCCGTCGATACAACCAAGATTCCCTCGTATCTGATTCAGGACAAAATCTATCTGATCGACTATCCGTACGAATGGGCCGGGACGCGCCGCCGGAAAATCCTGGCAAGAGACGCTCTGATTGAGAGAATCAACCAGGGCGCTCTGATCATTAACTATGTCGGCCACGGCAATCCTAGGCAACTGGCCCACGAGGAAGTTTATTTGCATGCGCGCGATTTTCCGTTGATAGTAAACCGTGACAAGTACTTCCTGTTCACAAACTTCTCCTGTTCTTTTGCCATGTTTGATCAACTGAACGTCCAAGGTGGCGGTGAAGAGCTCGTCGTGGCCAAAGAGCGGGGTTGCTTTGGTCTGCTGGCGGCGACACGAGCTGTTTTCGCTGTTAATAATACTAACTTGATGACCTCCATTTTCAAATACCTGAAAGTGCAGGGCAATATTGGTGAAGCCATTCGCCTTGGAAAAGTCGAAAGATTCTCCGATCAGGACAACAAGCAGAAGTACAATTATCTTGGCGATCCGGCCGCCGACATTCATTATGCAACGCGGAATGTCCGCTTCAATCTGGCACAGCCGGCCGTGCTGACGGCTTTAAGTCCGGTCACATTGACGGGTTCTGTGGAAGGGCAACCCGGGATCATTGACACCGATTTTAACGGAACCCTTCTCGTTTCCGTTTTCGACCGGTCGCTGGCAAAGACATACACGTCAGATGTGAATCAGCGCATCACGTATGCCCTGGAACCGCCGGTATTGTATCGCGGAAGAGTCCGCGTGACCGACGGTACTTTTTCCACCACGTTTGTGACCCCCAGGGATATCAGTTACAGCTACAAACAGGGCTCGGTCATTGCTTACGGAGCGGACGGAGAAGTCTATGCCGGCGGTTCAAGCAGACAGATTGTCATCGACTCCGTCTCAGCTGTTCTGGCCGACACAACCGGACCTTCGATACAGATAGAATTTGAGGGACAATCCTTTGCGTCGGGTGATGCCGTACGACGGACGCCAACCATGAAAATCGTTCTCCGGGATTCCTCCGGCATCAATGTCACGGGCGCGATGGGTCACCAGTTTCAGGCCATTATCGATGACCGGCACGTCTATGATATTTCGGAGGCTTTTGCCTACGACGTCGGCTCCTATCGTTCCGGGTCGGCGCAGGTCACCTTGTCCGGACTGGCTATTGGCAAACATTCGGCCAGGATACTCGCCTTCGATAACGCCAATAATCCGTCGTCGGCAAGTTTCAATTTTGAAGTTCTCAACACCGAAGACAGCGATTTCAATCAATCGCACATCCAGATTGACAGGTTGATGAACTATCCCAACCCGTTCCGATCCTCAACGAACTTCACCTTTGTTGTCAGTCACTCGGCCGCCGAGGTCCAGATCACCATTTACACGGTATCGGGTAAAAGGATTCGCCGGCTCGACAGCCAGGCCAATTTTGGATACAATTCCATACCATGGGACGGAAGGGATGAGGACGGCAGCCGTCTCGCGAATGGCGTCTACCTGTACAAGGTCAAAGTCAAATCACTGGACAATGCCTCCGAGTCGCACACCATCGGAAAGCTGATGATCGCGAGGTAGGAGCAACAAACGGTTCAGGGATTGAACTATTCAACTTTTGATTGTATTTTCACATATTCCAAGGTCATTTTGGAGGATTCGCATGTTGTTTCGTGGTTGTTTGACAGCGCTGATTCTGGCATCCGTCGGGGTCGGTTTCCCTTCCTTTTCCGTCCGCGCCCAAACGAGTGAAGCCGGCGTCTTATTTTTGCTCATTCCGCCCGGGGCCCGTCAAAACGGACTCGGACAGTCCGGTGTGTCCAATGTAAATGACGCCAACGCAATCTACTGGAATCCGGGCGCCCTCGGCTTTGTGGCGACGCCGGAAAGAAACAAGAACGTTGCCTTCATGCATGTCAACTGGCTGCCGGCTTTTAATCTGAGCGACCTCTATTACGATTACGGCTCTTTCCTGTGGTATCTGGAAGACATCGGCGTCGTGGGATTCAATTTCACATTCTTTAACCTCGGTGAACAGGACATCACGAACAACCAGGGTGATGTTCTGGGCCGCATTACGAGCTTCGACCTCTCCCTGGCCGCATCATATGGCACAAAACTCAGCGAGGATCTTGGCGTCGGCGGAAATTTGAAATTCATCTACAGCAAGCTGGCCAACAAGAATGCCACCGGCGAATCCCAAAAGGGATACGGCAGTTCGGTGGCTCTCGATATCGGCGTGATGAAAAAGAATCTCCTGATCAACGACCTGACGTTTGGCGCCAGCCTGGCGAATATCGGTCCGAAGATCGCCTACGTCGATGAAGACCAGGCCGATCCGTTGCCGACCAACCTGCGCGTTGGGCTGACGTACCCGGTCTACAAGTCGGAATTCAACAATGTCCATGCGACGTATGAAATCAACCGCCTGATCGTTCGAGGGCGCCCGACGGGGAGCGATCCGCTGGTCAGTTTTTCAGGCAAGTTCTTCACCAGATCCGCACTGTTCACGACGTGGACGGACAACGGCTGGCACCGGATCGGTCATAATATCGGTTTGGAATATGATTACGCGGATTTTCTCGCCTTACGGGCCGGAAGCGCCCTGGACGTGGCCGGAAAACTGTATGATCTCAATTTTGGCGCCGGCATAACGTATTCGATATTCAAATTCGATTTTGCATACACCACGAAGCTGGCCGGTGACTTCAACGCACGGGATGGATCGCAATTCTACAGTATCGGGGTGGCGTTTTAGTTCTTGATGCGTTCGATTATTTGTTTTCTACAATCCGGAATCATCCGATATCGCCGAATCGCTGTCCGATTCGGCTTTCTTTTTCAAACCATGCAGAGTGTACCGTCATGAGGCTTCTACTACTCATTCTACTGTATTCGACCACGATTCAGATGGCCATGGCTCAGGCCTTGCCAAAATTCAAGCCGGCGCGCCGACTGGTCACTCACACCGGAATCGACCCAGTCGTCTCGCACGCATCGACGCCCCGAACCGTACGCGTGCTGGCTCTGAGGGTGCAATTCAAGCAGGAAAATCCCGATAACCCGTCAACCACCGGAAACGGGCATTTCGATCTTGGGAGCAGCGCCGGCCAATCGCTCGATCCTCCGCCCCACAACAAAAACTACTTCGAGGATCATCTGCTGGCTCTGAGAAATTATTTTCTGGACGTGTCCGACAGCCATGTCGTGGTCGATTACACCGTCAAACCGGACGGTCTTGATGACGCGGTTACACTCGATACATTCATGGCCTATTATGGTATTTTAGGAACTCAGGAACAGCGCGACGTGCGGTTGGCCGAATTTTTCAACGATGCCATACGAAAAGCCGACGCGGTCGGCGTCATCGATTTTTCCGGCTATGACCACGTGATCATATTTCACGCCGGTGTCGGTCAGGATTTCTCCACGGAAGATGACACGCCCAATGACCTTGCGTCCCGTTTCGTGTCGCCCGATCTGATGCGAGAGCGTTATCCGGGATTCAACGGCATCCCCGTGACCGGCGGAATCATCCATGGCGGCGTGGTCGTGCCGGAAACGGAGAGCCAGACTCTGATCGATCCGGTTTTTGGCCTGGATGTATTCACCGAGATCGGATTGACCGGCATACTGTGCGCCAATTTTGGCAGCGCCATTGGCATGCCGGATCTGTTCAATACGGAAACCGGCCAGCCTGGCATCGGCGTGTTTGGACTTGAAGATCAGGGCGCGGTCAACGGAGACGGTCTTATTCCGGCTGAGCCCGATCCGTGGACAAAAATCTATATGGGATGGACGACACCTTTGGTCGTCATGGACAGCGTCGGCGTGTTATGCCCGCCAAAGCAGATGGTTGGACGAAGCCGTATCCTGAAGATACCGATCAATGCGTCGGAGTATTTTCTGATCGAGAACAAACAACGCGATCTGATCTCCAATGCACTGTCACCCGCCGAGTTATCCAGGATTGACACGATCAACAACCAGGATGGTTCACAGACGTACGATACGGTGTATGCGGTAGGCGTCGAACGATCGCCGGTCACCGGCGTCATCACGAAGATTGACGAATACGACGGCGCGCTGCCCGGAAACGGACTTCTGATCTGGCACATCGACGAGAACGTCATACGAAGCCGGCTGACGACAAACACGATCAACAACGACATCCGGCATCGCGGAGTAAGGTTGATGGAAGCATCCGGAAGCCAGGACATCGGCTACTACTTCAGCGCAGGTCCATTCTCATCCGTGGATGCCGGCAATCGATTTGACTACTATTACAAAGGCAACGAAGCGTTCGCCTTCTACAATCGTCAGGCGGATTCCACTTTCCTGACGCCCACCTCCGTACCGAATTCGTTGGCCAATGATCGCAGTTACTCCGGAATATCATTGACCAATGTCAGCGAAAAACAACCGGTCATGAGTTTTGATTTGAAATCGTCCGCATTGAAGCGTGGATTTCCGGTCTTTTCAGGAAATGGATTCGGCCACAATGCTCTGGCCGCCGGCAATATCTCGGGTGGCTCCGAATCGGAAGTCGTCGGCGTCGGACAGGGTGGTGAGGTTCTCGCGTGGCAGTGGAGCGGACAGAGTGTCGTGCCGGGCTCGACCCGGCGGACGTCATACGGTTTGGGCGGGGACTCCACGTCGTGGTCCGTGGCTTTTTTTGCCAGAGCCGGTGACTCGGTTTTGACATCGCCCGCGCTGGGTGATCTCGATGAGGACGGATTGTGCGAAGTGATCGTGGGCGACAAATCCGGCCGGCTTTATGTGTGGCGGGGTTTCGACGCAGACCACGACGAGGTTGCCGACACGTTGTGGACCCACCGGGGTCCCGCCGCAGTCTCCTCGTCACCGGTGATGATCCCTGGACTGCGCGTGGCCGTTGGTTATGCCAATGGCGATATTCTGGTCCTGGATGCCGCGGGCGCGCTCCGGCATTCAGCCCATCGTTCCGCTCCCATCGTCGGTCTGTCCGTGATCGGTTCCGATACATTGGTCGTGCAAACGGAAGACGAAATTGGATTTCTTGAGTTGTCCACTGGTCTGTTCACCGTGCTGGCCGGAGGAAATTTCAGCGGACCGGCCCTGGCATCCGGCGATCTGGCGCACGCCGACGAAATGAATCTCGTTGCCCTGGAGACGGACCGGGCGGTTTCGTTTTTCGGAGGTCTTCCGGGATGGCCTTTTGATACCCCGGATATCATATCGAGTTCACCCAGCGTGTCGGACATCGACCAGGACGGATTCCTGGAAGTGATCTTCGGATCGGACAATGCCGTGTACGCGTACAATCATAATGGCACGTTGTCATCGAATTTCCCGATCGTTCTGGATCGCACGACACCGGCCGGCCGGCTCGAAGGATCGGTGTTAATTGCCGATGTAAGCGGCGATGGCGAAAGCGATGTCATTGCCGCGGCAACCGACGGCAAAGTGTATGCCTTTGATCGGCATGGCCGTGCCCTGGCCGGATTTCCGCTGGCAACCGGAAGCACTGTCACGTCGACGCCCGTCATTATAGACTGGGAAGGCGATGGCACACTGGATATTGTCGCCGCGTCCGAGGATGGTTTTCTGTACGCCTGGTCGGCGCCAAACGCGGGTCAGACCGCTTCCATTCGTTGGGGCCAATGGCAACACGACGCGGCCCGCACGTCCCAGACCTTCGAAAGCCATGTCATTCCAAATCCCGGCGAATCCCTGATGCCGAAACGGCAGGTTTATAATTATCCGAATCCGGCTCGGGGACATGCCACGACCATCCGGTATTATCTCGCCGAAACGGCCACCGTGAAGATTCGCATCTTCGACATGGCGGGTGACCTTGTGACGACCCTGACGGGCACGGGTGTGGCACTGACGGAAAACGAGGTGTCCTGGAATCTCGGCGGCATCCAGAGCGGGGTGTACTTCGCCAAAGTCGAGGCCAGGGGCGCTTCAGGGAGGAAAGTCACACGAACCATCAAGATCGCGGTCACAAAATAATCATGTTCTATCCCGGACTGGCTGAGTCGGAAGCCAAACGGACTTCCGGGTCAGCTTTTTGTTGGTTGACGAGGAGCCGGTGACGTCCAGCGAACAAGCGCCCACCGCGCATGAAACCGGTCAGGTGGCCAAAGGGGCTTTCATCAACCTGATCGGCAACGCGGGCAAACTTTCTCATTTTGCTTTTGACGTTATCGCTTCCAGGGTTCTGGGTCAGGCGACCTACGGTTACTTCAGCACCACGTGGTTGTTCATGCACCTGGCCTTGATCGTCTGCTATTTTGGCGCGCATCGCCTGGTCATCGATTACGTCGCCCGTCACCGGGACAATGATGAGTCGGAGTATTACCGCGCCATCGTCGGCTGCCTGGTCGTCAGTCTTTTTCTGAGTTTCTGGCTGGTGTTGGCCATTCATCTGTGGGCCGACACGCTGGCCGCCTTCATCGACAAACCACCGGTGGCCGAATACCTCAAAATCATGTCCTGGTCGGCGCCTTTTTATTGTATGACCACGATCTTTCTGACCGCCACTCGAGGCATCAAAATCATGGCCTTGTGGGTGGTGGTGCGCAATGCGATTGAACCCTTCTCAGACCTGCTATTGCTTGTGAGTGTTTTCCTTTTGTTCGGATCGTTCGCCGCTCCCTTTTATGCCAAAGCCACCTCTTTCACGATGGGTTCGGCGTGGGCCTTTCTGTTTTTTACGCGTCATTTTCAATGGCGACGACTCCTCGGCGTGTGGCCGAACGCCGCCACATGGAAGAAAATCCTGACTTTCGGTTTCCCCGTCATGCTGGCCGATTTTCTTTCCATTGTTATTCTGAAGGTGGACATTATCGCCTTGAGCATCCTCGTGGGCACATCGCACGTGGCGGTCTTCCAGGTTGTCCTCAACATATCCAACGTCATGCGCAACATTCCCCAGGCCGTGGATCCCATCCTGATGCCGATCGTCGTGGAAATGCGCCGCCGACGCAACTACGATTCCCTCAATCATGTCTACGCGGTGGTGATGCGGATCAGCCTGTTTCTTGCTTTTGGTTTCTTTGTCATGATCGTGTTGTTCGGTGATCTTCTGATGGGCGTCTACGGAAGCACCTACACGGTCGGATTCACGGCACTGATCATCACGTGTTTTGGAATCATGTTGCATACGGTCAGTTCCACGGTCGAACCCGCCCTGATCATGTCGGGTTATCCCTATCTCAATCTGATCAACAACATTCTCTTCGTGGTGATCAATCTGACATTGGATTTTTTGCTGATACCGTCCCACGGTCTTTGGGGGGCGGCGGCGGCGAGCGTGGCAGCCAGTTCAACGACGGCCCTGCTGCAGATGGTTCTTCTGTACCGCATACTCAGGGTTCGTCCACTGACATGGAATTACCTTTGGGTCGTCGGCTTTGGGCTGATCAGCATGGCGGTTTTCGGTCTCTTCAAGGAAGGGCTCGCGCTGGCCGGATGGACTCATGCCGTCTTTGAGATAGTACTTTTTGCTTTATTCATAATTCACTACCTTTGGATCGGCTGGAAATTTGTTTTGACGAGTGAAGAGCGGCAAACGCTGTCCACGGCCATCGGAAGAAACACACAGGAGTAGTTTATCAAATCTATTGAACAACACATTCTCGACGTGTACCGGACCCACCCGGGAGCCACATTCAAAGTTCGTGAGCTAATCGACGAATTGGAATTGTCGAAGTCGCAAAAGGAAAAGGTGCAGGAAGTCGTGGCCGACATGTGCCTGCGGGGTATTCTTGAAAAACAGAAAAAACGATACGGATTGAAATCGGCGGAGCTGATGGGCACGCTTTCGGTGAACAAAGCCGGCGAGGGTTTTGTCACGGTGGAAGGATACGACTCGGACTTTTTTATCGCTCCGTCCCGCTTGAAGACGGCCATGAACGGGGACAAAGTGCTGATCATTGCCTTCCGGCGTACGGGCCGGGCGCGGCGTCATGAAGCCGAAGTTGTGGCGGTGGTGGAGCGCCACAACACCCGGATCGTTGGGACATTTGAGAGCAATACGGAATTTGCGTTTGTGGTGCCTGACAACCGCAAAATCCCCAGAGACATCTACGTAGCCAAGGACAGTACGGGCGGCGCCAAACACGGCCAGAAGGTCGTTGTCCAGCTGGATAAATGGGAGGACGAACACCTGAATCCCCAAGGCTCAATCATCGAAGTGATCGGATTTCCGGGTGAAAAGGGCGTGGATGTGCTGTCAGTCGTCAAGGGCCACGATCTCCACTTCGAGTTTCCAAGAAAAGTGGAAGAAGAATGCCGGGCCATTTCAGATACGATACCCGCATCGGAAATGGCCAAGCGTCTTGATCTTAGAAACCATCTGGTTTTTACCATCGATCCGTTTGACGCCAGGGATTTTGATGACGCCGTGTCGTTGGAGACGACGCCGGAGGGCCATTGGATCCTGGGCGTTCATATTGCCGACGTGAGTTATTATGTCCGGGAAGGGACGTGGCTGGATAAAGAAGCCTACAAACGCGGCACAAGCACGTACCTGGTCGACCGCGTGATTCCGATGCTGCCCGAAAAATTATCCAATGAGGTGTGCAGCCTCCGGCCGCATGAAGACAGTCTTACGTTCAGTGTGCTCATGAAGTTGGACAAAAACGGCCGGCTTCTTGACTACGATATCGTCGAGTCGGTGATCCACAGCAAGCGGCGTTTCACGTACGAAGAAGTTCAGGTCATTCTGGGTGAAGA
This sequence comes from uncultured Bacteroidota bacterium, assembly GCA_964544475.1. GTDB lineage: Bacteria > CLD3 > CLD3 > SB21 > SB21 > CAZJBS01. Next base: position 44,938 of record CAZJBS010000010.1, on the reverse strand, counting down.
AGCCCATCTTCACGACGGCTCCGACGTGGCGCAGACCCTTTTTGAAATGCACCGTCTGTCCAGAACGCTGACGGCAAAACGGCTTCGCGAAGGCAGCATCGATTTCGATACTCCGGAAACGAAATTCCGGCTCAACGACGACGGAGTACCGGTCGAATGTTACCGCAAAGACCGCCTCGACAGTCACCGGCTCGTTGAAGAATTCATGTTGATGGCCAACCAGGTGACGGCACGGCACATCGCGGACGCCTCCGATGAGGGACAAAACAAACACGCTTCTAAAAAGTGGCCCTTCATGTACCGGATTCATGACAAGCCGCCATCGGAAAAACTTGAGAACTTCCTGCGCCTGCTCAAAGTGTTCGGTTACTCATTGGCGGCTCACGGACGGGCGGGTCACGTGACACCGGCCCAATTTCAGCAGGTGATTTCCAAAGTCAAAGGCAAAAAGGAGCAGGGCCTTATCGAAAAGGTGGCCATCCGAACCATGGCCAAAGCGGAATACTCTCCAAATAATATTGGTCATTTCGGCCTGGCATTCGCGCATTATGCGCACTTCACCTCCCCGATCCGCCGGTATCCTGATCTGATTGTGCACCGTCTCCTCAAGGAGTACGCGCAGGGCATGACCGTCCAGCGCCTGGAGGCGTGGAGTACGAAACTGGACGAAATGGCCCGCCATTGCTCCGGTCGGGAAAAAACAGCAACAGAGGCGGAAAGAGACTCCATCAAAGTCAAACAGGTGGAATTCATGCTGGACAAGGTCGGCATGGAGTATCCGGGCATCGTATCCGGAGTGATGGGTTTCGGCATTTTCGTTGAAATTCCCGACTACCTGATAGAGGGTCTCGTCCATATCCGCGACCTCGATGACGACTATTACACGTATGACGAAAAGAATTATCGTCTGGTTGGAAAACGTCACCGCAAGGTCTACCAGTTGGGCGATCAGGTGACGATACGTGTGGTGGCCGTGAGCCGGGAAAAAGGAGAGATTGACTTTCTAATTGTCAGGTGAACATGCGACTTCTGTCCATCCTTGACGGCTATCTGATCCGCAAATTTCTGGCTGTCCTTGTTTTTTCCGTTGTGGCCATGGTGTCGATTTTTGTGGCGGTCAATTACGTGGAAAACGCCGATCGGTTCATCGATCGTAAAGTTCCCACGCAGGTGGTCATTGAATATTACCTGAATTTCATACCGCACATCGTCACATTGACCCTGCCGGTCGACGTCATGCTGGCCAGCCTGTTTTCGGTCGGCAGCATGGCGCGTTTCAATGAACTGACCGCCGTCAAGGCCAGCGGCATCAGCATTTTTCGCGTCGTGTGGCCGCTGCTTCTGCTGGGCGGCGTCATCAGCGCGGCGGATTTCTGGATCAGTGAATCCATCGTGCCTTCGGCCAACCAGAGAAAATCCGAATTGTGGAAGCAGCACGTGGAACGCTCTTCGGCCCAGCGTCGCACGAGCGGGACGAACATAGCGATGTATGATCCTGCGGGCGCCAAAGTGGTGATCGACCGTTTTGATCACAAACTGATGGTGGCGAAGAACATCTCGATTCAACAGTACTTCGGCACGACTCTGACCGGTCGTGTGGACGCCCAGGAAGCGACGTGGGATTCGGCCAAATCGGCGTGGGCGCTGAAAAACGGCGCCGTCAGAACGTTTGATCAAGGTACCGAAAAGATCGAACGCTTCACGTTGTTGGAACGGAGCGATTTGTTTTTCACACCGGACGACATACTCAGACGTGAAAGGAGTCCCGATGAAATGGACTTCATCGATCTCCGGCAATTCATAAACAAACTCCGGCGCAGCGGGTCTCGAACGGAACGCTGGGAAGTGGACTATCACTTGAAATTCGCCTATCCCCTGACGTGTTTTTGCATGGTCATGTTCGGGGCGCCCCTGGCGGCATCCCGAAAGAAGAGCGGCGCCGGGGTCAACATATTCCTGACCCTCGTCGTCTGTTTTGGCTATTGGATTTCCATCCAGGTGGGCCGGTACATGGGCTACAACCAGTCCCTGGATCCCGTTCATGCCGCATGGGCCGGCAATGGCATCTTCGTGGTTTTGAGTCTCTTTGTCCTGGCGAGAGTGAAGAGCTAGGCCGGCAAAAAAAAAAGCGCTGCAGAAACCTAATAAACTGCAACGCTTCGAAATTGTCCCCGACTTGATCGAATCGGGAGCAATTTTGCCCTAATAACATCCAAAACTTGTCAAAAAACTGATCGGTTTTTCAGAAATCTGAATTAACCGTGTCGTTGTCCTGACTTAACCGCAATAAAATCAGTTTGATCCAAACGGCAGTCATTCAACAACTCAAAATAGGTCAAACACTATGCCAAAGAAGACAGCCAGGCCCGCCACAAAGGCCCTGAAGGTTCGTGCGTCATCCAGGTCACGGGTCTCAAATGCACGCCCGGCTCCTGTCAATTGGTCTGCTGAAATTGGAAGGCTGATCGAAAAATTCAGGGGTCGGAAGCACCCGCTGGACTATTTGTCGCGGTACCAGCTTCTGGTGGCTGTGGTCCTGTCCGCACAGGATTCCGATCGACACATCAACAAAATTGCTCCGGCGTTTTTCTCGCAATACCCGGACATGACGGCCCTTGCCGCTGCCAATAAGGAGGACCTGTATCCTCTGCTGAGTTCCGTTCGCAATTTTCGAAACAAATCGAAGTGGCTGACGACCATGGCCGGATTGATACAGAATGATGATCGCATTCCTACGACCATGGCATTGCTCACCGAATTGCCGGGCATCGGACGCAAGTCGGCCAGCGTCATTATTCGTGAATCGGGAGGGCAGGCCGAAGGCGTCATCGTCGATTTGCACGTTGTCCGGGTTGCGCCGAGGTTGGGATTGGTGACCGAAACGAGGCCTGACAAGATTGAAAAACAATTGATGGAGGCGCTGCCACGAGAACAATGGGGCGAAGCCGGTATGGCCATTTCGTTTCTTGGGCGGGACATCTGCAGGCCCTCCCAGCCAAAATGCGGGGAGTGCTCCCTGAATTCGGTTTGTGCCTTTTTTGTCGGCGGGAAAAGCGTAAAGAAAGCCAGGACGAAGTCCGGACGAAAATGACGGCGTTGCGATGACGGATTATCTGAAATATACCTTCGATGCCGACGACCATGAACTCGTCTCCGTGACGGACGAGTTGTCGCTTTGGTCGGCCCCTTTTGGAATGGAACTCCTGAACACGGTTCGCCTTCGCTCGCACGTCGATGTTCTGGATATCGGCTGCGGCATGGGATTTCCTTTGCTGGAAATCGCCGAACGTCTTGGCCCCGGCAGTCGTGTGATCGGTCTGGATCCATGGCAGCCGGCATTGTCGAGGGCCCGCATGAAGATACGTCGTTTCGGAATTGAGCAGGCGGACGTCGTCGCAGGCCGCGCGGAACGGATGCCCTTTGGCGACGGATTGTTCGATCTGCTCGTTTCGAATAACGGGATCAACAATGTCGACGATGTACGCCAGTCGCTGGCCGAATGCCGGCGTGTGGCCAGGCCCGGCGCCCAATTCGTCATGACCTACAACCTGAACGGCACCATGCGGGCATGGTACGATATTCTTGAGGCCGTATTCATGGAGTTGGGTTTGGGTGACAAGGTAAAAGATGTTCACGATCACATCGCCAGAAAACGAATGCCTGTCGAACACATGGGTGCGCATCTGACCGAGGCCATGTTCCATGTCGAAGGTGTGGTGCAAAGAGAATTCAACATCGATTTCGCGAATTCGATGGCGCTGTTCAACCATCATCTGATCAAACACTGGTTTCTGGGGTCGTGGAAGGAAATAATTCCGGCAGAACGGAGGGAATCGGTATTCAGGATGGCCGAAAGGAAAATCGACGAGGTTTGCCGGATGGCCGGTCATTTCAGGCTCAAAATACCCTACGTGACCATTGATGCCACGGCCCTCTAGACCGCTGGTGCCGAAATCATACGTCTACGTCTGGTGATACTTGCTTTCGACCATGATACATGCGTTGGCCAGGTGATTGAGCTGGCTTCCTTCAAGAAATGCCATGACGGCGTCATCTTCGGAACCCGGTTGGAGCCATACATTGGGCAAGCCGAGTTTTTCGCATTGCGCGAGCACCGTGATCGTAATGTTCGGCGGAGTCACGATATTAACCATGCCCGGTTTTTCCGGAAGATCGGCCAGCGAAGCATACGCCGGATCGCCGTCCACGGTCGGACGGTTGGGATTGACGGGAACGACGCGGTACCCTTTTCGTTTCAGATCGCGATAGATGGTGTGGCCGTATTTCCCGGGATGGTCATTGGCGCCGACGACAGCAATCACGATCCCCTCTTCCTTCAGCAAGGCAACGATATCCTTCATGGTCTTCCTTTCCGTGTGATGGAGTTTGCATGAAATTGACATGAAATTCAAATACATAAAATGGTTTTCAGCAAGACGGAACGTTGGCATGACGCCACGGAATTTTTTTGAATCATCATCGTTTTTCTGTTTCAACTCTGCGATTATTAGGACCATATTGGAATTCGTCCCCTTGAGGGCGTCATCACGTCATTCACCAGGAGTATCATGAATTACTACGAAAGCAAGGACCTCGGCCGTTTTGCCGATTTCGGCAAATTCCGCAAAGAACTCATGGATTTGTTCTTTGCGTATTATGGCAAGGTGACCGGAGAGGACGGCGCGCTGACCAAACGAGAAAAGGCATTGATCGCGCTGGCCGTGGCGCACGCCAAACAGTGTCCGTATTGCATCGACGCCTACACCACCCAATGTCTTGAAACAGGTGCGAGCCCCGACCAGATGACCGAAGCGGTCCACGTGGCGGCTGTGATGGAGGCCGGTATGACGCTCGTGCACGGCGTGCAAATGCACAACGTCCTCGAACGTGAAAATGTGGAGTGAGACGACATGGCCGAACTCTTTCCTTTGTTGCCGGTTCTTCCCGTTTCCCCGTATGATTTCGACGCGATGCTGCAGCGTCATCGGCTCGAAATTCCTCCATTGTCGGTGACGACTCTTCAGGTCAACGTCACACGCCAGTGCAACCAGGCCTGTCGTCATTGCCACGTGGATGCATCACCCAGGCGAACGGAACACATGGATCGAAAAACCATCGACCGTTGCCTGGAGATCCTGGCCGGTCATGATCTCATCCGGACGCTGGATATCACGGGCGGCGCTCCCGAACTCAATGCCCACTTCGACCACATGGTCACGACCGCCCGTCAACTCGGCAAACACGTGATGGTCCGTCATAATCTGACGGTGACGTTGGATGGGCATCCGGAGACGGGCGAATCCAAGCGATATCTGCCACGCTTCTACGCCGAGCATGGCGTCGAGGTCGTCTCGTCATTGCCATATTATGAGGAATATTTCACCGATCGCCAGCGCGGCAAAGGCGTTTTCGCCAAGAGCGTTGAGTCCATGCGTCTCTTAAACGATTTGGGTTACGGGATGGAGGGAAGCGGCCTCGTGCTTGATCTGGTTTACAATCCGGTCGGTACGTATTTGCCTGCGGCCCAGGCCTCGTTGGAAGCCGATTACAAGCGCAACCTGAAGAGCAAATTTGGCCTCCATTTCAACCGGCTTTTCACCATCACCAACATGCCCATTCATCGTTTTCGGGAAGAACTCGAACGGACAGGCAAGTATGGGGAGTACATGGATAAACTGATCGGTGCATTCAATCCGGCCGCGGCGCTGGGCGTGATGTGCCGCACGCTCATCAGTGTGGGATATGATGGCACGATTTACGACTGCGATTTCAACCAGATGCTGGACATGCCGGCTTCCGGAAAGAAGCCGCTGGACATTTGGCATTTCAATTATGACGAAGTCGTGGCGCGTCGCATTCGGGTGGATTCCCATTGTTTTGGTTGTACGGCCGGCGGCGGAAGCAGCTGTGGCGGGGCCACGGTCTAAGCCGGCTCTCTCACAGTCGTTATTTCCGCTAGATCCCCGTGAAAACATTTGACAAACAAATACTCATATCCTATATTTCGACCGACCAGTCAGTCGATGATTTAGATACAATTTATCTAAAACAATATTTAACAATATCAAATCGGGCAAGTCATGGAATCAACCGACTTGGAAGGTACCAGAAAGGAACAAATCCTGAAGGCGGCCTTCAAGTGTCTTTCCGCAAGGAATTTCGACTCGGTAACCATGGACGAAATCGCCAAAGTGGCGGGATTGAGCAAGGGCGCCGTCTATTGGTACTACAAAAGCAAAGACGAACTCATCCTCGCCATGGTCGACAACTGGACCGAACGAAGCCAACAGGCGCTTTTCAAAATGGCTCTCGAATGTCAACTGGACGAATTGCTCTATGAATATCCGAAGTATTTGATGACCCAAAGCGATCTTGACACTTATCCCCATTTTTTCATGCAATTGTGGAGCCTGTCCATCGAAAACGCCGGCATCCGGAAAAAACTGACACGGATGTACCATGACCACAAAACCAAAGCCGGTGAGTTCATCCACAGCGCCATCCAGCGACAGATTTTGAAGCCCGGGGTGGATCCGGAGTCCCTGGCACGGCAAATCATTGCGCTTTTCGACGGCCTGATCATTCAGTGGAATTACGACGGGAAAATCAATCCCGCCGACGAGTGGAAAAAATCGATCGACAACTTGTTACACGGCATCGGACTCGCGCATGGGACGCCGATGCCTCTGACGCAGGAGTTGCCCATATGAGATTCATCGTTGCGATTCTGGGTTTCGCACTCGCCGTCTCCGCATCGGCACAGACCTCGAAGACCCTCTCGCTCGGAGACGCCATCCGGACCGCTATCGCCAACAACGCCGATCTGAAAATCGCACGATTGGACATGGACAAGGCGGATCAACAGGTGCGTCAGGCGTGGGGCCATGCGATGCCGTCGCTCAATTTCGACGCAACTTATACCCGTGCGTTGAAAGTGCCTGTTTTCTTCTTCGAAATGGAAGGCAAAGTCACGCCGATCAGGGTCGGTTCCGACAATGCCGTGCAGGCCGGTTTTACGGCCACGCAGGTGCTCTTCAATTCCGCCGTTTTTATCGGTGTGGGTACGGCATCGGTCTGGGAAAAAGCGTCGCACGAAAACTACCGGGCCGTTTATAACCGGACCGTCACCAACACCCAACGGGCTTTCTATGCGGCGTTGCTCACCCGGCAGGTCCATGCCACGACCGTGGCCTCCATGAAAAACGCCGAAGAAAACTTCAACAACGTCCGCATTCTAAATGAACAAGGCATCGTATCCGACTACGACCGCATTCGTGCGGAAGTTCAGGTGGAAAACGTGCGTCCGATGGTCATCGAGGCGGAAAAGAACGTGCTGGTCGCCCTGAACGCACTGAAAATAGCCATCGGCCTCGGTGCGGATGAACCCCTGGACGTGACCGGCGCCCTCGAATTCCAGCCTGTGGACAGCCTGCGCATCGTTGAATCGCTCGTCGACGACAACGCGACCGTCCGGTGGCTCGAATACCAGCGGGATATCAGCGGCAAAGTCATGACCATCACGCGTTCGGAATACCTGCCGACGCTTGCCGCCTTTGGTAATTACCAATGGCAGGCACAGAAGAATTCGCTGGCGATCGGATCCAGGGATTTTATTTCCAGTTCGCAAGTCGGTCTGTCGCTCAGTGTCAATCTCTTCAACGGATTTCAGACCACGTCCCGCGTCAGCCAGGCGCAATCCGACAAGCGCAAAACCGAGGAACAAATTTCCAATCTCAAAACAACGTTGCGGACGCAGGTCCAGTCGATCAAACTGCGCATCCACGAAGCCGAACGCCGCGTTCGCAGCCAGCAACGCACCGTGGAACTTGCCGAAAAGACTTACCAAATAGCCACCACACGCTATCGAACCGGGAGTGGCACCCAGTTGGAAGTGAACGACGCGGATGTCGCGCTCCTGCGCGCCCGGCTCAATCGTGTACAGGCCGTTTTTGATCACCTGATGGCCGTGGCCGATCTCGACGAAATCTTTTGTTCAAACAAACCGGAATGAGGCGCCCTATGAAAGCCGTGTTGACAATTATTGCCGCCGTGGTTTTGGCCACCGGCATCCATTCGTGCGGAAATTCCAACGCCGAATCCTCCAAGAAAGAACGACTCCAAACCACCGCCGTGGTCGTCAAAACGCAGACCATCAAGCCGGTCGATTTTGCCGAAACCATCAAGCTCACGGGTTCCATCGAGTCGACAAACGATATCATTGTGCCGGCTGAGGAAGGCGGTCGACTTGTGGAATGGCTGGTGGGCAAGGGCTCGCCGGTGTCTGCAGGCCAGGTGATGGGCCGCATCGACGCCTCTTTGCTCAAAGCCGCTTTTGACGCCGCCACCGCCCAATTCAATATGGCCGACGTGAACTACGAAAAACAGAAGAAGGCGTACGATGAGCAGGCCATTTCAGAACTTCAACTCAAGAACCTGGAGTATCAGCGCGATGCGGCCAAAGCCCAGCTCGACATGGCCCGCCGACGTTTCGAACATACCAGTATCATCTCGCCGGTCAACGGCATTGTCAACGACCGGTACGTCGATGAAGGCGAGATGATCGGCCCCGGCATGCCGGCCGTCCATGTGATCGATCAACGGAGCCTCAAAATCCTGCTTGGCGTTCCCGAACGATACGCCGGTCTCATCCGTGTCGGCCAAACCATTGATTTTTCCGTCGATCCCGTGCCGGGCGAAACGTTTTCCGGCCAAATCGGTTATGTCGGAGCGGCGGTGGCCGTGGACAACCGCACCATTCCAACGGAAGTGTATTTTTCCAATTCGGGCTCACGCATCAAGCCCAACATGATGGCCCGTGTCACGCTCAAGCTTAGCGCCGGTGCGTCGGCCATAGCCATTCCGCAGGATTATGTCCAGCAAGTGGACGTCGGGCGACACGTCGTGTATGTCGCCAAAGACGGCCACGCCGTCGAGCGAGCCGTTCGGATCGGTGGAACAGACGGATACCTCGTACGTATCCTCGAAGGATTGAACGATGGCGACGAGCTGATTGTCGCCGGTTTCCAGAATCTCGTCAACGCGCAGCCCATTTCCATCCAGAACTGAACCGGCACAAGGACGCACTTTCATGAAACTCTCCAATCTGGCCGTCGACAATAAAGTCACCGTCTACATCCTCGTGGCCCTGCTCACGTTGTTCGGTGTCTCTTCATACTCGAGCCTTCCGCGCGAAGCGGCGCCGGACATTACGATTCCTCTCGTGATCGTGTCCGTACCTTATGTCGGCGTCAGCCCGACGGACGTGGAAGGTCTGGTCACCCAGCCGCTGGAGAAGGAATTGAAATCCCTGAAGGACGTCAAGGAAATCTCCTCGTCATCGAAGGAAGGCCTGTCGACAATCCGGATCGAATTCGAAACCGGCATCGATATTGACGAAGCCCTTCGCCGCGTGCGCGACAAGGTCAACCAGATGAAACCAAAACTACCGTCTGAAATCCTGGAACCGCTCATCAACGAAATTAATTTCAGCGAATTCCCCATCATGTATGTCGTGCTGGGCGGCGATCTCGGATTGGCGAGGCTCAAGAAAATCGCCGAGGATCTTCAGGACCGGATCGAGGCAGTGCCCGGCACGCTCAGCGCCGACATCACGGGCGACCTGGAGCCGGAGGTCCAGATTCTTTGCGACGTGTACCGGCTGAAGGGATATCAGATAGGGTTTGGCGATGTGATCGACGCCATCCGTTCAGAAAACATCACCATTCCCGGCGGCTCGATCAACAACACTATCACCGATTACAGCATTCGCGTACCGGGAGAGTACAAGAACCCCAAACCCATCGAAGACATCATCGTCAAGATGCGGCACGGACGTCCCATCTATATTCGGGATGTGGCTGAAGTCCGGTACGCCTTCGAAGACCGGCAAACTTACAGCCGGCTGAATGACAAACCGGTGGTCACTCTCAGCGTCCGGAAACGGGCCGGAGAGAACCTGATCCAAATCGCCGATGAAGTGAAAGCCATCATTGAAGAGGAGCGTCCGTCGTTTCCCGCCGGTCTCGAGGTCAGCATCACCAATGACGCCAGCAAGGAAATCAAACGAATGGTTTTCGAGCTTGAAAATTCCATGATGACCGGCATGTTCCTCGTGGTCGTGTGCCTGTTTATGTTCTTCGGCCTGAAAAACTCATTTCTCATCAGCACGGCCATTCCCTTGTCGATGTTTACGGGATTCGTGGTATTGTCGGCCATGGGCATCACGCTCAATTTTGTCGTGCTTTTTGCGCTGGTGCTTGTGCTGGGTATCCTGGTCGATGATGCCATCGTCGTGATCGAGAATATTTACCGGCATCAGCAGGAGTATGGCAAGACTCCAATCCAGGCGGCCAAGGACGGCACGGCCGAGGTGGCCGTACCGGTCGCCACGTCGACGATCACAACGATCTCCGGTTTTGTGCCGATGTTGTTCTGGCCCGGCGTCGTCGGTGACTTCATGTCCTACCTGCCATTGACGCTGATCATCACGATGACCGCGTCGCTGTTCACCGCATTTGTCATCAGTCCGGTGCAGGGGGCGCAATTTATCGACTATCACAAGGAGATCGCCGGCGTGCGGCACGCGGTCCGGCATGGCGGGTTATGGCGCCGGTACAACCCGTTCACCGTGCTGTACCACTGGGTGGATCATCGCTTCTTCCCAATGATGCAGACGAAATACGTGCACACGTTGCGATGGACGCTCGCTCACAAATGGAAGACGGTGATCCTGGCCGGTGTGGGTCTTGTCGGCATGACCGCACTTTTTGTTGTGTTCAACAAAGGCGTCGAATTTTTTCCTGAGACGCAGCCCAACCGCGTCGTGGTGAACGTGGCGATGCCGCCGGGCACCCCGCTCGACGTAACCAACGGCATAACGACCATGTTGGAAGAGCGGGTTCGTGAAATTCCGGGCAAGACCGACATCGAATTTCGTGTCACCAACGTCGGCACGTCGGAGGATCCGTTTGATTTCGGAGGACGCGGCACACCGAACAAATCCCAGATTTCGATCAACTTCTTCGAGCGGACGGAACGCCGGCAAAACACCTTTGACACCATGGACGAAATCCGTGAAGCGGCCGGCCATGTGCCGGGTGCGGAAATCAAAGTGCAGTCCGAAGACATGGGCCCGCCGGTCGGCGCGGCGATCAGCATCGAATTGTCGGGAGAGGATTTCAAGGCGCTCGCGGCCCTGTCCATTCAGATTCAGGATGCAATCAGGGGCATCGAGGGCCTGGTTGATCTCAAAGACGATTACGACCAGGGACGGCCGGAAATCGAAGTGGTCGTTGATCGCGAAAAGGCGGCCTTGCTGGAGATCAGCACCGGCCAGGTCGGCTCCGTCGTGCGCACGGCCATCAGCGGCGCCGAGGCGTCCAAATTCCGCATCGGCGAGGATGAACACAAGATCACGGTTCGTCTGCGCGAAGAACAGCGCCAATCGCCCAAGGATATTGAAAATCTCAGCATCACATTCATGAACCGACAGGGCCAGCTGATGTCCGTGCCTCTGGTTTCCGTGGCCGCCGTCATTCATACGAGCGGCATAACCAATATCCGTCGCAAAGACCTCAAGCGCGTGGTCACGATCACGGCGGATGCCCAGGGCCGTCTCTCAAGCGACGTGCTTCACGACGTGAAAGAACGCCTGCAGTCGTTCCCCCTGCCGGGCGGTTACAAGCTGGATTATACGGGCGAGAACAAGGAGCAGGACAAAGCCTCCGCTTTTCTTGCCAAGGCCATGATTGTCACCATTCTTTTGATCTTCATGGTGGTCGTATCGGAATTCAATTCGGTGCTCGTGCCGTTTGTCATCATGATTTCCGTGCCGTTGTCGCTCATAGGTGTTTTCATGGGTCTGCTTGTGACTCAGACGCCGTTTGGCATTATCATGACCGGTGTGGGCGTCGTGTCGCTCGCCGGCATTGTGGTCCGGAATGCGATCGTGCTGCTGGATTTTTCGAAACACCTGCGGGAAAGAGGCATGCCGTTGGATGAAGCGCTCATGGAAGCCGGCCGCACACGTTTGCGACCCGTCCTGTTGACGGCGGCGGCGACGATTCTCGGCATTGTACCTCTCGCCACGGGCGTGGATTTCGATTGGCGCAATTTTCACCTCGTCACCGGCGCAGAAAGCAGCGACTTCTGGAGGCCGCTCGGCGTGGCCATCATTTTCGGCTTGTCCGTGTCGACGTTCCTGACTCTCGTGATCGTGCCGACCACGTATTCATGGATGGAAGACCGGATAAACTGGGTGAAAGGGCTCATCCAGAGTGTGCGGGGCCAACAAAATTCGAACGGCCCGGCCGCCTGAGGCCCGGCTGTTCCGCGAAGCGCCGCTTCGCGGGAACAACTATCGCGATCTGCGGAGCACATTGTCCCTTGATTAATAGGGGTTCGCATGATATATTGCGCAAGTTTATTTATTTTGCGAATGGTTGAATGGAATGGCCACAGAGCTTCGGAGCCGTCATCTCCTGGGCCTCGAGGGCATGACGAAAGATGAAATCGTCCTGATCCTCGATACGGCGGCTTCATTCAAGGAAGTTCTCAGCCGCCCCGTCAAGAAAGTTCCGACGCTTCAGGGTTATACGATCGTCAATTTGTTTTTCGAACCCTCGACCCGCACGCGCATTTCCTTCGAACTCGCTCAAAAGAGACTTTCCGCCGACACCATCAATTTTACGGCCAGCGCCAGCAGTACGGTCAAGGGCGAAACCCTGAAAGACACGGCCCGGAATATCGAGGCCATGAAAGTGGACATGGTGGTGATCCGCCATGCGGCGGCCGGAGCCGCCCAGTTTTTGTCGGAACGACTTCGATCCAATGTGCTGAATGCCGGCGATGGCGCCCATGAGCATCCGACACAGGGTTTGTTGGATATTTTCACGTTGCGGGAAAAACATGGAGACCTTTCTGGATTGCGCGTCGTTATTGTGGGAGACATTGTCCACAGCCGCGTGGCCATGTCCAATGTTCATGGACTTCGCGCCATGGGTGCGGACGTCGCCGTGTGCGGACCTTCGACATTCATACCACCCAGGATGACCGAATTGGGCATCAAAGTGTACACCGACGTGATGGATGCCATCCGGAATGCCGATGTGCTGAACGTTTTGCGGATTCAACTCGAAAGACAGGCGGCCGCCCTGTTTCCATCCATTCGTGAGTACCGGCAACAATTTGGCATCACGCGAGAACGCCTCGCGGCGGCCGCAAAACCGATTACGATCATGCACCCGGGACCGATCAATCGTGGTGTCGAATTGACCAGTGACGTGGCGGACAGCGTCCATTCGGTCATTCTCGACCAGGTCCTCAATGGCGTGGCCATCCGCATGGCCGTTTTGTACCTGCTCAGTCTCAAGAAATAATCGCAACTCTCGCATTCGCGTTCGGATGTGATTTTGGTACCGCTAACGTAAGGAGTCTCCCACTGTGTTATCTCTGTTGGTCACCGGCGGAGCCGGTTTCATCGGAAGCAACTTCGTCCGCTATATGCTGGCCAAATATCCATCGTATCGTCTGATCGTATTGGATGCGCTGACGTATGCCGGCAACCGGGAAAACCTGGCCGATCTGGAAAGGAATCCCCGGTTCTTCTTCTACCACGGCAACATCTGCGATCGCTCCGTCGTCGACAACCTCGCATCCAATGTCGACGCGATTGTCAATTTTGCCGCCGAGACGCATGTGGATCGTTCCATTCACGAAGCCGACAGTTTTGTTCAAACCGATGTGATCGGAACCATGGTGCTCCTGGACGCGGCAAGAAAGTACGGCCACGAAAGGTATCTTCAAATTTCGACCGATGAAGTGTACGGTTCCATCGAGCATGGCGAATTCACCGAGGAATCCTCCCTTGCCCCCAACAGCCCGTATTCGGCCAGCAAGGCGGGCGGTGACATGATGGTGCGCGCGTATTTTCGCACCTACGGCACGCCGACGCTCATCACCCGGGCATCCAACAACTACGGACCGTATCAATACCCCGAGAAACTCATTCCCCTGTTCGTCACCAATGCGATCGACCAAATGCCTCTGCCCTTGTATGGCGACGGCATGAATGTGCGGGACTGGCTGTACGTGACAGATCATTGTGAAGCCGTCGATCACGTTCTTCACCATGGAAAAACGGGAGACGTTTACAATATTGGCGGCGGCAACGAGCGTACGAATGTCGATATCACCCGGACCATCCTGCAGACGCTCCGCAAGCCGGATTCCCTGATCAAAAAGGTAGCCGACCGGCCCGGCCATGACCGCCGGTACGCCGTCGACTGTCGCAAGGTTAAAGCCCTGGGATGGTCTCCGAAATTCAAATTCGAAGACGCCATCGTCGAGACCATTCAGTGGTATGTTCGCAACGAAGCCTGGTGGCGGACCATCAAAGAAAAACAGAAGGCGTTCCAGGAATTCATGAAAAAGAACTATGATCAACGCAGTTAAACCGGCGGTGCCCCATGGCGGATCAACATAAAACTCTCGAGGAACTGATCAAGAGCGTCGAGATTTTTGACGGCTTGGAAACCCGGGATATCAACAAAGTGCTGAAGGCGGCCAATGGCCGGAAATTTGAGCCCGGTCACGTGATCTTCAAGGAGGGAGACATCGGCGATTGCTTTTATCTGATCATCGACGGTAAGGTCAAGGTGACGAAGACTCTGGAGGGGGACAAGATCGAAGACGTGGCGACGCTCAAGAGCGGTGACTATTTCGGCGAGATGGCTCTGCTGGACGGAGAGCCGCGGTCGGCGTCCGTGGTGGCCGTCGATGCGACGAAGGTCCTGGAAGTGAAGAACAGTCAGTTCATCAAGATGGTGATGGATGACGATAATTTTGCCCGGAAAGTGCTCTGGGCATTTTGCACGACGTTTGCCCGGCGGCTGCGCGCCACCAACAGTCTGTTGTCTGAGTTCGCCAAGAAAACCACCGGTACGTAGGCCGATACGTTAGAATTCAAACGCCGCCGTCAGCCGGTGGGATAGGCCCAGTTCATACTTGAACGGCACGACGGCATAATCCAACCGCCAGCGTTCCCACACTTTCATCCCGACACCTCCCGAAAAACTCCGGGACGCATAACCGACCACATAACCTGCGCGGAAAAACATGCGTTCACGAAACGCATATTCCGCCCCTGTATGAAGATGGATATCCTCTTTGATCGGTTTCACCAGATCAACGGCCATCGTCACGCGATGACGCGCGTCGGTCTGACGTACCATATCATACGATGACCCCAGCCGTATGGCGCCCGGCAGGCGAACGGTCTGATCGATGAGTTTCCCCGAATGACCGATATTTGAGACGGCCAGACCCACCCGCCAGCGGTCGTTCATGTCCGGATTGTCGTACCCATACCTGACGTTGTACCATACGCCGGCATCCACGCCCACGGCATCGACGCTGTGTTGTATGCGTTCGTACATGTAATTGACCGTCGCGCCAACCGACCATCGCTCATTCAATCGACGAGCATACGAAAGACCCAGATTCACATCGTGAGATGAAAACAAGGCTGTCGGCTCGTCGGACGGAATCTCCCGCTGTTCAATGTCCGACACGCCGGTGGCGATGTAATGGATTCCGAAATAGTGGCCCCGCGTATTGATTTTCAGGCCAAGAAAATTGTGGCTGACATCTTCAATCCATTGATTGTGCGTAAGGGCGACGCCGGCCCGGTCCGACATGGCCATGCCGGCCGGATTCCAGAACCACGCCGTGGCATCGGTCGATACGGCGGTCATGGCCTCGCCCATGCCGGCCGCACGGGCATCCACGCCGATTTTCATAAACGCAAAACCCGTTTCACCCGTTCCGGCAATGGCGGGGCGCATGGTCAAAATCGTCAGAATCAACATCACTGGGAAACGCATGAGGGACCTTTCATAAAGGAAATGACAATTCAAATTGCGCGCCGCCATCCGGCCTGTTTTCGACGGTCACCTCACCGTCGTGGGCCTCCACGATACTTTTGACAATGGCCAGACCGAGTCCGGTGCCGTCCTGTCGCGTCGTCGCAAACGGCGTGAACATGCGGGCCATGATTTCTCGTGGAATACCAGGACCGTTGTCGCGAATCAATATGATCAGATCGTGCGCCTCGCGAATCGCCTCGATATGAAGGCGTCCGCCGCCAGGCCCGGAAGCCTGGCAGGCATTCAAAATCAAGTTGTACAAAACGCGAATCATTTTGTCCTGGTCAAACGCGTACGACAAATGGTCGGGCACATGCAGGGTCACTCCAATCTCGCGTTTTTGCATGTCGTCCTTCGCCAAAGCCAGCGCGGTTTCAATCAGGCGCCTCACGTTCAACACTTCCCGATTCACACGAATTTCGCCGTTCGCGTAGAATAACACTTCACGGGACATCGCCATGATGAGATTGGCGCTCCGGACAATTTCGGCAATCATGTCGTCCATCTCCTTCTTGTCGGAAGTCCTCGAGATCATTTGCGCATAAAGATGGACAATGGCGATGAGGTTTTTGCAGTCATGCATGAACGAACTGGACGCGCGGCCTATGGCCGACATTTTTTCGTCGTCGACCATACGATTTGTCAACTGAATATTTCTTAGAACCACGGCCAGATACGAGGCGAGAGTCTGGATGAACGTCTGGTCCTCTTCGTTCCATGCCTCGTGCTCGAAAAGCAGAAACCCGAGCCACTCGGATTCATAGAAAAGACCCTCAATCCAGAGGGGACCTTCTTGTATGGCCGGCACCAGGTTGCGGAGCCGGGCGGCCAGTTCCGGATCGGCGTAGTCCGACGACGGCATGGCGCTAATCCGCTCCGAGGTTTCGGACTCCACCACGCAACGCGTATCCACATGATCGGTCCTGGATTCGGTGTAAAAGCGGCCGTCGTTTTCCTCCCGCACAAACAACATCGCGGCACGGCATGGTACATGGCGATGGACAAGATCCGGTACGAGATAAAACAAAGTCTTGTCGTGTTCCCTCAGCGCCACGAGTTTCGAAAAATCAAACAACGCTCTCAGGCGTTCGAGCTGCCGCGCCTGCATCTGCTCCCGTTCGAGGAAGTGCTGGACCGTCTGATCGTTGCTTTGACGAAGCCGCGCGCTGATCGTTTTGATGATATTGAGAGCGATCTGCGGCTGATGGTGCCACATGGCGTTGAAGTCGGTTTTTGATATCAGGCCGACGCGGCACGCCTCAGCCGTAATCACTTTGGCCGAGCGGGGGGCGTCTTCGATCAGGGCCATTTCACCGAAAAAATCACCGGTATGGCGCGTGGTCAGCGGAATATCGCGGCCTTCCGGGGATTTTCTGGACACGTGCACCGATCCGCGCCCCAGCAGATACAGGGCGTCTCCCGCCTGACCCTCGTCCATAAGAATGGCGCCTGCGGGATACGTTTCGACACGAATGAATTTTTCCAGATGTTCGAAATCATCGGCGTTGAGACCCTCGAACAAACGGTTGTCCAGGAAGTCTTTCATCGATTCAATCCGGCCAGTCGTACGAGTATCGTATCCTGAATTTTTTCCACATCCAGTTTGTCGATGGTGAAGTTATTACAAATCATGCTAAAAACCAATTCTTCGCCGTTGGCGGTCACGAGGTATCCCGATATCGACCGGACCTTGTCCACATATCCCGTCTTCGCCCGCACATTGCCCTGGGCCACGGTGCCTTTCATGCGGTAGGTGAGCGTGCCGTCCACACCGGCCACCGGCAAAGATTCGCGAAACGTTTTCCAGTATTTATGCCGTCGCATCGATCGGAGGAGCTGAACGATATGCTGAGTGGAAACCTGGTTGGTTCTGGCGTAGCCGGAACCATCCGTGATTGTCATCTTATCCGTGGCGATGCCCATGAAATCGAGGAATCTCTTTTCCATGGCAATGGCGCTATCCCCGGATCCGACACCTGTCTGAATGGCCGGAACGGTCCTCAAAATTTGCTCCGCATATAAATTCTGGCTGCGTTTGTTGACCACTTTCAGGATTTCGGACATTTTCGGAGATTCATACGTGGCCAGCCGGATCATGTTGGAATCGGAAAGATCGTATCGAAATCCCGGAACACTGTCAATGTCCAACGCCTGACCGTGGGTCTGAATTCCGCTCTTTTCCACAACTTCTTTGAAAACGGTGGCCGTGTACCAGGTCGGGTTTTCGACGGTCGCCCATCCGACAAGGGTACCTGCATCCGCCGGGATCTGCCCGGTGGCGGTGAACACATTGGAAACCCGTTCCCGCGTGACGTCCACCGGTATTTTCGAAACCGGCGATGAAATAGTGAGAGTGCGGTTGCGAATGTCCACGTAATTGGTATTCGGCATCACCAGCACGCGCGCGCGATGGCCGGGTTTGCCGGGTGTGATGTACCAATCGATGCAGTTGTCGTTGAAGCACAATCCGCTGACTTGCGCGGAATACCAGTAGGATTCGCTGTCCCATTCCCAATGGCGGCCCATGATGTCATCGGAAAAGAAATTGTCATCGCCGATGACGTGACCGCAGATCACCTTGATCTTCCGAGCTTTGACGCTGTCGGTCCATTCTTCGAATATCTGCAGCATCTTATCGTCGCGAAACCGGCCACCCAGCGTCGGATCGCCCTGACCACGAAGGATAAGGTTTCCATCCAGCGTCGTATCGTTTTCAAAACGGCCCTGCGCCCAGAGGGTCGTTTTGTAAGTGAAGTCCGGACCCAACTGATCCAGCACGAAGGCGCTGGTGAACAGTTTCATATTGGAGGCGGGAACAAGGCCTTTTTCCCCATTCAACGAGTACAACGTATCCCCGCGGGTCAAGGATTCAATGACGATCGACCAGGTGGCGTTTCGGATGAAAGGTTGGTTGAGGAGGGCGTCGATTTCCCGGCTGAGGGCCTGCGTGCCGGACGATGGTCTCTGGGCCACGCCCTGGACAGTAATGACGCCGCAAAGGCAAAGCGCCAGCCATTGTTTCACCATGTTGGTTTTTGTTTCCTCGTTATGGCTTTTGCAGCGGTCGGATCACGGTGAGGGCGCCGAGTTTGTAGTAGAAAATATACCGGCCGTTGGGCACCTCCGCATCGTTTTCATC
Source organism: uncultured Bacteroidota bacterium (assembly GCA_964544475.1). Classification (GTDB taxonomy): domain Bacteria; phylum CLD3; class CLD3; order SB21; family SB21; genus CAZJBS01. Next base: position 25,876 of record CAZJBS010000010.1, on the reverse strand, counting down.
CGTTCCATTCCAATCCAACATGAATTGACCGTCGGGCAGATCCGAATCGAATTCGAAATACTTTCGGATCAACTTGCCCGAGCCGTCAAACAGCGACATGTTGACGTGCCGGATGTGGGCCAGCATGCCGACGTCGGCGGTTTTGGGTTTGGCATCGTCCTTGTCACAAAGAATGACGATTCCCGGCCTGGTGGCTGAGGCCTTCGGTGTCGATGTCGACGCATTCAGATACAGGAGTATTTGCGCGGTCGCCGGATCCAGAACGGCTACATCGCTGTGTCCATCACGATTGAAATCGCCGACCTCAAACGAAACCACCTCGTCGGGTATGTCCAGCGCCACGGTCTGATCCAGCAACAGCCCGCCCGCCGCGCTCCACATGACGTTCATGGCGCCGCCAGACAGGGTCAAAGCGTCCGGCCATCCGTCGCCGTTGATATCCGCCATTTGCGCAAAAACCGGCTTCGTGAACATGTCAATCCTCGCGCTCTGGAATGTCCATTTGCCGGACTTCTCGACAGGATTGATCAACGTGACCAATGTCTCGTTTTCGTGCAATACGATCAGCCCGTCATTACCGGCGCCCGCATAGTCCCTGAACTGTATCGCGACGGCTGGAAATTCCAGCGGAACAGTCGCGACATTTTTGAACTGGGCCTTGCCGGTTCCCTTGAAAATCTGGATGTCGCGTCCCCCTTTCATGAGCACCATGAGATCTCGCAAGCCGTCCTTGTTATAATCCCCGATGGACAGCCGCGCCGGTTCGCCTTTGATTTTGAAATTTTCTTTCAGCTTGAAAGCGCCGCCGCCCTGATTGACAAAAAGACTTAACGTTTGAGATCCGGCATTGGCCGTCACGATATCCGGCAGTCCGTCCTTGTCCAGGTCGTCGACGATCACGTCGACCGGATAGTACTCGGATACCAGTTCTGTCTTGCTCAGAAAGCTGCCGTCACCACGGCCAAATATCACAGCCACAAATCCCTGTCTGGTGCCGTCATTTCTTCCAACGGCCACGACATCCAACGTGCCGTCATTGTGCATGTCCCCGACGGTAAACGCGCTCGGCTGATTGTACACGCTGAATGGAATGGCAGCCCCAAAATAATCCTGGGCCGGCAACCCGGTGCACAAAAAACAAATCCAAAAAGTCAGCAGACGATACATAGCCATCTGTCCGTTTGGAAATCCTTCCGCATGTGGAATCGAATCGTTAATGCAGCGCAGGTGAGTCACCTTTGCAATTTTGCCATTCTGCCCAATAAAATCAATGATAATCTAAGGACTCGCAGGCCTTCTGTAGGCCGCCAATCCGACGGACAACAACCGCCAATGGACAATGGCCCCGAGATCGGAGCTTGTTTTTTTGTGAACCGAAGAGTATCTTGCCAGCGTATGAATTACAAAGTATCCACACCATCAAAGACGTACGATGTCACAATTTCCGAAATTGACGGACGTCATCGTGTGCACATCAGCGACGGGAAAGAATCCGACACGTTGGATGTCGATTTCAAGTCGGCCGGTGCAGGGTCGTTGTTTTCCATGCTGGTCGGCCATGAATCCTTCCGGATGATTATTCAGAAAGACAGGGCTGGTCACGCGGTGTTCACCCGCGGGCACCGGTTCCAGTTGACGGTGGAGGATGAGCGGACCTTCTTGATGCGTTCGCTGATCAACAACAAAAGTGCGTCCGGAGGCGGTGAGGTGAAAGCGCCCATCCCGGGACTTGTCACCAAAATTCTCGCGGCAGAAGGCGACAACGTCACACAGGGTCAGGGTGTGCTGATTCTCGAAGCCATGAAAATGGAAAATGAAATCAAATCGCCGGTGCCCGGAAACATCACCAGGATCACAGCCCAACAGGGGCGCAATGTCGAAAAAGGTGAAATACTATTCATTGTTGGATAGCGGTACGATGCAGGCGATGATTTAGTGACCAGCAGAAAGCCGGAGCGCGGATCGAGAGCGGAAAAAATCAGCCACGAAACAAAAGGGACTTCTTCATGACGGAAGAAGTCCCTTTTTCTCTTTACCTATAACGGAATGAATTCCGGCCATTACGGTAGCCGCCGTTACATGGTTTTAATATAAGCAACGATTTCCTTATTTACAACAGGAGTTCCTGAACTATAGTCATAAAATCCTTTTCCGGATTTCTTGCCGTAGAATCCCGCCAGAAACATTTTCTTCAGCAGTGGCGGACACGTGTACATGGTCTCGCCGTACTCTTTTGTCATGATTTCGGCGATGCGGTACGTGGTGTCGATGCCCACAAAATCAAGCAACGTCAGCGGTCCCATCGGATATCCGCATCCCAGCATCATGCCTTTGTCGATATCCTCGATCGACGCCACGCCGTTTTGCACGGCGCGAATGGCGCCCAGGAGATAGGGCACGAGAAGAAAATTGACGACAAAGCCTGAATTGTCCTTGGCGCCGATCGGCGTCTTGCCCAGCGCCTTGCCCAATTCAAATGCCGTCTGGTACGTTTCATCGGACGTCCGAATACCTTTGACGATTTCCACCAATTTCATGACGGGCACCGGATTAAAAAAATGCATGCCGCAGAAGCGGTCCGGGCGTTGCGTGGATGCGGCCATCTCAGTGATCGTCAGGCTTGAAGTATTGGAAGCGAAAATCGTGTGGGCGGGACACACCTTGTCCAAGTGACTGTACATTTCATTTTTCACGACAGGATCTTCCGTCACGGCTTCGATGATGACGTCGCAATGTTTCAAATCGTCCAGATGAATCGTGCCGCTCAGGTTGGCGATGATGCGGTCTTTTTCTTCCACCGTGATTTTGCCTTTGGCCGCGTTGCGTTCCAACTGTTTTTTGATGTTCCCCAGACCCTTGTCAATCAGTTCCTGATTGATTTCGCGAGCGATCGTCTTGAATCCGGCGGCGGCGGCCACCTGGGCAATGCCCGATCCCATCAGGCCGCAACCCAGCACACCGATGGTCTTCATGTCTTTCACCTGCATGTCCTGTTACTCCTTGTGTTGAATAAGCGACTACGGGTATATGCCGAAATTAATTGTGAAAATCAAACGAAACTGTCGGTGGTCATTCCCGGCGAATGTTCACTTTGGTTTTGACCACCCAGGCGTCGGGGTATCCCATCGTTTTGACATAGTCCTTCAGTTCTTCCGCCTGTTCGAACCGCCGAAAGTCGCCCAGGCGGATTTTGTAGTTGGGCGCCTCATAGTCGACGTACACTTCTTCCTGAAATTTCAGAATCGCATCGTTGCGAATGACGATGGCCTGGTTGTAATTGTTGGTGTGATGGATCTGGACGCGATAGCCCATCACCGAGGTTTCAACCACCATACCACTGTCGGCGGGCATCCGCAGAGGCAATGTGTCGTTCCCCACACGCAACCCTTTGAAGCGCCGGACGATGAGGGGTGGTTTCCAGATGTCGTCTCCCAATACCCGCAGGTCGAAGGTGGCATCGGTGATCGCTGTGTCAATCCGGCTCTTGCCGTTCATACCGTTCTGCGCCGAAACGGGTGACACCAGGAGAACCGCGAGCCAGAACGCTGTCAGAGTGCGTTTCATGAGCCCGGCGAAAAAATGTCGACGAGTTCCGGAAAACGTTTAAGGACCATGGCCGGTCCGTTGGCTTTGAGCGTATCGTACGACGTCATTCCGGAAGCCACGGCGATCACCGGCAAACCCGCGCTGCGTCCCGCCGCGACGTCGATCAGGCTGTCGCCCACGTAGACCGTGTCCGCCGTCGATCCCGCCAGTTCATCCATGGCTTTAAGGAGACCCTCGGGTTTCGGTTTCAGGTCGGTGACGTCCTCATACCCGATGACGATGTCAAACAGATCATCCAACTCGTGGGTCTCCAGCGTATCCTCAATCGTCGACCGACGTTTGGTGGACACAATGCCCATCGTGTACATATGGTCGAAAAGATGTTCAAGCGTCTGGCGCACACCCTCCAGAATCACCGTGCTTTTCACCATGGCGCCGGTGTCGGCATATTCCATGAACAATCTTTTGCAGGTGGCAATCAGATTCGCGTCGGTCGGATCGATGAATTGACCGAACGTTTCTTCGAGCGAATGGCCGATCATGTTGCGAATGGCGGACGGGTGCGCAGGGGGACGCCCGACGCGGCCAAGCGCAAAATTAACGCTGGCAATAATGCCCTCGGAAGAATCCGCGAGCGTGTAATCGAAGTCAAACAGGATATGATGGATATTTTTCATTCGTTAATGTGTTAATGGCCAAAGCAAGGAAACGAAGCTGCCGGCCTGTCCAATCACCGGAGTATTTCCGGAATTTCTTCCAATGACCGAAGGATGTAGTCGGGTTTGACGCGGTTTTGGATTCTTTTTCCATCCCGGTTGATCCAGGCGGTCCTCAGGCCGGCGCCGGCCGCTCCCTGGACGTCATCGATGATCCGGTCACCGACATACAACAGGCGGCCGGGTTTGATTCTTAAACGGCGAGCCGTCATCTCAAACATGGCCGGGTGCGGTTTTCGAAAGGTCCATTCCGACGAGAAGAGCGTGCATTCAAAAAAATGCAGAATGTTGAGCCGGTCCAGCGCCGAACGGCAAATGGCCGGCGGCACCATGGTGTTGGAGACCAGCGCCATCGGGCAGCGACGGTCGTGCAGGCGCTGAAGACTGTCCGTCACCTCCGGAAATAACCGGCGGGCCGTCATCATGGGCTCAAAAAGCAAGCTGACCATCATGGCCGGAGCAATGTCCGACGGGACTTCATGGTATGCGAGCATATAGTGAAATATCTTCTCCACGTTCACTTCGACGAGGTTTTTTTCGGCAACACTCTCCAGCGCCGCCCGCAGCGCTTCAAAGGAACCGGCCCATTCGCGCAGCGTCGGCTTTCGCAGCCCGCGTTTCCGAAACACATTAATCTGATTGATGAGACCTGCCTTCATCAAACGATTCCAAAGCAACCGGTCCTGGCGAAGGAGCGTATTGCCCATGTCGAAAACGACCGCCTGTATCATGGTGATGTCCGCGAATGATTGCGACGAATCTACCCAGCGTTGGATAGAAAATCAATTTGTTTTTGGCCCGATCGCTCACCGGCCTCACACCGTTTTTCGCGGCGACCGCCAACTTCGCGAGGAGGGCAACACCAAAGAGCGCGTTTCCGTTTCACATGGACAAAGCTGCCAAAAAGGTTGACTTTGAAAGACCCGCTCTCTATATTTTTGCCGCTTTTGACACATCTTTTACGGCTTCTTCTCGTAGAACCTTCTGAAAAGAACCCGCGAATTCAACCAAAGTAACGGACAACCTTGATTGGCAATTCATTCCACCTAATGCTAGGAGTCTCTTATGTCTGACAGCACATCGGGATCGAAGTTCCAGCCGTATGTTCCGGCTGAAACGTCGATGAGCGAGTTCACGATTCGCGCGTTGGTGATCGGTCTGGTCATGAGTGTGGTGCTGGGCGCCGCCAATGCCTATTTGGGTCTGAAAGCCGGCATGACGATAGCCGCGACGTATCCGGCCGCCGTCATCGGCATGGCTTTGTTGCGTCTTATGAAGGGATCCATTCTGGAAGAAAACTTTGCCCGAACCGTTGGCTCCATCGGCGAGTCTGTCGCGGCCGGGGCCATTTTCACGATTCCGGCTTTTTTCATCGCCCGGGAAGTTCTGCCGGACTGGAATGAATTTGCCACCATGGAGCACTACCTCGCCTCAACGGCGATTATGTTTGTGGGCGGCGTGCTCGGCATCATGTTTGTCGCCTTGTTGCGGCGTGTGATGGTGGAGGATGTGGACCTGCCATTCCCGGAATCGGTCGCCGCGTCTGAAATTCACAAGGCCGGCCGTTCCGGCGGCACGGGCGCCAAGTTTTTGTTCGGCGCCATGGGTATTGGCGCGTTGATCCAGGCGCTGGGTCAATTCAAATTTTTTGCGACGACGTGGGAAAAATTCATCGGCTTTTCGAAGGCGTCGATCAGTCTGCGGGCGTCCGGCCAGGCCGGTGCGCAGGGCGGCATCGTGTTGAGTTCGCCCGGCGTCAGCCCGGCTTACATCGGCGTCGGATACATCATCGGTCCGAAACTTGCGTCGTTGAATTTTTCAGGCGGGTTGCTCGCCTGGGGACTTCTGGTTCCGATCATCACGTATTTCCTCGCGCCGTCGTTATTGCCGACGCTGGTGCCGGAAGGGCAGACGGCGGATGCCGACACCTGGCTGGCCCTGGCGACCAATATATGGCGTTTCATTGTGCGACCGATTGCGATCGGCGGCATGTTGGTTGGGGCGGGGTTCACGCTATTCCGCATGCGCAAAAGCCTGATCACCGGCATCAGCCGTTCCATCAGCGACGTCAAGAAGGCGGCGACCGGTGAACACACGACGAGCCGCACGGAACAGGATTTGAAATTCAACTGGATCATGCTGGGCATCCTTGGCAGCGCCGTGGCGACATTTTTTATTTATTATTATTTCGCCGGCGACGTGGTGGCCGCCCTGGTCGCGACTGTGGTCATGATCATAGCGGGCTTTTTCTTTGCCGCCGTTTCCGGATATCTCGTCGGCATCATCGGTTCCAGCAATAATCCGATCAGCGGCTTGACGCTTTCGACGCTGCTGGTCGCGGCCATTCTGATGGTGGCGCTCGGCATGAAAGGCGCGACCGGGGTCGCGGCCGTTTTGGGCGTCGCGGCCGTGGTTTGCGTTTCGGCGGCGGTGGCCGGTGAAATGTTGCAGGACCTCAAAGTCGGTCACATCCTCGGTGGAACGCCGTGGAAAATGCAGATCGGCGATCTTCTCGGGGTCGGCCTGGCTTCCGTGATCATGTTTCTGCCTCTGGTCGTATTGCACCAGGGCGACATCAACACGGGCGGCACAGGCTTCGGCGGCCGCAACCTGCCCGCTCCGCAGGCGAGCCTGATGGCGTTGTTGTCGCAGGGCATAGTCGGCGGCGACATGGCGTGGCCGCTGATCATTGTCGGCATGCTGATGGGTTTCTGTTTTATTCTGATGCAGGTCAAAAGCCCAATGCTGGTCAGCGTCGGCATGTACCTGCCCCTGGAAACAACCTTCGCCATTTTTATCGGCGGCCTCATCAAAGGCGTCGTCGAGCGGTTCAATGAAAAGCGCCAGCACAACGCGGCCCAGAAGGCGCGTGTCGAAAACACCGGCGTGCTTCTGGCGGCGGGTTTGATCGCGGGCGAAGCGCTGATCGGACTCTTGTTTGCCACGCTGGCCTTTACCGACACCAGGTTATTTGCGTTTTTTGATCAACCGTCGTTCCTCGTGAGTCTGGGCGTGTTTGCGGTCATCGCGCTGATACTCATCCAGATTCCGATCCGAAATGCGGGAAAGCCGGATGAACCCGCGCCTCCGACGGCCGTGTTTTAGTGAGTCATACGATGAAAAGTTCCAACAAACCGGGCGGGCAGGCCGAGGTCAATCTGCTGGAATTGTGTCCCGTGCGCAATGTGTCATGGGAAATGGCGGAACAGGAACAAGTGGTTCTGCTGATTCCGAAATTCAAGAGCCGGTTAGCCGTGAAGTACATCATGCCGATGCTCTCCAAACCGAATTTCAGAATCAAACTCGACGCGTACGGCAGTTTTCTCTGGCAGCGATTTGACGGCGATACGCCCGTGCGCCGGATTGCCGAAAGCATGAAAGACACCTTCGGCGAATCGGTCGAACCGGTGTATGATCGAATCGGAAAATTCATCCGGGCGCTGGAAAAGGAGAAGTTCATTCTTCTCCCGACGGCCACATCCGGCCAGCCATGCCTGAATTAACCACGGAAGGATACTCCAATGTCAAAGGCGATTGAAGGATTAAAACCGGAAGCGGTTTGGCGGTATTTCGCCGAGATTTCGAAAATTCCGCGTTGCTCGAAACATGAAGAAAAGATGATTGACTACGTCACCGGGGTTGCCAGGCGGCTGGGTTTGACGTCGCGGCGGGATGAAACGGGCAATGTCGTTGTGAAGAAACCGGCGTCGCAGGGCCGCGAACATGTACGTTCGGTCTGCCTGCAGGGGCACCTCGACATGGTCTGCGAAAAAAACAAAGACAAGGTTCATGATTTTTCCAAGGATCCGCTTGAATTGATCCGGAATGGCAATGTGTTGATGGCCGATGGCACGACGCTGGGCGCCGACAACGGCATCGCCGTGGCGACCAATCTGGCCATTATGGAGGACAAATCCCTGGAACACGGGCCCCTGGAATTTCTTTTCACGGTCGACGAAGAGACCGGATTGACGGGAGCCAGCAACCTGAGCGGCGATCTTCTTGAAAGCAGGACGTTGCTGAACCTGGATTCTGAAGAAGAAGGCGCGGTCTACGTCGGCTGCTCCGGCGGAAAGAACACGACCGGCACCTGGAAAGCCGAATACGACGCCGTGCCCGCCAATCACATGCCTGTGCACGTGATCGTGAAAGGCCTGAAAGGCGGTCATTCGGGACTGGAGATCGACAAAGGGCGCGGCAATTCCATCAAAAGCCTGAACCGCGCGCTCATGGCGCTGTCCGAAATCGGCGGACGTGTTTCTTCGATCAACGGCGGCAACAAGACCAACGCCATTCCGCGCGAAGCCGAAGCGGTGGTTTTTATTCCGAAAAAGAGGTTTGATGAGGCGGTCAGCCTGGTGAGCGCGTTTCAAAAAACCATTCAGGCTGAGATCTCGACAGTCGATCCCGATTTTCAAATGACGGTGTCCGAGATCAAGGGCCTCCGCGGCGCCAAAGTTTTCAAAAAGAGCCTGCAGAAGAAGATTCTCCAGACGATTGCCAGCCTGCCCCATGGCGTGACCAAGATGAGCGCCGATATTCCTGGTCTGGTCGAGACGTCAACCAATGTGGCTGTGATCATCACGGATAAGAAGAAAATATCGCTGACCACCAGCCAGCGCAGTTCGGTCGCCTCGGAAATCATCGAAATTACGCAATCCGTCGGTTGTATCTTCAATCTGGGCCACGCCGACATTTCGTGGAACGAGGGTTATCCGGGATGGAAACCGAACCTGAATTCTCCGATACTGAAAGTCGCCCAATCCACGTACAAGCAATTGTACGGGAAGGAACCGCACGTGAAAGCCATCCACGCGGGTCTGGAATGCGGGATCATCGGCGAAAAATGCCCCGGGATGGACATGGTGTCGTTTGGTCCGACGTTGGAAGGGGTGCACTCACCGGACGAGAAGATCTATATCGACACGGTCGAGAAGTTCTGGACTTTTCTTCTCGGTATTCTGAAGAACGTCAACTAGCGTTTGTCAAACAATCGTTCAAAAGCGGTCTGACTCTCCCGGAGAGAGGACCGCTTTTTTTTCCATTTCTCCAGACACATCAGGATTCGTCATGACATCACCCGCTCCGAAAAACCCACCTTCCAGAATGTTCCGGTGGTCCGTTTTGGTTTTCATCAGTCTCGCCATGTTCGGCAATTATTATGTCTACGACGCCATCAGCCCGCTCGCCGACCTGCTGGCCTCGCAACTTCATTTTTCGGATTCGGACATCGGCTTGCTGCAGGCGATTTACAGCATACCGAATATCCTGATGGTCCTGATCGGCGGAATGATCATTGACCGGATCGGCACGCGAAAGGCCACGTTTATTTTTGCCGCCCTGTGTTTGCTGGGCGCGGCCATCACGGCGGCCACCGGCACGCTGTGGATCATGGCTTCCGGAAGACTTGTATTCGGCCTGGGCGCCGAGTCGCTGATCGTGGCCGTCACGACGGCCATCGCCAAGTGGTTCAAAGGCAAGGAACTGAGTTTTGCCTTTGGCGTCAACCTGACCATCGCACGGCTTGGATCCTTTGCGGCTTTGAATTCGCCGTCATGGGCCGAAGCCTATTACGACAACTGGCAATGGCCGCTGATCATTTCGGTGATCTTCGCGATCATGTGCATTGTGGGCGCGCTGATATATTGGATACTTGAAGTACGGGCGGAATCCAGATACGAGATGGGCTCGGCCGCTCAGACCGATAAAGTCGTTTTTTCGGATTTGTGGAAATTCGGCAAATCGTATTGGTACATCGTGGCGCTGTGCATCACCTTCTATTCCGGTATCTTTCCGTTTCAGACTTTTGCCGTCAAGTTTTTCATTGATGCGCACGGGGCCACCCGCGAACTGGGCGGATTTCTTTCAAGCATGCTGACCTTGTTTGCGATGATTGCCACGCCGCTGTTCGGGCTGTTGGTTGATCGTGTGGGCAAACGCGCCCTTTCCATGATCTTCGGGTCGCTCCTGCTGATCCCGGTGTACCTGATTATGGCCTACACCCACGTCAGCTTGTACGTTCCCATGGCCATGATGGGTGTGGCGTTTTCCCTGATACCGGCGATCATGTGGCCGTCGGTAGCCTACATTGTCGAAGAAAACAAGCTCGGCACGGCGTACGGTCTCATGACGCTCATTCAGAATGTGGGACTGGCCGGTTTCAATCTGCTCATCGGCTGGGCCAATGACATCTCATTCGCCGGCCCGGAAAATCCCGGTGGTTACGCCCTGGGTATGTGGATCTTTTCGTGTCTGGGATTTGTCGGATTGGTGTTCGCATACCTCCTCCGAAGAAATGAAATGGGACCCGCGGGTCACGGGTTGGAGACCATTACGACGCATTCCAAACCATGACGAGCGCACATTTGCCGTCCGAGGGTTGATTCGCGTTAGAAGAGTTGATTTTGAAGGTGGGATGAGGCTATCCAATCCACTGAAACCGGGCAAATTTTGTCACGCTGCTGAGTTGAGGTTCAAGCGCCGTCCAGATGAGCGTGTAATCAGTCCAGGTTCAATCCCGTTGCCCGATCTACAATCGATTAGATAGCCTCACTGTGGGATTCAAGTCAATCTGCAAGGATGTTGAGATGATTGTAGCTTCCCTGCACTTTAAGGAGGATTTCTAAAGTACCAGTGAGTCTGATACGATTTTTCAAAGAACATTGCGATAAACATCTCCAAGATAGGGCCATATCGTTCACTTGTAAATGACCTTCGTCAGGTTTTGAGGGGTACGAATAGAGTTATTGGGGAAAAATAATTCCGTAAAGATTTATTTCCAAAGTCCGACCTTGTTTTCACGGGCCTTCTGATAGGCCAGTCTGAACCTGGCCTCATGCTTCACATTGGGAGGATAGGTCATCGGCGAGGCAAAGCCGGCTTTGATGATTTCTTCGTTGACCATGCGTCCGTCGGGCAAATAGAGGTACGCCAGCATACGTCCGTATTTGTCGCGCTTCTGCACGTCGATTTCAATACGGACGGACGTTCCCGCAGGAACCAGCTTTTCCACGAAATGTTTGGCCTGTTTGCCCTGGGCCATGATACTTTGAAGATCCTTCCCGCTGCGTTTGGAGTCTTTTCCGGCTTTCTCATTGGCGCGGGATTCGGGTGTATCGACGCCGATCAGCCTTACTTTTTCCTCGCGGCCATCCACAAAAATGACGAACGTGTCACCGTCGACGACACGACGCACAACGGCGTCATCCGGCCGGAGACTTCCGGATTGCACGGTTTCCACGAAACGGAGGATTTCCTTGTGATACACGCCCCCGCCAAAGGCCGCCGCCAGGGCCATCAACGTCAACAGCGTTTTGCGAAATCGTCGCATGGAATTATGGTTTGCAAGACATCGCGAATTTCTCTACCTTCGCAACAGTATACTACACTTGTCGCAAAGAAGAAAGTATCCCATGTCCAGGTTCGTCACCCTCAAGACGTCGTTGACCGAAATACTGTTCCTTAAGGAAGCGTTGCGCGAAATGAAATGCGAGGTGCTGCGCACGCGCAAGATCAAGACTCTTCTCAACCGGGTATTCGACGTGGACATCGCCGTCAAAACGCCTTTTGGCATGGTCGGGTTCATCAGGAACAAGTCCGGCGTCTACGAACTCGCGGGTGACGACATGATTCTGAAGAAGAGCCCGAAGTTCATTTCCCAATTGACCCAAAAATACGCCTGTCGAAAAGTGCTGGCCGGCGCCAAAAAGGCCGGCTTCCAACTGGTCAAAGAGACCTCCGACGACAACCAGTCGATCCGGCTGGTGCTCAGAAAGTGGGCGTGATCGTGGCCGACGATTTCCAGGAGATTGAATTCACCATAAAGAAAGACGGTTCCGTCGAGTACACGATTCGCGGCATCAAAGGCGCCTCCTGCGACGACGTGTCCAAAGTGTTTGAGACGCTCGGACGCGTTGACGAATCCAAAAAGACGCGCGAGTACTACGAAAAGGAAGCCGACGTCAAGATCCTCACGCAACGGAAGTGAAGGCGGCCGACTGATACGTTCCAACCGATAACGGGCGGCACTTGTAATTGTGCCGGACAACGGCTATTTTTCAGTCATGCAATCAGCGTTTCTCAACCATCTATCATTATCTGTTCTCTCCATTCTTTCAAGATACATGAGCAAGCGTTTGCCCTTTTCTATTCATCAGAGGTGATGTTATGGCTGGTATTGTTGGCTATGGCGCGCATCTGCCCCGGCACAGAATCAAAGTCGAAGAAATTGCCAAAACCTGGGGTATGGATGCTCAGAGTTACAAAAAAGGCCTGATGTTGCGTGAGAAGTCGGTACCTCCGCCCGACATGGATACGATCACGCTGGCTGTGGAGGCGGCCCGCAACGCTATGAAGAGAGCGGTCGTCGTTGATCCTCAGGAGATCGGGGCCGTGTACGTGGGGTCGGAATCGCATCCGTATGCCGTCAAGCCGTCAGGGACCACCGTGGCCGAGGCGATCGGGGCGACACCGAACATTCATTGCGCAGATTTCGAATTTGCCTGCAAGGCGGGTTCGGAAGCGATGTTTGTGGCGCTCTCCCACGTGGCCGCGGGCTACATGAAGTATGCCCTGGCGATCGCGGCCGACACATCGCAGGGCGCGCCGTCCGATGCGCTCGAATTTTCGGCCGCGGCCGGCGCCGGCGCTTTCATCATGGGCAATGATCATCTGATTGCCGAATGCCTGCATACGCATTCCTTCATGACCGATACACCTGATTTCTGGCGCCGCGAACATCAATTCTACCCTCAACACGGGGGGCGATTTACGGGCGAAGAGGCGTACTTTGCTCACACCAAAGGAGCGTCGTTGGCCCTCCTGGAAAAAGCCGGCATGAAGCCAAAGGATTTTGCCTTTGCCGTCTTTCATCAGCCTAATGGCAAGTTCCCTCAACGTGTCGCCCTCGAACTTGGATTTACGCAAGACCAGATCGATCCGGGCTGGTTGTCACCTACGCTTGGAAATACATACTCCGGCGCTTCCCCAATCGGACTGACAGCAACACTGGATGTGTGCAAACCCGGCGATTTGGTGTTCATGTGCTCATACGGATCCGGAGCCGGATCGGATGCGTTTGTCTGGAAAGTGACCGAACGCATTGATGAGGTGCGCGACCGTGCCGTCCGGACGAAAAAGCTCCTGAACGAGAATCTCATCTATATAGATTATGGAACCTACGCCAAGTTCCGTCACAAAATTCGCAAGAACGATTAGGAGAACAACCCATGCGTGACGTTGCCGTAGTTGGAGTTGGATTATCCGAGTGGGGTGAAGTGTGGCGTTCGTCCATTCGTGATTTGTTTGTCGATGCCGCGACCGAAGCGATAAACAACGCCGGGGTCGACCATTTGGATTCCCTGTATGTCGGGTGCATGTCCGGAGGTTTGTTCGTCGGGCAGGAACATCTTGGCGCACTGATGGCCGATTACCTTGGCATGCCGGGTCTTCCCGCGGTTCGGGTCGAGTCGGCCTGCGCATCGGGAGGCATGGCGGTCCGGCTGGCTTTCCTGGACGTCGCGTCCGGCGCATCGGATATCGTCATGGCCTCCGGCGTTGAAAAAATGACCGACTGTTCCTCCGATGAAGGCACCGCCGCTTTGGCGACGGCGGCCGACCAGGAATACGAGGTGTTTCACGGCGCCACGTTCCCGGGGTTGTACGCCATGATGGCCCATGCGCACATGGCCCGGTACGGTACAACGCGCGAGATGCTGTCAGCCGTAGCGGTCAGGAATCATCGCAATGGATCCAGGAATCCAAAAGCCCAATATCCGTTCGAAGTGACGGCGGATCAGGTATCCCAGTCCGTCATGGTTGCCGACCCACTTCGAATACTCGATTGTTCGCCCATTACGGATGGCGCGGCGGCGGTGATTGTCACAACGCCGGAGATGGCAAAAAAATTGAAGAGGCCGTGGACCCGCATACTGGCATCGGGCGTCGGAACTGACTACATCGCTCTTGCGCACAGGGAGGATCTCACGACCATCCAGTCCGCAACGATCGCCATGAAACGAGCCCTGAAGATGTCGGGGAAACGCCTCGAAGATATTCAGTTTGCGGAGTTGCACGATTGTTTCACCATTGCTGAAATTATCGTCGCCGAATCCATCGGCATATTCGAACCCGGCAAAGCCGGCGAGGCCATCCTGGCCTGCGAGACATCGCTTGAAGGCAGGTTTCCTATCAACTCATCCGGTGGATTGAAATCCAAAGGACATCCGGTCGGTGCGACCGGCGTCGCTCAGATTGTCGAAGTGTACAAACAATTGACCGGTCAGGCTGAAAACGGGCGCCAGATACCGTCCTTTCCCAGGATCGGCATGGCGCAAAACATGGGCGGCACCGGCGCTTCGTCGGTGGTGCACATACTGGAGGCAGGTTCATGAGTATGTTCAGTTCCCGCAATTGGCGTGAATATCCCCGGCGCTACCGGCTGGAAGCGTTTCAATTCAAGAAGAGCGGTAGAACCTACTATCCGCCGCGCAAAATTGACCCTACAACCGGAGACACCGAAGGCGTCAAGGTCATGCTGCCGGATACGGGCCACATTCTGACGTATACGGTCATTCGAACCGCGTCGGCTCAGCACAAGGACCTTGCCCCCTACGCTCTGGGGATTGCAGAACTCTCCAACGGCACGCGTTTCATGGCGCAGTTTGCGGATTGTGACGTGGAGAAAATACATATCGGTATGGAGGTCCGGCTCGAATTCAGAAAAATACAATCCGAAGGAAATGCCGGCGTCATCAGTTACGGTCACAAGTTTGTTCCGAAATGGTATTGATATTTCCGCTCAAGTATTAACACATGGCGGCGTCACCGCTCTTCCGCCGAAAGGCCGGAGGAACGACTTGTCGGCCGGGTCGCAGCCTCACATCCAAACCACACAGACACATGAAAAAGAAGATTCGTATCGGTAATGCGGGAGGATATTGGGGTGATGATTTGTCCGCCCTCAAGCGCCAATTGCTTGGCGGACCCGTGGATTACATCACGATGGACTTTCTCGCCGAAATCACCATGTCAATCCTGCAGCGGCAGAGAGCCTCAAATCCCGAACTGGGCTACGCCACCGATTTTCTCGAGCAGATGACGGAGTGCCTGCCACTGATCGTGAAGAAAAAAGTCTGCGTCATCTCCAATGCCGGAGGGATCAATCCGATCGGTTTGGGCCGTAAGATCATCGAATTGGCAAGAAAAATGGGTCATGATATCAAAGTGGGTGTCGTCTATGGCGACGATATTGTCGGTGAATTGTATGAGTTGACCGCTGCCGGCGAACGTTTTACGAATATGGAGACCGGTGAGAGCTTTCTCAATGTGCGCTCGCGAATTTCCTCAGCCAATATCTATCTTGGCGCCGAGCCGGTGGTTAAGGCTCTGGACAGCGGATGTCAAATCGTCGTGACCGGCAGGGTCACCGATACCGGTATCACGTTGGCTCCCATGATCCACGAATTTGGCTGGGCCATGGATGATTGGGACAAAATGGCGGCCGGCATTGTGGCCGGTCATATTATCGAGTGCGGCGCCCAGGCGACAGGAGGCAACATAACAGACTGGGAGGACGTCGGATCTTTTCATGATATCGGATACCCGATCATTGAGATGGCGCCATCCGGGGAGTTTGTGGTCACGAAGCATCGCGGCACCGGCGGATCGGTCAATGAAAAAACTGTCAAAGAACAACTGGTGTATGAGATGGGCGATCCTTCCAATTACATCTCTCCTGACGGCATCGCGCGGTTTGACACGATCCAGATCAAACAAGACGGAAAGGATCGGGTGCGGGTATTCGGCATCAAAGGAAAACCGGAGCCGGACAACTTGAAAGTATCCATGTCCTATGATGACGGCTGGAAGGCCAGCGGAGAGGTGCTCGTGTCCGGACCCCAGACCTTCAAAAAGGCCCGGGTCATCGAGAACATTTTCTGGAAAAAAATACGTCACAAATTTCAAGCCACGGATACCAGCATGGTCGGCTCGGGATCATGCTGGCCAAGACACCTTTCGCCATATGAACCCAACGAAATCCTGCTCAGATTCAGCGTTCGTGATCACGACATACGTAAGATCAAGGATTTTGGAAAGGCGCTCTCCACGCTGATTCTGTCCGGTCCGGCCGGAATGGCGGTGACAGGCCGCGGCAGACCCAAACCTGTTCCTGTGGTCGCCTACTGGCCGGCGCTCATGCACAGGACGCGGGTAAAAGCCAAAGTGCTCGCCATGTCCACCAATGGCGATGAGGAATTCTTTGAGATATTATTTCCGATACGTGTACGAAAACACGCCGACGATTTAGCGACGCCGCCCCAACCCCAGCGAAAAGCCGTCCGATTCACAGGACCAAAAAAGAAGGTGAAACTGCGAACCATCGCCTATGGACGTTCCGGCGACAAAGGCGACACGTGCAACATTGGGATTCTCGCCCGATCCACGAGCGCCTACGAGTGGATGAAAATCCATCTGACCACGGATCGGGTCAAGGCGTTCTTTCAAGGACACACCCACGGCAAGGTGATACGATACGAACTCAGTAATTTGCTTGGATTGAACTTTCTTTTGGAGGAGACGCTCGGCGGCGGCGGCACCAAATCGCTGCTGGTTGATCCGCAGGGAAAAACCCTGGCACAAGCCCTTCTGGAACTGGAAGTGGAAGTTCCTTTAAAGGTCATCCATTCCGTGAAATGATCTGAACTATCACGGCAAATCACCCCGAATCAGAATGATGTCTTTGGACACGGTCGTGGATCCGCTGCTGCATTCGACCGTATACACGCCCTGGTACAAGCCGGCATCCCCGATGATGATTACGTCGTGAGTCAGGACATAATTTCATACACTTTCTTGCGGCGGAAGGGGACTCTTCTGCGGAATTCGAACCAGCCCTTTGCTGTGCAAGAATGCGACAAAAGCATCGAAGGTTGAAGACATTTGTTCGTGTATTTCAAATAGGCCGTTCTCTTGCGTGACAAATCCGGACTTCACAAGTTTTCTATAATACTTCTTTTCTCGAAAATCGAAATCAAAATTTGTTTTGATGAAATCTTTGGTGGACGGATCGATCAATTCATTCGTCATCGAAGTATTGTACAGCACACATCTGACGATGATCTTAGTTGTTCTTGTAATGAAGGGAACTCCATTGTCAACGTATTCTTGAAAAATGAACCGGTCGAACTGATTGAAGCGTATTCTTGACTGTGACTTGAACTCTCTAACGATGGATTCCCTTTTGCGTTCCGAAATGACAATGGTTAATACAAGAACGATGAAAGTGAGCATGAACACAATAACCGTGTAGATTAGCCATCTGCTGAGATGCACAAATAGACTACCCGACCAGAGTGACTGAAAGAAGGGCTCAGCTGTTTTTGGTGGAGAATCGAATAGTTCTATTTCGCTAACACCCGCAATTTTCCCGATCGGTTGAATGACAGCAGGTTCAGAATCCCGTTCGGTCAACAAGAGTTTCAGAGTGACATATTGATTCTTCTCAATGATCACTGGAACTAAAGTTACGCGTGATGTGTCATTGTTGATCTGTACGGCTGACTTAAGATAATCATTCGTCGCTTCGACAACCCGCGGGTATTCCAAGAGGCGTCCTCCATGAATAACAAAGCCCACGGGATATCGAGGGTCGTAGTCGGTCAGCTTTATGTCCCTGTTTCCAAAATTGCCCATCCGAACTGTAATAAGACGCAGCATGAGACCCCTGCTTCTCAGATCAGTGCTATCATACATTATAGACAATTTGTCTACGTTCTCGCGGACGTCAAAGACCCTAACATTACTAACGATTTCGTATGACAAGCGACTCTCGTCCTGCTTGACATACTCTACGAGAGGGACAAGACCAATTAGCGCGAGAATGATGCCTAAAGCGTATTTCTTATCAGCTCTTTGAAGGAATTCGACGGGAGACATGCGAAATTCTCCAAATATGACTCCTAAGGTTCGGCAGCCTTTGATTCACTATTATTGGCCACTCGCAATCTTTTGTACACCGCAGACGCAAGCCATGTGGCCACAATCTTCTGGAAGCTTTCGTCATTCATGTATCTGGCAAAAATTTCTTCGTTCTGATCCATCCGTTCAATAAACAGAGTCTCCAGTAAGCCTCGAAAGACCAGTGAAAATTTGTCTTCAGGATTTACTTTGGCGGCCTGTTTCAGGTTCTCATCCCGAACGGCAGCTTCCAGCAATTGATCAAAAAAGTATTGGTCTGCTTCTGTGAAGTCGGTTCCAAAGCGCTCGTTTATCATATCAATCAATCGAGACAATGGCACAGGTTGTTCCCTGACGATTCCGCTTCCTACCTCTGAAGGACCGTCCAGCGGCTTTGCATAACCATCGCCGAGGCTGATCGACCCTTCAGCGATCTTCTGAAGCCTATAATACTCGAGGCGAACTTCATCGTCAAACTGGTAAGCCGGGCCACTTCCTCGTTTGGGGAGCTTTGGAGACAAGTGACGTAAGAATGTATAGGTTCTTTCCAAGTCGGAATCTTGGTACGGGATGATCTGGCTCAGGTAGGCGTAAAGATTGCGGAATGCCACCAACTTTCCTCTCCACAGTTCTGCTTCGTCCTCCTGTGTTTCTTTGAGTTTACGAAACCGATCCACAGCCGGGTCGAGTGCTGCGTTCATGTCCCGGTGATCGGAAGGACTCTGTCGCAATTTCGGCTTGAAATAGATATCGCAGAATTGGTGAATCTCTTCGGCGAGGTAGATGCCCGAACCGTCCAATTCCGCCTTGATTTCGTAAAGACGCGATGGCTCGATCTCTTCTCCCATTTCTGCGCCTTCGTAGTATTGCTTGAAGGCCTCCTGAATTTCCTGCCGCTCATTTACAAAGTCCAGAACAAACGTATCCTCCTTCAACGGATGCGTGCGATTGAGCCGGGACAATGTTTGAACGGCTTGAAGACCGGATAGACGCTTGTCGACGTACATGGAGTGCAGTAACGGTTGATCAAACCCCGTTTGGTATTTCTCGGCAACGAGCAATACCTGATACTCGCTCGTGGCAAACTTCTCAGGGAGTTCTTTTTCGCGGATTCCCCTGTTCATCCCTTCTTCTGTGTAGGTCTTCTCTGCGATCTGATCATCGATGACCGTTCCCGAAAAAGCAACGAGAGTCTTGATGGAGTATTCCTTCTCGGCGATGTACTTGTCAAAACTCAGTTTGTACCGCACCGCTTCGAGCCGGGAGCCAGTCAGTACCATCGCCTTTGCTTTGCCACCGATCTTGTGTCGAGTGAACGTATTGAAATGCTCGACCATGATTTCGGTCTTCTGTGCAATGTTGTGCGGATGGAGCCTGAGGAATCGGGCAAGGGCCTTTGCCGCTTTCTTCCTTTCAACGTTGGGATCGTCTTCACAGGCTTTGACGAGTTTGAAATACGTCGCATAGGTCGTATAGTTTTTCAACACGTCCATAATGAAACCCTCTTCAATGGCCTGACGCATCGTATACGTGTCGGATGCCTCTCCGTTTCGCCCAAAAACGCCAAAAGTCTTGTATTTGGGTGTTGCAGTGAAGGCAAAGAAACTGATATTCGCTTGATGGCTCCTCTTGGCCATGCTTCGAAAGAGTTCTTCCAACTTTTCCTGTCCCTCTTCCTCGGCCCGTTTTCGCGCCTCATCACGCATTTCTTCGCCACCTAAGACCTGTTTGACTTCAGTGGCTGATTCACCAGCTTGTGAGCTGTGGGCTTCATCCACAATGATGGCATACCGGCGCGTCGGCAAGATACCGTCATGTTTGCGTCCTCGCTCATCGGCGATTTTGATCAACTGTTTTTCGACAAATGGAAATTTCTGCATTGTCGTAATGATGATTGGGACCCCGCTCTCCAGAGCCTCGGCAAGCTGACGCGAATCTTCGTCGATCTTTTGTACTACTCCCTGACGATGCTCGAATTGGTAGATCGTATCCTGCAATTGTTGGTCGAGAACCAGCCGGTCGGTAATCACAACAACGCTATCGAAAATCTTTTCATCGTTTTGATTATGCAGAGACGAAAGGCGGTGCGCCAACCATCCGATGGTATTGCTCTTGCCGCTGCCGGCCGAATGTTCGATCAGGTAATTATTTCCGACACCTTCCGACTGGGCTGCATCAACGAGTTTGCGAACGGCACGTAACTGATGATATCGTGGAAAAATCAAAGTCTCCTTCTTGATCTTCCTTCCTTCGTCGGAGAGCTTGTTCTCGACCTGCAAATGAAGAAATCTTGCCAGCAGGTCCAAGAGACTTTCTCTTTGGAGAACTTCTTCCCACAAATAAGACGTTCGATACGTGCGTCCCGAAGGATCTGCCGGATTACCGGCCCCTTTGTCGATGCCTTTGTTGAAAGGCAGAAAATGAGTGGCTGGTCCCGCCAATCGAGTGGTCATGAAAACCGATTCCGTGTCCACGGCGAAATGAACCAGCGTCCGTCGCTTGAATTCAAAAATCGTTTCCCGTGGATCGCGGTCGTTTTTGTACTGTCGAATGGCGTCTTCCACGGTCTGACCCGTCATCGGGTTTTTTAGTTCCAATGTTATGAGGGGTATCCCGTTGAGGCTGATGACCATGTCGAGCGATTTTTCGCTCTTCGGGCTGAAATGCAACTGACGTGTGATCCCAAGTACGTTCGCCGCGTATCGCTCTTCGAGTTCAGGATTGAGGCCATGGGCCGCCTTGAAATAGGCGATCCGCAGAGTACGTCCATAACACTTGAAGCCGTGCCTCAGCGTAGCCAATGAACCGTACGTATCCATCCACTTGCAGAGATCGGTAAGAATCTGCTCGCCGGTTCTGTCACCGTGCAAAGCTTCCAATTTTTGCCACTCTTTGATCTGAGTGGATTTGATGAATTCCAGCACAGATTGTGGAAAAACCGCCAGGTTACGATCGAAATGCTCTTTAGAGATCGACCGAAATCCATTCTCCAACAGAAAGGTTTCTATAGCAGCTTCGAAAGCGATTTCTTTGGTTTGGGTCATTTCTTTTTGTCCAGAACAAAACGGGTCTTAATCGCTCTCAGCATTTCAAATGTGTCCTTATGGTGAACATCAAATGCGATGCATACGTTTGGAATGGGAACGTCTTTACGAGCATCCGGTCTGTGAACTTCCTGGGTAACGACGGTCAATTGGTTGACCTTCGCATAGGCTACTAACCATCCATCGGCTCCTGAAATGAATTTGGACTTGGCCTCAGGGAAAAACTGCTGCTGGTTCTGCACCCACGCGGCAATTTGGGAGTACCGGTTCACGACTTCACTCGTTCCTGTGTCTCTGAAGAATTCAGCCGGGATCGTCGAAACAGCCCACTTACTCAACTCGTCCTTTCCTCGCTCAATCTCATCTTTGACACGATCAACGCTCGCAACGGTTCCTTTTGAATGTTGGAGTTCCAACGCGTTCCAGAATCCCGGACAAATATCGAAAGCATAATATCGCCGTTTGGCTTCGATGAGCACGCTGGCATCGAGCAGGTATACTTCGCTCATCCTGAGAATCCGAGCGACCTCGCGTAGCGGTCAAAGGTCTTACCGTACAGTCCGGTCAGCGTATATGCCTCCCGATAAAGCAACCGTCCTTCCTTGGCGGCGCGGATAACCGCCGAAGCAAAACGTTTTCCGACACGTACGTTTTGCGTATTGTAAAAGTCGCCGCCCTCGGATTTTTTTGCTTTTTTGCGTCTCTCGTCCGTCCGGTACTGCTCTAAGAATTCAAAAAAACGGTTTCGGTTGACAAAACCGAGGTCCAACAGTCTGCGTGCCGCAACGAGGGTGCTCACTTTGAACCGGCGAGCGATTGTCTGAAAGGGATTTTCCGCCTGTTTTGCATCTGTCCAGGATTCTCGCAGCAGGTTTTCGGGTATCAGAAATTCCGCAGCGACTTTGTTGCAAAACTTCTCGACGTCGTTATCGGCCGGTTCGAGGGCGTCCAGATTAAAGACACCGCCCCTTCCAAGCCAGACGTGGGCCAATTCGTGGGCGACCGTGAACATTTTGGCGCCTTCGTAATCGGCGCCATTCACAAAAATCAGGGGGGCATACTCATCGTGCAGAATAAATCCCCTGAATTCGTCCACGTCCAACCTCCTGTGCGTGTTGTTCTCGATGACGCTGTTCAGGACTATCAGTATTCGGGCATTCTCGACCGCCTCACGGAGAGTGGCTAAAGCTTCCCGCCATGTGGGAACCTTTGCCGCCCATTGATCGTCAAGACCGAGGGTTTTGCGAATATCCGGCGCGACGTCAGACATATTGGAATCGAGCGTAACCGAGCCGACAAAAGGCAGCCGATCTTCTCCTTCTTCTGTCAGGAAATCACGCATCCAGTTTTGTCGGCGCTGCATGATCTGGATCGTTTCCAGCAGATTCGGACTCGGCCGGCGCAATGGTTCGTCCTTCACCGTACGGAAATCGGGAATGGGAAGGCGGTCTTCCGGTGGCTCCTGCAGAAAGAAATAGCCCAATGGCGTCATCGTCATTTTCGCCAGCTGTTCAAGCTGATTCAATGTCGGCTGGGCGTCGCCCTTTTCCCATTTATGGAACTTTGGGAACTTCTTCGTAAACTTATCCAGCGGCAGGCCGGAGCGGTCGCGTGCCCAGGTGAGGATTTCATGATTTATGGGAACGGTATTCATGGTTTACGCAACGATACGAAGTGTCTCACAATGACTCACAATGATGTTACTGCCTCCAGTGCCTGCGGTGCTGAATGTTGCACAATCACTCATTATACTTCCAACTAGCCTTCTGCAAAGTATTTAGAATCTCGATTCTTGAAGGCTGGTCGCGTTCCTTCCAACACATCTATTACATGCTTGTTAATTGTTGGGTTCTCAATTGCACCAGCTTCGTATGTGACCGAATTGGTGGCAGCATCTCTGTCCGCATAAATTACTTGTTCAGCATCACAGACTACAGCAAGGTTTGGATTGTGTGTGACAATGATGATTTGACGCCGGAGTTTTGCCTCTCTTAAGCAGCGAACGAGGATTTCATAGATTGTTTGATTGTCTAAATTCTCTTCTGGCTGGTCGATCACCAAAGGAATATCATCTTTGTCGATGAGGAGATAGAATACCAACAAGAGCAGTCCTCTTTCACCAGGGGAAAGCTGATTGATCTCACGGCCAGCATACTGTAAAGTATAACGGGGGGAAAGGTAGGATAAAGAATAGATATAATCATACATTGAATTAACTGTCTCACCTTTTCGCAGTTGGTCAGATAACTCTAAGGCAGGTCGCCCAGGGACAGTTTGACGTAAGTCAAAGTGAAGTGCGGAATCTAATTCCTCAAGAAATCCTAAAACGCTCTCTTCATTATCAAATTGAGTTGCGTCAAGAATCCTACGTAGTTCTATGTTACTTTCCTCTAGACCTGAAAAGGTCCCTTTGATTTGTCGATTGATTTTCTCGAGAAACGTTTTGCCAAAGCCACTTTCAATAATTGAAACTTCAAAAGACAATGGGATGGCGCCCATAGAACCTTCTTGCTGATCTATAAATTGCTGGACAGGCTGATATAACTTTTTATAGCAGTCGGCCAGCTTCTTAGTCTCACGGTATATCTCTCTCGCCAACTCAACACGCTCAGCTTTCAAGTTTTGCAACTTTGCTGGAATATTCTCCAATTCAGCTAGCTGATTCTGTAGCCAAGTGAGCGACTCGTGTAACGAAGCATCTCCTTGGAGAGACAACCTGCGTTTTGTCCACGTTTCCAGTGCGTTTTGGTATGCCACATACTCACGATTGGGCGCATCTAAAGATTCTTGTAGTTGGAGAAGCTCGCGCTCTAACCGATTCTTTCTCGCTATCGGCGACGTCTCCTCGTGGGCATCAAGTTGCTCATCAATCTTTTTGACTTGTTTATCAATCACTAGGCGTAACTCATCTAGCTTTGATCGATTGATTGTTAGGCTAACAATCTCCGTAAGCTCTATCGGTTGATCGATTGCTAATGACTGGAGATCAAGTTCAAGAGCTTCAGTAAATTCCTTCCACTGAAGTTGAAAGTTTTTGAGTTTTGTAAGGGCCTTATTGAGTACAGCGGATTTACGCTGGCATTCAGTTCTTTCGGTGTTGAGATTCGATAGTTGTGACGCGAGGCCATCCAACTCCTTCTTTTTTTCAATAATCTGATTGCGAATAGCAGCACTGGCTTGTTTAACCTCCTCGCTTTGTGTTGGTTCTGGAACGTAACTCGGCTTTAATTTGTCATGGGCCGTCAGTTCATCCTGCTTGATCTTAAGTCGTGATTGGAGTTTTTCGCGATTTGCTTTGGACGTGCGCCCTTCCAATTGACTAATCTTATCATTAAGAACGTGCAACTTTTCTATGAGGACTCTTTTTGTGGCCTCAGTCTCTGCGGTCAGGTAGGACAACAGGCTATCTAACGTGCCATAACCAAGTCTGTCGGAAGGATCAACATGACTGAGAATGATTTGTTTAAGTTCACTATCAAATCCGCTGCCATTTATGGCAAGCTCGTTACATAGTGTCTCGATATAGTTCTGAGGCAAGTATTTTACAGTTTCAATGGAATTAGGAGTCGGATCGTCACTGAGAGTCCTCGTCGATGTGCTTCCGGAGCGCCAAGTAAGATTAGCGCGAAAATGAGAAGCCTTGTTCTCGCGGGGATCGCGAAATTTCTTAGGGTTTAAGAACGAAAAATGTGCAGTTTGTTTTGTGTCACCGAGTAAACCAAGAGTATCAGACAATGCGCTCTTTCCACTACCCTTGTTTCCAATTATAGCGACGAGGTCTGCATTAATCGGCAGAGCGAAATCGAACCACGGCTCAGAAAGGGTGGACGTTTCGATTTTTCTAATTTCAATACGCTCAATGTACTTCGTTGGGTTCGCTTTAATTTTCTCTAACTTTTTCGGGCAGTCGCCGATGAACACTCGCTTATCATACTCCTTGATCGCGTGAACCAGGCCAGCGAACGTTGTATCCCCTTTAATCCAAGTAAAACAGTTCCCGATTCGGTCCTTGTTCGAGCTAGCGGATAGGTTGTGAGCGTCGCTACAGTCCAGTAGTCGGCTATTCACGTTGGCCCGAACAAGCGCATTCTGTGCCTTGTGAAAGGAATTGATATTCTCAGCTGCGGTAAACACGATGTTCGCATTGTGAATTACATTACGTTTTTCTGCAATCGACGCGTCGTTCCAGTTGATTTGATCCCATTCAGTTTTCCCAACCGCCGTTAGATGCCGATCTCGAAAATAAGTACTGTTTAATGCCTTCTGCACGTTTTCAAGCGTTACGTTGAAGTTGTTGAAACCCTCGTCAAGGGGTTTCCCGTATCCGGCTTTCTTGTCTGGTGGAGCAGCATCAATGATCATTTGTCCAAAATCTGTAAGACTTCTCCGTGTTGGCACTGCTGACCAACGTCCGGCAAGGGCTTGATGGTCCGGAAGAAGTTTGAAGTCTCGTGAAAGAAGATTAATGAATTGGGTTTCGATAATTTCTGCATCAATGGCATCGAAGATCACATGAAAATTGACGCGTTGAAAATGGGAGCCATGTCCTACAAACTTGTCTAGCAGGCTGTTGAAAAATTGAGTATTTCAGTAGAACTGCTCATTGGCAAGAGT
>CAZJBS010000009.1:0-106380 GCA_964544475.1 uncultured Bacteroidota bacterium | reverse complement strand
TGCGCCACGCAAAAAATGATAGGCATAGATGTTTCGGCGCGAAGGCTCTTTTCTTTGCGCACTTTCTTTTGAGCCAGCAAAAGAAAGTGCGAATGGTGCGTTTCAGTTCAACACACAGTTTCACACCATCGAACATCCCTCTGACCGGACCATAGCCAATGGGAACTGAGACACCCGCTTTTACGCGGGTGTGACAACACAGGGCGTGCTCGCCAGGCCATCGCTCCCCTCGATACGGTCTGCCTTCGGCAGCCCACTCGGGGAGCGACCGTGCCTTCGCGCCGAAACCCGATGAACCCCACCCTGACCCTCCCCTTCAAGGGGAGGGCAAGGGAGGGGTCCGCGGAATGGAGACCCATGCTTTGAGAACCCCGCCTGCCGACGATTAACAGCTCGCCTTGATACGGTTCGCGTTCGGCGAACCACTCGGCGAGCAGTGGATCTCCCACGCGAGCGTACCATGACATGCGATCCCCCCTGCCGGCGCCCGAAGCCTTGATATTCATTCTTCCCTCATGTATACTATGCCCCGCAAACCCAAGGAGTACATGGAAAACAGGATCGAAAATCTCAAATCGCTGGCCTACAATCTCTGGTGGACCTGGAATCAAAACGCGCAGTCCCTCTTTCGCGAACTCTCGCCGCAGGTTTGGGAGGAATCCAACCACAACGCCGTCGCCGTCTTTCATGCGCTGAGCGAGGACGAACTCAAGGCGCGCCTGCGGGAATCCAACCTGAGCGAGCGTCTGGACAGCGTGCTCCGGGATTTCCATGCCTATATGTCTCCCGAAAAAACATGGGCCAAAACCAACGCGCCCGCTTTCGACGGGGCCCCGATCGCCTACTTCAGTCCGGAATTCGCCATCCACGAATGTCTGCCAATTTACTCCGGCGGCCTGGGCGTGTTGTCCGGCGATCACATCAAATCGTCCAGTGACCTTGGCTTGGCCATGATTGGCGTGGGTCTCTTCTACCGGCAGGGCTATTTCCATCAATCCGTGACACCCGACGGCCAACAGCAGGAACATTACCCCGTCAATCACCCCAAAGACCTGCCCATTGCTTTGCTCACGGACAAAGCCGGCAAACCGGTCGTGACCGTCGTCGAAATCGGCCATTCCATCGTCAGTCTTTACGCGTGGAAAGTCAATGTCGGCCGCATCACGCTCTATCTGCTCGACAGCAACCACCCCGACAACGAGGAACATTATCGCGAACTCACGGCCCGCACCTACGGCGGCGACATCTCCACGCGCATCTGCCAGGAAGTCGCCATGGGCATCGGCGGCGCGCGCCTTCTCAAAACGCTCAATATCAACCCTTCTGTCTACCATCTCAATGAAGGCCACAGCGCGTTCCTTACGCTGGAATTGGCCCGCAATCGAATGCTGGAAGGCAGTACGTTCGAAGATGCCCTCGTCTGGGTCAAGGCGCGTTGCGTCTTCACAACTCATACGCCTGTCCCTGCCGGCCACGATCGGTTTACACGCGAACTCATGCACTTCACGCTCGACAACTACAGCGCCGTGCTTGGCATTCCGGTGGACCGGATCATGGAAATAGGCCGCGTCGTGCCATCGGACGAAAAGGAGTCGTTTTGCATGACGGTATGCGCCCTCAAGCTCTCCCGGCTCTCCAATGCCGTCAGCGCCCTGCATGAAACCGTCACGCACGAAATGTGGCAACCGCTCTTCCCGGACAAATCCATCGCCGACGTCCCGATCATCCACATCACCAATGGCGTTCATATCCTGGGCTGGATGACCGAACGCACACGTTTGTTCTGGAAAAAGTTTCTTGGCTCCGACTGGGAGGGCCACATCATGAAACCGGATTTCTGGGCGCGCGTGCTCGATCCCGCGTTTATCCCGGACGAGGAAATCTGGGCCCTTCGTTACGAATTGCGGCGCTCGCTGATCGAATTCGTCCGCGGCCGGCTGCGCGAACAACAGCGGCGTTTTGGAGGCAATGGCCTCAAAGCCTACGCGTCCTACCTCTCCCCGGACGCACTCACCATCGGCTTTGCGCGTCGTTTCGCCACTTACAAGCGCGCTCCCATGATCTTTCACAATCTCGAACGAGCCATCCGTCTTTTCGGCAATCCCGAAAAGCCGGTTCAAATCGTATTCTCAGGCAAATCGCATCCGAAGGACGATTCCGGCAAGGCCTTTATCAAACGGATCGTCGAACTGACCAAACATCCGCAATTCTATGGCCGGATCGCATTCGTCGAAAATTACGACATGAATGTGGCCCGTCATCTCATTTCCGGTTGCGACGTGTGGCTCAATAACCCACGCCGGCCTCTGGAAGCCAGCGGAACAAGCGGCCAGAAGATCGGGGTGCACGGCGGTCTCAATCTGAGTATCCTGGACGGCTGGTACCGTGAAGGATACGACGGCGCCAACGGGTTCGCCATCGGAGTGGATGCGCATCCTGCCGACGAGAAGGCCCAGGACCTGGCCGACGAAAACAACTTGTACGCGGCCCTCGAAAATGAGGTCATTCCCCTTTTCTTCAACCGCGACCAGGACAATATCCCCCGCATGTGGATTCAACGGATTCGGCGCGCGATGTCAACGCTGGTGCCCGTTTTCAATACCGATCGCATGGTCGCGGAGTATGTCGAAAAGATGTACCGGACCTCCTGATGAATCCTGTCGAAATCGTCGCCTCCGTCTTTGGGTTCATCTGCGTCTACCTTACCACGCGCCAGAGTATCTATTGCTGGCCGGCCGGCCTTATCCAAGTTTCATTGTATATCTTCGTTTTTTATGAAGCCAAGCTGTACTCCGACGTCATTCTGCACGTTATTTATGTTGTTCTCCAGGTGTATGGCTGGTATTACTGGCTCCACGGCTCGCACCATTCGAAGGCCGTTGTGACACGTCTGGCGTCATGGCAACGGCTCGCATGGGTGGCCGCGGGCATCGTCGTGACGGGCGGATGGGGATATGTCATGGCGGGCTACACGGACGCGGCATTGCCGTATCCCGATGCGTTCATCATCAGCATGAGTCTCGTCGGGCAGTGGCTCATGGCCAAAAAGAAAATCGAGAACTGGTACTTCTGGATCGCCGTCGATATCGTGGCGGTTGGAGTCTATTCGGTCAAAGGCCTCTACGTGACGGCCGTCCTCTATCTCACATTTCTCGTCATATGCCTTTACGGACTGCGGGCGTGGCGAAAATCCATGCAGGTGGCCGTCTGAACCCCCGGATCAGGGCAGGCTTTTCAAAAAACGGATCACGGTTTCGGTATGAATGGCCGCGCTGTTTTCGTCGTGCACCCGGTGCCGGATGACGCCGGCCGCATCGATAATAAATGTCACGCGTTTGTTCCGGAACAGCCCTCCCCAACGTAGCGTGCCGAATAGCCGGCTCAGGCTTTTATCCCGGTCATACACCAATGGGAATGGAATCGCATAACGGTCTCGGAACGCCTTGTGTTTTTCATCCGTATCCAGACTCACGCCGAATATCATGCCCCCAAGTCCCGTGATTTCTCCGTAGACATCGCGGAAGGAACACGCCTGCTCCGTGCAAATACGCGTGAAGTCCATCGGGTAAAAATAAATCGCGTACGCCCGGTATTGTGACAGCGTCGCATCGTCGAAGCGCCGCCCTCTTTCGTCCACAAACGACAGTCTGCCTTTGATGGAATCGCCGATATTCAGCATGAAAGGTTCCTTTTTTGAAAATCTCTTAGAATGGCCTCCGCGGCCATAAAACCGCTGCGGACGGCGCTCTCGATCGTACACGGCAATCCGGTGTCGATCCAGTCCCCGGCCAGAAAAACATTCCGCCACTGCGTGGCCGTCCCGGGTCTGGTCATCAATCCGCCGGTAAGGGTCGTGGCGTTTCGTTCCTTCACTATTTGCATGCGGACAATCCGGTTCCCGACCCCCGGAAACAGACGTATGAATTCATCCGTCAACGTCCGAATGGCTGTGGCGGCGGGCATGGCGGCGAGTTCCCCGGCGGCGCTGGTGGTCAACTGCACCAATCGATCGGATTTCCGGAAAATCCAGTGAATGGGACTTTCCACACAGGCGGTCATCTCGTTCGGCAGGATTTCCCCGGCCACCGGCCCATCCAGCCACACATAGCAAGAAACAATGGCCGAAGCACGGCCAGCCGCTATCGCAGGCATGCCGTCGATACGACTTAGCGGGCCCGGCGGCGTCGCCACAACGAAATAGTCCCCGCTCCATTCCTGTCCGTCCGCCGATACCACCGAGCGTATTTCTTCACCGTCGGTTTGGATGCTTCTTATTTTTCTGCCAAAATGGACCGTTCCATGAGTCTGGCAAATCTTCCGGAGGGAGGGTTCAACCATCAGCCTGGAAAGTCCGGTACTCGGAATGAAAATATCGGAGTAACGACGGCGTTCGAAGAGCATCAGCCGAAGCGCGTTCGAAAAGAGCCGGGCCGAAGCCGTCGACGGGTCTTCGTTCATGACGGCGAGGCACAATGGTTTCCAGAGGAAATTCATAACGCGACCGGATTGGTCCCGTCTTTCCAGCCATTGCGCCACCGTATCCGCCTCACGCGTACTGTTCAACCGCAGGCCAACTTTCAGCGCATTCAGACGCTCGCTCCACCCCAGGGCGTTGAATTGAAGAATGGCCATGACGGCATGCCAGGGCGCCGGAAGTCGTCTCAAGCGCCATTCAAACCGTGCCGTACGGTCCTGCACAAACCCAATCGGAGAGTCCGGGACATGAATCAGGTGCCGCGTCCCCAGCGAGGCCAGCCACGCGAGCGTCGAAGTGTAGCACCCCATGAGGATATGCTGGCCATTGTCGATTTCGTCGCCCGTAGGCCTGTCTGGGAATGAAAACGTCCGCCCGCCCGCCTGGTCACGGGCTTCGATCATCGTCACGTGAAACCCCATTTGGACGAGTTGCGTGGCACAACTCAGGCCCGCGACACCTGCCCCGACGACAATCACCCGACGTTCAGCGGTGGCGCCGTTCATGCATCCATGTGTTGAAAACGATGCCAAATTTGCGGGCCAGAGAAAGGTTGACGGCGCCATGGAGCAGATCGGGTGTATGGCTTTCCAGACGATGGAGAATGCCGCGATAGACATTTTGCATGGCGCGCGCCGGAAACAACGCATACGAACGGCACCGCTCATAATGCCGGTCCGCCCGGTCGTAATAGTCGCGCGCCCTTTCGCATTGATGCGACAGAAACGCCACCACCCTGTCATGATCGCGGCCTTCGATCAGTTGATCTTCGCGCAATCCGAAGGATTCCAGATCTTCGGTCGGCAGATACACCCGGCCCCGCCGGTAATCCGCGGCGAAATCCCGGATGATGTTCGTCAGTTGAAGGGCAATGCCGGTGTGAATCGCAAATGCGCGGGCGTCCTCGCTGTCCCTGCCAAGAATCCGTATGATCATCAAACCGACGGTCGAGGCGACGTGATAACAGTATTCATACAATTCCTCAAAAGACCGGTACCGCGTCTTGTACAAATCCATCTCCACGCCGCGGATCAATTGGAAAAACAATTCCGACGGTATCGAAAATTTCCCGGCGATCCGGTGCAACGCGTTCAGGAATTCGTACTTTGAAAGCCCGCGCACCGCGAGATGCAGTTCGTCCCGCCATTCGAGCAAGAGTTCCCGTGCCCTGTGTGCGCCCGTATTGAGATCGACGAGGTCGTCCGTGTACCGGCAGAACGCATAGATCATCAGGATCGCCTCACGTTTTTCCCTCGGCACAGCGAGCATCGGGTAGTAAAAACTCGACCGGGCGGAGCGGACATAGTCGTGGATATCGGAACCAATGGTCATGGTGATTCTTACGACATTAGAAATTTCAACGCAATACGAATTTTATCGTATCCGGTGATCACCGGCCTGTGATGCAGAACGTCGTATCGGTGACGTATGATCTTCTCGGCGATGCGTCGGCCGCCCAGCCAGATGAGACGGATTTGCCGGCGATGATTGGGCCGTAAATGAGCCATCAAAACTTCGCCCCTCCGGAAATACTCCACGACCCGCTCCGTTTCAAACGCCATCAATGCGCGGAAGTTATCGTTGACGGTGCCGCGCTCCCAGTCTTCGGCCGTATAACCGAAACGATCCATATCCTCCGCCGGAAGATACAGCCGCTTCCTCTTGCGGTCGGCAAAGAGATCCTGCAGGTGATTGACCAGTTGAAGCGCGGTGCAGATGTCGTCAGACGCCGCCGCTATGTCGGACCAGTCCGGACGCTCTCCGTATCCCATGACGTGAAGCACAATCCGTCCGACGGGATTGGCGGAGTACCGGCAGTATTCCAGCAATTCGGCAAATGTGCGGTAGCGGAACTTGAAAAGGTCAACCTTGAAAGCATTGAGGAGCGCGTCGAAATATTCTTTCGGAATTCCGTCCTTCCGCACGGTGTCGGCGAGCGCCACAAAAATGGGTTCATCGGCTTTTCCGGCATAGGCGGCATCCAAACGCGCCTGCCATTGCAGCAGCAATTGCAGCCGTTGTTCCAGAGAAAACGTCCCCGAATCGGCCATGTCGTCCGCCGTTCGCATGAAGGCGTAGGCCGCGCACAGGTGGTCCCGCTGTGCCCGCGTCAGGAACCGGGTCATGACCGGAAAATTCTCATAATGGCGAACCGCCAAATCGCGGCAGTAAAGATAGGACGATTCCGGCGTGACAGCCTGGGTAGAATTCACGACGATTCTTTTCGAAATCCGACAACCAGCACCGTTCCAGCGAGCATCACGATGTTGGCTTTGACCAGCCCGGAATACCACTGATGCCACCGGTCAAACTCGGCCCGCTCAGGCCTTGAATCCGCTTCTTTGGGAATATCGAAGTTCTGGATGACCGCCTTCTTTTCTTCCATGGTTCGCGTGATGGGCCCGCTGTAGACGAATAGCAACATGAGCGATACGATCGCCAGAGAGGCCTGCAGGAGATCCCTCGCGTTTCTGCGCCAATACAGACGGATGAAGGCAACGGCCATTAACACGCCGCCGAAGAACCACTCAAGGCGATTCATCCTGGCGAGGATAATTCCGTTGATCTGACCGGCCTGCGTGCGGGAATCAAGAACGTTGAAAATTGTGCCGGCCACGCCATAACCCACGAACAACAACATACCCAGCCACATGCCGACGACGACCAGGACCACATGATCGGGCCATTTCTTCATGAAGGGCTCTCCAGCAGTCGTCCGACGGCGAACGGCTTCATCAACATGTTGACTCGCTTCTTCAACACATAGTCCGTCATCAGTTTGGCCGTGATGGGCATCAGGAGAATGCCATTGCGAAAATGTCCGGTGGCAACCGACAGATTGGTCAGTTCCGTGCCGCCGAGGATCGGATAGCCGTCGGCCGTTTTTGGACGCAGACCGGCCCATTCCTCCACGACCTCAAACGATTCGGCAGCCGGTATGACTTCGACCAGTTTGGCCAGGAAGGCATTCAGCATGTCGGCTTTGACGGATTTGTCAAAACCCACGTCTTCCACCGTCGAGCCGACGATCAGTCGTCCGTCATTTCGCGGCACATAATAAAAACCGTCGCCGTGGGCGGCGTAGCGCACAAAATCCCTTCTCGGCATCTGCAACGCCACCATTTGTCCGCGAATGGGCCGTATGTCCGGCACGATGTTCTTCAGGTTTTCGAATTGCGACGACCACGCCCCTCCGCACAGGATAAATTGGGGCGCCACATAACGTTCATTCTCCGAACGAACGGAGGTGACTTCGCGGTCATGAACGATAAATTCCGTGACAGACTGCGAATCCAAAACGCTCACCCCCAGCCGGCGGCACGCTTCCTCCAGCGCCATGACGAGCTTCCGATTGTCGACCTGGTGATTATCCGGCAAATGAATGGCGGCAAAACCCTCCTCCAGCGCGGGTTCACGGTCACCCGCCTCGTATTCGGTCCAGTAGTCCGCGCGCAGTCCCAAACTCGAATACCACGCCCTGATTTTTTGAGGAGACTCGTTCTGGCGCACCAGTTTCAATATGCCCTCTTTGCGATAGTCGCACGTGGACTTACTGACCCATTCGATATGACGGATGTATTCCTCAAAAATAAGCTGGCTTTCCCGGCACAGATTGAAAAAACTCCTCTGGAGCTCGGGATCGGGCATAAATTGGTCTGAAAGATACGTGAGCTGGGGTTCGAGCATCCCTGCCGAGGCCCATGATGATTCACGACCGGGTAAACCACGGTCCAATACCGCAATGCGAAGTTTGGGAGAACGCGTCCTGAGTTCATACGCCATGCCCAGACCAATAATCCCCCCGCCCACTATCACAATATCAAACGCTTTCACATCGCTTCCTTCAGAGTATGGCGAATCAGGCTGCGCCAATATAGGGCGGTTGGTCGACCATTTCAACCCGAGAATTGAATCTCGTTTGATCTCGCAAAAAGCCCGTCCGCCATGACTTGGCGGTCTATTTGGGTCTTGCTATTTCTTGGTCGATCCTCTATATTCGATGGACTTAATCCTCAAACAAACGCTTCTGCGACCATCTCTGTCAGGAATCATGGCGGACATCAAAAAACTCGGACGATACGAGATCATCCAGGCGCTCGGACAGGGCGCCATGGGTATTGTTTACAAGGGCGTGGATCCGAAAATCGGACGCACGGTCGCCCTCAAGACTTTGAAAACCACCGGCGAACTTCCGGAAAACCAGCTCGTCGAATTCAAACGCCGGTTCAGCCAGGAAGCGCAATCGGCCGGCCGGCTGAACCATCCGAATATCGTGACGGTCTATGACGTCGGCGAAGAGGAAGGCGTCGCGTTCATCGCGATGGAATTCATCAAGGGGAAACCGCTTGACGAAATGATTTCCGAGAAACAGCCGTTGTCGGTGGACCAGATTGTGACCATTATGGGGCAGATTTGCGAGGGCTTGGGATATGCCCATCGCAATGGCGTGATTCATCGTGACATCAAGCCCGCGAATATCGTTTTGACCGAGGACGGGTCGGCCAAAATCACCGATTTCGGCATTGCCAAAATCACCTCGACCAGCGCGACCCAAACGGGCACGATCATGGGAACGCCCAGCTACATGTCCCCCGAGCAGATCACCGGCAAGTCCGTTGACAACCGATCCGACATCTTCTCCCTGGGCGCCGTATTTTACGAACTTCTGACGTACGAAAAGGCCTTCCCCGGCGACAACATCACGACGGTGATGTATCGTATCGTCAATGAAAATCCGTCGCCGGTGTCGGCAATCAATTTATCCATGCCGACCCAATTCAACCCGATCATCCAGAAGGCGCTGGCCAAGAACCCGGCTGACCGATATGCCGATGCCGAGAGCATGGGACGTGATATTCTGGCCTATAAGAACGCCGCCGCCCACACGGCCGGTGCAACCGTCGTGATCAATCCGGACGACTTCAAAGGCACGGTCGTCATGTCCGCGCCGCCCGTCACGGCCACCGTCGTCCAGGCGCCCGAACCACAAACGACTCCGCCCGCGCCCGCAAAGAAACCATCGCGAACGAAGGCGTTCATCGGAGCGGGAGCGGCCCTTGCGGCCGCCGTCGCCGTGTATTTCGCTTTTTTCGGACCATCGTCACAACCAACTCCATCCTCAGACGGCGTCGCGGTTGGCAACGGGTCGGGATCGTTGGAAATTTCGACGAATATTCTGGAGGGTGAAGCGCGTTTTGGTGAAACCACGGTACCGATCAAGGATGGCAAGACGGTTCTGCGGAGTGTCACGGCCTCCGAACACGAACTGACCATCGCCCATGAGAGCTACGCAGATTTCAAGACGACCTTGCTGTTTTCGGAAGGCGAACAGAAGACGCTGCGGGTGGATATGAAGCTGTTGCCGGTGACCATACCGGCGGGCGTCGACACGGCTTACCTGACCGTCACCTCCACGCCTCCGACGATCAAGGTTTTGACGAACACCGGGAAATTTGTCGGCTACACGCCGCTGGAACGCATTCCCTTTCCGGCCGGCAAACACACCCTTGTTTTTGCGCGCGACCAATACGTGAACCAGGTGCGCGATCTGGATCTGCGCAAACGCAGAGAACAGAAAGTGTCACTGGCATTGGCCCTGAAGAAAGGCCGGTTGGATCTGGCCGCCGTCACGCCATCCGAAGCCAAATTGTTTGTGGACGATAAGGTCATGAAGCCGGAAAAAGACGGATTCTACTGGCTTCCGGTCGGATCGCAGAAAATATCCATCCGCAAGGACGGTTACCGTTCTTCGGAGCAAAACATTCTCGTGACGGATACAAGTATCGCCCGTCCTTCCGTTCAATTGCAGCAATTGTATGGCTCCCTTTCCGTCACGTCCGACCCGACCGACGCCGACGTTTTTGTGGATGGCGAAAAAGCCGGCAAGACGCCTTTCAAAGCGGATTCGATAGCCGCCGGCCCGCGGGACATAAGGGTTCAGAAAGGCAACCTGCTGTCGATGCGCAAAGTCACGATCTCGGAAAATCAAACAGCCAACTTGGATATCAAACTGCAAGCCTCGGCGGGATATGTCAAACTGCGCATCAACCCGTGGGCGAAGATTTTCATCGACGGCAAGTCGTACGGCGTCACACCTCCGCTGGACAATCTCGAATTGAAACCGGGCACATACAAGATCAAAATTGAAAATCCGGCTTTCAAAGCCGTCACCAAAACCGTCAAAGTGACCGCGGGTGGCACCGCGACGGTTGAACATAATTTCTAAACGCCGTTGCAACACATATCGACCATGAAGAATCTCCTTGTTTTCACATTGTCCCTGGTCGTCAGTCTGCTCCTTTCGTGTGCGGCCGATTCGGCGTCCACCAAAACAACGACGAAAAACGAAAAGGCGGTAAAAGAGGATGTCGGCCGCCTGATCGATGACGCCATGACCGCCTATGGAGCGCGCCAATACGAGCGGGCCCGCGAGCTGTTCCAAAAAGTCGTCAAAGAGAAACCTCCCAAATCGAACCTCATCAAGGCTCACAAACACCTCGCCTTCATTTACGGTATTCACAAAAATCCGGGGGAATCCAAACGCGAATTTATCAAAGCTTTCGAACTGGATCCCGATTTTAAACTCGACAAAGCCGAGCAAGGCAACCCGTTCTGGGGACCGGCGTTTGAAAACGCCAGCCGCGATGCGGCACTGATCCATGCCTCCGCCAAAGACCTTCTCAACAAAGGCAAGGAGGCCTATGGCCGTCGCGCCTACGACGAAGCGCTGACCTTCCTGCAGGCGGCTTTGGATAAGAAGGATATTGGCAAAAGCGTCAAAGTTGAATCGTGCAAATATGCGGCCTTTGTATACGCGTTGAAAAAACAGACGGCCGACGCAAAAAAGGCTTTCCGAATGGCCTTCGAAACCGACAAGAACTTCGAACTGGACAAAGCGGAATACGGCAACCCGGTGTGGACGCCGTTGTTCGACGGGGTGAAGAAGGAATTCAAAAAATAGCGAGGTCCACGTGCCTTCATTGGTTCTAATAGAAAACGGGGCGGCTTCTCATCGTTTCGCTCTGGAAAAGCCGGAAGTGACGCTCGGGCGCCGGGCCGACAATGATATCATGGTCCCCAACATGATGGTATCCGGTCACCATTGCAAAGTCGTCAAGACCGGCGCCAAATTCATGTTCCACGACAACAACAGCACCAACGGTTCCTTCATCAACGGCGTCCGTGTCACCTCACCTGTCGAAATTCACCACCAGGATCATATCAAACTCGGCAATGTTCCGATGATTTTCCTGACAGACGACACGGCCACGGTGAGCATTGACGAATCCAAACTGCAGGGTCAGCGCACCGACGTCACGGACGCCCGGAAGATCACCGATACCGGGAGCGCCGCGCCCCAGTTGAATCCGGAACAGTTGACGGCCGCTTTCAGCAAGTTGAAAACCGCCGTCATGAGCGGCACCAGCGACCGCACAACACTGACCCGCCAATTCACCGAAGTCGATCACCTCGTCCAGCTCATGGACGGCCAGTTGCGCGAGTCGGAGAAATTCCACCAGAAGCTGAATGTGTTGTATGAAGTCAGCAAGGCCATCAACGCCACGCTCGCCGAAAACGAACTCCTCAAGGATATTCTTGACCTGGCTCTGAAAGTCATGAACGCCGATTGCGGATTTATCATGTTATACGACGACAGAATGCAATTGGTGCCAAAGATTTCTCGCAAGATCGAATCGAACGAAATCGGCTCGTCGACAGCGACCTTCAGTACAACCATTTCAAGACAGGTCGCCGAGAGCGGCGCGAGTATTCTGACCTCCGACGCTCAGAATGACACGCGATTCCAGTCCGGTGCGAGCATCATTTCGCACAATATCCGCTCGGTGATCTGCTCTCCGATGAACAATAAGGATCAGAAGGTGATTGGCGTCATTTACGTCGGCTCCAATGTCATGTCCAATGTTTTTTCGAACAGCGATGTGGAGTTGCTCGAGGCCTTCGCCAATCATGCCGCCATTGCCATAGAAAATGCACGGCTCTACGAGGAAAAACGTCGCAAGGAACACTTGAAAAGCGCCCTGGAACGCTACGTGTCCAAGCAGATCGCCGAGCACATCATGAGCCATGACGAAACCGGCGATATCCGGTTTACGCCTGAAAAGAAGGAAGTCACCGTGATTTTTACGGACGTCCGCGGTTTCA
This sequence comes from uncultured Bacteroidota bacterium, assembly GCA_964544475.1. Lineage (GTDB taxonomy): Bacteria > CLD3 > CLD3 > SB21 > SB21 > CAZJBS01. Next base: position 93,743 of record CAZJBS010000009.1, on the reverse strand, counting down.
CGCCGCTGGCGGAAGTGCTCTCACCCGAAACCATGATTGAGATTCTCAATCGGTACTTCACGGAGATGATTTCCATCATCTTCAAATACGGCGGCACATTGGACAAATTCATCGGCGATTCCATCATGGCCATCTTCGGCGCCCCGGCCACCACCGGCGATGACGAATACAACGCCATCATGTCGTCCATAGATATGCAGCGCGCCGTCAAGATATTCAACGAAGGTCAGAGGAAACTCGGACAACCCGAATTGCACGTGGGCATCGGGATCAACACAGGCCCCGTTGTCGTCGGCAATATCGGCTCCGACCAAAGGATGGAATACACGGCTATCGGCGACAACGTCAACCTTGCCTCCCGGCTCCAGGGCCACGCCGGAGGCGGGAAGATTCTGATCGCGAAAGCCACGTACGAAAAAGTCAAAACCCGTATCAAGGCCAAACCACTCGAAGCCATCAAAGTCAAGGGCAAGGCTAATGTCGTGGATGTTTACGAAGTTGAATTCGATTAGGCCGAATGCTCCCCCGGTCAGATCTTTCTCGAAAGGAATCCCCTCCTGATGAAACCGGTTTCTTTCAAAGTGATGCTGGTGGCTTCGCTGTTGATCGTTTTGGCATGGTCTGCCGTCCGTCCTTACGAGTATTTTACCTGGTTTCTCGAAGTTGCACCCGTCTTGATCGCTCTGCCCGTCTTGTTCCTGACGGCCAAGCGTTTTGAATTCACCGCGTTGGTCTATGGATTGCTGTGGGTCCATGCCGTCATTCTGATTATTGGCGGTCACTATACATACGCTCGCATGCCTTTATTTGACTGGTTTCGCGACGTCTTCGATCTGGGCCGAAATCACTACGATCGCCTCGGACATCTGGCCCAGGGATTTGTCCCGGTCATGGTGACGCGGGAGGTGTTGTTGCGAAACCGCATCCTGAAAGAGGGTGGTTGGCTTTTTTTCCTTGCCACATGCGTCGTATTGGCGATCAGTGCGGCATATGAGCTGATGGAATGGGCGGTCGCACTCGGCACGGGCTCGGCGGCGACCGATTTTCTGGGCACCCAGGGCGACGTGTGGGACACCCAAACGGACATGTTCCTCGCGCTGGTTGGCGCCCTATCGGCGCAGCTTCTGCTCAGGGGCATTCACAACCGGGCCATGCAAGATCTTGAATCTCCCTCCCGATCCTGAATCACAGGCATTGTCGTCGTCATCACTATTCATTTGCAATACAGTTTCGCCGTACCTATCATAGATACGATTCAGGTCCCATGTCCTCAACCATCTGAGAGTATTTGTATGAATCTCGATGAACTCATTTATGACTGGAATGAAGAGAGTGCACCGGGCAATCGTCCGCCACAGCCGATTGAACTGAACGATGAAACATTGCGCGATGGCCTCCAATCGCCTTCGGTGACCGCCCCGACCATCGGGCAGAAGATCGAACTGCTGCACCTGATGGAAAAAACCGGCGTATACTCGGCTGATATCGGCCTGCCCGGTGCAGGCCCGCATGTGCAGGAACACGTCGTCGCCCTGGCCAGGGAAATTGTCAACAACAAGATGAAGATTCTGCCCAATTGTGCCGCCCGAACCGTTCGCGCAGACATCACGCCGGTCATCGAAGCCTCGCAAAAAGCCGGCATTTCCATCGAAGTCTGCACGTTCATCGGATCAAGTCCGATCCGGCAATACGCCGAAAACTGGGGCATCGATCAGTTGGTCAGGTACACAGAAGATGCCGTGTCTTATGCAACCAAGAACGGCCTGCAGGTGATGTTTGTCACGGAAGACACAACCCGTGCCCATCCGGATCACATCCGCCAGCTGTACCAGGCTGCCATCCGGAACGGAGCACGCCGGGTGTGCCTGTCGGATACGGTGGGCCATGCCACAATGGAAGGCACCCAGCGTCTGATACGCTTCATCAGGGAGATCATCTACGAGACTGGTGAGCGCGTCAAAATCGACTGGCACGGCCATAACGACCGCGGCCTGGCTGTCGCCAACGCCATCAATGCCATTCAGGCTGGCGCCCATCGCGTCCATGGTACGGCTCTTGGGATCGGTGAACGTGTGGGCAACGTGCCCATGGACCAACTCATGGTCAATCTCCAACTGAAGAAATGGATTCACAACGACCTGAGGCTTCTGCCGGAATATTGTCGCAAGGCGTCCGAATATACCGGCATCAGTGTTCCATGGAATTATCCGGTTTTTGGACGCGATGCGTTCCGAACCGGCACGGGCGTCCACGCCGCCGCCATTCTCAAATCCCTCAACAAAGGCGACATGGATCTCGTGGATCGCGTGTATTCCAGCGTCCCTGCGTCAATGTTCGGTCTCGAACAAGTCGTCGAGATCGGGCCGCTCAGCGGCGAATCCAACGTGATCTACTGGTTGAAAAAACGCAAGATCGAGCCTCGCGATGAACTCGTGAAGAAAATTTTCCGGGCGGCCAAGGAATCCACGGTGGTGTTGACCGACGAACAGATTTTTGCTCTCTGCAGATAAGGTTTGATATGTCATTCCGGCCTCTTCTACTTGCGGCCCTGCTCGCGGGGATCCCATGTGCAGCTGTGGCCCAAAATGCCCCGTCCTCTCTCTACTGGATATTTCTCAAAGACAAGCCGGAAGCGCCGGCATCCTTGTTGAAAGCGTCGGCCTTGAACATTCCAAGCCGTACTATCCAGCGCCGCGAAAAGAACCTTCCGAACGACCGGCTTGTGGACAGTTACGATCTTCCCGTCTCGAAAACGTATCTGGATGCCCTGGATGCTTTGGGAATAACGCGACGCCACACATCCCGTTGGCTCAATGCCGTTTCCGTGCGAATGACACGATCGCAGGCGGCCTTGGTCAGGGCATGGCCATGGGTTCGAAAGGTCCGCCCTCTGTCAGCCACAAACCACACCCTTGTTCAGGAGCTCGGTGCATCCGACTTTGATTATGGATACGCGCAACAGCAGAACAGCCGCATCAATGTGATTGCGGCTCATCAAAGGGGATTCACGGGTCGCGGTGTCGTTGTCGGGATGATCGATACCGGATTCCTGCTGCAACACACATGTCTTCAGTCAACGAACGTTGTGGATTCCTGGGACTTCATTGAAGATGATGCCGATGTTACTGAAGACACTCCGAGCCATGGCACCCAGGTTTTATCGGTCATTGCGGGTCAGGACGACGGCTGGTTCGTCGGCGCTTCGCCGCATGCGTCATTCCTGCTGGCCAGGACGTTTGACTACAGTTCCTCCAAGGCGGAGGAAGATGCATGGATTGCCGGTTTGGAATGGCTGGAATGGCATGGTGCGCAGATCGTTTGCAGTACAATCACATTTCTGGATGATTTCTATGGGCAGGACAGCATCTATAATTACTATCCCGAGGACTTGGACGGACGCACGGCGGCAACAACGCTGGCAACCGACATCGCATTTGACAAAGGTGTCTTGGTAATCAACGCAGCGGGGAATTTCGGCGGGCGTGGATCTGGTTACTTAGGAACGCCATCCGACGGTCGGAAGATGATTGCCGTCGGGGCCTTGACTGGTGACAGTCTGCGAGCGTTCTTCAGTTCACGAGGACCGACGGCCGACGGCCGTTTCAAACCCGACGTCGCAGCGCCGGGCTATCGCATTTCAACGGCCAGTGGCAGCAGTCCGACAGAATATAAAACAGCAGTATCGGGTACTTCTGTGGCGGCTCCACTCGTCGCTGGCCTGGCCGCCCTGGCGCTTCAGGCCCATCCGGATTGGTCCGCCAAGCAACTGTACGATGCCATCCGTCAAACCGCCAGTCAGTCCAACCACCCTGATAATGATATTGGTTATGGCGTGCCCGATGCCGTGAAAATCCTGGATCGGAACTACCCTTCGCCCGATATTCAAATTGACTCCTTATTCCGGGGCCCCAATCCATTTTCCTCGTCCATTCAAGTCAACTTCCGGACCAAGGCAACCGGCCGTTGCTCCGTGCGAATTTACAACGTGTTGGGGCAAGAGATGGCCACGTTGCTTGATAATGTCACGATTCCGGTCAATGAATACGTATCGCTGTCATGGAATGGGCAATCCCACGGCCGCCGGGCAGCCGATGGCGTGTATTTCTGCCGCATCGTCCATGAAGGCCATTCAAAGACAATCAAACTTCTCAAAATTGACTGATAACCGAGTCGCGTAACCCGCCTGTTTTTTTCAAATCTGTAAATATGAATTGTTTTTAGAACTTAGCGTGACGCATGGTCTTTCAATGGAATTTTGGTCAAAATTTTTATTGATATCCATAAATATTTATGGTATATTATGGTATGCCCATCGAACTGACAAAAAAACAAACGAAGGTATTAGCGTTCATCGAAGAATTCGCCGCCAAACAAGGCTTCCCTCCGACCCTGACTGAAATCGCTGACGATTTCGGGCTGTCCATCGGAACCGTTCAGGATCACGTCGAAGCCCTGAAGCGCAAAGGTTTTTTACGCCACAAGCCGAATACCGCGAGGGGTCTTTTGCCGGCCCGCAAAATCACCGACATCCCCGTCTACGGTCGTGTCGCCGCCGGAACCCCCACTTTTGCTGTTGAGGATATGGAGGGATATTGGAACGAACCGGATGGCGACCCCTCAGATTTTTTTGCCCTCAAGGTCACGGGTGACAGCATGACCGGAGCCGGCATCGAACACGGCGATATCCTGAAGATTCGAAAACAAAATACGGCCAACGACAAAGACATCGTCGTGGCCCTGGTGGGTGAAGAAGCCACGGTCAAACGTTTTCGGAAAAAACACGGCGCCGTATTCCTCGAACCCGCCAACCCTAAATATTCCGTTATCAACGGCGTCGAATTCACGATCCTCGGCAAAGTGGTTGCCTTGAAAAGATCCATCTGACACCCAACCTGACCGAACCATGTTGTATACGGTTCTCGAAGAAGAAATGATCAGCACGTGTTTCCAAAAAATTCTTGGCACGCTCAAAGTGCATCATCTCCTCTCGGAACGCATCGGCCTCGAAATGGCCCTGCATAACGGGCGTGTGTACGGCACCAACCTCAACTTTTATAAGACCAACCCGGACGCTCTCGGCCAGATCAATTGTATCGTGCACCCGCTTTCAGACAACGACCGGGAGCAAATCCGCTCACACGTTTTTGACATCCTGCGCACGTTACACGTGCAAATCCCCTGCGACGTATTCGGCCACGTCGAATTGATCGCCGAGTACGATCCGGCTCGCAAAATGCGCATTGGCAACCTCGCCCTCAACCTGAGAGGCTCTTTCAAATTGGCGGTGGCTTGATTGGCAGACCGTTCCTTATTGGACGCGTCTTCAAAAAGATTGGCGTCTCCATGATTCCACGTATTGCCCATATTGATCTCACGGCATTTTTTGTATCGGTCGAGCGTATTCTCGATCCCGCCCTGGTCGGTCAACCGATCATGGTGGCCGGTCGCGCAGAAAGCCGCGGCGTGGTCACGTGCGCCTCATACGAGGTGCGCCCGTACGGCGTTCATGCCGGTATGGCCACCGCCTTGGCCGTAAAAAAATGCCCGATGGCCATACGCATCGATATGCACCCGGACGCCTATGAGGAATATTCAAGAAAGGTCCGCGACTTTCTGGCACAGTACGCACCCATTCTCGAGCAAGCCAGTATTGACGAATTTTATATTGATTGGACCGGTTGTGAAAAGCTTTTTGCCGGTGATATCCGGAAATTTGCCGGGAAAATACAGCGGAATATCGCGAAACGTTTTAACCTCCCCTGCGCCATCGGCATGGCCTCCAATAAAGTCACTGCGAAAATTGCCTGTGACCAGGCCAAACCCAGCGGCGTAACCGAAGTGCCGCCCGGCAACGAACGTCATTTCCTGGCGCCGCTTTCCGTAAAAGTTCTGCCCGGCGTGGGCGCCGTGATGTTCGAAAAACTCAACATGCGGGGCATCCACACCTGTGGCCAATTGGCCGGCATGGACGCCGATGTCGTCGGGCGAAGTCTCGGCAAGTGGGGCCTCACGCTTCAGGAATACGCTCGGGGTCGCGGTCCCCAAAAACTTACCCTCGTTCGCGAACAAAAACAGATTTCCACCGAGGAAACTTTTGCCACCGATACGCGCGACATGCCCTTTCTCCGCGCCACCCTGCATGCCATGGCTTTGAAAATTTCGGAGGAACTGCGCTCCCTGGACATGAAAGCGCGATGCATTCACCTGAAACTCAGGTATGCCGACTGGATCGATCTTTCACGTCAAACCACCATCGAACCGACCAATGATCCGGTGGTGGTGTACGAGACCGGCCTGGCCTTGTTCAAGAAGGCGGACACGCGCCGGGTTACCATTCGCCTTATAGGTGTCGGCGTATCCCGATTTACAGACGACAGCACACCAATTCATCTTTTTCGCCAGAACGAGGAAAAAAAGGAGTGGTTGTTGAAAACCGTGGATAAGATCAATCACAAATACGACGGCACCCTCGTCAGGATCGGCTGTGGCGTTTGATCGTTTCAATGTCCGCATTGCCGACGGTCATAATTATTACTACATTACCTCATGTCACACGATCACTCCATTGTCTGGTTTCGGCGCGACCTCAGGCTGCATGATCATACAGCCCTGGCACATGCCCTCGCCACCTCTCAAAAGGTCTCGCCGGTCTTCGTCTTTGACGAGGATATTCTCCGGGGACTACCCCGATCCGACCGCCGCCTTACCTTCATCTGGCAGTCCCTGGAAGACATCAACCTTCAACTGAAACAACACCGTTGCCCTCCGATTCAGGTTTTCTACGGCCGCCCGGCTGCCCTATTGCCGGAGCTCCTGCGCCAATCCAAGGCAGACGCACTTTTTTTCAACCATGATTATGAACTCAACGCCATACAAAGAGACTCGGATGTCTCACGGCTCGCCAGATTGGCCGGCGTCCACGTTCAATCATTCAAGGATCAGGTCATCTTTGAGAATTCGGAAATCCTGAAAGAACCCGGCCATCCTTATAGAGTATTCACCGCCTACAAAAACCGCTGGCTGGCCTCGCTGGGACAGCTTCCCAACGCCGGATATGCTCCGACACGCATGGCATGGAAAAAATTGGCGCCGTTGAAGGTCACGCGGATGACCCAGCCTGAATCCCTTGACCGAATCGGCTTCGATAGTCAACACAACATCTGTCGCGGCGGCGAAACAACGGCGGATGCCATGTGGCAGTCCTTCAAGGCCGAACACCTAATCAATTACGATGCCCACCGGGACTCCCCGGAGCCCAATCGCACTTCGGCCCTCTCACCGTACCTGCGATTCGGCAATATTTCCATACGACGTATCGTCTCGGATCTTCTGCAACGCGCATCAGGGTCTTCAGCCCTGTTTCTGTCAGAATTGGTCTGGCGCGAATTTTTCATGATGATCCTTTGCCACTATCCGCGGGTCGTGACATCGAACTTCAATCCCGCATTTGATGGCGTCCGCTGGTTGAATAACGAGGCGTGGTTCCTCTCCTGGAAAAACGGGCGCACCGGCTACCCGCTCGTGGATGCGGGCATGCGCCAATTGGCCGAAACAGGACTCATGCACAACCGAGTCCGCATGGTCACGGCTTCATTTCTCGTCAAGCACCTTCATGTCGACTGGCGATGGGGCGAGCGTTACTTTGCGGAAAACCTGCTCGACTACGAACTGTCGAGCAACAACGGCAACTGGCAATGGGCGGCCGGCACAGGCGTGGACGCAGCGCCCTATTTTCGTATCTTCAATCCAAATACACAGTTGAAAAAATTTGACCCCGAAGCCAAGTATGTCAAACGCTGGGTGCCGGAATTAAGCAACCTGTCGGCAAATGAGATCTTGTCAATCCCGAGCAAAACTCGTCCATCTGGAAATTACGTACGACCGGTATGTGACCTGGAAACCGAACGGCAGGTTTGTTTGTTATTGTACCGATTCTAGGCGATCGGATGATGTTCCTTGAATTTCTTGAGTCGCTTTTCCAGGTCAGGAAACTGTTTTCGATCCACGAGCGAAACACACGCCCTCAAACCCTCCAATCGTTCACTGCCGGTTATCGCGAGCGATATCGCGCTGATGCCATAGTATAATAGCCGTTCAAGCAGTTCTTCCCCGGTGAATCCCGGGTAGGCGATCGTGAAATAAAATCCATCCGCAATAGGCCGATCCACATCCGTGTCATACACGATGTGAAAGCCGTTTTGCGTGAAGAGCTTCTTCATGACGGCGGCCTTTTCACCGTACTCCTTCACCTCATGAACAAAATCCAACTTGCCGTCGTTGGAGGCTTTCAACATGGCCGCCAATGCATACTGCGCTGAGTGGGAAGTGCCGGAACTCAAAGCGTACAGCGTGCCGAAGATCATGGCGTGACCAAAAAAATCCGATGCATAGAACCGTTTGAGGTCCGGATAGTGCGTATTGAACAATGTGTCGGAAACCACCATCATTCCGATTCGTTGCCCGGCATAGCTGAAAGCTTTTGAACTCGAAATAAACAGAATGTAATTGTCTGTATATTTCGCGACGGTCGGTTGGTACGGCGGCTGGCCGGGATGGGAAAGGTCCTTTCGAAAGTCCATGGCGATATAAGCCAGATCTTCCAGAATAACCACGCCATACTTCGTCGCCAATTCACCAATGATCTGCAATTCCTCATCGGTGAAACAAATCCATGAAGGATTATTCGGATTGGAATAGAGTGCGCAGGAGATATGGCCTTTGCGGAAATACGATTCCAGTTTGTCCCTGAGCTTTGGACCGCGATAGTCGTAAACGTCAAATGATTCAAACTTTATGTCGGCGATACGGTGCTGCTGCTTGTGCACAGGAAAACCAGGGTCAAGAAACAAGGTCGTATTTTTCTCCTTGTACATGCGGTTCACGGTTACGAACGCGGCGTAACTGCCTTGCATCGATCCAACGGTCGGAATACAAGCCGCCGGATCGACTTCCACGTTAAGAAAAGACTTTACGAAACGGGATATCTCTTTCTTGGCCTCCGGAATGCCGTCGATGTCCGGATAAATGGCCGCCACGCCCTTCTTCAGGGCTGCTATTTCGGCTTCCACGCCAACCTGAGTCGGAGGAAGGCCGGGAATACCCATTTCCATCCGGACAAACGTCTCGCCGGTCGCATTTTCGATCTGATCTACCAAGCGCTTGAGTTCCCGAATCGTGGCCCGGCCTACATTCGCAATTTTGCTGTTTTCTACACATTGTTGAACGGTTTCGTATGAAATCGGCGTGTCCGTATGCATGACTGAATTCATCCGTCTAGGTTTGATCGTTCGGAACAACACGAATCCGCGCATCAACGGCAACAATCCGCTCTCCTTTGGCCATGAGAGGGTTCAGATCCAACTCGTGGATTTGCGGGACAGCGCTCACCAATGCCGAAAGGCGCCGGATAATATCTGAAAATCTTTGTTCATCCACAAACTTTTGGTTTCTGAATTCCTGAAACAACTTTGCCGAACGAAGGCGTCGTATCATCTCGTGCGCTTTCCTCTCAGAAATGGGCGCAAGGCCGACCTGCACGTCTTTTAGAGCCTCAACCAAGACTCCCCCAAGCCCACACATGACCAGGTGCCCATATCCCTCTTCATAACTGACGCCGGCAAAAAGCTCGAGACCTGATGCCATTTCTTGGATGTGAACACCAGTCGCTCCTGGCAGATTCATCAGATGCTGGTATTCCATCTTGACCTGCCGAACATCGTTTACGCCTAGGCGTACCCCTCCAATATCGGATTTGTGCAAAGGCCCGGTGACCTTCATGACCAATGGAAATCCGATCTGTTCCGCCAGCCGAGTTGCCTCGTCCACACTCGAAGCGAAGCCTTCAGCAACTCGCTGTATTCCGAAGGCATCCAGGACTTCGGCCACCAGAGCCGGTGCAAGGTAGCCGTCCTTTGCAAGGAGGCGGCTCCTGTCAAGGGCAGGGATGACAACTTCCGGTTGGTCCACGTCCGCCTTGCCGGAATTCAAAACTCGCCCCAGCGCATTCGCCAATGATACTTCATCGCGAAAAAAAATGCCACCGTCCGCAAGAAAACCCTTCATCTCTTCTTCCGCCGTTCCCGGGCTCGGCAATACGGCAAAAACAGGTTTGGAACCCTGTTTAAGATGGGTAAGCAGTACGCGGTGGGCATCGAAGGTGGGTACCATGCCGGGAGTTCCGAAAATTGCAACAACCGCATCAACTTCATTCATGTTGTCGACGCGCTCAAGAATCAGCTTGAATTGGTCAGCCGTGCCGGTTGCCAGGAAATCAATCGGATTTGCGACGGATGATCCGGCATGCAGTTTTTCCAATAGCGGCTCATCCTGCAAGGCGGGCACACACAAACCCGACACCATGAGCTGATCCGCGGCCATGACGCCCGGACCGCCCGCATTCGTCACAATCGCGAAGTTCCTTCCCTTCGGTTCTTTTTGCATGAAGACGGCGGCCACGTTGGCGATTTCTTCCTTGCTGTGACAGCGCACAACGCCGGCTTTGTCAAAGAGCGCTCCTACAGCGGCGTCGGAACTTGCCAATGCGCCCGTGTGGGATGACGCCGCCCGAATGCCAGCGGCAGATGTCCCTGCTTTGATGGCGGCTATCCGGCATCCCTTGCGGCTCAGCGATCCGGCATGATGCAGGAAAAGACCCGGTTTGGCTATTTTTTCCGCATAGATCAACTTGATTCTTGAACTACGGTCGGGATCAAAAGTCTCATCCCAGTATTGCAGAACTTCCTCAATGCCAATATGGGCGCTATTGCCCACTGAAAGAACACTGGCGAAGCGAAGTCCCATGGAAATTCCAATTTCCATGATGAAACAGGCCACCGATCCGCTGCCGGACACGAAATCACAACCCGAAGATTCCAGCCGCGGTATTGGACTCGTGAAAACACCCTGGTACTGCGGCGTCAGGACTCCGATACAATTGGGACCAATCAACGAGGCGCCGGCAGATGCCACGATCTCCACGAGTTCTTTTTCCAGCCGTTTGCCTTCGTCGCTTTCTTCGCCAAATCCGGCGGAAAGCACTATCACCGAACGGGTGTTTCTGTGTTCGATGAGGTCCCGGACAGTCTCATTGACATAACGTGCGGAGATCGCTACAATGGCGAGGTCGGCGTCGGGTAGTTCACGGATTTGTCCATACGACGGCACGCCTTGAACAATGGTCTCTTTGGGATTCAGCACGGAAAGGCGTCCCTGAAATCGGCCCCGCAGGATGTTGTCCAGGACTTTGCCACCCGGTTTGGACAGGTCATTGGAGCCTCCGACCACGACAATACTGGCGGGATGAATCAGCGAAGGATGGATCATGGTTTCTCCGGTTTGTGCCAGAAAATAAAGCACGGAAGGATTGGAGAACATGATATTTGTCAGTCTGCTTGAGCTTGACATTTCATCGTTTTCTCAATAGATTGGCCCGGCACGACTCACCTACTAAACATCAATTCCATGTTTTTCAGGAAGCTTTCCGCCTCACTCGAATAACGGAGCCACCATGTCAAAGAACACATTCGACGTCATCCTTCTCAATGGCCGGCCGGCCGCCGGCAAATCTGAAATCATTGACTATTTGAAGAAAACGACTTTGGAGGACCGCATCCGACGATTTCATGTCGCCGAGTTTGAAGAAATCGACGATTTCCCAATGCTGTGGGAAAGGTGGGAGGATGACAATATCTACCAGAAGTATGGCAAAGAGAGAGTGTATACCACCGAAGGGCTGTATTTCAAGGAGTCGTTTTTTTGGACATTTCTCCTCGAAAAGATCAACAACGCTTACGCCAAACGATGCCGCGACAAAGCCTACCATGATCACATGACATCCATCATTGAGTTTGCCCGCGGATCGGAACATGGTGGATGGCAGGCGGCCTATCCGGTATTGAGCGATGAGATCCTGGCACGCGCGGCCATCATCTACATTTCGGTGACATATGAAGAATCCATGCGAAAGAACCGACGGCGATACAAGCCCGATCAGGCGGATAGTATTTTGTTTCACGCGTTGGAAGATGAAAAGATGACCAAACTGTATAAGGATTCCGATTGGGATGAATGGACTGGCGGAGCTATGTCCGGCCACCTCAATATCCGCGGATTTCGCGTACCATTTGTCACGTTCAATAACATGCCCGAAAAAACCGACAAACCTGACGTTCTGGCTGCCCATCTGGAAGAAGTGACCCAAAAGCTCTGGCAATTGCGCAACCAGTAACGGAGAATGCCCATGTCACGCTTTTCTCGAAATCCGTTGAATCATTCGGTCGAATTCCGCCGCCGGAGGGCATTGAATTGGCTGACGCTGGGATTCACGTATGCCTCGATGTATATGGGTCGTTACAACCTCTCTTTCGCCAATAAAGCGCTTTCCGATACGTACGGCTGGGACAAGACCCAAATCGGGTCCATCATAACCATTGCCCTGACGATCTATGGCGTGTCCGCACTTTTCAATGGACCCATTGCCGACAAAATTGGCGGTCGCAAAGCGATGATGATCGGCGTCTTCGGCGCCGTCGTATTCAATCTTGCATTCGGCCTGGGAGCCTATGTAGGCTTTCTTGGCGCCGGAACCATTCTGTTGGCTTATTTCTCATCGGCATGGGCGCTCAACATGTATTTCCAGTCCTATAGTGCGCTCGCTCTTATCAAAGTCAATTCTGGTTGGTTTCACGTGCGCGAACGTGGCGTTTTTTCGGCCATTTTTGGCTCCATGATCCAAAGCGGGCGCGCTTTGATATTTTTTGTCGGAGGCATCGCCGTCACGTTTCTCCCCTGGCAATGGGTGTTTTTCATTCCGGCCTTGATTATGGCCACCATGGGTATCCTGACGATGCTATTTGTCCGCGACAATCCCGAGGAAACCGGCCACCCAGCTTTGGACACGGCCGACGCATCGAGTGGCGATACCGAGAAAGTCAACATGAAGTATCTGGCCAGGAAAGTATTCACAAATCCGATTACGCTTACGATCGCAGTGGCCGAATTTTGTACCGGATTCGTTCGGCATGGATTTGAACAGTGGTTCCCTCGCTACATGCAGGAAGCTCAGCATTTACCGCTGGATTCGGGCGCCTTTCAGAAAGGCGCGATGAGTGTCGTGGTCGCCGGCATATTGGGGGCCTTTGCCGCAGGTACTATTTCCGATTGGGTGTTCAGGTCACGACGGCCTCCGGTGGCCTTCTTGGGATATGCCATGCAGATCGTTTGCCTAGTCGTCATATGGTTGGCACCAGGATTGCACTGGATCATTGCGGCATTTGTTGTGAATTCTTTTGCCATTAGCATGGTGCATTCCATGTTGTCGGGAACCGCCTCAATGGATTTCGGTGGCAAGAAGGCAGCGGCATCCGCCACAGGGATGTTTGATGGAATGCAATATATCGGAGGCGCGGCGGTTGGATCCGGCATGGGCTGGATGCTCGAAACGTTTGGTTGGGGCGTCTGGGGCCCTAGTATGATCGGATTTTCCTTGATCGGGGCCATGCTGATGGTCAGGCTGTGGAACGTGGTTCCAAAAGGGTCTTCAGGAGCCCATTGAGTGATCCCACACAGTGTCAAAATACTAACGCAAGAAGTTGTACGCGAAAAACTAATTCTTGCCAATTCACAAAAAGTTTCGTAAAATAAAGTCCCCCAAACAGAGGTTCCCCAACCTCTGGGCTACGATAGAGACCCAGGGCTACCCTCACCCTGGGTTTTTTATTTTCATAATTTTCAATAAATTACTACAGACGCTCAAGGACGCCGATCAAGACCTGTTTCGAAGAGAACTCTTCGCCGGCCTTTGCCAGGTCCGAGTTTTCGTTCTCAAATTCGATTCCAAAATCGTCGTACGCGTCTTTTGAGACCCAGCGATCCATGGTTACATACCGCAACTTAACCTCTTTGTCTTTCAGAAGCTCAGTGGACATGAATCCTTCCCCATTCCGCAGGGTTTCGGCCCTTTTTCCAGCGCTACCGAAATAGTCTTCAAATTCAGCGGCTTTGTTCTCTCTGGCAATAAACTCGGTCAAAACGATGTACATAGTCTTCTCAAATTAGTTCGGAATATCTGCAAACTCCAGTGATAGTGCACGCGGTTCAAAAAACGGCCGAAAGAAGAAATATGATAAATCTCATGGAAAAAAGGTGTTATAAATCCTATGTTCCTGTGGGCAAAGAGAAGGGATCGCTCTTGGCGAGGCACTAATAAAGGCCGAAATTAGATATTCGAGACCATGAAGTCAAGGATTTGTGCGATTTCGATGAAAAAGATCTGCGAGCCTGTAACCGTAGACGACTCGGACTTCGTGAAAGAGCTGGCCGACCGCTCCGATGCCCTTAATAGCGGGAAGTCCATGAATTACAGTGGATGGAGGTCACACGAGAAAGAACCAAGGGTGTCCGACAAGCGACACCATATCCGTATGAGACATACGTTCCTAAAGAAAGCCGACCTTGTTGTTGGAGGGGCAATCTACGTCGGTCATTTGAGGGATCCTTTCAGGCTGTCAAGAATTCTCCGGAATAACGAGACGATGTGAAACCAAGAGGCTCATCATGCAGAAAATCAAAACAATTATCATGGGTGCGGCAGGGCGTGACTTTCATAATTTCAACATTATCTACCGTGACAATCCCGACTATGACGTTGTTGCCTTCACCGCAACACAGATTCCAAATATCGATGGTCGAAAATATCCGGCCCAGTTGGCCGGTAAGCTGTATCCCAAAGGCATTCCCATCCATCCCGAATCCGATATTCACCGCCTCATCGAGAAGCGTGGGATAGATGAGGTCGTTTTTTCATACAGTGACGTATCGTACCAATATGTTATGAGCCGTGCTGCTATAGTGACGTCCGCAGGTGCGCATTTCAAGCTGCTAAGCGCCTCATCCACAATGTTGCAAAGCACAAAGCCGGTCGTCGCGATCTGTGCCGTTCGAACGGGGTCCGGCAAAAGTCAAACGACTCGGCGCGTCGCGAGCATTCTACGGGAAGATGGCCTGAAAGTGGCCGCCGTTCGCCATCCCATGCCCTATGGCGACCTCGTCCGTCAGAGAGTCCAGCGATTTGCCAACCTGTCCGACTTAAAGAAGCACAAGTGCACGATTGAAGAAATCGAAGAATACGAACCCCATATCATGAACGGTACGATCGTTTATGCCGGTGTTGACTATGGCGCCATTCTGCAACAGGCTCAGAAGGAAGCCGATGTGATCCTTTGGGATGGCGGCAACAATGACACACCGTTCTACAAACCGGATTTGCATATTACGGTCACCGATCCCCTTCGGGCCGGCCACGAATTGAGTTACTACCCGGGCGAAACCAATCTGCGTCTGGCCCATGTCGTGGTCATCAACAAGATTGAAACGGCCGGTTCCGACAAGGTCAACATGCTCCGATCCAACATCCATGCCGCGAACCCGAAAGCGACCATTGTAGAGGCGGCATCGCCCATCTTTGTAGATCGCCCGGACTTGCTGGCCGGCAAGCGTGCCTTGGTGGTTGAGGATGGTCCGACGCTAACCCATGGCGAAATGACCATTGGCGCCGGAACTGTCGCCGCGATGAAGTACGGTGCGTCGAAAATTGTAGACCCTCGAGGTTACACCACAGGCACGATTACGAAAACTTTCGAGAAGTATCCGGGAATAGGCCATTTGTTGCCGGCCATGGGCTATGGCAGTGAGCAGATAAGGGACCTGGAGAGGACGATCAACCGTGTACCATGCGACGTGGTCGTCATCGGCACACCCATCAATCTCGCCCGCCTGGTGAAAATCCGGAAGCCGGTCGTCCGTGTCAAATACGATCTTCAGGAAATCGGCAAACCAGATCTCAACAGCGTACTGTCGATCTTCCTGACGAAGTTCATGTGATTTCGCCTGACACCACAACAACTGATGAATGTACGAATAGGCATTTTGGTGGCTTCCGACAGGGCTTCCGCCGGCATTTACGAGGATAAGTCCGGAGCGGCGATCATGGCCACCCTCCGTGAATACCTGATAAGTACGTGGGAACCCGTCTACCGAATCGTACCGGACGACCGGCCATCGATTGAAAACGAACTAATGAGAATGGCAGATACAGAGTCTTGCGCCGTTATTATTACCACGGGAGGCACGGGACCAGCTCCTCGCGATGTGACCCCCGAAGCAACCGAATCCGTATGTGACAAGATGTTACCGGGGTTCGGTGAAGTCATGAGAGCCGTATCACTGCGGAACGTTCCCACAGCCATCTTATCACGACAGATGGCCGGCATTCGCGGGCGATCTCTGATCATCAACCTTCCAGGCAAACCGAAAGCCATCCGGGAATGTCTCGACGCCGTATTCCCGGCCGTCCCATATTGTGTTGAACTCATTGGCGGGCCTTCCCTCACATGCGACGACAACATCGTCAAGGTCTTTCGTCCCCAACCATGATGTCAGCCAGATCAGGCTCTATCTCGGATTACGTTGGCAGCCTGTTGTTGCCCGTACTTCCCGACAAAGTCCCCGGCCTTTAATTCCTGAATAAGAGAAGTGGTGTCAAAAACAGGATGGGCAAATTCAGTGAAGGCACGTCCAACCTGGATCGGCGTATGGGCGTCTGATCCTCCGGTGTAGGATCGATTCCATTTCCGCATTTGTTCAATGGTCCGGTAGTTATCTTCGGCGGAGCACAATCCGTTGATACCCTCCACGGTCGTGAAGTGCCTGGCTTTCTCAAAGTCCTCCAGCATCCGGAATGGCCGCTGGAAACGGCACGGATGCGTCACAATGCTGGCTCCACCCATGGCGTGCAGCTTGATAAGCAGTTCATACATATTGATTTCGTCGCCGGAAAGCGAACGGGGCTGTGAAGAATCACGCCAGGGATTCCATGAATCATCGTCAAAACCCACAGCAATTACATGGTCGCTTGACGTCGATATCTCCACGGCCCGGAGTATCAAAAGGCCTTTGTTTCGCCTGGCATCACGCGCATACTGCTCCCAGGGCTCGGAAACTTCGAAGGAATTGTGTTCGGTGATCAGAATACCGTCGAGACCGCAACGCAGGGCGTGATCAATGATCTCTTCGGGCTCGCTTTGGCTGTCGAAGGAATACTTGGAGTGAACGTGAAGGTCGATTTTCATAACCCACCTTGGAACAAGGTACGCAACGGCGGGCACAATAACAACAGAATCGTTCAGACAAAGACTCAACGAATCATCAGGCGTACATTGGTCGAAAATGAAAAACGGCGCAGCAGTACGATACCCTCCAGATTGTTCGTTCCGATATCAATGATCCACTTCCCAAAAAGAAATCCGGCGCCTCCGGCGATATTGAATCCCCGATTGTCGCCTCCAAGCGACATACCTGTTCGCAATGCGACGTGTTTCCACTTCTGAAACTCTGCTCCAACCGCCACGCGCGGAGATGGATCACCGACATACTTTGTCCTGAAGAAATGCTCCACCTGCCCGACCAGGACGATATCCTTGCGCCATAGGTAGGCTGCGCCGGCACGAATCAAAATCGGATAGTACGTGCCGTAAGCCTTCGCCTTGACCGTCCCGGAGGAATCGTTTGTCGTGTTGTCCTTGATGTCAATGAGGTTGTTGGTTTTTGTCTCGTACGAACCATACGATTTTTCATTTTTCCCGTTCCAGGAAAAGGCGCTTACGAGGTTTTGAAAACTGAGCCCCACAGACCACTTCTTGTTGATGCGGGCCGCCAGACCAAGGTCAAAGCCGAATCCGTGACCGCCTTGGGACGTCAACATGTTGTAACGGCCCCGGGTCGTCAGCGTGTCGGACTCTTCAATAACGATCCAAGCCTCTTTGAGAGTGCCCTGGTATAATCCGCGGATATACTTTGCCGTCAGACCTACGGTGACGTCATCGAACTTGATCGGAACCCATTTCTTCACCGAATACCCGGCCGATGCAGCAAAAGTGATTCCCGTTTGGCCGGATCCGGAGGCCCTGGCATCCAATCTTTCGCCTCCTACCCGGTATCCATCTGGACTCAGGGCCATTTCAAACAGCGACTTTGGGGCTCGGGCAAATCCGTAACTTTCCGAATAGATATTGAGAGAGTAGTTCATGTAACGAACGCCAATCCGAGCTTCGCCCTCCATGCTCAAGTCAAGGTGGTCGTCCGACCCGAACAGCTTCAGAATATCTTGCTTGTCATTTCTAGTCCAAGTCTTACCATTGTACTTGTTATACTCTGAAATGCCAATCACATTGTTGGCCATTCGGAACCCGAAAGAAAAAATGTCTACGACCAGAGGCTTTTTCTTTGCAGGATTATTGAATCCAAGATTGGCCGGATTCCAATAGAAAGCCTCCGTGTGGTCCGAAAGCGCCATTCCGGAACGCGCCAACCCGACAGCCCTGGTATCCGAATCACCTCCGGCCATCGAACGATTTGTAATGGCCAGGACCAGGGTCATGAAGAGAAGCCATGGTCTCAGAAGTTGATGCATGATCATGGGAGATTCTCGTCCACTTTGAGTTCCACTTCAAAATCCGTATTGATCTTCACATGATCCCGGGAAGAAACTTTCACGGTACCCCCGGTGCCAAGGAGACGAATCCGCAACCCTCGGTACTTCTCAGCCCGTGAGTTGAACAACCATTCGTATTCCGATTGATCCAACGGCAAATCCAACTCTTTGATGGTCGGGGCCGTAACCAATCCGGACACAGGATGCGTCGTCGCTTTGCTGATACGCAAGGGTATTTGCGGATAGACAAAAACCGCAGAATCATAAAACGCCGAATCGGATCGGGCCACGGTGTCGATAAAAAACTGCACTTCGACGCCGACCGGAAAATGGTTCTCAATGTGGCCGGTCATATTGACGCTTTCGACATTGTCCGCCAGAAGTTCCTGGACGCGATCGCTCAGGTCCATCTTTCTTGGCTTCGGCCGGATGATATTGCGCGTCGAATCATTGGGAAGTGAAAAGACCATCGGGGCCCTGATGGACAAGGTCACTTTGATCGAATCATTTCGGGTTACCGTTCCGCTTTGCAGCGCATCGCCAATGACGGCGGATCCGGACGCGGTGATGGAATCCGGAAGGATGTTGAATAGCTGGGCGATTTCGTCAGATTGGGCGCTTCCCGTCCTGATCGTGTCCCGGCGGGAGCCGCCGAGAGGCCCTGTATAGCGTTGAAAATCGCCCACCACATGGACGGTCCGCTGCTGCTGGGTCGATGATTTCTTGCCAAGGATGTTCAGATCGAGGGCTATCGGAAATTGAATGTTATGTTCGGCAATAATTTCAAGGTAAGCCGCCGTCAGGGTGATGCTGTCAATGTCCTCGATACTGATGGCCTCGGATCGTGGTGAAATATCGATGGTCTCCTCCGCGAGCGTCCCCGATATCCAATCGAACTTCATCGTGTCGATCGTGGACGTCACTACAACGCCCTGATTGTTTTGAATAGTGATCGGAACGGATGATCCTTCGCTCGACAGGACATAAGAAAAATAGAAATACTGATTGCCAATGGTGGCCGGCCTGGATGGACGCAGGGTGTATCCATCCAAAACGATGGTGTAGCGAGGCGTTGTATCACCCGGAACCGATGGAATGGCAATGGTTCCTGACAGACTGGCCCCATTTCCGGCTATGAAATCCGGAGATACGTAGTCAATCGTCGCCCCGACGGGAAAGTCATTATTACGGACCTGGAACGTGATCTGCCCCTGGGATATTCTCGCCGAGTCAATCAGGGAGTTGCTTGTCGACTTGACCGAATCCGTTCGGACAAGGACCTGGGGTTGAATCAGCCCTGTAATATTGCGGCAAATCAAATCAAAACCCATTCGCATGTGAATCCCATCCGATGTGTCCACGAATACCGGTGTGCCATTCGACCCGGTCGAATGGCCTGAGGCATAGACATGGATCGGACTATTGACATTCACCGGCGATTCCGGATCATATGGAATGGTGAAGGACCGGCTCTGAGTCTCATTGGGATCCAATTCCAGAAAGGTGAAACTCGCGATCGTGTCCGGTCCATTTAGATCCACCAACCGATAGACGAGCGAATCAAACGTCACTGGTATCCCATTGGTAACCGTGGCGGTGATCGTGCCGGACACGGCACCCGCGGACACCAGAGAATCGAAACCAATCGCCACGGAAGCATCGGCAAAACTGAACGGTGGAATGGGCACCGTCTGACCATGGAGATTGCGTATGGCTGGTGGCGCAAGCGTCCCCAATGACATGTCCTGGGATATCTCCTCGAGAAACGTCAAATCATTGTTGACACTGCCTTCCGTCGAGTCCGACGTCGGATCGGCCGAGAGATTGTCCTCCACTTTGACGGGGTCCACAGCCCGGCTGATGTCAATTAAGACCGAATCATTTAGAATGACCAGCCGAATGGAATCCTTGCTACCTTCGATCTCGTCGCGAAGGTCATAAATGTCGAACATGTCTTTGCTGAATGGGATGGTCAGGCGGGTGAAAAAGGTCGGCGCCTTGGGGGATTCGCAACCCAACAGAGCCATCAGACATAATACAAGAACTTTTCTGAACAATGTCACCTCTGATGAAGTATCAACAGTAAAATTTGCAATAACTTGGGCTAAGTTAGAAGAAAGGCCACGGCAACGCAAGACTTATTTTTGCTGACCAAGCGCCAGTGAAGCCTGTGGTACCACCGACGGTGACTCCTGCCCACTCCTATGGTACAGCCATCCCGTCCATGCGATCATGGCGGCATTGTCCGTACAAAAATGCCTTGGTGGGATGACCAAAACGAAGTCGGAATCCTTGGCCATGTTCTGCATGCGTTCCCTAAGTCTTGAATTGGCGGCCACTCCACCGCACAAAACCAGCCGCGGTATCCCATACTGACGGCAGGCCTTCATCGCCTTCTCCGTCAAAACATCCACGACGGCTTCCTGGAATGATGCACAGATGTGGCGCACGTATTCCTCAGATCGGGTGGCCCTGGGTTCTTGATTCACGCAGTTGATCACGGCTGTCTTAAGTCCGCTGAAGCTGAAATTCAGGTCATCCGAACGCAACATGGGTCGCGGAAAATTGACAAACTGCCGGTCACCTGATGCGGCCAGCCGATCGATGACGGGCCCGGCCATCAGGCTTCCGGGTTGGGGCTCCAGACCGATGAAGCGGGCCACTTTGTCAAAACACTCCCCGGCTGCATCATCCCTGGTTTCACCCAACACAGCATAGTCGCCGAGAGCCTCGGCTTTCACCAGAAGGGTGTGGCCGCCGGATACGATCAGGGCGATGAATGGAAATTCCACCCGATGGTCCCCGATGAAAGCGGCCAGAAAATGGGCTTCCATGTGGTGAACGCCTATCAACGGCGCGCCGATCGAATAGGCAAGTCCCTTGGCAAATTGAACCCCCACCATCAAACTCCCGATCAGCCCGGGACCACTGGTGACGCAGACAAGGTCAATCTGCCTTTTCGTCACCCCGGATTCTGCCAATGCAACGCGAACCACAGGCAGGAGATTGGCTTGGTGAGCTCTGGCGGCAAGTTCCGGCACAATGCCACCGAAATGATGGCCGCCAACTTGCGAAGAAACCAGGTTGGACAACACTGATGAGTCCGACAATACGGCCACCGAAGTGTCATCACAAGAGGTCTCTATGCCGAGGATCGTCATATCACGGCAGAGGCGTTTCGTCCACGAGCACCAGGTTGAAACGGGACGGCGTAA
The DNA here is from genome assembly GCA_964544475.1 of uncultured Bacteroidota bacterium. Classification (GTDB taxonomy): domain Bacteria; phylum CLD3; class CLD3; order SB21; family SB21; genus CAZJBS01. Next base: position 72,041 of record CAZJBS010000009.1, on the reverse strand, counting down.
TCTGACTCCATCGAATATCCGACGGAGCCCTGACATCGACCATGGGTACAATTCGATTCAGTTTTTGTTCGGCCTCGTAGTCAATAATAACCTGAATGCTGTCACGTGACAGCGTTGAAAGAAAGTCTATTCCGCCACGAATTCGAATGGAATACGTGGACGGCTGGACGACAACGCGCATGCCCTCGGGCACATTGACAAGCCGCACAGGCAGGTTATCCATAACCATCTCGCCCAGCGGCTGAATGTCCACGTCGATCGCCACTTCGGTTTCAACAAAGCGGACCCGGGATGATGGCTTGACACCAAGGGCTACTGTGACCGATCTGTCTTGGCTGAGTTCATCCAAGACAAGTTTTTCGGTCGGGAGTCCCGAAATGCTATCGGCGAAGCTGACCGGGCAGGAAACCAGCAACGAGTCCGGCCTTACTCTGAACGAACCGACCGCGACATAGCCCGGGGCGCATGAAACTTCAATCTGAGGTCGTATGGGTATCTTCTTTTCAACCAAGCGTTCATACCTCACGCGGATGGTGTCATGAGACGTGACGGCCATGACTCTGGCCGGTACATTGGCCGGTAGGATGACGCTTTCCAGGCGCTCCCCTAGAACAATCGCCTGGTCCTCTTTGATCTGGGCCATGTCCAGTTGAAACCGAATATCGTAGACATACTTCAGCCCCAATAGCGTGCGTCCGTCTCCTTCAAAGATTACAGGCACTTCAGATGGCAATGCCGACACAACACCAAAACCCTCTTTGACATTGACAACCTGCAAGGGAATGGAGATGGTCTGCTGAAAACGGGATGATGACTTTACATAAAACCACAGGAAAAAGGCTACGAAAACGGAAAAAACGAATGTCCGATAACTCTTGAGAATCTTCATAATGTTGTGCGAAGAGACATCTCAGCGCTCGGTATGAGCCAGCTTCTTTCCCATGCCCAGTTCGCCATTGTCAATCCGAAGGTTGAAGCCGCAGTCGGGATTGGTGCAAACCCACGCTTTGTAATGAATGCTGGCGCCGTCTCTGCCGTAGTCCGACAAAGGCACCAAAACGCCGCGTTCGCACTTCAAACACTTTGGAAATCCCGCATCCATAACCCAGCCTCCTGGTTATAACCTCGTAATTTCAGGTATGTAAATCGCCTTGTATTCCTGAACCGCATAACTGTCCGTCATACTGCCGATATAGTCCACGATGTGCCGAACGTACAACGGATCCTGCTGGAACGACCTGATTCTTTCGGTGACCGCTTTCTGAGCCACTTTTCGAAGTCGAAAATCAGGACCAACCGCGCGATGTGTATACTTTTCTAGGAACTTGTCACTCATCTGCAACGGATTCGTGTAATAGGCCTTGAAGAGTTTGCGGATGACCTTTTCGCTCTTCTTGTTGACCCGGTTCATGTCAAAGTTATTGCCCAACTCCCGTTGCAGGAACGAGTCCAATTCATTCTGCTTTCGATTGACATCAAGACTGAAAATGACAAGCCATTCGTCAAAATCCGTCCGACGCTGTTTCCGTGAACAGAATTCCTCCACCCGCCGGATGGTGTTCTGAATGACATCATTGACAAGTATGCGCACGAGACTGCTGATCAGCGTGTTGATGTATTCATCGGGATGGTCAGGCAGGAGAGCGGACAAACCGCACATGGCCTCAACATCCTGAACGAGCTTCAACTCCCGTATGTCCCGGAGATCGATGTAATGGGCTTTGAGTGCGTCTTCGAGGTCAAATGTTCTTTGGGCGATTTCGTCCGCTATGGCCGCCACCTGCCCCTCCAGAGTCAGCGGCATCAGGAATTCCGCGTGGAGTTGATCCAGATTCATGTCCGGATACGAATACCGTTCACACCGGGTGCTTGTGTGCTTTAGAATACCCTCTCGAACCACCGCGGTGAGATTAAGACCATCGTAGCCATATTTCTTTTCGATGATATCGACAACCCGCAGGCTCTGGTAGTTGTGTTTGAAGCCTCCGACATCCCGGCGTTCCAGAGTGCCTTCCACATCATCTTCGCCATTGAGAATCCTGTCCAGCACGCATTCGCCGGTATGGCCGAAGGGCGGATGACCGATATCGTGACCCAGAGCAATGGCTTCGGCCAGGTCTTCGTTGAGGCCCATGGCCTTGCAGATCGTTTTGGATACTTGAACCACTTCGACCGTGTGGGTGAGCCGGCTTCGGTTGTGCTCGCTGTTTTGCTCGACAAGGACCTGCCGTTTGTCGCTCAGGTTCCGGAACGAATTGGAATAGATGATCCGGTCGCGGTCCCGTTGAAAGGCCGTGCGGTGCGCATCGTGCATTTCCGTGTTGAGTCGCGTGGTGTGACGGTCCCTGGATCGGCAGGCATAGGGCGCCAGATATTTTTCTTCCCACTCCTCGACATATTCGCGCCCCCTTTCAAAGAAGAGGGTCTCTCTCTGTAGCACATCAGCCGTAGCCATGGTTCTCCAAAAGTAACAGCCTGCACGCGCGGCGCAGGCTGCTTCTAGTCATTAGCCCAAATATGCACGGAGGGCTTTGCTGCGGGACTTATGCCGCAGGCGGTTGATCGCCTTCTCCTTGATTTGCCGGACCCGCTCGCGCGTCAGTTGGAATTCCTCCCCGATCTCCTCCAACGTCAGCGATCGTTCGATGCCCAATCCGAAATACAACTTGATGATCTTCGCCTCCCGCTCACTAAGCGATGCCAGCGTATTCTCGATATCCTTGCGCAAGGACTCCGACATCAGCATATCGTCCGGCAAGGGGTTGACCTTGTCCGGTACGGTGTCCATCAGGACACTCTTTTCGTCTTCCTGCAGAGGTGCATCCAGGGACAAATGACGTTTTGAGATTCGTAAAGCATCCGAAACGTCATAATCTTTGATCTCGAGTTCGGTGGCAATTTCCTCGGTGCTCGGCTCACGTTCGAATTCCTGCTCGAGCTCGTTATAAGCCTTGCCGATTTTGTTCAGCATGCCCACGCGGTTGAGCGGGAGCCGGACGATACGGGAATGCTCTGCTATGGCCTGAAGGATGGACTGCCGGATCCACCACACGGCGTAAGAAATGAACTTGAAACCACGGGTTTCATCGAACCGTTCCGCGGCCTTCATGAGACCGAGGTTGCCTTCGTTGATGAGGTCGCTCAATGGCAGGCCCTGGTTCTGATAGTCCTTGGCGACACTGACCACAAATCGCAGATTGGCTTCAACGAGTTTCTTGAGAGCTTCCTTGTCGTTCTTCTTGATTCTTTTGGCCAGATCGATTTCCTCGTCCGGCTTCAATAGTGGAACTTTGTTAATTTCCTCCAAGTACCTTTCGATCGACTGGTCCTCGCGGCTGTTAATCCGCATCTTGATTCGTGCCATCTTCCTCTTTCTTTCTGATCTAAATGTAGAGTATCTCTCTCGCTCGTAAATTCAATATTTTCAAAGAACAAGGTGTCAACTTGCTCTCATTAAACGCCCCAAAAATGAATTAAGTTCCATAATTCACAAAAAATGTGCCCTCGTCCGCGGTATTTGAAAGAAGGCAGGAAATACAAGCGGCGGCACGAAGGCCGCCGCTCAGAAAGGTCACTTCTGGTCATGAATCAAGTGGGACCGATCATTTTTTCAGGACGGACGATTTCATCAAATTTCTCTCCCGTCAGCACACCGAGCGCAATGGCAGCTTCCCGCAGTGTGGAGTTGTCGTGGAAGGCTTTCTTGGCCACTTTGGCGGCCTGGTCATAACCGATGTGGGGATTCAAGGCCGTCACCAGCATGAGCGAATTACTGAGATGTCTGCGGATGACACCGTCATTGGCTTCAATTCCGACGGCACAATGATCATTGAAGGAGTCACAGGCATCGCCCAGAAGTCGTATCGAATTGAGCAGGTTAAAGATCATGAGCGGCTTGAAGACATTCAACTCAAAGTTGCCCGACAAGCCTCCGATATTAACGGCGACGTCATTGCCCATGACCTGGGCACAGACCATCGTCATGGCCTCGGACTGCGTGGGATTCACTTTGCCAGGCATTATGGAACTGCCCGGCTCATTGTCAGGAATTGACAACTCTCCAATTCCGCATCGAGGACCGGATGCGAGCCATCGCACATCGTTGGCAATCTTCATGAGGGATGCGGCAAGCGTTTTGACAGCCCCGCTGGCAAAAACGATGGCGTCATGGGCGGCAAGCGCTTCAAACTTGTTGGGCGCGCTGCGGAATGGCATGCCGGTAATGGAGCCGATCTTTTCTGCCGCTTTGACCGCAAAATCCCGGTGCGTGTTCAGCCCGGTTCCAACGGCGGTTCCGCCCAAGGCCAGATCATACAGGCCGTCAAGCGCAAACTCAATGCGTTTGAGATCGTTTTCCAGTTGTTGCACATATCCTGAGAATTCCTGCCCAAGCGTGAGCGGCACGGCATCCATCAGATGGGTGCGACCGATTTTGATGGTGGATTGGAATTTTTCGGATTTCTCCTTCAGCGTCTTTTTCAACCTGGTCACTTTCGGTATCAGATGATGCCTGAATTGCTCGGCCGCGGCAATGTGCATGGCGGTTGGAAACGTGTCATTGGAAGATTGGGCTTTGTTGACATCATCATTGGGGTGAACCGGTTTCTTGCTTCCTATGACACCACCGGCCAGTTCGATCGCGCGGTTTGAAATCACTTCGTTGGCATTCATGTTGGTTTGGGTACCGCTCCCCGTTTGCCAAACCACCAATGGAAAGTGCTCATCCAATTTCCCTTCAATCACTTCATCGGCAGCCTGAATGATCACTCTGGCTTTGTCGGCTGGCAGTGTGCCAAGTTCTTGATTGGTGATGGCCGCCGCTTTTTTCAAAATGCCCAGTGCCCGAATCAATTCTCTGGGAAAACGGTCCCCGCCAATTTTGAAATTCATCAAGGATCTGGCGGTCTGCGCGCCATAGTACTTGTTTTCAGGAACCTGAACTTCCCCCATGCTGTCGGATTCAATGCGGTGTTTCATGATGATCTCTCCGAATTGCGATTGCGTCACATATGGTCATTTGCATGAAGCCTCTGTCACGTACCACGAACCTGAACAGTGGCCGTGTTGGTCTTTCTCCTCGTAATACAAGTAAGCGATTCCATCCAAACACACTTCGAATCCGCCCGAACAGGCCACTCTCATCCTCATCATCATCGACTCACGATCCCGGCCTTCCTGTAAGGCAAACGCGAGTTTTTCAGCCGTCGGTTGATCCGGCACGACCGCCTGCCCTCGCAAACGGCGGCCGTCAAGGTAAACAAAAACGTCACCCGCACGCTGTACGGAAACAAAATTGGCGATGGCCTTTGATGTGTCCTGCCCGGCTCTTTTGTGAGTCGGTACGGCGGCATCCCGCTCGCCACTTTGCTGGTTCGCCATACCGTCCAAAGACGTCGACCCACTCCCCACGACAATGGTGTCATGACTTCCGTCAAATTCATGGAGCTGGTCAGTCACTGCCTTCGGGCTCATTGAACAGGCTGTGAGAATGAGGATTGGGAAAAGCGCTTTCATAGAATTTCGATGATCAGTTACCGTCCATAGTACTCATTTTGACCGTTATTTCCAAATCTGCGCCGGTTATCTTGATGTACCGTTTCCTGGTCTTGCCACTTCGACGAACGGCGTGGTCAATGCTTCATATTTGATTTTGCGCATTTCGTCCGTGACAACCAGCTGTCGTGACTGGGTTACATAGTACAGAAATACGGCAATCACCAGCGCACCGGCCACACCACTATCGATGCCAAAGGAACTCCCCCCAAACCAATGTGCTCCTTGAACGGATGTCACCAGCACCGAACTGCCGCCCGACATTCCGGTCACCGGAGAGCCCAAGACGTATGCTTGAACAAAATTCCATGCGAAATGCAGTCCCAGAGGCGCCCACAGGGATACGGTTCTGAAATATATGACCGAAAACATGATTCCCGCCATGCCATAATTTACCGCGGCCATAATGCCGCCCGGCCCAAATTGTATCTGGACGGCTCCATACCAAAATGAAACAAAAATCGTTCCGGCGATCTTGCCAAGACCCTCCGACATACTCTGCAGTATGTAGCCGCGGAATAACAGTTCGTAATAAACCGCCGCGCCCAACCACCACAAGACATTAAGCACGAAGCCGCCGATGGCCCCTGCCACATCCAATGCCCTGACATGAACTTCCACAACACCGATGCTCCACAGCAATATCCAGATCGACGCAGGAATGATCGAACCGGCCGCCAGACCGAATGCGAACTCCTTTTTCCAGGAAACGTGAAAGCTGAGACCCAGACTGCCGAAACGTCTCTTGTCAAGCGTATGGAGGCAACCCCACGACAGTAGCAGAAGAAGAACTGCCCGCAGCGCGTATTCTGCGACATACGGCAGGTCTTTGATTGTCGCGGGTGTTCCGGTCAATTGTTGCCACGTTTGAACCAACGACACAACCGCCACATGGCCGGCCAGATACAACACAAAGAAGATGCCGGCGCGCCACTGCCATTTGATCTGGCCGATATGATTGAAGACGACGCGCCGCCTTATGTCCACAAGTTTCATGCCGCTCCTAAGGTTTGATGGGATCCAGAATGGAATGTTCGTACTCCATAGAACTGTCCACGTCAGCGCCATACGACGTGTAGCCTTCAATCCAGTCGCTGGCAGGCTGCAAAATGTTCAGCGGTTCCTGAGACGCCAGATCAAAGGAGTCTCGGGACAGTATGTCATGCCGGTACAGGAGTTTCTTGATCAGGTTCATGTAATTCACATGAGATCTTTTCGGCATACCGTGGTCGAAATAACGGTCGTATTTCCGTGGATTCGGAATGATCGTGGCCAGGAAAACGGCCTCACTGACGGACAGCTCACGTGGCTTTTTTTGAAAGTAGAACTCCGAGGCTCTTCCAATACCATAAACATCCGGTCCCCATTCGATGATATTCAAATAAATCTCGAGGAGCCGTTTTTTGTGCCGTTCCTTGTTTTTCCTCGCGTCAAGCAAGCCCTCGTGGTTGATCAACCATGTGATAAGAACCTCCTGGAATTTTCTCGCCAGCGTTTTTTCCCTGCTCAAGAAGAGATTCTTGGTGAACTGCATTGAGATGGTACTGGCGCCCCGCGCAAATTTTCCGGTCTTGATATTGTGGGCGATGGATTTCTCTATTTGCAGGATGTTGAAACCGTTGTTTTTGAAAAATGAGCCGTCCTCGCTGAGAATGACAGACTGGATCAGGACCGCCGGAATGCTGTCATAAGGTACGAAGTACGGATTCACAGGGCCAACCACGAACGACGTGTCCGGCTGTTCCACTCTTGCGCCGATGTAAGTGAATGTGTCCAGTAACAGGTTCAACCTTATGGAGTCCCCCAGGCTGCGCACGCGAAAGTCCGGCGACACGGTCAATTTTGGATTGAACAGGACCGAGTCCGGTCGTTCCCAGTCGACGATGAGGTCGCACACAAACTCAAAGGACCCATCTACTCTGGCCGTTCCAATACGATTGACAAAGACATTGGGCAACGACAGCAGAAAATCGTGTACCGCAATCATCGGAAGTTTCAGCTGGAAATTAATACGGGGCTTCGTGAGGGTTCTGGCGATCGAACCGGAACATTCCACCGCAATCCGGCCCAGAGTAAAATCAGCCGAATGGATGATCAGGCTGTCCCCCGCAAGTTCCGCATTCGTTCCGACCCGAAAGTCCACGCCCGTCAAACGTTTACCGGATATCGCTTCGGAAGCGATGCTCAGTTGGCCGACATGCAGGTCCGCCCGGACATGATCCCGCCCGGGTCCGGCCTCCACGTTGAGAATGTCCAGATCAAAATTACCAAGGGACACATCCAGACCGAGCCATTCGCTCAGCAGCGGCACACGAAAATCATGGTCAAAAAATCCGTTCAATTTAAGACGATGCTCCGCATGCCCGAAGAACCCGGACACGACGGCAGAGCCTTTGCCGGAAGGCTGGTCGACCAGACCATTCAGCTCAAACTGTGTGTCCTGATTCCTTTGCTGGTGGACGTGGATGGCAAAATGGCTCAAAACCACGCGGCGTCGTTTCAAGCGATCGTTGAATGTCAGGTTGAGCGCATTGACATGGACGGACGGAAGTGGGCGATCCAGCAGACCGGTAATGCGATCGTTGAGGTTTTCGCGTTGACCGTCCACGGCGGCGACAGACGATCCACGCAAGAGATGCCATACGGCACTAAAATTGTCTGTGGAGTCCCTGTTCCGTTGCAGGTGGACGCTCACCGTGTCCATCTGAATCGACTTCAAATAGCGACCGGTGAAAAATCCAAGAACAAACAACTCCAACCTTGCGGAGTCGACTTGCAGCGTCGCACCGTTGGGGTTCCCATTCTCATGCATCCGAAAGCCGGTCAGTCGTATTTCACTCAGGGAAGGAAAGGAGAGAGAACGGTATGTGATGCGCTGTCCCGTTCGGGATTCAAGGTTTTCAAATTGCCGGAGAACATATCCGCGCATCAAGTATCGCACAACCGGAGGGGCCCCTGCCACCAGAAGCAGCAAGAGTCCGATGACGAAAAGGACGGTTCCGTGTCTGCGCAGCCATGTCATTGGTTACAGGATGATGCCGGCAATCGTACCGGTCATGAGGGTCGCCAAAACTCCCCCAAATACGGCCCGCACACCAAGCGCAGCGATGTCTTTGCGGCGTTCCGGGGCCAACGGCGAAATGCCGCCGATTTGAATGGCGATGGACGAAAAATTGGCAAAACCGCACAGGGCAAACGTACTGATCATGATGGCTCTTTCAGAGACCAGCACGCCGGTACTCATCAAGCCGGCCATATCGGAGTAGGCCACAAATTCATTCAGGATGATCTTCGTCCCGAGCAAGCCTCCGACGGCCGTCGCTTCTCCCCATGGCACACCTGTGAGAAAAGCCACCGGGGCGAACGCATATCCGAGGATCACCTGCAGGGACAGACCCTCGACACCAACCAGGCCGCCCGCCTGCCCGATAAGCCAATTGAATAGTGCGATGAGTGCGATAAAGGCGAGAAGCATTCCTGCGACATTCATGGCAAGTTGGAGGCCATCGGAGGCCCCTCCCGCCGCCGCCTCGATCACATTGGATGCGTTCTTCTCCACATTGATCTTTACGCTGCCCTTGGTGACCGGCACTTCCGTTTCTGGAAACAGAATCTTTGAAATCGCCAGCCCCGCCGGCGCCGCCATGATGCTTGCACCAAGCAATTGCGTTGCAAAAAGCACCTGCGCCTGTTGGATCTCGAGGTGGTGGACAGCGGCAAACGAACTGCCCAACATCTGCACATACGCCGCCATCACGCCTCCGGCAATCGTCGCCATGCCCCCCACCATGATCGTAAGCAGTTCAGACCGAGTCATCGTTTTGATGAACGGACGAATCATGAGCGGCGCCTCCGTTTGGCCGACAAAAATGTTGGCCGTATTGGAGAGGGACTCCGCTCCGCTGGTTCCCATGAGTTTTGCCATCACCCACGCCATGCCTTGCACAACTTTCTGCATTACACCAAGGTAGTACAGTACAGACATCAGAGACGAAAAGAAAATAATTGTGGGCAGTACCTGGAAAACAAAGAAGAATCCCATCGTACCGTCGTTTCCGGGGCTCAAGGCCAGATTGCCGAAAACGAATCTGGCTCCTTCCGTCGTAAATCCGAGGATAAGGACGAACAGTTCCCCCACCTTTTCGAACGCCAGTGAAAAAATATTGTACGGCACCCCGAGCTGTTTGCCTTTGATGATGGCCACGGCAAACACGGTCTGGATGAGAAGGCCCATGCCGACAAGACGCCAATTAATTTGACGTCTGTTGTTGGACGCCAAGAAGGCCATGCCGAGAATGACAACCAAACCAACCAGTCCAATAAGTCGTTCCATGAAGCGCTCCGTAGGTTAAGGTTTAGATGGATTAGAGGACGCGCAGACAAATGGCGGCCAACGCATCGATGAAGGCGGGCGATGTGTTGAGGGATGGCACACGTGCAAAACTGCGGATCCCGGCATGGCGGGCCACTTCCCCGTACTCCACATCAATTTCAAACAAGGTCTCAATGTGGTCCGACACAAAACTGATGGGGACAACCCGAATATCCTGGTTCTCTGCTTTTCCAATGTCCTTGATCGCATCAAACGTGTAGGGCTCCAGCCACCGGACCGGTCCAACCTTGCTTTGAAAACTCAATCGGTACCGGACTTTTGGGGCAACACGAGTCATGATACGCTCGACGCAATCGGCAACTTCGCGCGGATACGGATCCCCATTTTTGACATAACGAACAGGAATCCCATGGGCGCTGAACAGGATTGTCAGGTTTTCGAGGTGATCATGGCTTCGCAAATACTCTGAAACCGACGCATTGATATGGTCGGCCCATGCTTGAAGAAACGAAACCTCTTCGTACCACGAACCCAGGCGCGTAATTTTTTCGAACACGATTTTTTGTTTTCGGGCGGCTTTGGAAAAACCATTGTCGCTCGCCATCGTTGTCGAAACGGAATAGTGCGGATACAACGGCAGGGTCACCACGTGCTGCACACCGTCGGCTTTCATTTGGGCCATGGTCTCCGCCACAAACGGCTTCCAATAGCTCATGCCGACATACACCCGAGCCTCCGCATGCGCCCGCAGCCGATCCTCGAGCATCCGCGCCTGGGCCGCTGTCAAATCCAGAATCGGCGACTTTCCGCCGATCTGCCTGTATTGCTCTACGATGCGCGGGCTTCGGAACTTCGCAATTAGTGCCGCCAATGGTTTTTGGTATAGCACCCCGGCCGGTAGCCGGATAATGTCCGGATCCGAGAACAAGTTGTACAGAAACGGTCTCACAGCTTCCAGGGAATCCGGCCCCCCGAGGTTCATCAGTAGTATGCCTGCCTTCATCGGGTTTTTCCTGTTTGGAGTTTCGTTTTCGTCAGTAAATCAAATATCCGGCGGACATCGCGTGCGAGTTCCTCCCGTGTGCCATTGTTTGTAATAACGTACTCCGCCCGCCCGGCCTTTTCTTCAACGGGCATTTGCGACCGTATTCTAATCAAGATCTGTTCATCGGTCAGGCCGTCACGACGTCGGAGGCGTTCCAGGCGATGATCCAGGGAAGCCACAACGACGACGATCGTCTCCAACTCGACGTCCAACCCTGTCTCATAAATCAGCGCCGCATCGACGACCACCAGTGGCGCACCCTGAGCCACCGCGTTGCTCATTTCGTCCCGGAGCCGCTGCCACAGCGGAGGATGGACTATGGTATTCAGCAAGCTCTTGCGACTCTCATCCGCAAACACGTAGTCGCCGAGTTCTGTTCGCCGCAAGGCGCCAGTCGCATCAAAGAATCGGTCACCAAAAGCTTCCCTCAACGATGCGAGGACACCCGCATCGGTTTCGACGATCTTACGTCCGAGGTCATCGGCATTCAGGACCACAGCACCCCATGAAGACATCAACCGAGCGACTTCTGTTTTGCCGCACCCGATACCCCCCGTCAGTCCTATCACCCGTGCCATTCGCTGCTCCCTGGAAAACGTCCCGGCAAAATACATGTTCGACCGAACATAATCAACTATCGTGAGGCGCTTGATGTTGGTGACTTCAAACGTTATTATCCAGGAGTCTGTGGATTCAAGTCCCCTGATTCATCACACATTCTTGTATTCAACAAAGGACAGCCTATGAAAAAGATCACGGCTATTTTTTGGGATCTGGGCGGGGTCATACTCACCAACGCCTGGGATCGCGATCAACGTGTGAAAGTGCTCGCCGAGTTTGGCATCGCATCCAAGAAGGAACTGGATGAATTCGGTGATCGTCACCGGGAGGTGGCCGCCTCCTTTGAAGTCGGACGTTGTTCACTGGATCAATATCTTGAAATGACGCTTTTTGGTTACAGCCGTCATTTCTCTGTTCAGGAATTCAAACAAAAGATGTTTGAACAATCTCAGGCGCTGCCGGGATTCGAAGTTCTCAAGGAACTGTCGGCCAAGGCGCTGTGCCTTCTGGCCACGCTGAATAATGAATCCCGTGAACTCAATGAATACCGCATACAGCGTTTTGAACTCAAGAAACACTTTCAGGCTTTTTTTTCGTCCTGCTATCTCAACACCATGAAGCCGAATTCCGACATCTACGGCGCCGCTTTGAGCATCACCCAACGGCGACCGGACGAATGCCTGTTCATCGACGATCGTCTTCAAAACGTCGAGGCCGCCCGCCGTTGCGGACTGCATGCCATCCACTACCTCGGCCCCGATCAGCTGCGCGAACAACTCGCGGCGCATGGCGTCATGAACTGATCCGGTCAGAATCGATTTCTGCCGGGGCGGAATAATTCAAACTTTGGCTTCTACCGTATCGAACACCGTTGGCCGTTGTGGTTTTTCAGGTATCTCGTCCATGACCAGGCGGATGATCTCCTCCGGACCAATGCGTCCCCCGGATCCGAGGAACAAGGCCTTCAAGACCGCACGGGCCATCGTCCTACCATTCGATTCAAAGCGCTGTTCCAAATAAAACCACTTCTCATCCCATGTGAGCAGTCTCGTCACAATATCAAATTTCCGGAACGGATCAAGCGACCGCATGAATTCGATTTGTACGGACCCTACCACCGGGTACCACTTGCGAAGAGGTAATTTCCACAACAAACGCAATTGCGACATGAAATGGGTGCGGCCCAGGTCCATCAGGGTCAGGTATCGACCGTTGTTCATGTGGAGATTGATGTCAAGATCCGTCGGCCACACACGGAAAGATAAACGGCTTTCTCCAAAAACCTCAATGGGCGGACATCTGAATGATTTCAGAAACACCCTCAAAACACGAAACCAGAGATTCATGAAATGCTTTCGAAAGACAAAACAAAAAACCAGCGAAACAGAAGTTCCGCTGGTTCATACCATTCCGTTTTCCGTTTGTTAGAAAAGGCCTTTTTTCATGGCCTCCCGTGCGGTCATGCCGCCGGCCATCTCGACGATCTTGTTGTCATAGTAGTCGGCAATTCTGGCGACGGATTTTATGGAGGCATTGAATTCGTTTTCATCAAGGTTGGCACCGGCCAACGAATGGGCAAAGGTAATCGTGCCGTCAAAGCCCAGGCCGAAGGCGCCGAAATGGATTACAGCATTCTCTCGTAGCAGGAACTTGAGCACATCTTCGGTCAACTTGGAATCCTGCACGACATAGGCAAACGATTCTACGACGACATCGTTGGCGTGCCACGGACGTATGACCGTCTGAACAATGGTTGACCCCTGGTAAACGAGAAACCTGCCGTCATCGGTTTTCTCGTAATTGGATTTGTACAGTTTCTTCATGAAGCCCTCGACACGGCCCTGCACTCGCGCCATGAGAGCCTGCGGATCCAGTTTCGCAGCTACACTGGCCTTCGAACCTGCCTTCTTTTTGCCGGTCGCTCTGGCCATTCTTTTTGCCGGCTTTCTTGCGGCCTTCTTCGTCGTCTTTTTGGTTGGTTTCTTGGTCGTTTTCTTTGCCTTCTTCGCCTTCTTCGCCATAATGCCTCCTCTAAACTTGATCAATGTGGATGGTGCCAAAAAGGTGTGGACTTCTCCGGAAACAGCCCGTCTGAATGTCAATTTTTACAAAATGAAATTCACACATATTTTTCTAAAAGTCAAGCAATGTCTTAGCAGTTTCGCCTGGAGAGCAGTCCATTCAGATTTGCCGTGCCGTGATGAGTGCCACTACATTCCGAATAAGACCCTTCCATTTTGTTCTTTTTACAGCGCTTCGACGAAAACGTGACTGAAAGGACGCTTCATCAAGCTTGCTGAGGCTTTCCAAGGTTTGATCGATGTTTTCAAATCGCGGCATAAATTCTTTAATATCAGTTTCTTGTGAATATTTCGTATTCCAGGGACAAACATCCTGGCATATGTCACACCCGTATATCCAATTATCAAACGATTTCGCTTGCTCCGGCGACAGACTCTGCTCTTTCGACTCTATCGTCATATAGGATATGCATTTTCTGGAATCAACGACATATGGCTGCACTATGGCGTCTGTGGGGCACGCATCGATACAGCGATGACAAGTTCCACAGAAATCGCCAATCGGTTTGTCATACTCCAATTCGTGATCTATGATGACCTCGCCAAGAAAAATCCACGAACCCATCTCGCGCGTGATCACGTTGGAGTGCTTGCCTTGCCATCCGATTCCGGCCTCAACCGCCCAATATTTGTCCATGACCGGTGCGGTGTCAACACAGCGCTTCCCTTGTACATCCGGCAGAACAGATCGGACGTAGTGCCACAGTTCATCCAGCTTTTGTTTCATGACATCGTGATAGTCGTCACCCCATGCATACCTTGATATTTTACCGGTTCCGGGTTGATGACGATGTGGGGTGTAGTAGTTGAGGGCGACGGCAATAACCGATTTGGCATTGGGCACCCACGTCCTCGGATCTGGTCTTTGATCATTGTTCATCCAAGCCATGGATCCATGATAGCCCCTGCCAAGCCATTCTTCCAAAAGTCCGGCTGTCCTGGCGCGCCCAGCTTTTGCCACGCCCACTTTGTGGAACCCTAATCTGATGGCTGCGCTTTTGATCCCTGCGGTTATTTCAGGTACGTCAAACACACCAACAATTTCCACGCCAGTTTGGTCAAAAGCAAGGGCTTTGCTGGATAGGTGTTTGCACGTCACTCACTCCTTTCCTGGATGGCCATCTTGCTGCGCAATACGTGGATGAGCGACGTCACCATACGCCAATGTCTTTCCTTCCGCTGAAGAACCAGATTGGCTGATCAACTTGATGCAGAATCCTCGATAGATTTCTCCTTGTTTCCCTCGATAATTATTTGTAATTGTGAGTAAGTAATGTTTACCAAGTGAAGGACGCTCATGGCCACTGAAACAGTCGATCTGCGTGATCTCATCCTGATGATCAAAGAGAAAAAGGAAATGGAAATCAATCTGGCTCTGGAGTTTGATTGCCGGCTTGAAGTCGACGACTATAAACCGCTGGTCAAGGTCCTGAATTACGCAATCAATTACGTCAATCAACTGGCGAGCCAACCCATGCAGGTTTCCCTTAATATGAGTAGTACGGGATACCTGATGGGCTTCACGGCCTTTACTACTGAATCGGAATTCCCGCCATTAAATCCCCAGGTTGGCGAGGCGCTGCAACCTTATCATGCCACTATCACATTGGGCGGCGAACCGGGCAAATTCGTCAAGCTGCTTCTGACGTTCACGAAATAGCCGGCACCTTCGAAATTTCGACACGGCAACGGAATTTCGATATGCACGTAACGGCGACGCCCTGCGAAACCACCAATGGTCTTCTTGCGTATGAAAGACCGTTCCAACTCACAGGATGTAACTGACGACCGAAACATGGAGATCCAAAAATGATTCGTCAATGGTTTCTGGCCCTGTTTGTTATTTTCACAGGCTTGGTTGGCTGCGCCAGGAAAGCGGCCGACGATGGCAAGATCCCGGTCACGACAAAATCGGAAGACGCACGAAAGGAGTTCCTGATCGCACGCGATTTGACGGAAAAACTCCTGATTACAAATTCAATCGAACATTATGACCGTGCCATTGCTCTGGATCCTGGGTTTGCCAGCGCTTACTTAGGGCGTGCCAATTCTTCGTTCACGGGTTCGGATTTCTTTAATTTCCTGAACCAAGCCGTAGCCTTTGCCGACAAAGCTTCGGATGGCGAACGCCTGCTGATTTTGGCAACGGAGGCAGGCGCGAATGGCAACGCCCCTCTGCAGAAAGATCTGCTTGGCAAATTGGTTGCGCAGTATCCTAAAGATGAGCGCGCTCATTTGAATATGGGTGGATACTATTTCGGCCAGCAGGATTATGTGAGGGCGATTGAGCATTACAAATCGTGCATTGCGCTGTCGCCCGGCTTTTCCCCGGCCTACAACATCCTGGGCTACGCATACCGCCAGGCAGAGAATTACGAGGAAGCCGAAAAAGTATTCAAGAAATACACGGAATTGATCCCCAATGATCCGAACCCCTATGATTCATATGGTGAATTGTTGATGAAGATGGGGCGTTTTGATGAATCGATCACGCAGTATCGGAAAGCACTGGCGATTGACCCTTACTTTGCCGCCTCCCATTCGGCCATCGCTGCCAATTTCATGTACAAAGGCCTTCATGACAGTGGACGTGCTCAACTCGCCACGGCCCTGGAACTGGCCCGCACCGATGGCGAGCGCCGGGCGGCCATGTTTACCCAAACGGTCCTGTATGCGGACGACGGAAAACTGGACCTGGCCCTCAAGGCATTGGACAAACAATATGCCCTTGGAGAAAAAACCAATGACGTGGCGGCTATGACCGGAGATCTTTTCTTCAAGGCCATCATCCTACAAGAAATGGGCCAATGGAGCGATGCGCTGGTCAACTACGACAAGATCGTGGAAATGACCGATGCTTCCACACTTTCGGAAGACATAAAAAAGAACACCCACCTTGCGCATCATTACAATGTGGCGATGGTGGCTCTCGGGATGAACGACCTCTCAAAGGCGAAGGCGGAATCAGTGGAATTTCGTCGTGGCGCTGAAGCCAGGCAGAATCTGTTTTTAATCAGGCAAGCGCATCAACTGGAAGGATCAATCGCGTTTGCTGAAAAGGCCTTTGACAAAGCCATTCTCGAACTTGAACAATCCAACCGTCAGAATCCGTACGATATGTACCGCCTGGCCATGGCTTGCCTGGCCAAGGGCGACAAAGGACGGGCCAAGGAATATGGCCGACGAGCCGCTTATTTCAACGGTCTGCCCGGCCTGAATTATGCTTTTGTAAGAACCAAGGCAACAAAACTTCTTTCGGGCCTATAGGGCCAGCGTTCGACGTCAGGATGCGGAATATACAGTATTGCGAAAGGTGGCAAGACAGGACCATTCACCCGCCGCCGTTGGCATGAAGACGTTTGATCCCCATGAACCGTCGTCCTCTGATTTGAACTTTGGAGAATTTGATATCGCCCTACATTTCTTCAAGGAACCTCAATCGCGTCGTGCAATTACTGCCTGGCATCTCGCATAGCGAACGTGGTTCACATGTTCAAGGAGAGTTCATAACCTATTGAGCGGACAAAGATTCAGTGGAGGGGTTTGTCGAAAATTATCCGGCTGCCTTCCGTGGATGGCAGCACATTTGATCAACTTAACATTCGTTCGCTGGTCCGCCAAAGTAACCGCGGTGATCGATACGAGGTGAGCCTACAGACCAACAACCAACGTGTGATTGTGGCTGGACTTTCTTCTTTTCGAAGGGCATCCCGATAGCGAAGATGTGAAAATATGACACTACGAGCCAAGATCCACGGACCGTCCGGTCGTCTCCATGTCGTCCCGCTTTTATCCAGACTAATAATCGTGTTGCTTTAGTTATTCCCAATGGTTATCCTACCCCGTCACTTCGGTTGTGACATATCATATGGCCTGGCGCATCCAACCTGTCTATGACCGACGCCGGCCTTCCGTTCTCTTGCACATGAAAGTCCATCAGTGGTTGCGTCTTTGCCGCGAAATCGCAGCACGATTTGCAGCCAAGTCACACCGCGCACATACACAACCATGTCGGAGGAAGTATGAGCAATCCATTACGGGGTAATTTCTCCAACAGGATCGGCTTCGTCGCCGCCGCCGCCGGATCGGCCATCGGCCTTGGAAATATCTGGAGATTTCCGTATGAGACCGGCGCCAATGGGGGCGCCGCCTTCGTCGTCATCTATGTCATCTGCGCGTTCGTGTTGTGTTTTCCAATCATGGTCAGCGAGATTGCCATCGGGCGGCATACCCAGTTGAGCCCTTACAGCGCCTTCGTTTCTTTGTCGGGAAAACGCTGGGGGTTGGTGGGCCTCCTCGGTGTGCTATGCGGCTTCATGATCCTGTCCTTCTACAATGTCGTCGCCGGATGGGCATTCGGGTACTTTCTTCACATGGTGACCGGCGATTTCGACGTGGCCAAGGACTTCGTCGGCTATACGGTGGATTTCTTGGACAACCTGTTCTATTCCATGACCTTCATGTTGGCCACCGCCCTTATTGTGGTTGGCGGCGTTCAAAAGGGCATCGAAAAGTGGTCGAAGATCATGATGCCGGCGCTGGTCGTCATTTTAGTTCTGCTCATCGTTTACGCCATGACGCTCCCCAACGCCATCGCAGGCGTGTCTTTCTACCTCGTTCCCAATTTCGATCTGGTCACTGCCGAAACCGTATACTCAGCTCTTGCCCAGGCCTTCTTTTCGCTGTCACTTGGCATGGGGGCGTTGATAACCTACGGCTCATACCTTAGCAAGGATGAAAACATCGTTTCATCCGCCGCTATCGTAACCCTTTCTGATACGGCCGTGGCCTTCCTGGCGGGACTTATGATATTTCCGTTTGTTTACTTTCAAAACCTGCCACCGTCGGCGGGTCCGGGTCTCGTTTTCGTCACACTGCCCGGCGTCTTTGAGCACATGGGCCCGGTGATGGGAAGATTCATCGGAGCTTCCTTTTTCCTGCTCCTGTGCTTTGCAGCGTTGACATCCACGATATCATTATTGGAAGTACCGGTTGCGTATATGGTTGATGAGAAGAAGTGGCCACGAAAGCACGCAGTATGGATACTCGCGGCCATCATTTTCGCCATCGGTCTTCCAAGCATGCTGTCAACCGGTGCCGTGGCATGGTGTACTGAATTCATCTCGTATGGAGGAAGCACTCATGATTTTCTGACGGTCGTGGCGGATATCTTCAGCGATACATTCCTGCCACTGGGTGGATTCCTTATTTCCATTTTCACCGCGTATCGCTGGAAGACAAAAAATCTCTCGGATGAATTGGCACAAGGGTATCCGAATTATCATGGATCATTCATCCAGAAATTCCTGAACATCATGATTCTTTACGTTGATCCCGCCATTATCGGAACGGTGTTTGTAATAACGGTCCTTCAGAAATTTGTTGGCATTCAGGTATTCTAGAACAACCGGAGATCCGCGATGACTGAATTTCTTGATCAGGTATTGGCCATCACAACGCTCATGGCAGACCATATCTGGTGGCCTCTGGTGATCTTGATGCTTGGCGCTACCGGCGTCTACATGACTTTCAAGACACGTTTTATTCAACTTCGTCGCCTGCCACTGGCCATCCGGTTCACCGTAATGGGGCGTTCCAAAGAAGAATCTGCCGGCCGACAGGGAGACATTACACCTTATCAGGCTCTGATGACCGCCCTCGCGGCCACGGTTGGCAATGGCAATATCGCCGGAGTGGCCACGGCCATTGCCAGTGGCGGGCCTGGCGCGCCGTTTTGGATGTGGATGACCGCCGTTTTCGGCATGTCCACCAAATATGCGGAGGCTTTGCTGGGCCTGAAATTTCGGAAGAAAATGCCCGACGGCACATTCAGTGGCGGTGCGATGTACTACCTGCAGGAGGGTCTTTCCAACAGGCACCTCGGTCGCGGTCTCGCGCTTTGGTTTGGCATTGCGGTTATCCTGATGGCGACTTTTGGCAGCGGCAACATGGCCCAGTCCAATTCGATGGCGCTCGCTCTCAACAGCGACTTTGGTATCAGTTTTTTCATCAGTGGTATCGGTATGGCTATTCTGTGCGGGATCGTGTTGATTGGCGGCGTGACGCGCATTGCCGAAGTGTCTGACAAACTGGTGCCTTTTATGATTGTCGTCTATATCACGGCTTCGTTGTTTGTCATATTTGCCAATTACGCCATCATTCCGGAGGTCTTCCTGGTGGTTTTTCAAGCAGCCTTCTCCGGCGAAGCCATCGCCGGTGGTGTGGCCGGTCACACCGTCAAAGAGGCCATGCGCTTCGGTATCTCACGCGGTACGTTATCCAACGAATCCGGCATCGGCTCGTGTTCCATTCCCGCAGCCGCCGCCAAAGGCAATGAGTGCGCTGCCCAGGGCCTTGTGGCCATGATGGGTACATTCATCGATACAATCATCGTTTGCAGTATGACCTCTTTTGTGATTTTGTCTTCCAATTTGCATCCCGGTCAGACGGGCCTGACGAGCACGGAACTGACTAAAACGGCATTTGCGGTACACCTGGGATCCGAATGGGGCGGATACATGGTGAGCATCAGCAGTTTCCTTTTCGGCTTCACCACCTTGATCGGATGGTCCTATTACGGCGAACAAGGCGCTCGCTTTTTGTTTGGCCAGAAATCCGTCAAACCATATCGGCTCATTTTCTGCCTGTTCGTTTTCTTTGGAGCCGTCCTTCAAGGCCGATACCTCAATATCGTTTGGAATCTTGGTGATATTGGCAATGCTGTAATGGCCATTCCCAATTTGATTGGGCTGGTGTTCCTCGCCAATCTTGTCCGCAAGGAAACGGATGACTACCTGGGCCGGTGGGACAAGGGCCTGGTCAAATATCCATTTGGAGAATGAGTGACGTGAACCAACCCACGGCGGAGACATTCCGGAAAGGTCTCGGGCTGTTTGATGCATCGACGATTATTATCGGGTCGATGATCGGATCGGGCATTTTTATTGCGCCATCGCTCATGGCCGGATACATACAGACACCCGGCATGATTGTCTTAATGTGGCTCTTTGGGGGTGCGTTCACCGTGCTGGGAGGTCTGAGCTATGGCGAATTGGCTGCGGCGATGCCCAGGGCGGGAGGACAGTATGTTTATCTTCGCGAGAGCTATACACCGCTGTTGGGATTTCTCTATGGATGGACGGTGCTGCTGGTCATTCAAACCGGCTTCATTGCGGCGGTGGCGGTGGCTTTCGCCAAGTATCTTGGTGTGTTTCTACCCGCCCTTTCAGAAAAGAACGTTCTCTGGACCCATGGGTTTCTGAGCGTCAATTCGGCCCAGGTGGTCGGCATAGGCAGTATTTGGCTGCTGACAATCATAAATATTCTCGGCGTTCGCCTTGGCGCTATGGTGCAGAATTTCTTCACCGTCACCAAAGTCGGCGCGTTGACCATGCTCGTGATCCTGGCCTTTCTGATCGGAGATGGTTCCTGGACTCATTTTACGCCAGTACTGACGCCCCAGGTCAATGAGTCCCTGCAAATGGGCTTTCTCGCGGCGTTTGCCGTCGCCATGTCGAAGGCTTTTTTTGCGTACGATGCGTGGAATTCCGTCACGTTTGTGGCTGAGGAAGTCCGGATGCCGCACCGGACATTGCCCCTGGCTCTCATCGTTGGTACTGGTGTGACGGCGTTGGTTTACACCGCCACCACCGCCGCGTATGTCTATGTCGTGCCCGTCGATATCATGGCATCGGTCCCCGACAATCGCATCGCCGCAGCGGCGGCCCAAGCCATTTTGGGACCGATTGGCGTCACGCTGATCGCCCTGGCCATCCTCGTGTCAACGTTTGGATGCAACAATGGCTTGATCTTGTCTGGCGCAAGAGTCTACTACGCCATGGCCAAAGACCGTTTGTTTTTTGATGGCATCGGACATCTCCACCGAAGGTTTCAAACGCCGGTCGCCGCTCTGGTGTTGCAGGCGACATGGGCGTCTCTTCTCACCCTCAGCGGTACGTATAGCGATCTTCTGACGTACACGACGTTTGCCTCTCTGTTGTTCAATGTGCTGACGGTCGTCGGACTCTTTATCCTTCGCTACACGAAACCTGACATGGATAGACCCTATCGCACCTGGGGTTATCCCATGGTACCGCTTTTTTATGTCGCGCTGTCACTGGGATTCATAGCCTACATTTTCGTTGGCGATATGCGCAATTCGGGACTGGGACTTGGGTTGGTGGCTACCGGTATTCCGGTTTACTATTGGTGGAACAGAAAAGGCCGTTCGTAAACGACACAAGACTACGGGACACGATCTCGCTTCTTCGCAATCACGATGCAATCCCCGCCCTCGCGTTCCATCGATTTCCGGAAAACATCTACTTCATATGAAAAATCCTTACCGCGTTTTGTGCCCACATCATTGGTTATGATGCGGTCCCTGGTGTATCCGATGACAGTCACCATGTGATACTCAGGACCGGGCCTCTGGTAGTAGGGATTTCGCAGCAGTCGACCGTAGGTTGGCGCAATAACCGGATAGCCATCGGCCACCCATTTCTTGATGTCCTCAATCGTCGCGTCACGCAGAATGACGATCTCATTCTCCTCATAGTCGAAAAATCCCATCAAATGCAACTTGAGGCTGTCCGCATGAATGTCTTTGTGAACGCGGAAGTGCTTTTCCTGCCACGCTACCATGTTCCGCAACGTTTTATCAACTTCGTTCAAATCAACGGAATCCATGCCCTTCTGATAGTACACGGCCTGAAGAGCGGCCGCCTCTTCACAACTGGCGTGATGAAAATGCCAACTTGCTTCCGTAGGAAAGGGGGACTGGCAAAAGAACGGAACGTTCAAATAGGCTGTTTCAGGCAATGTCTGGTTGATTGAGGCTTGGCCGGTGGAAATCGCGACATGGGCGACCGATGAGTCCTTTTTGGAAATAGCATCTCTCAGAGTTTCTTCATTCTCGCGGTCGATTTCCTTCCGAATAACGAAATCAGCCACACGTCCGTAGACCAACCATCCGGCAGTTATGAGTACGGCCACCAGGCCCATTCGAAACATGGTAGCTTTCACCATACGCCGGTTTCCCGGAAAGCCATCGGAATGTAGTCTGCAATCGTGCCTGCCGTGACGCCGGGTTCCGTGAACCGGGCTCGCGCCAAATCGCCGGCAAGACCGTGCAATAGAGCTCCGCAATAGCCCGCCTGCTCGATCGTCAACCGTTGTGCCGCCATGGCGGCGACCATGCCGGTCAGAACATCTCCGCTGCCGGCCGTTGCCATACCAGGGTTGCCGGTGCGGGTCACGTACGCCCGCCCGGACGATTCTGTGATTATCGTTGGTGATCCTTTTAAGAGAACGGTGAGGCGGGCACGGCGGGCAAAAGCCCTGGAGGTTGATACGCGATCGGACAAGATGTCTTTTTTTGAAAAGCCAGACATGCTGCAGAACTCGCCGACATGAGGTGTCACTATGGTCGGGCGTCCCCTTCGTTCCAGCAACTCCGAATCCTGCGACAAGGCATACAACGCATCCGCATCCACGATCGACGGACTCTTGAAATCCCTCAAGATGGCCTGTACAGCCTGTATGGTATCCGGATGCCGGGATAGGCCAGGACCGATCGCCAGCACTTCGCACCACGCCAACGTTTCCTTCAGGTGTTCGTGGGCCTGTTTGGATATGGAGCCCGAAGCCGTCTCGGGCATGGCGACGGTCAAAACCTCCGGCACGGCGTGTTCGATCACGTGAACGCAACTGGCCGGCATGGCCACACGCACCATGCCAACACCACAACGAATAGCCGCCTTCGCACAGAGCACGGCAGCACCGGTCATGCCGCGGGAACCCGCCACAATTAGCAGACGTCCAAAGTCATACTTGTGTCCCTGATGATAACGTCTGGGAAAGAGATCGCCCACGTCTTTCGGCTCAATCCAATGAAGATCGCCGCCGTCCGTCAGATCCCTCGGAAATCCGATATCAGCGACCCGCATTTTTCCGCAGAAATGCTTTCCTTCACCAAGAAGTAATCCCCGCTTTGGCAGTCCGATCGTTACCGTGAGATCGGCCATAACCGCCTCATCCGCTTCCCCGCTCTCACCGTTGAGACCGGACGGGATATCGACGGCAACGACGTACGTGCCTTCGGATTTCCACGAGTTGATCGTCTTCACCAGATCCAGCAGGTCTCCTTCCAACGCCCCCTTGGTCCCGGTTCCCAATAACGCATCCACGACCACGTCCGGTCGATCCGATGGAATAGCGGAGGCATTTTCAATAGGCGTTGGTCGAACGCCGCAAAGCACGAGTTTCCGGTAATTCGCCAGAGCATCGCCGGTCAGACTGCTTTCCTGGGCAAACAGAAAGACTTCGGGTATGGTGCCCCTGGCTGTCAGCAATCTTGCGACGACAAGCCCGTCTCCACCATTGTTGCCCTTGCCGCAGAGGATCGTGATTTTCTGATGAAGGACCTCGGGAACCTCCTTGAGCATCCAATCCAGAACCGCCTGGCCCGCACGCTCCATTAACGTTTCGCCAGGAACCCCACGCTCGTTGATCGTTATGCGATCAATAGCCTGCATTTCTTCTGGTGTTACAATTCGCTTCATGGCGGTAATATACAAACCGCCGGCGACTTCTCCCATGAAAAATTTGCGATGTATTTGTGTTTCTGAAGATGTACCTTTCAAGGTTACCATGGGAGGTCATATGACACCACGACGAGTTGGAATCTTGACAGGTGGCGGCGACTGCCCGGGTCTGAATGCAGTTATTCGGGCGGCCGGCAAGTGCCTGCTTCGATCTGGGAATTATGAAGTCATCGGCATTCGGGACGGGTTCGCCGGCTTGATTGAAAAGCGTATTCGAAAACTGAACTTCACTGATCTCAGCGGCATCATGCAACAGGGTGGCACCATTCTCGGCACATCCAACCGTGCCGACCCCTGCCACTTCTATCAAGCCTCGACAAAATCCCATGTCGATCTGACAGATCAGGTGCTCGCCTACGCGAGGGAGATCGGTCTGGATGGGTTGTTGTGCATCGGTGGTGATGGCACACAAGCTATTGCCTACAAATTTCATGTGCGCGGCTTGCCATTGATCGGTATTCCAAAGACGATTGACAATGACCTGATGGCAACGGACATCACGTTTGGTTTTGACACCGCCGTGGCCATTGTGGCGGAAGCCCTGGATCGTCTGCATACTACAGCGCGCAGTCACCACCGAGTGATGATCCTCGAGGTCATGGGCCGCAACGCCGGTTGGATTGCTCTGCATGGCGGCGTAGCCGGTGGTGCGGATGTCATTCTTTTGCCTGAAATCCCTTATCAGACAGAGAAAATCGCGGAGGTTTGCCGCTTGAGAAGCCGTCGAGGCGAGGGTAATACGATCATTGTCGTTGCCGAAGGTGCCAGCAACTCGCTCGGCAAACAAGTCGTTGCAAAGACGGTCGAGGGCGCGCCCGAAGTAACCCGTCTTGGGGGCATAGGACAATACCTGGCCAAGGAACTCGAACCGCTTGTCGAAAATGAAATTCGTGTGACTATCCTTGGACACCTGCAACGCGGCGGTTCGCCGACGTCGTACGATCGAAATCTGGCGACGATGTTCGGGGTCGAGGCGGCCCGATGCGTGATGGAAAACGACTGGGGAAAGATGGTGGCTTATCAAAGGGGACAGATCGCTCGAGTGCCCATCGAGACGGCCATTGGACATCAAAAACTGGTCCAACCCGATAACCGGCTCCTGCTGGGCGCGAGGGCTGTAGGAACCAGTTTTGGCGACGGATGAACCCGGCATTCCTGAAATAAGAAAAGGCCATCGCTGGACGGCCTTCTGTCGGAATGAGAGGATTTGAACCTCCGACCCCTCCCACCCCAAGGGAGTGCGCTATCCGGGCTGCGCCACATTCCGAAAACGGTGAAAGATAACGTATCTTCTAGATATTCTCAAGATTATTAATCGCTTTCTTCAGATTCTTGTCTGAAGTGCCGAATGATATCCGAACAAACCCTTCACCGGCTGATCCAAAAGCGTCTCCCGGAACCGTGACAATTTTGCAACGCTCCAGCAAAAACGCACACGCTTCCTGAGACGTCATTCCAAGCTTGCTGACATTCACAAAGCCATAAAACGCCCCTTCAGCCTTGAAGCACGAAAACTTCCTGGTATTGAAGCCCTTGAAGACAATGTCTCGCCGCGTCTGGTAGGCCTGCGTCATTCGCTTAACACTGTGTTGCAGACCGGTCAGGGCTTCGACACCTCCCCATTGGCTGATCGACGATGGGCACGTCGCCGACAACTGCTGCAATTTATTCATCTCGCCGATGATCTTCTTGTCGGCCGCCAGATATGCCAACCGCCAGCCGGTCATCGAATAGGCTTTTGAAAACCCGTTCAATACGATCGTCCGTTCGCGCATCTTCGGCAGTCCGGCCGCCGTCTGAAAAACATGTTCATCAAAAATGATTTTCTCATAAATGTCGTCCGATAAGAGGATGAGATTCCGCTCGATGCAGATGGAAGCAATCATCCTCAGTTCATCCAGCGTGAGCACTTTTCCGGTTGGATTGCTCGGACTATTGATGATCATCATACGCGTACGAGGGGAAAGTTTTTCGCGAATCGCCTGCTCGTGTACAGCATATCCATCCTCCGCCCTTGTCGCTACGCCGACATATCGGCCACCCACAACGGAAATGCAACTCTCGTAACCCACCCAGCATGGCTCGAGGCAAAGAACCTCATCGCCAGGATTCACAAAAGCAAGAACCGAATAGAAAATGCCCTGCTTGCCGCCCGGTGTAACCAGAATCTCATGAACGGGTGAATACCGGAGTTGGTAATCCTGTTCCAACTTCTCCGAAATCGCCTGGCGCAGTTCCGGAATGCCTCTGGAATTCGTGTATTTGGTTTCTCCCTGAGTCATGGCACGATAGGCGGCAGCGATGACATGTGGCGGAGTCGGGAAATCAGGCTCGCCAATGGTCAGGTCTATGACATCTTCACCGGCTTCTTTTAGGGCCCTGGCCTTTTCGGCCAAACTAACGGTGGCCGAAGCGGTCACATGGTTCAGTCGTTCAGCAAATGAAAATTCCACGATCTCACCACAGGTTATATGTTGGATAAACGGCTGGACGTACGCCGGACAATATGACGAACCGCCCCGAGAAGGTTGTCCGCGACGGCATCGGGTGGCTGGTTGGTGTCCTGCAACGTTTTCAAAGCATCCTCGCCGTGCCCAGTTTTCACCAGGACCGCGTATATTCCCAATCGAAGACCCAATTCAATATCGGCAACCAGATCCCCAACAATATAGGAGCTTTTCAAATCCAAATCTAATTTTTTTTCGGCGCGAAGAACCATACCTGGATTGGGTTTTCGGCAATCACAGTTCAGCCGATACATGTCAATCGCCGCTTCCGGGTGATGTGGACAATAGTAGAAAGCGTCGATGAGGGCATCGTGTTTCCTGAGTTCCCTCTGGATGTGGTCATGCAGAACGTGGACGTCGTTGGGTGTGTAGAATCCTCGCGCGATACCGGACTGATTTGACACTACGACAACCTTGAACCCATGTTGGTTGAGAAGGGCTATGCCCTCGATCGCCCCATCAATGAACTCGAAATCCTCAACACGATGGACATAGTTTTTCTCGACGTTGATCGTACCGTCTCTGTCGAGAAAAACCGCGCGAAACAAAGGGGCCTCTTACCTGGAATTGCCGTTGCTGTGTATCTTAAGATCTTTGATCTTCAACTGAATGGTCGTGCGGCCCATCCAGGTATTTTCGTCAATCTGATAAACCAGATCCACCAGCTTGTCACCAACGCCGATGGCGTTATAGTGATGGCCGAGGTTGAAGCCCACCGCATCCAGCACGGTACCATTCTGGCGAACCTTAAGGCGAATATGTCGCTCATTCATCAACTGCGGATATCCGACAATTTGCAGATTGGAGGAAAGAAAGACCGGACGCATATTGGACGGCCCGAAAGGCTTGAAAAGATTGAGAAGCGTAATCAAGCGTTGATCAATTTCATCCAGACGTATTTCAGAATCGATCTGGATTTTTGGTACCAGGTCTTCCGGCGGGAGATTGATCGCGGCATAGGCGTTGAGACGTTTTCTGAGTTCAGGAACTTTTTGCAATTCGATGGTCAGGCCGGCGGCGTATTTGTGACCTCCGTACCCCACCATGAGGTCCTCGCACGATTTCAACGCCTGGAATACATCGAAATTTTCGACGCTTCTGGCCGACCCCTTACCCTTGTCATCCGCCTCCGCAATGACAATGGCGGGGCGATAGTACCGTTCGACAAGTTTGCTGGCCACAATCCCAATGACCCCCTGGTGCCAGCCTTTCTTGTACACGACGATGACCTTGTCTTTCTCAAAATCGAACTCGCTGTCCACAATTTCGCACGCCTCGAGAAACATCACCTCGTTGAGATCGCGCCGATTGCGATTTTCAGATTCCAGAACGCTGGCATATTCGACCGCTTCGGTTTCTGACTTGCAGATCAGCAATTTGACGGCGCGATTGGCGTCTCCAAGACGGCCGACAGCATTGATTCGGGGCGCCAGAGAGAATACGATTTGGGCGGTGGAAATGGGTTTGCCAAAAATATTCGCGTTCTTAATCAGTTGCCGAATGCCAACTTTGCCGGCATCGGTCACCAGTTTGAGTCCGTTCTTCACCAGCGTCCGGTTCTCACCAATCAAAGGCACAATATCCGCGGCGCTGCCAATGGCCACCAGATCCAGGTGCTGCATCAGAATATTCCGGTCGATTTTGAGAGTTTCCGTAATCCCCTGGGCCAGCTTGAAGGCCACGCCCACGCCGCAAAGCTCCTTGAAAGGGTAACTGCAAGCCTCCTGCTTTGGATTCAAAATGGCCGCTGCCCTCGGGAGAATGTCACCAGGATGGTGGTGATCACAGATGATAATATCAATGCCATATTGGTTGGCAAGGTCGACCTGATTGATGGCCGTGATGCCGCAATCCACAGCGATCAGCAGCTTTACGCCCAGCGCATTCGCCGCATTGATGCCGTACGGCGACAAGCCATAGCCTTCTTTGACCCGGTCAGGAATATAGTAAGTCAGGGAGCCACGATGTATCTCTTTGAGAAAAAGATACAACATAGACGTACTGGTAGTACCGTCTACGTCATAGTCACCGTAAATCATGATGGCCTCGCGGTTGGTGATCGCCTTGATTACGCGATCAACGGCGAGGTCCATATTGTGCATCAGAAAAGGATCATGGAGAGGAGCACTTTCGGCACGAAAAAAGTTCTTCGCGTCATCGAAAGTCATTATCCCACGATTAAACAGGATATTAGCGATTAATTCTGGGACATTGATTTGATTGGCTAGACTATGTACTCGCTCCTTGTCATGATGATTGTTCAGCACCCATTGCTGTTCGAGCATAGATTGTGGTTAATTTGTTTATCATAAGTAGTTTATTATCAAAATCTTGTGAAGAATAAGCCCCCATAAATCCAAAGTAACCAATACATTATTAATATACGGCAACAAGTTAGAAAAAGCAAAATATTTCAGCATCTTAGCTGAAATACGCGTGTCGGCGTCAAAAAAAAACCGGAAGCGACAGAAGATGACGATCTTCTTGCCAACGTCGGAATTCGATGTTATATTTGATCCCCCAAGAGAGGTTGGAAACAACCTCTTCTACAAACCCAGGGCTACCCTCACCCTGGGTTTTTTTTCAGGAAGATCGATACTCACCGAACGCACCCCGCATCACATCGGCGATTTCGCCCAACGTGGCATAAACCTCCACGCTATCCAGAATGTATGGAAGAAGATTGTCGGAACCCAATGCCGCTTTTCGTAAAGCAGCAAGTTTCTCGGCTACCGCGGCTTCATTTCGCTGCCGGCGAAGCCTGGCTATTTTGGCTTTCTGACGCTCCTCCAGCAAGGGATCCAGGCGCAGGATTTCCATCGGCGTTTCGTGGTCGGACTTGAAGTCATTGAGCCCCACAATGATCTTGTCCTTCTTCTCAATTGCTTTTTGGTACCGGTAGCTGGCGTCGGCGATTTCCGATTGAAAGAATCCCTTTTCTATGGCCGCAATCGAGCCACCCATGGCTTCGACCCTGTCAATATACTCAAAGGCCAATTTCTCAATCGTATCGGTGAGATATTCCACATAATAGCTTCCCGCCAAAGGGTCGATTGTGTCGGCCACGCCGCTCTCGAATGCCACCACCTGTTGTGTCCTGAGCGCGATTTC
Organism: uncultured Bacteroidota bacterium; assembly: GCA_964544475.1. GTDB lineage: Bacteria > CLD3 > CLD3 > SB21 > SB21 > CAZJBS01. The sequence goes on along the minus strand of CAZJBS010000009.1, from coordinate 42,246 downwards.
CGCTGATTTCTCTGTTGGCAGCGCGAGGGCTTCATCAAAGGAATTCGTGTGCAGACTCTGTGTACCTCCCAGAACGGCGGCCAGGGCCTGAAGCGTAACGCGTGGAATATTGTTGTAGGGCTGCTGGGCGGTTAACGTGGACCCACCGGTCTGCGTGTGAAAACGCAGCATCATGCTTTTCGGATCCTTGGCCTGGAACCTCTCCTTCATGATCCGCGCCCAAATGCGCCTCGCGGCCCTGAATTTTGCCACCTCTTCAAAGAAATGACTGTGGGCGTTGAAAAAAAAACTGAGACGGGAGGCAAAGTCGTCGACGTCCAGGCCGGCATCCAAAGCGGCTTTCACATACGCGATACCGTTCGAAAAAGTGAAGGCCAGTTCCTGAACAGCGGTTGATCCTGCTTCCCGAATGTGGTATCCACTGATTGAGATCATGTTCCATTTCGGCAGGTTCCTTGCGCAATAGCTGAAGATATCTGTAATGATGCGCATGGAGGGTTTCGGCGGATAAATGTAGGTTCCCCGTGCCACATACTCTTTGAGTACATCATTTTGGATTGTGCCGGCAAGCTGATTCAACGCAATGCCCCGCTTGCGCGCGACGGCCACATACAGACTCAACAAGATGGCGGCCGTGGCGTTGATCGTCATGGACGTCGATATTTTGCCTAATGGAATACCATCAAACAAGGTCTCCATGTCCTCCAGGGAAGAAATGGAAACGCCAACCTTGCCGACTTCGCCGTCGGCGAGCGGATGGTCACAATCATAGCCGATTTGCGTGGGCAGATCAAATGCCACGGAAAGTCCCATCGTCCCCTGCGAAAGAAGGTATTTGTAGCGTTTGTTCGATTCCTCAGCATTACCGAAGCCGGCATATTGCCTCATCGTCCAGAACCTCCCACGATACATCGTATTCTGAACTCCCCGGGTGAAAGGGTATTCGCCAGGATGGCCCAAGTGCTTCTTATCGTCCGAGGCGTACGAATCCAGGAAGGCCGGAATGGTGATGTTCGAATCGGTTTCGAAAGATTCTCGACGCTGTGATTTCTTTTTTGTTTCACTCATGAACTTCTCCTGCAAATGGCAGTGAATCCGTTGCATTGACCGAATGGATCATTCGCATGGAATACGCAGTAGCCAAAGTTAGTATTATTCCCGAGATCCAGAATGGAGACCATAGGCTGACGGAGTCAAAAACATACCCTCCACCAATCATGCCCGCCATCCGACCAAGATTACCTGCGGATTGCATCACACCCAGCACGCGGCCTTGCCGGAAGTCCGGCGTTCTTCGGGATACCAAGCCGGACAACGCCGGCGTCAACAAGCCGCTCCCTGCGGCCACCAAAGTGCCCGCCGCAATCAGTCTCTCCACGGTGTCCGCCAGTGACAGCATAAACATACCCGCCGTCATGATGACCAGTCCGGTCTTGACAAGCGTCTCCTCACCGAACTTCCGGCTCAACCGGCCGATCATGCCACCCTGCACTACAGCGCCAACAACTCCGATATAGGCGAAAATGTAGCCAGTCTCTGTCGTGTGGAACCCAAATTCCCGTTCATTAAAAAGGGCAAATGTGGCATAAAGCATCGAAAAGGCCCCGTTGAAAACTGCGGAAATCAATATCGAATGGCTGACAGTTTGATCGGTCATGATGGACCGGAGGGTATATGCTTTCGTTGATGACATGTCCTTCTGACGCCGGATCCGGCCTTTGGCCTCCGGGGAGAGTGACTCCGGTAACAAGTAGAATACCGCGACACCATTCAGTGTCGTCAGAGCCGCGGCAAAAAAAAGCGGGGCGGCATAACCCCAACGTCCCAATAAGCCGCCAAGTACAGGACCAAGTATGAATCCGAGGCCAAAGGCGGCTCCAAACAGGCCCATGCCCTTGGAACGATCTTTCGGCGACGTGACGTCGGCGATGTAGGCTTGAATGGTAGAGTATTTGCCCGCAAATAGGCCGCCCATGATCCTGGCCAGGAAGAGTACTGCAAGGGATTCCGCCATTCCGAAAACCACGTAGGACGCCGCCGTCGCAAAAATACAGGTCAAAAGAACCGGACGTCGCCCCAGACGGTCGGACAGATTACCCCAGGCCGGAGCGGAAAAAAACTGAATCATCAAGAAGACCGCCGTGAGAAATCCGATCGTCAGTGCGTCCGCCCCATAGTGCTCGGCAAAAAAAGGAAGAATAGGAATGATGATGCCAAAGCCAATCATGTCAATCAGGGCGGTCACGAAGATCAACAGCAGAAGGCGAGAACTATTTGGCGGAGAGGAAAACATGCGGGCTATGGCGGGCCGCTTAGCGTCTTTTGCGGCTGTTCTTTCGGTAAAATCGTTTGATAAATCGTATGGCCTCCCCGGGATCATCGGTGACGAAAAACAGGTCCAAATCTTCACGATTGATGTTTCCTTCGGCCAGCATGACGTTTTTCATCCATTCAACCAAACCCTTCCAATAACGCCTTCCGACGAGGACAATGGGAAATGGCTTGATCTTCTGTGTCTGTATAAGCGTGATGGCCTCGTAGAATTCATCCAGCGTGCCCAATCCGCCAGGCAGTACGATGAATCCCGCGGCGTACTTGACAAACATGACCTTCCGAACAAAGAAATAGTTAAACCAGAGTTCATGCGTCAGGTATTCGTTGGCTTTGGCTTCAAAAGGCAGGTCAATGCTCAGGCCGACCGACTTGCCTGCGGCCATTTTCGCTCCGCGATTGGCGGCTTCCATGATGCCGGGCCCGCCTCCCGTTATCACCGCGTAGCCCGCGCGGACAAGCAACCCGCCCAGTTGTTCTGCCAGGCGGTAGTTGGCCGAACCCCGCTTCGTGCGTGCGGAACCAAAAATGGACACCGCCGGCCCAACCTTCTCCATTTCTTCCATGCCCTCCACAAATTCCGCAAGAATGCGAAACAGCCTCCAAGGCTCTTCTTTCCGGTAGGATTTGTCGAACATTTCACTGTCACCGGAATGGCCTTTTGGCGAACGGCTTTTCATTGATACCTCGGGCTTTTTGTTTCGCGCGGTTTTTCAAATTCTGGAGAGCTTACCATCTGGAGAAATTCATCAATCAAGTAAGGATCCCAAAGCCCGGCGTTGGTTTCCTCGCGCATGATCCGGATGGCTTCATCGTCGGGTAGGGCTTCGCGGTAGGGCCGATGCGTGGTCAGGGCATCATACAGATCCACCGTCATGATGACTCTCGCCGAAATGGGTATGTCTTCGCCGCGAAGGCCATCGGGATAGCCTCCCCCGTTCCATCTCTCCTGATGGCTGCGGATAATCGGCAACACATGGCTCAAAGATTTCAGCGGTTTGCAAATTCTCTCTCCGATGACGGGGTGCTGTTTGATAACGTCAAATTCTTCTGGCGTCAGCGGGCCCTGCTTGAGAAGAATTCCATCGTGAATGGCGATCTTGCCGATGTCATGCAATATGCCGCCACGCCGCACGGCCTTGACCACTTCGCCTGGCAGGCTGATTCGCTCCGCCAACTTGGCCCCGTAATAGGACAGACGGTTACAATGACCTTCGGTATATGAATCCTTGGCTTCAACGGCGAGCGCCAGACTGAAGATGACCGTCTCTGCATTCTCAAGTTCATCTGTATAGGTCTTGACGCGAAGCAAGGACTTCACACGAGTGAGGAGCTCAAGACGATTGAATGGCTTTACGACAAAGTCATCCACGCCGGCTTCGATACCCTTGATTTTGTCGCTCACATCCGACAGTCCCGTCAACATGATAATCGGTATGAGTCGCGTGCGCTCCTGACCTTTCAGCCGTTCCGTCACTTCAAAGCCAGACATGCTCGGCATCATGGCATCAAGCAGAATCAAGTCGGGGTTTTCCTGTTCCACTTTTTCGACGGCTTCACTTCCGTGGAAGGCCTTGAAAACGACATAACCGGCATCCTGCAGGAATTCGCCCAACAAATGAACCATTTCCTCATTGTCATCTACAATGAGAATCTTGCCGGATGGCCTCCAGGGGCCGCCATTACGTGAAGCATCCGGTCTCACCGTCGATGCCCTCCTTTCGACGGCCTAGCCTGGCGTACATTGGTGTATGACGCTGTCGTCGTCGTATGAACGCCTCCCCGAACGTTGTAGTCGACCACAACGGTCATTTCCACAGGATCACAACAGGCGACAAGATCCTGTAAAAGACGCTGGGTGAGATGCTCCTGGTAGATACCAACTGTCCGGTAACTGAAAAGATAGTACTTGAAAGAGCGCAATTCGATGATCTTCCTCCCAGGAACATACTGGACGGTAATTTCTCCAAAATCCGGCAGGCCCGACCACGGACATACCGCCGTAAATTCATCCGTTTCAATGGTAACGCTCGTTCGCCGTCCGGCATATTCATTTTCAAAGGTTTCCAACAAATCCGGACGAATCGAATCACGACCATCAAGAACCAATTTGAAGTCTGGTTTCTTTGCAAACCTTTTTACGTTCTTCTTCATCATGTCTCGTGCCATAATAGGCTTTCCCGGCTTTCTTTCCAATGACTTTCATCAGTTGCTGACGATGGCATTCACAATCTCCTGTGTGCCGGCCAGCGTAGCGAAGGCGAAGTCAGGTTCGCAGGCCTTTAGTTCTTCCATGGAATGCCAACCTGTGGCGACGGCCACCGAGCGAACGTTTAGACTCTTGCCACACAGGATATCATTTGGGCTGTCGCCGATGATGATAATATCTTTCGATCGAAACTCATGATTCAAGACATGCCTTGCACGTTGCACCGCGACGGCCGGCAATTCGCTGCGATGGATGGCATCGCTGCCAAAGGCGCCCACGGTGGACCCGTTATTGAAGAAAATCTCGGCCAGCCCGGCACGGTCCAACTTGATCCGAGCGCCTTCTTCAACATTGCCAGTCAGGATTCCAAGATGCACATCCGTGCGAATTCGCAGGGCCGCCAAAAGCTCCGTCACGCCATTGAGCCGCCGGATCTCGGCAGGTTGCAGAGTCCTGTCCAACTCCTCCACGTAGTGACGGACGACCCTGGGCATGCCTTCGGCAATCTCTTCCGCTCCCCGGCCTTCCATCGTCATCAGTTCGGTAATAATTTGTGGGTCGGTCTTTCCGGAGAAGGAATGGTTCAAGGCCCGGCCACTCGTTCCAAAAACCCGTTCCATCGCAGACGTGATGGCCATTCTGGGGGCCTTCCCGCAAATCAATAACGTCCCATCAATATCAAACAAAACCAGCTTCATTTCATACCTTGGACGCATCCATTCGAAACTCCGCAAGCGTCTTTTTCAGTTCTTCGGACAAGGCGTTCAAGTCCGAAGCGATCGTCGCCGCCTGGTTACTCGATTTTACAAAATGCTTCGCCCCCTCCGATATTTCTTTCAATGTCGTCACGACTTGTTCGCTCGCCGTTCTTTGTTGCTGCGTCGACAATGAAATCTGTTTCGCCGCTTCTGTCGTGTTCTGCGCCGCAACCAGAATGTTTTCGAGCACGGTGGAGACCTTGTTGAAGGTATCCACGCCCTCGCGCACGATATTGGCATTCTCCCGGGACGACTTGACCAGCGCCTCCATGGCAACCCGGATTTCCGTGACCGTGCCCTTGATCTCGTCGGTCGATTCAGCCACGTTTTCCGCCAATCGACGAATCTCCGCAGCCACCACGGAAAAACGTTTCCCGGATTCGCCAGCGCCTGTCGCTTCCAATGCGGCGTTGAAGGAGATCAGCTTTGTCTGTTCCGTGATGTCGTTGATGATTTCCATGACTTCCGTGATTTTTTGCATCTTTCGCCCGAGTTCACCGATCTCCGTCGAATCCTGTTCGCTCTTGCGGCGGATTTCCTCCATTTTTTCCTTGGCGACCTGAGACAAGTCGAATGCTTTTTGTGAAATCTCGTGAGTCTCGGCGGCAATCTTGACGACCGACTCCGAATTCTCTGCAATATAACGAGACGTGGAGGAGAGTTCTTCCATCGTGGCCGTCGTTTCCGTGACCGATATGGATTGTTGGCCCGATGTGGTCGCTTGTTCCTGTGAAATCGACAGCACCTCGTTTGAACTCTCCGCAATCTGCGTTGACCCTTTGGACAACTGCGTTGCCATGGAGCGCATGTTAACCGTCATCTTGTTAAAAGCTTCGCCAAGCTCCTGGAACTCGTCGCCCGTCTTGATGTTCACTGACTGATCAAAATTCCCCTCCCGAATGCGCATGATTCCGTCATGAAGCAACTGCAATGGACGATTGATATAATTGGCCATATAGAAACTGACAGCCGCCGACAGCGCAATGAGAATCAATAGCGCCAAACCCGATACAATAAAAATACGATCACGGAGGTGGGAAAGCTCATAGCGAATTCTCATGCCATCCACATCCACATAGCAAAATGCCACGACACGGCCAGACGAATTCACAATCGGTGAAGCGCCCGTAATCCATGTGCCCCACGAGTCCGTATAAAAATCGCTGACGGAAGCTTCCTTGAAATTCTGCTGCCACTTGATTTCTGAACGCATACCGACGGGTGTGAAGTTGAACGTCGTGTCCCCGGTGATCGGATCGATGGACGCAATGGAACCGTCATCTTCCTGCGCATCCACGATATAGGCCATGGAATCCGAACCGACCAGCACTTTGGTGTAAGCATATTTGACATAGATTTTGTCGTTCCGATTGCTATCCCGGAACGTACGGAGCACGGCTTGAATTTCACGATATCCGCTGCTCTTCTCATCTTCCCTGGTCAGGATGGCGGCGTGCTTTTCGGCATCGATAAAGTGGCTCATGGTTACGGCCAGGGAGTATGCGTGGCTTTGTATTTCCCCTTTGAGATCGGCTTCGGCTTTGCTGAATACGAAAGCATACAGGGCCAGTGCAAACAAGAGACCGATTACAATGGAAAATCCCATAAAAACATAAAACAACTTTAGACCGAATCTCATGGCGTCAACCTAGGTTAAGTGGATAGATGCTGTGGACTCCGTCTCAGGCGGCATGGCCTGCAGGGTATTTCTGATCTCTTGTTCTGCACTTTCATAGGCTTTCAATTGCGACATCGTCTCTATCATCAGATGACGGATTTGATCCCCGATCGCCTGCATTGCACCGATGTCATTGGTCCACCCCGCCATGATTTCGCCGACTCCCCCGGTGTGAATTTCAGCGGACTTAAGACATTCCCTTGTTTTGTCCGCATGTTCGACACCTTCACGCGCTCCTGCCGTGAGATTTTCCAGTTCCATACGCATTTCAACGACAGTCTCCTTGATTTCCTGATAGGCATCTCCGATGTTCTGGGCCAACTTGCGCATGTCTGCCGCGACAATGGAAAAGCGCTTCCCCACATCCACTGTGGATGAAGCCTCAATTCCTGCATTGAATGAAATTATCTTGGTTTGATCGGTTATTGAGTGAATTCTCTTCATCACGTCACGAATATCGTCAAATCGCCTCAGAAGTTGCTGAGCTCTCTGAACCCTCCTGTCCTGACTTTCCCTGATTTCCGACAGATGCCGCCCGGCGTCTGAGAGCATCGCCTGCAGTTCGTCCCGCATGGCCTTTACGCGGTCGACCCGGATCTGTAATTGCTGAATACGTTCACTCAGTTCGGCGCCTGCCAGATTCGCTTCATGTTGACGTGCGGATGCAACTTCCAATCCATCACGACTTTGTTGGGACCAGGTCTGATATCGCCGCCAATGCCGCTGGTTGATAGCACGAATTGATGCGAGACGGTCCATTTCCATTTTCATTTCCTGAAGACGTCTGGCATTCAGCGTCGCCTCCTCCGCAAGTAGTCGGCTGAACTCACGCACTTCGACAGGCGTAAGGTTGTCATAGTCCGCCATCTCTTGGCGGGCACTCCCGGCCGTCATAACGAACTGCTGTATCGGGGCATGGATGCGATGAACGGCGATCAGAAACACACTCACGCATAACAGCAGCCCGATGAATGCAATGGTCACTTGCAAAACGGCCGGCCATTCCATCCATATCCCAATCAAGAATATGATGAATTCAAGACCGAAAAGAATTCCGCCAATGAGCATGATTCGTACAGGCATTCTCATACCAACACACCATCTCTAAGGAAGTCCAGCAGGAAAACCAACGTGTCCTGACGGTCAGCGGACCATAGAACGGCCGCCCAGATCAGTGGGGACACCAAATGACTTTGAATCAAGGCTGGGATTGGTCGAACCTGCGAAAATGGTACGCGATACATGCCAGATATTCCTCCTATGCGTATCGGTCGCTGGTCGCCACCAACCAGAAAAATCGTATGCATGTCGTCACCGTCAATCTGATCCGGACAACCCAGCATCGTCCCAATGGATCGCCCGGTATCCGTTATCCCGGCGGTCATGGATTGAACCTGGTCAACCCGGATTCCGAAATACGTGTCACCCAGCCGAAAAATGAGTATCTCAAAGTCCTGCATCGCTTATTCTGTCCGCTTCCCAACCAAATCCTCAAATAGTCTCGCAACATTCAGCAAGACGACCGGTTCCGACTTGAAATCAAATTCACCAACAAAATAGTTTGAACGGGCCTTCTCCATGTGTCGGATCGAGTCGGAAATCTTGCTGACCGGAATATCCACGATGTCCTGCACGTAATCGACCAACAGGCCGGACGAGACGCCGGCAACTTCCGTGATCAGAATGCGCTCCATTTTCGGGTTGGGAAACCTGGAGAGTCCGAGAACCCTTGCGACGTCCACGACCGATTGCAGATCGCCACGGACATTGATGACGCCAAGAAAATGATCAGGCACGCCCGGTACAAACGTGATGCCCGAATTGGGGAGAATTTCCATGATCAACGAACCCGGAAGGCCAAGGAGATCACTTCCGACACTGGCGATGACAAACTGTCGGGTTTGTTCGTCGACCTCGATGATCGCCTCCGAGCGGCGTTGGCGAATTTCCTCAAGTATCTCCTCGGATGAAAGCCGCTTGTCGTCTGCCATGGTCACCTGCGCAGCGTCGTGTTGCGTACAAAGAATGAGAACATGTTTTCTGTCTCCAGGATCTGCAATTCGATTTGAAACGTATCGTTTCCGGCTGTCCATTCACGGTTCGTAAAAGAAGACTGGCTATCCAGCCGGTCCGGCTCTCCGTAGAACCGGTATGTCCGTTCGACCACGTCAGGCAATTTGTCCTTGTTGGAAAGGTAACTGACAGCCGCGAGTTGGCCTGAAGCGTTGAAATCAATGTAATATTCCCGGTGGCCCTGGCGCAGAACGTGCGTGGTTCCGTGATCCGGCCGTGTCGCGATCATGCCTGCACGGGTCCACGACGTGTCAACACCGAGCAAACTGTCCACGGCCGCCACCGGGCTTCCCCACGGAATACCATGGAAACCCTGGGCCCAGCGGTCCTCGGCTGGAATGGGCTTTCTGGAACGGCACGCAGCGGTGAGACTCAAAATTGACATACAACCTGTCCACAGGATCAACCGGAACATTGTGCGACATCCCAAACCACAGAAGTCAGGATTTGACGCTCGATTCCAGGCAATCATTGTTTAGAACTTCATCTTTGTGATCCATCAAATAGCGGTACGCCGCGTCATGCTCATTGGGTATAAGGCCCTCAAGGATTGCCTCTTCAATGAGTTTTTTCAACGCCCCAACTTTCTTACCTGGCGACAATCCAAACAGCGTCATGATTTCTTCGCCCCGAATCGGCGGCTGGAAGGCTCGCAACCGGTCCTTGGCTTCGACATCCCGCACCCGTTCAAGGACTCGCTCAAAATTCTGCAAGTGTCTCTTAACACGCTCTTTGTTACCCGAGGTGATGTCCGCCCGGCACAGGCGCAGCAGCTCATCCACGTCGTCCCCGCTGTCAAAAATCAGCCGGCGGATGGCGCTGTCTGTCACGCCATCATGCACCAGTTGAATCGGTCGCATATGAAGACGTACCAATTTCGAGACATACTCAGTCATGTCAACGGGCCATTTCATTTTCCGTCCTATGCCCTTGACCATGCGGGAGCCAACGTCCTCGTGACCGTGGAAAGTCCATCCCACGCCATCAATGAAACGTTTGGTCCGCGGTTTGCCAATATCGTGCATCAGAGCGGCCAGCCGCATCCGCACATCGTCGCTGGATTCAGCCATGTTGTCAACCACGCGCAGCGTGTGTTTGAACACGTCTTTGTGAAGAAAGCCCTGCTGTTGTTCGACGCCATTCAGCGCCCCGACTTCGGGCAAAACAATATCAAGAAGACCGCTTTCCTTCAACAATTCCAGTCCGATCGACGGTTTGGACGATGACATGATCTTCAGAAATTCATCGGTGATACGCTCCTGAGACACGATACCGATCCTTGAGACGTTTCGCCGCAAGCCTTCGAACGTCGGTCCGTCAATAGCAAACTCCAACTGCGCGGCGAAGCGAACGGCCCGCATCATGCGCAGGGGATCGTCCGAAAATGTCGAGTCGGGATCCAGCGGTGTCCGCAGAATTTTCTTTGCAAGGTCCTCACGGCCACCGAATTGATCCGTGATTAAGCCGTATGTCTTCGAATTGATGCTCATCGCCAATGCATTGATCGTGAAATCCCGTCGCGCCAAATCGCTTGGCAGATCGGCCGATTCCACGTCAGGTTTTCGCGATGGCCTGCGGTAGCTCTCTTTTCGGGCACCCACAAATTCAACGACGAGCTGATCATAGGTACTACCCATTGAAACCATGGCGGTGCCGAAATGCCGGTAAACGACCGGTGGGGCGACCGAAAAAGCCTCCGCAACTTTTTCAGCAAAGGCGACACCGTCACCAATAACCATCACATCAAAATCCTTGACCGGTCGATTCAGCAATTGATCCCGGACAAAGCCGCCAACCACAAAAGCTTCAAGCCCCTCCTGATCTGCAATCCGGCCTATTTCTCGAATGAGCGATTCCACCGGTCAACCTTGCGATGCTTTGACAGTATTGAATATGTCCAATTGGGTCTTCTTTTTGTGCTTCTTGCCATCGTTCTTCATTCTGTTCATTCGACGATGCTCCAGAATTGAGATGTCCTGTCGATATTCATCCAGAAACAAACGAATTTCCGCCTGGATTTTCTCAGCCGGCTTTCCATTCAGAATATCTTCGCCCACTGTGACCATGTGGTCGGCCAACAGTCGCGCCTCCGCGTTCTTCAAACCGAAGCGGCTCTCCAGCAAAGACATCAAGGTCGCTTTGTGCTCGCCAGAATTCACGATGATTTCTCGGCAAGGAGCCGCTCGATGACATGAAGGGTTGAGATGCCGTCCGCTTCGGCATTAAAATTCGTGATCAGACGGTGCCTGAGCACAGGCCGAACAACCGCTTTGACGTCATCCACGTCAGGCGTGAACCGACCGTCCAGGATTGCCCTGGCTTTTGCGCCAAGAATCAAATACTGTGATGCCCGTGGGCCGGCTCCCCATGTGATCCAGTCCTTGACAAAACCGGGAGCCGTGGCCGATTGTGGACGTGTCATACTGACGAGGTTAACGGCATACTGGATCACCGGATCGGCAACCGGAACGCGCCGGACCAGATTTTGAAACAGTATGATCTGTTCCGCGTTGAGGACTTTCCTGAGCTCATACTCGTACGAACTCGTCGTGGATCTTACTATCCGCACTTCTTCATCCGATGATGGATAGTCGATCCAGATATTGAACATGAAACGATCCAATTGCGCTTCGGGCAAGGGATAGGTGCCCTCTTGTTCAATTGGATTCTGGGTGGCCAATACAAAAAAAGGCTCGGCCATCGTGTACGTGGCGCCCGACGCGGTCACCTTGTGCTCCTGCATGGCCTCCAGAAGCGCCGACTGCGTCTTCGGGGGCGTGCGGTTTATTTCGTCGGCCAAAACCATGTTGGCGAAGATCGGCCCACGGACAAAACGAAACTGTTTCTGGCCGGTGGATATATTCTCTTCAATGACCTCTGTGCCGACGATATCGCTGGGCATGAGATCCGGTGTGAACTGAATTCTTCCAAATTTAAGATCCAGGACATTGGAAAGCGTATTGATCAGCAGTGTTTTGGCCAACCCCGGAATACCAACCAGGAGGCAATGGCCTCTCGAGAAAAGCGCGATCAGCAACTCGTCAATTATGGCCTTTTGTCCAACGATCACCTTGGCCAGCTCAGTTTCGATCGCGGCGCGTGTTTGATTCAAAGTGCGGACGAATTCGAGATCGTCCTCCTTGCCGGCGGTTCTCAGGTGGAGTGCATGGTCCTGCATACTGGTCTTTCTGTTATGAATCGATCAATCGGTCGTCGGCCTTCGTCCAGCCATCATCGGCTTTCCACCAGTACGACGTGCAAATCGCACATTGAAACAACGTCCTGTTTTTCTTGGCGCCGGATACAATGTTCAGGTGATCCATTGCCATCAAAGCTGCCGAGAAACGATTGACCAGTTGAAAGTGGTCAAAGGGCCGGACACGCTCCCAGCGTCCGGAACGCTTCGTGTCGTCCATTGAGAACCGGATAAAGGCCTGGCAGGCCCGGCATCGGTACAATTGGCCCGACCCGGACTCTTCCATCAGACTCAGCCATTCCTTTGCCCTGGCATCATACAACGCATCACTCCAATAGAATTTGGCTTTGGAGCGCATCATGATCTTGGCACGCTTTTAAGTAAAAATAATATCCAATTAGTTAAAGAAAATCAACAAAAAAGCCCCGCTTTGACGGGGCTTTGGGACGAGATTCGCCGCTTTCTCATCGGTCACAAGCCTTCGATCTGCAACTCTTTTGGATACTCAACCGTGTATTTCAGCCGAAGCTCAATCTTCTGCTTTGGGACGATACGCAGGCGCCATTCGATCAGGCCATTGTCCTTCCTAACGATGACACCGTTGGGGTGGGCCGCATAATTCTGATCCTTATCTTTGAACTCAGGCACAATGGCCTCAACCTTGATCCGTTCGTCCTGCGACACAGGAAACTGTTCCTGAATGGTAATCGTGTCCTGGGTCTTTTTGAAGCTTTCAACGGTGATTTTATACTCGAAAGTTTTCTTTGTATTTTTCGAAAAGACCCCCTTTTCCGCCTTGTAGTCCCGGATTTGTTGGCGTTTTATCTTAATACCATCGTCGACGCCAAGCGACACGTCAAATTTTTCTGTCGGCATGACCGTATTGAGAAAGGACGATCCAACAAAATTCGTCCCGAAGAATATATTGGCGTTTCCGGCAAGAAAAGGCACGTCGGTCGTATTCTCAACCCGTCCTTTCAGGTAGGCCAATTCAGCGACCTTTGGAACGCTGGCATACTCAAAATCCGCCTTCAGGGGCTCGACCGAAATCGTGACTTTGTGGTCTGCTTTATCGGATGGAATGGTCGATTTTTTTGGTACATTGAACACCACCGCAGTCCCTTTCGTTTCGACGGTTGCCACATCGATGTCCAGCGCTTTCTCTTCACGGGATACTTCCAGTTCTTCGCCGGCCATGTAATCGTCCTTGGCCATTTTCGCGGCTCTCTTGTATGCCCCGCCACCAGCACCGGAAGACATGGCTGACAGTTCTCCCAGGCCATCCCGGTACCCTTCATACACATGAAGATACCAGCTACTCAACTGAGGGATCGAACCGGAAACATCCGGGCGTGCCGTCGAAATCGAAAGGTTCACGCCTTTCCAGTCTTCGCCTGTACTCTGAGCAATCATGGCGTAGTAGACCAGTTCCACCGACTTGTCCTCATCGGATACACGCACATCGTAGACCGGGTACCAGCGGGCGCCATTGATCACGTACGTGATGTCAAACTTCATGCTGCCGGCACGGGTCGCCGTCACGCTTAGCACGACTTTCTTTTTGGTCAGCTTGCCATATCCCGACAGCTGATTGATCTGCCCCTGCAAGCTTGTTTTCCGGACTGACAGGTCATTCTTCTTTTTTTCGAGTGTGCGGATTTCGTCATTGATCTTTTCGAAATTGGCATCATAAAACAAGTATAACTTAGTCCAATCCTCAATCGGGACCTTTGGCGCGTCCTTCGCGCTTGAATTCTGACTGACGGCATTGGCTTTGATCTGGTCCAGCAGTTCCTTTTCTTTGGCCAGCAAGGCCTGACGGTCCGCATAGATCCGCTCCTCCTGCACGAGAGCGGACAATTGATCCTTCAATTCTGAAAGCTTGTTCTTTGGAATGGTATCGATGTAGTCGGTTTCGATCTTGATGTCGGTGATTTTTGCAGCCGCCGACCCAAGGCCGCTGACTCTCAATGACTGATCCTGGAGAGAAACCGGAAGGTCTTTTACGACCAATTCATAATCGCCCGCCAGTAAACTGGCTTCGCCTGTACGTGTGACGGAGGCCCTGTCACCATAGACCGTAACCGATGTGATTTCGGTTTGAAGTTTCTGGGCCACCAGAGAGCCGGCGGCCAACCACACGAGGGTCAGACACGGGAACCATGATTTCATATGATGCTCCTTGGGAATGTTTGTCTACCAAGCGTGAATCGATGTGGTCGAAAGTCGCAAGCTAAGGTGTGCCAAACTTGAAGATGGCCAGGATGACCATGGTTGCCAGAATCGCCACGGTGACTGTCAGCGTTGTTCGCCACGTGGAAATCGCTTGCCCAAACTGCTGCTTGGCGACGTCCGTCAAAAGCTCGGCATGAATGACCGGAATCATTTTTCTGATCCGCGCCATGCCAATATGACTGAGGCCGGCCGCCACCAATCCGAGCGTAATTTTGAGATGGATGAACATCCTTGGGCGGAACCATTCCATCCCATGGGCCGCGATAATGAGCGCACCGGTGAGAATGGAAATCGCCAACCCAACGTTGACGAATGTTCGATTCGTTCGATGAATCAGGTCCATGGAATACCGGATGGTCCCAATATTATCTGAGGCAAGCATTTCCGACAAAAAGACATACTGCACCAGCAGCGTGCCAAACCACAGTAACATTCCGAAAATATGCAAAACCAAGAAAGCCGGAACCAGAGTTTCCATCATCCGTGTCCTCGATTATGTGGTGGGTCGTGTTGAGACAATGTTATTCGTAGAACAGTCCGGATAAATAGCCCACTACTTCATCCCATTCGTGGTTGACCTCTCCCGAAGTATGATAGGCTACAACGCGGGCATGCCTGGCGCCCAGACCTTTCGTCGCCATCATGGCCGCCATGATCGGACCTGCTCCGCATGCTTCACATTGACGAGATCGAATATCGTCCTGTAATTTCTGCTCATCCAACGCCTCGATGTCCCTGACAACAACCCCATCCAGTCGTCGCGCCTCCGCGTCGGTATGGTAATGCGACAAATCGCTGCTCGCCACTATGAGGGCTCTTCGGCCGGAGAGCGCTTCTACCAGATGCTGCGCCACGGCCACACACGTATCCCATTCCTGAATCCCCATGACCATCGGAACCAACTTGAAGTCCCCCAAAACATGCTGCAAGAAAGGCAGTTGCACTTCGAGTGAGTGCTCCTCGCGATGGCCAAGTTCGGTTGCCTTGAATGGAAAACCCGACGCCAACAGGCGTTCCACAACATCCTGGTCGGTCGTCACGATTCCCAATGGCGTTCGGTAATCTCCACGATATAGTGACGCCCCCTGAAAATAGTCCCGGTGACTTGGAGCAATCACCACCACCGTGTCGAAATGCCGGCCCTTCACATGAGCGTACGCCTGACCTGCAACATGTCCGGAATAAACATACCCGGCGTGAGGGACTACCAATCCAAAAATGTTCGTTCCGGCGGGCAGCGACGGATGCGCTTGCACGTATGATTCCAGCGTTTCGGACAGTTTCCCTGGTAAACGATCGTAAAAAAGACCCGCGACAACAGGATCTCTCACCGGATGAGCCATCGGTCAGTCCTTGATGGGAAGTTGGAACTTCTCCGCCTTCCTGTAGAGGGTGGCTCGACCAACATTCAGGCGACGGGCCACCTCAGAAATGTTACCTTCACACTCGGCAAAAGTCTTGCGAATAACTTTTTCCTCAACTCTCTCAACGATTTCGTCCAGAGTTCCAGACAGGTCAATGTAACCCTCCTGCCCTCCGCTGAGTTTTGTCATGCCCAGCGTGCGAATGGCCTGCGGAAGATCGTCCAAAACAATTTCATCCCGCGAAGCCAGCACAACCGCCCGCTCCAGTGTATTTTCCAACTCGCGCACATTGCCCGGCCAATGGTAATTCATGAGAACTTCCAGAGCATCTCTGGCAATACCGGTCAGATTGCCTTTCTTTTCACGTTTCTTGAATTTCTCAAGAAAATGGGCAACCAGCAGAGGGATATCTTCCTTCCGGTCCCTCAACGACGGCATCACTACGGGAAACACACTCAAGCGGTAATACAGATCCTCCCGAAATAATGAATTCTTCACCGCCTCTTCAAGATTCCGATTCGTGGCCGACACAATTCTCACATCGACATGGATGACATCATTGCCCCCGATTCGCATGAATTCTCTTTCCTGAATGACCCGGATCAGCTTCGCCTGAGTCGCAGGACTCATTTCACCAATTTCATCCAGAAAGATCGTACCGCCGTTGGCCAGCTCAAATTTTCCAATGCGACGCTCGGTTGCACCGGTGAACGCCCCTTTTTCATGACCAAACAGCTCGCTTTCCAGCAGGCTTTCAGGCAGTGCCGCACAATTGACGGCCACAAACGATTTCTTTGTTCTGGACGGGGTTCGCTGGTGGATCTCGCGCGCGACCAACTCCTTGCCGGTGCCGCTTTCGCCCATGATCAAGATGGTCACGTTGCTGCTTGCCGTCACCTTGTCCAACGCGCGGTAAATCTCCTGCATCTTCCCGCTGCGACCGATGATGCTTCCAAAATCATGGACCTGGTAGAGCTCCATTTTCAGGCGCTCGAGTTCCTGAGACAGGGAACGCACCACCAAGGCGTTGCGGATGGTCACTTTCAGGCGGTTCGAATCGAACGGCTTCGTCACGAAATCGTACGCCCCTATTTTCATGGATTCAACCGCCGTCTCAATCGTACCGTGGGCGCTCATCATGACAATGGGAATATTCGTATAGAACTTCCGGATGCGCTCCATGACGGCCATGCCATCCATGCCCGGAATTCGAAGATCCAACAGCACGACATCCGGTAATTCCCGCTCGAGGATTTCAAAACATTCGTTGCCATCCGTGGCCTGGTAGATGCGGTAGTCTTCTTTTTCAAGATGAATACGAATCAAACGAAGAATATTCTTGTCGTCATCAACGACCAGAATTTTGCACTTTTCTTCCGGATTTTCGGTCATGTGGTTCCTCCCGGCTCGATCCCGGGCTTTCTCTTGATCGCTTGCATCATTTTTTCAACTACCTCGTTCTCTGTTTCCGGCAAGAATTCAATCTCACTTCGGATGACGTAAAAGCGTTCGGCATATTTGTTAATCCACGCCGGAAGCAACTTCACGGCATCTTTTGGAGTCGTCAGCAGAATCTGTCCTGGTCTAGCCAACCGGACCAGTCTGGTTATGTCTCGTTGCGAATACCAATGGTGGTCTTGAAATTCAATATAACGGATTAGACGCGAATTGTAAAGGGCGAGAAAATTCTCCATTGTGCGGCGAAAAGCCCGATGATGTCCCAGGGCAGCGAATGCGACAATCTGCCGGTTGGAGAGGTCTGTCATCGGACGAACCTCAGAAGTGTCCAAGCGTTGCAACTGAACCGGTGTGTATCGACATCCAATCACGTGCCTTTCGCCCGGACGGGATGGTGGCCGGGAGGGAATATGCGTGATCCGCTTGCTCACGATGACGATATCCGCCTCCTGCAAAGCACGCCATGTGTCGCGAAGCCGGCCGACCGGCAAGCCATAAGCCGGATACTCCCGCTCGTAAGTGTCTTGAACCAGCACATTAAGGTCCTTGCGGATTCGTCGGTATTGAAAGGTATCATCCAGGACCACGACGTCGATGGAGTGATTTTGACACAGATATTCGACGGCGCGTTCCCGGATCTTGTCGACAACGACCGGTATGCGACAGCCGCGGGAAATAAACTCCTGGGCCACCATGAATGCCTCGTCTCCTGCAGAACGTATGTCAACCTTCAGCGTTTGGCCATCGCTGACAAGACACAACCCTCTACCACGGCGGCCATATCCGCTGCTCACATACGCCACGTTCAAACCACGCTGGCACAACATCACGCACGTCCACATGGCTAAGGGTGTTTTACCGCTGCCTCCGATCGACAAACTGCCAATACCGATCAAAGTAGCACGATACAACCCTCGGCGAGCCGGAGTTCGCAAGGACATCCAATTGCGTATTGAAAAGAAAAGCAACGCCATGGCACTGAGGGGCATGAGCAAGGCTCCCGCTAGCCACTTCACGAAGCCGCCCTCCCATTCGACCACCGGCTTAATGACCATGGTCAGGCACCGCCATTGGTCCGGAGATTGTCGTGCCCCGGTCATCGTCAGCCAATTCCTTAGCCTTGATTCGACAGCGTGAACAGAGTTTGGGAATGCGAGCCGAATCCCAACTGCCAAGTTTCCAATAGGAATCGTATTCGAACGTAAGAAACACGATTGGTGCGCCGGACCTTCGCGAAAGCGCCTCCATTCCGGGTTTCATCACACGTGGCGGGCCCGTAGGTCCATCGGGTGTTATCAATACGATTCGGCCTTCACGAATCCGATCAAGCAGATCCCTCATCGCACGGCCAGCCATTTCGTGGCTGGAACCCCTTGTACACCGTGCGCCAAGTCGGGTAAGCAACAGACAGAGCAGATCTCCGTCCGTGCTGGGGCTTACAAGCGCCTGACAGGCTTGCATCATTCCACGGAATTTCAAGAACGCCAGCGCCGCGAAGATGTCCTCATGCCAGAAACCAATAATGGCGGGAGTTGGAATAACGGGAATCTCGGACTGAAGGCGTAACGAACGGAACCAAAGCTCGATCGCCGGTATCCCGAACCATCTCACGAACCACTGGCGTAACCACGATGGGATCATGAACCCAATATAGAGGGACTTGTACGCATATACAAATGGCATGATGAATTCCCTGCGCATGCCCATTTCCGGAATGGGGGAATGTGTCCGCCCAAAAAGGACTTGATTTTCTTGGAACCGATGCCATACATTGGGGAGTCTCTTCAATCATCCTCACCTATGCCTCATTATTTGCACAACCGCCACTTCACACTGGAAGAAGCGAGAATGGTTCTGCCGGAAGTGAAATCGAAAATGGAACGGCTCCTTTCTTTGAAATCCAAGCTGGATGTCTTCAACTACGATATTTTCAAACACGAATATCTGGGCGGCATGGGACCGAATGGCTCCAAGTACCATCCCGAAGAACTGGAAGATCTCGTTGAGCTTATCAGGTACTTTGAGAAAGAAGGAATTCTTCTGAAGAGCATTCAGGAAGGGCTGGTGGACTTTCCACATATCCGGCTCAATGATGAAGAAGTGTATCTCTGCTGGAAAGCCGGTGAACCCGACATCACATTCTGGCACGGATTGACTGATGGTTTTGGCGGTCGCCGGCCCGTATCCCAATTGTAACCGGGGATTTTATCCCCGTATCCAGGACTCATCTTGAATACCAAATCCAGGAAAACACGCACCGTCGCATCCCATCAAAGTCGACGTGAAAAGGACTTGTTCGAGCGCTTTTCCGACATGGGTTATCTGGAAAATAAGTTCCACGAGTACGTCAGTCGGTATAAATATGTCAAATCCGACCGTTTTCTGATCCTGAAAGCGCTGGATTTTGCCCGCCTCGCCCACGACGGCCAGAAACGCGACGAAGGCGCGCCATACATCGCACATCCAATCCGTGTCGCGTGCGTCCTGTTGCATGAACTCTCCAACATGGAATCCAAACTCGTATGCACTGCTCTTCTCCATGATGTGATCGAAGACTGCAACATCACAACTCGCGAATTGAAAAACAATTTCAACGATGAAATTGCCCTGATGGTCAAGGTGCTGTCGAAGGATCCCCGTATCGAGAACCACAAACGGGTCTATTATGAGAACATAGTCAACGCCAGCGACGAAATAAAACTCGTGAAAGTCTGTGACCGCCTGGATAATCTGCGTTCACTGCGATTCAGCCAAAACAAGGCCAAAGTGAAGCGTTATCTGGCGGAAACGGAAAAGAGATACACGGCGATCGCGGAAGACGTCAGTCCATATGTTCTGCGAGAAATGAAGTATGAAATGACTCACTTGAGGGGTCGGAGAAAGTGACCGTGCCTCCGCCCGCACCCAGGACATCACATCACGATCAACAAGAGGAAATCCGTTACGAACCCATCGAATTGTTTTGCAAGGATTTTGATCTGGGGTGTTTCGAAATCGCAGATCCTTACTCATGCCGTTGCGGAAAGACGGTCGAAATCCTTGGACAAAAGTTTTTCACTCTGCCCGTCCTGCGGGTTTGCCCTATGGCCGACCGGTTGCCGTGAGTATTTTCTATTGCCAGTGTTCACTTTTTTTCATATCATGGCCGACGTTCGGGCCCTTAGCTCAGCGGTTAGAGCAGAGGACTCATAATCCTTTGGTCCGGGGTTCAAATCCCTGAGGGCCCACCATCAGCCTCACGAAACCAACTGTTGAGGCTTTTTTGTTTCAACCGTCGTTGATTGAAGATTCCCGACTATCTCCAATTGTTGTTCCGCCAACGCGAGAACCGTCGCCGCTTTTGTTTTTCTACTTCAATCTGAAGACGACATTAATGCCGACTTCTACTCTGACCGGCTTATCGCGTTGCATGGCAGGTGTGAACCGACACTTCCTAATGACTTCCATGGCCGCCTGACCGAACCCAACGTTACCATCTTCCTTTCCGACCCGGACAAGAGCCACCTTTCCTTCTTCGTCAACGGTTACCAGAATAAGGGCGGAACCTTCCATGTTAGCCAGGCGGGCCATTTCAGGATACTTCAAATGCTTCGTTATGAACTCCGCACCTCCTATGATTCGCGGTGGCTCACTATACCACACAAACGGCACGGACTCCTCGTTGGTATTAATGTCGGGCCGTGGCGGTTCCGGCACATTCAGCAAGGCCGATTCATCGTTGAACACTTCTTCCGCAGAATTATCTTCAAGGACGGACTCGGAACCTGCCGCAATGGGCACAAAGGGCTTCCGATGCAATGGCTGTTGCATCCTCTGAATCGTCTGAGGTATGTCAGCAACCTCAAGGATCAGTCCATCAGCTGGGCTCAACGATTTGCCCTCTTCAAAACGCACCAGCCTGAAGGCCACAACCGGTACTGCCATGGCAAGAATAAGAGATAACTCCAAGATCTGACGATAATTAAGTCTCACTTGCGGATGGTCCATGACTTACCTCCGGGTTTTTTTTTGGCACTGCCAATGGTTACCCATATAACGCAAAACGCCCGCAACAAATTGCGGGCGTTTCAGAGGAATATACTTTTGAGTTGGGATCGTTCATCCCCCTTTTAGTCGGAAGGTGATTGGAATGGTGATCGAAACCTTGACTGGTTTGTCACGCTGCATGGCCGGCTGAAATTTTGCCTTCTTGACAACATCCGCGGCAGCTTGACCAAACCCGACATTGCCGTCCTCTTTCAGCACTTCAACACGCACGACATTGCCCTTTTCATCAATAATAGCCTTGATGTGGGCCTTGCCTTCGATGCCGGCCTGTCTGGCCAATTCAGGATACTTCAAGTTCTTGCGAATGAAGTCATAACCGCCAACCAATTGGGGCGGTGAATCGTACGCCACAAAAACGTCCGCTTCATCGTCCCCCGTATCCTTTTTAGGAGGTGGAGGTGGTGGAGGAGGAATGTCTTCCAGATCAATGTCCGTATCGTCGATTGTTTCATCCCCAAGAAGGTTCTCTTGTTCCGACGCAATGGGCACAACCGGCCTTTGTGGCGGCGGCGGACGTTTGATTTGTTTGGTCAAATCAACCTTGGAGACTTCAAACTGAATCGTCGGCTTATTGAGGTCGCTATCCGACGCTGACCACACGAAAAACTTGAACATGACAGTCACAAGAAAAAGTGAGATTATCAAAGAAAGCTCAAACACCTTCTTGTACTGCGTTTTCAGTTCTGTTGTTTTCATAGTACTCTCTTCCCGCCGATTCGGCTTCTTGGCACGCCTTCCGGTGACTAGTAATCAGGCGTCGCTTTGGATTTCGTTCCGTAGAAAATCCGCAAGGCGCCTGCTTTTCGGAGTTCCTGTTGGACATCATTGAGAATGCCCATTTTTGCATTGCGGTCCACACGAAGGAAAACCAGCAACTGTACGTCTTTTTCAATTTTCTCACGCGCAATCGTGTAGACTTCGTCCATCGTCCGGATGGGATAGTCGTCAAAGGAAACCGTTTCCGTATCGTCAACCCAAATGTAGGATGTGTGCGTTTTGGTCGCCAGTTTCTCTATGCGATAGGCCTCCGGCACTTCGACCGGCAAACCCGTGAACTTCTTGATCACGGTTGTCACCATGAAAAACAACAACAGCGTGAACACGATGTCCGACATCGATGCGCTGGGAATGACCGCTACGCTTCTTTTCTTTTTGTGGAATTTCATAAGTGTACTGCCCTATTTCTCCGGTTCAGCCAGTGATATCTTCTTGGCCTCCGCCTGTTTCAACTGATCCATCACTGAAATGAAGACCTTGTACGGCGTTAACCTGGTGGTCTTGACCGAAACGATCAGCTTGTCCGGATTCCTTGCCAGACGCTCTTTGACGATGTCTTTGACCTGATTGAGAAATCGGGGCTCCTCATCAATCAGAATGTCGCCATTATCGTTGATCAGAATATTCAGAATATTCGTTTTCGGAATTTCCTTCACGTCACCTTCCGGCGGCAAAACGAGGTCAATGCCCTTGTCGCTCCCGATGGTCGTCACCACGAGGAAGAAAATCAGCAACAGGAAAGCCATGTCGGCAAGCGAGGACGTCGGAATTTCGGCGGAAGCTGTTTTTCGTTTTTCAACAAGCATGGTGGTTGCTACTTTCGGTAATTATCGTCTCTGCTCCATTTCAACGATGGCTTCCACAAGTGACGCCGAGCTCTCTTCCATATCGACAATCAACCGATTGATCTTGGCGGTGAAGTAATTGTAGAAAAACTGAAGGATCATCGCCACAATCAGGCCGAAAAGTGTGGTGAGCAGGGCCACTGAGATACCCGTCGCCACGATGGCCGGGGAAATATCGTTGGCTTTGGCAATGGCGTCAAAGGCCAAAATCATGCCCTGCACGGTGCCGGTGAATCCCAGCATCGGCGCAATGGCGATGAAGAAGGCAATCCAGACCATGCCCCGGTCCAGGAAGGCCATTTCAATGGCACCGGCATTAACGATCGCTTTTTCGACCTGATCGACACCCTTTTCGGCGCGCATCAGACCGGCGTGGAAAATAGAAGCGACCGAGCCGCGCTGGTTGGCGCAAACCTCGACCGCGCGTTGCACGCCGCCTTCATCCAAAGCCGCCTTGATCTTGACGAGGAATTTTCTCGTGTTCACACCGGATCTGGACAGGGTAATAAAGCGCTCAATGCACACAGCCAGCCCGATAATCATCGCCGCGAGAATCGGGTGCATGAAGCCGCCGCCATCCCAGTAGTAATCGATCAGTGACTTTTCCATGATTCAAACTCCTTTGGTGAACACTCAAAATGGGATTAACTTTGATTTGCCAAGGTCGTTAGGAAGTGCTTGCTTGGGCAAGTGATGCAAACCTAAAATAGTTTTCGAAAAAAGTCAAATGAATTCTAAGGCCGGTCAGGTCCAAAGGGACATATCCGGTTTGAGATCCATCTTGGTGCCCCGGGAAGCCGCCCTTTGTTTCATGCGCTCTTCGATATCCTCCAGGACGCTCACAAAGGCTTTCACCACGACCGGATTGAAATGAGTGCCCGAACACTTACGGAACTCAGCCTTGGCTTCCTCCGTCGTCAGGACTTTGTTGTAACCTCGATTCGTGGACATCGCATCGTAACTGTCAGCCACGGACACGATACTGGCCAGAAAGTCAATGCCTTCCCCCTTCAGGCCCTGGGGATAGCCCAGCCCATCCCACCGTTCGTGATGCTGGTGCACCATGTTGATGACGCCGGCCAGAAACTTGATCGGCTTCAGGATATTGTAGCCAACCTCAGGATGCCGCTTCATTTCACGCCATTCTTCCTCGCTAAGGTCACTGGTATTCTTCAGGCTGGAAATCTCAATCACCAGCTTTCCGATATCGTGAAGCAATGCGCCTTGGGATAATCTCTCGATATCTTCGAAACTGAGAGCCAGCTTTTCGCCAATCTTCAGACAGTAGGCTCGAACGCGCGCCGAATGACCTGCCGTATAGGCGTGTTTTTCTTCAACCGCACGAAGGAAGGACATGATGATTCCGAGGTACGCCTCCTCCATTTCCTTCGATTGTTGTTCAATCAGTCTCCCCTTGAGTTCCAGTTCCTCGATATGTTTCTGCAGCGTATACACGAGTTTCTCGTTGTATTCTCTTGAATACAACTGATGCTGCGTGCTTTCGATTTCTTCACGAATACCGGCGAAAAAATCCTCGACCTGTTTTGGAAACGTCTCCACATCCAGCGGTTTCTTGATATAACCGTCGCAACCGGCCACCAGGGATCGCTCACGGTCTCCCTCCATGGCGTTCGCCGTTACGGCGATGATGGGGATATGGGAAAGCCGCTTGATGCTCTTGATGCGCGTCGTTGCCGCATGGCCGTCCAGAAGAGGCAGGTTGATGTCCATGAGGATCAGATCCGGTTCCATTTCCTCCGCGAGGCGCACACCGCTGATGCCGTCTCCGGCCTCGATAACTTCAAACCCCCTTGCCTCCAGAAGCCGCCGGACGAGAAGCCGGTTCATCTCGTTGTCTTCTACGTAGAGAACTTTTCGTTTTCCGGAATTCATGACATCATGTCGTCGCCGCCGGCTGCAGGCGCCCTTTTTGTGAAAGAGGGAGGGTAATGATAAACGTGGATCCTTTGCCGATCTTGCTTTCTACGGTGATGTCTCCACCGTGCATTTCTGAAAACTTCTTGGCAATGCTCAGCCCGAGGCCGGTTCCGCCGGCCTTTCGCGTACTCGATCCATCCAACTGTCGAAACCGTTCAAACACAAGTTGGACTTCCTCTTTGTCAATGCCCATACCTGTGTCGGCCACGGCTATTCTCAGACCATGTTCCTCCACGCTCGCATGAATCAAGATCATGCCTTCGTCCGTAAACTTGGCGGCATTCGAAACGAGGTTAAAAATGATCTGCCGAATTTTCGTCGCATCGGCCTCAATCAAAGGAATACTGCCCACAATCTTGGATTCCACTTTGACTTTCTTGCCCATCACAAGCGTCTGACTGGCCGTGACGATTTCGTCAATGAGCGGTACAATATCGAAAGTCGACAAGTTCAATTCCATCTTACCGGCTTCAATTTTCGACAGATCCAGGATGCTGTTGATGATTTCCAGCAGGTGACGGCCGCTGTTATAAATGGCTGTCAAATCGATGCGTTGCGTATCATTGACCTCGCCGTCGATGCCGCTGAGCAATACTTTGGAAAAACCGATAATGGAGTTGAGAGGGGTTCGAAGTTCGTGGCTCACATTGGCGATGAATTCCGATTTCAGGCGATCGGCATCCTGTGTTTTCTTGATCGCTTCGCGCAGGGCGACGTTGCTCTTTCGCAATTCTTCCGTTCGTTCGGCCACTTTCTGCTCGAGGTCACGATTAGTTTTTTCCAATTCGGCCGTGAGCGACTGCAGTTGAAGGTAGGCGCTTCCCAGTTGTTCCGTCAGTATCTTCTGCTGATCGAATATCGCCTGGTCCTTTGGAGATTCGAGCTTCTGCGTCTGGCGTGAAAAACTGACCAATTCATCGACAAGTTGTTCCTCAAACCGGCCCGAATCCAACTCGGTAATGGGCTCCTGTTTTCTGAGATAACGCAATTGATCCAATCGTTTCTTGAGATCGACGATTTCCCGATCCAGAGACCGGACGCGATCGTTGCGCGTTCGGACCATGCCCAGCACATAATAAACCGTCTCCCGAATTCGCACCAACGGATCGGTGGTGGCCATTTGGAATACCATGCAATCCATGCACGACGGAATGCCAAGATGGGTTCGGCAACCGCAGTTTTCGCCGGCCACATACCAGCACCGAGGATTGACGGCCTGATAGGATATGCACGAATGATCGGGGCAGTCCCGCACATTCCAGCACCGATTTAGCAATTCCGCGTTCTTGCCCTCGGCCGTCCGCTGCCTCTCCGTCGAATGCGTATCCTGAACCAATTGGTCGGCGAGATTATGCAGAAAGGTCGTCGCGTAATGGGTTACGCCATCGTCCGCGTCGCCGGCCTCACCGATCACCGTCAGCGCTCTCGATTGCTCGTCGATCCTTTTGCGTTTCAGTTCTTTGCGGAATCTCTCCTCCGTCTTGACGTCGTCGCTCATCGAGAGATTTTCGATGAAGAGCTGTTCCAGGGATATGTCCAGTTCGGTCTTCTTGGAACGCTTCTCGGTCACCTTCGGCGACAATTCGTATTCGATGATTTCGACTTCGCGATCCACGGGACCGGTGCCAAATTCAGACTTGGAAGGGAGGGCCTCGCCGGTCATACTTTTTCTCCATTGGAGACCGGGGCCAGCACACGAAGAGCCGAAGGCAGAATTCGTAGGCGAACCTCACGGGCCTTGAGCGATATCACTTCGCCATCGGCATGAATGGGCAGGTCGTTGGACGACCGGATCTGCAAATCGGCTGTTCGAAACAGCCTGACGTCTTCCAAATCCCGGTGGGCGCCGCTGAACGTCCTGGGCAATTTCATCAGGATACCGCGTTTGGTCAGCGAACGAATGACGCAGATATCCAGTCGCCCGTCATTGATTTCCGCGTCGGGTGTCAAATAAAAACCGCCGCCCGAACATCGGCCATTGCCGGCATTGATCAGAAGGATTTTGTCCGAATGGCGTACCCCGTCCGATTCCCATTCCACAAAGGGATGGTCGTATTGAAAGATCGATTTGAGAGCCGCCGCAAGATACATCAATACTCCTTTGACGACTTTGATCTTGAGACTCTCGGCATTCACAAAAGCATCAAAGCCAATTCCGACGTTGTTGGTGAAAAAGACCGTGATCCGGCCATCCACCGTAAGCTCGCCGATGTCCAATGGCATTAATCGGTGCGTCTTGAGACAGGCGATCGCATCGTCAACGTTCCGATACCGTCCTATCATCTTTACGAAATCATTGCCCGATCCGATGGGTACGATGCCCAGGCCGGCGGGCGTTTTCACTTCGTGATTGGACAAACGCGCCTGCATCAAACCATTCGCCACCTCGTGCACCGTGCCATCACCACCCACGGCCACCAAGACATCATAATCGAAGGCTTTTTCTCTCGCGATAGTCACCGCATGACCTGGTCCGGTCGTCGTGGCATAATGATGAACCATCTGCTGCGATGCCAGATACCGTTCGATGCGGGAAAGAACCCGTGACGATTTGCCGCGGTTGGAAACTGGATTTACGATGAATAGGTACGGAACAGTCATGGGTGCCCCTATTCGGGAACTATCGCCATGCAGTCGATTTCGACCAAGACATCCTTAGGCAGCCTTGCCACTTCAACCGTGGATCGTGCCGGTGGATTCTGCGAAAAATACTCCGCATAAACCTCATTCATGGCTCCAAAGTCATTCATACTCTTGAGGAAAACGGTGGTCTTGACCACGTGGTCCAGGCGTGATCCCGCCGTTTGCAGGATCGCATTGAGATTGTCCAAAACGATGCGCGTCTGCTGGCGGATGTCATCCGTTTCTATTTTTCCAGTGTGGGGATTGATGGGGATCTGCCCGGACGTGAACAGCATTTTCCCGGCGGCCACGATGCCCTGGCTGTAAGGACCAATGGGAAGCGGCGCCAACGGCGTTTTTACGGCACTTTTGCTCATATCACTACTTCTCCGATAGGAATGATTGGAACCTGCCCTTCGACTGGCCCGGGATGGTTCAGGCGTCCCGGAACTTGGCGTCCTGTACCTGTTCCACATCGTAGGCCGCCGGTTTGACTTCCCTGGCCGCGTCACGACGGGCTTGGGACGTTTCATGCCCGGCATTCCGGCTGCGTCCAATAAATCTCGCCATCCGCACCAACAGCTGAAAAGCTCCATACAACAAAATGGCGCTCAGCACATACCTTAGTAACATGTTCCGCCTTTCACACTCAGAATTGCTCCAGAAAACGGATATCGTTTTCCAAAAACATCCGAAGATCGCTCACCTGATACACCAACATGGCGATCCGGTCGACGCCCATGCCGAATGCATATCCCGTGTACCGGTCTTTTTCATAGCCCGCATGATCGAAAAGAGAAGGGTGCACCATACCGGCACCCATGATCTCGATCCAGCCTGACTGTTTGCATACGCGGCAACCCGTACCGTGGCAAAAAATACAGCTCATATCCACTTCGGCGCTTGGTTCGGTAAATGAGAAATAAGACGGGCGGAACCGTGTGGCGATGTCCTTTCCGAACATCCGATGCACAAACGTTTGCAGGGTCCCCTTCAGGTCGGCAAAACTGATGTTTTCATCAACGGCGAGGCCTTCCACTTGATTGAAAACCGGCAAATGCGTGGCGTCCGGCGTATCCTTGCGATAGACGCGCCCCGGACAGATAATGCGAATCGGTGGTTTTCGGCTCTCCATGATTCGGGCTTGTACCGGGGTTGTGTGGGTCCGAAGAACGACAGATTCGCTGATGAAAAACGTATCTTGCATGTCCCTGGCCGGATGGTCTTTCGGTATGTTGACCGCTTCGAAATTGTAGCGATCCAGTTCGACTTCCGGGCCATCGGCGACTGAAAATCCCATGCTGTAGAAAATCGTCTTGATCTGGTCCAGCACCTGGGTGAGTGGATGGGAGTGGCCCTCAAATTGGCGTCTCTCGGGCAGAGTCACATCAAACTCCGCGCCGGCTTTATCCTCTTCCTCCAGAATACGCTGCTTAATGACATCCAGGCGCTCCTCAATGAACGATTTGACCTCGTTCAGGCGCTTGCCGTACAGCGGTTTTTCATCTTTCGAGACACTGCGAAGCATCTCCGTCGCCTGGCTGATCAAGCCGCGACGCCCCAAATACTTTGTGTGGAGCGCTTCAAGAACGTTCCGCGAAATGCCGTCCCGGTTCACCTCTTCGGTGAATTCCCGGCGCACGATGTCGAGATCAACAGGCATCACTACCCTTCATGTCGTTGGGAAAATATTAGAAAAAAAAGAAGCCTAAAGCAATATGATTTCTGCCAAGGCTTCTTGAACAAACCCGTCTGTGAAGCATCACACGCCATAAACATGCGTGCGCGGCCGCTCGTTACGATTTTTTTGCGATCTCGATGAGCTTGCCGAAGGCGGCCTGATCATTCATCGCCATGTCGGCCAGTACTTTTCGGTTGATATCAATATGATTCTTCTTCAGAGCGCTGATAAAACGGGAATAGCTCATTCCTTGTTCCCGAACGGCCGCATTGATACGGACGATCCAGAGAGATCGGATGTCGCGCTTTTTGACGCGCCGGTCGCGGGTCGCATACGTCATCCCCTTCTCGACGGTCTCAATGGCTGTCCGAAGGACGTTCTTCCGTTTGCCGAAAAAGCCCTTGGCCTTGTTGAATACCTTCTTACGCCGGGCCTTCGATGCCGGGTTGTTTGTTGCACGAGGCATGGTTGTCTCCTTATATCATTGATGTATTTCTTTCATCCCAACGGGTTACTTCATCGCCAGCAAATGCAGCATGCGACCGGCGTCGGACTTATCCACGGCGTGTTTGCCCGCCAAGTGCCTCTTCCGTTTGTTGGATTTGTGACCCAGGTTATGCCGGGCGGTTGATTTCTTGCGGAGCAGGCGACCGCTTCCGGTCACTTGGATACGCTTCTTGGCTCCGCTGTTGGTCTTCATCTTAGGCATGAGAATCCTCCTTGTGGCTTATTTTTTTACAAAAATCATGACCATATGCCGGCCTTCGAATTTCATCGGACTGTCCAGTTTCCCGACGGATTCGAGGTCGTTGACCAGGCGCTGCGCCAGTTCCATCCCGAACTCGCGATTCGCAATCTCCCGGCCCTTGTAAACAACGACGGTTTTTACTTTGTAACCATCTTTTAAGAAATTGACCGCATGTTTGAGTTTGAACTGGTAATCGTGATCGTCGGTGGAAGGACGAAAACGCAGTTCCTTGAGCTCTCCGGTGTGCGTCTTCTTACGTTGATCCTTCTCCTTTTTCTGCAGTTCGTAACGGTATTTGCCATAGTCGATGATTTTGCAGACCGGTGGCTCCGCGTTCGGAACGATTTCCAAAAGGTCCAAACTGTCGGCGCGGGCCATCTGCAAAGCCTGTTCGATGCTCACAATGCCCACTTGCTCACCATTCTCCCGGATAAGCCGGACCTTCGCTGTCCGAATATCCTCGTTGATCCGTATTTTGTCTTCTTTGGCGATGGCTGGGTCTCCTTGATTAGGTTAATCGGTGACTTTTGAATGGATCTGGTCTGTAATCATCTTGATGAATGCCTCCGTTGGCATGGCACCCTGGTCTCCCTTGCCGTGCCGCCGGACGGACACCGTATTGCCCGCGGCTTCTCTTTCCCCAATCACCAGACAGTAAGGTATCTTCTTCAATTCCGCCTCACGAATTTTGTACCCCATCTTTTCATTACGAGCATCCACATCCACACGGATGTCGCTGCTTTCCAGCCATCGCCGGACTTCTTCCGCTTTCTGAATCTGGTCGTCGGAAATCGGAATGATCATGGCCTGAACCGGCGCCAGCCACACCGGAAAATTGCCTGCGAAATGCTCGATGAGAATGGAAATGAACCTTTCCATCGATCCGAATGGCGCCCGGTGAATGATGACGGGCCGGTATTTCTTATTATCCGGGCCGGTGTACTCCAAACCAAACCGTTCCGGCATGACGTAATCCACCTGGACAGTGCCCAGTTGCCACTGCCTGCCCAACGCGTCTTTGACGATGAAATCAAACTTGGGACCGTAAAATGCCGCTTCGCCGATCCCTATCGAATAATCCAACCGCATCGCATCGGCCACCTCTTTGATTTCCTTCTCGGCCTGATCCCACATGTCCGGCGCTCCGGCAAACTTCTCCGGAATATTGGGATCCCGGAATGACAACCTGGTCTTTACGGGCATCCCGAACGTCTTGAAAACCAACTGCGTCAAGTCGATGGCATTGACCAATTCATCTTTCAATTGATCGTGCGTACAATAGATGTGGGCGTCATCCTGTGTAAATCCCCGTACGCGGGACAGACCGCTTAATTCGCCGGATTGTTCATAACGGTAGACCGTGCCAAATTCAGCGAGCCGCACCGGCAAGTCCCGGTAGGAATGAGGTTTGTTCGCGTAAATCTGATGATGATGCGGACAATTCATGGGTTTGAGCAAATATTGCTCATCCTCAACGGTGATGGGTGCGTATTGCGAATCCGCATAATAGGGGTAATGGCCGGACGTCTTGTAGAGATTCAGATTGCCGACGTGTGGCGTGATGACTTCGACATAGCCCCGTTTCAGCAACTCTTCGCGTAAGAACGCCTCGAGGCATCGCCGCACAATCGTTCCGTTTGGAAGCCAGACCGGCAACCCGCCGCCAATCGCCGGCGTGATCATGAATAACTCCATCTCCCGACCCAGTTTACGATGATCCCGTTTTTTGGCCTCTTCAAGGAGACGGAGATATTCGTCAAGTTGCTTCTGACTCGGAAAACTGACGCCGCGCAACCGCTGAAGCTGGATGTTATTGGAATCGCCTTTGTAAAAGGCCCCTGCGACCGACATGACTTTGAACGCTTTGATCATGCCGACGTTCGGAACGTGAGGGCCACGGCACAGGTCGATGAATTCACCCTGTTTGTAGACGCTTATGGCATCGCCTTCCGGCACGCTCTTGATGATTTCAGTTTTGAAATCCTCCCCACGGGATCGAAAAAGCTCAATGGCCTCCGCCCGTGTCAATTCCTGCCGTGATGTTTCGAATTTTTCCTTCACGATGGCCGCCATTTCGGCCTCGATACGGGGGAAGTCTTTTTCGCTAAGTGTGACCGGTACCAGCATGTCGTAAAAGAAGCCCGATTCATTCGGAGGACCATCTTCCAGTTTGGTTTCAGGCCACAGTCGTTTGACGGCCTGCGCCATGACATGGGTTGACGTGTGGCGAAAAATCAGCAGACCCTCGTCCGTATCGACTGTGATGAGCCTCAAGGACGCGTCGCCGATAATCGGAGTTGACAGATCCACCGTCCGTCCGTCGATCTCAGCCGCGACGCACTTCTCGGCCAAACCGCGACTGATACTCTTCGCAATCTCGATGGGCGTAATACCGCTCGAAAACGGCTTGACGCGGTTATCGGGAAACCGGATGTTGATCTGGGACAAAACGCTGATCCTTGCTTAAACGTGACCTCATTATTGCCAACCCGAAGCTTGGTAGATTCTTCAGGTTAATAAGGTATGACGCCATGCGCCATTTTCGAGCCCATAATAGCGGAAACGACTGAAATTGTCAATGATTATTCTGCGTTCTTGCCCCACTCCGAAAGAATACGTATATTGCCCCCCACATCAGGACAAAATGAACAGGTCAACGCTCAAAATAAACGAAATATTTTACAGTCTGCAGGGTGAGTCCACGCATTCGGGTAAGCCGTGCGTTTTTGTGCGGTTGACGTATTGTAATCTGCGATGCACGTATTGCGATACGACCTATGCGTTTTTTGAAGGAATGGATATGACCGTGCCGGCGATCATGGAGGCCGTGGCCGCCTACCAGTGCCGTACTGTGGAAATCACCGGCGGAGAACCGTTGTTGCAGGATGGCGTGTTGGTCTTGATGAGCCGGTTGGCGGACGATGGTTATGAAGTATTGCTGGAAACGGGCGGCAGTCTCGATATTTCAGGCGTCGACCAACGGGTTGTCACGATCATGGACATCAAGTGCCCGTCCAGCGGGATGGTCGAAAAAAATCGTCTTGAGAATCTGGCTTTGTTGCGGCAACATGACGAGATCAAGTTTGTGGTCGGCGATCGCGACGATTATGACTGGATGAAGGCGTTCATCGACGAACACGGGCTGAGCGGAAAAAACACCATCCTCATTTCGCCGGTGTTTGATCGTCTGGAGCCGCGCGAATTGGCCGAGTGGATCCTGACCGACCGGCTTCCCTCACAGGTTCCCAACCTGCGCTTTCAACTGCAAATGCACAAATTTGTCTGGTCTCCGGAAACCCGCGGGGTATAAGCATCCATGGCCGTCGACCTTGTCCGCATATCGAAGTCTTTCAAGTGGGAAATGGCCCACCGGCTCCCCTATCACAAGGCCGGATGTCAGAATCTGCACGGTCATTCGTACCGGCTGGATGTCGCCATCGAAGGCTCCCCGCTCCCCAATGGCATGGTCATGGATTATGGCGAACTCAAGGCCCTGGTGCAGCCCCTGGTCGACAAACTGGATCACGCTTTTATGTGCTCGTCGGACGATACGATGATGATTGACTTCCTGAAGGGCAAAGACCTCAAGGTCGTCCACGTCGATTTCTATTCAACCGCCGAAAATATCGCCCTGTATCTCGCTCGTGAAATAGCCTCCCATCTTCGATCTTTTTCCAATCTGCGCAGGCTCAACCTCCGGGTGGCTGAAACGTTTCATACGTATGCGGAAGTTTCGACCAATCTGAATGAGTGACCAATGAAACCGATCGCCGTTGTTCTGGCCAGCGGAGGCATGGATAGCTGTGTGACAACGGCCATCGCCTATGAAGCGGGCTATGAATTGGCCATGCTTCACGCCAACTATGGCCAGCGGACCCAGCAACGCGAACTGGAAGCCTACAACGCTCTCTGTGATCATTTCCACGTCCCCGAATCACGCCGATTGATCGTCACGTTTGACCACCTGACAAAAATTGGTGGTTCCAGCCTGACTGACAGAACCATTCCTGTGTCCAAAGCCGATCTGGCGGCCACAACCATTCCTTCATCCTATGTCCCGTTTCGGAATGCGCACCTGCTGAGTATGGCCACAAGCTGGGCGGAAGTCATCGGCGCCGAACGCCTTTTCATTGGCGCTGTGCAGGAAGATTCTTCTGGCTATCCGGATTGCCGGACCGAGTTTTATGAAGCGTTCAACGAAGTCATCCGGCTGGGCACAAAGCCCTCCACACGCCTCTCCATTGAAACGCCCATTATTCTTCTCTCGAAAGAGCAGATCGTACGCCGCGGTCTCATGCTAAACGCGCCCTTCCATTTGACATGGTCCTGTTACCAGAACGAGGATATCGCATGCGGCGTGTGTGACAGTTGCGCCTTGCGGTTGAGGGGATTTGCAAAGGCCGGCGTCGAGGACCCTCTTCGATACGCCATCCGGCCGGATTACTCCCAAACATAGCTTTCCCGCGTCTCGTTCCTCTTGATCCGACGTTCCCACGATTTGCGAGGCCCTTGGCGGAGTCTGTGAACTTCCATGTAATTTTCACGCGGCAAACAAACAGGCGCACAAAAAAAAAGGCCGCCCGTGGCGGCCTTTCAGGCAAAAGTCCTGTCTTCTTACTTCACAAGCATCATCTTCCGCGATTTCACGAAATTGCCCATTTCGATGCGGTAGATGTAAATGCCCGTCGCCACGGAATGGCCCGCATTATTCCTGCCATCCCATACGACGAACTTGTTCGCACCGGGCGTTTCCATGCGGTCCACCAGCGTCCGGACTTCCTGACCCAACACGTTGTAGATCTTCAGCACGACGCGGGAATGTTCTTTCACGTCGTATTCGATCTTCGTGGTCGGATTGAAAGGATTCGGATAGTTCTGGTGCAACGCAAAGGACTTGGGTGTCCCTTGATCGTCGATACCAACGATGATGGAATCGCGCCACTCCACAACCGCACGAATCAGCATGTCCTGGAGATCCCGAGACCGATACGTGGCCCATCCGCCGGTATATTCCCAGGCGCGATAGGAGATCGGCGCCGTCGTTTCATAAGTGAACGCCATCTGCCCACGACCACCAATGAAGAAGTTCGTCGGCGTCGGGAATGTCAGCGCAGTGCTGTCCGAAACGAAACTGATAGTGTTCCATCCCGTCACTGCCGTCACCGACCTGGCTGCCAGGGCATGTCCCGGGAAACCGAGCGAGTCGGACATGATCTCCACCGTCATCGGGTTGGCCGTGATCGACGTGATGTGGATCTTGGCCTGAGAAATGCGGAGAGGATAGTTGGTATCCGGTACTTCGAAGTAAACACCCATTCCTCCTCCACCGGACCAGTTGATACTGCCACTGGCTGTTCCGCTCTCATAGGCAACTTCGTAGTCGGCATAAGGCTGCAGATTTGTTGAGGTGATTTCCGCCACCTTCGAATTGTTTCCAGGACCTTGATCACCGCTCACAGTGGCTGTGAACGTGGCCGAATACGAACCGGCGGACAGCGCCGTAAAGAGGCGCGGGAAAGTCACTTCCACCTGCTCGCTGACCGCCAGGCTGGCAACAAACACCGTATCGCGAACCGTGGGCTGGCCGCTCTTCACGATCTGGTGAGTCACACGGACATTGGACAAGGCGATCGTCCCATAGTTCTTGACAATGGCCTTGATCGTGTCAGCCGTGCCCTGCCGAACCACCTTGCCGATGTTGTCCTGATTGAACCCGGCAACCATGCCGGCATCGGTTATGTCCAGCGGAGGGACGGGAATCTTGAAGATCTTCACAGCAAGTCCATTCGTCGGCATGAAAGGATGCGGCCCAACCGACGAGAAACCATAGTTCAGACCGATGGTGCCGGTTTGATTCTCCATGCCGATACAAAGGGTGGTGTTGTTGGTCGAATTAAACGCACCTCCCTGGGCACCATATTGGAATGTGATGGAGGTGTCGGCCTTGCACAAAATGATCTGGAAAGTGTGCGTGGAAGCCGGATTGATGGTCGTTTCCCATTCGGTGACGCCAATGTAGCTGATGACCAGAGAGTCCACGCCATTGGACCAGTAGTAGCACTGCCCGGCCGCACCCGTCTGTCCGGTGAACACCAAGTCGCCCGCCATGGCGGCAATGATATCATTCGGAGCCGCCGCCGCAGGCAATTGTGCAAACGGCGATGCGAAATTCGACGTCTGGTTGCCCGGCGTGATGTAGCCGTTTGATCCGATGCGGAAATTGTTGAAATCGTACCAATAGTACGGGTAGTTAAAGCCGACCGGGAACGGACCGACATTGTTGTCGTCCGTAAGGCCGCTCACCAGAGTGCCGACACCCGTGATGTCGATCCAGTTGTACGTTGGTCCGCCAGGATCGGTGCTCCGCGAGTAGGCATAGCCCCAGGCATCCGGTGCGCTTGTGACCTGCTCACGCACAACCTTCAGAGAAAACACCTGCGCGCTTGGTGTCGAAGCCACGCCATCGTAGGCGCTGACCCGCCAATACACAATGATAGAATCCCTGACGTCCACACCGAGGTCTTCCACGTAGGCATTAATACTGGCGTTTGTCGCAATCAACAAAGTGTCCGCGCCCGAATTGTTGGAAGGCTGGCTCCACGTCGTTGCTCCGAAAGACATGGATGTGTCCATCTGCCAGGAATACGTGATGGCATCCAAATCAGCATCTGTAGCCTTCGACCAGCGGAAGGTGGTCGATGACGCCGTCTGAGCGCTCACCGGCAACCTTGCCGCATCGGCCGGCAGAAGCAGATTGACGGCGCTCGGCGGCGCATTGGTCGTCACAGTAACCGCAAACGTATCCGAGACGGCCGCCAGACTGTCGTCCGTAGCGGTCACGTATACGTCCACCACGCCGGTGAAGCTTGGATCGGAAGCCACAAAAAGACTGTCCCCAGAAATCGTGGCGCTGAGCAACACATTGGAGGTCGAGGCCACAAAGTCAAGGTCGTCGCCGGCGTCCACATCGCCAAAGACATTGGTCAACAAGGCAACATAGTTGGCGCCGGAGAGAGCGCCGATGATGATGTCGTCGATCGGATCCGCCACAAACGGCGCGTCGTTCACATTGGTAACCGTCACGCCAAACGAATCAACCAGACTGAAAATGCCTTCATCGGCCGTGATCACGACCTGATCTGCGCCGACCCCATTGAGGTGTCCGGCCATGAAGAGGGAATCATTGACCACGCTGACCTCAACCACGCCATTGCGGCTGATCGCCGAGAAGCCGGAAGAAATTCCGAATACGTCGGTAAGATCCGCCACGAATGTTGACGGGAATTCTTCGGGCATTGAACCCTGATCCGCGATGGGATTCGGGATAAACGTCGAAGATTCGTCGGCGCCTTTGTACGGATGGGAGGCATCGCGCGCATCGCCGTCAAAGTCCGTTGTCACACCGACAATGGGTGTGCCGCGGAAGTCGCCGTCATTACGGGAACCGCCACTCAAATGCAAATCATCCGGACCAACAAACTCCGGCAGTATGGAGACGGAATTCGCATCCTGATTCGGCGTAAACTGGGTGCGCCAGGCGGCCAGGTCGGCGACCACCGTATATGGAACACTCGTTCCAATACCGCCAAATGCCATCTGGGTGTTGGAAAGTTCAGGATAGTAGTCGTTGTAGTCGGCAGCGCCGGTGCCCCATGCGTAGGTCGTGGCCGGAGCAACAATGGCATAATGCCGCAAGGTTCCGGTTCTGGAGAATTGGTTAATAGAGATGACGTTATTCGCCAGAGTCAGATTCGTCGGGGTCGCAGATGAAATCCGGATACCCGCCGAACTCTGGGTGGCCGTCGACAATGGGCCGCCCGGATCAAGAGAGTCCGTCATCACAATGGTATTGTAGACGACTTTGTCACCATTGCCCGCCCCAATGCCAATACCAACAGACTGATCGCCGGCCGTGCCGTTGGCACGCACCTCATAGATCATGTTGTTGGCGATGAGGTTGTTGCTGGGAGATCCGCTTCCAGCCACGTTAATGGCAACCGCTGAGAAGGTTCTCTCTTCGATCACGTGATGGACTGTGTTATTCGTCACCACGGAGTTGGTGACCGTAGTGGCTGTTGGCGTCCACGCATCGCTGCCGACGCCAATGCCGATACGATCGGTGCCGCCGGAAGTATACGCATACGTTCCTCCGACATAACGGACCGTATTGCCGGTGATCGAGGCCAGATTTTGATACTGGATGATCACGCCGCCCTTACCGATCTGAGTGGAATCCCAGGCGGTGGAACCGACGGTATTTCCGGAAATGACGTTGTTGTCATTGCTGTTGGAGGCGCTGCCACGGAGATAAATACCGTAACGGGAACGTGTAATGACATTGTTCATGAACGTATTGTTGTCATTGTCCTCCCCGTCCGTCGTGAGACTCAGCGTGGCGCCCGACGTCAGAATGCCAACGGTCGTGTTGGCCGATGTGGCCATATTGGCGCCGCACATGATCTTGGTGTTCTTGATCACGTTATTCGTGGCGCCCGCCGACGCACCGGCGCTCGAAAGCCAAATGGCCGCCGTGCTTGCCGCCGTGCTGCCGTTGGCGATGGTCAAATCCTGAGAGGTAGTCCCTGAATTCGAGCCGTCGATAATCACATAGTCGGCGCCATTTAACCTGATCACGGCACCGGTGATGGTCCCGGTGATCGTGGGTGTCGTGGCCGCGGCAGGCTTGATGGTCACGGTGTAAGATGCCGCACCGGAATACGACATGGCATTCAATGCTGCCGTCGCCGTTTCAAGCGTTCCTTCGGACTGAATTTCAAGGATCACATTGCCCGTCAGAACGGACGCATTCAGCGTGTCAAAGACGGCTTTCAGCGTGGGATATGTTCCCGTCGTTGTGCCAACCGTATAAGTTCCGCTGAATGACGGACGAATCCGATACGAATTGGGCGTCGTCGGTGGCACGCTCGCGGCCGGCGGATTGGCCGAATAGCCACTCGCACCAACGTAAGGTTGAGCACCAACATTGGGCGTGGCCCAGTTATCCTGAGCTACCACATAATAAAATACGGTGTCACCCAGAATGGCGCCGCTGCCAAAAGTGAACGTATATTGCGATCCGCTCACGTAGCTGCCCGTCGCGGGCGTCCATGATCCGCCCGAACTGATCTTCCAGTAAAGGACCGGCAGGCCGATGCCCGCGGTCGGTACTCCTGAATAGAAATCGGAAATCGTGGCCGTCAGGGTTTGCGGAGAACCCGCAACCGTATTTCCCAATGGGACATAGGTGATGACCGGCGACGATGTGTCTTTGGGCGTGAACAGACCTTCGTCGGCGCCAAGATCCGGCGTGCCCACATTTCTTACATCACCATCAAAATCGGTTGTTACAAGGCTGACAGCATTGCCTCCACTTTCCACCTGCGTGGCTATCAGACTGTCCAGATGCAAATCGTACGGTGTCGCACCGACATTCTTGAAAGGAGGATTCTCTGTGACTGCCCAGGTCTCACGAGGCGCCATCCGCGATCGATACTGTTCAATCGTGGAATCGTTCACCGAAACGGCATCGTAAAAGAGAATCCGTTTGTTGAACCAGGGCACGCCGGCGTAAACCAGGTTGTTGTTGGACGTCGAAGCAAGATTGGTCAAGGAGGCCGTGGACTTGAATACCGCGGCTTGCCGGCTGGTCGTAGCCGTTCCCGCCGCGCACATGTTGACAAGAATGTTATTCCTGTAATCCACAGAACTGGGGCCCGTCGTCACATACAGCGCGGCGCTGGAGCGCGTCGTCGATGTAATGGGGGCATCTAAATAGACGGTGTTGTGGTAAAGGCTCACGGTACCAGCCGCCATGTGGAGACCACGGATATTCGGCGATGTCGTCGCCGTGCCGCCCGGGTTCTTGAGGTCGGAAACGAAATTGTTATAGATATTGAATGTCGTTCCACCTTCAATGGCGATGCCCGACAGATAGGCCGTGCCGGTTGTCAGAATCGTGCAATCGTAGACACGGTTGCGGTAGATATTGTAGGTGCCGGCAATGACTACGTGAATAGCCCGGGCATTCCCGGTGGTCGTCGTTCGGGCAATCATGTCGTGAATCCGGCAATCACGGATCGTGGCGGTACCGTTTGTAGTACCTGAACCGTTGGCGGTGATGCCGTAGAGGCTGGCTGCACCGGCCTGGCTGCCTGTGATTTCCACGTCAAAGATTTGTATTCCATCCTGTCCGTAGAAATAAATTCCTGAATTGAAGCCTGCCGCGGAACCCGCCACCGCACGAATGTAGCTGGTGCCACCCGCCGTGGTACCAACTTCATTATTCAGATCGTAGTACGTCGAGTTCCCGACAAAGGTAACGCCCCAGCTGCCGCCGGAGATGTTGAAGTTATAAATCTTGTTGTAGCTGTTGGCCCCGGCCGAACTGGTCGCCGCCGTGGATGCCGAAACCACACCACCCGACTGAGCAGCGCTGGATGTATCATTCAACGCCACCACAAAATTCTTGAGCGTGTTATTCGTCGCTCCATTTGTGGCAGACGCCGCATTCAAATAATACCCGTAGTTCAGCGTCCGACCATTGTAGTCGGGATTCTGGATGATGTCGATGCCATCAAAGGTCACATAATCGCAACCATTCAGCACGACACCGATGTAATATGAATTCAGCGCAGCGGTGCCGGATTCCTTGACAAAGGTCACCGGCGATCCGGATCCTGCGCCCTGTATGGCATCGATCTGGAGGCTCGTATCGGCTTCCGTGCCCGGGTCAAACCCATAGTTGCCCGGTCGCACGCTGAACGTCACAGCGCCCGAGACGCCGCGCGTCAAGAGATCGGCAATCGCGTCGGTAAATGTGGCATAACTTGGAGACGCACCACCGATGGTGTAGGCTCCGGACAATGGCGGAAACACATTCAAAGTGCCATTGAGCGTATCATTGGTTGCATCCTGGTCCGGCGTTGCCACAATCAGCCGGAGAGTATATGCACCCGAGGGCAGTCCGCCTGTTGCGGGATCAAAAGATACCTGCACCGTTTGACCGGCCGTGATGGAGGCAATGGATTTGGTGCTGGTGTACACATTGGATACGGAATTGATTTCATACTTCACCGAGACATTGGTCTGATCGCCCGTTCCAACGTTTTTGAATGAAGCCGTCGGTGTGAAGGTACTGTTCGGCGGAATCCCCGAACCGCTTGTCGGATCGTCGAACGACAACGATTGAATGTCGTTGGCGGGAGGGGTACCAACGCGAACATTGTCAATAAAAACGTTATTTCCGAACTGAGTCACCCCAATGAACCGGACCATGTTCGAACCGACAGGCAGCGCCAGGGTTTTGGTTCCCCATTGGCCGGCGGTCGGTACGAAACTGGATGTGGTCGCTGGCGCCGTCGCGATACCCGGACCGATGGGATCCTGAATATCATAGGCCGCCAAAGTTATCCAACTCGTTCCCCCATTGGTCGATGCTTCAACATAAACCGAATCATGCTCAGCCGCGGAATACGGCGCACCGGCATGGTCAAATTTCAGCGAATCGCCGGACACCGTGGCTGTATAAATCGGTGTCGTCAGCGCTTCCGCATTGACCACGTTGACGTTGTAGAAATTGAATTCCGCCGAAGCCACGCCAACTCCGTAGCCACTGGCGGCCGTTGAACGAATCGTCAAGGCGCCGGTTCCGGACA
Source organism: uncultured Bacteroidota bacterium (assembly GCA_964544475.1). Lineage (GTDB taxonomy): Bacteria > CLD3 > CLD3 > SB21 > SB21 > CAZJBS01. The sequence continues at coordinate 632 of CAZJBS010000009.1, read as the reverse complement.
ACTCGACAATGGTCCATCCCGACGGAGGCCAGGTTGTGAGTTCAAAATCCTGGGTCAGGACAATCGCCTCAAGGTTATCCTTCCCGCTGTGGGGTCGATAATAAGGACGATTTGAGTTTTCTTTGCGAAGTTCGATTTTCGGGATCACATAGGATCCATCATCCGGCCGATAAGAAATGCCGGAGCCCTTTTTCCACTGCGCTTGCACATCGGCTGTGGTCAACAGCACCGCAAGCAAGCAGACGAACAAAGACCACGCGATGCTAATCGTAGCTAAACGTCGCATATCCACTCCTCCAATAGTATGAGATGAGATGAAGTCCCGACCGCAAGGGTCGGATTGTTTGCAGGTCTATGTCAATAATTAGTAAGATGAGTCTTGCTCTGAGTGAGCCTTGCTCTTAGAAAAAAACCGAACTAGAACAAAACGAGATAAGGAATATCTGATAGGAACATGTGGAACTTAGACAACGATCCTTACTTTGTCAAGGGCTTTTTGAAAATCGTAAATGAAAAAGAAACAACGAAAAAGCCGGTTTCATATGAAACCGGCTTTTTCAGCGGCTCTGGTCAGACAGACTTACTTATAGTTAGTATCACCTGATACCAAGGTCAAAAGTGGGTATATTTCA
>CAZJBS010000008.1:12944-137921 GCA_964544475.1 uncultured Bacteroidota bacterium | reverse complement strand
CGTGCCCACATTCACGTGCGGCTTATTACGGTTGAATTTCTCCTTACCCATGGTCGTCTCCTTAAGTTATCAAGAGGTTTTCAAATTTCTTCTGCTGTGTGCTTTGCGGCGTTTCTTGAGCCTGAGATCGGAATTGAACCGATGACCTCGTCCTTACCAAGGACGCGCTCTAACCATCTGAGCTACACAGGCTACAAAGCTGGTATTCTAAACTCGCCTATCGAGAGCGAGAGACGAGGTTCGAACTCGCAACATCCTGCTTGGAAGGCAGGTACTCTACCAATTGAGTTACTCTCGCCTAAATGAATATTCAACGCAAAATCCAAATAAACATAGTCTTAAAATCAGGGTGCAAATATATGTAAAACAACACCACTTGTCAAGTAGTTTTGTGTGCTTTTTGGGGGAATATGGACAAGGAAGTCGTAAAAGAATTACATCGCCTTGACTGACCCAATCGGCAAGATAACGACGAAAGTTGTTCCGCTGTGGAGCGTGCTGGCGCATGAAATCGTTCCTCCGTGTTGGGATACGATGCCATGAGCCACGGCCAGTCCAAGCCCCTGTCCCCTGCCCACGTCTTTCGTTGTGAAAAACGGATCGAACACTTTGGCGATGATCTTGTCGTCCATGCCGCACCCGTTATCGCTGACCTCAACAACGATGCGATGGTTGCCGGCCGAATTTTCAGCCCGAGAGGACACGGTAATCGTACCCTCCTTTCCCGGCGGAATTGCTTCGACGGCATTTTCAATAATGGCATGAAAAACCTGGTTGAGCAAGGCCGGCATACAGACGATTTCCGGCAATTCGCCGAAATTTGTAACTATGGATGTTCCTTTGGGATCGATGACCGCCAGTGCGGCGTTGATGCAGTCGTTGACAGCCGCCGGTTTGAACTTGGCTTCGTCCAGCCTGGAGAAGTGCCTGAGCTTTTCCAGAATGACGGTTATGCGATTCGCGCCGCGACGGGCCGAATCGAGAGCCACTCGGACATCATCCACCGTAAGCAAGTAATCTTTTGATTTGGAGAGGGTTTCATTGACCCGTCGTCCATCCGCGTCGTTGACGATTTTGTCAGAGTCGCTAATCATGCCGAGGAGATCGCAGAGAGCAATTTCCAAAGCTTCCAGGTTTCCAGATACGATACCCAACGGGTTATTGATTTCGTGTGCCATGCCGGCTGCCAGCTTTCCCAAAGATGCCATTTTTTCCGATTGAACTATCTGAAGTTCGGCCTCTTCAAGCCGCGCATAGGCTCTTTCCAGTTCCTTCTTCTGCGCTTTCAAGGCATACTGCGTCTGAAATTCCCTTTGACGATATCGCACATTGACGTACGCCCCGACAGAGCCAACTCCGACAACGATGGCCATGACGGTTTGCCGATAGATGAATTCATCAACGCCGATTTCCGGCCATAGGAAAAAGATCAGTACATTGGAAAAATAGATGGCAAGGAATAGGATGACGTATTGTGTGAATTCGTAATGGAAGAAAACAAGAATGTACAATACCATAATGATGTAGACAGGATACGTCGGGGAGGAGTATCCGCCAAGCCTTATGATGAAGAAAGGAAATGACGCTGCCCATATCATGAAAAGAACGATAGACAACGATGTCGTTCTGGTGGACACGGCCCGATATCGGAGTATCCAGAGCAACGCAATACACAAGAGGGCGACGGAAAGATTGTAGTATGGCATCCCCAAGTCTGCGAAAAGACGTCCTATGGCAACGACGATTTGACTCATCAGAACGATAACAAGAAATACCCGTGCGTTCCGAAGATTCCTCTCTTCCTTAAGTTGCAGGTATTCCATTTGCGCGTGTGGGTTCTCTTGAAAAAACCCATCAATTGACGCGGGAAATCCTATTAGTCTATCCAAAGCCTGAATCGTGAACATGGCACGCGGACTTTGTCATGTGATTGCATTATCAGTCAACCAATATGTGCATGGAATATACTTCATCATTGTTTGGAGTCAAGCTTTGAAACAAAAAGCATTGAGAAAAGGAACTCATTTCATTATCTTCGTGAAAAGAAATCAAGAACACTTGGAACTAATCACAAACTGGTTGCCGTTCGTGGCACGCCTGAAGCATGAAAGCATTGCGTGGTCGAGTAAGACTGGTTTTGCAGGCGATTCAATAGCCATCCACGCGTTCGGGAACCGAAGTAGCAGCAATAGCAACTACCCAAGTTCTAATTAACGAAAAGCGTTCACGTCTATACACTTTAGATTGTCATGCGTAATTATAATAATGACAAGAATTATCAGTAATACATTAAACATGTTTTACACTGTTCCTGGGTCATTCTATGCGCGTGGAATGGCTATTGCATTGATCTTTTTGTGTCCCCTAAGCGGTTTTTGCATGCAGATCGCATTCCAGGGATTTGAGAATACACCATCGGACACGTGGATGATATCCGCCGGGCAGGATGCCATCAACTCTGCCGCTGGCCCTTCGGATCTTCCTCCCTTCCAGCGCATCCGCACGGGAACTCATTCATGGCAGGTCAGCAATGCGACTGACACGCTGGACTTGGACGCTATTAGCGTGGTGGGATACAACGACGTGCAAATCACGTTGCATCTGTCTTCCCCTGCCGGGACAGACGTTCAGGGCACCGAACTTTCCGACAGCGTCAGCCTTTTTGCAGCTTTGAACGGAGGGGACTTTCCAACAGGTTCAGACATCAAAATAACAGGATTCTCCAACAATAACGCCAGATGGGGATACAACGCCACCCTGGTTGCCAATGCAGCCGCAGGAAGCCACGCCGTATTTTCAGCCCCTCAGGGTGGAGAGAGTACGATTAATTACGCGACGGCGACCATTAGTCTCCCCTCCGGGACTTCTTCTGTCGCGTTGAGAATAGTGGCAAGAAACAACAATGTCAATGAAAGATGGTGTATAGATGATGTGGAAATCTCAGGGACCTCAGGATCATATATCTCCCAGCCACCAACACCGCTGATACTTATGACTCCGTACGGCAGTCCTACTGAATTGAACTTTGACGTCTACTTTTTCGGCCTCACAGACAGCCTTCTTGCCATTTTGAGCGGATCCGGTGCCGCCAGATTTGCCGTTCATCCGACCAGCATACCGGCATCATCACCCTCGCCAACCAATTTCACAGTGACATACGCGCCGGTAGATATCGGGATTGATTCCGCCGTACTTACGCTTGCTTCGGACGGCGTGTCCTCACGAGAAGTTGTTTTGTATGGATATGCTTTGGCCGCGGAGCCTACTAGCCAGCCGACGAACCTGTCTTTTGACAGTCTGACATCAACAGGATTCACCGTTACATTCCAGCCTTCCGTTCCGCCGGCAACGGGCTATGTCGTACTACGTCGCTTGGGATGGGCTGTATCATCTTTCCCTGCGGACGGACAGGCATACAATACCGGGCAATTCATCGGTGATGCCGTGGTGGCTTCTGTAGGTTCGAGTTCTTCATTTGTCGAAGCCGGTCTTTTGCCGTCAACCACTTACCATTATTCCGTTTTCGCCTACAACGGGATGGGTGGTGCGATTAATTACCTCACGCTCTCCCCTCTCGAAGACTCCATGACGACACTTCCGGGTTCAACGACCGAGATCATTTTCCCGGGCCTGCGCGGGCAGCAACTAATCGACAGTCTGGTTGCCAGATACAAAACATCAACCGTGTTGGGTTATGATAATGGGCGCGACAAAATGTTCGGAGAAATCGATAACCACGATGATTCAGTGACCTGTGTGTATACCGGTGATCGTATTTTTGTTGATCATAATTCTTCCGATCCGAAAGGCGATGCGTACGCCCTCGGATTTAACACAGAACATACATGGCCACAGAGTCTTGGAGCTACGGGCAATGCCAAAAGCGATTTACACCATCTTTATCCGACGCGCGAGGACGCCAATGGCTCTCGAGCCAACTTTCCATTCAAAGATGTCCCTGATCCTGAAACAGACATCTGGTACCGCTTGAATTACAACCAAACTTCTATCCCAACCCAGTTTATTGATGAATACAGCGAATATGATAACGTCGGTTTTTTTGAACCGCGAGAAGATCACAAGGGAAACGTGGCGCGTTCGATCTACTACTTCTATACCATGTACAAAGCTCAATCCGATACGACTTTCTTTCATCTGCAAAAACACACCTTGAGGGGATGGAACGCCATTGATCCGGTGGATTCCGCGGAACTCCAACGGAATGAGCGAATTGCCGCCTATCAGAGTGGAAAAAAGAATCCTTTCATATTGGATACGTCACTCATCGGACGTGCCTATTTTGAGACAGTCGTTGGATTGAATGAACGTAAAGACCATAACACGACGCTGAGTCTGAACTCAAACTATCCCAATCCTTTCAATCCCGGGACAACCATATCCTATCATTTGGATCGGCGCGGCGCAGTCAAACTGCAGATTCATAATGTTCTTGGACAGTTTGTGCGGAATCTGGTAACACAGACTCAAGGTCCCGGCACGTTTAACGTGTATTGGGACGCCAAAGACAATAATGGTAGAACCGTTTCGTCGGGCGTGTATTTCTATGTTTTAGAAGTCGGAAAAGCAAGGAGAGTTGGCAAGATGACTCTGCTCAAATAACAGTTTGATGTTGCTTTTTTACCCGTGGGCCAATATATTGGGCCGTTTCATCTTTGGAATGTCGTCCAACGGTAGGACAGTGGACTCTGGATCCATTAATCGGGGTTCGAATCCCTGCATTCCAGCCAAGCCTTGTGAATTGTCACATGGCTTTTTTTTGTTAGCGCCCCAAGATGGCAAGCAAAACACCGGCAGCTATCGCGGTTCCGATAACGCCGGCCACATTCGGGCCCATGGCGTGCATCAACAGATAATTCTGAGGGTTGTATTCCTGGCCAACGTTGTGGGAAACGCGTGCCGCCATTGGAACTGCAGACACGCCCGCCGACCCGATCAGTGGATTGATCTTGCCGCCACTCATGCGATACATGATTTTGCCAAAAAGTAGCCCGCCAACGGTTGAACAGCTGAAAGCGATGATGCCCAACGACAAGATTTTCAACGTATCCCACCTGAGAAAGACATCCGCCGACATGGTCATGCCGACACAGGTACCCAAAAAGAACGTTACGATGTTGATCAGTTCATTTTGAGCCATGTTGGATAACCGGTCAACAACGCCACTCTCACGCAACAAATTACCACCCATCAGCATGGCCAACAAAGGAGCCGCGGGAGGAACGATCAGCACGCCCACCACGGCAACAGCGAGAGGAAAAATGATCTTTATCTTTCTCGACACCGGTTTGGGTGTTTCCATGACTACTTTTCGCTCGTTGTCAGTTGTCAAAAGCCGCATGAGGGGAGGTTGAATCAGGGGTACAAGCGCCATGTACGAATAGGCCGATACGGCAATGGGTCCGAGTAAGTGGGGCGCCAGTTTCAGGGACAGGTAGATGGCTGTCGGGCCATCAGCTCCCCCTATGATCCCAATGGCTGCCGCTTCTCGCAAATCAAACCCAATGGCGGCGGCCGACAGCAGGGCCACGAATACGCCCATTTGGGCTGCAGCGCCTAACAGGAATGTCTTCGGATTAGACAAAAGCGGACCAAAATCTGTCATCGCCCCAATGCCAAGAAAAATAAGCGGAGGAAAAATCTCCAGCTCGATGCCTTTGGACAGATAGTAATACAGGCCTCCCGGTTCGTTCCCGTGGGGCTCGTTCAATAGTCCGCTACCCGGTAGGTTGGCCAGAAATGCGCCAAGTCCGATCGGTAATAACAGCAATGGCTCAAAACCGCGCCGGATGGCCAGATACATCAAGATGCCCGCCGTGGCCAACATGGCCAATTGGCCAAATGTCATTGACCAGAATCCCATTCCCTGAACAAATTTTTCAAGATGCTCCAACATGAGGCTGTTCCTATTCAAACGTCATCAGCACTTGACCTGCTTCAATCGTGTCGGCAACCTTTACATTGATCGCTTTGATCTTACCGGCATGTGGCGAAGATATGTTCGTTTTCATTTTCATCGCCTCGAGAATCAGTAGCACGTCATTGACCGCCACGCCTTGTCCTGCCGCGACTGGTATCTCCAATACAACGCCATTAATCGGAGAAACCAAGCTCTTGGCATCTCCTGTCTTGACTTTCGGCCTGGGGCCGCTTACTGGTGTTTTGACCGGAGTCACATAGCTGTTCACCGGTTGCATCTTTTTCGCTGGCGGGAAATCCGGTGTTTCATCATCTTCAATCACTTCAACGTCGACCTCGTATCGTTTGCCGTTCACAGTGATCATGAGTTTTTTCATGAGAGTTTCCTCTTCTGAATTGAGTGGGATGCCATGATGTTGAGCCGCCCGGTGACCGCCCATGATGGTGCAATGTCCCGGTCGATGAATCGAATACGACGAATCACCGCCTTCTTCCTTATTGCGATTTCTACTGCCCCCGCTATCACCGCGATCAATTCGTCATTAACTTCAGGATCGACTTTGTGTTCTTCGACTCTTTTTGAATAGGTTCGTATGCGCCATGAATTGATGGCCTCATCTGTTTTCCGCATCCCCCAGATCATTCCGGCCAGAACGAACAAAGATGAAAAAACACCAGTCATTCCGATAACAAGCAGCAGCAGTGACTCCTTGACAGAATCGAACATATTGCTCCTATAGTGGGATAAGGCCGTGTTTCTTTTGCGGCCGTAAGTCTCGTTTGCTGCGCAGAGACTCCATCGCAACCGCCAAATACGTCCGGGTATTCATGGGTTCAATGACCGAGTCAATCAGACCCCTTGCCGCTGCCATATACGGACTTTGAAACTCATCCCGGTATTGTTCAACCAGATCCTGTCTCTTTTGCTTTGGATCTTCCGCGGACTTGATTTCGTTCCGGAATAGGACACTCACAGCACCTTCGGCACCCATCACGGCAATCTCGGCCGTTGGCCATGCCGCCACACGATCCGCGCCCAAACTCTTGGCGCACATAGCCAAATATGCGCCACCATAGGCTTTGCGAAGGACAATGCTGATCTTTGGTACGGTCGCCGCCGAGAAAGAAAACAGCATCTTGGCTCCGTGTCGGATAATACCTCCAAATTCCTGCTCTACACCAGGCATGAATCCCGGAACATCCACGAAGCTGATCAGGGGTATGTTGAATGCGTTGCAGAATCGAATGAAACGAGATGCTTTGTCCGAGGCATCAATGTCGATCGCACCGTATCTTTCCGACGGCTGATTGGCAACTATCCCTGCCACGCGCCCGTTCAAACGTGCGAAAGCGCAGATCATGTTGCGGGCGTAGTGTGCATGTACCTCCATCACGGAATCCGTGTCAAACACACGGTGCAAGACATCATGCATATTGTAAGGCTCGCGCGAATCGTCCGGCACAATGTGATTCAGACTCTCGTCTTCAACAATGGTCATTTCTGAACCTGTTGCCAATGACGGAGGGTCTTCCGTGTTATTGGCAGGAAGATAGCTGAGCAGCGCATGAGCGATGGATATCGCCTCCCGATCATCCTTTGCAATGAAATGAACATTCCCCGACTGTGTTGCTTGAGCGTACGCACCGCCCAGCTCTTCCGCCGAAATAACCTCCCCTGTTGCTTCTTTTATCACTTCCGGCCCGGCAATGAACATCTGTCCAGTACCTTCGACCATTATGATGAAGTCTGTCAGGGCTGGGGAATATGCTGCTCCGCCAGCACAAGGGCCGGCAATAATCGATATCTGGGGGACGACACCAGAAAGGAGAGTATTGTGATAGAATATCCTCCCGTATCCATCCAGCGAATCAACCCCTTCCTGTATCCGGGCGCCACCACTGTCATTGATCCCGACGTAAGGAACGCCTGCTTTCAGCGCCATGTTCATGACTTCGGTCACTTTCCTGGCGTGCATAGCGCCTACACTACCGCCCATTACGGTGAAATCCTGGGAGGAGGCATAAACCAACCTGCCATGAATTGGCCCCAGCGTGGTAACGACAGCGTCCGCCGGCAAGTCTTTGCCGGCCATGCCAAAGGACAGGGCCGAATGTTTCGCGAATCCAAACAACTCATCAAAAAAGCCATTGTCATACAGCAGGGTCAATCGCTCTCTTGCCGTGAGTTTTCCCTGATTATGCTGGGCATTGATTTTGTCACTGCCACCACCCATTTCAATATTGCGCTTTCTATCCCGCAATATCCTGATCTTCTCGTTAACGGTCATCTTCGTTTCCTGTGCACTTCATGTAAGGCCAAATTTATTTTCCAATTGAAAGGTAATGTGCGAGCGTGTCATATGAAATGAGAATTGTCAGTATTGTCACGTTTGGTTGGATTGTTTTATAAAGAGTTAGCTGTTCTAGCTTCCACCGAATGGGTGAGCAAATGATATTCCAAGTAGTTGTTCCCCCAAACTTTAACTTGCATTTGGAACACCCTCTGAATATATTCTTTTTTTTAGTGAATAGAACAAGTTAAGCTGAGGATGACTGAAACTATCAAATGGACCGGCTCTGAGATTCAGATCTTGGATCAGAGTCTTTTGCCGATTGAAGAACAGTACATCGACATCCGAACCGTTGACCAACTGATCGATGCCATTTGCAAGCTCAAGATCCGCGGCGCCCCGGCATTGGGCGTTGCGGGTGCGATGGGTGTTGCCTTGGCGGCAAGGAGCCTGCCTCAGGCCATAACAACAGAAGAATTTTTCCAGCGAGTAATGTCTGAAAGCCAGCGCATCATCCAAAGCCGCCCAACCGCCGTCAACCTCCAATGGGGAGTTGATCGAGTCTTGGCAAGAATGAAAAGCCTGCGGAGTCCCTCGGTGTCTGCGCTCCAAGACGTGGCGCTTGAAGAGTCTGTCAGAATCAAGAATGAGGATGTTGACTCGTGTGTGCAAATAAGTAAATCGGCGGATGCCCTTATTCGCAGTGGCATGTCGATCCTGACGCATTGCAACACGGGATCCCTGGCGACAAGTGGGATTGGAACGGCATTGGGCATTATCAAGCAGGCCCACCAGGGAGGCCGAAGAATTCACGTGTATGTAGACGAAACCCGCCCTCTCTTGCAAGGATCGCGATTGACGGCTTGGGAGTTGAAAAAGGACGCGATACCTCATACACTCATCTGCGACAACATGGCTGGATACCTGATGAAACTTGGAAAAATTGACTGTGCGGTCGTGGGCGCAGATCGAATTGCGGCTAATGGCGATACCGCCAACAAGATCGGGACCTATGGGATAGCGGCGCTTTGCCGCTTCCATCGCATCCCCTTTTATGTTGCCGCACCATTGTCGACGATCGATTGCTCCCTGCCGAATGGCGAGTCCATTCCCATAGAGGAGCGAGGTCCTGAAGAAATAACAAACATGTTTGGAAGGCCCACGTCTCCACCCGGGACCGTCGTTTACAATCCCGCTTTCGACGTGACCCCAGGCCACCTGATTTCGGCCATAATTACTGACAAACGAATATACTATGGACCCGATTTTAGTTTTAACAATTGACGGTCCCCGATTCTTAACTGAGACTTGACCGGAGGAAGTATGAGACACGTTTGGAATTCACTTGCCGTCTATTTTCTAGCGTCGCTCGCCTTGACCTGCGCGCCCCAAACGGGCGTAGCCCAGAAGATCTCCCATTCTGCAACCATTGCGGGCGTGAGAGAGCGCATCGTCCGTGCTGACGCCACGCCTTCCGACAGGGATGCCATCATGCAGCAGGCCATTGATCTGCTCAATGGCGCCGTAAAGAATGACAAGAAGGACAAGGATAAGGAAGAGACCTATTACTATTTGGGTTCTGTCTACTACCGGATGAGTGAACTTGACAGTGCATGGGATAACTTGCAGAAGGCGATGTCTTTTGGTCGTCGTTTTGTATCCAAGGGCGAAAAGCTTTCCGGGGGCATTGTACTCTTTGCCATCCAAGAGACTCTCAACGATATCAAACTGAAGACATTCAACCAAGCGAACCGCGCCTATACCGAAGCCGCGAAATCAACGATACCAGACACTATTGTCGCGCTGATGAGCAAATCAATACGACTCTTTGACAAGATTTTGAAATGGGATGCCAAGGCGATCATCAATGAACAAAGTTTTGCAGGCAACATCCATGGCCTGATGGCTAATGCCAATGTTCAGATCATGAACTATCAGACTGAGGAATCTTCCCGCATCGAGTATCGAAACGAAGCCATTAATCAGTTGATCCACTTCCTCGAACATGATACCGCCAATTTGCCAGTCCATCAGTTCGTATTTCAATTGTATTTTCAAAGCAAAGACCACGGAAAATGCATTGAATGGATAAACCGGGCCCTGACCATAAGCAAGAATGACAGTGCGTCCCAGCTCATTAAGAACGATTTGATATCTCAGAAGGCGCTTTTGCTTGATGTGATGGGAAAACCCGACGAAGCACTCGAAACGTATACCGCCGCCATTGCCGCCAACCCGGACAACGCCGATCTCCATTTTAATCTTGCGCGGCTTTATCTTAATCGCAAGGAAACAGAAAAGGCGCTTTCGGAGTTCAAGATCGTCAAGAAACTCAAGCCTGAGGATTCTGAATCCAACTATCAAGTGGCCGACGAAGTGTTTCGAGTCTATCTGCGCAAAAGAGGCGAAGTGATTGACAAGGAAGGTACCACTAAGGTGGACATGAAGAAGATAACGGAAATCCTCAAGCCTGATATTGAAGCGGCCAAGCATGATCTTCAAGATGCTCTACTGGTCATGGAAAAGAACGCGTCAGAAATGGCGGACCCGGGAGAAGGCTACTATCGAATTGGGAAATGCTACAACATGGTTGCTGAGTTGGAGGGTCATCTCAGTTACAACCTGGATAACAAGGAAAAGGTGAAACTCCAGAAACCCTTTTTTGAGAAAGCGGCTGAATACCTGAAAAAAGCGGTGCTCAACAGTCCAGACAGCAAAGCGGCGTGGCATCAACTGGGTACGGCTTACATGAACCTGCAAATGAAGAAAGAGGCCGAAGACGCATTTTCCAAGGCCAAGTAGCACTCATGATCGCTCGCTACACCCGTGAAGCGTTTGCCGGCCTTTGGTCGGATCAGAATAAGTTCCAGAAGTGGCTGGACGTCGAGGTGGCGGTGTGCGAAGCTCAGTGCCGTCTGGGATTCATTCCCAGGGAGGCGGTCGACCATATCCGAACTCACGCCAAGTTTGACACGGCCCGCGTACTTGAGATCGAAAATGAAGTCAAACATGACGTGATAGCCTTCTTGACCAATGTTGGGGAGTCTGTCGGACCCCATGCCAGGTATATTCATCTTGGCATGACTTCAAACGATGTGCTTGATACGTCGTTATCTCTTCTGTTGCGAGAAGCCGGTAACCTACTTCTTGAGGATCTTGAAGGTTTGGCGAGCGTGCTTCGTCGCCGGGCCCTTGAACACAGACATACGGTTTGTATTGGACGGACGCACGGCGTACATGCCGAGCCTGTTACGTTTGGGCTGAAGCTCGCTTTGTGGTTTGAGGAGGTCCAGCGTCACCGCCATAGATTGCAACGCGCCATCGACGCCATTGCCGTCGTCAAAATATCAGGCGCCGTCGGAACTTTTGAACACCTGGATCCGGCGGTTGAGGAGCTAACCGGACAACTACTAGAACTTAAACCCATCAATTCAACTCAGGTGGTACCACGTGATCTGCACGCAGATCTTCTATCTGCCCTTGCCCTGATCGGCGCTTCTCTAGAGAAATTTGCCACGGAAATACGCAATCTCCAAAGGACGGAGATATTGGAAGTGGAGGAATATTTTTCCGAGGGGCAAAAAGGGTCATCGGCCATGCCCCACAAGCGGAATCCCATCACCTGCGAGCGCGTCGCTGGACTGGCCCGGATTTTGAGGGGAAACGCCATTGCCGCCATGGAAAACGTTGCGCTGTGGCATGAACGCGACATCACGCACTCGTCTGTCGAGAGGATTATCATTCCAGACAGCACAACCCTTTTGGATTACATCCTCACACAGTTTTCAAAAATCATGGAAAACCTGGTCGTTTATCCGGATCGAATGAAGCAAAATTTGATGGCTTCCCGCGGTCTCATTTTCAGTCAACGGATCTTGTTGGCGCTTGCCCGCAAAGGTCTTTCGAGGGAACACGCTTATAAGATCGTGCAATCCACGGCTCTGCGTGTTTGGAAGACCCCGTCTTCCGATTTTCGAGATGAGATCGCCGCGCACCCGGAGGTCAGTTCCGTTTTGAACAAGTCAGAGTTAAGCGAGTGTTTTGATATTACTCAGAGCCTGAAACATATTGATAAGTTGTTCCAGCGAGCCCAAATTGAACAAACCAGCACGTCCGGGAGGATAAACCGTGGAAATTAACATCAAGAAACTGGAAAAAGGTCCGCTGCTGGTGGAAGGCCACACCAAGAAGCTCTATTCGACGAGCCATGCGGATTATGCCATGATGGAATTCAAGAACGATCTGGTACCATTAGATGGCAAGAAAATTGTCAAGGCAAGGGGCAAGGCGCAGCTAAATGCCGAGGTCGCCTCGTATATTTTTCAGTTCCTGGACAGTTACCACATTCCCACCCATTACATTGGCAAACTGGACGACAAAGTACTCGTCGTGCGGCGTCTGGACATGATACCCGTCAATGTCATTATCCGGAATATTTCCAGCGGGGCCTTTGCCAAGTCGTTTCGAATACCGGATGGCGACGTTTTGCCCGCACCTATCATTGAATTCTACTACAAGAATGAGAAACTCGGCAGCCCGATGGTCAACGAATACCATCTTTATGCCTTTGCGCAATCCAATCAGGAAGAAGTCCGCCTTATCCAAAGGTTGTCAGCAAAAATTAATGCGATCATGAAGAATTTTTTTGAGAGACGGAACTTCAACCTTGCCGACTTGAAGATTGAATTTGGCCGGAGTCAGGGTCGTCTCTTTGTTGCCGACGACATCACGTTGGACAGTTGTCGCCTGTGGGACATCGACAGCGGCGTTCGACTTGAGAAAAAACTGGCTCAGAGTTCAGATGGCGAAGTCAGCCGGCTGTATGCAGAGTTTGCAAAACGAATCACACATCCCAGAACCAGGGACGAAAAACTAAAAGGCACCAACTAAACAATTCGGAGTGACCATTGAAGATTTCACGAGAAGGCCTGACCACTATCCTCCTCGTCAACACGCTGCTTCTCCTGCTGTTGATTTCCTATTTTTTCAGCCGTCATCCTGCCATTCCGCCCCTGGCCATCCTCGTGTTGTGTGTTGACGTACTGGTGATATATTTCTTTCGGGATCCTGAGCGTTCAATTCCCTCAGAATCCGGGGTCATTGTCTCACCTGCCGACGGCCGAGTGGTGTTGATAAAAGAAGTGGATGAAAACCAGTTTATCCGGGCCAGGGCGCGACAGGTGAGCATTTTCTTATCCGTATTCAACGTCCATGTTAACCGAATTCCAATGTCCGGATTGATAAGTCATCTGGCGTATGTGCCCGGCCAATTCCTGGCTGCCTTTCGTGAGGATGCATCCCTGCGAAATGAACAAACGGTGATCGGCATTGAAGCCAACGGCGTTCGAATCGTCTTCAAGCAGATTGCCGGCTTGCTGGCACGGCGCATTATTTGCAACCTGAAGATGGACTCCCACGTCAACCGAGGAGACCGATTCGGAATCATCAAGTTCGGCTCGCGGGTGGACATCTTCTTGCCTTTGAGTGTCGAACTTGCCGTGAACATTGGGGACAAAGTCAACGGAGGCGACACGATTATTGGCAGAATCAAGTCATAATTGCCGGAGGACACCATTGTGAGACGGTCTCCAAAACGGCATTTGCCATCCATGGTGACGGCGTTGAATCTCTTCGCCGGATTCTTGTCCGTGGTACACTCCATTCAGGGAGATTATTTGACGGCGGCCTGGCTGATTGTGGTGGCCTCAATCATGGATGTACTTGACGGCAAGGTCGCCCGGCTCGTTAAGTCCAGCTCCGAATTCGGCGTTGAATTGGATTCCCTGGCCGATATTTCGTCGTTTGGCTTTGCCCCCGCTGTACTTCTGTACAAGTCTTACTTTTTTGCATGGGGAACGATAGGAATTCTGGTCAGTTTTCTGCCACTCTTATTTGGCGGCATTCGTCTTGCCAGATTCAACACTCAAATAACGGATATCAGTGAAAAGGACAGTTTCTTCAAGGGATTGCCTATTCCCTCTTCGGCGATTTGTCTTGCCACTTTTGTGGTTTTTGAAGAAGCGGTATTTGGAGATTTTGCCCACATAGAATTGCTGACCCTCGTCACCCTGCTCGTCTCGATATTGATGGTCAGCCGTATTCGCTACGAAGCGATGCCGAATTTTTCCCTCAAGAAGACCGTGGATGTGGTGAAGATCGCACTGCTAGCGCTTTTCCTACCCGTTTTCCTTATCTTCCCATCCAAGGCCATCTTTCCTGCTATGATGGTATTTATTCTCACGGGACTTTTCAGAGCTATTTTTGAATTGTTCAAGCAGAGCTCCGCGGAAGAAGACATTAACGACATCCCCGCAATCGAATAGTACTCACACCTTCTTGACGCGTAAAAATTTCCTTTTTCCTACTTTGATCACCGTTTCACCGCTGACGGAAACCACATATTTTTCATCGGTAATCTTCTCGGTATTGATGCTTACTGCACCTTGCTTCACTTGACGCCGTGCCTCGTTGCCAGAGTCAACCATCTTACTCTCGGCCAAAAGGCGGATCAGTGGAATGGTTGCGGTCGTTACATGAAATTCGGGGATATCGTCTGGTATGTTCTTTTTCTTGAAGACCAAATCAAATTCCACCTCGGCCTTCTCTGCCTCGCCTTTTGGATGATAAAGATCAATAACTTGTCTGGCCAAACGGCGCTTGATAAGGGATGGATTGACCATCGGATCATCAAGATCGTCGTGAATCCGCTTGAGTTCTTCAGGCGGGACATCGGTGGTCAATTCAAAGTACCTGTAAATTAATGTGTCCGGTATGGACATGATCCGGCCAAACATCTCTTTTGGCAAATCATCAAGGCCTACATAATTGTCGAGGGATTTGCTCATCTTCTGAATGCCATCCGTCCCCTCCAGGATTGGCAGGGTAATGATCACTTGCTGGTCAAGTCCATATTCCCTCTGAATATCGCGTCCAACCAGAAGATTGAATCGCTGATCGGTTCCCCCGAGTTCGATATCAGCCTCCAACGCCACGGAATCCATCGCCTGCGCCAGCGGATACAGCAATTCGTGGATGCTGATGGGCTCCCCGGACCTG
This sequence comes from uncultured Bacteroidota bacterium, assembly GCA_964544475.1. GTDB lineage: Bacteria > CLD3 > CLD3 > SB21 > SB21 > CAZJBS01. The sequence goes on along the minus strand of CAZJBS010000008.1, from coordinate 122,637 downwards.
AACCTTTTCTCAAAATCGTCACGTTCAAGCATTCGCGCGACGGTATAGTGTCCCGCCAATCGAACGACTTCGGCGAATGACATGGCTCCAAGCCACTCCGAATTGTAGACTATTCTCGTCCTGTCCTTGTCCAGGATTTTCGAAGCCTGCTCAAAATAGCTTTGGCCGTTATGACGTGTCTCTTCTATGGAAAGCGGCGGCCTCGTCTTGTTCCGTCCGCTCGGATCTCCAATCATCCCCGTAAAATCCCCAACTACCAAGATTGCTTCGTGGCCCAAGTCCTGAAATTGCCTTAGTTTGCGCAGTACTACTGAATGTCCAAGGTGCAGATCCGGCCGTGAAGGGTCGCAACCCAGTTTTACCTTCAACGGCTTCTGTCGGCTGTAAGACATTTCCAGCTTTTGGACAAGTTCACTTTCAGGAATGAGATCGACAACTCCCCTTTTTATCACATCCAACTGGGCTGAAACCGGCTTGAACATCAATTCCTCACCGAACTCGGAACCAAAGGAAAGTTCAAAATCACCGTCGTACCGACATTCTCCCGGCTATCAATTTCAATGCTCCCTTCGTGTTTGTCCATCAGCATTTTTACTATGGACATGCCAAGGCCGATACCCTTGGGCTTGGTTGTGTACAGCGGCTCAAAGATCTTCTCAATGTGCTCCGGCCTTATGCCGCATCCGGTGTCCTTTACCGTCATCTGCACGCCTGTGCCGGTTCTTTCAGTCTTCAAATAGATCTTGCCACCGTCGTCCAATGCCTGAATCGAATTCATGATGAGATTGATCAATACTTGCTGAATTTGCCCATCATCCAGGTAAAGTCCGGTCAAGTTATGTTCGAGGTCCTGTTCAAGGACTATGTGTTGTGGAATGCGAAGGCGGGACAGTGTTGACTCAATAATCTGGTTGAGATCACTGAACTTTAGCGACGCTTTTCTGTCTCTTGAAAAGTCAAGCAAGTCGTTGATGATCTTGGTTGAGATCAATACTTCATTGTCAATAATCTTAAGGAGTTCTTTCTTTTCATCCGATGCATCCGTCATGTCCGTCTTGATGATATTGGCTGCGGACTTAATACGCGACAACGGATTTTTGAGTTCATGACCGATGCTGGCCGTCAATTGGCCAATCAGGCTGAGTTTCTCAGACCTCGAAAGCTTTTCTCTCGTCCTTTCCAATTCCTCAAGCCGTTCCTCCAATTCCTTGTTTTTTGAAACCAGGGTTTCTGCAAGCACTCTGTTATGTTCAAACAAATGATGCCTTTCAAAGGCCTGACGAACAATAACCATTAGCTCCTCAGTATCCCACGGTTTGACGATGTATCGGTAGACAATACCGCTATTGATGGCCTCAATGGCCACAGTGATGTCTGAATAGGCCGTCAGAATAATGTTGACGGTTGACGGATTCCTTTCTCTGGCCTGCTTCAGAAACGTCATGCCGCCCATCTTCGGCATGCGCTCGTCTGTCAGGATAACTTGTACATCATGAACCGCAAGAACCTCGAGCGCTTCCATGGCATTCAGACAGGGCCACACGACATACTGACTTTCAAACGTTTTCACAAGTACCTCAAGGACGCGCGGCTCGTCATCAACAATCAAGAGTGCCGCTTTTGCGTTATTTCTTTTGGATTCTACTTCCATTGATTGGTCTTGGTGTTGTAGTTCTTGAACATTTGGGATGCCACGGGTTTTTGAGTCCTTTGCCCGTACTTTGCAGAAGTCTTCTGATTGTAGGCCGTTTCAACATTGCCTTCAACTTCAAAATAGATCAATTGTCCGATCGGCATGCCCGGATAGATACGAACCGGCTGCTTGACCGAGATCTCCAACGTCCAGGTATTGCAATAGCCGACGTCCCCCTTACCTGCCGTGGCATGAATGTCTATGCCCAATCGCCCAATGGATGACTTACCTTCCAGAAAAGGCACATGCCGATGCGTTTCCGTGTATTCTTCCGTCACAGCCAGATAGAGTTTTGTTGGTAGCAATACATAACCCTCAGTCGGTATGTCGAAATATCGGATGGCGTTATCCAGCCGACAATCCAGAATATCGTCTTCATAAACGGCAAAATGCCTGCTCAGGTGGACATCATAACTGTTCGACCCAAGGCACTCTTTGCGAAAAGGATCAATTCGAATCGTGCCTTTCTTCATCTCTTCAAGTATGGACAAGTCACTCAAAATCATAGGATTGAAAAAAGAATGGAAATATGTAGATTAGTCGCGCGTAATGTATCGAATCATCCCTGCAATATCAACAGGATTATGACCTGTGAACTATCGCAACGCTTTGAAAAGTGGACCAGCCAGTATCGCAAAATCCCCGGGATCACGCGTGGCCAGGTCTAAGATCATTTCTACAAGACTCCTGAACTGGTATGCAAAGAATCGACGCTCACTGCCGTGGCGAAAGGTACGAGATCCCTATCGGATATGGTTATCGGAAATCATGCTGCAACAAACTCTGGTCGAGCAAGCCGTACCGTACTATTTGCGTTTCATAAGGGCCTATCCAACGGTGGACCGGCTTGCAAGAGCATCGCGGGATGAAATACTCAAGCAGTGGGAAGGTCTGGGCTATTATCGCCGCGCAGGATACCTGCATGAGACTGCGAAGATCATTGTTCGCAAATATCGCGGGCAATTTCCATCCGATCCCGCTCAACTTGCGGAATTGCCGGGCCTTGGCCCTTACACCCTTGGAGCCGTCGCGAGCATAGCTTTTGGACATCGCTTGCCGGCCATCGACGGAAATGTTGTTCGCGTGATCAGCCGGCTCTTTTGTATCACACGGGATGTCACCCGATCTGCAACAAAGAAATACATCTCTGATATTGTTCAAACACTCATTCCAACGCAGCAGCCTGGAGAATTTGCGCAAGCCCTCATGGAATTAGGGGCCATGATTTGTACGCCACGGCGTCCACGTTGTGAGTCATGTCCCATGGACACTTTATGTCTCGCAAAAAAAAGGCTCAGAGATGTTTCCACACTGCCCAAGAAGAAACCCAGGATTCAACGGCCTCATTACCACGTTGCCGTTGGCATCGTCAGGAAAGGCCAATCGGTCCTGATTGCAAAAAGGCCTGAAGGCGTGCTTCTAGGGGGTCTATGGGAATTTCCTGGTGGAAAACAAAAGAAAGGTGAATCCCTGGAAGATACTTGCCGGCGAGAACTCGTCGAAGAAACAGGCCTTTCTGTCAAAGTCTTGGGATTGCGACGCATCATACATCACGAATATTCCCACTTTCGCGTCACTTTGCATTTTTTTGACTGCAAGTATCTGGGTGGGAGAATGACTCCAAATCGGAGTTCCAAAATGCGATGGGTTGCCGTCAAGGATCTGGACACGTTCGCCTTTCCGAAAGCGAACAAGACGCTCGTTGATGACCTGCTGGAACGCCGGCGCTAATTCCGAATCGACTCTTCCAAGCCCGGCGGCGCCAGTTTTGTCGTATCCAGAGACACCGGTACAAAGACGCTGTCTTTCATGACAAGCAGATTCTCAGGTTGGTATTGTTTGACAAGTTCCCTGTTTCGATAGACCGACCCGAATTTGTCTTTGCGACTCGTTCCATCCGGAAAATCGATGTACCTAACCCATGAATACTTGTAATGTTCCTGCTTTTCACCGACTATTCCTTCATAGGTGGGCCCTTCGAATCTCATACGCCGGCCGTCTTTCTTTCCTATCAATTTGAAATACATTTTCGTTCGTTTGATATCCACAAAATTCTGAACGACAAGCAGATGATCGGTGTCGTTTTGGAATTTCAAATCAGGATATGGATCAAAGATGGTTGCATCTAATCCAACCGGCCTATAGTACTTGACCTCAAAAGAATGGTTCACGCGGTTCAGCACTTTGAGGCCCGCAAAAAATACCGTCCGAAACAGGGTGCTGGACACCTGACAAATACCTCCGCCATACTGGGGCTCCAGACTGTCGCCGTTCACGATCACCAGTTCCTTCATGTATCCATTAGCGCTGTCGACCTTGCCCATATAACGAATGAATGAAAATTTTTCGCCTGGTTGCAGAATAACATTGTGAAATTGCATAGCCGCATGTTTAATGTTGAATTTGCGGTTTTCAGGCGAGCCAAAAAAATCCGTGACCCCGGTCGCCAGAACATCAGTAATACCAAACTCATTGTCCGGATTGGCCACGCCGCCGGCCAAATGAGCCACCCGAAGAAGAACCATGTAGTTGCTGCTGGTGTCTATCGTCTCAAGCCTCAGACTGTCGTTGATGTCAGCCACGGAATGGGCCACATCCAGATAGTAGCCATCCTTTGCCACACCTTCGATGAGCGGTTTTCCGCGGTCATTCTTTACGACGATATCTTCCTTTGGCAGATACAGATACTTCGCAATCCTGACCTGTAAGTGGTTTCTCAGTTTTTCCGTATTCAACACGGGATATAGATTGTAATTCTCAAGCTCCTTGATTTTTCTGAATTCCACCCATTCTCGCACGTCCCGCAGTGGCAATTTCCATGTATCGTAATTGTAACCGTCATAACTGTAGGCCATGGTCAGTATTCGACGGACAATTCGTTCGGCTTTCCGCCTCGCCGTATTGGCCATGTCCCAATCAATATCCGCCGCCTTTGGATACACATCGACGACCAGGTCCGACAGATGGAGGCTGTCAAGCATTGATCGATAGGCTTTTAACACCTGCCCTTCATCAAAACTGAAGCCGTCCCGGCCAGCCACTGTAACAAAATAGCGGCGATCCAGTTTGACCGTTGCGTCAATCGGCATCCTGCCTTTGAGATTTGGTATCTGGGCTATGATCGAATTCACAAATCGTGCTTCATCGAACCAGTACGGAATGTGGTATCGCCGACCATTCCACAGGCTTTGCAGACGAAGACCAAAGTTTTGACTAAAATCCGTCCGCCTCGATGAATGTACAATCTCCAATAAAGTGCTTTCCACATCAAAGGCCGGCATGATTTGAGAATTCACCAAAAAATACTGGCCCTCGTTGCTCAAGACCACCATCCGTTGACGGCGAAATTCAGCCACAAACGTGCTCAACAATTTTCGCATTTCCCTGATGGTCCTGCCTCCAACATCGACAGGCCCAACCTGGCTGTGCCACAAACTGCGATTCTGGAGGAAAACATGGTGGCCAGCCACTGCAACCACCGTCAATCCAAGCAGCAGCATCAGAAAACCCAGGGATCGCAACCATGAGATGCCGATCATTGGTTTATCAGGGGCCAATGGGGCCTCCGGGCGCCGGTTAGGAGAAGCGACTGTCGTTGGTTCAGACTCCTTCAGAAGACGCTCAAGTTCTGTAAATTCGCTGAGGTTTTCAGTCATGGACTGGTCCGATTCGCCTTGGGCATTCTTGAAAATCACTTAAAAATTAGTATATTCAAACGGACTAAAAATAGCAAATGACTTTGTCGGACAGTACCATGACCAATAAAGAGCTATCCAAGGTCCTTGCCATAGTGCGTCGCGAGGCTGCACGGTGGCCTAAACCCATTGTTGGCAATGTGGATCCGCAAGATCGCTCACCTTTTCGTGTCTTGATTTCTACCATTCTCAGTCTTCGTACAAAGGATGCTGTTACTGAGGCAGCCAGTCACCGCCTGTTTATGATGGCGGATGATGCCCCAGCCATGGTCGGTCTGTCTGTTTTGCAAATCTCCAGATTGATTTACCCGGTTGCATTCTACAATACCAAAGCACGTCAGATTCACGACATCTCGAGAAAGCTCATGGAGTCGCATAACGGCACCGTACCATCAAGCCTTGTTGAATTGCTTGGACTGAGAGGTGTTGGGCGCAAGACCGCCAATCTTGTTCTTATTGCCGGATTTGGATTGCCTGGAATATGTGTTGATACCCACGTTCACCGCATTTCAAACAGATGGGGTTATGTAAAAACAAAATCTGCTGATCAATCCGAAATGGTTCTTCGGAAAAAGCTGCCGAGGCGGCATTGGATGACGTACAACGACCTTCTGGTCGCGTTTGGCCAAAATCAATGCAAACCAATTTCTCCATGGTGCTCCACGTGCCAGGTACGAAAGTACTGTCCACAAACTGATGTTCGATATTCACGATGATACTCCAAGCCGTCGGCGTCCTGCTATTCCTGAACATTGGTGGCTCCGGGAGCCTGATGGCGGGTCAAATCCGAGTGCGGCCATACGTCGAATCCGACACACTTTACATCACCTTCGATGATGGTATCCTTCTTGACTCCAACTCATGGCACGCCTTAAAATCTGGTATTCGTCTTGGCATCGCAAGTCGAACCAGTGTATCGTCAAAGGACAGCCTTGTTAGAGCCTTTCGGCATGTTGATACGCTCACGCATGATGTCTGGAATCACACTTTTCTAATGGAATCCGTGAATGGCCGTCGCATCTTTGTTGACGATACTTCCCTGGCTTCCCACTTGTTGAAATCCCAAATTACGGCTTTGGGTGCCGTACATTCCATAAATCCGGAAACTCGCCTGCAAGTGCGGCATCGCATTGTGTTGTTCCAAATCCCCGATCACCAGATTGACCTCGATGAGTGGCTTCAAGATGATGGGACGTTTTTTCTGTTTCGGTGGATTGCAGCCGTCATCTTTGGGAAAGCCCGTCATCGCTTTTTTGACACGTCGTGGGTGACTTCAGAATGGTTTACCATAAACCAAGTTCGAAGGCCCTGACATGTTTACATCCATTCGCCTGCGCCTGATTGTTGCTTTCTTGTTCCTTTCAATAGTAACTGCCATTCCTGTTTCCCTGTTGTTCCATGTTTCATTGGAAACCGTCTTTTCAATCAGCTTCGATGCTGAAACTGGCCGATCATTGGCGGACGCCGTCGCCCTCTCCCAGGAGGTGATAGAGAATCATAAGATCCGCGTCCAGGAGCGAACCAAAGCGCTCTCTGAATCCAGGGAGTTTCGGGAATTGATGCGATGGTTGTATCGCGATAGAAGTATGACCCCGACGGTTGACCAGCGTCCCTCTCTGCCAACTCCGGGCACGTATGGGCTGCATGGTTACATGCTGGTAAATTCAGAATACGGCAATGTGCTCAGCCAGATCGAGGCCCCACCGTGGGACTCTGCAGTCCACACACTGGATGCGAAAAGTTTCGTGGGTTTGCATGACGCCTCGTACCCGACGGTCACTTTCCTAGACTCATTTGGATTGATTGTGGCTTCCCTCCCCGCCGGATACCAGGGCCATGAGCGTCTTCTTGGATTGTGGACTGTACCGAGGGATCTACGGAACCGGCTGGATCACACATTGCTCGCATTGAAGATCCACACAAATTTTCTGAATCGAAAAAGCAGTCTTCAGAACAGCTTTCTTGTATCCTTCCTCATCATTTACGGCACAGTATTGCTGGTATCCCTTGGCCTCGCGCTGTGGATTTCGACGGTCATAACCCGCCCGATCTTGGTCCTTGCCGACGCGACGGAACAGATAGCCAAGGGCGACCTGGATTATCACATCCGATTGGACCATCGCCACGATGAAATTGGTCAGTTGGTTCAATCTTTCAATGAGATGATCGCCCAGATCAAGCAACATCAGGAACGTCTGATTTATCTTGAAAAGATGACCGCGTGGCGTGAAATTGCACAGCGCATGGCTCACGAAATAAAGAACCCCCTGACGCCCATCCAGCTGAATATCCAACAACTCAAGGATGCTTATGGCCTCAGGGATGACGCATTCAGTCTGCAGCTCACGACAAGTTACGAAATCATAACCGAGGAGATTGAAAACCTGCGCAATTTGACCAGGGCATTCTCCGAATTTGCCCGACTCCCGAGTCTATCTCCCAAGGCGTGTGATCTGACTGCCCTTATCCATGACACGTGCCGGTTGTACACCAACCCTTCCCCCGTCACTGTTCTTGACCCGGCACTGCCTTTGATGGAATTGGATCGTGAAGCCATGCGTCGTGTCTTCATCAATTTGATCGACAACGCCCTCGCGGCCATTGCAGGACGTGCCGGCGGTTTCGTACGGCTGGAATCTCAAGCCCAGACCGATCGCGTAGTAGTCCGTATCATTGACAATGGCCATGGTATTAGAAAGCCCGACCTGCCGAGAATTTTCGAACCGCATTTCTCAGGAAAATCATCCGGAATGGGTCTGGGCCTCGCGATTGCGAAGGCGATTGTCGAAGAACATCATGGATCGATCAGTGTCGATAGTGTCGAAAATCAAGGTACCACATTCACCGTGTCCATTCCATTCGATCGCGATAGCATCAACTAACATCGGAGGTGCGCATGACCTCTTGGATTCTGAAAACAGAGCCGTCCACGTATTCTTTTGATGATTTGATGCGGGATGGAAAAACGAGATGGGATGGAGTGAAAAATCCTGTCGCCTTGAAAAACTTAAGGGCTATGAAAAAGGACGACCTCCTCTACATTTACCATACCGGTGATGAAAAACAGATCGTGGGGTTGGCATCTGTCGCATCATCTCCATATGACGATCCTGGAAACCCTTCATTGACCGTCGTGGACATTGTGGCCCTGAGAGTTATCCATCAGCCCGTCCGGCTTTCAGACATCAAGAAGGATCGGCGGATGGCCGATTTTGCATTGGTGCGACAGGCCCGGTTGTCAGTCGTTCCCGTGCCGACAAACATAGAACAGATATTGCTAAACATGGCCGGGGAAAAATAGACGGCGACCATAATCATCCAACTAATTCAGGAATTCGTATGCTCTGGCATGTCGTCTTGTTCAAACTCAAGAATAATATCTCCGAACGTCAGGTGAATAGAATGATAATGGAACTGAAAGATCTGCAACGGAAGATACCGGAAATTCAACAAATGCATGTTGGGCCAAACTTGTCAAGCCGAGGACAGGGGCATGCCGTGATGGCTTTGAGTAGTTTCGCGAGCAAACAGGATCTCCAAACCTATTCAGAACACCCGGAACACCGGCGCGTGATTGCTCAGTTTATCGACCCTATTCGCGAATCGGTCACTGTTGGAGACATGGATGGTAATTAGGTTTTCGCAAATTGGATGATTTGACGAACCCCCTGATGCTCGATCATTTTCTGAAGCACCGATCGCGTTTCTGAATCGAAGCGCCACTCCCATTCGTCATCGAGAAATACGACGCAGCCCGGGCGGCTTAGCCATAAGACCCTCAATACCAACGCCAGGAGACTCGATTCCGTGTCAGACCATGCCGGTTGTTTCTCAGGCGGCCTAACCGAATCTATGTTGTTCTGCCACGATTTGAATAGCGACGCTGCCACTTTTGGCCAATCCTCAAGCGACTTTATTTTTCCATACAAGAAATCCTTCCAACGCTGCCACAACGCTTCATGCCACAGATCACACGCCACATTAAGATAGGCCTTGACCGACAATTCTCCTTGCAGACGAGTTCCAAGCGGTTCCCTTTCTTCTGAGGGACCTGATAACTTGTTCTGTGCTTTGCTTGCAAGAATTCTATTGAGTTCATCTGACCTCTTTTGAAGCTCCCTCAACTGCTGCTTGAGGCTATCTTCCTGGGAAATAGCGTTGGCAAGGCCATGGCCTGCCGCGTCAGCCTCCAGGCCACCGATCTCCTGAAGCAACACATCTCTCTGGCGCATCGCCTTCTTCAACGTCGTCCGCAGCTTCTTCGCGTCATTCTGAGAAAGCAGTTTGTGGGATTTCGACAACACCGTGAATTTCCGGTACGAGGCCAGCAACGGACTGCGTTCTTCCTCCTTGGCGGCCAATTCGTCATTCAAGTTGTGTATGTTGGCAATGATTTTAGACATCCGTTTGATCTCCCCCTCATAAATCCGGATTTGTTTTTGCGTCCTTGCATCCATGGTTTGCGACTGCAACTCATCCATTTCCTTTTGGAGACCCTCGATATTTTTTTGCAAGTGCCTCTGCTCGATCAGACGTTCTTGCAACGCGGTCATATTCTTTGTGATTTGCTCGTACTGCCTTGATTTCCGCTCCAGATCGCGAAACTCCTCTCCGGATACATCGACCACACCGTCATCCTGCAGCGCCGATGAATACACCTCAATTTCGGTGTTCAGCGCCCTCAGTTCATCGCGTTTGCTGTCCAGGTATTTCTGAACACGCAACCATTGTGAGCGTTCCTGTTTGACCTTCTGTGCACGCTCCTCAATGCGAACGATCAAAGACTGCACTTCAGCCATATCGGTTTCCACGGCTTTAAGATCGGCAGCATCGGTTGCCATAACGGCTTTTTCGTCTTCCTCTCGGCGTTGTTCCGATTTTAGTTGGTCCGATCGTTCCGCGCTGGTCATGTATAAGCGCTGAAGTGCCCTGCCGACCGTAACCTCCGCCTCGAAGCCAGAGCATGCCAGTACAAAGTCCCGGTCTTCGCAGCGATGCAGTAAAGCATAACCGGTGTCAAGAATCAGATGAACACAAGCCGAATACCATTCCTCAAGTTCTGGATCGTTGGTAGGCTGCAGGGACCGAATGAACGCCTGCCTGAGAAACCAGGCCTGCCACTGCCTGGATTGATTCGGCTCCATCAAAACAGCGGTCTTATCGCCATATTTGGCGGACCATGAACTTATGGATCCGTGCCGCCATTGTTTTTCGATAATGACGCTCACGTTTCCACATTTCATCGACAACTTTGCCTTGGATTGATTGGATCCCAATCTGGTGTACCGAAACACCTGATCGGGTTTTGGAAGAAGCATATCCATCATTGTCGACCGAAGGGCAGTTGCTCCTCCTTGACTGCCAAGCGCCAACCGATGGTAACCCTCGCGAAAGTCCCATCGTGCTTTGTCAAAGCAGGCAATGTTTGTCACTTCCAAATGCTTGAGAATCATCGAATCTACTGGTGTTTGCGGGAACTTTCGCTTGCAAAGGACGCTTATCTTATTAAATTTGCCCAATCTTTGCAAGATACTTATCTTAATGAGTTGATGAAAACGAATCGCATTCCCATCGTTGCCATTGTTGGCCGTCCAAACGTGGGTAAATCTACGCTCTTCAATCGCATCATTGGACGGCAGGACGCCATCGTCGATCCAACACCCGGGGTAACCCGAGACCGTCATTACGAGATTGGCGAGTGGAATGGCCGTTGTTTTGTCCTTATTGACACCGGCGGCTATATTCCTGAATCCCGTGACCATATCGACGTGGCGGTCCGTGAACAAGCTGAAATGGCTATGGACGAAGCGGATCTTGTCATGTTTGTAATTGATGCCACGTCATCCCTGAGTCACCCGGAGCAGATGATCGCCAACACTCTGAAGAGGGGCGGTAAAACGACCCTTTTGGTTGTGAACAAAGTGGACAACCAAACCATCTCACAGAACATTGCAGCAGATCCAGAAGTTTTCCGTCTTGGACTCGGCATTCCGCTTCAAATATCAGCTCTGAATTCCCGCCAGATCGGAGATCTGCTCGATGCTATTATCGAAGCCCTCGGCGATGATTTCATCCATTCCATCGACGACATCGCCTATGAGGAGGATGTTGTCAAACTGGCCGTCATCGGGAAACCCAATGTTGGCAAGTCGTCCTTCGTCAATGCCGTTCTGGGTACCAACAAGTTGATTGTTTCGGACGTTCCCGGTACAACAAGGGACTCCATTCATTCCGATTTTCTTTTTGACAACCAGCGATTTCAGCTTATCGACACGGCAGGCCTGCGCCGCAAAGCAAAAGTCAAAGAGAATCTGGAGTTCTACTCAACGCTGAGAACTCTGAAATCCATTCAGGAGTGTGATGTGGCACTGCTGCTTATTGACAGTCTCGAAGGCATGGCGGCCCAGGATATTCATGTGCTGGAGGAAGCACGCCGCTTGAAAAAGGGCCTTGTTGTGGCCGTCAATAAGTGGGATCTTGTGGAAAAGGACGACAAAACTTATTTGCATTATGAAAGGAATTTGAAACGTGCACTTGGCGGTACCAATTACGTTCCCGTCGTTTTCATGTCCGCAATCAAAAAACAACGAACACTCAAGGCTTTGGAGGTGGCGAAAGCGGTGTTTGAAGAACGACGCCGCAGCGTCTCGACGTCCTCCCTCAATGGATTTCTGGCGAAGGCCATACAGAAGAATCATCCACCCGCCGTACGTGGAAAACATATCAAGATCAACTACATGACGCAGGTGAAAGCGCGGCCACCAGTGTTTGCCCTCTTCACGAATGAACCGACTCTTCTCCCTGCCAACTATCGCCAATATCTCGAAAACCAGTTTCGTGAAGAATACGGCTTCGAGGGCGTTCCCATTTCAATGACGTTCAGGAAAAAAAGCAAGGATCGTTTTGAATGAAATGGATCTGGCTTCACATCATCTTTCTGATCTGGACCCTTCCGCTTATCACCGAACTGTATGCCGCCGGCCCAGGAAATGACAACACCCTGTCCATAGACGCTGGACCTCACCTTCATGAACATCGGGAAAACAAATGCGGCTTTGGTCATGCCACCGAAGCGTTCCGCAAGAGCCCTCACTCCGATCGCGAAACGTCTTACATGATAGGATCGGAACTTTTCGTGCATTCGTTTACGGCGCCGGCAGGCATACGACAATTCAGGATTTGGTACTATGTCAGCGGAGATTCAGCGGTTCCCCCACTGGACGCCAACATGAATTCTATACCTGATTGGGTTGAAAAAACCGGAGAATACCTGGAACAGGCGTATCGCTTGCAGGTGGACACGCTGGAATATCTGGAGCCTCCCACTTTTGCATGGTCAGGAGGCTACATGGACATTCTCATCTACGACATGGGTTATTATGGAGAAACCGTACCGTTGGCTGAGTACCCTCCCAATTCTCACAAATACGCGACACGAATCCATATCGAAAACGATTTTGTGGGGGGCTTCTACACGCACGGCTACTCTGCGCTGGCCGTCACGTGCGCGCATGAATTCTTCCACACCGTCCAGCTGGCTTACATATACCGGTCGTCTGACTTGTGGTATTATGAGCTGTCTTCAACATGGATGGAAGATGTGGCCCATGATGACGTGAACGACTATTATGCTTATTTGGGCTCATTTTTCTATTCTCCAACCAGAGCGCTCACAGCGACGAACGGTTACGAATCGGCACACTGGAACCACTTTGTTGCCAAACGCTATGGACGCGACGCCGTTCGACATTCGTGGGAGAACATGGAATCAGCATCCGCTTTGGTGGCTATCGACAATGCTTTGAGCGATGGTTTAGGACGAGCCTTCGAGCAGTTTGCGCTATGGAATTACTTCACAGGTTATCGCTCCTCTTGGGCAGACTTCTATCCGGAGGGTTCATCCTATCCGGTACTGCAGATTCCATCTTCACCTCTTCACGACGAAGCGATTGACAGAAATCTGCCAGTTCTTTCCGCCTGCTATTACCGGCGCGTCGTAGCGGATTCGAATTATCTCAGTCTTGAATGGGATCCCGGCGCTTCCTTCGTTTTCAGCTCTGTCATCCAACGATTGCAGGCCGCTCCCCAGGCGACCGAGTGGCACTCCGATGCTTCGGTAAATATTCCGGATCTAATGCCCGGGGATACGATCGCCATGATTTTTGCCAACATCGACCGCACCGGTGCAAAGACGACATTGCGCGTCAATTTGGATTCAAAGGAGGGCGGCTTTTCCGGTGATCCGGTTGTCGAGTTGGCTCCATTTCCAAACCCGATCCGGACTGATGCCGAGGATTTGCAGTTCAGATTCCTGCTAAAAACCGAGGCGGCGATTCGGGTTCAGATTTTTTCCATTTCCGGGCGCAAGGTATTTGACGGACAATCGGCCGTCTTGCCGGCTGGTCAATATACCGGTGTCCAAGGTATCAACTGGAATTTGAAGGATAGCAGTGGCCGCGGTGTGCCAAGTGGAGTGTATGTCTACCACTTCACAACAGAGCGTTTCTCTAAAACTGGCAAATTGGCGGTTATTCGCTGATGGATTCCACCCTAAGGCTGTTCGTTGCTCCCCTCGAACCAAAGGGAAGACCGGCTGTCACAACAAATTTCTGACCCTTCTCCAGCAATTCCGCTTTCAGAAGCGCCTTTTTTATTTCGTTCACACTTTCATCGAGATTGCTTTTCATGTCGGGAAGGATGATGCCGCGCACACCCCACACCAGGCCCAATTTGCGCAAGACTTTTTCAGAATGTGTGATGGCAATGATCGGCCGATCGGGTCGATACTTGGCGATGAGCAATGTAATCGCCCCGCTCAGGGTGATGGTCACGACCGCATCCAACGCCAGGCTTTCCGCCAAGGAACAGGCGGCCATGGCTATGCCTTCCTGCAGCACATACTGCTGATCCGCCGGCCGTCTTCGCCGGGAGAGGTCCGTCGCAATCTCCTTCTCCATGAGCCGGATAATCTGTTTCATGACCGAAATCGTTTCGACCGGATACTTTCCAGAGGCTGTCTCGGCCGACAGCATGACGGCGTCCGTGCCGTCCAGGATGGCATTGGCTACGTCCGAGGCCTCAGCCCTCGTCGGCCGCGGGTTGTTGATCATGGAATCCAACATCTGGGTTGCCGTGATCACCGGGATGCCAGCGCGGTTGCAGAGACCGATCAACCGTTTCTGAATGGGTGGAACTTCCTCGGTTTTCATCTCGACGCCAAGGTCCCCTCTGGCCACCATGATACCATCGCTGATGGCGATGATCCGCTCGATACAGCCAATGGCCTGCGGCTTTTCGATCTTGGCAATGACCGGCGTGTCTTTGCCACGTGAACGTATCATTTCTTTGACGGTCAGCACATCTTCGGGCCTTCGCACGAATGACAATGCCACATAATCTACATCTTGTTCCAAGCCAAAGGCCAGGTCCTCAGCATCCTTTTCAGTAAGAGACGGCGCGCTAACGTCAACGCCAGGAAGATTGATGCCTTTGTTATTCTTGATCTTTCCGCCAATAACTACTTCACAGAGAACGTCCACGCCATTGGTCTTCAATACGCGCAACACATACAGACCATCGTCGACGAGGAGTTCGTCCCCCTCTTTGACGTCGCAAGGAAGGGCCTTATACGTCGTTGAAACTTCGGCCATCGAACCTTCAATATCGCGGCTGGTGATCGTAAAACGATCGCCGGCTTTCAACTCGACGTAGCCATCTTTGAAAGTCCCGATCCTGATTTTGGGGCCCTGGAGATCCTGAAGTATCGCGACGTGCTTTCCGCAGTCTTGTGAGGCTTTGCGGATATGGCCAATCACATCCCGATGTGCGGCATGTGTCCCATGAGAGAAATTCAACCGGGCGACATCCATCCCGGCCTCGATCATCTTTCGAATCGTCTCATAGTCGCTGGAAGAAGGGCCAATCGTACAGACAATTTTAGCGCGTGTCGTAAACATCCTCAAGGCGCTTTCTTTGATGCTGAGTCTTTCGCCGCCTTTTCGAGAATACGTTTCAGCATGTCCTCTTCGGACTCCCCGAGGTGTTCCAGGTTAACCCGAACACTTTCCGCCAGTTCATGGCCCGGGTATCTTTGAAGAAACAACTCATAATATTCCCTGGCTTTCCTTAGATCGCCCCTGAGCGTTTCGTATGTAAACGCCAACTTAAACAGATTGCCGGCAGTTTCCGGCCGATCAGGATAGCGATCGATAGACTCGGCCAGCATAGAAATGGCGGCCGAATAATTCGCACCATAGTAACCATAAATGTCAACCATCTTTGTACGAATGCGCATGACCGCCGTTGTATCAGAGGCATATTCCTTCTCTGTTTCCTTGAGACCACTAATCGCCTCTTCAATGTTCCCGCGAGACGCAAGACTGTCGGCATCACTGAGAACCGTATCCAGGTTTTTCGAGCAGCCGGTCTGTATGATCATCACCGATACGGCAATCGCACATGTTACTTTGCGAAATTTCATGAATCCTTACCTCTTTAGTTGTTGGAATTCTTGACGGGGCGTAATTTATGGGCCGGGACGGACTCTTGCAAGGGGTATTGCGGATATTCTGTCTGGCTGGAGCCGAAGGTCAAAGCGTGAAATCCATCTTTTGCGCCTGCGCAGCGGACACGGATACCCGTCGCGATTGTCTTCCTCCCGACTCGTGCCAGACTACTACGTCGTACGTCCCGGCGGGTATTCCCTCAATCGCATACTCACCGTCGGCCGCGCAGATTGCATAATACGGATTTTGCAAAACAAGTACAAAAGCACTCATCTGGGAGTGGATGTCACAAAACACTTTCACTTCGCCGGTCTTCGAAAACGTAACCGACTTGCTGACGCCTTTTGCATAACGTCCCAAGTCAAACGATTTGACCGAAGAGAGAGAAAAAATATTATGATAGATTTCGTCGTCATTTGGAAAATCCACGGTTGTTCCGACAAGGACGGGCAAGACGTGCGGAACGATTGAAATATTTTTCTGCCGCATGGCCGGCCGGCTTTGGGGTGGCTGATACCGTCCTGGTACATTGGAAAGATAAACGATCGCACGTTTGTCGGATGCCGCGGACTTGGAAAGGCGCGACGTGCTTTTTCCGTAAAGCCCCTTCGCCGAACGGGACGACGATGAGGATGATTTCGTGATCTGGACGCGTCCCGAAATTCTGCCGTCCCCGGCCGGCGCTTCCAGGGCCGCTGCATCCCCGGCCCGATCGAGCGTTTCGAAATATCTCAGTCCTCCCAATCCAACGGCACCAAAGGCCGCCAGTATTGTGACCAGAGCAAGGATTTTCATGCACAGGCTCCTCTAAAATGGCACCGACAACTGCACGGCCGTCGTATACAGTTTTTTCAATCCGGACACTTTTTCAAACATCGTGATTTGTTCGACCAATTTCACCGTGGCGTCACTCGTCACCCGAAAACCAATGCCCGCCTCGATTCGGGTGATGTCGTAATCCCAACCTTCCTTTCGGCCCGTGTCCGGATTTCGAATTTTGCTGAATCGCATCATGTCATAACGTCCGGCCATGTACCACCTTGGATGAAGCTTGACCTTTGCATCAGCATACCATGACCAATTTTCCAGTTTCTTCTCCACGACCGTGGCGTCCCAGGTGCTGAACACAAATTCACTGAATAGCATGACATACCGGTAACTTGCTTCGATATCCATCCCAACCGCCTTTTGGAAGAATTCCCCCTTCCCTTTGCCGGCTTCCAATAACCGTTGATCGTCCGCGGCAGAAAGATATGGGTTGATCGCACCCGATACGCCAAACTTGAGACCCGGCCATCCATGAAAACCCAATCTTCCAAGAAACTGTTTGCCTTTGTTGAGATCCGCTTCCGGGTTCGAAATCGATCCCTCGGTGACGGCCAGTTGGTAATCCAGCACAGAAAGGTTGCCAAAAAGCTCTATTCCAAAGTCCCACCTTGCATCGTACACGGTGGGTGTCGCCGCTTTCACGGCATCAATTGGTAGCTGGCCCGCAGCACTCAGCCGACGGTATTTCCGGATAAGTTGTTCCCTGTTATCCCACAGGTTATTCCAATCCAAAGTCGTCCGGTATTGTCGAACCAGTGGCTGGCCAACCAACGGATTGACATCCGAGAATTCACGGCGCGCAAACGTCCCAAACAGATTGGGAATTTTGCCGATCATGATGTTCAGGCGGTCATCCGGAAGATTGAAGATGGTCACGAAGGCGCCCTGCAAACGCACTTTGTCCTTTGACTGATCGTCAAATAGCACCTCGATATCCGCGTTCAGTCGATCCGGCTGTTCAAAGCGAAAATTGAGCAGGGAACGGACCCGGTTGAAGTTGTTATCCCCGAGCGTATTCTGATTGAGGGATGGGTCGTCGCCGTGGTGGTACACCAGATCCACGATTCCGCCCATGCTCACCGAGCGCTCCACCACCGATATTTCCTCAACGGCCAGCGAGTCGGTTTCCTGCGCGGCAATGGAATGGGCAAGGTAAAAGGCAACTACTGCCATCGAAACCATATGACGCATACGGCATATCCTCACAAGGTTTTCAGGTATTCCACTAAATCGAATTTCTCTTGTTCGGTCAGGTCAATATCCAGGATGCCCAGCTTGTCCCATTCCCAACTTTTCATCTGTTCCGTCGTGACGGTGTCGGCATAATGCCTAACAACGTCGAGCAGAGTGGCAGCCCCGTGATCGTGAAAATACGGAGCCGTTGCAAAAACCCAACGGAGGGATGGGACGTCCGTCTTGGGCCGGCCTGCACGAATTTGAATGGTGGAATCCAAGCCTGAGTACAGGGGTGGTGCATGGCATACCGAGCATTTGCCCTGGTTTTCAAAGACCAGCCTTCCACGTTCCTGAGTGGGGCTAAGGCTGCCGTCTTCGTTTTTCCACGGATTGGCCGGAAACGTCAAGGACAGTTGGTAAGCTTCCAGCGCGTCCAATTCAATGGAATCCACCGAACCACCCATGATGTCTTCAATCACGATGCGTGTCAGGACACGCAAATCCCTTCCGCCATCCGCAAACCACAAATAGGGCGGTGTGTCCTTCACTCCAAACAAGGTCGGCGTGGAAAGGCTGTCTGGCGCTATCGGCAGAAGGTGCTTCTTGTTATCCATATCCCCGTTCGGATGACACGTGGCACAACTCGCAGAGCTATTATGGCTGAATTTGACGTCATTGAACAGTGTTCTGCCGAGTTTGATGCGAGGATCCTCGTCCGGCACCTCTTTGTCACACGCTATCCACATCAACAAGGCGGCCAATACACCAAAATTAGACAGTATGCGCTTCATGATTACAGTGTCCTTAGAAACTCAATCAAATCGGATTTTTCGTTTTCCAGGAGGTTAATGTCAAACCCACTCAACTTCAGGATGCCGCTCGTGTCCGCATCATAGAAATCGATCACTTCTCGCAGAGACTTTGCACGGCCGTCATGGAAGAACTGACCATAGGAATAGGCGCCCCGCAGGCCTGGCGTCTTGATGATTCCTCCGGTTCCTATGTTTTTCGCCTTGCCGTTAGTACCTGTCGGAAGAGTGTGACAGGGTGAACACAACCCTTTGGTCTCATAGATAGTTCTTCCCCGCGCCTGGGCCGTAGTCAATGTGCCGTCAGAATTGACATAAGGATTCGACGGAAAGACGAGGGACTTCTGGTAGGCCACCAGCGCTTCGAGTTCTCCATCGGTCGCATGTCCGCCCATAATCGTGTCCGTATAAAGTCTGGTCACTTCATAAAGATCACGCCTCGTAGCATCCCACAAGTATGGAGCGCCCGTACCGGCTATTCCCCACAACGTCAGTGTTCGAACTGAATCACCGACCCTGTGAATGGCGTCAAAGTGCCACAGCCGATTGTCCATGTGACCGTCCGGGTGGCATGTCTCGCAACTCGTATCATGTCCTGCTGAATATTTTGTATCCCTGAATAAACGTCTCCCTTGGGAGATAATATCATCTTCCGATGGCCGTTCCAGTTCGCACGAACACAACGTTGCGATGCACACAGCGGCCACGGATGTAACGACAGAATGACGGATTTTGTGAATAAACAATGACTTGACTCCTGCGAAAATAATATGATAAAAATCATTTCAAGGCAAGTAATTTCTGACTATTGTAATAGCGGACATCTGGAGATGTGACATGTAAATGACTTGACTTTTCTACGTTTAACTTTTATCTTGCATTGAGACATAGTCTCAATTGCAATGAATGAACCAGGACGATCCCGATGACTTCCAGGAAACTCTCCACACTCATCCGAAATGACGTTTTTCGAATCACGTCTATTCCCAATACCGATATTCGTACTCAGTTAATACGTTTCGGCCTGGGAGTCGGCTGCTACGCCAAATGCTACCAAAAACTTCCTTTTGGTCCGTTGGTTATCAGATACCGGAAGCAGGAAATTGCCATTGGACGGGAAATCGCCGATGAGATACTCGTCGAACAAGCCGATTAGACCATGCGCGCTTCCACGACACCTGTTCCCAATTATCACCATCATACACGTCACGAAGACAATACCAGTTCTGCCGATCCGAAAAAAATTGTACTGGCCGGCAATCCCAATGTCGGGAAATCCGTCTTTTTCAATTATCTCAGTGGACTGTATGTAGACGTATCCAATTACCCTGGTACGACCGTCGATGTTTGCCAGGGGCGATTCGGAAATCATACGATTTGGGATACTCCTGGTATCTATGGCGTCTCCTCGTTCAACGATGAAGAACGCGTAGCCCGCGACGTTATTCTTGACGCGGACGTTATCTTGAACGTCGTGGATGCCGTCCATCTTGAAAGAGATCTGTTCCTGACACTCCAACTCATCGACATGGGCTTCCCCATGGTGATTGCCTTGAATTTCATGGATGAGGTCAACAAAGAGGGTGTCCAATTAAACGTACCCCTGCTGGAGGATCTCCTGGGTGTCAAAGTAATCCCCACGTCCGCCATCAACAAAACCGGTTTGGAAGACGTGGCCGCTGCGTTGGACAAAGCCCAGCCTGGCCGTGCCAACGATACACTACATAGTCAACTTCACGATTTACTTCGTATGGTCGGATCGCAACCGGAAGCCATGATGATTTACGAAGGCGATGAGGCCATTGCCATCCGTCACGGCGTCCATCCCTTGCCCAACCGCGAATCGTCATACATATCCCGCCGGCAGCGCGTCAACGAGATCATCGAGAAAGCGACCAAAAGTGATGAGAGCACAACCTTGCGACTATGGTTGGGCAAAATGGCCTTGCATCCGGTCGTGGGATTCCCTTTGATCGTTGGTGTGCTGTTTCTCCTTTATCAAATTGTCGGCGTCTGGATTGCGCAGGATGTCGTTGGTTTTACGGAAGTCGAACTCGGGAACAAAGTCTATGAACGCACGATCAAGGATGTCGTGGCAGGATACAGCTCGGTCACCATCGTCTCTGATATCGTGACGACCGACGAGCAGGGTGAGGAAAAGATATCTGAAACACGGTCCTTTGACTTCCCTGAGGGCACTCGTTCCCAGCCAGCCCGTCTCAGCGAACTTGAAACATTCGAGAAAGGCCGTGACGTCGTTCGCACATTCGATTTTCATGGACCGATCAGCACGATGCTTGCCGGAGAATTTGGCATTTTGACTATGACGATCACTTACCTGCTTTTTCTCCTGTTGCCCCTTGTGGTTGGTTTCTACACATTCCTGGCCATCTTGGAGGATTGTGGTTATCTCCCCCGTCTGGCCACTTTGGTGGATCGCCTGATGACCGGCATTGGTCTCAATGGCCGGGCCGTTATTCCAATTCTTCTTGGCTTCGGTTGTGTGACCATGGCCACGATCACCACGCGTCTTCTTTCGACTTCCCGCGAAAAGACCATCGCCGCCGCCATTTTGAATTTCGTCATACCCTGCTCGGCCCAGTTGGCCGTCATTACGGCGCTCCTGGCTTCGGCTGGCGGTCTCTATACCCTTTCGTATGTCGTCATCATGTTTGTGATACTGGCCGTCGTCGGAACAATCCTCAACGCCTCATTGCCTGGCAAATCCTCGGCATTGCTCATTGATCTGCCACCCATGCGTTGGCCAAAATTTGATAATGTAGCCAGGAAGACGTTTATCAAGAGTTATGGTTTCATGAAGGAAGCGACGCCGTGGTTTTTCTTTGGTGCGACCATCGTGTCCTTCATGCAAGTGACCGGATTACTGCAGATGTGGCAGGACCTTTTCGCTCCTCTCACAACCAAATGGCTGTTATTACCCCGTGAAGCAGCCACTGCCTTCGTGATGGGCATGGTCCGCAGGGACTTTGGGGCGGCTGGCTTTCTGACAATGTCGCTTACTTCACCGCAGATCCTGGTCGGCCTTGTCACGCTGACCCTCTTCGTCCCATGCGTGGCCAGTGTGGTCGTTTTGATGAAAGAAAGGGGCTGGAAAGAGGGAGCCGTCATCTGGATAGGCACCTGGATTGGCGCATTCACCATTGGCGGAATCGTCGCTCAGATACTGGCTTTGATCATATGACAAGAAAAACCATGAATTCATGCACCATCGAAATACCAGGTACGCTACAGGCGACTTCCCAATTTGTCCGTACTTGCGAGTGCTGCCGGCTCGAGATCGAAAACCAGTTTCTCACGCATTGCCCTCGTTGTTGGCACCCAATGCCATTGGCCAACACATGCACCGGCTGCCTGAAGCGAAGCGGTTGCCACCCGGAGTAGCAGCGCTAACGTGTACCGTCCTTCCATGGTATTTCAGACACGCCGTCTTTTTGATTGCTCCATCGGGCCATTACAAACAACAAGTCGGACAATCGATTGAGATACAGGATCACCTCTCGTGTGATCTCCTCACTTCGCGACAACCGTACGACGAGTCTTTCACCGCGCCGACACACATTGCGGGCCACGTGCAACATCGCGGCAACCTTTGATCCACCCGGTAGAATGAAATGCGTCAGAGGCTTCAACTGCGGATCAATGCCATCTATCGTATCTTCCAGGCGTTTCGTCATGGTTGCATCCGTTCTCCGGATCCTCACACTGGTCACGTGCAACGGTGTGGCCAGATCCGCTCCTACCGCAAATAGATCATTTTGTATCCCGTTCAAGATGCCCTTTATCTCTTGATCGGCGGAAAAACTGGCGGCCAATCCAAGAGTGGCGTTCAGTTCGTCCACCGTTCCATACGATTCAATTCTCAGCGCGTCTTTTTGAATACGTTCACCTCCAAAAAGACCCGTCGTGCCGTCATCGCCGGTTTTCGTATAGATTTTCATCGCATGTCCTCTGCCGAAGGAACAAAAACCATTTCTGCAGGCGCTATTCCGACCGGATATTCCTTTTGCAACACGAGAGTCGAGTCATAGCGCCGGAGAATGCCATTTGAAACGAAATCACTGGCATCCAACGTATAGATATGGAAGTTGGAAATGGCGAGACCGTTGAAGTGGCCACTCAACATACCTCTCGTGGTACGCTTCACCAGGTCATATACTTCCACGGAACCGTTTGAGGTCTTGATGTACGCCATCCAAAAGCCTCCAATCACAATTTTGACGGGTCGATTGCCGGAATATTCATCGATCTTTCTTTCGATCTCAAGAGTGTTCGGATTGACAACGGCAACATAGCCGCCCACTGCAGGTTTTCCGGAACACGCCACATACACTCTGTCATCGTATGACGAGGCACACAATGAAACCGCACCGACACCAACCATCATTGAATCAACTTGGCCGGTGACCAGATCAATTACCGAAATGACCGAATCCGGACTGGCCGGCGGATTCGAAACAAACAACTTTCCTGCCATGACAGCCATTTCGTCCGGCGACCGGTTCAGTCGAAACGTGTCGACGGGCTGAAGAGATGGCAAGTCAAACTGATAGATGGCGCGGTCCGAGTAGCTGGAGATGTAAAGGCTGTTCCCTGAACACACGGCATCGCGAGGCTGGGTGACGGTGAGACGGTCCACTTTGTCTCCGCTCATCGCATCGATAATTTCTACACGGTCGGACTGGGTTACGCAGACAAACAACAGCGATTCCCGGACGAGCACCGAATGAGCGTAGTCGCCCAATTTCTCGCCATTGACCCTCCGATAGGCATCCAGGTAAGTGGTATCCACTGCTTCCGCATAATCCAAGACAGTCAAGCTGCTGTTCTTGGTACCAAAATTGCCTTCACAAACAACCCACGCGGGATGTACCAGACCCGGCAGAGCCTCATAGCCGCCGTCTCCGTCATCGCAACCCAAAGTCAAAACAACCAAGACACCGAGTAGCGACCGGCTATTTCTGAACAACATGGGCAGTGCCTGCGTCGGCCCAGACATGCAAACCTCTGCTCACGATTTCATACGTGCCAACAAATACGCATGAGAACAGCAGATCTCCGGCGAGAGCATTCTTGAAAAAAGGCAGAGCCATCACATAGCATTGAACCAAACCCGTCCAGTCTTTGGAATACATATCCTGCATGATCCAGACGCCAAAATTGGTTACCACAAAAAATATTACGGATGAGCCCAGGGTCACCCCTGCCACTTTGGGTACAAACGTCTTGAGGTTTGATTGCCGTCCTTTCAATTGTCCGGCCCATACGGCCGCTATGGCCACGGATCCGTAAACAAATGGAACATCGATCCAACTGACTCCCTGGAAAAGATCCGCGACGAACAGGGATGCCAATGGCATCAGCACGGCCACTCTCCTGTCAAGATACAGACCTGCGAAAATCGCCGCCGCCGTCACCGGTACGAAATTCATCGGATGCGGCAGGAATTCGCACGAGGCGATGATCAGTATGGCCAGTGCCAAGAGCAGAGCATTTAGAATCCGGATTCTTTTCATATGAAACTCCTGATTATTTCGGTTTTCTTTTAGTGAGTTGAATATACCGGTCTGAGCTCTTAGTGTCAATGACCATGCCTGAAAACAAGTCCAGATGGGAACTCCCCGACAAGCAGGTCCCGACTCGGGCCGTCAGAACTCTCAAAAATCTGGAATCGACCCAATAGAGAAAACGTCGTCGCGTAGATTTTTGAATCGCCGGAGTCCGTTGGATTGACGCCGACCCCGTAGAAAGTGCCACTTATCGTATCGGTTGCGGTCAGTGACCCGGGATCAAAAGAAATAATCGGTCCGGCAAAACCGCTGATCATCACACCCAGCGAACCGCGAACGGCAATCTTGCTTGGAAAAATAGTATCCTGAATCCCGCCATTATTCACACTGATCATTGAATCGACAACGGAAAGGCTCATCCCGTCAATGACATAAACACTGCCCGGTATGACTTGAGAGACATATTCATTGCCGGTGCAGGCGACGTAGATCCGGTGCGTCGATTCATCGGCGGCCAGCGTCGCCGGTCCCACACCCACGGTGACCGTTCTTTCCACAGACTGCGACACGACGTTGATGATCGAAACGGTATGATCACTGCCAAAACCTGAGGAATTGGCAACATACACCCTGCCGTCCAGAAGCGTCATGTCTTCCGGATACGGCCCTACACTGATCGAATCCACAAACGTGAATGTTTTGACATCAAGAACGAAAACGCGCCCCGTCCATGATGAAACATAAACCCTGTCCGGAGAGACTTCCACCAAATAGCGAGGACTCACGATTGGAATAGTCTTGATGAGCGCAAAATCCGACAGGCGAAAAACGCGCAAAAGGTTTGAATTGTTGGCCGAAATAATGCCCGTCGAATCCAAAATCAGAACGTCCATCACGACGTCGCCCGCTGCCACACCATTCGCATTCAGAAACAGATTGTTCTTTAGCGAATCCGACTCAAAATCGTAGAATGAAATGTCGCCGGACACGCTCATGAAATTACCTTCATTGACAATAAAAACGCCCGTTTCTCCCACCTCACCATTATGGCCCGTATCCACTCCCTCTGTGCACGCCATCCAACCACCGCCAATCGCAACAAGGATAGCCATCTTCCATAGATTTCTCATTCGTTTCTCCTTTCCTGTGATTAGTAAGAAATATCCAGTCCGATTACTAACTCGCGAGCCATGCCTGGATACGCCGGCGTCACTTCGTAAGCCTTATCAAGAGCATTTTTCATATCGACCAAAAGACGACCTTGCAGGCGGTCGAATTTCCACTTCACAGCCAACCCTGCATCCACAAGCCAGTAGGGTTTTAGTGCTCTTGTATTCTGGGCATCGATGAATCGTTCGCTGGAGTACCGATATGAAGCATGAACCGTGAAACGATGGCGAGCGAATTCGACACTCAGTTTACTCGTATACAGTGGTGAATTGATGGATCGATACGAACGATTTGGATCGCTCAGATCCATGGCCCGGTTTCTCGTAAAAGCCGCTGCCACGCGCCAGGTGCTGTCGATAAGCAGCCGTCCCATGAGTTCTTGTCCCGTTGCCCTGGTTTTCCTTAGATTGACAGGTGTGATGGGGTTCTCCATACTCCAGACAATTTGGTCAGTACTCAGGATTCGGTATAGATTGAATTCAAACTGGGTATGGATTCCCCCTTTTGACATTCCCGCAATCAGGCCGGCGTCCCAGGTGATGGACCTTTCCGGCTTGATGTCCGGATTTCCAAGAGCCCCATCACCCACCCAGTATCGTTCATTCAAGGTTGGAGCCCGAAAATTCCGGCTAAATGAGCCTCGTAACGTGTGGTACCATGACGCATGCCTTTTTATGATGCTCAATCCCAAACGCGGGCTCCACTCCCCGTCATCATAGGACGACCGGTCAAATCGACAGGAGGGATCCAGACGAAGAATATCGGCCAGTGGCGATTTCCACCGCCATTCGACGATATCCACGATGAAGACGCCATGTTGGTGCGAAAAGGGTGTGTTGAAACGTGCGTCGGTTTGAAAACCACCCTCTCCTTCTTTTGAGAATCCATCGGCCGTCGTGGCCGACCAATCATAACCTGTCGTCAGCGTATTCCACGGAGCGACTATCAGGGTGTTAACCGCTCGTGCCTGAAAGGACTTTGTTTGAGTTTGGCTGCGAATGAAGGGCTCTGAATCGTCGTATTCTATGCGGGTTTGTGAAAAGGATGCCGCGCCAGCCGTCTGCCAGCGAGCAGCCGGAGTCCACGACCCTTGAAGGGACACCATCCAGTTTCGATCCACCTGGCGTTCGTCGGACAGCGCCGACGAGTTGTTCGCAATTGTGCCCGGAAGTCCGGCGTCGCGCGTGAGCCATTGTCCCGAAAGGACGATTGATTTCGTCGGGTCCGTCCTGCTGACATGACCTTCCATAAGGTTCACTTTAAAGGCCGAATTGACCCGGCGAACCGATCTTCGGGGCGAACGCAGCCGGACCGAATATGAACTATCCGGCATATCTTCGTGACGGAATGAAAAGCCGGTTTGATATTCGCCGAGTGGAAGGGCGACGGCACCTGAGAAGACCGAATGCGAGAATGTGCTTATCGAACTGTGAACCTGCGCCGAGAGTGGTTTTGCGGAATGGTCGGAAATGATGTTGATGACGCCACCCACCGCATCGGCGCCGTACAACGAAGAGGCTCCGCCACGATAAATCTCTATGCGATCGACGTTGTCCAGGTTCAGGAGGCTTAAGTCGGCAAGCCCAAGAGCGGGATTGCTGATCCGAATGCCGTCTCTCAGGACAATCACCTGTTGGCCCGTCGCCCCTCGCATCGTGGCGATTTTGGCCCCCGTCACTCCGCCGTAGTCCCTGATGTCCACGCCACCGCTCAGCTCAAGTACGTCAGTAACCACTTGCCCGTTTCGCTCCTGCCATGTGGAGCGGTCGATGGACTCGACGGAACCTGAGGTCACAAGATTGGACGTGCTCCGCCTGGAGGCTGTGACGACGATTTCCTCAAAAACATACTTGACGGAATCTCTGGATTCCTGGGCCGCGACATCCTCATGGATTGCCAGATCACAAACGACCAAAAAATGAAAAATCCTCATTCCAACTGGAATGAGGATCAAAAGCCAAAGACGTTTCGTCTCCAGCATCAGAACACTCCTTTTCCCGCGAAGGATTGCTGAAATTGGTTCAGGCAGGTCTCCTGGCTTGTGAGGATCGGATACCTTCCCGTCGGTCAAGCCGACAGTGGATTTGTTGACTCACTTACAGTTGCGGGGCAGCTCACGATTTGCACGTGATTCCCTTTTCATCCCAACTAAGGGACACCTGAACACTGATGAGAAAGAACAATCGACACGTCAATCTATCGCTTGGCGGACCCTTTGTCAAGGGTATTTTCGGTGGATAGGGAATCCGATGGTGACCTCGGCCGGACAAGGTACCCGGCGTCCCAGATGGTGATACGTCCCCCGCCACCGGAAGAGGCCATCCATTTGCCGTCCCTGGAGGCCGACAAGCCCCACACTCCTTCGGGATGCACACGGGGAAAGACTGCGACCATTGTGAAATCCGTGTATTTCCATACAGCCACATTTCCTGTTTTGTCCCCAGACACGAAATACTCGCCACCTTTTATCCATGCCAGGGCCTGAATTTCGTCGTCGTAAGCCAGTATCGTGTCCGTCATGTTCGAACTAAGGTTCCACACGTGAATGGACCCAGCGCTGGCTGTCAAAATACGGTCTTCCATTGGCGAAAAAAGACAGGCATTGATGGGATCGGCCTCCGGATATGTCTTTGTTTCGGCGCCTGTTGTCAGATCCCATAGTTTGACGCTTCGATCCCATCCCACCGTGACCAACCGGCGATTATCGGTGGAAAAGCACAAGTCGCTGATCGCCCCGACATGGCCGGATGGTGCGTTGACATCAATGGCGTGGCCGGAAAAGAAGAACTTCTGTTTGCCGGTTTCTGTTTCATAGAGTGTTAAGCTGAAGTAATTGGCAATGGCAACCGTCTTCCCGTCCGGGCTGAATTTCCCGCATTGCACATCGTTCGTCATCTTTCTCACGGCCCACATTTCCGACTTGTCAGCCGCATTCCATACGACGACCTGCCCCGTATTTTCCGTATTGTCTCCACAGGTGGACAAAAAGAACCGTCCGTCGGGCGAAAACGCCACAGCAAGCACCGCGTCTGGTTGCGGTACTGAGGTCCACCGCTCCGCGCCGTCACCAACCCCGATCAACTTGATCTTCTTGTTCTGTCCGCCAACAAGCAGCGTTTCTCCGTCAGGTGAGAATGAAACACTCTTAACGACGTCGCCGTCCCCGACGGCATACGTTCTTGGAGGTTCGATTTTGACACGCTGATCAGTACTCTGACAGGCAGCCATGGCAAGAAACAACACGGCAACATATGACATCCGGAAAGGCAACATAACAGAACTCCCGAACGGTTTTTTCCTGTGGTAATTTTCCGTCAATAGCTCTAACTTACACATGACATCCAACTTAATCAAGCTTCTGGCGCGCCAAATCATTAGTTTGCGGAGTCGATGAGCATGTCCCGTTCCTCCCATAAACGCCCGTCCAAACGTCCAACCAAAAGCGCCGTATCCACGGCCAATGTTCCACAACCGGAGAACTTGCTGGACGAACTCCAGTACGGCGATGCCCTGGCTGAATATTTTGACCTGCTGTACCCAGAGTCCACCATGGGCCGCATTCAGAAGCCGTTTTACAAAATGATCATCGGCAAATACCGCCCGTTGTCCGCCTTTGATGTCTCCTGCCGCACCGGTCAAACGCTCCGGCTTCTGCAGGAACTGGGTATTCGTCGGCTGGGCGGCGCGGATGTCAGCGGGAAGATGCTCCAGAGGGCGCGTAAGCGACTTCCCCGGTCTTGCCGCCTGAACGCTGCCGACATACAATCCCCGTTTTCAGCCTTAAAGGACCAAGTTTTTGACCTCATCATATGCACGAAAGATGCCCTGAGCCTTGCCCTTGATGACGAAGCCCTTCAAAAGTTCTTCCTCTGCGCGAGGAAACACCTGACGGAAAACGGTCTGCTGATTGTCGAAACGTTGAACTATGAGAAAATATGGAAGAATCGCGAACGGTTCATGCCGTTGCTGGACCGCAGTTTGAAATCACATCCAAGGCTGTTTACGATGATTCATGATTTCCACCAGGAACTGCTTGTCCGCAACCTCATGCTGTTGGAAATACAGAAAAAGGAATGGTACTGGCGGGCATTGTCGACGCCGATACGCCCGGTAACGCGTTCGGAGATTGACTTTTTTGTGAAAGAAGCGGGATTCTCAAGATGGGGCTTCCTTGGAGGCTACGCCGGCAAACCTTTCAACCCGCTTGAGTCTTTTTACACAATTCTACTGGCGAAGCGCTGAATCTTACTGTTTTCCGTCGCTTTTCGCGAAATATCTTGCCCTGAGGAAGGCGGTCACCCCCGGCAGCACGGACACGATGATGATTCCCACGATAATGAGCGTGAAATTCTGCTTGACGAAAGGAATGTTCCCGAACCAATAGCCGCCATAGACAAACAGTCCTATCCACAGCAAACCGCCGGTAATGTTGTAGAAAATGAAGTGACGGTAAGTCATCGCCCCAACGCCGGCCACAAACGGAGCAAACGTCCGAATGATGGGCATGAACCGGGCAATCACAATCGTGATTCCTCCGTGCCGCTCGTAGAATTCATGAGTTTTGAGCAGATGTTCTTTGTTGAGGAAGCGGGATTTTTCTTTCGAGAAAACTTTTGGGCCGGTGTAGGCTCCGATCCAATAATTTACGGTGTCGCCCAAAATGGCGGCCACCACGAGCAACGCCGCTGTCACGTGCACATCCAGTCCTGTGGTCGCGCACAACGCCCCCGCTGCAAAAAGCAGGGAATCGCCCGGCAGGATCGGCGTGATGACGAGGCCCGTTTCACAAAAGATGATCAGAAAGAGAATCGCATACGTCCAAAGACCATACGCGTCGATGATCTCCGCCAAATGCACGTCGAGGTGAAGCAGGAGATCCACAAAGGCATACAAAACGTCCATTCGATTCCTTCGGTGATGGATCCAAAACGCGGCACTATAACAAGATTCTAAGAGATGCGCAATCCCTTTCTTCAGACTCTACGGAGGCGGCCAGAGCTGGCCTTCCGGTATTGGCTCACGGCGTGGGTGATCGTCCTGGTCCTCGCCTCGGGATTTCTCCGGCATGGTCTGTGGCACGACGAACATCATTTCGTGGAAACGATCAAACAGTTTGGAGACCGCTATTTCCCAAGCCTGGATCTGATTAGGTCTTATCGTGAGATGTCGACACCTCTTCCGTTCATTATGTTTGGGATAATCGGCAGACTCTTTGATTTCGATCTCTCAATCATGCGTGCATTTATGCTTTTGTTGTCTGCATTCATGCTGGTGATTTTCCATCGTACCGTTTCCCGGATTACCGATTCACCGAAATGGGCCCTGGCGGCGGTCCTGGTATTATCTTTAAATCCATACGTATTCGGTGCGGCCATTTGCATGTACACGGATAACGCGGCTCTATTGTTTTTTTTCGCCGCTGTGTATTGCTACGTTAGGAAATACCCGATCGGGTTCGCAGCTTTTTCGTGGTGCGCAATCATGTGCCGGCAATACTATGTTTTTGTTCCGCTGGGCATACTAATCTACGAAGCGATACGATTGACAAGAAAAAGACAATGGAAGGCGTGCGTCAAAGCCGTTTTACCACCGGCTGGAACAATTCTGGGGGTGCTCCCCTTGTTCATTTTCTGGAACGGATTGTCGCCTCAGACGGAATTGCGAGACATCTACATGGATCCTGTTCTGACGTTTCATGCGAAAACCCTGATTCTGAATTTTTCCTTGAGTTTCTGGTACGTATGGCCGATCTGGTATTTCATGTTTCGGCAGATTCCCGTCCGGATCTCCTCTGTGGCGCTGGCGGTTCCGCTCTCGGCACTGTTCCTGCTGTTTCCCATCGAAGTCACCGATGCCGCCAAATCCGGCGGAGTTGTGACCACGGGATTTTTTCATCGTGGTCTGCGTTGGGCGGGTGGCGAGTGGGTCGCGCAGACGGTGTTTTTCGCCGGTTTTATGGCCACGCTGACTTTCGTTGTCGAATTGGCCAGGAGGCGATTACGTATGGTCTTGAATGGCTCTTTGGCGGCTCATCCGTTTGGGAACCAACTACTCCTGATGCTGCTGACGTTTCACCTCGTCATGCCCTTCTCATACCATATCTGGGAGAAATATTTCATTCCCGGAATGGCCACTCAAATCCTGTGGATGGCGTGTCTCGCCGCGGGTCCGGCTCTCACCACAAGTCGACAATCGGATCCAAAAGAATCAAAACAAGACTCACCAGGATCGTGACGGCGACGAAAATCACGTTGAAGACCAACAACATGGCCAGGTTGCGTTTGAAAGCCGTTGCCAATTTGCCGGTCACAGGTTTTACCATCTTCATTGTGATGAACAAGCTGACGGAGACATAGACCATCAGCAGCATGAAACGGGACGTCGACGACTGAAAAATGCCCTCCAGAAATAGCATGCCGGATTCGTATGATTTGCCCAAGAAAAGTTTGTTGATATAGTCGGATAACTGCGTAAAGACCAGGCTGATCAACAGAGTCCCGGCGGCCACAATCACAATAAAGGGAGACACGCTCAGTTTTTCCGAACTCCGACTGATCTCTATTTCCATTTCTGCGATCAGATGTCTTACCTGCGCGGCGACGTTGTCCGGCAGAGGGTCTGATCTGTGTTTCTCTTGCACGGCCTTCAAGTCGTCGTGGGCCTTGAGCATCTCAATAAAATGCTTTGCCTTCTGCAGGCGGTCCCTTTTTTGGATCCAGAAGACCAACAAAGGCACGAGGACTGCCAGGGGCGCCGCCAGGGCACGTATCAGATCGATTGTTTCACTTGACATGTCCACCGGATTCTCCCGTCTTGGCGTTAGTTACATGTGTTTGCAATGTAATCATGTGTGATTCACTTCTTCAAGAACAAAGACCTAAATAAACCATTGCACAAGTATCGTCGAATCCTTACACTCATTGCGCTTTGTCACCATCACATGGAGATCGTGCATGCAGACGTGGAAATTTCCATTCGCCTTTTGGACGGCGAATGTGGTTGAGTTGTTTGAACGTGCGGCCTATTATGCCGTCTTTATCACCATTACGCTGTATCTCACCGATGTTGTCGGCTTTGATGATATCGATGCCGCCTGGATAGGCGGCGTGTTTTCAGCCGGCCTGTATTTCCTTCCACCGTTTACGGGAGCTGTGGCAGACAAGATGGGATTTCGCCGGGCCATGATGCTCGCGTTTGCGCTCCTGGCGATCGGGTACTGCTCCCTCGGTGCGTTGCCCTACAAGTCGACCGTTCTGCCCGCCATTGTCATCCTGATGTTCGGTGGGTCTTTTATCAAGGCCATCATAACCGGCACCGTAGCCAAAACGTCCGATTCGACGAACAGGGCCAGGGCTTATTCGATTTTTTACGCCATGGTCAATATTGGATCTTTCTCCGGAAAGACTTTTGCATATCCTTTGCGCATCAATCTGGGTCTTGAAGCGATCAATTTTTATTCGGCGATCATGTGCGCGCTGGCCCTCGTCGTTGTCTTTTTCTTCTATCGTAACGTGGATATTCACGGTGAGGGACGATCGATTCGTGAAATCTGGGACAGCCTTGTGCGAATTCTCAAGAATGCCCGCCTCTTGATTCTCGTCCTTATCGTCACGGGATTTTGGATCATCCAGCATCAGATGTATGCGACCATGCCAAAATACGTCCTGCGTTTGGTCGGCAGAGACGCGTCGCCGGAGTGGATTTCCAATGTGAATCCCTTCGTGGTGATGACGGCCGTCCTTGTGATCACCCATGTCATGAAAAACGTCAAAGCCATAACTTCCATGAATATCGGTATGCTTTTGATGCCCATATCGGCTCTTTGCATGGCTTCGAGTCCCCTTCTGGAGTCTTTCCTGGGACCATCCATCCCCATCATGGGTTCAATTTCTGCTCACCCCATCACGATTGTGTTGATTGGCGGGATTGTCATACAGGCTCTGGCGGAGTGTTTTATTTCTCCCCGGTATTTTGAGTTCTTCAGTTTGCAGGCACCCAAAGGCGAAGAAGGCTTGTACCTTGGATTCGGCCATCTGCATTCTTTTCTTGCATCCCTGCTGGGTTTCGGTATTTCAGGTTACCTTTTGACGACGTATTGTCCCGATCCTCACACCCTTGAAGCCGGTCAGCATGCCGAGGCCTATGCGAATGCGAATTTCATTTGGTATTATTTCGCCGCCATCGGCTCCGTTTCGGCCATAGCACTTTTTGCCTATGAAACGACGGTCAAAAGACTTGATGCCCGTTCGTCCGGGAACAACTGATCCTGCCGAACGATTCGATCGAATCTGGCAGGCCGTCCGCCGAATCCCCTACGGCCGGGTTTCCACGTATGGCCGAATCGCGCGATTGGCGGGTCTGCCTGGACGATCGCGATTCGTTGGGCTTGCCCTGCGGCAGACACCGGTTGGACTCTCGATCCCATGGCACCGGGTCATCAATGCGTCCGGCCACATTTCGTTGCCAAAGTCCAGAGGACTTTATGCCGAACAAAAAAGACGGCTCCTCGCCGAGGGAATCCCATTTCGCCGTGAGAAGGTCAACCTGCTGAGATACGGATGGCCCAACGTCTGACATTCCCCCTTGCTTGTTTCTTAATCGTTGCGACAGCCGCCTTGCCGGCGCAAGTGATTGAGAAAAAAAAGGTTCATGAGGAAACGACGCTCGTATATCCACCTGCGCGGCACGCACCCATTCACAAGGCGGGCGCCGTTCAACTGATGGCTTTCATGGCCCTTTTGGGACGAACCGACATACGCCCTTCTGATCCGCAAGGCCTGGCCGCCGTAAGGCTGAAAAGCACGGACGATCCCTTGAACAGATCGGATGACGATGATCTGACGGTGTATGGTCTGAATTCCGGCCAACATAACATCATCTTCAACAGCTCGATGCTAACGCTGGACGTGTACGAAGGCAAGGGGCCGCGTCAGAAACTGAAACATCCTAAAGGTATCGCCGGCGATCCCGCCGGCAATGTCTACGTCGCCGATACGGGCCACAACCGTGTTGTCAAACTCCATAATCCGGGCAACCATTTGACGTTTGTGCGGGCGGCAGGCCAGGAAGGCAGCCAAACCGGCCAGTTCAGGGAACCCACGGGTATTGCGGTCGGGCCCTCTGGACGCGTTTATGTATGTGACTATGGCAATGACCGAGTTCAGGTGATGGACGGCGACTTATCCCCTATGTACGCCATTGGCAACAGGAGTGACTCTTCGGTGGCGATGGCGCAATTCTTCAGGCCTTATGCGATTGCGTTGTCAGAGACCAGCGATTCCAATTCATACTACCAGGAGGATTTCCTTGTCGTTGTGGACCTTAACAATTCTCGGATTCAAAAACTGACCTCGGACGGGCGGTTCATCCGTGGTATTTCATCGACAGAATACGGGTACCAACGTGTGTTTCTGACCTCTGTTGCCCTGGACTACTTCGGCAGCGTATGGGTTACTGACCTTTTCAATCATTGCATTCACAAATTTGATCACGATCTCAACTTTATTACGTCGTTTGGCCATATCGGAGAAGGTGACGGCGAATTTTTCGAACCACGCAGCATCGCCATCGGGAAACGATTTGGTCAGGTGTTTATTGCGGACAAGAACTTTGCCCAGTATTATCACATCGGGACCGATGTTTTGAATTTCAACATCTCAATGAAGGACACTATCCTGCACTTCGACTTCTTCTTGACGGAATACTCCAAAGTCAGCGCGCGAATCGTCAATGAAGAAGGCGTCTTGGTAGCCAAGCTTTGTACCAATCGGCTAATGACACTGGGCAGGCAGAGTCTGCAATGGGACCGTCGCCGGACATCACGGATCACACAACCTCTTCGAAAGGCCGTGGATTCACTGGAAACGATGCGTGAACCCATTCTCGCTTCTGAATTCATGCCGTCGGGCCTGTACAAAATTATTGTTGAGGCCCGCACCACATATCCTTACAGCCGCTACTTCACGAAAACCATTGAAGTTGAATTCGCCTACTGACGCTGTTCGGTCGGATCATCTTCAGGTTCCCCATCGAGACCCTCTTTTTTCCATCCGGCAAGGATTATCCGATTCCTGATTTTGACGACTATCCACACGAGGACAACCAGTGCCGGAATCAAGAAATACCACAAGAATTCGTCAACGGCATCCACCCATACGACCCAGAAATTGGACCGAAGTTGTGCGTGCCATTGTTGTTGAAATTCGTTGGATGTAATGCCCGTCGCTCGCCGGAAGGCCTCTTCGAAGGAAACACCCGCGACGCATTGAGCCAACAGCATCCGCAGTGATGATCGCCCGTATTCTTCCATGAAAAACAGCATGGCTGAATGGCTTTGCTCGTAGGCCAGCCGGGCCCGGATCGGATCAAAGCGGAGAAGGCTGTCAATTTCTTTCAGGGACATGCCGTGGCCTGTGATTTGGGAGCGCCCAAGGACTTTGGTTGAAGTGAATTCACCGGCGGCTAACATGGCACACCCCTCATGAAACCACAACGGCAGCCCAGAAATGCGCCCCAAAATGATATGTGTATACTCATGCGTCGCGATCTTTTCTATGGGTTGCACCACCGCTTGATCGGGGGTTTCCGAATCCGCGCACAGTAGGATCGAATTCTGTGAAGGTAAGGCCACGCCTATTCCCCAATCGGGCGCGAAACCGTGCGTCAAAGCCCGGAAGGCGCTCCTGGACGGCGCAATTCGGATGAAAACCGTATCCTTAACGGTAATGCCAAAAAGAGCTTCAAGGCCAGGCTTCCGATCAGCCAAGTGCTCCGTTATGTAAACCATCAGAATCGAATCCGAACGCTGGGCTATTGAATGGAATATCGACGAACGATAGGAGACTTCGTCAATTCCGGACCGCTCCAGCGGAGCCGACATATTCCACGTTATTAATGTAATTAGTAGTATGATTCTCACGTTATTTCAAGCGCCAAACCTGTCAAGAATGGGTGGTGCAATCAAAATCAAAGAGGCTGCCCAGCGACGCCAAACAGCCTCTCTGCGATCCATTCATGACGGCATTACTGCCCGCCGGCAAGTTTCTGTCGGGCTTGCGGCAGCCATTCAAGCGCTTGTTGGTGGTTTGGGTCCACTTGAAGACATTTTTCCCAGGAATCGATCACGTCGGCCCATTTGCCTTGATACCAGTAGACAAGTCCGAGCATGTAAAGAGAGTACGCATATTTGGGCTTGATTTCGAGGGATCGCTTCAGGTGGTAAATGGCCTCATCATAACGCTGCAGAGTAAAATACAAATTGCCCATGTTGGCATGCGCCAACTCGTAGTCTTCGTTGCCGACCAGCGACTTCTTGTAGTATTCCTCAGCTTTTAAATAGTCTTTGTTATCCATATATGCGTTGCCGACGGTCAGATTGGCCACCGGAAGGTACGGGCTGATTTCCAGCGCTTTTTGTATTTCTGTCGCATTGACGTCCGTGGAATACGACCGCCAGAGTTGGTACCAACCTTCCGCGTCGTTGGGGTTGAGGTCCACGGCCTTCCTCGCCTCGGAATTGGCATCGTCGAAACGCCGCAACATCTGAAACGTTGTCGCCATGTTCCGGTGAATGGAACCAATGGTCGGCGATAGCCCGAGCGCTTTCTGCACGTTTGCCATAGCCCGGTCATACATCGGCTTGTAATCTTCGCTATTTAACTCCATCTGGTATCCCCAGAAGGCCTCCGCCTCCCCTTTCGCGCCGAGGGCCAGCGCGTAGTTTGGATCCAACTCAAGGGCCTTGTCGTACCATCCGATGGCCTTCTCATAGCCCATCACGGAATACTTGAGATGTTCCTTGCGTCCCTTGATGTAATACTCATACGCCGAAACATTTTCTGTATTGGCGGTGATCGCTTTGATCTGTTTCTGTTCATTCGCCGTGACGGTTACGTTGAAACATTCCGTCTTGCAAACGGCATCGATCATCTTGTCGTAGACCTGCCAAAGATTGGCCATAGGCCTTACCGAACGAGGGCTGCACGTTTTGATGTACTCGCCTTCCTTCTTGCCGTCCACGACGATGGCAAAACAGTCGATCGAATCCTTGCCACGCATGTTGTAGGCGCCGATGATGACATAGTCGAGTCCCAGTTGTTTGCCGATTTCATATGCCGCCTTGGACGTAAACAGATCGTCGTTGGAATAGCCCGCTTTCTTGACGACACTGTTGACCTGATTGCGGTCAACCACGTAAATGGCCTGAATCTGCTGAAGACCATCGGTCAGTGTCGTCGAAAATCCCTCGCTAAGCCATGCATGTTTCTCTTTCCCTCCCTTGTTCTTAAATGGAAGGACGGCAATCCGCTTTTTCACCTGAGCGGTAGCGGTCAAAGTTGACAGGAGCAAAACGACGGCCAGCGTAGCAGCCAACGTGGCAATTTTTTTCATAGTCTCTCCTCGCGTCGGTTATTTCTTTGGATAAACATAAAAACCCTGACCACTTTTTACTCCCAAATAGCCCGCCGTGACCATTTTTTTCAACAAGGGGCACGGTCGGTATTTGTCATCGCCCAATCCGTCGTGCAAGACGTTCATGATCGACAGGCAGACGTCAAGACCGATAAAATCCGCCAATTGCAGGGGACCCATGGGATGATTCATGCCCAATTTCATAACGGCGTCAATGGCCTCCTTCGTCGCAACGCCTTCCATGAGGCACACGACGGCTTCATTGATCATGGGCATGAGCACACGATTGGAAATAAAACCGGGAAAGTCGTTAACCTCGACCGGCGTCTTGCCTAGTTTTTCGGTCAGGCCCTTGACCACAGCATACGTTGCGTCGGAAGTAGCCAGTCCGCGAATGATCTCCACAAGTTGCATGATCGGAACGGGATTCATGAAATGCATACCGATGACCTTATCCGGACGCGCAGTCACGGCGGCTATCTCTGTGATTGAAATCGACGATGTGTTCGTCGCGAGAATCGCCTCGGGTGCGCAAATAGTATCGAGGGAACGAAATATGGACTTCTTCACTTCCGCATTTTCGGACGCGGCCTCGACGACCAGTCCGCAATCGCCGGCATCTTCAAGACGGGTGCCGGATTTGATTCGCGCCAACGCCGCCCTTTTTCCGTCTTCGGTCAGGCTCCCTTTGGACACCTGACGGGTCATGTTCTTGTCAATCGTTGCCAGGGCCCGATCCAGCAGTTCGCTCTTGACATCGATCAAATGAACTGAAAAACCGCTTTGTGAAAAAACATGGGCGATACCGTTCCCCATGGTTCCGGCTCCGACAACACCAACAGTCTTGATTTCCATGGTTATTCTCCTGATGTGATTCTTCCAAGAATGGCAGTCAAATGTAACGGATGATCGACTCTTTAACAAGGTTTTTGCAAATGCCGTAATCCCACGAGACGAAACGCCCCGTAGGCAAAAAAAGGCGCCGCGATCACGTCGATGGCGTAGTGGACATGCTGGGCGACGACACACACGCCAACAACCATTGTCAGTCCGACAAAGAGTTTTTTCAAAAACGGGTGCGGACAAACAAGAGACAGCAGAAACATCGTGGCCGTGTGGCCTGAAAAAAAGAGGTCTCTCGTCAACGATTGCCCCGAACCAAAAAACTCAACCAAAGGATCTTTGAGAACGATCATCGATGCGGGAGGATTCAGAGGAAGGACCCACATGACAAGCATCCTGACCAGAATCATCGCCATGTACGCCTGCAGCGCCGACAAACAGGCTCTCGGAAAGCGGATCAGGTAGAGCAAGGCCGTCAGCAGTCCGACATAGATCATGACGAATGTCAGCCACGTCAGGTTGATGGGCTGGAACAGTTGCAGGATGGGATCCCTCAATTCAACTCCGGGCCGTGATTCAACCCACATCACAAACCTGGCAAAACCGGCGAGCACGGCAGCCAAAAGCGCCATCGTGGCGGCGCTCTCTCTTCTGAAACCGGGTTTTCCAAGTTCGTCGCGCCAACCGGAGACGGTTTCAGTTACAAACCACATGTGTTATGTCGTCAATTCGTCCGGAATCAAAACGGCCGTCCCGTTAAGGGTACCTCGTCTTAAATCCTGCAAGGCCTCATTGGCCCTGCTCAGCGGATAGGTCGTAGTTGTTGTTTCGATGGGAATACGAAACGCCAGGTCAAGAAACGCCTCGCCGTCTTTCCGGGTGAGATTGGCGACCGATTTGACAGACCTTTCTCCCCACAGTAGATCATATGAAAACTGCGGAATGTCGCTCATATGGATGCCGCCGCAGACGACCGTACCTCCCTTTCGCACACATCTAAGGGCGTGAGGCACAAGCTCGCCGACCGGGGCAAAGATAATGGCGCTATCCAGGTCTTCCGGGGGCATTTCCCCGGAAAAGCCGGCCCAGTAAACGCCCATTTTGCGGGCAAAGGCCAAACCTTGGGTGTCTCCATTCCGGACGAAGGCGAAGACACGGCGTTGTTCGAAGCGCGCAACCTGGGTTATCAGGTGAGCCGCGGCGCCAAATCCGAAAAGACCCACTTTCAAACCGGGTCCGGCCATCGCGTATGACCTGAATCCTATCAACCCGGCGCACATCAAAGGAGCAAGGTGCACGGGATCACCGTCTTGCCGCATTCCAAAAACAAATTGTGCGTTTGCAAGCATGTATTCTGCATATCCTCCATTCACATCATAGCCTGTAAATTTGGCCGCGTCACACAAATTTTCCATATCTGTCCTGCAAAAATCGCATGTCCCACACGCATGGGCCAGCCATGGAACAGCCACCCGACTTCCGATTTTCCATTGTTCGACGCGCGGGCCACACTTCACCACGCGTCCGATCACCTCGTGCCCCGGAATCAAAGGCAGACAGGCTCTTTTCAAATCGCCGTCCAAGATGTGCAAATCCGTACGGCACACGGCACAGGCTTCCACTTTGATCAGAATCTGCCCGACATCCGGTTCAGGTATCGGTACGTCTCCGGCCCGGAGGCAATCCCCCGCCTCATGCAGAACCATGGCCAGCATCGCTCATCAAGCGGTTGTGGCGGTGCCTTCTGCTCTCTTGTTAAGATCGGTTTGGACAATAAACCACACGGCGGGAGCAAAAACCATCCAGATAACCCAAAGCAACCACCGGTTGAAACTGCCCCCGGTGACTTTCTCATACAATTCGCCATACTTGTAGTACGAGAAAAAGGCTCCAAAGGGTATGAACAGCAAGACCGTCAGCAATGCCGACGACGTTTCGGTATCGTTGGCTACGGACTTCATTTCTTCGCAGGTCTGATAGAACCAGTAAATCACGTACAAGCCGCACGTGATAATGCAGAGTCCAACCTGAGCCAGCATGTTCCGTTTTTTGATCTGGATAGCCATACATCCTCCTCATGTTTGCTTTGAGAATAGGTTGCATTCAATGTAGGCATTTCAGCGCCAGCAATCAACTCACCTTTCCATCTGGCCGATCAATTCCTATCGCTCAAAGAACCTGGCTGTCAGAACATTCCAGTTCTTGTCGTTCAGGTTTTCGAGTTCACCAAGGAACAACTGATTCCCGTCAACGCCCTGCTCAGGATTCAACATGTCTTTGACCGCCGTCTGGAATGATTCAATGTCTTCCTGATAGAAGTCCACGGCCGATTTGCCGATTTTCAGGGCTTTCAGGTCCGCGTCGATGCGCTCCGGATCAATGACACAAATCCAATTATTGTCATATGGTGTTGCATCCAGGCGGGCGGGTTCCTGGGCCAAGCCGGCATTGATTTTTGATATCGTACCACTGACCGGTGACGTGAACCGCAGCGCCCGTTGTCCTTGTTTCACGGCAAACAGTGATTGTCCAACCTTCACAGACATCCCAAGATTAGGAACGTCGATGCCGTCGACGCGGCCAATCAACTTCTTGGCAAAGTCGTCTATCCCCACATGAACGCTGCCCTCCGGTTCCATGGCCACCCAGCAATGGTTCGGGGATATGAAGATGCCACCCGGTATCGTAAATTCGGTCGAACGAAGGGATTCAGCGCCTGGAAATTGCGACACAAAGACCTTCGGCTTGATCTGCTTCTGAATTCGTTCCTGTCTCTTGAACAGACACTTCTTGGTTAACGCCAGCAGTTCGTCTTCGGTGAAAGGCTTTTGGATAAAATCCATGGCCCCAAACTTCATACAATCGACGGCCGACTCGACCGTGGCATAGCCGGTGATCACGACGACATCAATATCCGGACGAATGTGCTTGACCGATTTGACCACATCCTGTCCGTCCATGGATGGCATTTTCAAATCGGTGAACACAAAATCATAGTGATTGGACTGGATCAGTCCGAGGGCCTCCTGGCCGGATTCGACCGTGTCGACGTTGTAACCATCAAGTACGAGGATCTTCCTGAAACTGTCAAGAACTACTTCTTCATCGTCGACGCAGAGAATGCGCGCTTTCGGATTCGGTACATCAACCCGCTTGAGAGTCTTGGATTCGCGGCTGAAGTCCAGCCGCAAACTGACCGCCAAAGCGGCTTCCCGCTCTTCGCGGGCTTTTTTCTCCTGAAGGCGCTTCCCAACCATCCGGATGGCGATGTCGAGAACGACAAAGAGTACGAGAGCTAAAATAAATAGTGCCATGACATGGCTCCTGTTGGGTTGATAGCTTTATTTGGTTCGTTGTTTCATCATAGTCGATCTGAACTGCATGGGATCAGGTGCTGCAATTCGTATTCCATGTCGGATGGCAGGATCCGGTACAGCCAGCCTTCAAAGTAGGGGTCTTTTTCTATCAGGGAAACCGAATTCAAGAGTTTCTCGTTTTTTTCAAGAATACGTCCGCTCAGAGGGCACAAAATCTGATGAGCATATCCATCTGATGAGAACAACTCAGCGCAAGAACTGCCTTGAATCACCTCAT
The DNA here is from genome assembly GCA_964544475.1 of uncultured Bacteroidota bacterium. GTDB lineage: Bacteria > CLD3 > CLD3 > SB21 > SB21 > CAZJBS01. Next base: position 80,385 of record CAZJBS010000008.1, on the reverse strand, counting down.
CGTTGGTGCGCAATAACTGAATGCCGGCCAATTCTCCGGTCGTCCTGGTAAATAAGTTTGTGGCGCCCATCTGTGCGGTGCCATCATGGTCCACCACAACCCAGCTTCGATACCCCAGCCGGTAGTATTTGGACGGGCACGGAACAAACGGCAACGACCCGCCCACAACTCCGGCTGTCAGGCTTTCTTGAATTTCGCCATACCGCGTCGCGCGCCGGATGGCTGACACCAATTCATCCACCGTGAAGGGCTTCGGAACGAAATCAATCGCGCCGTCATACAGCGACTTCACCGCATTCTCCAATGTCGAATATCCCGTCAACATGATCACCGGGGTGTGAATTTCCTTCCTCGCCATTTCGGCAAGGAACTGAAAACCGTCCATCTCGGGCATCATGATGTCGCACAGTATGACCCCATAGTTGCCCGTCTGTGCCCGCGACACCGCATCCCTGGCATTCGAAACAGCATCCACCGAGTATCCTTCGGAAGAGCAAATCCGAACGACCGCTTCGGTGATTACCGGCTCATCATCAATCACCAATAGGCCGACTTTTTTCATCACAGAATGTCCTTCACGGGTAACCGGATGGTGAATGTCGTACCTTTTCCATACTCACTTTCGACAGTGATCTTCCCATTGTGGTTGTCAACGATGCCCCATATGACGGACAAACCGAGCCCCGTGCCCTTCTGACCTTTCGTGGAAAAAAACGGCTCGAATATTCGGGGCAGATCCTCGTTGGCTATGCCATGGCCCGTATCCTGAATGCGCATCTCGGCGTAATCATGCTGACCCGACTCATCCACCAGCTTCCATCGTTGCCACTCGCAGCCGCTGCGCGAACAATTCTCAAACTGCCCTTTGCCAGGTATTTCAAAATGAAACGTGGGTGATTTGCAGAGCGGACACTTGACGCTTTCATCCATCAGAGAAACGCCGCATTCAGGGCAAGAAAGTTCTGCCGGAATGTCACCGTCAACCGCCGCCGTGTACCGATGACGAAAGCTGCCATACACGGGGTCCAAAAAGAGAAAGCCATCCCGGCCGTCCTGTTTGAAGCGCAACTTGATCGAGGGCAGGCCGGCGACTTTGAATTCCGAATCCATCAGGTTGTGCCTCTTTGAACACTGGGCTCGCTTAATCTGCATCGTTCCCAAAGGAGACAGCGTCAGCAGTGACGAAGTCAATGTGATCGTGCCACCTTCTTCTCCAATGGCATCGGACGCATTGACAAGAAGATTGATGAAAACCTGCTGGATCTGATTGGAGTCAACCGTGGCCTTTGGCAATGACGGATCGAGATTCTTGACGACTTTGACATGGCGTAATGTGAGTTGATTTTCTACAACACCCAGGGCGCGGGCAATAATCTCGTTCAGATCCGCTTCATTTTTCTTTGGCACGGATTGGCGGGCAAAATCCAAAAGGCTCTTCACAATCTCGCGGCTTCGCAATGTCTCGCGGACAATAACCTTGAGGTCTTCCTGCAGTTCAGGTTGATACGACGTGCGTTTCAGTAAAAAACTGCTGTACGTTAATACCCCCGTCAATGGATTATTGATTTCATGCGCCACACCAGCCGCCAGACGGCCCAGCGATGCCATCTTGTCGGATTGAAACAACTGCAAGCGGGCTTCAGACAACTTGGCCGTCATGTGATTGAACGACTGGGCCAGTTGGCCCAGTTCGTCGTCACCTCTGTTCTTGATCGAATACGCCATATTGCCCGCCGCCACTTCCTGAGTGGCGTGCAACAACTCCTTCACGGGAATATCAACCCATCGCTTGACGAAAAAGCCGGTGATCAGGCTCAAGGCAATAAAGGCGCACAGGGCAAATATACCCGTATCCATTTCCATGCCGGTGATACCCTGATCGACTTCGGCCAGGGACATCGTCACATCCAGCACGCCCAGAACGGTCTGGTAGCGGCTGTGCTCATGGCACGACGCCTCCCAGCATGAGCGTTCATTGTAAATTGGATTGATGATCCCCAGAATGCGCGCAGAATCCGGATGAACCCGGAACACCCGCGTTCGTTCTTTGATGGTCAGCCGTTGCAGCGGCTCATCGGCGGCGTGACAGACATAGCAACTCTCGGCTTTTTTGTCCAGCATCTTGCCGATGTCCTCTTTCCGGGATGAATACATGATTTCGCCGCTCTTGTTCAGGACACGGATTCTCGAAATACCGGCCTGTTCACCCATGTTGGTGATCGCCTGGTGAATGCGTTCACGCTGGTTGAATAGCATGTCAAATCGCGTGCTGTGTTTGACGGTTTCCGATAGCTGGTTGGCGTGGCGTTCCACCTCGGCTTCGAGCCCCTGACTTACCGACCGAATGTTGAAATACGCAAACACACCGATACTGACTACCGATGCCAATCCGACGATGAGGATCAGCTTAAAACCTATTTTTCGACGAATGAGGAGCATGGCCTACCGCCCGCTGACGCCCGGTTTGTCTCTTGGATACATCTTGTCGTCATGGCAATTGGAGCACGATGGCTTGACTTCGTATTTTCGTCCGGCATGACAATCCTCACAGTCCAGCGACGCGTGATCATCGTCCAGTTTCAGACCAACAACGCTGTGCTTGAAGTTGGACGGACTCCAGGAAGCGTGGCACGAAGCGCAGGCATGATCCTTCCGGGTGTATTCCTCTTTCGGATGGCAATTCCGGCAGGACAGACTTGTGTGGTAAACTTTCAATGCCCATCCGGATCGTCTCGCATGATCGAAAGGAAGCTTCTCTTCATCCGAGTGACAGAATGAACAGGCGTTACCCTTGTGGCACGCATAACAGGCCTCGTGTTTTTCGTCTTCGGTGCGCGTGGTCTCCGTGGGCTTCACGATCACATGCCGGGGCGCTGCGTTTTTTGTCACATCATGACAGTCCACGCAGTTCTGCTGTTTGTGACAACTGACGCAGGATTGTCCGAAAATTTGTGTGTGTTCCTTGTGATAGAAGGTCACTAATTTTCCCTTTTCCGAATCCGTCTCAAAAATCAACTTAACGGGTTCGGTGACCACCTTGTGCGTTTTGCCCTTGAGGGTTTCGATGTTCTTTTTCATAGACCCTGCATCCACGGTCGACAGCGCGTGGCACGATTGACACCCCGTTTCATGGCTCCATTCCCGGTGACAGTTGATGCATTGGCGGTGATAAGCGGCCAGCAACGAAGGGGTTCCCAGTTCGGTTTTTGTTTCCTTCGGTTCATGACAGGTACGACATGATAATACCGGCCCGGACGTGTTGTAGTGATGGCATCCGCCGCATCCTCCGGCCATATCAAACATCTGCGCGTGCAACCGGTGAGAGAAAACGACGGGGGCATACCGGTCTTTGAAAAAGTCCATTTTGATCACATTGGGACCTGCCTCGGCCGAGTGCCGTATGGTGATCAAGTCCTCGCGAGGACAGTCGATGAGGCAGGGTTCCTTGACCGTCGGATACTCGCATGTATGACAGGTCTTGCAGTTGATGGCCCCCTTTGGGTGGGGTGATTTGACCGACTGTGCCAACGCCACGTGGGAGCCAAGACATAGAAAGATCAACCAATATTTCATGATCAGATTCCTTTGATAGAATACTTCTTCGTAGGAGCCGAAGACGGCCCGGGCAGACTGATGACCGGGAAATTCAACACGATTACCCGGTAGGCCAGCATCAGCAGGGCGATGAAACCAACCGTGACGGAGATTTCGCCAAATGACGGAAAGTAGGCGCTGGTCGCGTACGGCGGATGATAGGCCGTGATGAAGTTGTTTATACGATTCAGTAACACGCCCAATACGACCAGTGTGGCCGCGATGAAGAGGCCAACCGGTGAGCGCAGCACCAAGGGCGACATGAACATACGGAGCGGAACAATGACACCGACGACCACTTCGACCGTCCACAGAACGCTCTGAACGGAAATTTCATTGAGGTAGACAAAAGTCTCCCGCACAAACATGTCGCCGATTTTGAAGGCCAGATATATCCCCAGCAAAGGCGCCACGATACGACCGAGTCTTGACAGAATCTCCATTTCGGGCTTCAGTCCAAACGACCAAGACGCAAGGATGGACTCAAAGATAACCATCGGATAACCCACGCTGACCGCTGACAGCAGAAAGAGCAGAGGCAAAACCGGCGTTTGCCACAGCGGATGCATCTTCGAACCTGCAATCACCATCAGGGTCCCCAACGACGATTGATGCAGGGTGGACAGCACGACACCGGCAATGATAAAGACAAACATGCTCTTCGCCAAGCCGCCGTCCAAAATCCTAAGCAAGCGATCCACAGGTTTGTTGAGTGCCGCCATAAACCCCTTCAAATGAACCCTTCCGATGAAGCGTTCCGTAACGATGGGTAGAAATTCCACATAAAGTACACTCATGTAAATCATGACGCACATGCCGACTTCAAATAATGCCGATGTGCCATTCCACATGATCAATGGATGCCAGATGTAGTAATACCGTCCAATGTCGACGCACACACCGATGGCCACGAACGTGTAGCCAAGCATGGCTGTCAATAGCGCAGGTCGGATGATCACGTGGTAGTGTTCCCGGTGCATGATGTGACCCAGGGCCGCGGTAGTGAATCCGCCCGCCGCCAGAGCAACGCCCGCGGCCACATCCACGCCGATCCATAAACCCCAGGGATATTGATCATTCAAATTCGTTACGGCGCCCAACCCGAACAAAAATCGGCCAGCCAGAAAAACCAGCCCGTTGGCGGCCACCAGAATCAGAATCCAGACGCCTGGCGTCAGAAACTTGTGCTTGAGAGGAACGGGTTGCATGTCATGTTCCATGGGTTACTCCTTTTCCGGGTCTTTGCGATTTTTCATGATCCACATGATGCCGCCCAGGAGCGCATACAGCGAAACGGGAGGTACGAAATAGGCGAAAATGCCATGTTGGATGGATTCGCTGACACCCGGCGCCGGATTGGCGCCCAATTTCGGAAAACCCAACTCGGTCATGTCCTTGGCACCGATATACAACCATGAGGTTCCACCGACTTCATGTTCGCCGAAAACATGATCCTGATACTTCTCCGGCCGACGGCGAATACGATCTTTGGCCAACCGGATCAGCTCACTTCGGTGCCCGTAGGTCAGGGCTTCAACGGGACAAATTTCTACGCACGCGGGTCGCTGGCCTTTGGTCGTTCGTGCGATACAGAAATCGCATTTCACGACATCCGGTTTCAAAGGATCATAATATTCAAACGCAGGAACCTGAAACGGGCAGGCCACCATACAATAGCGGCAACCGATGCACATGTCCGTGTTCCACAAAACCGCACCGCTCTCCTGCTTGGAAAAGGCGCCCACGATGCAAGCGCTTGCACAAGCCGGATGATCACAATGCATGCACTGCACTTTGACATGCGTCGGCACCGTTTTAGTACCGGGATATTCATTGACTACGGTGAGCGCATTTTCACTTGGGCGGCGTTGCGTTTGAAAAACGGATCGATCTTCGTATGTCTCGACCCCTCCTGTCGGAATCCCGTGCGCGTCCTTGCATGCCCACTCGCAATTTCGGCAGCCAATGCAAACCGTCGTGTCGACCAACACGCCCATTCGATCGGGAGAGATGACGTTCTTGGGTGCAGATTTGGCCACTTTCGAAGGAATCAGCGTCGTCAATCCCAATGCGGTTGCGACCTTCAGAAATCCCCTTCTGCTTTGTTTTATCATAAGATAACTCGCAAATCTGGTTCAGAATACCTTTTCACAGTATTATTTGTGTTCAATATCTTAATATATTTTATTAAAATAAGTCTTTTTATACTTTTTCACAATGACACTTATCAGTATTATCCCTCCAGACGTGAAAAAACTGCGGAATTAGATGGCTGCGTTGTTCTTGATCCTGATGTACGCGTTGAGCACTTCCGACGTCAGGTTTTCAGGCATCACGTCGACGATATGCACGCCAGAAACCCTCAGCAGTTGTATCGCCCGATCCCTTTCCCCCGCCAATTCCGCCGCGACTGATTTCTTTACGGCTGACCTCAAATTCGTTATCTCCCCACAGACCGTCTTTTCAATGAAAGGGTCCCCCAGCAGGATGCACAGCACTGCGTGACGACGTGCCAAACCGGCCATCCTTCTCAACGCAATCTGAGATCCCTTTGAATCAGTAATTTCTGTAAACACAACAACTAACGAACGACGTTTCTGCTTTTGCTCCAGGTATTCAAGTGCTTTCGCGTAGTCGGATTCCACGAATGTGGTCTGCACGTCATACAAAGTCTCCAGCATTACGCCGAGATGCACATGCCCCTTGCCCGGCATTACAAAGCAGTCGATAGAGTCGGCAAAGACCATCAGGCCACACTTGTCCCCTTTCCGGTCTGAAACGTGACATAACATCAACGCCGCCTCCACCGCCCGATCCAGTTTTGATTGGCCCAGTGAGGTGGCGCCCATCAGCCGTCCCCGATCGATGGCAATCATCACGTGTTGGCTTTTTTCGGCCTCCCACTGCGAACTGATCGGTTTCGCGGCTCGTGCCGTGGCTGTCCACGAAATTCGGCGATAATCGTCATCGGGTGTGTATTCGCGCAGGCTTTCGAACTCCGTTCCAATACCCGGATACCGAGCCGACCGAACACCCCACTCATGGAGCCGTCGACGAAGCGTCAGAATTTCAAAATGCCGCGCCTTACGGAAATCAGGATAAGCTTTCGCCCGCTCTCTCCTGTCGAAAACCACGTGGTGACGAACGAGTCCAAAAAATGGACTCGTGACCACCAACGTAATGTTGTTGAATTCAAACGTACCCCGTTGTGGCGGCGAAACCTCATACACGATCGATCGATATCCCCCCCCAGGTATCGTCACCGGAAAGCTGACGTCCCTCATCTCGAATTCATGGGGTGGTTCGTCATGCACAAGAATATGCAAAAGGCGTCCTGACCTGTTCTCAACGTCAATTCGAACATCATTGCCATGGCCGACGATCATCTTCTTGGGGAAACTCCGACCAACCCTGACGGACACCTTGCCTGGTGATAACAAATAATCAAACGCCGCCAGTACAAACGCACATACCATAAGCCAGGCGCTGATCACGATGAATTCCTCAAACCACACGCCCGCCAATCCCAGGATCGAAGTGGCGGCCAGGCCGATCAAGAATCGAGGCGTGAAGGTCATGATGGTTCGGAGGTTGCTATCGCGCTACGGGATATATCGGCGGCCGAAACGCTTGGCGATTTGGTCCAGAATATACTCAACCTGTTCGTCGAGTGTCATATCCGAATTGTCAAAAGCAATGGCGTCCGGGGCCTGGATCAATGGGCTTTCCTCGCGGCTCGAGTCGAAATCATCCCGGGCTATGAGGTCTTTCAGTGTTTCTTCGAAGGTCACGGCGTCGTTATGACGCAGAAGTTGCTTCATACGGCGACGCGCCCTTTCCTCGCCGGAGGCCGTCATGAAAAACTTCAAATCCGCATCCGGAAAAATGACCGTGCCGGCGTCCCGCCCATCAACGACAAATCCGCCGTCCCGCGCAATGTCCTGCTGCCGGCGCACCAGGAAAGTCCTCACTTCGCGAATCGCCGATACCTCGCTGACGTGCGACGTCACTTCCGGATCGCGAATGTCTTTACTGACGTCTCCCCCGTCGAGCCAGGTCTGTTGTTTCTTGTTTTCATGTACCACATCGATGATGGTATCGTTGATCAGGGCAGACACGGCCAAAGCGTCGGTTGGATCCGCACCTGTCCGCAATACCTTCAGGGTCATCGCACGATACATGGCACCCGTATCCAGATGAGAGTAACCGAGACGCTCAGCGACGAGTTTCGCCGTCGTGCTTTTCCCCGAACCGGACGGCCCATCGATTGTGATAATCAGCTTCTCGCGATGGTTGCTCATGGTTTTCCCATTCCGGCCACCGCCCGCAAAGCATCGATCTCCGGCGGTTTTAGAAATCTCCATTGGCCGTACTTGAGTTTACCCAACTTGATCGGCCCGTATTCTGACCGATGGAGTTCTCGCACTTTATAACCCAGCTTTCGGAACATCCGTTTCACCTGCTTGTTCTTTCCTTCGTGGATCGTAACCTGCACGACTTCTTTTCCCAACTTAATGGCCTTGCAAGGCGATGTACGCCCGTCAAATAAGTCAACACCGCGACGCAGTTGGACGACATCGCGGTCATTGATTTTTTTGTTCAGTACTGCGATGTAGGTCTTTTCCACGCCAAACTTGGGATGCATCAGACGGTAGGTCAGATCGCCGTCATTGGTAAGCAGCAAAAGTCCGGTGGTATCGAAATCAAGTCTTCCAACCGGGTACACACGATCCGGAAGGTTGACCAGGTCCACCACCGAATCCCTGCCTTTTTCGTCCTTCACCGTCGTGACGTGGCGCAGGGGTTTGTGCAACATGACGTATACGAGCCGTTCGACCACTTTGATCACACGGCGATCGACTTTGACCTCGTGGATTTCCTGATCGACATCAAACGCCGGATCGTCGATCACGCGGTCGTTGACGGTGACGCGCCCTTCGCGGATGATTTCGTCGCAACTCCGGCGGCTGGCCACGGCGGCGGCGGCCAGGTATTTGTTAAGGCGCATGGAAGACCGGGTTGGTGCGGTAACCTAAAACTTGTTGGCTGCTATTTTGCGCTTCTCGGCGGTATCGGATGATTTTGCGCTATCCGACATCACCTGCAGAAGATCCGGCTTGTTGGCAAGGGCGCGCGAAAAGGAATCCTTCCACCGGTTGCCCAACTCGGCGATTTCGCCGGGTTCACGAATGGATTTCACGTGGATCAGGCATTCGTTGAGTATTTCTCTTTGTGTTTCGCGGTCAAACGGCGCTCCAAACAATTGGCCAAAGGGAAAGCGGACCAGTACCGTGCGCGGAGGCCTGGCGTTTTGGCAGACGGATTTCAAAGCGCTGATCATGACGGTACTGATTTCAGCATCTTCAATCGCCCTCGCCGCCAGCGCCGCGACCTGATGACCCAGGGGCCCCACCGGCGACAGAATCACGACGTCCACCAGAAATTTCTGCAGTTGTTTGATGATCTTCGAGACCGAATCTTCAATGACACTCTTCGGATCGCGGATTTCTCCCATCAGGCTGAAATGAACTTCCGAAACGGCGCTGATCCGTTTCTCTTTTTCCATTTCTGTCAGGCGGTCCATCGGAAAAATGCAGTTGAAATCGACACCCGCGGATTCTCTCAGGTCGATGAAACGGTGGGAAACTCTCAATTCGTCCTGGAGAACCCCCTTCTTGATTTCCCGAAAAGACGAATCACCCGTCTCGTCGGCAAGATTGAAATGCTTCTGGAGTTTGTGTTGGTACAGGCCGGCTGTCGTAAGTAACGCCACCTTGCACTCGCTCACATCCTTCCCAAGATGCTTCCAGGGAACGTCACTATTGACCACCCACGGAAAATCTCTCAACATTCGGTCATACATGGTTACTTCCTCGCGTTACGGTGAGGGCGGCACGCCGCCGGATTCGTTCGGATCCGTGGTGACGGCCGGCGACGCCGGCACTTCCACGACGGGACCCGAAAAATCAAGTTCTAACGTCTCGGCAAATTCTTTGTCTTCCTTCAGGATATCCTCAATTTCCTTCAATTTCGGCAATTCGGCTATATCGAACAGGCCGAAATGCTCAAGAAAACTCTTCGTTGTTCCGAAAAGCAACGGTTTGCCGGGCGCGTCCTCCCGCCCAACCACTGTGATCAGGTTCTTTTCCATCAGGGAGCGCAACGTCCAATCGGCATTGACGCCGCGGATCTTTTCTATTTCAGATCTCGCGATCGGCTGGCGGTACGCCACAATGGCCAGAACTTCCAACGCCGCCTGCGACAGTTTCTTTTCGGCTTTTTCCTTGAAAAGGCGCGCCACCCATTTGTCAAATTGTGGATGGGTCGCAAACTGGTATCCGCCGGCTATTTTTACAATGCGAATACTCCTCGTCGAATTCTGGTATTCCTTGTTCAACTGATCGATGGCTTCGCGTATGCTTTCCGCCACGACATCTTCCTTCTGTATGCATTCAACAATCTTATCTGTTGGAATCGGTTCCGTGGACGCAAAAATGATCGCCTCCACGACGTGACGGAGTTCCGCGCCATCAATGAGTTTCTGGTTTTCCAAGACCCGTTTTGTCCTCCTCTATTTCGACGTAAAGAGCCGCTTTACAAAACCCATGATTCTTCTGAAAAAAGTGCGAAAGCCGGATGGAGATGCCATTTGCTCCCCCGCGGCCTCCGTCTTCGGTACCTCCATTCCAGGTTCAACCCATTCGTCCTTTGTCATTGAAAGGGCTGTCGATTCGACGTCGACAGCCGACTCCTTGTCCATCTCACTCACCATCCCGATGTCAGCCTCCGGCCATTTCTCGTTTGAAAACGCGGCCGGAACAGGCGCCGTATCCAGATGGCCGGTTGATTCCGTCACTGGTGGCTCTACCTGCAAAAAGATTTCATCGACGGTTTCAGTCTCGCCGCCATCCACAACAACGGTTTCAACAGCCGAGGGCGTCTGCAGAGTTCCCGAGCCAGGACGTGAATCCTCCCCGGCAGTGATATCCTGAAGCGTCGATTCGTCTTCGGTCTCGTCGACATCACCGGTCGTCGGTTCCAACACATCATCCTCAAATGCCCTCGAGTCTCCTTCGGGTTCTAATGTGGTGTGACCGGGTTCGACGACCTGGTCGGCCACCGGTGGCTCCATCGACACTGGTGACTCTGACGGATGGTCCATCCACTCCGGAATGTCACGGGTTCGATGGTCGGCGGTTCCCGAATTAACGGCCAAATCGACGACTGGATCTGGCGCTTCGACCGTATTCATCTCTGAATCATCGGTCGACGACACTTCTTCCGTTTGTATTTCTGCAGGGGCCTGGGGTGCTTCCGTAGCGTCAGCGGCGGTGGAAATTGCCAATGAAGTTGAGGCAACACTGAGGCCGGGTTCTAACGCTCTGATCGCCGCAGCCTGTTCTTCCGCTTCTATGCGTTGTTCCTCCGCATGTTCGGCGGCTTCCATCTCGTCTTCGACATACGCCTCAGGTTTGTACACCCAGATGTCATCGAAGATGGTGGCTTGTTTGACCGCAATCGTGCCGTGTTTGATCAAATCCAACATGGCGAGAAACGTGACCACAATCTCGATCTTGCTCATCGCGGCGCACAAATCCGTGAAAAGATAACAATGGCGGGCGCCGAAGAATTGAAAGATAAACTCCTGCTGTTCTTCAATCGTGACATTGATACGTTCGATATTGTGATAGATGATTTTCGGCTTCTTGGCGAGGGCTTTCTTATAGGCCGCAAGAAGGTCGAAAAATGTGATGTCCTTCAGACCAACCGGTTCATCCGTATTCTGGGGCATCAGATCGAAATTGAAATAGCTGCGCCGGTAGACACTGCGCCAGTATTCATCCAACTCTGCAAGCGACTTGGAGGCCTCCTTGAACTGACGGTATTCGATCAGCCGCCGCGTCAGTTCTTCGCGCGGATCGAGCGCCTCGTCCTCTTCTTCCTCCAGGGGATTCTTTGGGAGCATGCTCTTGACTTTGATGCGCATCAAAGTTGCGGCCATCAGAATGAACTCCGCTGCGATATCCAGATTGAGTTCGTGCATCAGATGCAGATACTCAAGATAGGATCGGGTGATGTGAGCGATGGGAATGTCGTAGATATCCAACTCGTCCTTGCGCACAAAAAAAAGCAGAAGATCGAGGGGGCCTTCAAAATTTTCCAGTTTGACCTTGTACATCAGCGGCGGCGCCTGAAAATGATGTCCAACTGATCGGCCAGATCACACATGAATTGTATCATCGTTTCAATCCGTGTCACGAAAGTCTCCCCCGCCATCGTGCCGGCCGACTCATAATAAAATTTGGCGCCCTGCAGTTTCACGCCAAACCCCGGGAACTGATCGGCAAATTCCATGAATTTTTGTTTGATCATCGGCGTCAGCAATTCTATGACCTTCGATTCGTTGTTCGACTTGATGATGTATTCTTTGTCGAATTCATCATCACCGATCTGGATGTCCTGCATGCCCAGCTTCACGGCCATGGATGTGAAAAAGCCCTGTTCGAAAATATGGAATTCAAAACCGTCGGGATTGTCGACGTCGATTTCAAACGCTGTGTACGTGGTCGTGGAGCGGCTCTTGCCGGAACCCGAGGAACGCGTGAACATGAAGACGCGCAACGGGCGGTTGCGATAAGTGCCATGGCAAGACGGGAAGCCGCCAAAAAAGCCCTGCGGGATATTTGCCTGACAACCCATTCTTGCCGCAAAGGCCTCAAAATTGGCGACCATTCTTCTTTTCTGCCGCTGGGCAAGCACGAAAATCAGGACGAACACGCCGCCGAACAGAGCAAAAAACAAAAACATTATGAAGGACTCACTCATGAAGCCTCACGTCAAATGCATGGCCTTTCGAACGTGGTTCATCGTCTCCGATGCCATGGCGCGCGCCTTGTCCGAACCCTCTCTCAATACACGGTCGATGTAACCGGGGTCCGTTTCGAGTTCATGCCTTTTTTCACGCAACGGTTTCAGACGTACACCGATTTTCTCGGCCAGGTTCTTCTTGCAGGCGACGCATCCCAGCGCGCCATTCCGACACTCCGAGTCAATGCCGGCCGTTTCGGAGGCATTGAAAACCTTATGGTATGTGTAGACCGAACAAACTTCGGGGCGGCCCGGATCGTTTTTTCTTAACTTTGCCGGATCGGTCACCATTTTTCGAACCTGGGCCTGAATAGTGTCATCCGTGTCCGACAGGTAAATGCAGTTGTCCAGGCTCTTGCTCATTTTCATATTGCCGTCCACCCCAGGCAGGCGCGGCGTAACGGTCAGTTTGTGCTTCGGCTCAAGAAATTGAAAGCCGGACGCGGCGTACAGAAAATTGAACCGTCTTGCAATCTCACGGCATAACTCGATATGTGGCACCTGGTCCTCGCCCACCGGCACCGTGTCGGCCTGATAAATCAGAATATCCGCCGCCTGCAGGACTGGATAGCCCAGGTGACCAAAATCGATCTTGGCCATGTTTTCATCAGAGTCCGATTCAATAAGTCCCATGGCGCGGGCCTGCTCTTTGACGGCGGGATTGCGAATGAGCCACGGCGTAGGTGTAATCATAGAAAACAACAGATGGAGTTCCGCATGCTCCTTAACCCGGGATTGCACCATCAGCACGCTCCGATCCGGATCCAGCCCCGCAGATATCCAATCGATCGCTGTATCGGCGATGTGCTGTGGCAGGAGGGACGTGTCTTTATAACCCGTCGTCAGCGCATGCCAATCCACGATGCCAAAAACCGTCTCATATTCGTCTTGAAATGCCACCCAATTTTCGAGAGCGCCGACAAGGTGCCCCAGGTGCAACTTGCCGGTTGGACGCATTCCACTGAATATTCTTGGCAAAACTTTCTCTCCCGGATGAAGGACGCTTACATCACAAGCCGAAGCTCGCGCGCAGGATCAAGTCATGAATAAATAGGGCTTCCACCGCTCATCATGGGTGGACACGTGTTTCTGGATGAAGGACAGGTGATGCGGCTTTCGTGGCTTGGTCATCAGGGTCATATCGGCTTCTTCCGGTGTTCGATCCCCTTTCGTGTTGTTGCAACGGATGCAGGCGGTCACCATGTTTTCCCAGGAATCCTTCCCGCCGCGCACTTTGGGGATGATGTGGTCCACGGTCATCGCGTGACTGTGCGTCCCACAATACTGGCATTGGAAGCCATCCCTTTTCAGCACATTTTTTCTCGACAGCAGGATGCCCTTGCGCTGGCGGTGTACCATCATCGACAAACGCACGATGCTCGGATAAGGAAACGAACGGTAAACAGACCGGATAGCTTTCCCTTCCATGATTTCGATGACTTCGGCTTTACCAAGAAATACGAGAACCAACGCCTTTCGCACATGACAAACGGTCATCGGTTCGTAGTTCTGATTGAGCACCAGAACGTGCCCATTCAGACTCATAGGCGACACCTGCACTCTCTGTTTTTGCTGAACTTCCTGCGAAAGTTCAGCGATCAAGATAACTGAAAAACCCATATCTGTCAAGCGTTTGTTGGGGTATGAAAGGGCGCATGAGATGAGGTTGCAGGGCCTGCCAGGCGAGGATTCTTGCAGCCATTTGCCTTGCCACTCCGCCATCACCCATGAATAGTCTCAGCAACCTGCTTTATTGTTGCGGTCTGTGCCAATCTCCGGGAGTATTTTTGCGGCCACAATACCGTGCCATGCGGCTCCGACGATCTGGCGAATCCGATCAAACGATGGCGGTCATCGCATCATTCATGAGAAGGGCCCCCAAACAATGTCAAGAAACGTCGCCACGAAAAACACCACACTGATGATTCCATTTATGTTCATGAATGCCACGTTGACTCTCGACAAATCGTGGGGTTTGACCAGGTGGTGTTCGTACACCAACACGATTCCGATCACGAGCAGACCGCTATGATAAAGCGTACCAAGTCCATGAATCACACCAACGGTGACGAGACCACTGACCGCCAGCACATGAAGGGTACGGGAAACCCACAGCGCGATGCCGACACCCCATCGGGCCGGCATGGAATATAGTCCTTTCGCCCGATCATAGTCCACATCCTGGCAGGCATAGATAATGTCGAATCCGGCCACCCAGCCGAGCACCGAGGCGCCGAGCAAAAACGCCGACCAATTCCATGCTCCCGCTATGGCCATCCAGGCGCCGAGTGGCGCCACGCCAAGTGCGATACCCAGAAAAATGTGCGCAAACGAGGTGAATCTCTTGGTGAGTGAATAGAAAAACACAATAACCAGTGCCAGCGGCGATAATGCGAAGCAAAGCGCATTCAATTGGTAGGCGGCCACCACCAGCAAAGCCGCCGACAAAATCACAAACACCGCCGCCTGAGGCATGGTGATCACACCGCGCGGAATCTCGCGTTGGGCGGTGCGCGGATTGCCACGATCAATGTCGACATCGACCATACGATTGAATCCCATGGCCGCGCTCCGTGCGCCAACCATCGCAGCGACAATCCAACCCACCTTGGGCCACGTCACCGCGTGGTATTTGGACGCCATCACCACGGATGCCAGTGCAAACGGCAGGGCGAATATCGTATGTGAGAACTTAATCAGACGACCGAACGTCGTCACCTGCTTCAAGAGAACCGCGATCATACCTTGCCGAAGGTGTCATGTGTGATTTCCACGAATTCCTCAAACGCCATCCGCGGATAACCATGTTCCCTCGCTTTGCGGAAACTGTCCTCAGCCGCGGGCATGTTCCCTTCAAGCAAATTCACCACCGCTTCGTGGTAGAAGGCAAAGCAATACCTGGTATCACACCGGAGGGATTCCCTCAGATGGTCCCTGGCCTTGCCGTATTGTTTCTTGTGAATGGAGGCCAAAGCCATTTGTGTCAGGACCACGGCCTCAATGCGAAATGAATAAAGCCCGTAGCTCAGGAACATCAGCCATTTGAGCCATCGCCGCTGCCTCAGTTTTTCCAGGAACGCTTCAAACGACGTGAGGGCTCCGTCAAAATCACGCTCCTGCAATCGACGTTTACCTTCGAAAAACTCTTCCCAAAAAAACTGGACGACGCGTCCGGGAATAAGAAACAACATCGCAATAAGAACCAATTGATAGAATTCCCACTTCATGTCGATGGCAAACGCAAAGATGACGATGACGGACAGGAAAAACGCGAAGTAGAGTGCCCTGTTCCGGGCAACACGATGTTTGAACATGTGGAATCCGACGAGTTTTTGTTTTTTGATTGTAGTGAAATATTCCTAATATTGCAACGAGATAACTGCAGAGATAACCGATGAACCGCCCCAATCCATCCGGAAAAAAGAACATTATCACCCTTGGCTGGGTCAGTTTTTTGAATGACCTGTCTTCCGAGATGATTTATCCGATCATCCCAATTTTTCTTATGAAAACTCTTGGCGTCGCGGCACCGCTGATCGGATTGGTAGAGGGATGTGCGGAAGCCTTAGCGAGTTTGCTCAAGGTTTTTTCCGGCCGGCTCTCCGACCGTTGGGGACGTCGGAAGGACCTGGTGGGTGTTGGATATGCGCTTTCGGCCGTTGGAAAAGCGATGTTGGTCGTGGCCGGCAGTTGGGTGGTTGTTCTGTCGGCCCGGCTGGTCGATCGATTCGGCAAAGGCGCCCGAACCGCAGCCAGGGATGCGCTGATCGCCGATTCATCTCCGCCCGATGAACGGGGCCGCGCGTATGGATTGCACCGGGCCATGGACACGGCGGGAGCGATTGTCGGGCCGCTGGCGGCCTGGTTTGCGCTGAGTCTGGACGACGTTTCGTATCCCATGATATTTCTTATTGCCACCATCCCATCCATCTTAGCTGTGAGCCTTTTGTGGGCGCTGGTCCGCGATGTACCGACCATCGGCCATGCCCCGCCGCCAGACGGATTCGCAGGATGGAAAATGCCGGGAGGCCCTTTCAAGTCCTTCCTGCTGGTCAATGCCCTTTTTGCGCTTGGCAACAGCTCCGATGCGTTTCTGATACTGCGTTCGGCGTCTCTCGGGTGTTCAACCATACAGTCCATCCAGTTGTATGTGATGTTTAATGCGGCGTATGCCCTGCTGTCGTATCCGTTTGGCCGCCTCGTCGATCGCTTTGGGGCAAGATCGGTGTTGACGTGTTCTTTCCTTCTCTTCGCTGTCGTGTACGCGGGTTTTGGCTTCGCTTCGGCTGATATTTTGTGGTTGCTCTTTCCTGTGTATGGTGTTTACATGGCCATGAGCGACGGCGTAGGAAAGGCCTATATCACAACAATTGTACCGGCAAATCAACGTGGCATGGCTATTGGTCTTTTTCATGCGGTGACCGGCTTGATCGCTTTGTTATCCAGTCTCCTGGCCGGGATGCTATGGCAATATGTGGATGTGTCGGCCCCTTTCCTTGTGGGCTCGTGTTTCGCGCTGCTGGCGGCGATCATGTTTCATGCTGTTTCCGGGGAAAAATCAGTTGCAAGAGTTGATCCCGTCCCCTAAATTGGCGCGCTTTTAGATCATATGGGAGTCCATCAATGAAGATACTGTCGTGGAATGTCAACGGGCTGCGGGCCGTGGCTAAAAAAGGATTTCTGGCCTGGATGCTCAAAGAGAATCCGGACATGCTGTGTGTGCAGGAAACCAAAGCCCATGTTGATCAGCTCGAACCTGAGTTGGTCCACCCTCCAGGCTATCATGCCTATTTCTGCAGCGCGGAGAAAAAAGGCTATTCGGGTGTGGCCACGTATTGCAAAGACAAGCCGCACCAGATCGTCAAAGGTTTCGGGATTGAACGTTATGATACGGAGGGTCGTGTGCTGATCACCGATCATGGTCAATTCATGTTGTGCAATGTCTACTTCCCAAATGGCAAGCGGGACCAGGAACGTCTGAATTACAAGCTGGAATTCTACGACGATATCCTGCGTTATTTTGACAGCTTGCGCGCCAAGGGCAAGCGGCTCGTTATTTGCGGAGATTACAATACGGCTCACAAGGAAATCGATATCGCCCGTCCCAGGGAAAATGAGACTGTCTCCGGATTTCTGCCGGTCGAAAGAGCTTGGATGGACAAGCTCGTGTCCCATGGATATGTCGACACCTTTCGTCGTTTCAATCAGGAACCCAATCATTACAGTTGGTGGGACATGGTGACCCGTGCCCGTGATCGCAATGTGGGTTGGCGCATCGATTATTTCTTTGTCTCCGATGACCTTGTCAGCCAGCTGAAGTCCGCTCGAATCATGCCCGACGTATTGGGTTCGGACCATTGTCCGGTCGGCATTGAATTGGCGTTGTAATATGTTGCAAATGAATCTCCCCTCTTCTATATTGGGCTTCAATTTTTTCAATGACTTATTGTCGGGTTACACTGGAGAGGCATGTGTCGGCTAAGTTAAACGACAACGGCAGCGAAACCCACGCGATCCTGAAGAAAAAACTGACGGCCGCCGAGGATATTCATCTTCAGAGTGAACTCCTGGCGGCGGGTAACCTCCCACGGCACATCGCCATTATCATGGATGGCAATGGGCGTTGGGCCAAACGGCGGGGTTTGCCGCGCGTCGCCGGTCACAACGAAGGCGTTAAGTCCGTCAAAGAAGCCGTCACGGCCTGTGGTGAACTTCATGTACAAGCGCTAACGTTGTACGCCTTCAGTCAGGAGAATTGGAAGCGACCATCGTGGGAGGTCTCCGCTCTCATGAAACTCCTGATGCGAACCATCCACAATGAATTGGAAAACCTCAATACGCAGAATGTGCGCGTCAAGACGATCGGTCATATCGAGTTGCTGCCTGAAAAAACGTTAAAACAGGTGCTCGAAGCCGTGGAAACGACCAAACACAACACCGGTCTTGTTCTTAACCTGGCATTGAGTTACAGCGGTCGCATCGAGATCGTCGACGCCGTGAAGCGTATCGTGCAGGACATCAAACACCATCGCCTCGAAACCAACCAGATCAGCGAAGAGGCCATTGCCCGTCGGCTTTACACAGCGGGCCTTCCCGACCCCGATCTTATGATCCGGACGAGCGGCGAGCTGCGGGTCAGCAACTTTCTGCTATGGCAACTGGCTTACACAGAAATTTACGTCACTGATACCCTCTGGCCCGACTTCCGAAAGGCCCACTTGTACGAGGCCATTCGAAATTACCAGAATCGCGAACGACGTTTCGGACTTGTCAGTGAGCAAGTGGCCGACACCAGGAAAGTCCGTGCGGCAAGAAAATCGCCGGCGCATGCCTCATGATGATTCCTGGTTTACAATTCATCTTTTGATCTGATCCACTTCATCGAAACCGGAGAAACAGGATCCTTTGATGCGTTTTACATTCTTCTCTGTCGCATGTTTGCTGACCACCTTCTTTTGCACCGGTCTTGTGTTTTCCCAGACTCATGGCCAGGGCACTCAAACCAAGCCGAAAATTGCAGCTATTCACGTGGAAGGCAATATCAAATCCGACGCCGATTTGATTGGGATCGCTTCCGGATTGGTCGTCGGCCAGGAATTCACGCTCGATGACGTCCAAAAAGCCATCGAACATTTGTGGGATATGAATGTGTTCCGTGACATCCAGGTTTATGCGGACCAAGCCGAGGACGGCATCGCACTGACGTTCCGTGTGGTGGAGTATCCCCGTTTGGAAGCGATGGAAATCAGCGGAACGGACGAAATCGATGAAAAGGATATTCGCAGCCAGATTGGCCTTTTCGTATCCCAAACGGTCAGCCCGCAGCATATCAAGAAAGCCTCTGAACGTATTAGAAAACAATATGCCCTGAAAGGTTATCTTAACGCCAAGATCGATGTGACGAGCTACGTGTCCGAGACGGATACGGCAAAAATTCTTCTGAAAATCAAAATCGATGAAGGCGACAAAGTCAAAATCCGCCGTATCGATTTCCACGGCAACGAATCATACTCCGATCGTAAACTGCGAGGCACATTTGATGAAACTTCCGCCAAAGCTGGTTTTTTCAAATGGTTCAAGAGTGGTGATTTTGACGAAAAGAAATACCGTGAGGACCTCAAGAAAACCGTCGAGTTTTACAAGAAACACGGCTTCCGCGACATGGTTGTTGTGAAGGACTCCGTCTACTACGCGCCGAATAACAAAGATCTATTTATCGATGTTTGGGTGGAGGAAGGCGTCAAGTATTACATCGGTAATGTTTCGTGGTCCGGTAATACCTTGTTCTCCAATCTCGAACTGTCCGCCGCTTTGGGATTTGACCGCGGCGACGTTTTCGACCAGGAGAAATATGACCGTGCCATGCAAGAGCGCGTCAACGCGCTGTACTACGACCGCGGATACATCTACGCCCAGATCGTCCCGGTCGAAAAGCCGGTCGGAAAAGACACATTGGATCTTGAGTTCATCGTCACCGAAGGCACACCGGTGTCGATCGACATGGTTCAAATTAAGAACAACACAAAAACCAAAGAGAAGGTCATCCGGCGGGAAGTGTTTGCATTTCCCGGCGAAACGTTCAGCCGGGAGGCATTGATCCGCACTCAGCGCAATTTGATGGTGTTGAATTATTTTGAGAATGTCATTCCGGACATTCAACCGTCGGGCCCGGACAAAGTCAATGTGGTCATCACGGTGACCGAAAAGCCCACCGACACGGCCAACCTGTCCATGGGGTATTCCGCCCAGGACGGTCTTATTGGTTCCGCCGGCATCGCGTTCAACAATTTTCTTGGCAACGGCCAGACGGTTTCGCTCAATATTCAACTCGGAGGACAGGGTTATCGGGTGTTTTCCATTGGCTTTTCTGAACCATATCTTTTCAACACCAGAACGTCTTTCGGTGCGAGCATGTATTATACATTTGACGGCGACCGCCGGGCCAGCTATTATGGATACAAAAGCCGTTCGTACGGCGGTTCCGTCACGTTTGGACGCCGGTTCAAATGGCCCGATGACTATTTCTCGGCCAGTTGGGGCGTCGCCTACGGCAATCAACGGCTCGCACCTCTCAGCGCCAGCAACGTGCTCTCGTACATCACTTACGGGCATCATCGAAATGTGACCTTGACTCAGATAGTTCAGCGCGACAGCAAGGACGCCGCCGAATTTCCACGTACGGGATCGACATACACTTTGTCAACCGATCTGGCGTTTGTGAATGTCGACACGGTCGGGTTCCCCAATTTTGTCCGCGTTCTGCCCAAGAGTTACACCAAGTCGACATTCCGCATGCAAAATTACATTCCGGCGTTGTGGTCATTCGTCTTCTACACGGAGATGATGTTTGGATATGCGCGGACGTTCCATTCCAGTTCATCCGTCGAGGAGATTCCAATTCAGGACCGTTTTTATATGGGCGGTGGCGCACTCGACATTGGCTCGACACAATTGCGCGGTTACAGTTTCAGAAATGTCGGTCCCAAGATTCAAGGATACGCGATCGGCGGTTCCACGCAATTCAAGTATTCCGCGGAAATCCGGCTCCCGGTCATCCCCAACCCAACCATGTATGTCCTGGCGTTTGCGGAAGCCGGCAACGTGTATCCTTCAATAAAAACGACCGATCCTTTCAACGTCAAACGATCCGTTGGATATGGGTTTCGGCTGTTCATGCCGCTGGTGGGTGTCATCGGCCTGGATGTGGGATACGGCATCGACAAGATCAGCAAAAAGACCGGCTATCCGAAGTTCCACCTCCAACTGGGCCCTCAATTCTAAGGAGTCGAACGTGAGAACGAAAATGATTTTTTCATGCTGGCTTCTTTTCATGGCCAAGACCCTGCCGGCCGCGGCACAGGAGAAACTGGGCTACATCGACTTCCAATACATCGTGTCGCAGCTACAGGCCGCCCAGGACGTCCAATCGGAATTGCAGATGTTGTCCGGCGAATGGACAAGCCAGATTGATCATATGAGAGACAGCGTGGCTCTGCTGGAAAAGGACCTTGAGACGATGAGCCTGACGTTGACGAAAGCCACGCGCGATATGCTCGAAAAGAAGATTCAGGAGAGCAAACAGAAGGTTGTCAGTTTTCAGGAACAGAAGTTCTCCCCCATCAGCGGCGAATTGTACAAGAAACAGCAGGAATTGCTTCAACCGCTGATCGACAAAGTGAAGAAGGCGATCGACAACGTGCGGATACGCGAAAAATACGCGGTGATTTTTGATATTTCCGCCGGTAACCCCGTGTCCATCGACAAGAAGTTTGACCTGACCACGTACGTGATCGATGAGTTGCCGGCGGTCGGCCTCACGATCAAAGGCCAGCAGAATACCTCACAGGAAGAGAATCAGAACCGGGAACGAAATCAAAATCAGAAGAAATAAAATGGACTATTCACCATCAAGGAGACTCATCGTGAAGCGTTATTTTGTTATCATCCTCACCGGTCTTTTGCTGAGCGCTGCCGGCGCCCACGCCCAAATGAAGATCGGCTACGTGGATACCCAAAAAATCATGGGTTCCCTGAAAGAGACCCAGGACGTCCAGGCCAAGATGCAGGAGGAACAGGAAAAACTCACCAAACAATTTCAGTATCTTCAGGATTCTCTCGCAACGGCCCAGGAAGACTACGTAAAAAACGTGAAGGACAATCCACTTCTGAAGGAAGGCACCAAACAGTCCATTCAAAAAGGCATTGAAGAACTGGCGTACCTTGTCCAAACGTCCTCCCAGCGTTTCCAGGAGGAACTCTACAAAAAGCAACAGGAACTGATGCAGCCAATTGTGGAACGTGTTAAAAAGGCCGTTGAGAACGTACGAAAGGCCTCTTCCATGGAGTTGGTGCTCGATTCTTCCTTTGGCGTCATACTGGCTTCCGATGAGAGTCTGGACCTTACTCAGAAAACCCTGGACGAACTCGTCAGAATGGGCGAATCGAAAGACACGGGCAAGAAAGAAAAGGGTGGTACGCAGAAGCAGTAGGCGACATGCCATTCCAGTACAAATGGAAACCCCGTTGGGGGTTTCCATTTTTTTTGCTATATTGCGACATGACACTTCATCCGACATTTGCCGAAGTCGCCGCCATCCTCGGCCTGACGGTGAACGGCGAGGACCGGCGGATCGGCACCCTGAGCGATCCCCTGCTTTCAAGGCCCGACGATCTGATCGTTCTGACCGACAAACGCTTGCTTCCAAAGAAGGCGCAGATTCAGGCCGGATCATGGATTGTCGATGAATCCCTCCTGACGCCGAACCTGGAGGCCTTCATGATCGATCGAAAAATTTCGTACGCCCCCTCCGCGTCATCGACCAAAGACTTCATAAAACTCATGACGCTGTTTTTTCCGGAAATATCGCACGACCGTATTCATCCAACGGCGCTCATCGGCGATTCTACGATCCTGGGCGAAGGCGTTTTTATCGGCCCTTATGCCGTCATCGGCGATTTTTGCGAGATCGGACCTCACGCACAGATTCATGCCCATTGCACTATTGGAAACCATGTGACCGTGGGTGCGAATGTGCGCTTGTATGCTGGTGTGAATGTTTATGATCGCACTTTCCTCGGCCATCGCGTGACTATACACAGCGGTACGGTCATCGGATCGGATGGGTTTGGTTTTCTCCATTCAAAGGATGGCCATCAGAAGATTCCGCACGCCGGTCGTGTCGTGATTGAGGACGACGTTGAGATTGGATCAAACTGTTCGGTCGACCGCGGCACGCTGGGCGAAACACGGATCGGAAAAGGGACGAAGATAGATAATCTTGTGCAAATTGCACATAATGTGCATATTGGACAACACGGCCTGATTGCGGCCCAGACCGGCATTGCCGGCAGCACGATCATCGGCGAATGGGTGACCATCGCCGGGCAGGTGGGCATCGTCGGTCATATCACGATCGGAGATCATGTGACGATTGGAGCACAGGCCGGCGTGATCGGTTCTATTGCCGACCGCAAGACGGTGTCGGGATATCCGGCCAGAGAACACCAACAGGCGCTTCGCCGGGAAGGCCACATTGACAAGATTCCCGACCTCATCGAACGAATTCAAAATCTCGAAAAACCACGGTAATATGACTGCTCCGTCCGATCCGCACGACGATATCATCCGTCCGAAGAAACAATTCGACGACGTCGATCTGGAGGTGTCTCTCCGGCCGAGCCGTTTCAATGAATTTGTCGGACAGGAGAAGATCCTGAGCAACCTGATGGTCTTTATCGAGGCGGCCCGCCAACGCGGGGACGCGTTGGACCATGTTCTCCTGTCGGGACCCCCGGGTTTGGGCAAAACGACATTATCGCATATCGTGGCGCACGAATTGGGTGTGCAGATTCGTGTCACCAGCGGACCGGTTCTGGACAAGGCCGGCGACCTGGCCGGCATCCTGACCAACCTCGAGGAGCGCGACGTGCTCTTCATCGACGAAATCCATCGGCTCAATCCGGTCGTCGAGGAATACTTGTATTCGGCGATGGAAGATTTTCAACTCGACATCGTGATCGACAAAGGCCCCAGCGCAAGGACCATTCAACTGACCCTTCCCCATTTCACACTGATCGGCGCCACCACACGCGCGGGCCAGATTACGGCACCCTTACGTTCGCGTTTCGGCATTGCCTGCCGGCTGGACTACTACAATGACCAGCAACTCAGCCGCATCGTCAAGCGTTCCTCCGACATTCTGAGCGTGGACATCGACCAGAGCGGCGCGGATGAAATTTCCCGGCGTTCCCGCGGCACGCCCCGCATCGCCAACCGGCTTCTGAAGCGGACACGGGATTTTGCCCAGGTCAAGGGACGCAAGGTGATTGATCGCGACATTGCCGATTTTGCGCTGCGGGCGCTGGAGGTGGATGAACACGGGCTGGACGAGATGGATAAACGGATTCTGCACACGATCATCGAGAAATTCTCCGGCGGTCCCGTCGGAGTGGATACGATTGCGATATCCGTTGGTGAAGAACCGGGCACGATCGAGGAAGTTTACGAACCTTTCCTTATTCAGAAAGGCTTTCTAAAGAGAACGCCTCGCGGACGGGAGGTGACTTCGCTCGCCTATCAACATTTGAAAATTCGTCCGCATAAGAAGGACGCGCAGGCCGGTCTTGATTTGTGATCGCCTGATGGAATGTCGGTTCGTTCCATTTGGCACGCTTCCCGCCAAAGGCGCGCTGGCGCTGTTTCGTGTGGCTACTTTTTCCTGATCTCCACAAATTCATAATACGTAATCCCATCTTCCTCCACTTTGCGCACGCGCTTATGATCCACCATCAGATCGAGCATGGTTTCCGTTTCCACGATTTCTTTTTTCAGATGTTGGGCGGTCTCAGTGACGGTGACGCGTCCTTTGCGCTGCGTGGCCAGTTGCAGGATGTCATGCTGAAGTTTCTCTTCCGAGGGCTTAAAATCCGGGAAATCGTATTCGATGCCACCGTCCATGGTCACGCGGGCCACGCCGCCGTAGTCGGCGACAAGCGTGTCCATAAGATCCGCTGCGGCGCGTTTCGAAATCTTGTATTTTACCATGAGATCGCCCAAACTGAGAGTTCCATGCCCGGCCCTGATCATATCCACCGTCTGGATGACGCGTTGTTGATGAGCCAAGTTTCTTCGTTTCCTGCGATTCCGCACGACCCACAGTGATATCACGAGCACAAATCCCATCACAACTCCCGACGGAATGTACGTTTCCGGATCCAGCCAATACGTTTTCCATGAAAAAGGCACGGAAGAAAGTTTGACGGCGAGAAACTCCGCGCCAACGCCTTTGGAAGTGTAAAATCCGAAATTGCCCGACCACAAGGGGACGTCGGGATCTTCGGTCGTGGCGATCGTCTGGCCGTTGAGTTTCAGTGTGAATTTGTCGCCGGCCATCGTCAATCCAAGCGTCAAAACCGACAACGGATCGAAGGACAACGCCGTCGGCATAATGAGCCGGTTGGTCGCTCCTTCGACGCATTTCTCGAAATAATATTTGCTGTCCTGCGTGAGAAAGAAGCCGTAGTAATTCCTGGAATCCGTTATTCGCAGAGTGATCCCGACGATACCGCTTTTTGGCCATTCGACCAGACGCAACCGGGCCTCGTAGTCCACATCGGTCTGGCTTCCATTCTGCCAGGAGTATCGGCCTTCCTTGGTGTCATACATCTTGTAGAAACCGGCCTCATAGTGGGCAAAATCCGTCTCCGACCAGCTTCCCGACTTGTCGATGAAGTTCTCGATGTGCAGGGCGCCGGCATCCGCGGCATAATCAAAGGCATCCGACGGAACGGCGTCGTCATAGACATAATTGGTTTTCGGCATTTTCCCATAGGCATATACTTTGAGATCGTCAAAATGAATGTGGGCTTCGCTGTACGCCGTCAATCCGACATAGCCCGACGCATGCCGCGAATCACGAACCTCTTTAACGAGCGTGCCATTGACATAACACGACAACTTATTCCCCTTGCACGCCACGCGGAGATAGTTGACGCCGCCCTTCCGGATCGCCGTGCTTGTCTCCCATGGCACAAGTTCAAACCACTTGTCTTTGAGTTCACCGCCAATGCGGATATAGCCTGTCCCGGATATGCTGAACTCATAGTAGTTGTCATAGTCTTTCGTCCGGAACATCACTCCGTAACCTTTGTTGTTGTTGCCGTCGATGAATTCTGTCTTCACTTCCAGATCAAAATCGTCAAATTTTCTGCCGTCATAATACACCATACGGCCATCCTCAGCCCGGATGTGGTACTGTCCAGCCACATAATGGGCATAACCGGATGTTGACCATTCTTTTTTGTCGAATTTTTCATCGAATAACAGCTGGGCATGGGCTACGGTCGGCAACACCAACCACAAGGCCATAAGATTCCATATTCGACCAGGCATGACAACCTCAATTTTTATTTGAATATGCTATCCATAAACGTCGTAATAACTCAACTTCAAGTTTCACATCCGAAGCGTTCATGATGGCCGAAATGACCGCTATGCCGTCCGCGCCAGCCTGAATGACGGCGGCGGCGTTGGACTTCGTAATTCCGCCGATCGCGACTGCGGGGATGTGAATTCGGGCCCTGACCTTTGCATATCCCTGCGGTCCGATGATGCCCCGGATGTTCTCTTTTGTGGCGGTTTCGAAAACGGAACCGATGCCGACATAATCGGCGCCCATCTGCTCCGCTTCGACAGCCTCCGACTCGGTATGGGCGGAAAGGCCGATCAGTCGATCAGGTCCGAGGATTCGCCGTGCATGGACGCAGGGAAAATCGGTCTGTCCGAGATGCACACCATCCGCATCGACGGCCTGGGCCACCGAAATTCTGTCATTGATGATGAGGGGCACGTCATAAGCCCGCGTGAGTTCACGTACCGTCATCGCATAGTCGATGAATTCACGCGATGACTTTTTCTTCTCCCGTAATTGCAACATCGTGATGCCCCCGTCCAGAGCGATTCGAATGACTTCGAGTACCGGCATCCTGTGAGGCACGGAGCTATCGGCGATGAAGTAAATGGAGTAGTTCGGATTCATGATACCGGATGGAAAATAATGAGGCAAGCAGACTGTAAGCCGAATTCTGTCCGATCACTCGGGACAATCATTTATCTAGTCCGTCGGAGACGAACTCCGCCGGCTGTCCGTACGGGCCGGACGCCGCCGGTGCGATCTACCCGAAGGCGCTCCTTTCGGACTTGGGCGGGCAACCCTTGTTCCGCCTTGCGGCGGCAACGCCTCCCTATTTGATCTTGCTCCAGGCGGGGTTTGGCAGACCTGCCGTTGCCGGACAGGCCGGTGCGCTCTTACCGCACCTTTTCACCCTTACCCCGATGCCGGGGTGGTTTGTTTTCTGTTCCACTGCTCCGTTGCCTGCCCTTTCGGACAGACACCCGTCATTGAACCGTTGGCGGTCTCTGACGGCGCCTTGCCTTGAGGAGTTCGGACTTTCCTCCCCGGCCGAAACCAGGGCGATTGTCCATCTGCTTGCCAAAGAACATTTGCGAAATATACGGGTTCATGCGGTAGGAGGCAAACGCCATTTGTCGCTATTTGCGCGGATGAAAGGTGCGATGAACTTCCTTCAGGTATTCCCGGTCAATGTGGGTGTAAATCTGCGTGGTGGAGATGTCCGCGTGGCCGAGCAGTTCCTGCACGACCCGCAGATCGGCGCCGCCTTCGAGCAAATGGGTGGCAAAAGAATGACGAAACGTGTGGGGTGTGATTTCTTTCTTGATACCGGCTGCCACGACATATTTTCGCAGGATTTTCCAGAAACCCATCCGGCTCATCGGTTTGCCGCGATTGTTCAGGAAAAGCACGTCCCCCGCTGCGCTTTGGGCCAGATGCGGCCTGACTTTTTCGCGATAATACACGAGCCAGTTCATCGCCACCTCGCCGATCGGAACGACGCGCTCCTTTGAGCCCTTGCCGATGACTCTCAAGAAACCGGAATCCGCATGGATCTGATTTTGTTTGATGCCGAGCAGTTCCGATATGCGCAGTCCACAAGCGTAAATCAATTCGAGCATGGCCCGGTCACGGACGCCGAGATGCGCGAGCGTGTCCGGTTGAGTGAGGATGCTCTCCACCTCCGCAATATCCAGGACAGAGGGCAGCGTACGGGCCATTTTGGGCAGATCAATATTCTCAGCGGGATCGTGATCAAGGAGATTCTCTTTCATGAGGAATTTGTGAAAAGTCCGAATCGCCGAAAGGTTTCGCGCGATGCTTTTCGCGGCAAGGCCGAGTTCGTCCAGCAACCGAATGAACGCAGAGAGATCTTTTTGGAGAATTTCCGAGGGTTGGCTATAGCCGCGTGTCTGCGTCAGAAAATTCAGATAGCGGCGAATATCACGACGGTACGAATCCGCCGTATTGGCCGCGAGGTTCTCTTCGACGGCCAGGTAGTCCAGGAAGTTTTCGAGAAGATGATTCACGCCGCATCAATTGACCGCGGCTTTGCTCTGGAAATATCCGGATTCGAACCCAAACTTCTGCAGTTCTTCGATGGCGGCGCTGAGCAGGACGACGCGTTCCCGATACGGAAGAAAAGCGCTCTTGAATCCATTGGTAATGATATTGCACACGTCGTCGAACGTCAATTGGAACGTCCTTGCCGCCAGGAAGATTTCCTTCGTCACGGACGTCGCGGTCATGAGGCGGTTATCGGTATTGATGGTCACGCGCAGACCGTAATCGTAGTAGGTCCGCAGCGGATGGGAGGCGAATTCCTTCACGGCTTTCGTCTGGACGTTGCTGGAGAGGCAAATTTCGATCGGGATGCGGTGATCGTTGACATAATTCAGCAGGTCGCCGTCTTCGATCAACCGGGTGCCGTGACCGATACGATGAGCGCCGCAATCGTGGATAGCCTGCTTGATGCTGTCGGGACCGTAGGCCTCGCCCGCGTGGGCCGTCACGTTGACGTTGTTTTTCAGAATTAACGCAAAGGCTTCCTGGTGATCTTTTGCCGGGTAACCGTCTTCCTGGCCGGCGAGATCGAAAGCCGTCACCCGCTGGTTTTTGTAGGCAATGGTCAGCTCAGCCAGGCGCAGAGAAATGTCCGGGCTGATATTACGCATGCCACAGATGATGATGCCGGTCTTGATGTTGTATTTGGATTCCGCCCGTGCAAGTCCGCGGATGACGGCGTCGACGATTTCCGGCAACCGCAATCCCTTGTTGATGTGCAGGATCGGTGAGAAACGGACTTCGAGATAGCGCACGTTTTCTTTGGCCGAATCCTCCGCCAGTTCGAAGGCGATACGTTCAATGGCCTTCGCCTCCTGCATCACGGACAATGTGACCGCGAAACCTTTGAGGTAGTCCGCGAGATCTTTCGCTTTGTCCCCGACTTCAAGATGATCGCGAAGTTGACGGACGTCATGGAATGGCAATTTGACCTTTTGTTCCTCGGCCAATTCGATCAGCGTTTCCACGCGCGTACTGCCGTCCAGGTGGCAGTGCAGATCGGTTTTGGGAAGATTAAAAATCAGCTCTTCCGTGACTTCAATGGTATTCAGCTTTTGCTTGTCCAGCAGGTTGCTCATGCATTTCCTCAGTTGGCGCGAATGGCGTCCACGACCATTTTGGCGGCATCCGATAATTCGTCGGCCACCAGCATTTTGATACCGCTGTTGCGCAGGATTTCCTTCGCTTCGGCGGCGTTTGTGCCCTGCAGTCGAACGACCAGCGGCACATGTATATCGGTGTTTCGGGCCGCCTGCACGACGCCGTTGGCAATGCGGTCACACCGGACAATGCCGCCGAAAATATTGATCAGAATGGCTTTGACGTGCGGATCGGACAGAATGATTTTGAATCCGTTCTCGACGGTTTGCGGATTGGCGCCGCCGCCCACATCGAGGAAGTTCGCCGGTTCGGCGCCTGCGAGCTTGATGATATCCATGGTCGCCATCGCCAGCCCCGCGCCATTGACCATACAACCCACATTGCCGTCCAGCTTGACGTAGTTCAGGTTGTATTTTGACGCTTCCACTTCCAGCGGGTCCTCCTCATCCGTATCCCGCAGCGCCTCCAATTCCGCATGTCGGTAAAGCGCATTATCGTCGAGATTGATTTTTGCGTCCAGGGCCACGACACGGTTGTCCTTGGTGATGACCAGCGGGTTGATTTCGAATAACGAAGCGTCACTGCCGGCAAATGCATTGTAGAGCGACGTCGAGAATTTCACGAAGTTCTTAAGTATGTCCCCTTCCAATCCCATGGCAAAGGCGAGGCGATTGGCCTGGAATGGCCGGAATCCGACCCGTGGGTCGACGTATTCTTTCAGAATTTTTTCAGGCGTCTCGGCGGCCACTTTTTCAATTTCCACGCCACCTTCGGTCGACGCCATGATGACGTATCTGGAATTCACACGATCCAACACGATACCAACGTAAAGTTCTCGTGCAATATCCAGACCCTCCGCCACGAGGATCTTCTTGATGATCTTGCCTTGCGGTCCCGTTTGGTGCGTCACGAGGAGGTTACCGAGCATCTTCTGGGCGTATTCGCGGACTTTGTTGATGTCCGTGGTGAACTTAACGCCGCCTTCCTGAATCACTTCATCACGACGGTCTGGATGGTAGATGGTTCCTTTGCCGCGGCCGCCGGCATGAATTTGGGCCTTGACGACCCACGCTTGTATGCCGCGAGCCAACATGGTTTTCGCCGCCGCCAACGCTTCGTCCGGCGTTGACGCAGGTATGCCTTCCTGAATGGGCACGCCGTACTTTTTCAAAATGTCTTTGCCCTGGTATTCATGAATGTTCATGGCCGGTTCCTCCGTGTCAGAATTCCTGTTCCAAAAGTGGCCGCAATATACGTACGGCATCGCATTTATTCAAATACTATTATCTTCTCGCGGGGCGCTCCATGCGCCTCCAGGGCTTGCAAAACCCATCCTGTCAGCTCTTGGCGGTGCTCGGCCGAATAAGCGACGGAATTGTCGTTCATGACAAACGGATAGTACATCACCGGCGAGTCTTTTCTAAACCTTCGAATAGCCGCAAGATAGTCTTTGTTCATGCGAAATGTCCCGATGCTAAAATCATGAATGTTATCCAGCGCCACGGTCCCGGCGAGTTGGCCGACAAGGGTTTCGTACCGTTCCCGGGCGTTTTCTATCCACAGTACAGGGTCAACACAAATTCGAACTCGCCATCCCGCATGCAGAGCTTCCGCCACGCTTTGAAGCCGCCGGGCGGTCCTGGGTGTTCCGCTTTCATACGCGGTGACGACAGGTTCCGGTGTGATGGTCCATGCCAGGACAACGCCCGGATGTGGCGGAAGGTCGCTGATGGCCGCGAAATTGGCACTTTTCGTGCGCAGTTCGACCGTCAGGTCCGGTCGTTCGGAAGCGAAAGTGATCCACCGGCGACACAGTTGAAACACATTTTCAACCGCTAGCAAGTCGGTGTCATACGAAATACACAGATAGACGGGATGATGCCGCAACCTCTCATCCACCGCCGCGAAAAAATCCTGCTCGTTGACGAACAGCACCAGATTGGCCGACGGATACATGCCTTGCAGGTAGCAATAGTCACAGTTGTAGACACAGTTAAGCAGGAGCGTGTTGTAGTAGAAATGGCGATGGCCAAAACTGGGGCTGAACGACGAACCGTCGTACAACCACTGGTCCTTTTTGACCGCCAGGATAAGATTCATGCTCCTCTTCTGCGCGGCGAAGGACTGACGCTGCCGGTTGAACACATTCTTGTAGTCGTCAATGCCGATCCGTGTTGCCTTCGGAAACCGCTGCAACACGGCCGACGTCAACGGCTGGTCTTCAGCCCTTCTTTCAATGTAGAGATGGGAAAAGTGCATCCGCCGTCAGAACCTGTATCATACGACTCAAGATTGTCTTGTTTTGTTCTTTCCGATGCGTGGCCATTGGCAGGAATTCTGCAAGACACGTCAGATCCTTTCCGGAACGAATCTTACAGGCGACGGCGGTTTCCCTCAAGTGATGGGACTGCGCGGCGGTCAGGTGAAATCTTTCGCACAGCCGTTCAATCAATGACGCTTCCTCCGGGCTGAGCGGCGATATCGTTTCGGGCGGCTGGCTTGCGACTCGGCCGGCAAAAGACAATACGGCGTCCCTTTTGGACTCCACGAGCCGGCTGATCAAATCCGCAGACAAGGCGGTTGGATCGGTGAAGTCTGAAAGAATCTTCACGATTTGAATTCGATGCAGTGGCACAAACACCGAAGCGGCCTGGAAAAAACCCGACGCTTCCATGTCAGCCAGTGTGCCGTGCATGTCGTTGCAGACGGGCCTGTCAACCGTGATCAAATCCGACTCAAGGAACTCACCTCCGACGAGCAGATCGGGAAAAAAACAGCGGTTTGTGGATTCGTCGGTGATTTTGTTGATCTGGAAAGCGTCTCCGATGGCTCCTTTCTCCCGGGAGGCCGCCGCCACACCAATATTTAGAATGGCGGCTGGCGGGAACGCATCGGATCGTGACAGAAGGAACGTCGTTGCCGTGGCGGATTTTATCTTGCCGATGCCCGAAAGAATCAAGGCCAAGTCATCGGTTGTAAAGATTTCGAAGGCCGGCACATCCACGCGCTTCCTCATACGCAGGGCGTCGATGAATGGACGCGCCTCGCTTCGAAGCGCCGTGACGAGGAAAATCATCCCGCTTTTTCGCAGAGTTCCAGCAGCACGCCGGCGGTCGATTTGGGATGAACGAACGCGATTTTCGTTCCATGCGCGCCGTTCTTTGGGACTTCGTCAATGAGTTGAAATCCCTTCGCTTTCATTTCGGCCAGTTTTTCCTCCAGGCAAGTCACATGGATCGCCATGTGGGCGATCCCGCCCTTATGGCCGTTCTTTTCGATGAATCTGGCGATGGGGCTGGCCGGATCGGTGGCGCCCAGCAGTTCAATTTTGGATTCACCCACCCGAAAAAACGCCGTTTCCACTTTTTGTTCTTCGACGATTTCGCGCCCGAGGTATTCGAAGCCCATGTTTTTGTACGTTTCGATGGCTTGTTCGAGATCGGTGACGGCCACCCCCACGTGATCAATCCGGTCCACGGTTGTCATAAGTCGCATCCTTTGTGTTAGCGCCGCATCGCGGCTTTGAGGGTATTCTGAAGCAGCATGACGATGGTCATCGGACCAACGCCGCCCGGCACCGGCGTGATCGCCGACGCCACCCGACTGGCGGATTCGAAGTGCACGTCGCCTACAAGACGGTAGCCGTTTTTTTTGGAAGCATCTTCCAGCCGGTTGATGCCGACGTCAATTACGACGGCGCCCTCCCGCAACATGTCGCCGGTGATCATTTCCGCCTTGCCGGCGGCCGCCACCACGATATCGCCGCGACGTATGTGCGACGCCATGTCCTTCGTCCCGGTGTGACAGACGGTCACCGTGGAATTGGCGCCGCGCGCTTTCTGAATCAGCATATTCGCGAGCGGTTTGCCGACGATATTACTGCGCCCCACAATGACGGTATGTTTTCCGGACGGATCGTGGCCGCTGCGCAGAAGGAGTTCCTGTACTCCGGCCGGCGTACACGGCAAGAACGCCGGCGTTCCGATCACCATTTGCCCGACATTGTAGGGATGGAAGCCATCCACGTCTTTTGCCGGTTCGATCGCATGGATGATATGTTCTTCGTTGATTTGTTTTGGCAACGGCAGCTGGACCAGTATGCCGGTGACCGCCTCATCGTAGTTGAGCCGGTTGATCAACGTCAGCAGGTCCGTTTCCGAGGTCTCCGCCGGCAGACGGATCGTGTCATGCGCCATCCCGACTTCTTCACAGGCTTTGCCTTTGGCCGTCACGTAAACCTGCGAAGCGGCATTATCCCCTACGAGAACAACGGACAGTTTCGGTACGAGATTTTGCGTTTTCAGATCGGCGACATGACGGCGGATTTCTTCTTTGATTTCCGCCGCAATTTTTTTTCCGTCAATAATGGCTGCGTTCATAGTCGGTCGACTCCCGATCAATGCTTGTCGATTCGAATTCGTTCAATGTGTGTTGCACGTCCGGTCTCGGTGTCAATTTTGAAAAACGCACCGTGCAGTTTCAGATCGCCGTGCGCCGGTTCAAACTTGAAATACGTCTGCAGAATAAACTTGCTGATGGTGGCGTCCCGGTGCATGCCGATCACGCCGTCGTGCGGTCCCGTCATGCCGACATCCGTGATGAATGCCGTGCCGCCTTTGAGTATCCGTTCATCGGCCGTTTGCACATGTGTGTGCGTGCCCACAATCGCCGACGCTTTGCCTTCCAGATAGTATGCGAAAGCCAGTTTTTCCGCGGTGGCTTCGGCATGAAAATCCACGATGATGACTTTGGTTTCCTTTCGCAGACGCTCGATTTCCCGCTCGCCGGCCCGGAATGGACAGTCGATATCATACATGTACGTCCGCCCCTGCAGGTTGATCACGCCCACCTTGACCCCATTGGGCAGTGTCACCAGCGCCGAACCGCGGCCGGGATTGCCGACCGGATAATTGAACGGACGCAGGAGGTTGTTCTGGATTTTCGGATCGTCCGCAAAAAACGTTTTTTTCCGGTCCCAAATGTGATTGCCACTCGTAATGACATGTACGCCGAGGTTGAAGAGGCCCTGGCACTGAGCTTCCGAAATGCCCTTGCCTTCGAGTGCGTTTTCGCCATTGGCCACCACAAAATCAATTTGTCTTTCCTTGATCAAGCCTGGCAGGAATTCCCGCACCAGATCCATACCGACCTGTCCAAAAATGTCGGCCACGTGCAAACAGTTCAGTTCCATTCTACTCCTTCGTGTGGGTCACAAAATACCATGAAGACTGTGTCCTTTGGTCCCCAGCGCATCGACTCGCTTTGAAATATCAGGGTCCTCTTCCAGCGGCATTGCATGATGCGGTTTGATCCGCGCATCGATCACGATGGGTCCTTTGCATGCCCAGTGTTTGTCGTGGATATAGGCGGCAATTCCGCAGACGTCCTGAGCCGGATCCGAACGCGTGAACGTCACCCAAAGAAAGTTGTTCAGACTTTCCGCAACGAACCTGCTGTCGTCAACCAGCACAATCAACGGTAATCCGTCCAGTTTCTTTCTTTCCAAAACGTCGCACAGATAGTCGCAGCTCGCCTGCCCCTCGCTGGGGGAATCATACCGAGGCGCCCGGATGACCATCACACCCGGCATGACGATTTTTGGATCTTTAAACCCTTCCGGCAAGGTGAATCCGACAGGTAATTCCACGGCGAGTTTTCTGCGTGGGCTGCCCGCCGCTGCAACAACCAACTTCGAGCCCTGGTTGACGCCGGTGCCGGAATAGTCCAGCGTGTCCATGGTCGTTCTCGTCTGGAAATGCAGGTCGCGCTCCGGGTCCAACCGCTCGAGTACGTGCCGGAAAAACGCCGGTATGTCGTGTACATCAAGCGCGGGATCGTCTTCACGCGCGATGATGAATAAGTATTTCGCGAGAGAAAGCTGTCCCTGACCAAGAATGGCGTTACCGATGGTCAGCAGCTCCATCGGTTGACGTTGTTCAAATGGCACGTACCGTTCGCTGCCGATGGCCAATAACAAAGGATGTACACCCGTCGCGTCGACCGCGTGGACAGCATGCAGCCCGGCGATCAGCGTCGGAATAACCGGACCGGTGATTTCGTGGATGATTTCTCCAAACGTGGTGTCTTCCTGCGGCGGACGGCCCACGACGGTGAATGGCCAGATTGCACCGGACCTGTGGTAGACCCGATCCACTTTGATGAAAGGAAAATCATGTCGTTGACTGTAATAGCCTAGGTGATCGCCAAACGGCCCCTCCGGTTTCAGCAACGACGGCTCGACGCTGCCCGTAATACAGAAATCCGCCTCAGCCGCGACCGTGAATCCACGATCATCCGTGGCCAGACGAATACGGCGACCCGCCAGCGCGCTGGCGAATGCGAGTTCCGTCAGACCCTCCGGCAGCGGCATGACGGCCGCCAGGGCCATCGCCGGATGCCCGCCGACAAAAACACTGACCTTCATGCGTTCGCCGCGGCGGATCGCCGCCGCGTGGTGAACCCCGATGCTACGGTGGATCTGATAGTGCAGACCGATTTCTTCGTTGGCGGCGTATTCGTTTCCCATCAACTGAATCCGGTACATCCCGAGGTTCGACGATCGCCAGCCAGGATGATCCGGGTGTTCCGTGTATACCTGGGGCAGTGTGATGAATGGACCTCCGTCTTTTGGCCAGGACCGGATCTTGGGCAGTTGCTCAACGCGGCACTGGCCGGCCATCACCGGGCCGCGCCGCACGTACTTTGGGAGCAGTGTCATGGCGTGCCACGGAATATCGGCGTATCGAAATGGTCTTTTTGTGAGCGCCGCCGGATCGACCTTGAGCTCCACAAACTTTCTCACCGTCTCCAATGTGTGACGAAAAATCAATCGCACACGATCCATCGTGCCGAAGATATTGGAAACACAATGAAATGGTGTGCCTTTGACATTTGTGAATAAGATGGCCGGACCACGTTTTTCATACACACGACGCTGAATAGCCGCCACTTCGAGGTCTGGATCGACTTCTTCCGTCACGCGAACCAATTGGCCGTGGCGTTCCAAGTCCAAAACGCAATCTTCAGTACTGCGAACCATATTGCTCCTTAAGGCTGACCATAGTACAGAGATTTTTGCAAAAATGAAATGACAATGTGGCCCGAGCCGTCGAATGGCCAAAGACCTGGTGCTAATTCGGTCTGACCTTCGCAATAAAATAATTGCGGACTGACAACTACTCTGTTTGGATATCAAAAATCATGTTTCGACATGACTTACATCAGCGTTTGCCGCAGGCAAATGTGTTACATTAATTTCAGACAGAGGGACCACAAACGGAGACACGTAATGGCGAAATATCGGATTGCTTGGTTGCCCGGCGACGGCGTGGGTGTGGAAGTTCTCGAGGCTGCCAGAATCGTCCTCGACAAAGTCCATCTGGATGCCGAGTACATATATGGAGACATTGGATGGGAATTCTGGCGGCGCGAAGGCGATGCCCTGCCACAACGAACGATCGATTTGCTGGGCAAGGTCAATGCCGCCATGTTTGGCGCCATTACCAGCAAGCCTGTCAAAGATGCGGAAGCGGAGTTGTCCAATGGTCTCAAAGGAAAAGGCCTTGTGTATCGTTCCCCGATCGTCCGGATGCGGCAGTTGTTCAACCTATACACGTGCCTCCGTCCCTGCAAAGCCTACGCTGGCAATCCGCTGAATTTCAAAGAAGACATCGATCTGGTGATTTTCCGGGAAAACACCGAAGACTTGTATGCCGGTGTAGAGTTCAGCCCGGTGCCGGTTGCCCTATCCACGACGCTCTCGGAATTGAGCAAACCCTTCGCCGTTTTCCGGCATCTGAAAAGCGACGATTATGCGATTTCCTGCAAGGTCAACACACGCCGGGGCAGTGAAAAAATCATACGCGCCGCATTTGAGTTTGCCCGCAAACATCGTCGGAAGAAAGTCACGGTAGTTCATAAGGCCAATGTCGTGAGGGCCACCGACGGTCTCTTCTTCGAAACAGCCAAGACGATTTCCAGAGAATATCCCGACATACAAATGGACGATGCCAATGTCGACGCGATGACCATGTGGCTCTTGAAAAATCCCATGAGTTATGATGTCATGGTTGCGCCGAACCTGTACGGCGACATCATCTCGGATCTGGCCGCTCAACTGGTCGGTGGACTCGGATTTGGATGTTCCGGCAATATCGGCGACAAGCTGGGTGTCTTTGAGCCCAGTCACGGTTCAGCGCCAAAATATGCCGGCATGTACAAAGTCAATCCCATTGCGACGATCCTGTCAGCCAAACTCATGTTGGATTGGCTTGGCGAGACCACCAAGGGTTCGCAGGTCGAAGCGGCCACCGCCGCCGTGATCCGCGAGGGCAACGTCCGGACGTATGACATGGGCGGTTCTTCAAAAACCCTGGAGATGGCGGAAGCCATCGCCGCCAAAATCTGATACCAACGGCTATGGCACATCCAATTCTACATGATGTCGGCCCGCGGGACGGGCTTCAAATGGAAAAACAGGTCGTCCCGCTGGAGCGCAAGATCGAATGGATACAGTGTCTCATCGACGCCGGTGTCGATATGATCCAGGTCGGTTCGTTTGTCCACCCGACGAAAGTTCCGCAAATGGCGGACACCGAAAAATTGTTTGACCACTTTCGCCAACCTGACACAAAGCCTTCGCGGACAGTATTGTCCTGTCTCGTCTTGAATGAGAAGGGCCTGGAGCGCGGGCTGGCATCCGGAGCGGATATGTTCTGCATGGGCGTTTCGGCCTCTGAAACCCACAGCCAGAAAAATACCGGCATGAGCATCTTCGAAGCCACGCAACGTATTCTGGGAATGGCCAGGACAGCGGCGGCGGAAAAGAAAGCCGTGCAAGTGTCCGTTCAGTCGGCTTTCGGATGCGGTTATGAAGGCCCGGTTTCCTTTGAGCGAGTGCAGTCGCTCATCGATCGCTTTCTGGATGCCGGATTTACGACCATCAGTCTCGCCGATACGGCCGGTCATGGCACGCCGACTCAGGTGCAGCACTACTACGAATCGATCCGCGCCCGGTCTGACAAAATCACACTGGCCTGCCACTTCCACAACACGTATGGCCTGGCCATAGCCAATAGCTGGGCAGCGATGCAGGCGGGCGTGACGTATTTTGAATCCTCGTTCGGCGGACTCGGCGGTTGTCCTTTTACCAAGATCGCCGGCGGCAATCTTTGCACGGAGGATTTCGTTCATATGCTCCACCGTATGAACATCCGAACCGACGTCAAGCTCGAACCCCTTGTCACGCTGGCCGCCAGGACGGCCGACTACTTTCACCGTGAATTGCCTGGCACGATATACAAAACCGGACCTCTCACTCAACCCGTCACGGCAGCCTGACCGCCATGAGCCTCCTGCACGGCATACGCGTCTTGGATCTCACGAATGTCCTATCAGGACCATTTGCCACGTCGCACCTGGCCTTGCTTGGCGCGGACGTAATCAAGATCGAAAACCCCGCCGACGGCGACCTGGCCCGCAAACTTGGCAATGTTCCGGAACTCAACGAACAACTGATGGGCACCAGTTTTTTGGCCCAGAATGCGAACAAGAAATCCGTGACGTTGAACCTGAAAGACGAAAAAGCCAAAGCGATATTCCTGCGATTGTGCCAAACAGCGGATGTCGTGGTGGAGAATTTTCGGCCGGGTGTTATGGACCGTCTGGGCATCGGCTATTCGACATTGAAGACGATCAATCCTAAGATTGTTTTTTGCGCCATTTCGGGATTTGGCCAGACCGGACCTGATGCACAGAAACCCGCCTACGACCAGATCATACAGGGCCTCAGTGGCGTCATGGCTATCAACGGCGACGAGCGACTCAATCCCCTGCGGTGTGGATTTCCGGTGTGCGATACGGTGGGAGGACTCAACGCCGCCTTTGCGATTACGGCGGCCCTTTATCATCGCGAACGGACCGGCGAAGGACAATTTGTTGACATCGCCCTGCTGGATTCCATCATGCCGCTCATGGGCTGGGTGGCGGCCAATCTGCTGATCGGCCACCAGGACCCTCAGCTGCTTGGCAACGACAACTTCACGGCTGCTCCGTCCGGGACCTTTGCCACACTGGATGGCAATATCAACATCGCGGCCAACAAACAGGAACAATGGGAAGCCGTGGCCGACGAACTTGGCGTACCCGAACTCAAGACCGATCCACGCTTTCAAAAGCGAGACGCAAGAAAGAAGAACCGCAAGGCGTTGACGCCGCTTTTGGAGGCCAGGCTGAAGGAAAAACCCACATCCTACTGGGTAACGGCGCTCAACCGGCGCGGCGTCCCATCCGGCGAAATACTCTCATTGGCCGGCGCTCTGAACGCGCCCCAAATCTTACATCGTGAAACAATCGCAACGGTGGCAGACAAGAATCTCGGCGAACTGAAATTGTTCAATCTGACAGCCAAGTTTGGAAAATCAACAGGACGCGTCACAACGCCGCCGCCGCGTCTCTCGGAGCACACATTGGAAATTCTGGGCAGTGCGGGTTATTCCCCGGAAGAAATCAAGGATTTCCGGGAAAACGGAATTGTGTAAGTCTGAATTACGGAGGATATCGTGAGCATGACCATAGCTGAAAAAATACTGGCCAGGGCAGCCAATCTCCCGTCTGTCAAGTCGGGCGATGTTGTCGAGGCCTACGTGGACCTGGCAATGTCCCACGAAAACGCCGCGCTCGTCATCAACCAATTCCTCGAAGTCTACAAGGACACCGGTATTGAGCCGCGGGTTTGGGATCCGACGCGTATTGCCATCGTGCTCGATCATCGCGTCCCGGCGGAGAGCTCAAAGACGGCCACCAACCAGAAACGGGTTCGAGAGTTTGTGGCCAAACAAGGCATCACCAAATTCCACGACATCCGCGGCGATTCGGGAGGCATCTGCCACCAGATTCTGCCGGAATACGGCTACGTGAAACCCGGTCATCTGGTTGTGGGAACCGACAGCCATACGACGACGCATGGTGCGCTCGGCGCCTTATCATTCGGCATCGGCGCTACGGACATGGCCGCGGTCTGGACATTGGGCACGGTACTCAACGTGGAAGTGCCGTCCTCCATCAAAGTGAACGTCAGGGGCGAATTCCCCCAGGGCGTCTATGCCAAGGATCTGATCCTGCATTTGATCGGATTGATTACGGCGGAAGGCGCCAATTTCAGAGTCCTTGAGTTTCACGGCGAAACCATCAGACACATGACGACGTCCGGTCGTATGACGCTGTGCAATATGGCAGTGGAAGCCGGAGCAACCGCCGGTATCGTTCCGGCCGACAAGGAGACCATTCGTTATCTGATCGGCCATGCCGGTGTCAGCAGTCATGAAATAGACCTTGTCTCCCCCGATCCGGATGCCCATTACGTCCAGCACATCGAAATTGATGTGTCGAAACTTCCTCCCCAGATTGCCTGCCCGCACACGGTAGACAATGTGATTCCCATTTTTTCCATGGAGGGCCGCAAGATCGACCAAATCGTCATCGGCTCATGCACCAACGGCCGTCTGGACGATATTGAAGTTGCCGCGGAGAGACTCAAAGGGCACCATGTCGCGCGTCATGTCCGCATGCTTGTGTTTCCCGCGTCATGGCGGGTGTATCGTGATGCCATGAAGAAAGGCTATATCACTTCCCTGGTGGAAGCCGGCGCCGTGGTCATGAACCCCGGCTGTGGATGCTGTCTGGGCGTGCATCAAGGCGCACTTGGCGACGGCGAAGTCGCCCTGTCCACGACCAATCGCAATTTCAAAGGCCGTATGGGCAATCCAAATTCAGAAGTGTACCTGTGTTCGCCGGCGGTTGCCGCGGCCAGCGCCCTCACCGGCGTCATCACCGATCCCAGAACGGGAGGTTAGTTCCATGCCAAAAGTCGTTCTAAAAGTCAATGATAACGTTTCAACCGATGCGATCTATCCGGGGCGCTTCATGGCTACTGTGCTCCCAAGCGAAACGCCGCAATTCGCCTTTGCCGACTACCGGGAATTCAATTCCAAATTGATAGAGAAGGAAATACCGGCCGGAAGTGTTATTGTCGGTGGCAATAATTTCGGCTGCGGCTCATCGCGCGAGCAGGCGGCTTCCTGCCTTAAGGGACACGATTTGACAATCGTTGCGAAGAGCTTTTCACGCATTTTCTTGCAGAATGCCATCAACCTGGGCCTGCGCGTGGTCGTATGTCCTTCGATCGACGCGGTGGAGGGTGATGAACTCGAGTTCAACGAACACGAAATCGTCAACGTGACGAAGAAGAAAACACACAAGGCATCCTCCCTACCCAAAGCACGGCAGGCTATCATTGATGCCGGCGGCCTCATCGCTTACACTCGCAAGAAACTTCTCGATAAACAAACCAAAGCCAAAGCCAAACCCGTCATGATGTGACAAGGGAGAAAATCCATGAAGATCGACAAAGAATGTCCGAGCATCACGGAAGTCCTGGAAGACGCCATTCACAAGGAAGCCGAATTTCAAGAATACCTTCACACGTGCGCCAAAGAAATCGGAGACCCGAAAGTCAAAGACTACCTGGAGAAGATCTCAAAGGAAGAGGCGGATCACAAGGAGAAACTGAAGGTTTACCTCGAAGAAGTCAAAGCCCAGATTGAAATTGATGAAGCGATCATGGAGAGCTACGATCATCTGTGATTCGATTACCGTCATCGGTCAGCTGAACCGCATCCATCTCCGGAGGCGGTTTTCTTTTGGTGGCCTCAAATCGCGCACCATTATTTTCAACGTCAATTCTGGGCTTTCCTTGAAACTTATTTCTTCGTTGTCCGTCAGATGACTGACCGTTTTCTGAAAGGACCAGGTGATGAGGACACTCCCACTTGTATGGCTTTGCTGGTTTGGAATAGCCGCCACAGGCCTCATGGCGCAGACCGTATTCAAAGGTACTGTTCGTGACGCCGTGACACATGAATGGCTGCCGGCTGCCAATCTCCAGATTGAAGGCACGTACAAGGGGGCGATCAGTAACATGCATGGAAGATTTATCCTGATTATCGACTCCCTTCCCGCCAAAATACTGGTACGTTACATTGGCTACGAATCCAAGTACATCACTGTTTCCCAACCACCCGTCGAAGATCTCCACATCGAACTCACTCCGTCACCGATTGAAATGGAGGCCATTGTCGTCATCGGTGAAGATCCCGCGGTTCAAATGATGCGCAGGGTCATTGCCCGCAAGCGTGCCTGGCATGGACAATTGCACACTTTCAGGGCTGACGCGTATTCCCGCATATCGCTGGCCAACGATTCCGGCATTGTCATGATTTCCGAATCCCTTGGGGACATCCATTGGGACCGAAAAAAAGGAATCCGTGCCGTCATCAAATCCAAACGCAGCACCAAAAATGTCGATCCGAAGGATATGGTCTTTTCACCGGATGAGGCGGTTGTTAATTTCTATGACGACGATGTACTGATTCAAGATTCCCGCTTCGTCGGTCCCACCCACCCGGATGCCCTGTCGTATTATGATTTCAGAATCGCCGATCAGCGAGGCATGGATGGAAAAACCGTCTACACCATCAGCCTGAATACGCGAAGCAAGCTGCAACCGACTTTTGTGGGGACTATCGACGTGATTGATGAGGACTCCGTCATGATTGGCGTGGATCTCAAACCCAGTCCTTACGCCGTTTTTCCAATGCCTATCCAACGATGGGATGTGGCTTACAAACAACATTTCAGTAACTTCGGGCAGGCCTATTGGCTGCCTGTGGACGCTGTGGTCAATGGCTCTATCAAAATCGGCATGCCAGGCCTCGACTTTCCTTTGATCCATTACGGCCAATACAGCGCACTCAACAACTACATCATTAATCCATCGCCGCCGGATTCGCTGTACCAACAGAAAAAGCAGGTTGTCATTGATTCGATCTCACTCGGCCTTGAAGGATTGTTCGATTCAGCCAAGGTGATCATCCCGTTGTCGCCGATCGAGGATTCCGCCTATGCCAATATCAAACACGGCGATTCATTCGGCAAGGCCTTCAAACCGACGGGGATGCTGGCACGTTTCGTCAAATTCGATGACGAATACAACGATACAGTCTCCGTTGAAAAGCCCGGAAGCCGCTTGCGGCAAATCATCGGTAATCTTGGACCACAATTGGGTTATAACCGCGTTGAGGGAGGACGAATCGGTTTGGAGTATGAGCATCCGTTCGGCAAAACATGGAAGGCTCATCTGCGCGGAGGCTACGCGACGGCCTTGCGCGAACCATTTTATGGCGCCGGTGCCGAGTATCAGTGGGAAAAACGCTCTCGCCGGTTTATCCGGTTCACCTACTATGAGGGCATCCTGCCCCGTTTTGAATCTGAGAGCTATGCCCCATGGATGGCTGGCATACAAGTTTTGGCGGGTTACAGGGATTATTTCGACTATTACGATGTCCGGCAATTCAAACTCACGGGTGGAGCTTATTTGAAGGGCGTGGACATCACACTTGAAGGAAGCCTGCTCCATGAGCGCCACAGATCCGTCCAAAAAACCACAGACTGGGACTTGGGTGGGCGCACGTACGTTCAGAGAAATAATCCGGCGATCGAGGAAGGATTCTTGAGGGCCATTCGCGTAAGCGCCAGATACGGTGATGAATACGTCCCTCTCGGGGTCGTGCCGGTGAAAAACGTCGAGATCCAGATCGAACACACGCCATCGGCCATCAGCGATTTTGACTACACAACCCTGCGCGGTCAGATCAACTGGAGGATCCCGACTTTCCTGCGGCGCCGATTCATGCCAAATGCCCTCGACTTTCATGCGGTAGCCGGCACCTTTACCGGGCATCTCCCGATTCAGCGCCGGGCAGTTCTGGACGGCTCACTTGGCCTCTTTACACCCTCGGCCACCTTTCGAACCAATCGGACCCGTGCGATGGAGTGTGATCAATACG
Source organism: uncultured Bacteroidota bacterium (assembly GCA_964544475.1). Taxonomy (GTDB): domain Bacteria; phylum CLD3; class CLD3; order SB21; family SB21; genus CAZJBS01. Next base: position 35,945 of record CAZJBS010000008.1, on the reverse strand, counting down.
CCGCCATTTTTTGGGAACACCATTTCAGAACGGTTCCGTTCGAGTTGCTTGGGATGTCCTGGCTGGCGAAAAAGAACATCGGTGTCGTGGTCTTCGGCGGTCATGGATGGACAAAACTCCAAGACACGACGACCCGTCGATTCCATAACGAATTCGGCGCCTCTCTCAATGGCCTCTTTGGCTTTCTGCGGTTCGATGCCGCACGCAACCTGAAAACGCGCCAATGGTATTTTGGTTTGAGTCTTGCCCGCCTAATTTAGCGCTCTCCGTTTTCGTTTGTTGACGTGGCCCGCCCTTGACAGGTTGGCGGCTTTTGCCTACCTTTTTTCAGACTTTTCCATTCTGATACGACTCACGAAGAGGAGACCCATGAAAACAATCTTACGGTTGCTGGCATGCTGTGGCTTGTGGACCCTGCCATCCGGCGCCCAGGAAGTCTGGACGAATCTTGGCCCCCATGGCGGTTTGATTGACGCGGTTGTTGCCGATCAAACGTCATCCGGGACCTTGATTGCAGGAACGCAAACCGGCGATTTTTACCGTTCCACCAATGAAGGACAAAGCTGGTATTATCTGAGCGCCCTTCCGGAGGCAGGCAACGCCGCGATCGCGCGGCTTGTGATGGATTCGGCAAACGGCCAGAGACTGTACGCGGCTACAGCGCAACAGATTTACAGCTCATCCAACGGAGGGATCACGTGGAATGCGGCCGCCAACAGTGAAGTACAATCCGTCTTCGATATGTCCATCAGCCCGGTCAATGCCTCCCAACTTTATGCCGCTGCGTCAGACAAGATCTGGCGCAGTTTCAACTACGGGCTCAGTTGGTCAACCGTTTATGAAGCCGACGATACGCTTGAGGTCACCGCCTTCGCGTTTTCGCCGTTCAGCCCGCAGAATCGTTTTTTCATGGCTTTGCTCAGCGACCATGGGCGTGCCAGAATTTACGGTACTGAAAATGGCGGTACGAGCACCACGATGTTGTATCAATTGCCACTGGACTGGATTGTCGCCAAACTGTTTGTCGCCGATGACCCTTCATCTACGCTGATGGCCCTGATTGGCGGCGCCGACAGCACAAAAATAATCCGAAGCACCAACGGGGGCGCGCAATGGTCAACCGTGTATGCCGTTCCGATCCCGCTTTTCCATCCGGGAGATCAACTTAAGTTTTTCAACTGGATCACGGCCAGGCACAACAATCAGGATCAGATCATTGGCACGTTGAGCGGTCTGCTGCGATCCACCAATGGCGGATCCTCGTGGTCCAGACTGGTTTATGTGCCGGAGGTTTTTACGACGACGCTCGCACGTTCGCCGGATCATGCAAGCGTGTTATACGGACGCGCCCTGGGCCAGGGCGCAGGGCTGTCAAAAATACTCATTCATGAAGATGGGTCTCTCTCCTTTACGGACATCAACTACGGACTCACGGCCACACGTATTGAAAAAGTGCATTTTTCCGAAGGCCGTGCCCTTATGGCGGAAAGCAATACGAATGAGCTTCTGGTCAGTCAGAATGGAGGATTCGATTTCAATCGATTTGCTCTCGACCAGAATGCGGTGATTGTGACGGCTTATCGTTCGCGAGTTGACGAGGCCTTCTACTGGCTATCGAAGAACGGCAAAATGTACAAGTCTGAAAACGGTATTTCCAGCGCCCTTTTTGACAGCGTCGAATTTCCGCCCAATCACAACAAAGTGTGGCATGCCTCGTACGTCAACTATTACGATGTTGTGAGCGAAGGCGATTCCACGTTGCTCGTCGCCGCCGTTGGCAGTGACGCCCTTTCCAGCGGCAACGTGATGATCAGCGCCGATGACGGCGTCCATTGGAAATCCATCAATTATGTGGGCCCCTTTTCGACGACCATTCCCCGAAGGCTCTCCGTGGACTTTGAATCGGCCATACATATCTACGCCGCCAATGACCAGGCTATTTTCCGCCAAACGTACAAGGGCGCGCCGGTCTGGACGCCCGCTTTCAACGTTGCTCAAGGATATACGATCAAGACCTTTACAAGTCGTTTCGGCACCCTGCTTCTGGTCGTTAGCGAAAACATGCAAGGCAAGCAACGGTTGGATTTCGCCTTTCTCAATCCCCAATCGGCCCAATGGGAGTCGCACGATATTTCAGCCAGTCTTGTCCAGGTCGATCCGCTTCGCCGCGGCGCCATGGTCGACATTTATGCGGGCGAAGACGCCAACTATTTGCTGTACGACTTCGTCGACGGCACGCGCCGCATATTCAAAGCCTCCGTGACGACCAACTCGGCATTCGTCTGGCACGACATTACGGATTCTCCTTTGGACCAACTCCACGTTCTCTCGATTATTGACGACAACGATTACGAAGACCAGTCGTTCAACTTGTTTGCCGGGGCGGATAATGGCATCTGGGTGCTGAAACAATTGGCCATTCTATCCCAGGACACATCGGTCACCACCACGCCGACGTCGGTCAACCGACAGGACACGACGGTATTCCCGGTACTGTATCGCAACGACGGGACCGCCGTGGCGGTCGTGGATTCTTTTCGCATCACAACGAATTCCGATGGCGCATTCGGTTTTGTTGACCCCATTCTTGAGCAGACTTCTTATCCCGTTGCCTATCCTCTGGATCTTCGTTCCACGACGCCCATCCAACTTTTCTTCTCCCCGACTCAGTTTGGAACAAGCCATGCGACCCTGACCGCCTACTACCGCGGGCGCTCCAGCCGGGGCATCGACAGCACGTTTTCATTGAGGACGCATCTTATCGGGACGACCAAGGCGTCACGCATCAGCACCGGCCTTCGAGGCGACACGCTTGAATTGCGTGGCACGATGCTCTACGGCTCCAAGACGGTATCACTTCCAATCGGGAATTCCGGAAATGACACGCTGTATGTGTACGAGCTTCTCTTGGATGATGGTTCACCGTTTCAGGTGGAAGAGCCGTCCGAAATAGGTTCCGATGGTTTTTTTACCGTGTCTCCCGGGCAGAGCAGAAATATTCCGGTGACATTCAGTCCAAGCCAGGCCGGCCTTCAGATCGACCATGTCACGATTGTGAGTTCTGCCCACCAGTTTCTCACGAATACGCCGGATGCCGAACATGTCATCACACTGACCGGCGTTGGATCTGCACTCGAAGTCACCAATCTGTCTTCTCTCCGGCCTCAGCTCGGACAGAATCAGGGCATCAGCCTGAATCTGTCATTGGCTCAGCTGACTGCCACGGACGTCACTTCAACCCTCTATTATCGGAAGATCGGAAACCGGTCAGCCGGATTCAGCAGTGTGGTGTTTACGCCGGCTGTTGGACAATCCGGTTTTGTCGCCACGATTCCCCAGGATGAAGTGACTCAAAACGGTTTGGAATTCTATATCGAATCAAGGGGATCAACTGCCCAGGGCGGCGTGACGCTCTATTTTCCGGATTTGAATCGAAGTGACAGTACCTACGCCCTCCCGGTCAGTATTCCGCGCCCGGGGCTCGGCAGCAGCGGTTACCTTACTCTGCCCGGTGGAACCAAACGCAATGCGTTTCAACTTGTTTCGATGCCGATCCGGTTGACCAACAATACGCCGCAAGGCGCCTTCTCGGAAAGCAATCTGGGGACGCTCGGAGACAAAAGCGACTGGCAGTTGTACAGGTACATCGATGCCCAAGAACGCTGGCTGCGCGCCACGGATACCGATATCTCCTTCGGCACCATTGAAAGCGGACAATCTTATTTGATCATTTCCCGGCATTCCAGAACACTCAACACCGGCGCCGGCCGAACGATGATACCGGAAGACGCCCATGTGGTCATCACGCCCGGTTGGAACATGATTGCCAACCCCTATGCTTTCAGCATCAGCTGGCTTGACGTAGCCCTATACAACGATCGTGTCGAGTTTGGGTCCCTCGTCACCCTCCAGGATGGGCGCTTCCGTTATGTCGAAGATACCGAACTCGGCCAGCTGCACCTTGAACCGTGGAAAGGATACATGTACCGTTCTCCGTCGGATTCGGGAACGTACGATCTCTACTACCCGGCGGTTGCGACCTCGACTTTGGCCAAACCCAATCCACGACGCCTGATCACTCGGGAGAACCTTTCGCGGAGGGAATATGTCCTTGATCTCATTTTAACCGGTGATGAATTTGAGACCATTCACCATATCGGCGAGATCCTCGACGCCAGACCAGACTTGGATCCCTTCGATAAGGCCGCTTTGCCCGCGCTCAGTCGTGACGAGGTTCGTCTGCTCATCCATGGTCAACTTCATTCCGATTTTCGGTCCATCTCGGAGGATGGGCAGTATTGGGATTTCACGATAGGAACTCAGACCGGTTCCGCCCGCGTCAAGCTTACGATGGAAGGTCTGGCGGGTCTTCCGGACGGATTTGAAGCGGTACTTGTGGATCGGGACGGTAATACAACGCTCGCGAATCAGGACCTGTCCGTGAACGCGGGAACGCGTCAAAAGTCCTACCGCCTTTTCGTGGGCACTCCGGGTTTTATCGAGAACAGCAGGGCTGAATTGATTCCGACCAGCTTCTATCTTGATCGCAATTTCCCGAATCCTTTCAATCCGTCCACGGTCATACGATACGGGTTGCCGAAGCCATCGCGTGTCGAGCTGCATGTCTACAACATGCTAGGCCAACGCGTCCGTACGCTCACCCGGACATCTCAACCGGCCGGCGTTTTTGAGATCTCATGGGATGGCCGCAACGATTCCGGTGACCTTGTATCCAGCGGGATCTACGTGTACAGACTTCAGGCCTCGGCCACCGATGGCCACGGTCACTTCACGCGATCCAACAAAATGACGTTTTTGAAATAACCATAGGAGCAAACCCATATGAAAACTCTCATTGTTCTTCTCCTCGTCATGGTTCATGCAGCCGTCGGATGGTCGCAAGACGCCCGTACCAAGCCCCTCGTGGCCGTACTTGATTTGCAGGTCACCGGAGGTGTTCTAAAATCCGAGGCCCAGGCCCTGTCGGATCGGCTGCGAAGTGAAATGCAGGAATTGAAATTCGATTTGATCGAACGCTCCTACATGCAGGCGCTGCTCGCCGAGCAGGATTTTGCGATGTCCGAACTCAGCGCCGATGCCGCCACCAGGGCCGGTCAACTGCTCAGCGCCGAACAGATTGCGATGGGCACGATCGGCAAAGTGGGGCGTACGTATACCGTGGACGTTCGCCTCATTGACGTGGCGACGGGCAAGATTGTGAATTCCTCCAAGCAGGATTACGATGGACCTACGGAGGGCCTTGTGCAGGTCATGCGCAACATAGCCCGCATTTTCGCAGGCCTGCAACCCCAGAAGATCCGGCTGCCAAGCCAGGCCAAATGGTATGTGCTTGGCAGTACAGCTGTCATCGGCGGCGGTGTGGCGGCTTACCTGCTGACCAGGAAGAAAGAGCCGGGAATCGCTTCATTTGCCAATCCGCCATCATTGCCTTGATGTACCTCCAGAAAAAACGCCCCTGTTATCGCAGGGGCGTTTGTCTTATTACGATTGGCCAGTGCGTTAATCTTTCTTTTTCCAATCCACGTCGAGCCGGGAGGTCTCGGGAAAGAAACTAAATTTGGAGGCCTGAACTTTCTTTTCAAAGGCAGCCACGTCTTCGCTGAAAAACCGGTTGAATTCGCCGAGCCGCCTCTCCAGCAGAGCTTCGGCCTGCCGCAGGTAATTCATGTGGCTGCTGGCCGGCGCATCCCATGTGGACCCCAGAAACCAAAGCGCATTTCTCAGACGACTCATGGCCACTTCGGAACCGTCGTTAAATCCTTGCATGTCCGGATCTTCGATCAACTTGTCCCGCAATTCCTTGATGGATTTCTTCAGCGTATCCCCCGCCGTGGCGAGCTCTTTGAGCGTCGTATCTTTGGAATCTTTGCATTGATCCAGAATGGTCTGGACTACGGTTTGGGTTTTCTGGATACGATTGACCGCTTCGGTGACCACTTCAATGCGCTGCACCAACCGTTGGATCGCGTCATACTTCTGACGACGTGAGTCGCCCGAATACGAATAGCGAGGATCCTGGATCACTTCCACTTTTTGAGAAGCTTCCAGTTTCCCAGTCTTGAGAGTGATCGTGTAGATGCCCGGCAGAATCTCGACGCCCTGCGTTCCCCCTTCATCCGTGGCTTTGAGTTTGGGAAGCCGGTACGGGTCCGTCATCAGATCCCAGTAGACCCTATTGAGGCCGTCCTCCATCGGACCTTCCATCTTCCGGATAACGCGTCCTTCGTTATTGGTCACTTCAATCTTTATTTTGCTACCTTTGCCCGGTCCGTCCTTCATTTTGTCTTTGGCCGCTGCCGAATCGCTGATTTTCTTCAGGTCAAGGTTATAGGTGATTGGCGCTCCATAAGTCTCATTGTCACCGATGTAGAACGCATCGCCCGGTGAGAAATACCCGGATGGCGTTTTGCTCTGGTATTGGATCGTCGTTGGTATTTCGTAAGCTTGAATCGGCCTTGAACGACCTTCCCTGGCCAGATTTCTCAAAGCGCCGATGTCGTCGACCACAAACACGCCGCGTCCATGTGTTCCAATAACGAGATCGTTTTCACGAGGGTGAATAACCAGATCATGCACCGGTACGGACGGAACGCCGGCCGTCCATTTTCGCCAGAGTTTGCCGCCATCCAAAGTAACATACAGCCCAAATTCCGTTCCAAGAAAAAGCAAATCCGGATTCACATGATCCTGTTCTATGACATGCCCGACGGCCCATAGACTTGAGTCGCCACCGGCCTTTGGCGCATTCGTGGTCAGGTTTGTCCATGTTTTGCCAAAGTCCATTGTTTTGAAAACATAAGGAAGCCAGTTGTTTCGCCGATGGTCGTTAAAAACGACGAAGGCCGATCTGCCGTCGAATTTGGACGCCTTGACATTCTGGCACCACGCACCCTTGGGCAGCTTTGGAATACGTGATGTCACGTTTTCCCAGGTGGCCCCGCCGTCACGCGTTACCTGGACCTGACCATCGTCGGTTCCCACCCACAGAACCCCTTCGTCGATGCGGCTCGGCGAAATGGACAGGATCGTGCAATGATTTTCTGCCGCGCTGGCGTCAATCGTCAGGCCGCCGCTCTGGTCCTGATGCTGTTTGGACGTGTCGTTGGTTGTCAGGTCGGGACTGATGATCGTCCATGTCTGCCCGCGGTCGGTACTTTTGTGCACAAACTGACTGCCGTAGTAGATGGTCGACGGGACAAATGGATCCACGGCAATGCCGGAATTCCAATTGAATCGCAGTCGTAGACTGTCCGGCTCCGGCGGCCTAATGACGGCGACTTCCGAGGTCTTCAGATTGAATCGGTACAAGTAACCGCCCTGGGACATGCTGTAACCGACGTCGGCGTCCTGTGGATCGCTCAGCGTGCCGAACCCATCGCCGTAGCCGACATTTTGCCAGTGATAGTTTCGAATGCCTCCGGATTCCCATACACTCGAAGGGCCTCGCCAGGAGCCGTTGTCCTGCAAGCCCCCGTAGATGTTGTAGGGCGTTTCCATATCAACGGAAATGTGATAGAACTGGGACAGCGGAAGGTTCTCAACAAACCGCCACGTTCCGCCACGGTCATGCGAAATGCCGACACCCCCGTCGTTGCCATTGATGAGCAACCGGCTATCCTTCGGATTGATCCAGAGCGCGTGGTGATCGCCATGAAGTCGGCCCCACGATATCATGGTCTCAAAGGTCTTTCCGCGGTCGATGCTGACCTGGGCTTCATAATGCAACATATAAAGCCGGTTCTCATTGTCCGGATCCACGTAGATGTCCGAAAAGTAAAACGGTCTCGCGTGAATATTCGGAGAATCATTCATCTTTTTCCATGATCGCCCGCCATCGTCCGAACGCAACAGCGCGCTTTTCTCAGCTTCGACCAGGGCATACAGAATGTCGGGATTGCTGGCGGCAATGGCGAGACCAATGCGACCCAATTCTCCTGCCGGCAGACCGTCCTTTTCAGATACCTTTTTCCAAACCTCCCCACCATCCTGAGTGATATACAATCCACTCCCCGGCCCGCCGGATTTGAAAAACCACGGCCATCGTCGATGCTCCCACATGGCGGCCACGAGTTTGTTCGGGTTCTTCGGGTCCATGACCAGACTCGCGCAACCCGTCTTGTTATCAACAAAGAGTACTTTTTTCCAGGTTCTGCCGCCATCCGTGGTCCTGAAGACGCCCCGTTCGGAGTTTTCGCCCCAGTTGGATCCCAAAGCCGATACATAGACCACATCCGGATCCGTGGGATCGATCAATACGTCATGAATTTTTTCGGTTTTGTCCAATCCCATGTGCCGCCATGATTCGCCGCCATCGAGACTTTTGTAGACGCCGTTGCCCAGCCCTGCGCTGTTGCGCGTATGAGCTTCGCCCGTGCCAACCCAAACCAGTGACGGATAGGCCTGGCAGACGGCGACCGCGCCGATCGATGCCACCGGCTGTTGATCAAAGACGGCTTTCCATTTGATCCCGCCGTTGACCGACTTCCAAAGACCGCCGGTGGCCGAACCGACAAAAATCACATTCGGGTCATCCGCCACGGCGTCAATGGACGTGATACGACCGCTCATGCCCGCGGGGCCGATACTGCGGGCCCGAAGACCATTGAGCGAAATGGTATCCCACTGCGCCCAAAGCCCCGCCTGAACGCCAAGGCTCAACAACATGAGATGCCACAATAACCTGTGCCCAATCATTTTAAAATCTCCCTTTGGATTGGAATCAATTTGCCTCTTAAACGCGGCATGAAGGAAAAAGTTTGCGGAGGCGGTCCGAAAAAAAAGCGTCATTGGGGGGCGCCGTGGCGGGATCGTGAATCAACGGCCTATGCGGTCAAGAAAATGCCGGATGCTTTCAATCCTCTTTAGATGATCCAGCGCATCCGCCTGGGCTTTCGTTTCCTGACCAAGAAGTTCCTGCAGTTTTTCGCGGTCGCTTTTTTCTTTGGGTTTGGCGGCTTTGATGGCGGAAGAAAGGAAGCCCCCGATCGTGGATTCCGATTTGGGCTTGTGGCGAGTCAGCATGCCGCCGATAGGCGCCAGAAATTCGGCCATCGTCAGGTAGTTCTTGTCAAAAAAAACGGCGCAAGCGTCGGCATGCGCATCCCGTGGCTCCTCGACCGGCGCCTCGGCGCGCGTCGCTCGGAACACGTTCATTAACTCTGCGGCCTCCGCGGCCTCCTCGTAGGTTCGTCGGGTAACCACGTCAGTCCAGGTATTGTTCTTCGATTTCTTTGCGGGCTCTTTGATAGGCCTCCAACGGCGACGCGCCCCCGCGAATCTTCCGACCGATCAATTCGATCGTTTCCGAGTTGTCGAGCAAGAAGGAGCAGTTTTCATAACCGTCGTGCTGGCAGGTGATTTCAAGACAGGCCAGTTTCATGTTGGAGATACGGCTGAAGACGCCGCCGAAAAAGCCGGCATAAAGATGACAGACCGCCGACGCGCGGCCGACCTCCCTGCCTGGCCATTGCCTGAGGGCATGGACAATGAATGAATCATACAAATCCACAAAAAGGAAATTGTCTCTTCGTTTGAGTTCAAAATTACCCCATCCCATGGACGCCAGATGATTCGTAAACAGCTGATGGAACCGGCTCATGTTCAGCTCTTTGATGTTCCTGACTTCGGGAAAAATTTCCAGCGCCAGTTTTTCAATCTTCTCATAGGACGACGTGCCCCACGCAAAACCCGCATCGTACATCAGGGCCGGCCACTGGTCGGCGGACCTGTCTTGCAAGAAACGGTGCAAAGCGATCATGAACGTGGCGTCCATGGCAAATCCACGGCGCGACCCGTCGATCTGTATTTCAGCCAGTAATGGTGAAAATTCCACATAGCCGTCCGGCAACACCACATCACCGAATTTGGATGCCTGCGTTTGTTGATTCTCCGTCATGTGACACCTGCAAGAGATTTGGCTGAAGCGGTTCGGATCAGTTCCTGTTTTGGAAATCGTCGGTTGAGTTCGTCGGCCAGTTCACGATAGGCCTTTAATCCCACGGAATAGGATTGTAATTCAGTCAACGTGTCCGCCAACGAGTCGGTTGGTGCAAAGATCAGATTGATAGCCGGATCGCGGGGAATGGTCGTCAGGAAAACCATATCATCGTGAAAATGTTGCCGGATCTGTTGCGCCACAACCTGGGATGTGGTGTTCATGGGATCGAACATTGTAATCAACAAGCCGGCGATATCCAGATTATGGTTCACATGGCGTTTGGCTTCTATCATGTGCCGGAAAAGCTGAGGCAGAGTGCGAAGGCTGAGGGGTTCGCTTTGAATCGGAACGATGACGTAATCGGAAGCCGCCAGGACACCCGTGGTCACGACACCCACGCCGGGCGGACAGTCCAGCAACACGATATCAAAATTGGCCGCCGCGCTTCGGATTATTTCCCGGAAGAGACGATGGGCTTTGGCCGCCTCTTCATAATCGGCCAGGTTGGCGTGGGTTACGCCGCTGTCGATGACCTGCAGGCCTTCAATCATACTAGGCCGGGCAAATTCCACGATTTCGCCTTCACCCGACAGAACCTGCAGAAGACCGCGGAATGGACGATCGTGGGAGACCGCACCCATGAGACTGTAAAGCGTTCCGCCCTGCGGATCGGCATCGACCATCAACACACGTTCACCATGTGCCGCAAAGGCCAATCCCAGGTTGATCGCCGTGGTCGTCTTGCCGACACCGCCCTTCTGGCTGACCATTGAAAAAATGCGGCTACTATCCATGCCAACCATCCCGCCGATCAGGCAAAATGTTCATTCCGGTATTTTCCAACGATCTCATCGCAAGTTTTGCCCGCCGCCAGCAAGGAGCGGATTTCTTCAATAATGGCTTCCTTGCTCAAAGCGAATCTCCATCGCGACTCGTCTGTGGCGAGGAACAGGCAGTACAAGGGCCTTTCGGCCATACGACTGAATAGCCCCGCAAAAAATCCTTCGAGAATCGCCTTGAAACTGCTTTCCGTATCCGGCCAATCTTTGAAGGCCGGGTTTAGTATGTCGATTGCATAGAACTTGTTACCCTCCATGATCCGAAATTGCCCGATGCCTGCATAACTGAAGTAGGCGTTGAAATCTTCTACAAATTCTTCCTTCAGAAAGTCCTGAGGACGACGCACGGTTTCCAGCTTGGCCGATTCTATGCTCGCCGCAAGACCTTCATAAAACAATTGACCCCACATGTCGCCAAACCTGGCCATGGGTTCACCGTCCGATGAGCCGGTGGCCCGTAGAAGGCCCAATGCCAGTTCATTGTCCATGATGGCCAACCTATCCGGGGTGGCCGTAAAGGGATCGTGAGAAACGATACTGCCCGCGGCATGGTCGATTCGGACGTTTGATTCGACGACGGATTTAATTTCGTTGGACGGCATGGCAGAAGGGGCTAGAGGTGTAAAAATGTCGGAGAAGTCTACAGTTTTTTTTGAAATAAATCAAGTTAGTCGTAGATGAGCCGCTGCAACAGATAGAGAATGCCCACCGTGATGGCAAAGGAGAGCACGTAACCCAGGGTATTCGGCATGCTGAATTCCGTGTCTTCGATCAAAACCTCGTTCTTGGCAAATTTCAACTCCTTTGGACTGGCATCCTTCTTTGTCCAACACCGCGCGTAGATGTACTTCTCATCCACGGCGACAATTTCCATGTGATGGAATCGGACTGTATTGCCATCGGTGAACTTGACAATAACTTCGCGGGCCTTGGAAAGGTCTTTGTAGTTGTGATCGCCGTAGATCACCGTTTTGTTGGAGCACCCCGCCAGCGCCAGTATACCCACACCCAGCAACAAACGACGCCAGTTCATTCGTATCTTTCTATTTGGTTATGTGCAACAGCCACGTTACACCAATCACGAGAACAATCAGCAGGCCGGCGAGCGATGCGAGACCGACTTGCCGTCGGACGAGGTACTGAATGATAAGCCATATCAAACCCAATATAGGCAAAAACAAAAGCAATCCAAGTCCAAAAGACAGCAAAGGCATGTGCCAAACACGACCGGCCATTCCAGCCGCGAGCCCAACCATCAGAATCACCATCGAAGCCAGTCCTCCCAGACGCATGATCAAGGGATAGATTCTATCATCTGTTTTCACGGCATGTTCCAGGCTTTGATCATCAGACGAACGGCGGTGACGGCCAGCACCACAACAAAGACGAGTGTCAAATACTTCGATGACATCCGTAACGCCTGCCAGGATCCAGTCATGGCACCGGCGACCACGCCGATGGCGAGCGCAGAGGTCATCGTCACATCCACGTGCCCATACATGAAATAGACCAGCGCACCGGCCAGACCGGTGAACGCGATCATGAAGGAGCTGGTCGCGGTGGCCACACGCATGGGCAGACCGCAAATCGATGTCATGATCGGCACTTTGACCACACCGCCGCCGACGCCGAGCAATCCCGATATCCATCCGGCCACAATCGACAGCAACGTTCCCGGCATGGCATGCCGCACTTCGTACGAAACGATTTGTCCTCCGGCATCGACATACTCGCCCATCCAAGGGCTTCGAGCGGATGAGATCGCACGGCCACCCGCCGAAGGACGCGATCCACCCCAGGCCCGATGGAGCATGGTCCCTCCTGCGCTGATCAAAAGCAGGCCGAAACAATACAACAGCCATCTTTCATCAATGTAGATGGCCGTCCAGCTTCCCACGAATGAGCCGATAATCGTCATGGTTTCAAAGGCCATTCCCAATTTGTAATTGACCAGACCCTGTCGGGCATAAACCGACACGGCCATCACCGACGTGGCCACCAGACTGATCAGACTGGCCGCGATAGCTGACTTGACATTGATATCCAAAAGAATGGTCAGGGCCGGCACGATGATGATGCCACCACCCAATCCCAACATGGATCCCACAACACCCGCCGCAAATCCGATTCCTACATAATAAAGAATGGCCGCTTCCATGAACTTCTCAGCGACCGGCCAGAATGACTTTGTAGCGCTCCCGGTCCTGCAGCACTTTCAGCGCTTCGGCATAGGCGGCATCCTGGCGCAGCATGGCAATCAGTCGCGATCGATTCCCATGATAACGCGATACAATTTCCTGCTCCAGGGTTGTGCGGATGAATTCACGACTGGTCAGGAAGTCGTGCTCCCTTTCCGACGCAAGATCGTTTCGGAGGTTCCGGATGGCATCGACAAAAGCCCGGCTGTAGCCGGATTTTTGGGCATAGATCCCGGCCTGCTCCAGTTCTTTGTCCACGGCACTGCGGTATGTGAAATGACGCTTCTGCAAATACTGCCGGAAGTCAACCAGGACGGAGTCGGTGACTGAGAAAACCGAATCCTCCTGTTTGTGGCTTGCCATGTAGGATGTGGCGTAGTCGAAGATGAGACCGCTCTTCAGTATCTCTGAAAAATACAACGGCGCCGAATTGTCCGGTACGACAACGTCCGGCGTGATGCCGCCATTCGCGTAAACGATGCGTCCCCCGTTGGTTTTGAACGTGACTTTTACCGTGTCGGACAGACGGACGGGTTCCGTCTCCATCGTGTCTCCCAACCCGAACGTGTCATCCGTCAACGCCTCCTCGTCATCAGCCGGAACATGACGATGATAACCGCCTTTGTACACTTCCTTCTGAATACACCGGCCGCTCGGAGTGAAGTATTTTGCCGTGGTGATTTTCATTACGGCGTCGCGATCGCTGAGCGGATACAGCGTTTGTACGAGGCCTTTACCGAAGGTTGTTGAGCCGATAATCACGGCCCGGTCCAAATCCTGCAGGGCGCCGCTGACAATTTCAGAAGCGCTGGCGCTGCCTTTGTCCACCAGAACGACCAGAGGCAGATCCGGAAACAACGGGTCACTCTCCGCCGTGTAGTAGCGGGTGGCCTCCGGAGCCCGGCCTTTCGTGTAAGTGATTAACTGCCCCTTTTTCACAAAATGGTTCGTGATTTCAATGGCCGCATCAAGCAACCCACCCGGGTTTCCCCTCAAATCCAGGACCAGCGCTTTCATGCCCAGCGACTTGAGGCTTCGGACGGCGCTCAGGAAATCCGCCGGAGCTGTCTTGGAAAATTTTGTGAGTTTGATGTAGCCCACCTGCGGATCCAACAGGCCGGAAAATGCAATATTTTCAACCGCAATCATTTCACGCACCAGTTCCACGTCAAACGGATGAGGCTCACCTTCGCGTTGGATGGTCAAGCGAAGTTTGGTACCGGGTTCGCCTTTGACATAGTACGACATCTCCTTCAGCTTGAGTTGTTTGGACGTCAGACCATCCACGGCCATGATACGATCGCCTGGCAGAATACCGGCTCGTTGACCGGGTGAGTGATCCATGGTTGATATGACGGTGATGTACCCGTTCTTGATGCCAACCGAGATGCCGACGCCGCCGTACTTGCCCATCATGATCACATCCAGATCGCTGCTTTCTTCGTCCTCGTAGTAGGCCGTATAAGGATCCAATGATGAAAGCATCCCGTCGATGCCCGATCGCAATACGTCGTGGGGCGTGATCTCCTCGACGTATTTCTCCGTAAGATTCTTGTAGACATCTCCAAACAAACGCATCCCCCGCCGGACTTCCTGGTAGTAATCCTGATCGTTCAGCCAGGCGCCGGCAGCCGTGCCTACAAAAATAAACACACCGACGGCGGTCCATCGTTGCCACGCCTTATGAAATCTGGACATAGACTCTCCTTTGATTATTTCGGCGTCGACTCAAGGCCAACCTCCGGATGTTCGTTCCACATACCGATAAACCGGACGGCGTCAAGGGCGATGGTCTTCCGCACCTGCCCTGTGGCATTGTCGGTAATCACGCGCACATCGTCGAACGCGTCCAATTCATATGTTCCCAATGTAACCCATTCATCGGTGAATTTATTCTGATTAACTTTTACCTCAACAACCCCGCGTTTGGAATGAATCCGATACGTGGCCAGCGCTGTGGCAAATTTCTTCGGAATGTGAACCTGGACTTTGTACAAGCCGGATCGTTTGATCTGCGGGCGCCATACGCATTCAACGGTTTTCGTATTCTTCGTCACGTTGGTCCACCGGTAGCTGTGGTTGTAACCGCGATATTCAAACCACGTGTTGTCAAGCGCCGGCTCATCAACGACAATGATATGATCCGGCTGGTACCGGTTGTCGGACACAAATAGTGCTCCGTTTCGGAGCATCTGGACCACCGTGGAATCGTTTTCAAACACGGGTTCGGGCTCGGCGCATACGTCATCCACTCGCAATTCCCAATGCACGTGCGGTGCGCTTGAACGTCCGGTCGATCCACATGTGCCGATCTCCTGGCCCTGTTTCACTTTTTCACCGACTTCGACGGAGATGGTCGCCAGGTGTGTGGTCAAAGTCGTGTATTTGTGACCGCCGAACATGTAGTCGACTTTGACCGTTCGGCCGTAGCCTTTGACGTAACCGGCAAATGAAATAGTGCCGTCCGTCGATGCGCGAACCGGAATTCCATAATCGCTGTCCCCACCCTCCTGTCCTTCGGCATAATTCAAATCCAGGGCGTAGCGGATTCCGCGTACATGGCGTCCCTGATTGTAGTAGCTTCCGCCGCCGCCGACGGTCCATGCCCCGTCGAAAGGAAACCTGTATTTTGGAAAATCCTCCACGATGACTTTCGCGACCACCGGCTCGGACCACACGCCCTGATCATCCATTGCTTTGAAGAAAATATAGTGCGTGCCCGGATACAACTGGCGGGGCGTCGTCGTAAAGGCCGCTTGATCACTTAAGTCCCCATTGATGCTCGAAGACCAGCTGTAACGGACCGCCCGGCGATGGCCCGTCGCAACCGCCGATCCGGCCAGACGAATCGTCTTGTATTTTCGTATCCGGATTTCACCAATCTGGTTTTCTTCACGGATGAGATCGATCATTTGGTGCTTGGCTCCGCGGCGGATGCGTTTGTGAAAAACGATTTTTGTCGTCGCAATGGAATCAATGCCTACCGAAAAGGCCGCATTCGCTCTCGGGCGATACCGGTTCGGGTCGAGCCGGCTGGTTGCCTGCACAGCCAGCAACGAATCGGCTTCACTCTCCCACCGGCTGGCGTACGTCGTATCCCGTTCAATGTCTTCGGCGTCCATTTCGTCGGCAAATGAAATGGGCGATGACGAGTATCTTAGACGATCCGTATCCGGCTTCAGAAAAGTATTTCGAAAATCGATTTCACAACGAACCCACGACGCACCGCCATTCAAAGAAAGAACCAGTTCGCCTTCGCCGGTCGACGCCACCAAACGTCCTCCGTGATTGTCAATCAGAGCCGTCAATGAAGACGGCCACGTTCCGGAGCGATACCATGTCCGGCCGTGGTCGGACGAAACAATCACCTGGCTGATCGGCGGAATATCCGTGCCCGCATCCACGCCCACCAGCATCCGGCCGTTGTAGGCGTAGGTTCTCAGGAATGTGAATGGCGATTTCTTTTCGGTGTCATACGTCACACGGGACAACGTATGCGATGAAAAGCCGTCGTCCGAATGCACTACGAGCGTTTGCGGCCACTCTTCCGACGCCATTTCCCAGTCATCCAGCATAACCGACACATCCGATCCACCGGCCACCAAACGGCGACCGGCCATTTGATGCCCATCCTCTGCCGTGAATTCCTGGGCCACGAACCAGAGATTGCCGCCATCTTGGCTCTTGAGTAAGGTTACCTTTGTTGAGGAGGCGTTCAGGTTTGCCAACACATAGCCCGTGCCATTCACAAAGGCCATGTCATGAAATAGTCCTGAAATGCCGATGGGGAATTCATGCCAGGACCTGCCTGCGTCCGTCGTTTTGTAAAGGCGGTCTTCCGAAACAAATTCATTGACCATGAGGAAACCGTTCGCGGCGTCCAGGAAGAACAACTTTTTTGGAGTCGCATCAACGCCCAAAGGGAAAGCGGCCCAGTCCTTGCCGTTGACCGTGCGAAGAAAAAAATTCCGGTCCATGTCCGGTTGATTGATCACGATAGACGCATGATGCGCATCGGTCACATGCATATCCACCACGCGAATGGCTTCGTCGCCTGTTTGAATCACCGTTTGCAATGTCCACCGTGAACCGCCATCGGTCGTCTTAAGAATCATGGTACGGTACAGCGGCTTTCGGCCATCCACTTTGGCGCTATCTCTGGCCAGTCCGCCCGTTCGAAAACTACCGGCGGCCCACCCGTTCATGGTGTCGGCAAAAGCCACCCTCATCGAACCAGGATTCGAGTCGGACGCGAAAGACGAAAGCCATAGTCCTGACAGACTCAACCACACAAAGACCCAACGTATCATGTGCTTTTTCCAGATGCCATGGTTCGTGAAATCTGAACGCCTCAGCGAATTTCGGGGCGACCTTTTATCCACGTAATGAAACTGATTTCACGCATAAGATCAAGCTGTTCGTTTTCCCGCGATGATTTGGCCAACGCCGCGTCGTACACGGAAAGGGCGGCATCCCAATCCCCGGCATAGACCAGACATTCACCCAGCGTGATCAGTCGGATCCGGTCTATCATCGGATCCCCCACCTCGGTGTTCAGATATGACAGCGGCGCCCGGAAATCTCCGTGGACGGCCAACCACCTGCCGACGCGCAGCCGCCAATACGCATTGGAATCCAATCCGACGTCGGGCAGGCTGTCCTGAAGAGCGGCCAGGATTATCCGCTCTACCACTTTCCGTCCATCCGCACCGGCCAACCAATCCAATCTTCCCCGGGCCGACATGTAGATGGCCGGCAACCTTCGGTAATGCTCTTCGGCCAGCGAATAAACGTAGGTCGCCGAGTCCTGACGCCCGGCCAGCACCCATGCATCACCGCGCAAAAGTTCCGCCGTCGCCCTGGACGTGTACGCCAGCTGGGGCCGGATCGAGTCCAGCAGAGCGACGCTGCCAGAAGCCATCCCGCTGACCATCATCAGCCTCGCTTTCGACAACAGCGCCCGGCTGTTCGTACGGTCGATGGACAGAATGCGATCATAGATTTGCAGGCCGTTCTGATACTCTTCCCGTCGAATCGCAACACGGGCTTCTTCGTGCAGATCGGCCATCTGGTGCACACATTTGCGGCCGAAAATTCCCGGCTCCATCAGAATCGATGCGAATGCCAGATCCCCACTGTCCACCGGCACCGATGCCAGAAATTCTTTCCATCCGGTTATCAACTTGTCCCCGGTCATTCCGTACACCTCATCGATGCGCTCATGGTGGTAAATCCGCTTGAGCTTTTCGGCGCCGTAGTTGTCCAGAACATACCTGACAAACGAGCCGGACACTGTGTAGCTGAGCCGTGACCCACCGGAAAAAAAAGATGAACCATCAATCAACCCGGCCACATCCGGCAGCCGATGGATTCTCTCCAATATGGCCGCCCATTGGTGCGGCGTGAAGGTGGGATCGCTCCAGTCCAAAGCCACGGCAAGCCCTTCGAGAAACCCAAGCCGGAGTGTGCTGTAGAGCGGATGCCCGAATTCAGAGGCCATCACATGTACGATTTCATGCGCCATGACGTCCGGGGCATCGTCGGCGTTGATGTGAATTTCACTCCGCCACACTTTGGCAAAGTTGGTCGGGCCGGCGCCCAACATGCTCTTCTTTTGATTCGAATCCCGATAGACGAAAACTTTGATGCGCGTCGGGGATTTCAATTCGAGGGTCCGGGAGATACCCTGGTAGAAAAATTCGGACTTTGCCGCCACCAACTCCACGCTTCTGTCGTCCAGCAAAGGGTCAAAGAAAACATCCACGTGTTTCGTTTGATGGCGCGAGGAAAGCGTCTTTTCCAAGGAAGCATACGATATGTCAAAACCCAGGTCACTCCGAAACCATTGAGCGGCGATTATGCAAAGCAACCCGGCGCCAAGAATGGTACTCACCACGGCTGACGTTTTGCCGGCTCTCCGCCCGATGATCCACGCCGAAAGGCTCCATAAAGAAACGGCCCAGATGACTGCCAGCGCCCGATGGGTCACCAACGTCGGCGAAATGGGAATATGCTCATCATAAACCGGCCCGGCAAAATAGCCCCAAAACACGCTATACACAAAAATCGGTACGTCGCGATACACGATCCACAACTGATAGCACAACGACAAACCAATAACCGCAGCCAACATCCAAAAAGCGAATCGATGGCTTAATGTCACCAGTAACCGTCCAAGACCGGAACCGATCAGAACGCCAACCAGCGGCAGGAGAAGGAAAAAATACAATCCCCTTTCGATACAACAACCGCGGGCCACGAGTGTCCACAGAACCATTGCCGACACGGTAATAGTCAGAACGACCAGTGGCCATTTCAGAATCATCCACAGGGACACGTGGTCTTCGCCGGCGCTCCTGACGACGTGAATCGACCAGATGGCGGACGTCAGAACGGACAACGCAGCGAGGACTTCATTGAATTCATAATCAAAATCCTGGAACAGCGGAACGGATAACAAAAATCCCGTCACGGCGATGTGCAATCCAAGCAGGACCCACGATAAAGCCGAAACCTGACGCCACGAATTCATGGTGTCACTTCCCCTGCCGTTTCGACGGCGGTGACGATCTGATAATACCGCTTGTCGACAAGACGGGACGGTGCGAACACGCGCCATGACGTGGATTCAGAGCCACGGTGCAAATCGACCAAATACATCTGAGGATAGGATTTTGCGTAGGTCGTGTCGTCAGGCAGATGCCAGCCATTATTGGTTTCGATGGCGCGCCACACATCAAGCGCGGATCGATGATCCAATGGGTTTCGCAATCCATCGCGCTCGACGAATGTAGAGTCTTCGGAAACCGACAAAATTACGGCATGTTCGGCGACCTCCGGGCCGGTCCGATCTGTTCGGCGAAGAAGGATCTGTGCCGGCATCCATCCCAGCGGAGGAAACGATACCTCGAATAGGTCAAGAATCCGATCGGCCAGTTTGCCTGGATGTGCAGGGTCTTCGTGCAGGATCACGTCGTGGTTCCAAAGCGAGTCGTAGGCGACGAGGCGAATCGTCAGCGATCCGTGTGCCTCAACCGGGCGCCTGGTATTCCGGACTTCCGCGATGAGTGTTTCAAAATCATCGGCCGATACAATCACGGAATCCGCCAAGGACCGACGCAGTACGTCTTTTTCCCGGTACTCGAGAATCGCAGGAAAAGATGCCGACCGTTCGACAAAGAGCAACCCCCGGCCAAGGTCCGATGCGTCGGGCACCAGTACAAGCCGGAGCTTGAAACTGCGGGAAGGATCGGTCAACCCAATGTCCATGCGAAATTGAGATGTCACCGGCGGGACCCTCGTGGAACATGCCGGAAACGCCAAAACAATCACAACCAGCCAAACCGGCAGGTTCGGACGATATCGAGTGCGTGAGCCGAGTACAGTGGGCATCCGTCGCTTGGATGACAAGGTGGAATCGTCACGCTTCCAGAATGTCATTGACCCAACTCATGGCCGCCATCATCGACGGGAAACCGATGGTGGTCAGGGCCAGCACGACCGTATGGCGAATTTCGTTGGCGGACGCGCCGGCCTCCAGGCTCTTCCGTGTATGAGAATGCACGGCGCCTTCCTGCTTCATGCCGACCGCCAGCCCCAATTTGACCAAGGCGGCTGTTTTCGCGTCCAGAGGACCGGCGTGTTTGCACGCATCGGATAATTCGCTGTACAAATGGCCCACGCCCGGGTATTGTTTCATAAATTTCGAGAAGTGAGTCGGGAGCTTGGAAGCGGTTTTCTTTTTTTTCATGGATTCTCCTCCTGGTCATGAATCTCCGAAATGTCCGCCGCGTCCCATTCGGACAGGAAGCGGCTCACGTAAGTTTGCATAAACGTATGCCGTGAATCGGCAATGGCACGCGCCGTGGCTGTATTCATCAAGTCCCTCAACAAGAACAACTTTTCATAGAAATGATTGAGTGTCGGCCCGGCGTTTTGTTTGTATTGTGCAAAACTGGAGTGGGCCGTGGGCGCCTGAGCGGGATCGTGCAGCGCGCGATGCCTGGAGCCGCCATACGCAAACGCTCTCGCAATACCAATGGCACCCATCGCGTCCAGACGGTCGGCGTCCTGGACTATCTTTCCTTCCAATGATTTCATCGGCGTCGGTACGCCCGCCCCCTTAAATGACAAGTCCTCGATAATTTCCTGGACATGGTCAATGGTCGATTTTTCCATGCATTCCGAGACCATCCAGGCCCGGGCTTTGGAAACGCTGTCATTCTCCGGACGGATTTTCCAATCATCCAGATCGTGCAACAGCGCCGCCAATTCGATGATCAAAGGATCACCACCCTCGGCCTGCGCAAGATGTCTTGACATCTTCCAAACCCGCTCGATATGGAACCAGTCGTGCGAACCTTCGTCAGTCATGCTGGTCCGGACAAATACGGCGGCATCGGTAATGAGGTTTTCTTTGTTCATCAGGCTTGTGCCATCAAATAATTCATCATTTCGACAATATATACAAGAAATCCACAAACCATCAAATCAATATCACTCTTTCATTTCGGCCTTTGTCACGACAGGCGCCTGAAAACGGATTTCTGCCTCTTGCTTGCTTGAGTTGCCGAATTCAGGCCAATCTTCGATATCCTTACATTTTTTTTATGATGCAGAGCCCACTCTTAACGCCCCGTTAATTGTCCGTAGCCCTTGTCCACCTTACATTGATTCTGTTCAAGAAAGGATTCACGTATGAATGCCGCAATCATCACGGCGCCCAGAATGCCAAGAATATCTGAAATGTCCATTGACTTGTCCAAGGCTGTACTTCTATTGACATATGTGGTCATCCTCTATTCGATGTCGGCGCTCCTGCGGTCAGGCAAACGGCCCGTTGACCGTTTCACAAAAAGCAACCTTTAACATCACCAAACGCGAGGCACGTCATGGACTTGATCTATGTTGGCATCATCACGGCTTTCTTTCTGCTGTCCTGGGGCCTGATCGAGGGCTGTTCACGCCTATGATCACCGCATCGACTCAAGGCCGCGGCCAGAATCCCATGGGCATTTTCTCTGCCGTCAAACGCTGGCTGCTGAACTTCATTCCGTATCCATCCGACAAGAGTGCGCGGCCCGATTCACGCAAAGAATATTACGAATGTACGGACCCGGCGGAATTGCCGCCACTTGTGTAACCATCCCCGGCCATATCAACAACTACTGGAACGGTGAATCCATGAATGTATTGTATGTCATCAGCGGCCTTGTTGCTCTTGCAATGTTCGTCTACTTGTTTATTGCCTTAATGAAACCGGAGAAATTCTAATGACGGCAAACGGCATCTTTCAACTTGTTTTTTACCTGGTCGTGCTGATCGTACTGGCAAAGCCGCTGGGTAAGTACATGGCCAAAGTCTACGAGGGTCATTCCTTCGGTCGTTTCGCTTCGGTGTTCGAGCGATGGCTGTATCGGCTGTGCGGAATACGACCCGACGATGAGATGGACTGGAAGAAGTATTCCTTTGCGCTGCTGCTGTTCAATTTTGCGGGGCTGCTCGCCGTCTATGCCTTGCAGCGATGGCAGGATTGGCTGGGGCTCAATCCACATGGGCTTGGCCCCGTAACGCCGGATTCCGCGTTCAATACCGCCGTAAGTTTTGCCAGCAACACCAACTGGCAGGGATATGGCGGCGAAACGACCATGAGTTATCTGACGCAGATGCTGGGGTTGACCGTACAGAACTTTGTATCCGCGGCCACCGGTATGGCAACGCTCGCCGCCTTTATCCGCGGTTTCGTTCGAAAATCCTCCGGAACGATCGGTAACTTCTGGTCGGATCTGGTCCGCAGCACGATATACATTCTGCTCCCTCTCTCGATTGTTTTGTCTGTCCTCCTCGTTTCGCAGGGCGTCATTCAAAATTTCGAAGCCTATACGAGTGTGTCGCTCGTGCAACCCGTTGCGGACGCCAACGGTCAGGCGGTGAGTGAACAGATCCTTCCGATGGGACCGGCCGCGTCGCAAATTGCCATCAAACAACTCGGAACGAATGGCGGAGG
>CAZJBS010000008.1:0-12844 GCA_964544475.1 uncultured Bacteroidota bacterium | reverse complement strand
GGTTCCGTGAATTCCATGCATGATTCCTACACGGCCCTCGGCGGTCTCGTGACGATGTGGTTGATGCAACTCGGGGAGATCATTTACGGCGGCGTAGGGTCCGGATTGTACGGCATGTTGGTCTTTGCCATCATTGCGGTGTTCGTTGCCGGTCTCATGGTCGGACGGACGCCGGAGTATCTCGGCAAGAAAATCGAAGCGTACGAAATGAAAATGGCCTCGCTGGTGATACTGATCCCTCCGATGGTCGTTCTCGGTTTCACGGCGCTCGCCGTCGTCACGGAATGGGGCAAAGCCACCATCTACAATCCGGGGGTTCACGGATTCAGCGAGGTCCTGTACGCCTTTTCATCCCAGGGAAACAACAACGGGAGCGCGTTCGCCGGCCTGGGCGCCAATACGCCTTTTTACAACATCACGGGCGGTCTGGCGATGCTTTTTGCCCGGTACTGGCTTGCGATTCCAACGCTTGCCATTGCCGGATCCCTTGCCAGCAAGAAACACGTTCCGGCGGGCCCCGGAACGCTGGCCACCCATACACCGCTATTTGTCGTGCTGCTGATCAGCGTGGTGGTTGTTGTTGGCGCCCTGACGTTCATTCCGGCTCTGGCGCTGGGGCCCATCGTCGAACACCTCCTCATGTAACCAATGACCGAAGGATCATTCATCATGTCTGACAAACATACTCCGCGTCCCCTCTTCGATCCGCCCATCGTTCGGCAAGCTCTGCTGGATGCATTCAAGAAGCTGGATCCCCGAAACCAGATTCGGAATCCGGTTATGTTCGTCGTGCTGATCGGCAGCGTCCTAACGACAGCCCTGTACGCGCAAGCGTTGTTCGGCCAGGGCGAGGCTCCGGCGTCATCCATTCTGGCCATTTCGATTTGGTTATGGTTCACGGTTTTGTTCGCCAACTTTGCGGAAGCGATGGCCGAAGGGCGCGGAAAGGCGCAGGCCGAATCGCTTCGAAAGACCCGGCAGGATACCCAGGCCAAACGCCTTGAGAAATCGGACATCCACGGGGCTTATGTTCTCACCCAGGCCTCGACGCTTCGAAAGGATGACCACGTGCTTGTTGAAGTCGGCGATACTATTCCCGGAGACGGCGAAGCTATCGAGGGCATCGCCTCAGTGGATGAAAGCGCTATCACCGGCGAAAGCGCCCCGGTGATTCGGGAAAGCGGCGGCGACCGAAGCGCCGTGACCGGCGGAACCAAAGTGCTGTCGGATTGGCTCATCGTACGTATCACGGCCAATCCCGGCGAGACGTTTCTCGACCGGATGATTGCGATGGTCGAAGGATCCAAGCGTCAGAAAACTCCCAACGAAATCGCATTGTCCATCCTCCTGACGGCGCTCACCATCATTTTCCTGCTGGCGACGGTGACGCTGCTTCCGTTTTCCATCTACAGCGTCCAAGCGATGGCGCAGGGCCTGCCCGTTACGGTGACGGTGTTGGTCGCCCTGCTCGTGTGCCTCATACCGACGACCATCGGCGGCTTGTTGTCGGCCATCGGCATTGCCGGCATGGATCGTATGATTCAGGCCAATGTGATTGCGACATCCGGACGCGCGGTTGAGGCTGCCGGCGACGTGGATGTGTTACTGCTGGATAAGACGGGCACCATCACGCTGGGCAATCGCCACGCGACAGGCTATCACCCGACGGCCGGCGTCAGCGTGGACGAGTTGGCCGACGCCGCTCAACTGGCCTCCCTTTCGGACGAAACGCCCGAAGGGCGGTCCATCGTGGTGCTCGCGAAAGAAAAATTCAAGATACGCGGCCGGAATATCCACGAATTGGGCGCGAAATTTGTTCCCTTTACTGCCCAGACCCGTATGAGCGGCGTCAATATCGATGGCCGACAAATTCGCAAGGGCGCGGCATCGGCGATCGAGGAATTCGTCCAAGCCCAGGGCGGCATGGTTCCTTCCGACGTGCGAAACCAGGTCGATTCGATTTCGCGCAGTGGCGGCACGCCGTTGGTGGTGGCAGAAAATGCCCGCGTCCTCGGAACCATTGAATTGAAAGACATCGTCAAACACGGCATCAAGGAGCGGTTTGCCGAATTGCGGCGAATGGGCATCAAAACCATCATGATCACCGGCGACAATCCTTTGACCGCCGCGACCATCGCCGCCGAGGCCGGCGTCGATGACTTCCTGGCGCAGGCCACGCCGGAAGCGAAACTGAAATTGATTCGTGAGCATCAGGCCGGTGGAAGGCTTGTGGCGATGACCGGCGACGGTACCAATGACGCCCCCGCCCTAGCGCAGGCCGACGTAGCCGTCTCGATGAATAGCGGCACCCAGGCCGCAAAGGAAGCCGGGAACATGGTTGATCTGGATTCTAACCCAACCAAGCTTATCGAAATCGTCGAGATCGGAAAGCAACTGCTCATGACCCGCGGCGCGCTGACAACCTTCAGCATCGCCAACGATGTCGCCAAGTATTTTGCGATCATACCCGCGGCCTTTGTCACCACGTTTCCGGTTCTCAATGCCCTGAACATCATGGGCCTCGATCCCGAGACCGCCATCCTCTCCGCGGTAATCTTCAATGCGCTGATCCTTGTCGTGCTTATTCCACTGGCGCTGAAGGGTATTCGCTATCGCGCATTGGGAGCGGCGGCTATTCTGAGAAACAACCTTCTGATCTATGGCCTGGGCGGGTTGGCTGTGCCATTTGTCGGTATAAAAATCATCGATCTCATCCTCGGCGCCTTGAAGGCACTATAGATCCGAGTCATCATGAACCTCATCAAGGAAGAATCCATGGCGTCCCAAATCAAACCTGCATTGCTCATGCTTGCGGTCTTGACGATCCTGACGGGTATGGTCTATCCGTTACTGATCACCGGCATAGGACAGTTGTTCTTTCCGGCCAGGGCCAATGGCAGTGTCATCTATAAAGACGGAAAGGCCGTCGGTTCGGAGTTGATTGGCCAGTCGTTTGACGATCCAAAATACTTCTGGGGCCGACTGTCTGCAACCGGACCCGTTCCCTATCATGCCGCCGCCTCGTCCGGATCAAATTATGGTCCGCTCAATCCTGCGTTATTCGCGGCTGTACAGGCCCGTCTCGACGCCCTGCTCGCCGCCGATTCGAACAATACGTCCCCCGTGCCCGTCGATCTGGTGACCGCGTCCGGCAGCGGATTGGATCCGCACATCACGCCGGCAGCGGCACTGTATCAAGTGCCGAGAGTGGCCCTGGCACGTGGGTTTCAACAGTCAGAAGTGCGGCATCTCATCGAAGAAAACACGGAAGGCCGCCAGTTCGGATTTCTTGGTGAACCCCGCGTGAATGTTTTGACACTGAACCTGGCTTTGGATAACTTAAGGAAACCATAACCTGCGACAATATGGACATGGAGCGACTATGACACTGCAAATCACCACTTCCATCATCAGCGTGATCCTCTTGATCATGGCCCCGGTGTTCGCCCAGAATGAAAATCCGATAAAGATCATGGGTTTTATCGACACGTACTATGCCTACGACTTCAACGAACCGGCCAACCACGAGCGTCCGGCTTTCCTTTACAACCATACACGGCACAATGAAATCAATGTGAACCTCGGTCTTTTGAAAATTTCATATGAAAAAGAAGGGGTTCACGCCAATCTTGGATTCATGGTGGGAACGTATCCCCAATACAACATGTCGGCGGAGGCCTCATCGACTCAGCACGTCTACGAAGCGAATGTGGGGGTGGACCTCACCAAACGGATACGAATTGACGCCGGTATTATGGGCTCTCATATCGGATGGGAGAGCGCCGTTTCAAAGGACAACATCACACTCACCCGATCTCTGGCCGCCGAGAACTCACCGTATTATCTCTCCGCCATAAAAATAACGCATCTCCCAAGTGCGGCCTGGAGCTTGTCATTGCTGATCGCAAATGGCTGGCAACGCGTAAAAAGGCTTGATCAAAATTCTTCCCCGGCCGCGGGAACACAGATCACTTACAAACCCAATGATCGAATAACGCTGAACTACAGTACTTTTGTCGGAAATGACCGGCCCGACAGCGCCAGAGCCTGGCGATTCTTCCATGACGTCTATGCCGTTTGTCAATGGTCGCAAAAATTCAGCTTCATCGCGGGCATCGACTATGGGATGGAACAAACCGACAAAAATCCCTCGAAGTATGGAACTTGGTATGGGTGGGCACTCATCGCTAAACATCAGGTATTGTCGAAGCTTTCATTCGCCGGTCGGATCGAACAGTTCATAGACAAACGAGGCATCGTCGTGTCCACGACTACCCCGCACGGATTTCAAACGAACGGCTTTTCATTGAATACTGATTTCCAGATTAACGACCATGCTTTGCTCAGGACGGAAATTCGTGAGCTTATAAGCCGCGACAAGGTGTTCGTGAAAAATCACACCTCGAAGAAGACGAACCTTGCTTGGACCACTTCATTGTCCGTTAACTTTTGACCGGCCGGTCAAAATGCCCGAGACTTTTCATTGACGCCAAATATGAGTACGTTACATAAACGTATAACACGGATCGGATGCCTATTAAGCGTCGCGAATCCGCATTAGATAATCGCAGTTAGCCAAAACTCCCGTTATGGAGACTCCAGACACCCATCGACCCGATCCGGATGAGTTGCTCAACCGGCTCCGAAAGGAGGAAGAGAAGCAGCATAAGGGCAAACTGAAGATCTTCTTCGGCATGTGTGCCGGCGTGGGTAAGACCTACGAGATGCTGCGCTCAGCCCATGAAGCGCTGGACAAAGGCGTCGATGTCGTCGTGGGCTACGTCGAAGCGCACAAACGTCCGGAGACTCTTGCACTGCTCAACGGCCTGCCTTTGGTGCCCCGGAAGAAGATCTCATACCGCGGAGCCGATTTCGAGGAATTGGACATCGATGCCCTCCTGGCGCGCAAGCCCCGCCTGGTCCTCGTCGACGAGTTGGCCCATACCAACATACCCGGCAGCCGCCATGTCAAACGTTACCAGGACGTGCTTGAGTTGCTCGACAACGGCATCGACGTCTACACGACGGTCAACGTCCAGCACCTCGACAGCCGGGCCAATACCGTGGCCCAGATCACCCATAGCGTCGTACGCGAGACTGTTCCCGACTCCGTCTTTGACGCCGCCGATGAAGTGGAAGTCATCGATATTGCGCCCGACGAACTGCTCAAGCGGCTGGCCGAAGGCAAAGTGTACACCGCCGAACGTTCCCACCAGGCGATCGACAACTTCTTCCGCAAAGGCAACCTGATTGCACTTCGCGAGATGTCCCTGCGTCTGACGGCCGAACGGGTGGATCGGCAGGTTCGCGACTACATGGAGTCCGAGCACATCCGCGGACCGTGGAAATCCGGGCAACGGATAGTCGTGGGGATAAAGGCGACCGAGTCATCGGCCAATCTCATCCGTTGGACGCGGAGAATGGCCTATGCCATGCACGCATCGTGGATCGTCGTTTTCGTCGAATCTTCGTTGAGATCCCTTGTTGAAGCAGACAAGGAACGCCTCCAGCACAACTTCAAACTCGCCGGTGATCTCGGCGCAGAAATCGCCACGACCACGGACGATGACGTGGCAGGCGCCTTGATCCGCATTGCGCACCAGCAGAAAGCGACACAGATTCTTGTCGGTAAGGGCCGCCACCGCCGTTGGTGGAGAGCCGGTGTAGTCGACCAACTCATTTCGCGAAGCGGCGATCTGGACGTCTATGTTGTGGGCGGAGACCCTGAAATCAAATCCGAATCGGGCCCCCGATTGCCTGAACTCCATTCAGGGTGGACGCCGTACGCCCTCGCCGCGTTGATTATTGGTCTGGTTTCTCTGATTTCCTTTCCGGTCAGCCCCTATATCGGCTACCGGACCGTGTCTTTTGTCATTCTCCTCACCGTGTCCCTTCTGCCGCTTCGATTCGGGCCCGGACCGGTTCTCCTGGCCGCTGCGATCGGAGCCCTGATGTGGAACTTCCTTTTCATCCCTCCCGTTTTTACGTTTTCAATCGGTCACATCGAAGACACGCTCATGTTCGGTATGTATTTCATCATCGCCATTGTGACCGGTGTCCTGTCCGCCCGTGTCCGCGCCCGTGAACGCGCCGTGCGCCTGCGCGAGGAAAGAGCGACCGCGCTTTACACGCTGACCAGCCAACTGTCCGCGGCCACCTCACAGGACGGCGTGATCCAGGCGGCCGTATCGAATATCCGGCGCTACTTTGAGGCCGATGTCGCCGTCTTCCTGAGTGATCCGGACGGCGACTTCTCATCCAAAGCTCACCCGGCGAGCACATTTATCCTCTCACCGAAGGAACTCTCCGTCGTGGCGTGGGTGTACTGGAATGAAAAAAAAGCGGGAAAATTTACCGACACGCTGCCATTTGCAGAAGCCACCTACTTCCCCATGTCCGGCCCCCGGTATCCACTCGGCGTCGTGGGCGTGAAACTCCGTCAAAAACAGTCGTTCAATTTCGATCAGGAGACCTTGCTCCAGAATTTCTTAAGCCAGATTTCATCGTCCATTGAACGCGAGTTTTTGAATGAACTTTCGAAAACGTCGCTCGTGCTTGCCGAGTCCGAACGGCTTTACAAGACGTTGTTTGATTCGGTCTCCCACGAATTGCGCACACCCATTACCGCCATCATCAACGCGACGGACAACCTTGAGCGGTCCGGTGAAGGCGCTTCCCACGATTTTTCTCATGAAATAAAAATTGCCGCGTCACGTCTGAACCGCCTTGTTGAAAACCTGCTCGACATGACCCGTCTCCAGAGCGGCATGATGACCACCAAACCCGATTGGGTTGACGTCAGGGATTTGATCCAATGGACCATCAAAGAAATTCAGGATGAACTGACCACCCACCAGGTGGTTCTTGAGATGGATCCCGAAATGCCGCTCATCAAAATTGATTTCGGCCTTATTCAACAGGCGATCGTTAATCTGGTACGTAATGCGGTGCAATACACGCCGGAACGTACGACCGTGACCATCAAGGCCGCCGTCGCTTCGGACGAATGCATCGTCGAAGTGGCTGACAACGGGCCGGGCGTCAGTCCGTCAACGCTCAAACACCTCTTTGACAAGTTCTACCGCGTTCCGGGAACCAAGGCCGGCGGGACCGGACTTGGTCTGTCCATTGCCAAAGGATTTGTCGAAGCCCACCAGGGCACGCTCACCGCGGAATCCCGTGAAGGCGGCGGTTTGAAGTTCACGATCCGGTTGCCGGCCGAAGTGACGGTCAGGAACAGCCCTGAGTCGGTGGCATAAGCCCGGCTGAAAGCAAATTATGAAGAACAAACCTTCCATACTCATCATCGACGATGAGGCCCAAATGCGGCGCTTGGTACAATTGACCCTGCAAAACCAGGATTACCGCACGATCCTTGCCATCAACGCCCAGGAAGGTCTCCTCAAAGCCAAAACCGAGCGCCCCGATTTGATCATTCTCGATCTGGGGCTGCCTGACAAGGACGGGCTGGACGTGCTTCGCGAATTTCGCGCCTGGTCGACGATACCGGTGATTGTGCTTTCGGTCCGTAATAGCGAAGGGACGATCGTGTCCTGTCTCGAAGCCGGCGCCGACGATTATCTCACCAAGCCGTTCCGCTCCGGGGAACTGGCCGCCCGCGTTCGTACCGCCCTGCGCCACCGCCCTACGATCCTGCCGTCAGCGGTGTTCACGTCCGGAACCTTGTCCGTCGATCTCGATGCACGGTTGGTTCGCAAGGCGGATCATGTGCTGAAGCTGACCGCCATTGAATTCAGCCTGCTGTCGCTTTTCATACGCAACGCCGGGCGCGTTCTGACGCACCGGTATATTCTCGAGCAGGTGTGGGGACCCGATTTCGTTGATGAAACGCAGTACACAAGGGTCTACACCGGACAACTGAGGAAGAAAATCGAGGACGATCCGGCCAAACCGGCCTTCATCGTGACGGAGTCGCGGATTGGCTATCGGTTCGTGGGCGAAGAATGACCTGACCCGGCTCTACCCTCCTGCAAACAACCCGAATGGCAGAATCGTATAGGTTACCCCGAAATGAACGCCCAAATAGGTGTTCAGACCGATGTAAACGCCAAAATGTTTCGGCAGGACATAGCCAGGATAGATGTTAATGATGGTGTGAATTTCGTGAATGCCCGTTTGGTTGACCGATAACAGGAGGGATTCCCTCCGGTCGACATAGAAAACAAAATTCGGTTCCAGTTCCGGATACACGACGCTTTGTTTTTGCTCGATGGAGGCCTTCAGCCGCCGTGCTTTGAGGCCGTAGCCGGTGGAATAATTCAAACCCGAATTCGACTTGTAGGACAAACCGACAGTCCCGTCAATTCCCCATCCATAGAAGATCTGGACTTTCCTGATTTTTGGAATGTTAATTTTGATGATGAATTGTTCGCCGGCGTTGGCGACGATGCTGTTGTACGGGTTGTAAGACGGTTGAAGGCTCCAGTTGGCCATGTGCAGCGTCTGGCCGAAAAACCTGGCCACGGGATCGAAGTAAAACAGAATCCACCCCGCCGGATTAAAAATGAGCATATCCGATATGGGATCCACAGTCTCGTAACGTGACCATCCGTGTTCCACCGATTCATTCATGTACTGAAATGAAAACGTATTCAGGACCGCCCAGAGATATGGCATGGGGGCTTGTCGGCTGGCGTACCATTCGGCCAACTGGCGGCAGACCATACCCTCGCCGATGAGGTGGGACTGATAATTAGGAACCCATGGTGAGCGATTGACCCCAAAATCGGTCGGCACCATTTGCTCTTTCCAAAAATTGTGGCCGGGTATGGCGTCGTATTCTCTGATGATGCGCGGGGCGTGTATGATGTTGTGGGCCACATTTCGAAATCCGGTTCCGAACTTGATTTTCGTAATGACCCGCGTGTCATACGTATTCCGGAGAAGATCAAATCCCCCGTTAAGAAACGCCGAAAAAGGAGAAAAACTCGCGTTGGAACCGTAATCGATATCCGGACGGTAGAAGTAGAATTCCCTCAACTGACCGTGGATCTTGTCAAAAGGCAGGCACGAGAGCGTGGCGAGAAAAATGCCAAGAGACGCCCACCGGCATGCCCGTGTCCGAAAAAGGCTAAACATTTTTGGTCTGTAGATGGAGTGTCACCGGTTTCTCCGATGCCGGCATTTCGAACGAACGACGTCGTCCGTCTCAATAATAAACCCCGCTACCGTGGCGGGGCTGTGAGCGGAGAGGGTGGGATTCGAACCCACGATACCCTTGCAGGCATACCGGTTTTCGAGACCGGCTCCTTCAACCACTCGGACACCTCTCCGTATGCAAATGGCCGCCAACAATAGCAAAAATGGGGATATTTTGCAAACCTTTTCTGGACAGGAATCCCTCTTGTCACACCCGCATCTCTTCTGTCACACCCGCATCTCTTCTGTCACACCCGCATCTCTTCTGTCACACCCGCATCTCTTCTGTCACACCCGCGGAAGCGGGTGTCTGGTCACACCCGCATCTCTTCTGTCACACCCGCGACCTGTCCCGAGCTTGTCGAGGGAAAGCAGGTGTCTGCGCGACGCCTCACCGATTCATACGACTCACCTACATGTCGTCCGCCGTCGGCCCGTACATCCCGGGCACCTTGGCGTCCAGCACCCGCAAAATGACCCCGATCTGCGCTCTATGATGAATCTCATGACACACATACCCGCCCATAAGCTCATATCCCGTCGGATTCCACACGACCTTGCCATTCATCTCAAACGGGTATTTCATCGACATCTGAGCTTCGGAAAAAGATTTCGATTCTTTCATGAATTCATCAATGGCGTCTTTGTAATGTTTGACAATGGCGTCGGCGTCGGCCGGCGTTTTCGTGGTCTCCATCGTAAACACGAGTTTGCCGGTTTTGATGGTTTTCGTCAGATCGCGAACCGTGTCACCGATGTGCATGGCCAATTCACCGGCGGGCCGGAATTTGGCGTGAATCTTTGTGTTCATTTTGTCCGATGGAACGGCCTTGAGCATGCGTTCCGTCGAGGCGGATTCCGCCGTGTACCATCCGATCAAACTTGCCAATTGTGCGTCCATTCGAGTACTCCTTTGGGTTTGTGAAACAGGTCCGAAATCGAGGCGATTTTTATGAAAAGGCCAAAAACCGATCAAGCCAAAGTAACAGAACCCGCTGACAACATCATGTCAGTAGAAGCTACCTCAAAAATGCGTGCTTCAGTTTGCCTCGTCTTCTGGAAGAGGGGTCAGGGTGATGGTTTCTGTCATTCGACAACCACGTCACGCATGTCACACCCGCGCCACTTCTGTCACACCCGCGAAAGCGGGTGTCTGACCATGACACCCTCGTCACGCATGTCACACCCGCGAAAGCGGGTGTCTTACCTTCACACCTGCCCCACTCTTGTCACAGCCTGCCGCCGTGCCCGCACGTCCGTCCAAAGCGGACTGCAAACAATGGACTGGGCTGAATCTACCCACCCATCACTGAAGAGCGTTTCTTGCGCCATGAAAAGAAAGACAAAGGAGCCTATTTGCGAGGTGTGCGGCATAGCGGCGCCTGGGCTAAGATCATGGCGCTTATCGCTGCAGAATCTTGAATGACTTACGAATCGCGTCTTCATCCACAAGACGGTTCGTGACATACTTGTGGAGAATACTTGAAATTAAAGTCTGATAAGGCAGCCCCTCGTCCAGAGAGCGGCGTTTCAGTTCTTCTAAAACGCTTTCAGCAATTCGAATGTTTATGGTGCGGCTCTTACGGACGCGAGCGATAAGAGTCACGAGCTTTTTTCGTTTTTTGCCTTTAACCGGACGATAAGAACCGGAGGCGTTTTCAATTTGTCGTTCAAAGGAATCGAGTTTTGTTTTCATGGCCGATCCAATCCATAAAGTTTATGAAATTTTCTACTCGGAAAAATTGTTTTTAGCACGATGTTTTTCTTAGCATCAACTATGAATGGAACGACATACGTATATGACCGAAAGCTGACGACGAAAATCATTTGGTCGGGTCGTACTGGATTTTCAAGTATGTCTAAGTACCTTTCATCAAGAATGATCTGAGCGACATCTTCAAATGAAACACCGCGAGTTTCCTTTAATTTCTTGTTCTTGGCTTCACTCCAAAGAATGTCCATGGATGAACATATCACAAATAGTATACAATGTCAATATGTTGTACAGCCACGATCACATACCTGCAGTTCAGTCGTGCCCGCTGGCAACATCATGTCAGTTTTTTTCCCTGGCGGCTTGACAAACTCATCATTGCTATGTAAAATAGACCGAGGACGTAGCCGCCCTCCTTGGAAAGACAGCATTCATAGTCATGAGGTGATGTTGGTACAGCGAAGGAACTTGTTGAAACGAATTGCAAGACCATCCTGCTTGAAAGAAACAGTCATAGCTGAAAAAAATTGGAACTTGTTACGCACGATCATAGAAACGGCTAAGCAGCTTAGGATTAGCCCAAAAGACATCCAAAATGAAGTGAAGCTGCAGAAACTATTCGACGTATCCTTGGCGGTTTGTCCAACATAGTGAATGGACTTGCCGAATTGAGAAATGAATACGGAACCGGTCACGGCAAGCATGCAGCATTCAAAGGCCTCGGGCCACGTCACGCAAAAACTTGCTGTCGGAGCGGCCTCGACATTGGCAATTTTCTTATTAGAAACGCATCAAGCTGGATAGAAACGTCTCCGTGCGCATAAAACCTTTAGAAAGTTAGAAGTCGACAGAAAAAGCACTCCCGTGGCGACGGAGTCTCCTATTTGATTGGTTCATGCTTCGATAACCGATAGGCCGATGCCAGGAAAATCTGTTCGAACTGTGAATGTGTTCAAACGTCCCGCGTTCGTTCGACAAGCTCACGGCAGGCAGCGCGGGACAGGCTCTTACGGGGCTTGCTCAGACGTTGTCGGGAATTTCTGAAATTGAGAGTATGTCAGCTTCCCCAAAAGTCAGACCAAGGAACGCCGATTTTGACAAGCAAAACAATGAAAATCACCGAATCCAAATACCAGAACTATCCGGCCAATAGGGCGTTAAGACAGGAGTACACCATGATGATCAGAATTTCATTTCTACTGGTGGCTATCTTCCTTTGCGGCTGCCAATCAACGCAGGAAGTCGATATCAAGTCCATTACCCCGCTCGCTTTTGTAGCGTCGGTCAATCAACGCGCGCAAGACATGGATTCGACATGCCGATTGTATCTCGTTGCTTCCGGAAATGACCTTGTGAACGGTGAAATCGACACCAACGGCTATCTTGCGAACGACAGCTTCGTCCCGATTGGATGGGCCTTTACCTATCTGCGGCACGAATCCGATGTGCTCTACTATAAGACATTCGTCGTCACCGCTTCCGGCAATATTTCAGAAAGTGAATACGATCTTCCCGTTTTTGATTCACTACTGCTGGCCCGCGCAGACGCGGATTCCGTTTTTGTGCCCGATTCCGGGTGGATGGATCCAAGTGCGGCCATACCGGTGGCCATGAATTCCGGCGGGCGTGAATTCATTGGCTCTTCATCGCAAACCCTGATATTCGCAAAACTCAGTCGTCACTATTCCCCACAGTGGAATACACTCGCCTGGACGTTTACTTTTTCACGCCTACTGGACTCATCCGTCACGATCTCGGTGGATGCGGTCACCGGGCAAATTCTGGACTGAAAATTGGAACCGTCTATTCCCCTACAAAGAACGGCTGTCTGAGA
The DNA here is from genome assembly GCA_964544475.1 of uncultured Bacteroidota bacterium. Classification (GTDB taxonomy): domain Bacteria; phylum CLD3; class CLD3; order SB21; family SB21; genus CAZJBS01. The sequence goes on along the minus strand of CAZJBS010000008.1, from coordinate 137 downwards.
CCTCGTGGCGCCTCCGCGCTGAAACCCGGTCTTCACCATTTCGAGGAATGGAGACACATGCTTTGAGAACCCCGCCTAATCTTGCGCCACGCAAAAAATGATAGGCATAGATGTTTCGGCGCGAAGGCTCTTTTCTT
>CAZJBS010000007.1:0-168499 GCA_964544475.1 uncultured Bacteroidota bacterium | reverse complement strand
GGTATGCCTATATCGGTGCCTTGGGCGCCAATGACTCCGCCGCTGTCGATACGCTCAAACACTACGCCGCTTTGATGCGCCAGCAGTTCCAGGTCGACATGAATGACATCGTTGTCGGTATTGGTGAGCGCACCGGACAACAGGTTCCCGACTTCAGGCTCCACGCCAACTACCCGAACCCCTTTAATCCGTCGACGACAATTCGGTACGGTCTGATCAAGGAGTCCCTGGTATCGCTGAAGATATATAACATACTAGGCCAGAAAGTCCGTACCCTGAAACGCGGACGGACGCCGCCGGGAGAGCATCGGGTGGTGTGGGATGGCAGGGATGACACCGGTCACGTCGTGTCGAGCGGTGTGTATCTGGTGCGGCTGCAGACGCCGACGGGTCAGGTGGTGAGGAAAGTGATGATGATGAAGTAGGTTCGCAATGCTTGACATCCTTCCGCATGAACCGTACTTTCCATCTGAGGACTATCGCGGATGACGACGACCCTCGTGCGGGTCATAGCCGCTTTGACGATGTCTGCCGGCAGGGAAATCTGGCAAACAAACGGTCTCACTTCCTACGTCGAGCCGATGATCGAGGAGGAAGAATCGACTGCTTCGGGCGTGATGGGTCATCATGAGATGCAAGCAACGCAAGTGGTGAATGTAGTAAACACCGGCATAGGAAATCTGCGTGCAGTGTTGGGAGGAGGGCGTCACGTGGAGACGGATGCGGCGGGCAATATTCACGTGGCTTCATTGACCGGCACGGGAGCGACGTACAGTCTATTTTATGCGGTTTCAACGGACGGAGGAACGACTTGGAATGTGCAGGAGGGATTGGGAATTCCCCTTGAGCGTGACCGCTATCCCGCCATTGCAATCAATCACTCAGATATAAACATCGCTTTTCACGAAGAGAGTACGTCTGGTTACTCTTGGGCGTACGTGCTGCATAACGAGGACTCACTTGGCGATGGCCCATGGACTTCGCATGGTCCCTTTTTCTGGTATCATTGGATCAGCTTCTTGTCTGCTTCGCCAACGGACAGTACGCTTATGGCGTCGTGGGTCGATGTCACGTGGCCAGTGACGCCGGTGAGCAGTGCGAAATCGACCGATGGAGGGGCGACATGGGCCGTGCAACCAACTCATCCAGATTCCATGATGACGACTTGGAGCGGCATTCCTGTGTTGGTCGGAGACCCATGAGCGTGGGTTATGTGGACGGGATTCCGCACACTCTCCGTTGGGCTGGTGGTACGGATTGGAACAACATCACGCAGGGAGTGATTGCCAACGGCCATGTGTACCACCTGAGTGCTGCGACGTCAATCGATATTACGGATCACACCTTGGACGGCATCGGTGGTGCGGTGTTGAGTTACAAGGGGGTAGGTATCACCGGTCCGTGGAACCATCGAGTGGTATCTCCGACCGCGTACATGAGCAATGGATCACTCTTGCACGGAGATTGCTGGTATGGTGAGATTTCAGTCAGTCGGGCTAATTCGGACAGGATGGTGGCAGTGTTCATCGATCGAGCGATTGGAAACAGGGTCACTGGGACGGGTTCATACGATGGCGGTGACACGTGGATTACAGATTCGGCGCACACGATCAAGCTGGACGGGGTGGTGGATCTGGGGTTGATCGGTGGAGGCAGGGTGTTCATTCATACCTCGTCTTTTTTCGAAGCCGACTTGGTTGATGTGATCCTTGTGGAGGATATTGCAGGCGCCGTTACAAATGGATCCCTGTATCATACTCGCGTTGATGTAAGCCCGATCGTCACAATTGATGATCGAGAAAGAACACCCAGGAAAATATTTCTGCACCAGAACTACCCCAACCCCTTCAACGCCTCCACGACGATCGAATACTCGTTACCGTCGGTCATGGAGGTCAGTCTGGAGGTTTACAACATACTCGGCCAGAAAGTCCGCACTCTGAAACGCGGACATGCGCCGGAGGGAGAGCATCAGGTGGTGTGGGATGGCAGGAATGACACCGGCCACGCCGTGGGAAGCGGGGTGTATCTGGTGCGGTTGCACACGCCGTCGGGAACGCGTTTCAGGAAGGTGATGATGCTTAAATGACGTCGTTTGACATTACCGTGACGATACGTCGTCAGCGGATTGTATGTGGCCCATATCGACGCTCCCGGCATTGGTACCACGACAGTCAAATTGACGATACTCATGGATCCTCTGAGATCCGTCAGATGACGCGCCCGCGGCCCGACGGGTTTTTTCACTTTCAAATGAGACAGGGTTTGGATAGATTTTGCCGTCTGAACTTCCGCCGGAGATACCGGCGGTTCCCGACCTGAAAATTTGAAAGGCGTAATCGCTATGTCATCGACCCATGGAAACGGCCAGAAACGTTCTGTCAGTGAAGAAGAAGCCCGGCAGGTGGCCGAAGCCGCCCGCGAAAGCAAATGGGACCGCCCGAGTTTCCTGCGCGACATTTTTCTAGGTAATCTGCGCACGGAGATGATTCATCCGTTTCCCGATCCCAAAGGCATCCATCGCCCGGAATTCCAGGCTTTTTACGAAAAGATGAAAAAATTGCTGGCGGAAGACGTGGACTCGGATGCCATCGATCGCGACGGCAAAATTCCGGACGCCATACGTCATAAACTGGCCGACATGGGCGCGTTCGGCATGAAGATCAAACCGGAATACGGCGGCCTCGGATTTTCGCAGGCGGAATACAACAAGGTGATGGAACTCGTCTGCAGCCAGGACGGCAATGTGGTCGCGCTGCTGTCGGCCCATCAATCCATCGGTGTGCCGCAGCCGCTGGCGCTTTTCGGTACGGATGACCAGAAGAAGAAATATCTTCCGCGCCTGGCGAAGGGCGAGATTTCGGCCTTTGCGCTGACCGAACTGGAAGTGGGATCCGATCCCGCCAATCTGCATTCCACGGTCGTCGAGAGCCCCGACGGCCTCGCGTACATTCTGAACGGCAGCAAACTCTGGTGCACGAATGTGACCGTGGCCGACGTCATCGTGGTGATGGCCCGGCATCCGGAAGACAGCGCCATCAGTGCGTTTATTGTCGAAATGGACTGGCCCGGAGTGAAGATCGACCATCGCTGTCATTTCATGGGATTGCGGGCGCTGGAAAACGGCGTGGTGTCCTTTACCAACGTGCGTGTGCCGAAGGAAAATATCATCTGGGGACGCGGCAAGGGTTTGAAACTGGCGCTGGTGACATTGAATACCGGACGCCTGACGTTGCCGGCGGGAGCGGTCGGCACGGCCAAGGCATGTCTGGAGATCGTCCGGCGGTGGGGCCAGAAGCGGGTCCAGTGGGGCCAGCCGGTCGGGCGTCACGAAGCAGTCTCCCAGAAGATCGCCGATATGGCGGCCATGACGTTTGCGATGGAATCCGTTTCCGATCTGGCCACGGCGATGTCGGACAAGGGCTTTGATATCCGGCTCGAAGCCGCGGTGGCGAAGATGTACAACACCGAAGCCGGCTGGAGGATTGCCGACGACACGATGCAAATCCGCGGAGGGCGCGGCTACGAAACGGCGGATTCGCTCCGGAACCGCGGTGAAGAAGGCATCCCCGTCGAACGCATCATGCGCGACTTCAGGATTCAGTTGATTTTTGAGGGTTCCAGCGAAATCATGCGTTTGTTCATTGCCCGCGAAGCCGTCGACAAACACCTGGAAGTGGCCGGCGCGATGCTGGATCCCCGGAAAGGCCTCGGCGCGAAACTCGCCGCCCTTCCGAAGATCGCGGCCTTTTATGCGATGTGGTATCCGTCGCGATGGCTGGGGTGGGCACTCTGGCCCCGCTACGCGGCATTCGGCCGGTTGGCCGGGCACATGCGATTTGTCAACCGGGCCTCCCGAAAATTGTCGAGGGAGTTGTTCCACGGCATGTTGCGCCATCAGGCCAAATTGGCCTACAAACAGGCGTTTCTTTTCCGTGCCGTCGATATCGGCGCCGAACTTTACGCCATGGCCGCTGCCATCAGCCGCGCGACGAAACTGGCGAAAGAGGGCAACAGGGATGCATGGCCCCTGGCCGATCTCTTTTGTCGCAATGCGCGCCGGCGTGTGAAAGCCTCGTTCAAGGCGCTTTGGTCCAATGACGACGTCCAGAAGTATAAACTCGCCAGGCGGATATTGGACAATCAACTGACGTGGATCGAGCAGGGGATCACGGGCGTGGACGCGCAGAGAATACATCCGGTGCAGGCGGAAGCGGTTTCATGATCTGCGCAACGATCGTCAAATACAAAGGGCTGCCGATATCGGGCAGCCCTTTTTTCATTATATGTTATGAGGTGTGTCAGGCTTTCAGACAGCAGATCGCCGTCACGCTGGCGATGTCCTCGGCGTTGCAGCCGCGCGAGAGGTCGTTGATGGGTTTCGCCAATCCCTGGATCACCGGGCCGATGGCGAGAGCCTTTCCGATGCGTTCCGTGACTTTGTAGCAAATATTGCCCGCATCGAGATTTGGAAAAATCATCACATTGGCGCGGCCCGCAACGGGACTGCCCGGCGCCTTGCGTTTGCCGATGGCATCCACAAACGCCGCGTCAAACTGCATTTCGCCGTCGATCTTCAATGACGGCTGGCGTTCCTGCGCCAGTTTGAGCGCCTTTTTGACTTTGTCCACGGCCTCATGTTCGGCGCTGCCTTTGGTGGAAAACGACAGCATGGCCACCAGCGGCGTTTCCCCGGTCAACTGTTCGTGCGTTTGCGCGGATGCGACCGCAATGTCCGCCAGCTGGCTTTCATCGGGGTACGGCACGACGGCGCCGTCGCCGTACGTGATCGCCTTGCCGTCCGGCAGGACCATCAGGAACACGCTCGATACGGTTTTGATGCCCGGCGCCAAACCGACGCAGTGAATGGCGGCGCGCAGGACGTCCGCCGTCGTGTGCACCGCGCCTCCGACCATACCGTCATATTCGCCGCGCTTCACGAGCATCGCGCCGAAATACAACACCGTCTGCATGGCTTCCTTGGCCTGTTCGTACGTCATGCCTTTCTGCTTGCGCAGGTTGAAAAGCTCGCCGGCCAGATCCGCGGTCTTGTCCGATCTGCGGGGATCGACGATGGGCACGGACGACGGAATGTCAAGGTTCAGATTTCTGGCTTTGTCGCGTATTTTTTCCACATCGCCCAGCAACCCCACTTTGGCAATCTGGTTCTCCAGGATGATTTTCATCGCCTGCAACGTACGTTCTTCCTCGCCTTCCGGCAGGATGATGCGTTTTTTCTTTTCCCGCGCCCGGGATCGAATCGATTCAATGATCGTCATAAGCGCCTCGTTGGTGTCGTCGTCAGTCTCGGTTTATCGTAATGGCCATCCAATTGGATTTGGATTCGTAATTGGGACCGTAGTAGCCGTCCACCCGCCAGAAGTAATTTCCCTTCTTCAAACGGGTTCCGTTGACATACACCGGATCCGTATAGTGCACGGTGACGGCGTCGAGCGCCCTCAACGTGTCGTTGGGCGCGTACGTCTCCGGATGAAAAGTCAGATGGTCGGGATTCTGCGGCAGATCGCAATCGCCGGCTTCATAATTCCGGGCCGGCACCTGTGCCACATACACAATCTTCAGGTTGGGATCCGCCACTTTGAGTATATACCGGCCCGGCAACGGAAAATTACGACCGAGGCACCATACAAACGTCGGTTTGGTGGTGACCACGGTGTCCACGTAATTGGGATCCAGCAGATACCTGATCTTGTAACCCAGCCTGAAATTGACCACATACGTGGACTGGCTGTCGGGATCGAAATAGTGGCTCGTATCGCTCATGCGGTTGCGGGAGTCGACGGCCGTGACCATGTAGGCATGCACGGTATCAACGCCAATGAGCGCGGACGATCCGAATTGGTCGAGAAACACGTTCTGGTCTGGCGGAACATTGGCCACGTAGCGAAAGACCGAGTCGTATTGGTCTTTGCGAAAGATACGATATTCGTCGATCTGAAAATTCACATCTTCAACAGGATTCCACTCGAGACGAATGGCATTCACCGGTCCGGCTTCGGCCCGGATGCCGGATTCAACCGATGAGGTATCGCCATCGTACGGAATGATCCTTACGCCGGGGGGTCGTTTTTCGGGTGGATCGACCGTCTCAGGGCAGGATGCGATGGCCGCCATGGCGGCAAGAATCAGCAGATACAAAAATGGTTTTAGCGTGTTCATGATGATCCTTTTAAAAGCGGTACGATACCGAAATACGATGCACGAAGCCCAGCGCCTGATTGCTCAGGGCATAGTCCAGGTGCACCTGGTACATCGACAGACCCGCGCCGTACGTCATGATGCCGCCGTCCGAACCGACGCGCATGGCCACAAGGCGCTGATAATCGTATTCGACGCCGAAATGGTGATCGCCGCCATACCGGCTGTTGTGTTCATAGGTGACGAGGACGTTGCTCTTCCATTCATCCATCGGATGATTGTAGGACATCCCCAGCTTGAAGTTGGGTTTGACCACATCCTGCGCGCGGACATCGCTGGAGATGGCGTTCCAGCGGACCGCCGTGGTCGTCGCGTCCTGGACATTGAGGCCGAGTACAAAATCGCCCAGATACGGCGCCTCCAGCAGGTCGTTCATGCCGAACATGATCATCGTGCCGACGTCCACGCCGATACCGAAGTTCCTGACATCCTCGTCGACGACGCCGTTGCCGCGAATGCCGCTGCTGCCGCCCTGGATGACTTTGAAATTGACGCCGACGGGTATGTCCACCGGGAATTCATTATACAACCACCCGAGGTTCAGGCGCATCTTGTTGAGCCGCGCAAATGAGAAGATATACGCGTTGTCGGCATAGTTCCATCGGCCGTTCGAATAACCGGAGAAATCGTAATCGGTTTGTCCGCGGTCGAAGGCATTGCCGGCGAGTTCCCTGAATTCATCGATGCTGCCGACGCTGTGGCGTATCCACGCGACCGAAAAGCCGTACTTTTCCGACAGCTGGTGAGTATACCCGACGAAGTTGTATTGCCCGAATCCGTCGAACTGGTTGGCATACATCAGGGCAATCTCGCGGCGGTGGGCCAGCGCAATGCCTCCGGGATTCCAGAAGAAAGCCGTCGCATCGTTGGCGACGGCCCCGTAGGCATTGCCGAGGCCGGCGGCGCGGGCTCCGACGGGAATTTCCAGGAACGCATTGGCGTACGGGCGGTCACCCGATCCGGCCGACAGCGGCCGGCCGGCTACAGCCATAATGAAGACCATCCAAAAAAAACGCACGGACATGAGTTTTTCCTTTATCTGAAAAATCCTATTTTGCCTCTTCGCTCGACGGACTTTCCGCCCAACCTGCCTTTGATCTTGTAGAAATAGATGCCGTTGGCCACGCCGCGGCCCTGATCGTCCGTCGCGTCCCACAGGATTTCATGATACCCGACGGCATTCAACGGGGCGCCGCCCGTCGGATCGTCGGACGAGATGCGCCGTATCCGTCGCCCGGAAACGGTGTAAATCGATATGTCCAGCCGGTCGAGCGGCTCATACGCTTCCACCCGGAATACAAACGTCGTCGTGTTGGCGAAGGGATTGGGAAAGTTGCCGACAAGCTTGATGTCGAATTTCGTCACCACGCGAAAATGGAGCAATACGTCGTCGGAGATGTTGCCGCAGACGTCCCGGGCCTGAAAGGATACCGTGTGTTCCCCCGGCTCGAAAGCGGCCGGCAAATCCAGCGTGAGCGTCACGTTGTTCGAGTTGGCGAGGGAATCGGCAAGAATGATTTTCGACGTGTTCAGCGTCTCGTTGTCGATCTTGATGACGTAGTTGTCCCGCCGGAGACTGACACCGTTTTGATCGTATAGCACGGCGGAAATTTTCGGGTTCTTTGGAGCGATGGATCCCTGAGAAAAGAACTGCCCTTCGATGGTCGGTTCTATGACAGGTGCACGCCGATCCCGGCTGAGAATCAAAGCGAGAAGCCCTATTTCCAGACGCTCATCCAATGCCACAGCGACCATGCCCGGCACGTGGGCCATGTCGTATCCGACGATGTTCCAGCGCTTGTTGCCGGAATCCCAACGGTAAACCGCGATGGAATCCTGATAGAGTGTCGGGCTATAGACCGTCGTGTCGTACGAGAAAACCGTCCATATCGCCTTGCCACGGCTGATCAGTTCGTCGATCCGTTCGAAATTCAATTGATAACCGACCGGCGAGGCATGGCCGCTGGTGGCGATCAACTGAAGATCGGGCTGGCTTTGAACAAAGATATGGGCTGTCGTGGTGATCCGCAAAATCGTATTCTGGGCGACGGCGCCCGGCGGTATGTTGAGTGAAAGCCCGGAATCCAGTGCGACCGTGTCATTACGGATTCCGGTGTAGGTGGTGCCAAGGTCGGGCGTGACGTTAAACGCGTTGATCGTCAACGTGCGGTACGCCAGGTTGTTCACGCGGTTGATGTCGTTGAATTCGGAATCCGGATCCACCCAGGCGTAAATCGCATGCGTGCCGCTGGTGAGCGGCGACACAATTGAAACCGTGTCGCGTGCGATGATGCCGGCGTTGGGAATGGAGCCGGGGATGTCCGTCGTCACCTCGCCCAGGAGCGTGCCGCCAAGCGATGGGTGACCGAGGTAGAATTTCAACCTGACATTCTGGAGGTCCAGGTAGCCGCGATTTTCGACAATGGCGTTAATGCGGACTTCGTCCCTGCCACCCACATAAATGTGGTCGGTCAGGGGATTGTTTGGATCGTTCTGCGGATTCAGGGAGAGATCGATGCCGGCAAGGACGCTCGTCTGGTAGGTCAGGGACACTGTGGAGTCGCCATTACCGTCAAAAACACGGATGCGATAACGGATGATGTCGTTTTCGCCCAGGGGTGCAAGGCCGTTGCTTCTGTAGATTTGTCCACCCACCGGATACATGGTGTCCACGACGCCGGACATCACCACCGAGCCCGACAGGTCATACCAGGCGACGGCGTAGGCTATGCCATCCGGATCGCTGATATAAGCTTGCAGCCGGACACTGTCGGAACTCGTGATCGTGGCCGGCACGGTCTGGATTTGTGAAATGTACGTGGCATTGACGGCGAAATCTGTAAACGCATTAAAACTCTGCCGTCCATCCGCCGTCTCTCCGAAAACACGGATGCCCGTATAGCCGTCCTGCAGAACCGTGTCGGAAAACTGAGAAAGGTCGACATTGAAGGCGTAATTTGTGCTGGTGATACTAAACGTCCCGGTTGCCAGTGTCGTAAAAGTAGGTTCGTTGCGGCCGTGGGTGACGGCGGTGACGGCCTTCATCTGGTAGATTTCCCACCGACCGGAACCTGACGAAAAGTCGCATCCACCGGACACGGTGATCGTCTCACTGCGCGACGGACTGTGGCCCGACAAAGTGATCGTTTTTCGAGTGGGCGTGCGCAATTTAAGCGCCGGATCGCCAAGGAAGTTGAACTGGAAGACATTACTCTGCGGGACATACGTTTGGGTCAGCGACCCACCGCCGCCTGTCACTTCAAAGTCGGCCTGGTTGGCTTCAATCAAATAGTTGAGCTTGCCCAACGCGATACTCTCGCCGACGGTGAGATCCTCCTGAACCAGTGGCAGCGTAGAATTGCGCAACAGCCGGTAATCTCCCTGAATCCAACCGGTGCCGCTGGATGCAAGCACACCGATCGCGCCTTTGCCGGGTGTACGGAGCAGGAGTTCGCCGAGCACAACCTGTGGGGCATCGAATGCGCCGACAAAACACGTCATGCTCAGCACCAGCGGAAAACGGCCGCCGTTGGCTCCGAAGAAGGCCACCTGTTCATTGTTCAGCAGCGGACGTCCTGTGACGGCGTCGATGTCCCCCCAGATAAAGCCGCCGCCATGTCCAAGGTAATTGACGATCAGCCGGCCTTGCGTAAAAGCATCGATCACTTCATTGGCCCCTCCGATGAACCGATCGCCGGCCGGGTAGGCGTAAATCCGGTCCGGAGAGAACGCCGGCGGCCATACGTTGTTGATAATCGAATTGCATTGATATCGAAAAACGTCGATCGGCAATTCCTGGCTGGGGCTACCGATGCCGCGCGTTTCACTGGAACCGCCGATGTATTGAATCCGGTTCTTCCAATCCCCGGTCGTGGCGGATTCTTCGTACAGCTCGATCTTGTCGATGATGTCCGACAGATGTTGTTCGGAACTGACCGGCAGGCGGCCGATGAAAAAATCGGGCAGGATGTCGTCGTCATCCGCCATGGCAAACCAATAGTCGCTGGCGGCAGGGCCGTATTTTTCCGTCTGAATGTGCTGGAGAGGTACGAAATATTCCGACGTTTCACTCTGCGGCCGGTCGGTGGCGTCACCGATGATGGTGACATACAACGGCGAGCCCTGCGTGCCCTGCCAGTTCGAGCTTTGATACGTGAATCGCAAAAAGTCCCGGATGGCGTACGGATTCTTCACGCCCGCGCCGAATTCATCATAGATGTCTTCCACGTCGATGGTCTCCACCGTGTAGCCTGAGGCCAGACGCAGATCGTGCAGGCGGCGGGCAGGTTCGCGCAGAATTCGCGGCGTGATGATAAGGTACCGCGCGTTGTGCGAACCCGTCCTCAGGGCAGCGGACGTGTCCATGACGATGCGTTTGGGCGTCAGCTTGGCCGCTTCACCCACGGCGACATATTCGACCCCTTCGATCAGCACATCGTCCTGAAACGTCACCTGCCAGGTGGAGTCGAGGGAATTGCGCCGGTAGTTGCCGTTGACAATCTTGCTGACCCCTTTTTTGTAAACGCTGATTCCCCCCTCACGGAAGTGAGGCAATGTGAACAACAGGCTCGTGGGACTGCCGGGATCCGGACTGAATTCCACATAATCGTCCTCGGCCGAAAACGTGCGCTTGTAGCTGATTTCAAACCAGTTGAGCGCCACGGCATCGATGGAATCGGTCGCGGGACGGGTGCTGACCGGCGTCTGGATCGTCAGGGTGTTGTCGCCGTCGTGCAGAATTGAAGAACTGAATGGGATCCGCGCATCGTACTTTGTCTTTCCGGACCACGTCAACTGGCCCTGGGTCGTCAGCGCGACGCCGTTGATTTGCACGTCGACGCGGTGCGGATTACCCGTGCTGATGCCCTGCAAACTGATGTGGATCGTATCGACGTGCTGGAACAGCGTGTAAATCCGGTCCAGCCGGAAGACATAGTTGCGCGACGTTTGGGTGGACGGCGTGTACTTGCTGTACGCAATGCCGTCATCAAAAGCCCACAGGTCTTCCATCACCGATGGTTGGATCATGTTGATATTCGTGAGGGTGATCCGCGTGTTGTCTTCCTCGAAGTGCCGCTTTTCAGTGAAATTGAACGGCGACGGCTGCGTGCTGATGACACCGCCGTTTTCCTCAATCAATCGCAGGCCGTAATTACCATTCCAGGTGAGAAAGTAGGCGTTGTCGTTGGTCCAGGGATCCAGGTAATGGCCGTTTGTCGCCGGAATGTCACGCAAATAGGGGTTGTTCCTGGCCAGATTTTTTTCGCCGTAGAATTCCAGGTAGTCATTGCCGGAAAAAACGCCGTCGGATTCACCCTGCACATAGATGGGCACTTCCAGGCCATGGTTGAAAAGGCGGAAGGTCCTCGGATTGACATTTCGAAAATCAAAGCCCGTGCTTTCCCGCAGCCGGTCGTAATCAAGCTTGTAAATGCCGTTCTGATCGACGATGAGTCGTACGAACACTTCGCCGTCGGCAAACGTGAGTCCTTCCAGGGCCCGTGGCGACTGCCGGGCCGTGCGTGAAGTAACCTGCCGGCGTTTCACGGCCGACGACCGGTTGATCAATTCGGATTTGAGGACCCGGTCCACTTCGGAAGTTTGCCATTCGGTCAGGGGCGTCTTCTGCCCGGCGGCAAAACGCACACGCACGCGGATCTTCTTGTGAAATTCAACCTGTCCGGTCGCAGCGCGGTATCGGAAAGGCGTGACGGTGAGTTGATACAGCGGAATGTCGCGCATTTTGCCGATCGATTTCCAAACGATGAGGTCGCGCGGCAGCCATGTGTCACCGGATTCGGCGGCCGTACCCGCCCACAGCGGACCACCGTTATCGGAGGCAGGCCACTCAACGGCCGCTGGCGCCAGCGTGCCAACCGGCAAGACCGCCGTTTCGCTCAAAACAACGGAGGCGACGGCGCCGGCCGCCGGCAATTCCATCACATAGCTGATCTTCGGAAGGGGAGTCTTGCCGTTTTCCGCCGCCGGTTCGAAGAAAGGCAATTCCAACGTCGCCAGGCCACTGCCCTCACGCCGGACCACGGGATCGGGGAACGTGAACTCATAGACGGCTTCGCCATCCGTATCGGAAAGGACACGAACATAATCCTGCTTGGACGATGGTTTGGTTTCTTGCGCGAACACGCACACCGCCGAGCCAGACCACACGACGGAAGCTACGATAACCAAAAAAACTCTGATCATTCTCCGACTTTCACTGGTTCCAGATGTCACCCTATTATACAATAATTCGCATTTTCGGTCTTTCCGGTCACTCGGCCACCCGCGCCTGCCGCGAAAGCGGTTTGCGTATTTTGCGCCACAAGCCTTTGGTCTTGCCAAGGGCAATGAGTTCGTCGACGAAACTGCGAAGTTCCGACAAAGTGAGGTTGCGATGCAGGGTGCCTTTGTGCGCCAGGCTGATTTTGCCGGTTTCCTCGGATATGACAATCACCACGGCGTCGGATTGTTCCGACAGGCCCACGGCCGCCCGATGGCGCGTGCCCAATGACGTTTCCAGATACGGGTTCTGACTGAGCGGCAGCAGGCACCGGGCCGCGCTCACCTGTTCATTCTCCAGCACGACCGCCCCGTCATGCAGCGGGGAACGGGGGTTGAAGATCGATACGAGCAACTGCTGGGACACGCGCGATTCGAGCATGATGCCGGTTTCGATGATGTTTCGCATACCCGTCGTGCGCTCCAGCACGATGATCGCTCCGTATCGCCGCTTCGAAAGTTGTTCACAGGCTTTGACGACTTCCTGGACGTATTCGGGCACGCCGAGTTTGATGATATTGCGCAACAGACTGCTCTGGCCGAAGGAATACAACATGCGGCGCAGTTCCGGCTGAAAAATGATCACAAAGGCGATCACCCACACCGTGCGGATTTGATCCACGAGCCAGATCATGCCGCTCATGTTCAGCGCCTGCACGGCGACGGACAGGAACAGGATAATGATCAGGCCGCTGAGCATGCGGGAGGCCGTGGTGCCCTGGATGACGAGGTAGGCGCGATAGAAAATGAATGTCACGGCCGCCATATCGATCAGGTCCATCGGCGTGACCGGAATCAACCAGATATTGAAAAGACCGTCTTTCATGTCAGGCCCCGGCGATGTGCGATGCGATGGCCATGGCACGCCGCATCGCTTTGACGTCGTGCACACGCAGAATGGCGGCGCCTTTTTGCACCGCCAGGATATTGGACACGAGCGTGCCCTCCAGACGGTCGTCCGGAGGCGCTTCAAAGGGGCGCCCCAGAAACGACTTGCGGGACGATCCGATCATGACGGGATACCCGAGCGCGGCCAGCGTATCCACGTGCTTCAGCAGTTTGAAATTGTGTTCGGGCGTTTTCCCAAACCCCAGCCCGGGATCCACGATGATTTTCGTGACGCCCGCGGCGGCCGATCGGGCGGCCATGCGCGCCAGCCAATCGCGGACTTCGACCACCACGTCGTCGTAACGTGGCTCCGTTTGCATGGTCCGTGGCGTACCCTGGATGTGCATGACGACCAGGCCGGCGTCGTACCGGGCCACCATCTCCGCCATGTCCGGATCGAACGTGGTTCCGCTGACATCGTTGACGAGGCTGGCGCCGCTTTCGAGGGCGGCCTGCGCCACGACGGCCTTGTACGTATCAATGGACAATGGTATCGCCGTGCGGCGGCGGATGCGCTCCAACACGGGAATCGTGCGGCGGAGTTCCTCATCCGTCGCGACAGGTTCGGCGCCGGGCCGTGTCGACTCCCCGCCGACGTCCAGAAGGTCCGCTCCTTCATCGATCAACCGCATGGCGTGATCATACGCCGCGTCCGGGGACAAAAACCGGCCTCCGTCGGAAAACGAATCCGGCGTGACATTGATAATACCCATGATGCGGGGACGCGACGTCAGGTCGTCATACCACGTTGTGTTTTCGTCATTCGACATCGGGGAAGTATTCCCGAAGCTTCTTGCGGGCTTCTTCACGATACGGATCGTCTTTCTTCAGAATCTTCATGCAGATTCGGAATTCTTCTATCGCTTCGTTCCGTTTCTTCTGCATGTCATATATTTTGCCCAGATACAAATGGGCATAACCGTGGTTCGACAGTTCCACGGCTTTCCGGAAGTTTATTTCCGCCTTCGACAGTTCATCCGCCTGATCCCTGGGTTTTTCCCTGGCGCCATGAACCGCCGCCTGGTGATAGTGGACGACGCCGAGACTGTAGTACAATTCCGACCGGTCGGGATAACGCCGGATCGTCTCGTCCAGCAAGGCCATGGCTTCCTTGTAATAGCTCATGTAATCGTAGGCGGTCACCAGCCCGACGATGGCGTCCAAATCCTGGGGTCGGAGCCGATGGGCCATGGAAAAATGGTCCAGCGCCAATTGAGATACATGATCGTGAGGCCGGCTGTTCTGGATGTAATGGCGGCCAAGTTCCAGATACGCGTCAAATCCCGCCGGATTGATGGCCAGCGCTTTTTTCAGAATGGCCTCCCGGCTCCCAAGCCTGAAGGATTCCCAGCGCATCTTGTTCATGAAACTGAGATTGTAAAATAACTGATAGTCCCGTCCGTACAGATCGTTGGCGGCCATCATGGCAAATTCGGCGTCGAGGTAACGGGGCTCGGGTTTGCTCAGCATATAATAGCGGACCAGGGACGAGAAGGCCGGCTGAAATTGCGGATTCTTCTGGGCCGCCATTTTCAGGAAATACTCCATACGACGCTGGTGCTGGGTCCGTTTCGTTTCATCCGGCTCAACGATCATCGATTCCCCGTGCGCCAACCCCGTGCCATACCAGCCGAGCAACGACGCGCTGTCCTTCTGAAGGGCCCTTTGAAATGCGGACATGGCCGGGCCATGCTGGCGGTTATTCAACAGGAAGCGGCCGAGAAAGTAATCCGAGGCGGAAGGGCTGCGGTAGATATCCAGACCGGATGCGTCGGGATGAAAGGGCACATCGGCGCGCCGGTAGATTTCGGCCACCACGTCGCGGGCCGCCCCCTCCATAACGGAAGTCCATTCGCCCGCCGGCGTTTTCGGCCATTGAAACGAGCGTGAAAACGTATCGTCGTCATCCGCCAATGCGTAGGCCGTGATGGTGAGCGTCATCTGCGATCCGGACTCTTCGACGCGGCCCCAGATGAGATAGGTCAGGCGCACCAGCCTTCCCCACCGCAGGCAACTCTCCAGGTCAAAAAGCGGCGTCGCCGTGGCGGAATCCTTGCCGAAACCGGCCGTGAGCCATTCCGGCCTCAGGAAAATGATGTGGTTGGGAGACTGCAATTCGCCCGCCCGTGCGGCCATTTCCGGAAAAGCCCAGGATATACCGGGGCCGGCCGAATCCGCGGCCTGGGCGGCGGACATTTGAAGCGGAAGGAAACCGACATGCCAGCTCTCCGGCTTGGGCGGATTGGCGGCACGCATCACGGCAAACGTAAATACCAGAAAACCGATCAGCGAGGCCATGAAGATCCGGAATTTTTTCCGGTTGACGACGGGTGAATAGCGGTCGATAAACCAGGCCACAAACAAAAGCGCCAGCACGATGCAAAAGAAGATCGGAAATCCAATCGGAGCTTCACCGGACAAGAACCGCAATATTTTTTCCATACACCGTCCGCTTCAACCGTTATCAATCATTCAAACACCGGCGGCCGCCCCGGTTTCCGCCGGAACGGCTTTCTGACCGTTGCCATCGACCGGTGCGAGCGTCTCTCCTTTGAAAATCCGGTCAAGTTCGTCGCCGTCAATGGTTTCTCGTTCCATCAGCGCGAGGGCTATGTGGTTCAGAATGGGAAGATGCTCCCGCAAATACGTTTCCGCCTTGCGTTCGGCTTCCCACACGATTTCCTTGATTTCATTGTCGATGAGAATGGCCGTTTGTTCGCTGTAGTTTTTCGCCGTGGCGATTTCACGCCCGAGGAACACTTCTTCTTCCTTTTTGCCAAAGGCGACCGGTCCCACTTTGTCGCTCATACCCCACTCGCAGACCATTCGCCGGGCGATGTCCGTGGCGCGTTCGATATCGTTGCCGGCGCCCGTCGTGTAATGGTCGAAGACAATTTTTTCGGCGGCGCGTCCTCCCATCAGGTGCACCAGCGTGGTCAGAATATACTGACGCGAGTACATGTGGCGGTCGTCCGTCGGCAAATAGTGCGTGAGCCCAAGCGCCCGTCCGCGGGGAATGATCGTCACTTTGTGAACCGGATCGGATTCCGGGTTGAGTTTGGCCACCAGGGCGTGGCCCGCCTCGTGATAGGCGACCATTTTCTTTTCCGTTTCGGAGAGAACGAGGCTTTTACGTTCGACGCCCATCATCACTTTGTCTTTGGCGTTTTCAAAATCGATGGTTTCCACGTATTGCGAATTGCGCCTCGCGGCGAGCAGGGCCGCTTCGTTGACCAGGTTGGCGAGATCGGCGCCGGACAGACCGGGCGTGCCCTTGGCAATTTTGCTGAGCACGACCTCCTGATGCAGATTCACTTTCTTGGAATGGATGCGCAGGATTTCCTCGCGACCCTTGACGTCCGGTTGGTCGACGACGATCTGGCGGTCAAACCGCCCGGGACGCATCAGCGCCGAATCCAGAATGTCGGGCCGGTTGGTCGCGGCCAGCAAAATGATGCCGTCGTTGGAATCGAAGCCGTCCATCTCAACCAGCAATTGGTTGAGCGTTTGTTCGCGTTCATCATGGCCGCCGCCGAGGCCCGCGCCCCGGGAACGGCCGACGGCGTCGATTTCATCAATAAAGATGATGCACGGATGATGCTTCTTGGCCTGATCGAAAAGGTCCCGGACCCGCGCCGCCCCGACGCCGACAAACATTTCGACAAAATCCGCGCCGCTGATTGAAAAAAAAGGCACGTCCGCCTCGCCCGCCACCGCCCGCGCCAGGAGCGTCTTTCCCGTCCCCGGAGGCCCGAGCAGCAACGCCCCCTTTGGAATCCGTCCGCCCAGCTTGGTGAACTTGTCCGGGTCCTTCAGGAATTCGACAATCTCCTGCAATTCCGTCTTGGCCTCGTCCGCGCCGGCAACGTCCGCAAACGTCACCTTCAAATCCTTTTCGGTCGAGAGACGGGCGCGGCTCTTCCCGAAACTGAATATGCCCTTGCCGCCGCCACCCCCCTGCATGCGGCGCAGAATAAAAATGAAAATACCGATCGCGATCAGCCACGGCAGCATCTGAATCAGTATCGTCGACAGATCGGTGGTCTTCTTCGAGAATTCGACCGACACGTTCTTCTGCTGCCACAATTCGATCATCTTGCTGTCCACAAAAGGCACATACAACCGGAATTGCCGCGACCGGGTCGTCAGACCTTCCTGGGGGAATTCAATCTCTTCCCGCAGTACGCCGCGCACTTCGCCGTCGGTGACGTGCACACTCTGTATCTTGTCCTGATCGAGGAGTTCCTGGTATTGGGAATAGGATAATTCGACGCTCCGGTCACCGCTGGTCGAGATCATCTGATAGACAAAGAAAAAGGCCGCAAAGATCGCCATCCACAACAACAGGGTCGTGAAGGAATTGCGAAACCCGGACCCGCCGTCGTTCGGTGTCTTGCCGCGTTTGACCGGCGGCTTGCGGGGAGACGCTTTTTTCTTCGATTTGTTATCGGCAGCCAGGTGGACCATGGGAAACCATGCAGGCAGAACGGTCAAAGGATCTCCTTAATCTTTGGTGACATAGATGTCTTTCAGGTTGCGGTAATGCTGGGCATAATCCAGGCCGTAACCGATCACAAATTCATTGCCGATCTCAAAACCGACGTAGTCGATGGGAAAATCCAGTTTGGCTTTCTGTTTTTTCAACAGAAGGGCGACAAAACGGACGCTGGCCGGCCTTGTTTCCTCCATACGGTGTTTGAGGAATGTGGCGGACAAACCGGAATCCACGATATCTTCGACTACGATGACATGACGGTCCGTCAACGAGGCGCTGATGTCCTTCAGCAGTTTGATCGTGCCCGTGGACTCCATCTTGTTGCCGTAGCTTCCGATCTTGATGTAATCCACTTCGCAGACCCCGTCAAATTCCCGGACGAGATCCGCCACGAATGGGATGGCGCCGTTGAGTACACCGATGAAAATGGGATTCCTGTCCGCATAATCGCGGCTGATTTCCCGTCCCAGCCGCTCAACGGCCTCGCGAATCCTGGCTTCCGGAATCAGGACTGAGAAGCGGTATTGATCAATCCGAATTTCTTTCTTGGATTCCATCGTGCGTGTATTCCAATCTCCAAACGTGGGTGGTTAAAGCCGTAATTTTACTGCGGTCGTCGATACGGCATCCGCAAATCCATACCAACCGGTCCCGGGGTTGGTCTCCGTTTTCACGGACGCACACAATCGGAATGGCGTGGCGGACCGTCAACGGAATTTTTTCGTCGGAAAAGAAGTCGCTCAACTTCTTCGCGTGGCGCATGCCAAGAGGGAAGAAACGATCGCCGGCCAGCCACGACCGCACGACGAGAGCGCCCTTTACAACGCCGGCATCCACATACTCGACGTTGGGTGAGCGGCCCAACGTTTTCCGAAGCCCCGGGGACCATCTCATGCGCCGGATACGCAGGCCGAAACCGTGTTCCGGCCACCGATACGAACCGCTCCCCGGCAGCGAAAAACAAAAGGAACGCGCCGATTTTCGCCGACCGGTGGAAAAAACCACCGACCGGGTGAGCCGCCGGCATTCCACGGATCCGATCCGAAGAAGGCGGCCGCTCTGTGAATCCGAAATCAGCTCGTCCAGGCGTTCAAAATCACCAAACGTGGCGCGGCGGGCGCCGTCAAGCCGGTCCAGAATGAGCCCGTAGAGCGCCTGTTTTTGGTCGAAAAGATACCTTCCAAGTGGCTTAATTTCAAGGACTATTTTCCCCGCCTGGTGTCGGCAAAGCCTTGAGAAAAGCCGTTCGGCGTGGATTTGCTGTCTCCGGTGTGCCAGGGAAGCGATGCGCGCCAGATGACCCAGGTGCCGGTCGATTTGCGGGTCATAGTCCTTGCGCAACAGAGGAAGGAGCTGGCGGCGGATCTTGTTGCGGAAAAATCTTTCGTCGCGGTTGGTGTGGTCTTCCCGGTGGGGTACGGACTTTTCCCGCGCGTAGGATTCCAGGTCGCTCCGCCGGAAGGTCAACAGCGGTCGTACGTAGTGGTTTCGCACTTCGCGAATACCGGACAATCCCTTCAACCCGGCGCCTTTGATGATCCTCGCCAAAACCGTTTCGCTCTGATCATCGGCGTGGTGGCCGGTGCAGACGACATCGAAACCATGGCGTTGTGCGATCCGGTCGAATTGAGCGTATCGAAGAAACCGGGCGGCTTCTTCGACGGATTCCTTGTGCCGTTGGGCACGACGGACCACATCCACCCGGCCGACAAAACAGCGAACGGCGGACGCCGCCGCCTGTCGTTTCACAAACGCGGCATCCTGTTCGCTCCGGCGGCCGCGAAGCTGGTGATCGACGTGCACAACTCCAATTTCAATACCCAACTCATTCCGGACAGCCAGCAAAAGCCGCCAAAGAACCATGGAATCCAACCCGCCGCTGACCGCCACCAGTACGCGGCTGCCGCGCCGGAAAAAACGGCGCTTCCGGACATGGGCCAGGAATGCCGTTTCCATCTTGTGCCGGGATTTCATGGAATCAGGAAAACGGTTTTCCGGACCAGCACGTACAGGACGATCAAAAACAACGCGGGAATAACGAGGTAGGGATACAGTTCTTCGTACCGCAAATACGTTCGCACTTCGATTTTGGTTTTCTCCATCTGGCCGATTTGAGCGTAGATGTCTTCGAGCATGCTCTGGGACGTTGCGCGAAAATACTGTCCGCCGGTCGTTTCGGCGATCAACCGGAGATTTTCGTCGTCAATCTTGACTTCGGCGGACACGTATTGGCGTCCAAAAAACGGATCGTCCACCGGAATGCGCGCCATGCCGTCCTTGCCCGCTCCCACGGTGTAAACGCGTATCCCGAGCGCCTGCGCAATCTGCGCCGCCGTGATCGGATCGATTTCGCCACGGTTGTTCTGGCCGTCGGTCAGCAGGATGATCACCTTGCTCTTGGCGGTGCTTTCACGAAGGCGGTTGATCGAATTGATCAGTCCCATGCCGATGGCCGTGCCGTCCTCGACCATGCCGATGCGCACCTGCTGGATCAGGGAAATAAGAATCGGATAGTCGACCGTCAGCGGGCATTGGGTGAAGCTCTTCCCCGCAAACACCACGAGACCCACGCGGTCGGACGTTCTTCCCAAAACGAATTTTTCGGCGACCTGCTTGGCAATATCGAGCCGGTTGCCGCTGCCCAGATCCTCGATCATCATGCTGCGCGAAATGTCAACAGCCAGGACGATGTCAATACCCTCGGCCGTGATCCTGGACATCGTGTTCTGTTGCCGTGGCCGTGCCAGCGCGAGTATGACCAACCCCATCAGCAGCATGGGAATAACGACCAGCAGAAATTTCAACCTTTGTTTCCCGGACCGCGGAACGACTTTGAGCAGGCTCACCGAAGAATACTGCAACGATGGCCTTCGCCGGCGCCAGTGAATCACGGTCAGGACCGGAATGATCAACAGCAAATAAAAAAACTCGGGACTGGCCCATTGCCAGTTGGAAAGCCATTCGATCATGGGGTCGGCGCCTTTCGACGGGAAGACAAAAGAAATTCCACAACCAGCAACGCCAGGCCGATGATCAGAAAGAACTGGAAACGGTTTTCGTATTCGGTGAACTGATACTGGGAGGATTCGGATTTCTGGAGTTTTGAAAGATCGTCGTACAGTTTTTTGATGTCCTCATCGGAATTGGTGGCGGTATAGTAATGCCCGCCCGTTTGTTCCGCGATGGCCCTGAGTTTGGATTCGTCCAGGCGGCTGGTCACCACCGATCCGCCCGCTTTTTTGAATTCCACGACTGTGCGGTTTTCATTGACAATGGGAATGGGCGCGCCGTGGTCCGTGCCCACACCGATCGTATAGACGATGACGTTTTTGCCCTTCATCTTGCCCGCTTCCGTCTCATAATCCGATCCGTGGTCTTCGCCGTCCGAGAGAAGGATCACCGCGCGTCCGTAGGAACCGCCGGCAGTCTGATCGCGCAATTGGTTGAAAACCTCTCGGGACGTGGCCAGGGCGGATTCCAGGTTGGTGCCGGCCGACGTCGTCACGTCGGGTTCGATCGCCTCCAGGAACATTTTGACCGCGCTGAAATCCGTGGTCAGCGGGCATTGGATAAACGCGTCGCCCGAAAAAATAACGAGACCCACGCGGTCACCGCTCAGCTGGGCCAGCAATGAATTGATTTTGTGTTTGGCTTTTTCCAAACGGCTGGGCCGCACGTCCTGCGCATTCATCGACGTCGAAATGTCCAGCGCAATGACGACGTCGACGCCTTCAATGGTGACCTTTTCGTACTTGCTGCCCACTTCGACCCCAAGCAAAGCCAACGTGAAAAAAACGGACGCCGCCACGAGCAGGATCAGTTTTCTCCGGAACACGAGGGCCTGATTGCCCGGAATCAGCCTCTGCAGGAGAGCGTAATCGCCGAGGGCACGCAATCGAATATCCCGGTCTTTCATAAGAAGGATGGCCAGCCAAACCACGACGGCCACGAGAAAGAAAAACACGGCGTATTCCGGAAAAGCCAAACGAATCATGATGCCCACAATATAGAAACGATCGGATGAGACTTACAACAGCAATTCAATCGTCACGATGCCCAATGAACTGCTTGCCGGAATCGTCCGACAGTGTCCGGCCGAAGTCTCGCGAGGAAAGTGGTGTTGATGAAATGAACGTGAAGCACCGGCCGATTTTTTCAACACCGGTTGGGACAGCGCCAGCGGCGTCCCTGTGCCCCAAAAACAACGCGGCGCCTAACGCGCCGGTTCTATCTGCTCCGGTGCGTGGCGACGTAGTGGTCCACCGACCAGGGGCCCGGACCGTGAACCGCAATGAGGCACAACAAAACCAACACCAGCGCGGACAATTCCAGCGACTGACCTTTGGCCAGCAGGCCTTCGCCGAGGTGGATGAAGAAAACTGCCCCAAAAAGTACCGGAATCTGAACAATAGCCGAGATGCGCGTGAGCAGACCCAGCGCCATGAACAAACCTCCGGCCAGGTGGGCCAACGCAACATAATGGACCAGTGCGGTCGAAAGCGCCCCATAGTCCGCCGCCGTGTGGACCAGAAGCGCCAGCTGATCCGTATCGGCAAGAAACAAAACGCCGCGTACGAACAGGCCGACGCCCAGATACATACGCATCACGTCAAAACTCTCTTCCTTGAGGGATTCCATTTTGGCGACCAGAGACTGTAGGGCAGCCATACACTTCTCCTTCGTTAAGAATGAATGGACGGATAGCCTGTATCAGCAAATCTCGGTCGAATGCAGGGACCGGTGGTCGTTTCAGAAAACACCGGCGTGGGTGGCAACAGATTACCAGAAGATAGGTCGATCCCGGAAGGCAGTCAACTTCAAAAAAAGATCATGACTTGCCGGCCGAAACTAATATAGGAACATCGGCTTGCTCGTGAAATTAAATACTTTCGGACGGTACCGATCCGCGTCGTAGAGTTCTTTGACGTCCACGGTCTTCTTGCCCTGCGTGATCGTGGCGATCGGCACAAACGAATATTTGCCGTCGCGAAGCGACGTCATATGCCCGAAATTTTTCTGCTTGAGCAGTTCGATGGCGACGCCCGCATAACCCATGGCCACCATCCGGTCCAACGCGTCGGGTTCACCGCTCCGCATCAGGTACGCCACTTGCTGGTAGATCACATTGGAGCCGGAAATCTGTTTGATCGCTTCCGCCGTGATGAGGCCGATACCGCCGAGTTTTTTGTGGCCGTAGGCGTCCTCGGCGCCGCTCTCGACGATGGAACCGCCCTTCATGGTGGCGCCTTCCGAGATCGTCATGATCGCGTAATGGCTCGGATTGGATTCCTTGTCCTCCAGGAGCATCCGGGCCAGTTTTTCCACATCGAAAGGGACTTCCGAGATGATCGCCCGGTCGGTCTGGGACAGCATGGCCGATATGAGGGAGGTTTCGCCGGAGTTGCGCCCGAACAATTCCACCACGGCAATCCGCTCGTGCGAACCAGCCGGTGTGCGAAGGGCGGTGATGAAGTCAACCGAACGCGTGACGGCCGTGGAAAATCCGATGCAGAAATCCGTTCCGAAAACGTCGTTGTCCATCGTTTTGGGGATGGCGATGACGGGAAATCCTTCTTTATTGAGACGGACGGAATAACTCAGCGTGTCGTCGCCGCCGATGGTGATGAGCGACGTAATCTGGAGTTTTTCGAGCACCTGAAGAACGTGTGCCGTGTAATCAATGCGGGCGTTGTTATCGGCCGCTTTCCAACGGGCATCCCGCAGGAATTCCGGCGCGTCCTGTTTGGACACACGGGCAGGGTTGGTGCGCGAAGTATGAAGAATGGTGCCGCCGGTGCGGTCGATGGTTCGAGTATTGTTTTTGTCCAACTTGAACATCAGGTCGTCGGCGGATTTCGGATCATCGGGGTTGTAATGGAGCAGGCCGCCCCAGCCGCGGCGGATGCCGATGATTTCGTAGCCTTCGTCAAGGGCGTCATACACGACAGATTTGATGCACGGATTGAGGCCCGGCACGTCGCCGCCCCCGGTCAGGATCCCTATGCGCTTCATGGATATTTCCTTTGTTGTTTGGTCACAGGGTATGATACGAAATCGGATCATCGGGAGAAATGACTTTCGTCAGGCTTAAGGCCTTTTCGTTTTTTCGGGTTTCCGGATGTTGTCCGGGCCGATTCGCTTGCATCCCAATGGCCGATGTATTATGTTAACGACCTGCAAGAAAGGT
Organism: uncultured Bacteroidota bacterium; assembly: GCA_964544475.1. Classification (GTDB taxonomy): domain Bacteria; phylum CLD3; class CLD3; order SB21; family SB21; genus CAZJBS01. The sequence continues at coordinate 144,431 of CAZJBS010000007.1, read as the reverse complement.
ATGGTTTCGTGCAAAAGGACGCATCCACATTACGCGCGGGGCGCCGGAATATTTTTGGTCTGACCCTTCCGGAGTTGGAGGAATTCTTCCTTTCCATCGGCGAGAAAAAATTCCGTGGCGCGCAGGTGTTCCAATGGATGTATCAACGCGGCGTCTCGTCGTTTTCGGAAATGACGGATTTGTCGATGGCCCTTCGTCACAAACTCGAAGCGTCGGCGCGTCTCGTCGTGCCCGCGGCGGCCAAAGTCCGGCTTTCGACGGAGGAAGAGACAACCCAAAAGATATTGTTTGAACTGGAAGACGGCCAGAAGATCGAGTCCGTTTATATTCCGGACGGGGATCGCCGGACCATTTGTGTGTCCACGCAGGCCGGATGCGCCGTCGGATGCGTTTTCTGTGCGACGGGTTGGATGGGTTTTCGCCGGCATTTGTCGGTCGGCGAGATCGTGGGGCAGGTCACGCACATCCGTCGGGCCATCGATGCCGGCATTACCAATATTGTATTCATGGGCATGGGCGAGCCCTTTCTCAACTACGAGCATGTCATCACGGCCGCCGGAATTCTTTCCGACGAACGCGGGCCCGGTCTGGCCGGCCGGCGCATCACGATTTCCACGTCGGGTATCGTGCCGCGTATCTATGACTTTGCGCGTGAAGGCCATCCCTACAACCTTGCCATCAGCCTCAACGCCACGACCGACGAGGTCCGCCGCCGCGTGATGCCCATCACTCAGAAGTATCCGCTGAACGACCTGCTGGAGGCGGCCCGTTTCCTGAACGCATCCCGGCGCGAACCCGTCACTTTGGAATACGTGCTCCTGGCGGGGGTGAATGACAGCAACGACGACGCGGCGCGCCTGAAGACTATTGCGCGCAACCTGGGCCGGTGCAAAGTGAATGTGATCCCATACAATCCGATCGACGGGCCGGACCTGCAAAGGCCGTCGGACGAACGAATCGAGTACTTCATGCGCGAGCTTGCCGTGATCCGGAGCCCTTTGACGTTGCGGAGAAGCCGTGGACAGGACATTGCCGCGGCGTGCGGCCAACTGGCCATTCGAGAATAAACCAGTTTTGTGCTCTTGTGTTTCACCAAAACAAGGAGGCATGCATGGGCTTATCATCCCGCCAACCCAAAGGCCGGCCGCGGAAGGCCGAACCCGCGCTCACCGATGAAGCCTGGATCAAAGCCAATTCGGCGGTGATCACCAAACGGTATGCGCGCGAATGGATTGCCGTATTCGACCGTTCCATTATCGCCCATGGGAAGGATCCCGACGTCGTACACCAGAGCGCGGTGACGATGGTCGGCCATGTGGCCATCACCATGAAACACATTGAAAAGGGCATTGTTATTTTGTAATGCGGTTGGCCGGAAGGAATTAAAACAACGATGGCCGCGTTGTCCGGAATCATGCGAAAATTGACCAACAAAGAAAGCGGGAATTGGAGAAACTGAAAATGACCGGGATACGAATGTTGATTTGGATGTGGATGGTGCCGACTCTGGTTTTGGCGCAGGACAAGAAAACGGATATCGTCAAATTATCGTTGTCTGAAAAACCGGCCACGGAGACGGAGTTTGTCCTGGTGCTTACGGCCGATATCGATCCGGCGTATCACATTTACGGCACGGAACCGGTCGAGGGACCGATTCCCACCGAAGTCACTTTTGAATGGCCGCACGGGCTTGAAAAGGCGGGCGCTTTGAAAACGCCCTCCGGGATCAGACATATGGACGAAGGGTTTGGCGTCGAGGTGACATGGCTGTCGGGAAGAGTGTCTTTTGAACAACCGGTTCGCGTGACGGGATCGGTCGGGGCCGGGACCTCCGTCAAGGCGTCGCTCACGTACCAGGCATGCACGGAATCGTATTGCCTTCCTCCAAAGACCGTATCTGCCATTTACGTTTTCAAGCGTTCGTATGCCGCCACAAGGTCCGGACCGGAAACCCGTGGCAAAGTGGAGAAGGCCGAAAACGTCGACACATCCACGGTAATCGCGGCCACGACGGCGGACACGGCCAAAGCGGGCGTCACGGGCTCCATCAATGACCGGATTTCGTCGTATGAAGAACTGCGCAAGGAATCGCTTTTGTCGTTCATCGGGCTGGCGTTCCTGACCGGCCTGCTCGCGCTTCTGACGCCATGCGTGTTTCCGATGATTCCCATCACGGTTTCTTTTTTCACAAAATATTCCAACGCCTCACGGACGCAGGCGTTGAAAAAATCCCTGGTCTATGTGTTCGGCATCATCGCGTCCTTCACCGTGTTCGGCTGGCTGATGTCGCTGGTCGTCGGGGCCACCGGCGCGCAGAATTTTGCCGCCAACATCTGGGTGAACCTGTTCATTGGGTTGCTGTTTGTCGTTTTTGCCATGAGCCTCTTCGGCGTTTTTGAAATACGCCTGCCGTCCTGGTTTGTCAACGCAAGCCAGCGGGCCAGCACGACGGCGACTGAGGGAAGTTACTGGGGCACGTTGTTCGCCGGCGTTACGTTCACGCTTGTATCGTTCACGTGCACCGTCCAGTTTCTCGGCATCCTGATGGTCGCGTCGGCGCAGGGCGAATGGTTCCTGCCGGTGATCGGCATGCTCTGTTTCGCGGCCGCATTTTCGGCGCCGTTTTTCCTGTTGTCCTTGTTCCCGCAATACCTCGCCAGCATGCCCAGGAGCGGAGGATGGCTGCACGCCACGAAAATCGTCATGGCCCTTGTGGAACTCGCCGCGGCCTTCAAGTTCTTCAGCAATATCGATCTGGTGCTGGATTGGGAATTTCTGACCCGACCCGCATTGTTGTCCATCTGGATTGTGCTGTTTGGCCTGACGGGTTTCTATTTGCTGGGCAAAGTTATTTTTTCCGAGGACGACCGGACGGACCGGATCGGTTTTGGCCGCACGACATTGGCCATGTTTTTTCTGACCGTTACGGTGTACCTGGTTTACGGGCTTTTCGGCAACCCATTGCAGGCGGACGTGGACGCCTACCTGCCGCCGATGGAATACGGTCGCGCCGTTTCGTCGGCCAAAGCGGATCATGCCGAAGAAGTGTGGATCGAACAGTATGCGCCGGCGGCTGAAAAGTCGAAACAAACCGGCCGGCCGATGTTCATCGACTTCACCGGAAAGACCTGCACCAATTGCCGGTTGATGGAAAAAACGATGTTCGCCCGCGATGACGTGAAGGCCCTATTCGACCAGATGATCCTCACGCGCCTGTGGACGGATTTCGGCAATGACATGGAAAGCAATCAGGAACTTCAACAAGGCCTGGTCGGATCGGTTGCCCTTCCTTTTTACGCCATCGTGGATCCGTCCGGACAGGTTCTGGCCCGTTTCGGCGGGCTGGAACGCGACCCCGAAGTGTTCAAAGCGTTTTTGAAGACTGGTCTCTCAAAGATGAACTCAATCAAATAAGAAAGGTCCACCATGCGTTTTCTGGCTTCCTTCGTGATGGTTTGGGTGATGGTTATCGGTTGCAGGAAAGCCGAACCACCGCCACCGGTTGACGGCGGCATCCATTTTTCCATCCAGGACCTTGAGGGGCGAAGCGTCAGCTTCTCGGAGTTCAGGGGTAAGACGGTCGTCCTGAATATTTGGGCGACGTGGTGCAAACCGTGTCTTCGGGAGATTCCTGACCTGAAGGCCCTCCACGAGGAATTGAAGAGCAAGGATGTTGTGGTTTTGGGTGTGTTGCTGGAATCCGGCTCGGCGGAGGAAGCCCGTCCGATGGTCGTCGATCAATTGAAAATCAACTATCCGGTCTGGTATGGCGACGATACGTTTGCGCGTCTCTTCAAGGTCGAGGCGTTTCCTACGACGGTCATCATCGACAAAAATGGCAAGGCGTTAAAAATGATGCTGGGCGCGCAATCGAAAGAACGATTCCTGGATGCGCTGAAGAGCGTGGGAATTTAGCATCGGCCTTTGCCATTCTATGTTTCCTCCTCGATCTGGCCACGGCGGACTTCAAACTGCCCGTTGGTCCAGCCGCGAATGGTTTCAAACGCTTCCGCTTCACTGCTGATCAATTGGCGGGTTGTGTCGTAGATCTCAATCCGCTCGGGCATCCCCTTGACAAAATGGATGATGCCTTCCTGGCCTTCGTTGTGCCGTACGCGAAGAAATCCGTTGAGCGCTTCGTCGTCGCACATGACGAGCAGATCCTCAATGGATCGTTCGGCAAGCTGGCCGCTGGCGAGCGTGACCGCATGGCGTGCGCTGTTTTCGAAGGCTTCCGTCATCGATTTTATTTTGGCGATGAATAGTTCATTCTTGATCGGCTTGATGAAGTAGTCCACCGCGCCCTGTTCGAAGGCATTAACCAGCACGGCGGTGTCCGAGAGTGCCGAAAGAAACAGGAACGGGACGGCCTGAACGGACGCCCGTTTTTTTGCTTCCTTCAGGAGCGCAATGCCATCCATCGCGGGCATCGTCATGTCGGCGATGATCATGACGACATGGTCGTCGGGATTGTCAAAATACGCGAGAGCCCTGGCCGGCTGGCGAAAGGCAATGGGTTTGAATCCGGCGCGTTTCACAAGGGTTTCCAGTAATACCAGCATCGCATCGTCGTCATCGATGATGGCAATCGTGCGGTCTTTCATGCGTCGTGTCCTTTTGAATCAGGTTGTAAATGACGGCGGAAAGTTAGAAATTCAACCCGCCAAAGTAAAGCGCAAGTTTGGAGCATGTGTGAATATGACCTGGGACGAGAGTGTGATGGCGCGGTTGCGTTCCGCGAAGCGATGGGCTGTACTGACCGGCGCCGGCATATCGGCGGAGAGCAGCGTGCCGACGTTTCGCGACGCCCAGACCGGGTTGTGGGCCAACTTCAGAGCGGAGGATCTGGCGACGCCCGATGCCTTCCGGCGAAATCCGGGGATGGTGTGGGAATGGTATGCCATGCGGCGCGATCAAATTGCCCTCGTGCGACCGAATGCCGGTCACTACGCCCTGGCCGACATCGAATCCCGTGTCGAAGCATTCACCCTGATCACGCAGAATATCGACGATCTTCACCGCAAGGCCGGCAGCCGGCGGGTTTTGGAATTGCACGGCAACATTTTGCGAACGAAATGTTTTGCCGAAAACACGGTCGTGGATCGATGGGATTCCGTGGATGTGCCCCCGAAGTGCCCGTGGTGCGGCGCGATGTTGAGGCCGGACGTGGTGTGGTTTGGCGAAATGCTGCCGGCGGACGAAATGCGGGAGGCGATGGAAGCCGCCCGAAACTGCGACGTTTTTCTGTCCATCGGCACGTCGGGACTGGTTTATCCCGCGGCCGGATTGCCTTTCGAAGCCCGCCAGCGCGGCGCCGTGCTGGTCGAGATCAATCCCGAAGAGACGCCGTTGAGTCCTTACGCGCATCTGATCCTCAACGGCAAGTCGGGCGAGGTGTTGCCGGAACTGGTGCGGCGGGTGTGGGGCGGGTGAAACCGTCCTGACCTGACAAGCCGGAGACCATCCACAATCCGGCTTTAAACCTTGATTTTTTGTACACCGGTTGATACCTTCGCGGGTTATTTTTTTGCGCTATTCACGGGACTTTTTTTAGGCATTTCATGAGCGTCATGCTGCCCAGGTCCATCCAGGACGGGTTTCAAAATCTCCTCCAACCCTTGATTCGTTTGTTCATCCGATTCCGGGTCAATCCCAATTGGTTCACCACGGTCGGTCTGATTTTCAACGTCTTCGCCGCCGTGTCGTTCGGGTTGGGGGCGATGTACGGCCAAAGGACGGATTTGTCGTATGTCGGATGGGGAGGCTTCTGGGTCCTGATGGGGGGCATTTGCGACATCATGGATGGCAAAGTGGCGAGAGGCACCGGCCTGTCAACGAAGTTTGGCGCGCTGTATGATTCCGTGCTTGACCGCTACAGCGAAGTGATCATGTTCATCGGCATGGGGTATTATCTGATCGCGCAGGGTTATTTTTACGAGAGCATTTTCTGCTTTGTCGCGCTGGGCGGCTCCACGATGGTGAGTTACATCCGTGCGAGATCGGAGGGGCTTCAACTGGATTGCAAAGTCGGACTCATGCAGCGCCCCGAACGCGTGGTGTGGCTCGGCCTGGGTTCGTTATTCTGCGGCTGGTCCACCCTGGTTGTGGATCCGTCGTTTGTTGTGGAATACGCCGGCTGGCATGTTTTCAAACCGATTTACATTTTTACGGTGCCGGTTTTCGTCGTCGCCGTCCTGTCCAATTTTACGTGCGTGCAGAGGATGGTTCACAGTTACAAATTGAGTCTCGCCATGGAGCGGTCTGAACAGGCCCAATCGTCCGTGGTCCGCGAGACCGCCTAATTCAGCAGGAGAGAGATGCAAAGACCCATTGATATCAAGACAGAAAACGGACGGCTGGGAGTGTTGCTGCCGGGCATGGGCGCGGTGGCGACCACGATGATCGCCGGCGTGCTGGCCGTCAACAAGGGCCTCGCCAAACCGATCGGCTCACTGACCCAGATGGGCACCATTCGTCTGGGCAAACGAACGGAAAAAAGAACGCCCTACATCAAGGATTTCATCGGGCTGGCCGACATGCGCAATCTCGTTTTCGGCGGCTGGGATATCTTCGAAGACAACGCCTACGAAGCCGCGAAGAAGGCGGGGGTGCTGGAAAAGGATCTGCTCAATCAACTCCGGCCGGAACTCGAAGCCATTCGCCCGATGAAAGCGGTCTTCGATCAGAAGTACGTCAAACGCCTCAACGGGCCGAATGTCAAGACCGGCAAAAACAAAATGGACCTGGCCGAACAACTTCGACAGGACATGCGCGATTTCAAGTCGAAAAACAAATGCGACCGGCTGGTCGTGGTCTGGTGCGGTTCCACCGAAGTCTTCATCAAACCGACCGACGTGCATCAGACCCTGGCGGGCTTCGAACAGGGCCTGATCAACAACGATCCGAACATCCCGTCGAGTATGATCTATGCGTACGCCGCCATCAAGGAAGGTATTCCCTACGCCAACGGGGCGCCCAACCTGTCCGCCGACGTGCCTGCGCTATTGGAACTGGCCGCCGCGAACAACGTGCCGGTCTGCGGCAAGGATTTCAAAACCGGCCAGACGATGATGAAAACCATACTGGCGCCGGGATTCAAGGCCCGCCTGCTTGGCATGAACGGATGGTATTCGACGAACATCCTGGGCAACCGCGACGGCGAAGTGCTGGACGATCCGGAGTCCTTCAAGACGAAAGAAGAAAGCAAACTCAGCGTGTTGGAGCACATTCTCCAGCCGGAATTGTATCCCGACCTGTATGGAGAAATTTCTCATGTCGTGCGCATCAATTATTATCCTCCGCGCGGCGACAACAAAGAAGGCTGGGACAACATCGACATTTTCGGGTGGCTGGGTTATCCGATGCAGATCAAGGTTGATTTCCTGTGCCGCGACTCCATTCTGGCAGCTCCGATCGTGCTGGACCTCGCCATCTTTCTGGATCTGGCCGGACGCTGCGGTTTTCGCGGCATCCAGGAATGGTTGTCCTTCTATTTCAAGAGCCCGATGCATGCGGCGTCCGTGTACCCGGAACACGACCTTTTCATCCAGTTGATGAAACTGAAGAACACGCTGCGGTGGCTCAAGGGTGAGGAATTGATCACCCATCTCGGGTTGGAATATTACGACTAACCGGCCGGACATATCGGATCATGATGACGGGTTCCGGAACAACCAGAACCCGTTTTTGTTTGGGTGAAAGACCATGTTGAAGATCGAACATTTGTCGAAAGCATACGGCCGCCTACAGGCTGTGTCGGATTTGAGTTTCGAAGCCGGCCGTGGCGAGGTTTTTGGATTGCTGGGTCCCAACGGCGCCGGCAAAACCACGACCATTCGCGTGATCATCCAGATGATCCCGCCGGACGGCGGTGCGATCACGATGGACGGCCGCCCGCTGGATGCCGGGTACAAAGATCGGATCGGGTACCTGCCCGAAGAAAGGGGTTTGTACCGCCGAAGTCGCGTTCGCGATATGCTCGTCTACGTGGCCCGGTTGAAGGGTCTTTCCAAATCAAAGGCGCTGGTGCAAATGGACGCGTGGTCCGAGCGATTGAAAATGACCGACGCTCTGCATCGCCGTTGCGAGGAATTATCCAAAGGCAATCAGCAGAAAATCCAGCTCATGGCGGCGCTGCTGCACGACCCGGACCTCGTTATTCTGGACGAACCCTTCTCCGGCCTCGACCCGCTCAATCAGATTCTGTTCCGCGACGTGATTGCGGAGTTGGCCGCCCGCGGCAAGATTGTCGTGCTATCGGCGCATCAGATGGACCATGTGGAGAGAATGTGCCGCCGCATCTGCCTCATGCACCAGGGTCGCGCCGTCGCGAATACCGACATCGAAACCTTGCGCCGGGGCTTTGACTCCGGCCGGATACGCATCCAGGCCGCGGCGCCCGCGATCGAAAAATTGATGCAGGCCGGTGTGCTGACAGACATGATCCGGCGCGGGGACAGGCTGGAAGGCAGACTGTCGCCGGGCGATACATTCGCCGGGCTCCTGCAGCGTGTGGCGGCGACGGCGGATGTGGATGCCATCGAAAAAATCCGGCCGGATCTGGAGGACTTGTTTATTCGCCTCGTGAAACCCTGACAGGCCAATGGTGGAAATTCCTGTGACATCCCGAATGCCTATTCGCGTCTTTTCGCTGGACCGTCATGTGGCGGGTGAGATATGGCGTCTCGCATTGCCGGTCGTGACCGGCATGGCATCGATCACGGCGATCGGTCTGACCGATACCATCATGGTGGGCCGCCTCGGCGCCGGGGCGCTCGCCGCGACCGGTCAGGCGGCCGTCATCTTCTGGGCCGTCCACTGGGTATCGCGGTCCATCGAAGTGGCTGCCCAGGCGCTTGTGGCCAGGCGTTACGGGGAACAACAGCCCGAGGCCTGCGGCGTGATTTTGGACAATGCCGCGGTCATGGCCGTCGCCATAGGAGCCGTGGGCGCCGTACTGCTGTTTTTCGGTTGTGAATTCCTGATGACGTTGATGTCCTCCCACGGCACGGTGATCACTTCCGCGGTGTCGTATATCCGCGTGCTGGCGCCGTTTTTGTTGATTTCGGGACCGTTCTTCGCTTTCCGTGGCTTCTACAGCGGGATCGGAAAAACCAGAATTTTCCTCGTGTCCGCGCTGATCATGCTGGCGGTCAATGTGGTGGGCAATTACATTTTCATTTTCGGCAAATTCGGGATGCCGCGCCTGGAAGTGCCCGGCGCCGCGGTGGGCTCGGCCGCCGCCTTTGTGGCCAGTTTGCTGTTCATGATTGGGTTCAGCCTCGGCCTGGCCGGAAAGAACTACCGGCGTCGGTTCGGATTTTTGCGATGGCGAAAGAATGTCCGATGGTCGATCATCCGGGACATCTGGACGTTGGCGTCGCCCAATGCGCTGCGCGGGGTCATGGTGATCGGCGGCCTGGCGGTTTTCTATGGGATGGTTGATCATCTGGACGTCGTCCAGGTTGCCATTGTCAATGTCGTCCTGAATATTCAATCGGTGTCGTTCATGCCGGGTTACGGATTCGGCGTCGCCGCCGCCACGATGATCGGGCAGCACCTGGGCGCCGGCGAACCCGACAAAGCGGAACGGGCCGGATACGAATCGGCAAAATTGGGCGTGCTTTTCATGGGAACGCTGGGCGTGTTTTTTCTGGTGGTTCCGGAATGGATCGTCGTTCTTTTTACCGACGATCCGGTCGTGATCGGCTACGCGGCGTATCCTTTGCGCCTGGTCGGTTTGGTACAAATTCTGGATGCCGCCGGCATGGTTTTCTCATCGGCCCTGGAAGGCGCCGGCAACACGCGATGGGTGATGAAAGCCGAGATCTTCGTCAATTGGGGCATCTTCCTGCCGCTGACCTATCTCTTCACCTTTCCCCTCGGACTGCACCGCTACGGACCATGGATCGCGTGGGCGGCCTACATGATGGTGTTTGGGATCATGTGTTTTGTCAAATTCCGCGACGGCCAGTGGAAGCACATCAAAATCTGATCGCTATTGAAGGCCCGTCGAAACCTGGTTGACCGTTTCAATCAGACGGCTGATATTCTCCATCAGGCCTGGCGCTTTCTGATGAATGCCGCTCATGGTTTCCGTCATGCCTGAAACACTGACCCGGATTCGGCTCACCGTCGCCTGGTCGGTGGTCTCAGTGACCGCACGCTCCAGTACTCCCGGTCCTTGCTCCGAGAGATTCTTGCCGGTCGTGTTCAATTGCGTCAGCGTGGCTTTGGCCGAAGGGAGTTCACGCGCCAGCATCTGAAGATTGCGCAACACATCGCCGTCGGCCTGTATCGCTTCTTTTACAAGCATTTGCTGGGCCGAAAAATTGGCGGTCAACTGGTCCGGCTTGGTGAATTGCGAACCAACGGACTCGGCAAAAACGAGGGCGGAACGGTAGTCCTTTCGAACCGCATCGTTCGGGTTGGTGATCAGAAGTGAAAGGTACAAAAACGCCTCACGATACGTCTGAAGAGAGGCCTGATAATCCGCCTCCGCCTTCATGGCCGTTTTCATGAATTCATCGGCGGAGGTCCCGGTTTCTTTCCAGGAGGGTGACGAACCCGAACGGACAGATGAGCCCGATCCTCCGCAGGACAGTGCGATCAGGCATATGAACAAAAGCAACGTGGTTTTCATAAATGCTCCTTGATTGGACTAAGACGGTATGTGTATAGATTGGGAATGACTTCTCGGTGGCGACAATGCGCCTGAAATAGTGTAGGGATAAATGCTTTGCATTTCAAACCCTATTTCTCTAATTTTTTTCGCCTTTCACATCGGACGATTGGTTTTTTCCATACCACTGAAGAGGATGAAGCAATGAGACAAGTGATGTACGTATTGACCGCCATCTTGGGCATGAGCGCTGCAGGATTGGCACAGGATTATTCCAAAAAGATTTCCGGAAGTCTCCAGCTGGCCGCGGCAAGTATTGGAGCCGACGAAACCGTTTCTGCATGGATTGTTCTGACCGACAAAGGGTTGCCTTCGGCGGCCAGGCAGGATGAGGCGCGCCGGCTTTTGAGTGAACGTGCGATGGTACGTCGTCAAAAAATGCGGCCGGCATCCGAGTTGATCCAGTTCAAAGACCTTCCGCTCGAAGGGACGTACGTGCAAGCCATCCGTCCGATGGTCCGCAGGTTGCGACAGACGTCGCGCTGGTTCAACGCCGTCAGCGCGGAAGTTACGAAATCCCAGATCGACGCTTTGGCGCAATTGCCGTTTGTGGCCCAGGTGGATCTGGTCGTGAAATTGCGAAAACATGACGAGTCCATCGAGTGGAATTCCTCGTCGGCGCCGGGCGGGGGCGGCAAGTTCAATCTGGTGGACTCGCTGAACTATGGTTCATCCTACACTCAGGTATCGCAAATCAACGTGCCCGCCGTTCACAACCTTGGCATTCACGGCGAAGGCGTCATCGTCGGCGTGTTTGACGCCGGATTCAACAACCTGGGTCACGCAGCGTTCAGTTCCATGAATATCCTGGCAACGCACGATTTTGTGAATGGCGACAGCAGCGTGGCCGATGACGGCGACATGGGCGAAGGTAGCCATGGCACCAATACGCTTTCGGTGATCGGCGGCTATGCATCCGGACAATTGATTGGGCCGGCGTTTGCCGCGTCGTACGTGCTGGCCAAGACGGAAAACACGGAAAGCGAGACGCCGGTTGAAGAGGACAATTGGATCGCGGCCGTCGAATGGGCGGAAACATACGGTATCGACGTGATCAGTTGTTCCCTTGGATACATTGGTTTCGACGGGCAATCGTATTACAACTGGACATGGATGAACGGCGACTCCTGCCGGATCACCAAGGCCGCGGATATGGCAACCTGGGAGGGTATTGTGGTGGTCAATTCCGCCGGGAATGAATACGACAATTCCCAGCACAATACGCTGGGCGCACCGGCGGATGGCGACACTGTCATCGCGGTCGGGGCCGTGAATTCCAGTGGATCGAGAGTGTCTTTCAGTTCCGTCGGACCAACCACGGACGGTCGTATCAAACCCGACGTGATGGCGATGGGTTCGGGCGTCAAAGCGGCATACGGGAGCCCGGGAGCTACGGGCTACGAAAGCGTCAGCGGCACATCCTTTTCATGTCCACTGACGGCCGGCGTCTGCGCCCTGATTCTGTCGGCCAATCCTTCCCTGACGCCTTTCCAGGTACGAGACGCATTGCGCAACACCGCCAACAATGCGATCAATCCCAACAAATATTACGGATGGGGTATCGTCAATGCCCTCAATGCGGTCAACTATTACCGCGCGGTCATCACTCATACACCGCTTGGCGATACCGAGAATGAAGCCGGACCGTATCCGGTGACCGCAACGATCACGTCACAGATGACGTTGGTGCCGGACTCTATCCGGTTGATCTACGGCGCTGGAGACGCATTGGACCAAACCATCACCATGAACCCGACCGGCACGCCCAATCAGTATACGGCGTCGATCCCGTCCATGGGTTCCAACGTCACGATCGGATACTATATTGAGGTCGTCAACACGCAGGGCATCCATTCAACCGCCCCTTCCAACGCACCGGCGATGTTCTATTCATTCCATGTCGGTGCGGACATTGTCGCGCCTGTGATTGTTCATTCGCCGTTGGGGGATCAGGGCTTGTCCTCCTGGCCTCCCGATGTAACCGCCGATGTGACGGACAACCTGATCGTTGATTCCGTGATCGTCGAATTTCTTGTAAACAGCGTGCCCCAGAACCCATTTGTCCTGGGCCATGAGGGCGGCTCCGTTTTCAGCGGTGCATTTCCTGCCGTATCCGTCGCTCTCAGTGACACCATTCGATATCGCATCATGGCAAAGGATGGGGCGACCATTCCGAATGTCGTATTTGATCCGCCCTCCGGATACCACGTGTTCCGGATCGGATCGTTGTCCGTTTTTTCCACGGACCTCAATGGCACCAATGGCGGATTCACAGGTACGTTGGAATGGGAATGGGGCGCACCTTCCGGAGCCGGCGCACCCGTACCACACTCCAGCCCAAACTTGTGGGCCACCAATCTGGATGGCAACTATGACGATGAAACCTATTCCCAACTGACCTTGCCTGAAATGACGGTCGCGTCCGACAACGCGTCGTTTTCATTCTGGCATGTCTACAATGCCGAAAGTGTCTACGACGGCGGCAATGTCAAAATCTCTTTGAACGGCGGTCCGTTTCAGATCTTGACGCCGGTCGGCGGTTACCCCCTTGCCGCACTTGATGATGGCAATCCGATGGCAGGTCAGCCGGCATTCAGCGGCGCCAATCTCACGTGGACCCAGAAGACCTTCAATCTGGCTGGTACGGCACATGCCGGAGATGACATCGTCATCCGTCTGGATTTTGCGAGCGACATCTCGATCACAAGCATCGGCTGGTACGTCGATGATTTTTCCGCCGTCGGTATCGGCACGGTCATCGTGGATGTGGAAAACGACCGCAACGGGATTCCATCCCGGTTTTCGCTCTGGCAAAATTATCCGAATCCCTTCAACCCGACGACGACCATTCGCTTCCAGCTTCCTCAAGTCTCGACAGTGTCCCTTGACATCTACAATGCGCTGGGGCAGGAAGTCCGATCGCTCCTGCTTTCCAGACCGATGCCGGCCGGTACGGTGTCCGTGAGTTGGGATGGCAGGGACAATGCGGGACATGCGGTCGGCTCAGGTGTCTATCTATACCGCTTGACTACAAATTCCGGCTACTCCAAAGTGATGAAGATGATGCTTCTGAAGTAGCCGGCCTAAACAAAGGGGGACTTATGAAAACAGCACTGTGCGCGGCGCTTATGTGGGTGGCGTGTCTCTCGACGCTCCATGCGCAATGGTCCAATCCGATTCCGTTGTTCGCGGGATCGGAAGACCAGACGGAAATTTCCTTTGCCAGTAAGACCGAAGGAGGCGTGCTGGGAAACACGGAATGGATGACGTTCGTCCGTTCCGGCCTCAGTTCGTCCACGGTGGCTGTCGGGCGATCCGTTAATACAGGATCGTTCGGGAGTGATTCACTGGAGTTCGTCACGCCGGATTCGGTATGGGCAGACCAGCCGACGCTCGCCATGACCTCACACTGGAATGGGGACACGCTCATGGTCGTCTACCGCCAGTTGTCGGGCATTCCGGGTTTGTACTATGCCATCGGCGTTAATGGAATTTGGTCGTTGCCCCAACCGGTGGCGACAGGAACCACAGCCATGAACCATCCGTCGCTTGTTCCTACATTGAGCGGATTTGCCCTCGTGTGGGAGCGTGATGGGGGAATCTATTTTTCAAGGCATCGCAATTCAACATGGTCTTCGCCGATCCGGTTATCCGAGCCCAATGATTCGACCAATCACTTTCCATCCCTGCGCGCAGAGTCATGGAGTTCCGACTATGTCGCCGTCTGGGAAAAGCTGAAAGGCATGGATTCCACAAGGTATGTCGCATATGCTGTTGGAAGCGACACGGGATGGTTTTCGCCGGACACGCTGGTATTTGGCGGAGACAATCGGCGGCCTCGATTTGTGCGCGAAGGATTTGCGGGTTTTGTCGATGTGATGTACGAAAGCGATTTCTTCGGCGCCTGGAAAATATGTGGCGCCAGCGGGTATGTCAGCGGCTCCGACGTGTCGTGGTTCGGGCGACGGGATACGCTGGAATTATTCAATGAACCCATGCCGCCCGGCGATCAACATGAATCATCGTTCATGATTTTTCCGATCATCACCCGGGAGGCCCGCGGCACAGATTTCTTGAATTTCGTCGCAGGCGCCTGGAGGCAGACGATCGACGGTCACGACAGCATCGTCCTCAAGGACCTGTATACGCCGTTGACGCGGTTCGGCACAAGTATCGCCGGCGTCCGTCGGCCGGACATATCCGGCGGTATGATACTGTCGAATAGTTACGTTCGTGTGTGGGCGGCCTGGGAAAGTTTCAATAATGGACATTGGCAGGTGTACGGTTCCTACAATGATCTGCCCATTCTTGCTGTGCCTGAAATCAAACACTCGCGTCCTCGCGACATCGAACTTTTATCCAACTATCCGAATCCTTTTAATCCGTCGACGACGATCTCCTATCGGTTGACCCGTGACGCGCGGGTGAGTCTGGTCATCTACAACATGACCGGTCAGGAGGTGCGACGTGTTTTTCGGGAAGATTCACAGGCCCCCGGGCCACATCACGTCGAATGGGACGGCACGGACACCGGCGGGCGCCGCGTGGCTTCAGGCGTCTATATTTACCGGTTGAGCACGTCGTCGGGATTTGCCACAAGCCGGAAGATGCTTTTGGTGAAATAGAACGTTTTGTTGCCATCACCTGTAGTATAGAAAAAAATACCATGACCAGATTCCTCCAATTCACCCTGCTGATCGTCACGGCGTGGCTGCTTTCGTGTGGACACCGCAAAGACCAATGGCCGTCTTTCGTGCCTGCCGACGATTGGTTTGAACGGCAGCGTGCCTATCCATTTGACGAGATACCGCAGGACCAATACCTGCAGGCGTTGGATCACGTTCGCGCACGCATGGCGAGTCGTTCGGGCCGCGTGCTTGAGAACATCGATTGGGCATTGTCCGGCCCGACCAATATCGAAGGCCGCATCACGACGCTGGCGATTCATCCCACAGACGGCGACGTCGTTTACGCCGGCTGCGCCAATGGCGGCGTGTGGAAATCAACGGATTTCTGCCAATCGTGGTTCAGCATTTTTGATCATCAGAATACGGCGTCCATTGGCGCCATCGCGATCGATCCATTGCATCCGGGCACGCTGTACTGCGGCACGGGCGAAGCCAATTCCCTGAGAAGCTATTATCCCGGAACCGGCGTCTACAAATCAACCGACGGAGGCGGGTCGTGGATGCTGATCGGGCTGGCAGAATCGTACAGTATTGGACAGATCGCCATAAATCCGACGGACCCATCCGTGATCTACGTAGCCGCCGTCGGTTCCCTCAGAAAACCCACCAGCGAACGTGGCATTTACAAGTCGACGAACGGCGGCACGACATGGCAACAAAGCCTGTTTGTAGCGGATTCGGTGGGCGCCATTGACGTGGTTGTGGATCCGGCCGACCCCTCGCGGGTGTTTGCTGCGATGTGGGAGCGTACGCGCCGCGAAGACTACATCAAGTACGGAGGTGCGTTGACCGCACTGTACCGGTCCACCAACAACGGTGAAACGTGGGACGTCGTTAATGGAGGTTTTCCATCCAACGAATCCACGCTGGGCCGGATCAGTCTGGATATTTCGAGAAGCCATCCCAATGTCGTGTACGCGCTCACCGCCAACGCCAGCGGAACGTCACGCGGCTTATATCGATCAACCGACGCCGGCGTCACGTGGACCCTGATCAATACATCGGTCGCGTCCTCCTCGTCCTATGCCTGGTTCAACCGGATCTGCAAAGTCCATCCCTTCAACCCGTTCACGGTCTATTGCGGTGGCTTGTACATGCAAAAATCCACCAATGGCGGTTCCACGTTTTCCTATTTGGACGAATCGCACGTGGATCAACATGCCGTGGCGTTCAGTCTATCGGATTCCAATCGCGTCGTCATCGGCAATGACGGGGGCATCGACTACTCCACCAACCGTGGCCTGACATGGTCCTACAGCGAAACGCTTCCGGTCACGCAATTCTACGCCGGCGAAATCAGCCCGCATGACCCGGACGTCATTCTGGGCGGCACCCAGGACAATGGCACTGTCCGGACCTTGACGGGTTCACTGGATGACTGGTACGACATCTATTATGGCGATGGATTTGTATGTCGTATCGACCATCAGACACCCAGCCGTGTCTATGCAAGCTATCAGTATGGCGGACTCGGTTACAGTGTGGATGGAGGATCCTCCTTCTTCGATGGCACCAACGGTCTTGACCTTACTTACACCAACTGGATGACCCCGTATACGTTGGACAAACACGCGGCCTTGACGCTGTATGCAGGTACTTCGGCGATCCATAAGAGTACGGACGGCATGGCCTCATGGACGGCCATCAGCCCGGATCTGTCCGAACCGCACATCCAGTTGATGGGTACGATCACGACGATCGACGTGTCGGCCTCGGATCCGCAAGTGATCTATTGCGGAACCGACAACGCCAGGGTGTGGGTGACGACGGATGGGGGAGACAACTGGAATGAAATATCCGACCCACTTCCCCGACGCTGGGTAACGAGAGTGACGATTCATCCCGACTCGGCCAATGTGTGCTATGTGACATTGTCGGGTTACAAGGTGGACACCACGGGATCGCATGTTTATCGTACGGAAAACTTCGGCAGTACGTGGACGTCGGTCGCAGGCAACCTGCCCGACGCCCCGGTCAACGATATTCTCATCGATCCGCAGAAGTTCGATCATCTTTACATCGCCACCGACATGGGCGTCTTTTTCACGGACGATCAAGGCGTGAACTGGTATCCGCTCGGCAATGGTTTTCCAACGGAAGTTCCCTGTCACGATCTGACGCTTGATGAAACGACCCGCAAGCTCGTCGTGTGGACTCACGGACGCAGTTCATGGACGGTGACCCTTCCCGACATCGTAAACGTTGCCTCGCAGACTTACCACGGGCCTCAGAATATCCGAATTCTGACGAACCATCCAAACCCATTCAATCCGTCCACGACCGTGGTATTTGACATCGGACGTGCGACCAATGTCACGTTCAGGATATTCAACGTGACCGGACAGGAAGTCGTCACCCTGATGAATCACAAACGACTGAGTCCCGGTCGGCATGAAATCGCATGGAACGGCCGTGACCGGAAGGGCCGGCAGGTCGCATCCGGCATTTACATGTGCCGGTTGTCCGATGGTGAGACCACGGCATCGGTACGCAAAATCACTCTCGTCAAATAACGCCGAGGAATATTCAATGCTCCTGCTTAAGGATTCTGATATCACTTTCCGGGTGTCGACCCTTCAGGATCGCCCGGCTCCCGAACGCATCCTCATGTGTTCGCCGGACTATTTCAACGTGACCGAAGCCCTGAACGCCTTCATGCTGGACAACGACGGTCACATACACAAAGTGGACACGCAATTGGCCTATCAGCAATGGACCAATGTCCGCTTTCTGTATGAGGCGCTCGGCTATCGCGTGGCCACGATCCGGGGCGAAGTCGGTTTGGAAAACATGGTGTTTGCCGCCAATCAGAGCTTCCCGTTTCTTGACATGAAGACCAAAACCAGACAGGTCATCATGAGCAACATGCGCAAGGACAAACGCAAACGGGAAGTGATCCATTATGCGTCGTGGTATCGAAAGAACGGCTACGAACTGCACCACCTGCACGATTGTTCATTTGAAGCCATGGGTGACGCGCTTTGGTACCCGGGTAAATACCTCATTATCGCCGGCTTCGGCGGCACCAGCCACCACAGGACCGACCGGCATGCACTGGAACAGGTTGCGGAAATCATCGGTTGTCCGGTGATCGGAATTCCCCTGAAACACGAGCACTTCTACCACCTCAACACAACCCTGTCGATCATTGACGCCGATACCTGCCTGGTTTACAAGCCAGGTGTCGGAAAGGAAGGCATGAAAATCCTGGAAAGACTTTTCAAAAACATCCTGTCTGTGCGAAAGAAGGAGGCCTACGCGCCGCACTTCGCCTGCAACGCCTTCTCACTCAACGGTCACGTCGTGTTCATACAGAACAGCGCGACGGAAACGATCAGGGCGCTGGAGCGCATCGGCAAACATGTCATCGGCGTCGATACGTCGGAATATATCAAATCCGGCGGCAGCGTCTTTTGTATGAAAATGCAGGTTTATTAGAATTGCGCATCCTGCCAGTCGTCGCACTAAGGCCGTCCCCATGGGCGGCCTTTTCTATGCATGTTTCTTCTGCTTTCCAATAAAAGAAAACATATATTTATTTGGCCAAGGGACGTGTCACGGCGGTCTTCAACTCCGCGCGACATGATAAGGATCATTTTTAATGTCTATGGAAGCGATAAATTATCATCACTTTATGAATTGAAATACTGACCAACATATCATACATAAGAGCGTGGAGGCCCCATGAAAAGTAATAAACTTATTGAACTCGAAAACAAGTATGGTGCGCACAATTACCATCCTTTGGACGTGGTCGTCGAGAAAGCCAAAGGCGTTTGGATGGTGGATGTGGAAGGCCGGAAGTATCTCGATTGTCTGGCTGCTTATTCCGCCGTCAACCAGGGGCATTGTCATCCGAAAATTCTGAAGGCAATGTCCAGCCAGGCCAAACGTGTCACGCTGACCTCCCGGGCGTTCCGCAATGACCAACTGCCGTTGTTGTACAAAGATCTGCACGATCTCACTGGCATGGACATGGCCTTGCCGATGAATTCCGGCGCCGAAGCGGTGGAAACCGCGGTGAAAGCCGCCCGCAAATGGGGATACAAAGTCAAAGGCATTCCGAACGACCAGGCCGAGATCATTGTGTGCGCAAATAATTTTCATGGCCGCACCACGACGATTGTCAGTTTCTCAACGGATGAACAGTATCGCGACGGATTCGGCCCGCTGACCCCGGGATTCAAAGTGATTCCTTACGGTGACCTGAACGCCTTGAAGGCGGCCATCACCCCGAACACGTGCGCTTTCCTGGTGGAACCGATCCAGGGCGAAGCCGGAATTATTGTGCCTCCGGAAGGATTTCTCGCCGAAGCCGGACGCGTGTGCAAATCCAACAACGTGTTGTTGATCGTGGATGAGATTCAGTCCGGCCTGGGCCGCGCCGGAAAACTATTCGCCTATATGTATGAAGACGTCAAACCCGACGCCATTATTGTCGGTAAAGCGCTTTCGGGCGGGTTCTATCCGATCTCGGCGGTGTTGGCCACCAGGGAAGTGCTCGGCGTTTTCAACCCGGGCGATCACGGCAGCACGTTCGGCGGAAATCCCTTGGCCTGCGCCATTGCCCGCGCATCGCTGAAAGTACTCAAGGATGAAAAACTGGTACAGAATTCCGCCAGGATGGGCGCGTATTTCATGAAGAAATTGAAAACCATGAAGAGCCCGCATGTCAGAGACGTTCGAGGCAAGGGCTTGTGGATCGGCATCGAACTCTTTTCCAAAGCGCGTCCCTTCTGTGAAAAACTGAAAACGGAAGGCGTGCTTTGCAAAGAGACCCACGATCTGACGATGCGCGTGGCGCCGCCGCTCTGCATCACGAAGAAGGAAATCGACTGGGCGTTCGAGCGCATCAGGAAAGTACTGGAAGGCTGAGACGATCACATGAAGAAACTCGCGGTGGTGGCGCTGGGCGGCAATGCGCTGATTCACGACAAGGAAAAAGGCACGATCGACGACCAGGAAAAGAACATGTACGAAACATGCCGTCACCTGGTTCAGTTGATCGACTTGGATTACAATCTCGTGATCACCCACGGCAACGGTCCCCAGGTTGGCAATATCATGCTGAGCAACCTTGCGGGATACAATCTGTACGGCCTTCCGGATATGCCCCTCGACGTTGATGTGGCGTATTCACAGGGTTTTATCGGGTACATCATCGAACAGCAATTGCGCAACGTGCTCGAAGAGAAGAAGCTGGAACGGGATATCATCACGATCATCACCGAGGTGCTTGTCGACAAGGAAGACGAGGCGTTTTCGAATCCCACCAAACCGGTCGGCCCGTTCTACACACGTGACGAGATCGATCGCCTGCCCAAGAATGCCAACGCCGTGTTCGCCGAGGATCCGCGCGGGCGGGGATGGCGCCGGGTCGTGGCTTCACCCAAACCGTTGCGCATCAACAACGTGGAGTCCATCGAGCGCCTGGCCGGGGAAGGCGAAATCGTCATCGCCGTGGGCGGCGGTGGCATTCCGGTGTTCTATGTAAAGCCCAACAAACTGCAGGGCATCGACGCCGTGATCGACAAGGATCTGGCTTCGGCTTTGCTGGCCACGCAAATAAGGGCCGATGCCTTTTTTATTCTGACCGACGTGGACAAAGTGTATTTGTCTTTCAACACCCCACGGCAACAGGCGCTGGATACCATCACCGTCCGGCAAGCCCGCCGGTTTCTGGACGAAGGACAATTCTCGTCCGGGAGCATGGCCCCGAAAATTTTGGCCGCCATCCAGTTTGTGGAAAATGGCGGCCGCGAAACAATTATCACCGAGGCGTCCCGCCTCGGGCAATCCGACGGCGGCACCCGCATTGTGCCCTGATCCAAAGGAGGTTCTATGGCATTCAATCTGAGAAACCGGCACTTTCTGAAACTGCTGGATTTTACTCCCAAGGAAATACGGTTCCTGCTGGAACTCTCGGCAGACTTGAAAAAAGCGAATTACGACGGATCGGAACAGCAACGATTGAACGGCAAGAGTCTGGCCCTCATTTTCGAAAAGGCATCGACGCGCACGCGATGCGCGGCGGAAGCGGCAGCTCACGACCAGGGTGCGCGGGTCAGTTACATCGGTCCCGTCGGTTCTCAGATCGGCCACAAGGAATCGATGAAAGACACGGCGCGCGTCCTGGGGCGCATGTACGATGGCATCCTGTATCGCGGGTTCGGGCAGAAGCTTGTTGACGAGCTGGCCGAGTATTCCGGCGTACCCGTGTGGAACGGCCTCACGGACGATTTCCACCCGACGCAGGTGCTGGCCGATCTGCTCACCATGATGGAATACGCGGAAAAACCGTTGCACGATGTCAAGCTGTGTTATCTCGGCGACGCCCGCAATAACATGGGCAACGAACTGCTGATCGGCTCAGCCAAGATGGGTTTGGATTTCCGTGCCGCCGCCCCCAAAGCCGTCTGGCCGCACGAAGATCTCGTTGCCAAAGCGCGTGACATCACCAGGGATTCCGGTGGAAAAATCACCATCACGGAGAAAGTGGAAGAGGCGGTCCGGGGATGCGATTTTTTGTACACCGACGTGTGGGTGTCGATGGGCGAACCGGAGCATCTGTGGGGCGAGCGCATCACGCTGTTGAAGCCCTACCAGGTCAATCGGGGTGTCATGGAAATGACCGGCAACAAACATGCGCGGTTTATGCACTGCCTGCCGTCGTTTCACAACCGTGAAACTCTGACGGGCGAAAAAATCTTCAAACAGTTCGGACTGGAGGCCATGGAGGTCACAGACGACGTGTTCGAATCGGAATCCTCCATTGTTTTTGATCAGGCTGAAAATCGCGTTCACACGCTCAAAGCTGTGATGGTGGCCACGCTTGGCCATTGAGGTCATTCTCCGAGGGCATCCGGCGGACGGCCATTTCGTTTGATTTGAAGAGGCTTTCTTTGTATAATCCGCCGCCTTTACACTCATGATCCGTTTGGAGAAATAACGCCTTGTTGCTGGAACGCGAGACTCAACGGTGGAAAATATGGGCGCGCTGGATTCTGGTTTCGTCGCTCGCTTTCATTTTGATCGCCCTGCTCGCGGTGGTTGCGTTTTACAAGCTCGTACTGTACAACGCCCCGATGCTGGACGTAGAAAATCTGCCGGTTGACAAAAAGCTGCTCATCACGGTGCCCCGCGGTTCCTCCCTCGGCGATATTGCCCAAATCCTCCAGGAAAGTGGCGTCATCGAAAACGCCAGGACATTCACCTGGGCCGCGCGTTACCTGCGCGCCGAACGCAGCCTGAAGGCCGGGCAGTATCTGCTCCCGGCCTATGCATCCAACCACCAGGTGTTGCGCATTCTCCAGAGCGCCGTGCCGCAGATCGTTCGCGTGACCATTCCGGAAGGCCGCACCATCCGCCAGGCGATCACGCTCATTCGAAACAAAATGCCGATTGACTCGCTCAAATTTGTCGACGCCACACGCGATGTCGTGCTCATCCGCGAACTGGGCATCCGCGACACATCCCTGTTCGGGTATCTCATGCCGAACACGTATTTCCTCGATCCGGGCACGTCCGAAAAAGACATCGTTCGTTTGATGGTACATGAGTTCCTCGATTTCTACGATGAGGAGCTTCAAAAGCGCGCCGCCGAATTGAGCCTTTCGGTAAACCAGGTCGTGACGCTCGCTTCCATCATCGAAGCCGAATCGGCGGAGGATGAAGAACGTTATTTCGTCTCAGCGGTTTACCACAACCGCCTCAGCCGCGGCATGATGCTCCAGGCCGATCCCACTATTCAGTTTCTTCTTCCGGACGGACCGCGCCGTTTGTATCTCAAGGATCTCGAAATCCGGTCGCCGTACAATACGTATCGCACCAAAGGCCTCCCGCCGGGACCGATCAACAATCCCGGTAAGGCGTCCATTCTCGCCGCGTTGTATCCGGCCAAAGTGGAATACCTGTACATGGTGGCCGATGGGTCAGGAAAACACGTCTTCTCAACTTCGCTGGCCGACCATCTCAAGGCCAAAAAGAAACTGGATCGGTTACGCGTACGCGCGGGTCAGAAAAACCGATAATTTTGGAGTTGCACATGAAACGAATCGTCATCATCGGCGCCGGCATTGCCGGTTTGTCAACGGCCTTTTTCCTGCAAAAGAAATACAAAGCAGCACTGCAGAACGGAGGCATGGACCTGACCGTTCTGGAGTCCGCCTCGCGTCCCGGCGGCCACATCGAATCGGTTGCGGTGGACGGATTCACTTTCGAAGCTGGACCGCGGGGTTTTCTCGGCGGCGGGACCCATACCTTGCGCATGGCGGAAGACGCGGGTGTGCTCGATCAGGTTTTGGTGAGCGATGACTCGGCGCGCCGGCGATATCTATGGTACAGCGGCCGGTTGCACCGTCTGCCAACCAACCCGATCGGAGCGTTGACGTCGCCGTTGATCGGCGTTCGTACCGTGGCGACGCTCGTCCGTGAATATTGGAAACGCAACGAACCCGCGACTTCCGAAGAGACGCTGGCGGAGTTCTTTACCCGCCGTTTTTCAAAGGCCTTGGTGGACGATCTTCTCGATCCCGTGATCTCAGGCATTTATGCGGGCAATGTTCATCGTCTTCACGCCGCGTCCATTTTTGAAAAGCTGGTTCTGGCAGAGCGCGAACATGGCTCCATCCTGCGCGGGATGATGAAAGGCGACGGTTCCGGGAAGCTGCCCAATCCGTATCCGCAGTTCGGAAAACGGACCCTGCTCACTTTCAACGGCGGATTGGAAACGCTGATCAAGGCCGTGGCGAAGACTCTGGGCGAACGCATCCGCACCGGCACGGTCATCACCGGTTTGGAAAAATCCGCGAACGGTTACACGATTGGATGCCGGAGTCATGACGTGAACACAACGTTGGAGGCGGATACCGTGATCGCCTGCGCACCGGCCTTTGGCACGGCATCGCTGGTGCGAGGTCTTTCTCCGGGACTGGCTGACGACTTGGAAAAGATTGAGTATGCGCCGATCGTGGTCGTGAATCTCGGCTACAAATCATTCCGTCATCCGTTGAACGGTTTCGGATTTCTCGCGGCGCGCAATCAACGCCTCGCCATGCTGGGCAGTTTGTGGAATTCCTCCATTTTTCCTTCGCTGACGCCGGCCGACAGCACAAGTCTCACCGTGATGATCGGCGGCGCCTGTGACCCGGGCATTCGAAACCGGCCGGATGATGAAATTCTGGCGACGGTGCGGAAAGAGATCGCGTTAACCCTTGGCATTCAAAGATCCGCGGACATCACGAAACTTCACCGGTACGATCGCGGCATCCCGCAGTACAACATCGGGTACGTGTCCACCATCGCCAGCATCCGCCGCCAACTCGCGTCATGGCCGGATTTTCACCTCATGGGCAACTATCTTGGCGGCGTCGGCGTGAATGATTGCACGAAAAATGCATTTGAATTTGCCGAACGTTTCTAAAAACAGTTTTTCAAGCGCTCCGGATGAAAAAAAAATGAAAAGGCCGGTCGCCGCGAAGAAAATGGCGCCAGAAAATGCACTGTCCGTAAACACTGATGAATAGGGTGTCTACGGGATTTTAATGTTTGCAACAGAAAAAAATGATCAAAAAATATTTTCAGAAAACTATTGACATCCGCCTAAATGCAGAATTTTGTTGACTTTCAAAGTGAAAAATCTTAACATCGAAGTAGAGAGTTGGCAACAACTCTCCCGTAATTAACTAAAGTTTCACGGTAAAGGAGAAAAGCACATGGCAACGAAGAAAGCCGCCAAGAAGACCAAGAAGACGGCCAAGAAGGGCGCCAAGAAATCGACTAAGAAGTAATTCCATACGGAATGTCCTGCAGTAATTCCATCTGGGTTACATACTGTAAGGATCTTAGTTGAGGCAAGAGGACGTAACACACCCTCTTCAGTCTTTAAAGCAGGTGTCGATGCGATGCCTGCTTTTTTGTTTCCCAACTTATGCAAGTGAAATTCCCATGAAATGGTTTGCTGTGATCATCCTGATGATCGGAGCCGGGGCGTACGCCCAGGAAAAAGACTCACGCTGGGCGTTGCCCGGGCGCTTTTCGTTTTGCGGTGAAACCGTTCCGACGGAACAGCAGGATGTCCGGGAACGTCTTGATGAGATCTTTTTCAGCCGAACGGGCAATGACGAACGCATAGTACTGTTGATGAAGCGCACAAGGAAATACTTCCCTGTTTTTGAGCGCATTCTGAAAGAGATGGATGCCCCCGACGATCTGAAATATCTTGCCGCGGCCGAGAGCGGATTGCGCCTGGAGGCGTACTCGAGCGCGGATGCGGGAGGCCTGTGGCAGTTTATTCCAAGCACCGCGCGATTGTGGGGTCTGACGGTCACCAAACACGTCGACGAGAGGTTTCACGTGGAGAAATCCACACGGGCCTCCATTGCCATGATGAAGCATCTTCACGAGGCGTACGGCAGTTGGTGCCTTGCCGCCGCCGCTTACAATACGGGTCAGGCCAACCTCAACCGCGTCCTTCGCGAACAGGATCAGGAAACGTATTTCGATCTCTTCCTGAATCGGGAGACGCGCTTCTACGTTTTTCACATCGCCGTGCTGAAGGAAATCATGGAGCATCCGGAACGGTATGGCGTTGTGCTTCGCGATGAGGATTACTACGAACCCTATGACGATGCCACGCAGCAGGTGACCATCACCGGACCTGTGGCCGACGTCGGGCGATGGGCAAAATCGGCCGGTACCAATTACAAGACCGTGAAACTACTCAATTACTGGATCATGAAAAATTCGCTGCCGGCCGGTCCGTGGAATATTCTGTTGCCTGCCTCGATCACGCTGGATTCCTCGTTGCTGAGACCTGTCGACGTCGCGTCCGCCATGACCGTGCCGGACTCCAGTCTTCAATATGTATTTCATACGGTCCGCAAGGGCGACTACCTCGAAAAAATTGCCGACCGCTACGGCGTCACCGTTCACCAAATCCAACGTTGGAACGGCCTGACGTCCTCCACGGCCGTACTGGGAACGCGGCTGAAAATTTTTGTACCGGAAACCTATCGGACGATTTATAAAGTCAAGAACGGCGACACCTTGATGAAAATCGCCACAACTTTCAACGTATCCGTGAAACAGATCAAAGCGTGGAATGGGTTGGAAGATGAAATGGTGAAACCGGGGGAGGAATTGATACTCTATCTGGGAGCGAACGAGTAGCTACTTCACTTCGAGGTAATTGACCATATCAAAGAAGATGTACAACTCCGGGTTCTGAACGACGTCGTAGACGCGTATTTCATAATGCAAATGCGGCGCCGTGGATAATCCGGTACTGCCGACTTCGGCGATCTTCTGATTGCGTTTCACACGTTGGCCGTTGCGAACACTGTATGACGACAGGTGACCGTAGAGCGTCTTGATGCCGTTGCCGTGGTCGACGATGATGGATTTGCCGTAACCGCCGCGCCACGTGGCCGCCTCGACGCGACCGTCGGCCGTGGCGTACACCGGAGTGCCCCAGCGCGCAGCAATGTCCAGCCCGGTGTGCGGCTTCCAACTTCGAAAACTGCGACGCACACCGAACCGGTCCGTCACGCGGCCTTTCTTAATCGGTGAAATGGAAGGCAGCGCATTGAGGTGATTAAGATGAGCCCCGATCTTGCCTGACAATTCCGCATAACTCTGCAATTCCAGCCTGACGCTGCTCTCAAGCTTTTCCAGATTGATCAGGTTCGTTCTGACCAATTCATCGGATGCCGATGACAACAAGTCCGGGTTGTAACTGAACTTGAAATCCGAACCGCCGATGCCGGCGTCCCGGAGCACTTCTTCCACATCCGGCAGATTGGTGACCAGGCGCAATTCCGAATCCTTCTTTCTCAACATGTCAACCTGGTTGGCAATGCCGGCCATCCGGTCGCTCATCAACTCCAGTTGGTTCTTGAGGATCATGTTTTCAGCGTCGAGTTCGGAGAGTTTTTCATCGCCGTAGTATGTGGACATCAGAATGCCGGTTCCCGTCATCATGGCAAACAGGATCGCCACCAGCGCCGCTGCGAAGAAAATCATGCGGTTTCTCGACAAGCGCAATTCGCGCATCTCGGATTGGTTGTCGGGAAGATAAAGAATACGATATTTACGGTCTCTCATACGATCAACGTTTCTTTGGACAACACGTCTTGTCGGCCTGATGGCATGACAAAATACCTGCTGTCGCTACGGATGAAAGTACAGGAAAGTGCTGGAATGTCAACGTATCTAAGCTAAGCTCAATGTATACAAAAGCGGATACTCTGTCAACAACTTATTAACATCCAAAAAACTCCTGTAAAACGCTATTTACACGGCTTTTAAGGCGCGGGGGGCCAGGTTAATTGCACCTGTTGCACCTGCTTGGGGGATTTTCGAGTGACTTTGAAACTGAGCGCACCGAAGGCGATCGTTTCGCCAGTGGCGGGAATTCGTCCGGCGAAATCGTACAAGAATCCGGCGACTGTTTCGTAATGGGCGTCTTCGGGGAGATTGGCCTGGAACTGTGTGTTGAATTCAGCGATGCGCATTTTGCCGTTGACCAAGAAACTGCCATCCGGCAGACTCTCAAAATCTTTCTTCTCGTCGTCGTATTCATCCTGGATCTGGCCGACGATTTTTTCGATGATATTCTCCAGCGTAATCAGGCCGCTGGTACCCCCGAACTCGTCGATCACAATGCCAAGATGGATTTTTTGCTGGAGAAAATCGTGCATCAGGCGGCTGATGGATGTGGTTTCCGGAGTGAAGTACACGGGGCGGAGAATCTTTTCCAAATCGAGCGAGGCCGCCGTCAGGTCCACTTTGAAGAGATCTTTGACGTACAGTATCCCGATCACGGTATCAATGGTTTCCCGGTAGACCGGAATACGCGTGTAGCCGCTTTCAATGGCCAGACGGACATTGTCGCGAGGGTCGTTCCCTCCGTCCAGGGCAAAAATATCGGTCCGGGGCACCATCAGTTCTCTGGCCGAGGTCTCCGTGAAGTCGAAGATATTTTCGATAAGACGGTATTCCACGGCATCGATGACGCCGGTTTTCTGACCGTCGGCGATCAGCAGGCGAATTTCCTCTTCGGAGTGTTTCAATTCGGATTCATTGACGGGGTTGATACCCACAAGGCGGAGGATGCCGTTGGCGGCAATATTCAGGAGACCAATGATGGGTTTGAAAACCACATAAAACGCCTTCAACGGGTACGCGATGCCCAGCGTGGCGGTCTGGGCGTATTGTATGGCCGCGTATTTCGGAGCCTGTTCCCCCAGCGTGATGTGAATGAACGTGATCAAGGAAAACCCGATCGTGAACGATGTGACTTCGATGATATGAGGGTTGGTGATTTCCAGGAGGCGCATCAGCGGCTCAAGGAGCTTGGCCATGACGGGCTCGCCCACCCATCCGAGGGCGATGCTCGCCATCGTGATGCCGAGTTGCGAGGCGCTCAAATAAGCGTCGAGATGACCGAGGATTTCCCTGGCCACGCGGGCTCGCCGGTTATTGGCCTTGACGAGCGTTTCGATCTGCGTGGCGCGCACTTTGACGATGGCAAACTCGGCGGCCACAAAAAAGGCGTTCAGCAAAACGAGTACAACGATGACGACGATATCAAGAAACACAGAGACTCCCTGCATGAAAGACAAAAGGTAATCCGGAAGCGATTACCTTCTTCTGTTGGTTCGTCTGAGGTTGGTCTACGAGCGCGTTCGGATGAATTCCTCCACAATGCGGTCGATATCCGATTCGGTCATGCCGGTTTTGCCATAGGCCGGGGCCTCGGTGGACGCCGAGACTCTGGGCGAGCCGTGCACGAGCGACGATATGAATGGACGGGTTTCAAAAGCCAGGCGCTTGATGTTGATGAGGTGCGTCGGCATGATGTTGTCGGTCGTGATCGAGCCGCCGAGCGTACCGGGCCCGAGCGTCATCGACGGCGCCAGACCCGTCGTGAAGCCGACGGCGCCGAGTGTGGCCACCGTATTGACCACGATGCGAAACGCCGGTTTCTCCATTCCAAACTTCATGATGACGTCCTTGTCGGAGGAGTGGATGGACATGGAGTGGCCCATGCCGCCGAAATTGAGGATGCGGATGCACATGTCACAGCCTTCCTCCCAGCCGTTTACGAGAAACATGGCCAGGACGGGCGAGAGTTTCTCGGCGGACAACGGATCGGTCTTGCCGACGTCCTTGCATGGCACGACCAGCACCGTCGTGTCCGCGGGCACGGTCAATCCGGCTTTTTGCGCGATCACGGCCGCCGGAAGCCCGATGATTTCGGTATTGAGCCGGCCGCGCCCGAACATCAGCTTTTCCAGTCTGGCCTTTTCGTCGTCGTTGCACAGGTGCGCGCGGTTGACTTTCAGTTCGGCGAGGACGGCATCCTTGAGGGTGCGATCGACGACCATGGAATTTTCGGACGAGCACAGCAGACCGTAATCAAAACATTTGCCGGCGATGATATCGGCAACCGCTTTTTTCACGTTGGCCGTTTTTTCAATGAACGCCGGGACGTTGCCGGAACCCACACCGAGGGCGGGTTTGCCGGAACTGTATGCTTCGCGAACCATGTTGGGTCCGCCGGTGGCGAGGATGACCGAGGTTTCGGGCGCTTTCATGAGGGCCTGCGTACCCTCCAGCGTCGGATTCTGAATGCAACCGATCAGGCCTTTCGGAGCGCCGAGTTCCTCGGCGACTTTTCTCAGGATGTTGGCCGCTTCGAAGGTGCATCGCGCGGCACGCGGATGCGGGGCGATGGCGATGGCGTTGCCGGCTTTCAGGGAAATCAAAATCTTGTACATGACCGTGGACGTCGGATTGGTCGTCGGGATAATGGCGGCGACGACGCCCATCGGCCAGGCGATGTCATACACTTTGCGTTTTTCATCATGCCGGATCACGCCGACGGTTTTCATGTCCTTGATGTATTCCCACACGTCGCGCGTACCGAATTCGTTCTTGGCGATTTTGTCTTCGTAGCGTCCCATGCGGGTCTCGTCGGCGGCCATACGCGCCAGCCGGTCGGCGGCCGCAAAACCTGCGTCAGCCATGGCTTTGACAATCTTGTCCACGTCGGCCTGTGAGAACCTGGCGAAGGACTTCTGGGCTTCTTTGGCGGCGCGAACGACATCACGCGCTTCCTGCACTGAGATCAGATCTTTGTCCATAGGGTGGCGTACGTTCGGTTATGAGTTTCCGGTGATTAATATAGAGTTTGGGACGCTCAGGTGCAAGATATTGCTCTTTCCGGAATTGCCAAGCGGGGTTTTGTCGCGTACCGGGAAGCCCATTGAGAATTGCCAACAAAAAAAGCCGACCCCATGAAGGATCGGCTTCCTTCCAAAAATTCGAATCGTTATTTGAAAACTTCTCCAAACAAGGCCTTCATGTCATTCCAGGACTCTTCATCGGCTTTGGCATTGAAGGCGAGGGCCATGCCGAATTTCTTGCCGAGCGAATCCGCCGCGGGATTGGTGAATCCGTGCACGGCATCCGCGTAGGCTTTGAAGGTGTAGGTCGCGCCGGCGCCATCCATCTCTTTCTTGAAGTTGGCGATATCCTGTTCGGAGACGAAGGTGTCGGCGGCGCCGTTGCACACGAGGAGTCGTCCCTTGACCGAGCCCCTGGTAGCCGGCGTGGCCGTGGCAAGACTGCCGTGGAAGCTGACGACCGCTTTCAGGTCGACGCCCTGGCGCGCCATATTGAGTACGGTGGCTCCGCCGAAACAATAACCGATGGCGGCGACGTTGGCCGCGTCGGCGTTCGGATTGGCGAGAAGCGTCTCCATGGCTTTCAGGAAGCGCAGTTTGGCGCCGGCGGCATTTTTCATCACGGCCGTCGCGAATTTGCCGGCGTCGTTCGGATGGTCCGCGGTCTTGCCGTCGCCGTACATGTCAACCGCCAGGGCGATGTAGCCCATTTCGGCCAGCATGGTCGCACGCCGGCGGGCGTAATCGTTGTGGCCCCACCACTCGTGCACGACGAGCACGGCGGGACGTTTGCCCTTCTGGTTGGCGTCATAGGCGAGATAACCTTTCATCGTGACACTGTCAGCGGCGTAGGATACTTCTTCGCCCACGATATTCTTCAGTCCGTCTTTGGTGGCGGCATTGGGCTTGTCGGATTTGCCACACGCCACCGTCAGGCAGACCATAGCACAGAGTGCAAAAATGGTTTTCATAATCATTTCTCCCGTGGATTGATTTTGGGCAGAATATAGAACGTCCGCGGTTGGAAACAACAGAAAACCATCGCAGTTATTCATGAAAAGCAAAACCCGGCCTTTTGGGGCCGGGCTTCGCAGGGAGCAGAGGGAATATGAGTTCAGCCGTTATTCATGCACGTTCTTGTGGAACGGGAAACTGACCACGAGGGAATTGTACGGCGCGACGTCGTCATAGGCCGTGCTGGTCGCGATGAAATCGGCCACTCCCAGATGAATTCCAAACACACCATTGTTGATGACCTTCCACTGGCTGGTGTAGATGCCGTCATCCGCCACCGCATCACCATTCAAACCGTCGTCATTGAAACCCTGCATCAGCCGGCTCATCGGACGACCCGGGTGGCGGGCACGATGGGCTTTGCCAAGTGGTTCGTCATCGGCCTGGCTGTTGGCGATGGCCACTTCGATACGAACGAGATCGCCCGGGTGGGTCGCCGGCAGCGCGCCGATCTGGAAGAAATACTCCAGAGGATTCGTGAAAGAGTAGGTGCTGGTCTCTCCGGACGCCGAATCCATGATCGAGACCGTCACATTTCCGGTGAGAGACAACGTGCCATCCTCGGAAATACCGTACGCCGGTGTGAACCCGTCGAGAATCCAGCGAC
Organism: uncultured Bacteroidota bacterium; assembly: GCA_964544475.1. Taxonomy (GTDB): domain Bacteria; phylum CLD3; class CLD3; order SB21; family SB21; genus CAZJBS01. The sequence continues at coordinate 112,253 of CAZJBS010000007.1, read as the reverse complement.
GCGTGCTGGTCGTATCCTCGTTGCGCAGGAATCGGACCTTGCGTTCCATCCGGTGCGTCAGATCCTTCAGGATCGCTTCACGCCGGTGCTGGGCGGAGTCGCGGACCACGACCACAAATTTGCCGGCCAATCTGAAACGAAGGGTCGCCACCGCCGACAAGCCGTCATCCGAAATCTGAATGGCCCGGCTTTCACGCACGACACGCACCCGTCGCCAATACGCCAGCGGTTCGATCGGCGCATCGGCGCTTTCCGTGCCGATGGCCTTGGAAAGACCGTCCACGGAATTCTCCGAATCCTCATCCATCAGATCCAGGTTGAGGGTTTCCCATGCTTCTTCAATCTCCGACTCCATGGAGACTTCGTCCGGGGTCAGATTCTCGTCACTTTCGGAACAACCGGTTCCGAAAACCATCATGCCGAGCACAAGCAGCATGATGAGACTTAGTTTGATTCTTCCGACTAGCATAAATACCTCCTGTTAGGGTAATTGTCAACGCTGTCGGGGACTACCATGATCAATTCGCGTGCCACATGCTTAAATCAAAATAAACAATGTTTTCTACCTCCACATTTTGACGGAAAAACCGTCGATTGACGGTATCGCGCAATCCTTTGAGTCAAAAATGCGTCACGTCTGTCGGCATTCGTCACATTTCGTCGCAACCTGGAGCCCTTTCGTCGCGGTATGCGGTGAATTGGTCGCAAAGGGATCAACAAAACCCCACAAGATTTCGTAACTTGGGCAAACAAAACCAAGGAGTATCTATGTCACGTTGGATGGCAATCATCTTATTATTGTTGTTTTGGCCGAATGCCCTGTGGTCGCAAGGAGGCTGGTATACGGTCGCCACCGGTACCACCGCCAATCTTTTCAGCGTCACGTTTGCGAGTTCCCAGGCGGGCTGGGCTTGCGGGAGTTCGGGCACGCTGATAAAAACCACCGATGGCGGCTCCACATGGTATGCGGTGAATACGGGCACTTCCGAGGAACTCATTTCAGTGGATTTTGTCAATGAACAATCCGGGTTTGCGGCGGGCGCCAACGGTGTGATACTGAAAACCACGGACGGCGGATTGAATTGGACGCCTTCGCCGTCCGGTACGACCGTCATACTTGAATCCATCCGATTTCAAAACCCCGACAGCGGCTATGTCGCTGGGCATGGTCTTGTCTTGAAGACCACGAATGGAGGATTGTCGTGGTTTCCATCTTTTTCGAATGGGAGCGACAGCCTGACCTGCGTCCAATACCGGTCGGCATCGGACATCATGGCGGCAGGCTATTCCGGCAAAATGATCCGCAGTACGAATGCGGGCCGAGAATGGTTTGTTGTGCCGACGCCGACGGTTCAGAATCTCGAAGGCCTTGCATTTTCATCCGAGGAAACGGGTTTTGCGGTGGGGTTGAATGGAACGCTGATACGGACCACCGATGGCGGCGATTCCTGGCAATCCGTCGTTTCCGGCGTTTCGACGCATCTTTTGGCCATCGATTTCTCGGATTCGGGCGACGGCGTCATCGTCGGTCAGTCGGGTACGTTGTTGCGAACGACCGATGGCGGCACGACATGGTTCAGCCAATCCTCATTTTCAACGGACTTTATCACACACGTCGTTCATCTGGCGGCTGGCGAGGCCATCGTCGTGGGATTTGGAGGAAAGGCCGCCAAAACCGAGGCGGGATTTACGGCCTTTTCGAAAGTCACCTCCGGTCCCATCGTCAACGACGGCGGCGCGTCGCGCAGTGTCAATTGGGTGGACTATAACAACGACGGTTTTCCGGATCTCTTCGTATCCAACAGCAACGGCGCCATCGGCCGCAGGGATTTTCTCTATCGCAATAACGGGCCGGACAGCAATTACACGTTTGCAAAAATCACGTCCGATCCGGTCGTGCTCGACAACGGGCGTTCCGATGGGGCGAGTTTCGGAGATTATGACAATGACGGCGATCTCGATTTGTTTGTGGTCAACTGGTATGGCGAGAATAACATGCTGTACGAAAACAACGGTTTCCCAAATTTCACTTTCACCAAGATCACGACCGGCCCGCCGGTATCCAACGGCGGTCTGTCGGAAACGTGCGTCTGGGGCGACTATGACAACGACGGCGATCTCGATCTTTATGTGACCAACAGCGGTAACGCGGGCATCGCCTATGCCAATTTTCTTTACAAGAACAACGGTGACAAGACGTTCACACGCATCACGACCGGCATCCCGGTAACCGATGTGACCTTCAGCCGCGGCGCCACATGGATGGACTTCGATCAGGACGGGGACATCGATCTTTTCGTGACCAACGAAGAAGGGCAGAACAACGCGTTGTACCGGAATATGCTCGTGGAAACGGCGACGGACACGTTTGCGCGCGTGACGGGCGATCCTCTCGTAAGCGACGGATTGAGTTCGATGGGGGCCAGTTGGGGTGACGTGGACAACGACGGCGACCAGGATGTGTTTGTGGCCAATGCACCCAACAACAACCGGCTGTACCTCCAGAATAACGATCACACGTTCACCGAGGTGGCGACGGGGGCCATCGTGGCCGACGGCGGCGTTTCCTTTGGCAGCGGGTGGGGCGACATGGACAATGACGGCGACCTCGACCTGTATGTTGTCAATGCGTACGCCGGCACGCCGGTGGTCAATTTCCTGTACAAGAATCTCCGGATGGAAAGCGGTACGGTCGCTTTCGAACGCGTGGGCAAAGGACTGCCCGCCACCGAAACGGGTTATGCGTTTGGGATCGCGTGGGGGGATTATGATCGGGACGGCGACCTGGATTTGTTCCTCGCCAAAACATGGTCCGAAAATGAGAATAACGCGTTATTCAATAATGAAAACGCGAATGGAAATCACTGGCTGGAAATCCGCGTCGTCGGCGTACAGTCAAACCGCACGGGTATCGGCGCCAGGATTCGTGTGAAGGCCACGATCAACGGGCAGAGCGTCTGGCAGCAGCGTGTGATTGAAGGTCAGAGCGGATATTGCGGTCAGAATCTGTGGGCGCATTTTGGTCTTGGCGACGCCACGGTCATCGATAGTGTGATCGTGGATTGGCCGTCCGGCCTCCGTTCGGTGCACGAATCGGTGGCGCCCGATCGTTTGATTCAGTTGTACGAAGATGGGACGATCAGTTCCAACCCGGCGACCGTCAAATCCCGGCGCAAGAGTCTGAATCTGTATCATAATTATCCCAATCCGTTCAATCCATCCACGACGATCCGCTTTGAATTGCCGTCGTTTTCATTTACCCGGCTCACGGTCTATGATGTACTTGGCCGTTATGTGGATACCCTGGTCGAAGGGACACTGCCCGCCGGAGCGCACGACATCCAGTGGACGCCATCCGGATTGGCGTCGGGTATTTACATAATAAGATTGCAGGCGGCGGGTGAAAGCGCGGCCCGGTGCGTCGTGTTGATCAAATGAAATGAGAGAAGGCGGGTTTCATCCGCCCCAACATCGTCACACGCCGTTCGCGTGGAACGGCGTGTGACCGGAGCCGGGGTCAAATCGAAGATTTCAGCCCATGGCCTTGTCGATGGCGGCCTGCGAGCACATCCCTTTGGCGACGAGTATTTCGCCGAGTTTCTTTCCGCCGCTGGCCGCCTGCTCCTTCAGGGCCTCATCCAATTGCGCCTGAGTGATGGCGCCGGCGGCTACGAGTTTGTCTCCCAACATACACGATTCCTTTCAAGTTATGAGTGATGGAATGTCGTTTTCTTTTCCTGAAGATTCTTCAAATACGGACAGGGTTCGAATCGTGATCCAAAACGTTCGCTGAGTTCACCGAGCCGGCGCACGATCCGGTCGGCGCCTTCCCGATCGGCATATCGCAACGGCCCGCCAAGAAATGGAGGAAATCCCGTTCCAAAGATCATGCCGATATCAATGTCGTCCGGACCGGTTACGAGTTCCTCAGACAAGCAAAGCGCGGCTTCATTGATCATGGGATAGACCATTCTTTCTATCAATTCCTGCGGGGTGTACGAGGGGCGGCCTGTGGCGGCGATCAGGTCGTATACTTTTTGGTCCACGACGGGCCGGTTCTTCCGATGGTCGTAAAAACCCAATCGGCCTTTTTTACCCAGGCGGTGATCCTGGTACAATTTTTCCACCGCCGCCGACCCTTTGATTCTCGCGCCAAATGAAGCTTCGAAGATTCGGCCGACCTTGTAAGCGACATCGATGCCGATTTCGTCCAGCAGCATACACGGCCCCATGGGCATTCCAAATCCCGTCATGGCCTTGTCGAGTTCATCGATCGTCACGCCCTCGTCCAGCAGAAACCCCGCCTCATTAAGATAGGGCATGAGGAGGCGGTTGACGAGAAATCCCGGGCCGTCCCGGACGACGATCGGCGTTTTGCCGAGTCGCTTGGAGAATTCATAAATGGTCGCGACCGTCGGACGGTCGGTTTTTTTTCCGCGCACGATTTCGACGAGCGGCATACGATGCACGGGATTGAAAAAATGCATCCCGACGAATTGTTCGGGCCGTGGGAAGGCCGTGGCCATTTCCGTGATGGACAGCGACGACGTGTTGGAAGCCAGAATGGCGGTGTCTTTCAGATGCGGCGCCAATTCAAGAATCACATTTTTTTTGACATCCATGTTTTCGATGACGGCTTCGATGACGACGTCGCACCGGCGGAATCCCGAATAATCCAGTGTGCCGGTGATACGGGCCATATGACGCTGGAATGCCCGCGTGGTCAGGCGGCGGCGCTTGACCTGCCGTTTGAACACCGACGCGGCGGCGTCCAGGCCCACGCCTATGGCGGCGTGGTTGATGTCTTTGAGTCGTACTTCCAGATCGTGGGCCGCGAACAGCTGGGCTATGCCGCCACCCATGACGCCGGCTCCGACCACGCCGGCATGACGAATGTCGGCCGTCATGACCGACGGGTCGTCGGTTCCATTGCTTTTTTTGATGGCCTCGGTCCGACGGAAAATGCGAATCAGGTTTTTGGAAATCGGCGAAGCCACCATGTCCCCGAGGTGACGCGCCTCGATCGCGAGACCATCCTCCAATGAACGTCCGAATCCTTCACGCACGGCCTGAAGCGCCCGCAGCGGAGCGGGATAATGGCCTTTGGTTTCACGAAGGACGCTCTGGCGCGCCTTTCTGAAAATCAAACCCCGCCCGGCTGTCTCCAGAAACCGATTGGCCACGCCTCTCACACGCCGCCGATCGATGTACGTCCTGCCTTTGCCGGCCAGTATCTCTTCGACGAATGCCTCGGCATGGCGGATCGCAAACGTCCAGGGCACGACCTTATCGACAATCGCGTTCTTGTACGCGCGCACGGGATCCAGAGCTTTGCCGCTCAGGATGAGCGGGAGGGCCCGTTGAAGTCCGATGAGTCGGGGCAGGCGCTGGGTGCCGCCGAAACCAGGAATGATGCCCAGCATCACTTCCGGCAGGGCGATGCGTGTTTTCGGATGGTCGGTGGCCAGCCGGTAGTGGCAGGCCAGAGCCATTTCGGTGCCTCCGCCCATGCAAGCGCCGTTGATGACGACCACGACCGGGAACGGCAGCTTTTCGAGTTTTCCAAAAATCGCCTGGCCGGCGGCCGAGGCGGCGGCGCCCGTGGCAGCGTCGCTGATATCCCGGATTTCATCGATATCCGCGCCGACGATAAAGGAGCCTTCTTTGGCGCTGTACAAGAGACAGGCCTTCACGTTGGCGGCGTTTTGAAACAACGCGTCGATGGCCCGATCCAGCGACATCATGACCCGCGTCGAAAGTTTGTTGACACGCTCGTTCGGAAAATCAAAGACCAGGTGGGCGATCGGCCCGCGGAAGGTTAATGTCAGACCGAAATAATCGTTCATGGTCATACGCCGGAAAAAGTAGAAATCCGTTGGCTTGGATTATCGATCAAGGCACTTCGATCTTGTTGAGGATCTGCGTCGTGATGTCTTCGCTGGTCAGTTCTTCGGCTTCGGCTTCGTACGTCAGGATGACCCGGTGCCGCAGTACATCAAGCGCGACGGCCCGAACATCCTCGGGAATCACATAACCGCGCCGTTTGAGGAACGCAAACGCCTTGGCGGCGAGCACGAGATTGATGGACGCGCGGGGGGAACCGCCGTATTGGATGAGAGGTTTCAGATTTTGCAGTCCGAACTTGTCCGGAAGCCGTGTGGCCAGGACAATATCCAGAATATAGTTCTCGATCTTCTCGTCCATGTAAATATCGTTGACCGTCTTGCGGGCCTTGAGAATATCCGCCGGATTGACGACCGGCGTGACGGCGATCTTGCCGTCCGTCTTGGCCATGCGACGGATGATCTGCAATTCCTCATCGCGATCCGGATAGCCGACTTTCAGCTTGAACATAAAACGGTCCACCTGGGCTTCCGGCAGGGGATACGTGCCTTCCTGCTCGATCGGGTTCTGCGTGGCCAGCACCAGGAATGGCTCGTCCAGCTTGTGCGTTTTGTCGCTGATCGTGACCTGCCGTTCCTGCATCGCTTCGAGCAGGGCGCTCTGGACCTTCGCCGGTGAACGGTTGATTTCGTCGGCGAGGATGAGATTGGCGAAAATGGGTCCCTTGCGGGTGTAAAAGTTGGCTTCTTTCTGATTGTAGATCAACGTGCCGAGCAGATCGGCCGGCAGAAGGTCGGGCGTGAACTGGATGCGCTGGAACTTCGTATTGATCGTTTCGGCCAGTGTTTTGATGGCCAGCGTCTTGGCGAGACCGGGCACACCTTCCAGCAGTACGTGACCGTTCGAAAAGAGGGCCACCATGAGACGTTCGATCATATACCGTTGCCCAACGATGACCTTGGCCATCTCATTCATGACCGCTTCAATGAAGGTGCTTTCCTGATGTATGCGTTCGTTGAGAGCCTTGACGTCCATCCGTTCATTCACTCCTTTTCAACTTTGATCACCACCATCGTCATATCGTCCTGTTGTTCGGATTCCGGCGAAAAATCCCTGACGGCTTCCATGATGTGATCCTGGATTTCCCGGGCCGACGCATCCTGGTACTGCGTCACGATGGCCTTCAGTCTTTCTTCACCGAACATCTCGTCCGCTTCATTGAATACCTCCGTCACGCCGTCGGTGTAAAAAAGCAGGATGTCGCCGTAGTTCACCATTTGCGTGATTTGCCGGTAGTCCTGATCCTGGATGAAACCCAGCACGATGCCGCCTTTGTTGAGCGAGTCAAAGGTGCCCGAACGTTTGAACAGGATCGGCGCGTTGTGTCCGGCGTTGGTATAATAAACGATGAGCGACTCAAAATCAACGATGGCATAGAAAAAGGTGGCAAACGTACCGACGGCCGTATTCTCACAGAGCAAATTGTTCAGGTAGGACACGGCTTCGGACGTGGTGGTGTATTCCCGGGCGACGCCCCGATAGCCGGTGTAAAGGACCGACATCATGATGGCGCCGGGAATGCCCTTCCCGGACACATCGCCGATGCACACGCCGATCTGGTGGTCGTTGAGCCGGAGCACATCATAAAAATCCCCGCCGACGGCGCGACATGGAATGCTGCGAGCGGCGATGTCCAGTATTTCCACGTGGGGCAGCTTCTGGTTGAGAATGGCCTGTTGGATCTTGCCGGCGATTTCCAGCTCTTTCTCAAGTTCCTCCGTCCGCACGGCTTCTTCATTGAGACGGGCATTGCGAATGGCGATGGCGGCTTCACCGGCGAGCGCGTTGAGGATGTCGAGATAACCCTCGTGGTAGGCGCCCAGCGTGTCGTTTTCAAGATTCATGACGCCGATCACTTCATCCCCGTCGCAGATGGGTATCGCAATTTCGGATTGCGTCGTGGCCCGCACAGGAACGTAATGCTCGTTGAAACTGACATCTTTGACGATGATCGCTTTGCCGGTCTTGGCGGACTGGCCGATCAGACCGGTGCCCACCTTCATGTTGACTTCTTCGATCGCTTCCGGGTCGTATCCCCGCATGACGGTGCTTTCGATCTCCTGCGTGTCCTCGTTGATCAGAAACATGCCGGCCGCGTCGTAGGGTACGATGAGTTTGACCGAATCCAGGATCATGTCGAGCAGTTTCTCGACATGCAGGGCGGAGTTGAATTTCTTGGCGATGCCAAGCACGAGCTCTTTTTCAAGGACCGTTTTCTGCAATTGGGCGTACAGGCGGGCGTTTTCCAGCGTGTGACCGACCCGCTGAAGCGAATGCCACAGAATCTTCTTGTCCTCGCCGGTCAGTTCGTGACGATACTCCGTTTCAGGACCCAGCGCCATGAGGCCGACAAGGCCTTCCTTCTGCCACATCGGAACGACGTAGCGGTGGCCCTCGTGTTTCAGGGTTTCCAGTGTAAATTCCGGATGCACGCCGTTTCGGAAAATGACCAGATCGTCCACGTCAAAGACGCGACGGCGGTTGAGGAGGGGCTCGTAGAAGGATGAATCAAGGCGTATCTTCTTGATGAGCAGTTCGTTCCTGGCGGTACTACTGACGAGGGAGAGCGCATCCGGAATCTTCAAGTAAAACGAGACGTGTTTGACGTACAGAATCTCGCGTAAACGGCCGGTGACCAGATCCGCGAGTTCCTTGTACGGCTGATTGGCCGAGAGCGTGCCATCCAGATTCCGGATCGCTTCCTGCCGCCGGTGATAATAGCGGAAAATGATTTTCTTGATCAGCAATTCAATCAGCTTGCGAAGCGGTTCGTACACCGTGACAATCACAAACGCCTTGAAGAAAAGCACCAGCACATCATTGGCCCGAGGGAAAAAGGACGAAAACACGTCCTCAATCATGAGGAACGTCACAATGAAAATGAAGATCAGAATGGCGTACAGGATGTAGTCGTTGAATTGTCTGAGGATGCGATACATGTATGGAATTTCCGCCGGACGGGTTTAGAAAAGGCGGCTAAATATAGCCCGCGGGGTTCAGAAATTCAAGTGAAAGCGGGAATTCACCAAAGCGCACGGTCGTACAGGTTTTGGAAGGCGAATCGGGCCTTCGCGCGCCTTTACCACTACAATACCAGTAGCATTTAAGGACATATGTGTATATATTTATTTGTTGTATGCAGGGAAGACATGTTCAATTCGTGCCGACATAACTTTGTTTTTCTGCTCGCGTCGACAGTTCTTGCCGGTCACGCGGCGGCGGCCGGCACTGAGTGGTTTGACTGGTTTCTCCCCAGAGGCCTGCGATCATCGGACGAACTTCAACCGGGCTTCCTGAATCCGTTTTCTTACGAGACACGCTATCTGCGTAGCCACGGCGTATATCGGAATTGGCTTCATGTCCGCTATGGCCGCCATTCGATGCAATTCTCCCAGATGAATTACGGACTGGAATTGGCGCGACCGCTCACACCGGACGGCCGATGGGGGCATGTGACTCTGCAATGGTCGGGTTTCGACGGCAACACGACCGGCCGGTTTACATCCGGGAATTCGGTGATCTATCACAATGACTATGACGAATTGGCATGCCGGTATGCCGTCCGGACATTTGAATGGATGGAGAGTTGCGTGGGTTATTCGATCTCCAAAGGCTGGAAGACACGGTACACCGGTTTTTCAACCCAACTCGGATTCGATCGGGGCCGTTTGCGAGGAGGCATTTTCTTTTCCCGACACACGTTTCAGGATGCCGCGGTGATCTGGTATGATGTCAATCGCATAGGAGCCCCGCTGGCTTACCATGTGGACAACCGTGGCTTCTATATGTCGGTGACTCCGGCAACCGGATTGCAGGGCGGCGTGGTCGCCACCTACGGCCGGGTAGGCTCCGATCTGGTGTACGAGGATTCGTATTCGTCAATTCCGGACGGGGCATCCCGGCGGTACGAAGGGACACTGACCGGGGTGTATGGTCCATGGCGCCTTCGCTACGACGTGGATGTCCTTTCCTTCGACGGATTGTCGAGGTTTGAACAGGACAACCAACAATATGGCAAAATCAACATCCCGAATCCCGAATACGTTGCCCATGATGGCCTGGTGGCCTACCGTTTTGGAACCCGGTATTCAACGTTTGCAGAATTCAACCATATTGGCCTGACGTCGCACGTCGGCGCGATCGTGGAAAGCTGGCCATTCACCGGCGCGCTGGTGGACCTGTTGGGGACGTCGTACGAGGCGGGTGTGGATGGACGGTTGACGTGGGACGGCTTGTTTGCCGGAGGCCAATGGCAGGCGGGACAGCGCCACGGTCTCCAACTCAAGACGGGCTGGGTGTTCCTGCGCGGCCGCGGTCATTACGAATTTCGGAAGGTGCAGGGCATCTTCTTTGTCGTTGATCGGGGATCCGGATCATGGCGCGTGGAGCGTCATCTTCTGGATGTGGCCGTTGATTACCATCTGCAGTTTCCGTCGTGGATTGTGGACGTGAGCGGCGAGCAACTTCTTCCGTTGCCTTCCGCCGACCGGTCATCCCGCAATCTTCGGAAGGTCAAAGCGTCGGGAGGGGGTTTTCTCGGCAAGGTGGCACTTACATGGCTCTTCTAATTTCGTGTTTCGTTTGCATGTTAACCAACGAAGGAGTTTTGAAAATGAAAAATCAAAAAAGACAAGTCGGCGGTTGGTTGGTGATTTTGCTTCTCACATTGGCGGTGGCGAGTTGCGAAGACACCGCAACCAACGATCACAATCGTATCCGGGAAGCCGATTCGGCCATGGCCGTGGCCATGTACCAATTCATGAACGCCTCGGAACCGTCCGATCTGGATGGGATCGATTTCACGACGCCGAATCGCCTTTACCGCGAGACGATCGCGGCGGATCCGACCATTACGTCCGCGCATTTGGGCGCCGCGATCACGGAAATCATGAAACTGAATGTCGACCAGGAAATCAGAAACATGCGCGATGATTTTGAAAACTATTTCGACACCGCGGATTTCTGGGGCAGAGGCCGATTGACGGGAGCGTTGAAAAAATCCGACCGGAAAATGCTGGACGTTGGAGTATCGCCGTTCACGCCCACCCTGAGGGGTGTCGATCCCTTGATGGTCGTTCGTGAATACAGGGCCATCCCAAAGGTCGCCCTTGGCAATCCGCCGCTCATGAGCGAGGTCCAGGCCCTGATCCAGGACAAACTGATGCCGGCTGTCACGTACGCCATCGGGCGGCTGGAAGTCGTGGAACAAACGCCCACGTTCACCTACACCGTGACGCCGCAAATGCAGGGCAATTATGACCGCGATCCCCGCGAACTCGACATGACCGAAGTCAAGGCGTTTCACGGAGGCTTGCTGAGTCTGCGGGCGACGCTGAGAGTATTCAACGCATACGACTTCGATGTCGACGATTACACGGCGGACGGGATCGTAGCGGCGCTCCAACCAGGCACCTCATTTTTCACGCTGAACAGCCATCAGGAATTACCATCGGCGCGGACGGATCTCATGGACGCATCGGATATCCTCGTCGAAGCTGTCGATTTCCTGCAAAGCGAGACGGATAACCAGGACAACGACATCATCAAATTCAATGACCAGACCGACCTTCAGGATATCCGAAATGCGTTGATTGACATCAAGACCGGACTCGAAAATTCGGTGATTTTCGAGGACTTCAACGACGGACTGGATCTCACAGTCAGTTTCAAGCAGTTCTTCACCAATCCAATTCAGGATTTCAAGACGAAACTGCCGGCCTACACGGTGTCGGTGTTTACGAATGCATGCGGCGAATCCGAGCTATTCTGGAAGTGGAACAGCGTTATCTTTCCGGATCCTCACATGAATAATATCTTTCCCGATATGGCCTCCTCCGACCAATTCAAAGAAACGTTTGACATCGAAATTGACACGGCCGGTCACGACTACATGACGGCGTTCGTGGGCGGGCTGCCCTTCGAAGCGTGCGACATGTACGGCTATGGGTATACGTGGGGAACGGGAGGTTATTTTGAGTTGGGAGGCGACAGGGAGATGGGGAATACGTGGGAACAAATACATATCAACACAGACAATTTCACCGGAGTGGGTACGTATCCGATCGGGGGAGGAAGCCCGGGGTATGCCAATTACTACAGGGACTCGGCTTCTGTGTTCGAATACTATTCAACGGATGCCACGCATACGGGCGTTCTGGAAGTGACGTTTTATGACAGTCAAACGGGCCTTGCGAGGGGGACGTTTAGTTTCACAGCTTACAATAGTTTTCTGTCGCAAACGAAGTCGATCACGGGTGGCCAATTTCTTGTCAGGCTCGACTAAGGCGTACAGACAAATTTTGAGATGATCGCGGCCCCACCCTGAGCATCCCGTCGAGGATGGCTCGGGTGGGGTTGCCATTTTCTGCTCACCGATGCAAAGTTCCTTGTACTTGTCCAACTTAGCGAAAGCCTGAAGACCGGGACTCGGCGGAGAGTATGTGGGGTTTTTGACAAAATAGTCAGGATACAGGGCATTCAGATACCATTTTGTTGATGCCCCCATGTTTATGTCACCGGGCAATTGAAAATAGGAGGAAAGGATGTTCAAGAAGATTCTGATTCTTTGCACCGGCAATTCCTGCCGGAGTCAAATGGCGGAAGGGTTTCTAAAATCGTTTGACAAGAACCTGGAAGTCCATTCTGCAGGAACGAAACCTTCCGGACAAGTTCATCCCAAAGCTATTCAGGTGATGCGGGAAGCCGGGATCGATCTTGGCATGAACTATCCCAAAAGTACGGATCAATTTATTTCGCAAGCATTTGACTATGTGATCACTGTCTGCGGCCATGCGAATGAGAATTGTCCTGTTTTTACAGGCAAAGTAAAACATCGTCAGCATATCGGCTTTGAAGATCCGGCGGAGGCGACTGGTACGGAAGAAGAAATTCTTTCCGAATTCCGAAAGATCCGCGATCAGATCAAAGAGCGTTTTTTCGACCTGTATCGCAAAGAACTGCAAGAGAAGGAGCCATGAGTATGTTAGAGATTAAAGTATTGGGGCCCGGTTGCGCCAATTGCGTTAAGCTGGAAGGAATGGTTTGGAACACTGGCTTCTCGATATGGCCAAAGTGACCAACTAAGAACGAGGCGCCATATGTCATCCGTATCCAAACAATTATCATTCTTTGACCGCTATCTGACGCTCTGGATATTTCTCATCATGTTCATGGGCGTTGTGGCCGGTTCGCTGTTTCCCGTACTTGCCGGCTATTGGGGTTCGCTGAGTTCAGGTACCACGAATATCCCTATCGCCATCGGCCTTATTCTTATGATGTATCCGCCATTGGCCAAAGTGAAATACGAAGAACTGCCTATCGTATTTCGAAACACCAAATTACTTTTTCTTTCGTTGGTGCAGAATTGGATACTCGGTCCGTTGGTGATGTTCCTGTTTGCCATCCTGCTTTTGCCGGACAAGCCCGATCTGATGATTGGCGTCATACTGGTCGGCCTTGCGCGATGTATTGCGATGGTGCTGGTATGGAATGACCTGGCCAAAGGCGATCCGGAACTTGCCGCCGGATTGGTGGCCTTCAATGCGCTGTTCCAGGTATTCCTGTATTCGGTTTATGCTTACGTCTTCATTACGCTCCTGCCGCCTCTATTCGGCCTGCACGGGGCGTTAGTTGAAGTATCCATCTCAGAAATTGCTTTAACGGTATTGATCTATCTTGGGATCCCTTTTGCGGCGGGTATGATCACCAGAATCTTGTTGCTCCAAATTAAGGACAAAACATGGTATCATGAAAATTTCGTTCCGAAGATTTCCCCAATAACGCCTGTGGCGTTACTTTTTACGATATTCGTCATGTTCTCGCTAAAAGGCGAGAAAATCGTTGAATTGCCGATGGATGTGATCCGGGTAGCTATCCCTTACACATTGTATTTTGCCGTGATGTTCTTTGTGACTTTTTACGCCGCAAAGAAAATGGGCAGTTCGTACGAAAACTCCACGACCGTGGCCTTTACAGCCGGAAGCAATGACTTTGAATTGGCCATCGCGGTCGCCGTAGCCGTTTTTGGAATCAATTCGCAGGTCGCTTTTGCGACCGTAATCGGGCCATTGGTCGAAGTTCCGGTCTTGATCCTGCTCGTGGACGTGGCGTTATGGTTCAAGAAAAAATATTTTTGAGAAATTCACTCCGCGCAAAACCCAGCACATACAAATAAAAACCGGCTTTCCGCGTACGGAAACCGACTGTTCGCGGAGTACTTCTGCCGAAACGGACCGTCCGTAAGCGAGCTGCTACTCGGCAATCTTCCATTGAATCAGCTTGATTTACAACATATTTCATTAATCTTGACTTTTTAGTTAAGAATAGGTAGTTTTGGCACGTGGATGATGATGCGCGTTATTTATTATGAACTTAACTTGTCGACCGAGATTAGATGAGTACGGACGTAAAGATCATTGAGAAACTTGCCGGCAGGGAGTATAAGTACGGATTCGTCACCGACATCGAAGCCGATACTGCGCCGAAAGGGCTGAATGAAGACATCATCCGGTTCATTTCGGCCAAAAAGAACGAGCCCGCCTTTCTGCTGGAGTGGCGCCTGAACGCCTTTCGTCGCTGGCAGGAAATGACCGAGCCCGAATGGCAGAATGTGCACTTCCCGAAGATTGACTATCAGGACATCATCTACTATTCCGCTCCCAAACAACCGAAGAAGCTCAACAGCCTGAGCGAAGTGGATCCGGAATTGCTCAAGACCTACGACAAGCTCGGCATTCCGCTGCGTGAGCAGGAGATCTTTGCCGGTGTGGCCGTGGACGCGGTTTTCGACAGCGTGTCGGTCGCCACGACGTTTAAGGCCAAACTCAACGAACTGGGGATTATTTTTTGTTCATTCTCCGAGGCCGTGAAAGAACACCCCGATCTGATCCAGAAATATCTGGGTTCCGTCGTACCCCATACCGACAACTACTTCGCCGCGCTGAACGCCGCCGTCTTTTCCGACGGTTCCTTTGTGTACGTGCCGAAAGGCGTACGTTGCCCGATGGAATTGTCCACGTATTTCCGAATCAATGCCGCGAACACGGGACAATTTGAACGAACGCTGATCGTGGCCGACGAAGGAGCCTATGTCAGCTATCTCGAAGGCTGCACCGCTCCGATGCGCGACGAAAACCAGCTTCATGCGGCCGTCGTCGAATTGGTGGCCATGGACCACGCCCAGATCAAATACTCGACCATCCAGAATTGGTACCCGGGCGACAAGGACGGCAAAGGCGGCATCTATAACTTTGTGACCAAACGGGGCAAATGCGCCGGTGCGCACAGCAAAATCTCATGGACCCAGGTCGAAACGGGTTCGGCCATCACGTGGAAGTATCCAAGCTGTATCCTCCAGGGCGACCACTCGGTGGGTGAATTCTATTCGGTGGCGCTCACGGCGCATCACCAGCAGGCCGATACAGGGACTAAGATGATTCACATCGGCCGGAACACGAAATCCACGATCGTATCCAAAGGCATTTCAGCCGGCGTCGGACAGAACACGTATCGCGGCCTGGTCAAGATGATGAAAGGCGCGCAAAACGGGCGCAATTTTTCACAATGCGACTCGTTGCTGATCGGCGACCGGTGCGGCGCCCACACGTTTCCGTATATCGAAGTGAAAAACCCCAGCGCGCAGGTGGAACACGAAGCCACGACGTCAAAAATAGGCGAGGATCAGATTTTTTACTGCAACCAGCGTGGCATTTCCAAAGAGGACGCGGTGAATATGATCGTCAACGGTTTTTGCAAGGAAGTGTTCAAGGAACTGCCCATGGAATTTGCCGTTGAAGCGCAAAAACTGCTGAGCGTCAGTCTCGAAGGCAGTGTGGGATAAACGACGGACCAAAGAAAAACAAACAGAGGCATTCATGCTCGACATCAAGAACCTGCACGCATCCATTGACGGTCACGAAATCCTTAACGGGATCAACCTGTCGGTCAAAGCCGGGGAAGTTCACGCCATCATGGGACCCAACGGCTCCGGCAAGAGTACGCTGGCCAATGTCCTTGCCGGCCGCGAAGAATACGACGTGACCGCCGGTACGGTGACATTCGGGGGCAAAGATCTCCTGGAAATGGACGCCGATGTACGCGCCTGCGAAGGCGTGTTTCTGGCGTTCCAGTATCCGGTCGAAATTCCCGGTGTCAACAACACGTACTTTCTCCGCACCGCTTACAACGCCATCCGGAAATACCGCGGCGAAGAAGAACAGGACGCCATGGATTTTCTGAAACTCGTGCGCGAAAAAGTCAGGTTGGTTGAAATGGACGAGGACCTGCTCAAACGCGCCGTCAACGAGGGTTTTTCCGGCGGTGAAAAAAAACGCAACGAAATATTCCAGATGGCCGTTCTCAATCCGAAGCTGGCCATTCTCGATGAAACGGATTCCGGTCTCGATATCGACGCCCTTCGCATCGTCGCGAATGGCGTCAACACGCTGCGTTCGAAAGACAACGCCGTCATCGTCGTGACCCATTACCAGAGACTGCTCAATTACATCGTGCCGGATTTTGTGCACGTGCTGGTCGACGGGAGAATCGTCAAGTCCGGCGGCAAGGACCTGGCTTTGGAACTCGAAGAAAAGGGTTACGACTGGACCAAAGAAACCGTGGCGGTCTAAGGAGCCCATCGTGGACACACAGCATCTGACCCATCATTACCATTCGCAATTCGCGTTGCTTGAAAAAGGTCTGAACGGAGAGAGCCGGTCGCCGCTCCATCATCTGCGGCGTTCAGCGTTTGAAAAATTCCGCACGATGCCGTGGCCGACGACGCGCTTTGAGGAATGGAAATACACGAGCGTCGAGCCCATGTTGCTGCCTTTCGAATCTTATCGCCCGATCGATCCGCCGCGCCCCGAAGTCCATTTCTGGAGAGATTTGGCGGCCTATCGTCTGGTCTTTGTCAACGGACAATGGTCGCCCGCGTTGAGCGATCTCGCCGGGCTGCCGCCTGGCGTCACGATGACCGGCCTTGCCGACATGGGCCGAAAGGAACCGGACGCCGTTCGTGCGCTGGCCGAACGCCTGCCGGTTTCGAATGATAATATTTTTGCCCAGATGAATAACGCGTTCCTGACGGACGGCCTGTTTTTGAATGTCGCGCCAGATGTCGCGATGGACCGGCCGGTGCATTGTTTGTTTCTCGCCGTGCCGGATCACCGACCTCTGCTGGTTCAACCGCGCAACATCTTTCGTGTCGAATCCGGCGCCCGCGTTGATCTGACGGAGGAATACGTGACCATGGACGGCGGTGTTCATCTGACCAACGCGGTGACCCAATGGATGGTCGGACCCGGGGCGGTCGTCCATTATCAAAAGATCCAGGACGAGCACACGGACGCCGGTCACCTGGCTTTGGTGTTTGCCCAACTTGAACGAAACAGCCGTTTGACGGCCACGACCGTGACGCTCGGTGCGCGGCTCACCCGCAACGTGATTCACGCCGTCCTGGAGGACGAAGGCGTCGAGGCCACGCTCAACGGTTTGTATCTGACCACGGGCATGCAACACGCGGATCACCGTACGTTCATCGATCACGCCAAACCGCATTGCGCCAGCCATGAACTCTACAAAGGCATTCTCGATGGCCGGTCCACCGGCGTTTTCAACGGAAAGATCCTGGTTCGTCCGGATGCGCAGAAAACCGACGCCAAACAATCCAACCACAGTCTTCTGCTTTCGGAACACGCAACCGTGAATACGAAACCGCAGTTGGAGATATTTGCCGATGACGTGAAATGCACGCACGGTGCGACGATCGGCCGGCTGGATGACGAAGCCATGTTCTATCTGCGTTCGCGAGGACTCAGCCGGGAGGCGGCACGCAACATCCTGACGTATGCCTTTGCCAGCGAAATCGTCGACCGCATCGGTGTTCCCGCCGTGCGCGAAAAACTGGACGACCGTTTGAAAAAGCGACTGGAACATTGATGGGCACCGTTACCTTACATACGCCGGCCGTCCGATCGGAAGCCGACGCGCTGGATGTCGGCCGCATCCGGGCCGATTTTCCGATATTGCAGGAACGCGTGCACGGGAAACCGCTGATTTATCTCGACAATGCCGCCACCAGCCAGAAGCCTCAAATCGTGATCGATACGATCAATCGCTATTATGAAGCCGAAAACTCGAATATTCACCGGGGTGTGCACCGGCTGAGCGCGCAGGCGACCGCCGCCTATGAAGCGACGCGCAAGAAGATCGCAGCGTTCGTGCGCGCGGCCAGTGAAAAGGAAATTGTTTTCGTGCGGGGAACCACCGAAGCCGTCAACCTGGTGGCGCAAAGTTATGGACGGACCTTTCTCAAGGCAGGAGACGAGATACTCATCTCCGCCATGGAGCACCATTCAAACATCGTGCCGTGGCAGATATTGTGCGGGCAGATGGGCGCGGTTCTCAAGGTGATCCCGATAAACGAGCGCGGCGAACTGCGCATGGACGAATTTCACCGTCTTCTGACCGACCGGACAAAATTTGTATCCATCGTCCACGTGTCGAATTCCCTCGGTACCATCAATCCTGTAAAGGCCGTCATTATGGCCAGCCACGCGCGCGGCATTCCGGTGATGCTGGACGGTGCACAGGCGGTTCAGCATATGCCGGTGGACGTGCAGGAATTGGATTGCGATTTTTATGCGTTTTCTGGCCACAAACTGTTCGGACCGACTGGTGTCGGTGTTCTTTATGGAAAAGAGGCGTGGCTCGATCGGATGCCGCCTTATCAGGGCGGTGGTGACATGATCCGCAGTGTGACGTTTGAAAAGACAACTTACAACGACCTGCCGTACAAATTCGAAGCCGGCACGCCGAACATTTCCGGCGGCATCGCTCTCGGGGCGGCCATTGACTACGTCGAAGGCGTCGGTGTGACACGGATTGCGCGGTACGAACAGGAACTGCTTTCGTACGGTACCGAGATGCTGTCCGCCATCCAAGGCCTGAGCATCATCGGCACCGCCCGGGATAAAGCCAGCGTGCTGTCCTTTACACTGCACAACGTGCATCCGCACGATGTGGGTACGTTTCTCGACCTCGAAGGGATCGCCATACGGACCGGGCACCATTGCACACAACCCGTGATGCAGTTCTTCGGAGTGCCGGCGACCTCACGCGCTTCCCTGGCCTTCTATAATACCAAGGAAGAAATCGACGAATTGGCCAAAGCTATTCACCACGTCATGAAGGTATTCAGCTGATGTCCGATCTGCGTGAACTCTATCAGGAAATCATCCTGGATCACAACAAGAATCCAAGGAATTTCAAGAAACTCGAACTCGCCACGTGTTCGCAGGAAGGATTCAATCCGCTCTGCGGCGACCATCTTCACCTTTATCTGAAGCTCGAAGACGGCGTCATCACGGACATCAGTTTCGAAGGCAACGGCTGCGCGATTTCGAAGTCGTCGGCGTCCCTGATGACCACGCTGCTGAAAGGAAAGACCGTGGAAGAGGCCGACCGGCTGTTTGAGAAATTCCATGATCTCGTAACGGCGCCGATGGACCAGGAAGTCGCCACGGAAGAACTGGGCAAACTGGCGGTGTTTTCCGGAGTGAGGGAATTTCCAGCCCGCGTGAAATGCGCGAGTCTGGCCTGGCACACGTTGCGGGCGGCGATCGACCGCAAAGACGAAACCGTTTCCACGGAGTGACCATGAATGAAATCCAGAACAACCTGACCATCGAGGAACGCATCATCGACGTGCTGAGGACGTGCTATGATCCGGAAATTCCGGTGAACATTTACGAGATGGGTCTCATCTACGAAGTCAGGGCCGACAACGGCGACGCCTATATCAAGATGACGCTGACTTCGCCGATGTGTCCCGTCGCCGAGTCGTTGCCGGTGGACGTGGACCGCAAAGTGCGGACCGTCCGGGGCGTGACCTCGGTCAAGGTGGATGTCGTGTGGGAACCCCCGTGGAATCCGTCCATGATGTCGGAAGCGGCCCGTTTGGAACTCGGGATGGTGTAGGCATGAAATTCAGTACCCAGGAAGAATACGGGTTGCGTTGTCTGGTGCAGATCGGGAGGCACGAGGACGGACTGACCATACCGCAGATCAGCCAGTTGGAAAATCTTTCGCAAGCCAACGTCGGGAAACTGATGCGTATCCTACGGCTGGGCGGATTTGTCGAGAGCCTGCGCGGGCAGGACGGCGGTTATCGGCTGGCGAGACCGGCCGAACGGATTCTGGTGGGTGAAGTGCTGGCCGTACTTGGGGGACGTTTGTACACGTCGGATTTTTGTGAAAAACATTCCGGTCCGGACCAGGTGTGTTCGCACACGGTCTCCAGCTGCAACGTTCGTGGATTGTGGGAAAACGTGCAAAAGGCCGTGGACCGGGCACTCGCCAACGTCACGCTGCAGGATCTGCTTGGCGCGAAACCGAAACCCGTTGAGGGCTCGGCCATTCCCATCTTTCATTCCAACTGACGCCACCTCCGGTCAGGATTCTTCTGCGAAAGCCACCGCGCGCTGTTCCGACCAGTAGGGTCCCTGGTTTCCATGGATAAATCCGACATGGCCCCCATGTTTCGGCGTCTCCAGATACAAGCAGGCGTTGGCTTCAGCCTCTGCGATCGGGAAACACTCACGCGTCAGAAAGGGATCATCCAGTGCGCTGACCATCAGGGTGGGAACCCGGACGTGCGGCAGAAACGGTTTCGAGCTGTTGCGGGTCCAGTAGTCGACGGCATCCCTGAAACCGTGCAAAGGGGCGGTGTATCGGTTGTCAAACGCCTCGAAATCCCGGATCAATTCGTAATGGTCGTCGTCAATCTGGCCAGGGAACATCTGCATTTTGATCCGGATTTTTTCGTGGAGCATGTCGAGAAAACGTTTCATGTAGGGTCGGTTGTACCAGAGGGCCATGCGTCGCGCGCTGGCGGCCAGGTCACATGGGACTGAAAAAACAACGGCACGTTTGATGCGGGCGTCGAGTCTGTCTGGTCGTTCACCGAGGTACTTGAGGGTTTGATTGCCGCCGAGGCTGAATCCGACCAGACAGACTTCGTCATACCATCCGGTATTCAGCGCGTATTGCACGACCGCATCCAGATCGTAGGTGGCGCCGCTGTGATAGAACTGCAGTTTGCGATTCGGCTCGCCGCCGCAGCCCCGGTTGTTCCAGGCGATGACATCCCAGCCTTTAGCCATGAAGCTTCCCGCCATGCCGACGATGTAGTGGCGCCGGGAATTGCCTTCCAGACCATGCGAAAGCACGGCGAGTTTTCGCGATGAATTCCTGTAATGGTCCAGATCCAAAAAATCGCCATCGGGCGTGTCTATACGGATCCGTGATGCCGGATGGCTTTGGACACGCCGGAAAAGCGTGGGCCAAATGGACTGAAGATGTCCGTTACGCTGGTACCAGGCGCAGCGATACGTGGAAGGTCTGATCGGCATGGAACTCCAAAGTCTGCTTGTATTGTCGTTCAACAAAGCCTATATTTTATGAGAAATTCATCCAATTGCAATTCCATTCCGCCGGGATCGATCCTGCACAAGTACAACCATTCCCTGCACGAAAGGCCATTCTGATGCGCCTCACCATCCGGCGAAGAATGCTTTTATATATCATACCGTCGGTCGTCTTGATCACGCTCGCGTCAACGGTCATCGTGAATATTACGATTCGCGGCATGGTCAAGGACCTGGCGTACGAGAAGGCATTGGAAACCGCCCGGCAGTATGCCAATCAGCTTGACGTGGAATTCAATTCGCACCTCGTCATTTTGCAGACGCTATCGCACATGATGCAATCTTACGAGACGAAGGAACGTGCCGAAGTGACCCGCATCCTGAAGCAACTTGTGGCCAGCGACTATAACGCGGTGGGCATCGGTGTGGTCTACGAGCCGGATGCGTTTGATGGGCGGGATGCGTTTTTCCGGGGCCGGCCCGGCCAGGATGCCGGCGGACGTTTCATGCCGTATTGGCGTCGTGAGGACGATGAGGTTCAGTTGGGAACGACGCTGGCGACGGATGACGAGGCCTGGTATGATGCGAGCCGTGACGCATCGGAGGCGATGCTCGAACCGGCGTTGCACGGCGGACAGTGGACCGTGCGGTATGTGGTGCCGATAAGAAAAGATGATGAATTCCAAGGGGCCTGCGCCCTGGACATTTCGGTCAATTATCTCAACGAACTCATCAACGACATCGATTTGTTCAAAACCGGTTATGCGTTTTTGACTTCCAAGAAGGGTCAGATCATCACCCACCGGGACAGCAGTTTTGCCGGCACGACATCCCTGGCCGCCGTCGCCGAATCGCGCAAGAGTCCGGAATGGCAGGCGCTGGCATTGCGCGTCGAGCAGAGCCAGGAGGGTTTTATTGAAACGAAGGATCCTCGAACCGGCCGTCCGGCGAGTCTTTTCTTCTCACCCGTGCGCACGAACAACTGGAGTCTGATCACGGTGGTTCCGGAAGACGAAATCATGGCAGGCGTGGACGCAGCCGTTCGTTGGATCGTGGTGGCCGGCCTGGCCACGATCGTTGTTCTGAGCGTCATGCTGTTTTTCATTTCCGGCCGCCTGGCAACTCCGATCAAGGTCGTGGCCGACAACATGGATCAGGCCGATCTGAATACCAAACTCAATCTCAAGCGCGGGGATGAAATAGGCCGGCTGGCCAACTCCTTTGATCGATTCGTCATTTCGATTCGCGACACCCTTCAGGATGTGATCCGGACTTCCAACGCCGTATCGGACGAAGGCCGGCGGATCTACTCACAAGCGGAAAAAATGGCGGCCCATTCGAAAAACCAGGCCACCATGGCGGTGTCGGCCAACGAAGCCGTCGACCAGATGTCACGGTCGGTGGACGACATTGCCCACCATGCCGTGGCCGCCCGGGAGATGGCCATTCAAGCCCAGCACAAGGCCGAACAGGGAACGACTGTCGTGGAGCAGACGGCATCCGGCGTGCAGCGTATGGTGGACCAGATCAACCAGTCCGCGGAAGTGGTTAATTCCCTGCACGAATCCAGCAGCCGGATCGGACGGGTGATCGGTCTGATCGAAGACATCACCAAACAGGTGAATCTCATTGCGCTCAATGCCGCGGTCGAAGCGGCGAAGGCGGGCGAGCGCGGAAAAGGATTTGCCGTGGTGGCCGAAGAGATCAAAAAGCTGGCCCACAAAACGACGCGATCAACAGGGGAAGTTCACGAAATGGTCACAAAAATTCAGCGCGGCATTTCGGAGTCCGTGGAACTGATGAAAAAGAGCCAGGATGACGGCGCCACGGGCCTGACGCTGGCCGGCAAAGCCAAGACGAGTTTTTCCGAATTGACGGACGTGTTTCACCAGATGAACAGCATGGTCAACCATATCGCTGAACTGGCCCATGCGTTTGCGGCCACGAACGTGCACATTGGCGAGAATATCCATACGATCAACCGGGCTACGGAGGATGTGTCCTCATCGATTGAGTCGGTTGTAGTGTCCGCCGACCAACTCCAGAAGCTGACCATTGACCTCGAAAACGGGCTCAAGAAATTCAAAATGAACGGTCACGTCAAAACAAAAACTTGATAAAGGTAGTTAAAGTCTTTATCATGGCGTACTTCCACCGAGATAAGTAAGGGTATGAAGTTCCGCACAGCCAGCATCACAGATCGTGGCCTAAATCCCAATCGTCCTCACAACGAAGACAGTTTGTTGGTGGCGGAACCTCTATTTATGGTGGCCGATGGCCTTGGCGGAGAGCTGGCCGGCGAAGTGGCCAGTCAGATGACCGTTGAGAAATTCAGGGATTTTTTCGATGACGCAACCCGCGAAAACGGCCTGTCCGCGTCCGGCGAATTGAAAATCGTCGAGCGCGCCGTCAAACGCGTGAACAGCGTCGTATACCAGGAAGCCCAGAAACCGGAATACCGGAACATGGGTTCAACCCTTTCCGTTCTTTACTTCTATGTGGATCGTGCTCTCGTCGGCCACGTGGGCGACAGCAAAATTTATCGTGTGCGTGACGGCGTCGGTGAACAACTGACCAAGGATCAGAGTATTGTGCAACAGATGGTTGACCGGGGTATTATTTCCCAAGACCAGGCCAAGCGTCATCCCATGCGCAATGTGCTGCTGAGTTGTATCGCCCACAAGCCGGACATTGACGTGTTTGTCAAGAATGCGGATGTGAAACCCGGAGACTTTTACCTGCTGTGCTCGGATGGCGTGGCGGAATATGTGAGCCTGGAGCAATTGACGTCCATGGTGGCAGAGGGATTGGACCCGCAGGCGATCTGTGAGCGCATCAAATCGCTGGTCTATGAGGGCGGCGCCATGGACAACCTCACGGCCATCGCCGTGTATGTGGATGATGTCGCCAACGGGGGTAAGCCGTAGCCGGAGCAACTGCGAACCACAGTTCTTCTTAGTTATTCTCCAAAAAAATATTTTTTTACTTGATTTGTTGGACTATTTCGGATATTATGGAAACTGTAAAAACGATAAGAGTTTCCAAATTGCCCATTGAGGGCATTCTTTTGCGATTCATGGAAACTTGAAACATTCTG
Organism: uncultured Bacteroidota bacterium; assembly: GCA_964544475.1. Lineage (GTDB taxonomy): Bacteria > CLD3 > CLD3 > SB21 > SB21 > CAZJBS01. The sequence goes on along the minus strand of CAZJBS010000007.1, from coordinate 87,827 downwards.
AGAGTTTCTTCAGTATAATGCGAAAAATCAGACAGGAAATTCCGCTATGACAGAACTCAAAACAAAAAACCGCATCATGGGCAAAGCCAGGGAACTATTCTACCATTTGGGTATTACGGCCGTGACCATGGATCAACTCGCCGACGAACTCGGCATGAGCAAGAAAACGCTTTATCAATACTTTCCGAGCAAGGAAGCGCTTTTGCAGGAAATCATTCATGCCGTGACCGATCAATGCGATTGCTATGTCGGCGAATTGATGGCCGACAAGAGCATGGATTTTGTGCAGCGTCTGAAGCACATGATGGAGTATCTCACGAAGAACATTTATTCGCAATGGAGCACCGTACTGGTCTCGGACATGAAGCGCAATTGGCCGGAGATCTGGGCGAAGATCATGGAGTTCCGGCGTCAGCGCATTTTTCAGGACACGGCGATGCTCATACATGAAGGCGTCGAGAACGGTGTATTTCGAAAGGATCTCGACGAAAAACTCGTGGTCCATATCTGGGCGACGGCCATTCAGGGTTTGGTCACGCCCGACGCGCTTAACCAGATGCCGTACACCGCGTCCCAGGTTTTTGACGCGATTCAAAAAGTCTTTTTTGAAGGCTTGCTGACCGACTCGGGGAGAGCGAAATATCACGATACGTTTGTGACGGCGACCGAGCCGTGGTTTGTTGAACGCTAATTCACAGGAGCTAACAATGAAATTCCTCCGTTTTATCCGATATGCGCTGGCCGTGACGCTCACCGGGCCGGTTTGGGCGCAGCAAAAACTGACGGTTGAAGACGCGATCCGCATTGCGCTCGACCACAGTTCGTCGTTGCATGCGTCGTCGATGGGCGTGGCGTATGCCGATGCGCGCCAACGTGAGATGGAAACGGCCCGCCTGCCGAAGCTCAAACTTAATGCGGCCTACCAGCGCGTCAGTGAAATCGACGCAGCCAGCTTTTCGATACCCGGTGTGCCCAATCCGATCACCATCGCGCCGTCCATTGTGAATTACTACAACTCGTCCGTGTCCCTCCAACAACCGCTTTTCACCGGCTTTCGGATCGAAAACGGCATCAAAGCCGCCGATTATGCGGCCAAGGCCAGTCAAATGGAATTTGACAGGGACAAACGCGACCTGACCTTTCGCGTGAAAGCGGCGTATTGGAACCTTTACAAAGCGCGGCAGGTCAGCGCGATGGTGGCGGAAAATGTGGCCCAGGTGAAAGCCCACCTGAAGGACGCACGAAATCTTCTGGCGCAGGGACTGGCTACGCAGAGCGACGTCCTGAAGGTGGAAGTGCAATTGGCCGGCGTCGAGCTTCAGGATATCGACAGCCGCAATGCCGTGCGGTTGGCCATGATCGGATTCAACAATGTCATCGGGTTGCCGCTGGATACGACGGTGGAACCCGCCTCGGAGATCCGGTTTGAGGACGAGGCGATGCCTCCCTTGAATGACATGGTTGGACTTTCGGCCAATAACCACAGTGAAATCCGGGCCATGGAATACCGCGTGAAGGCCGGCGAAGCGAATGTCAAAGCCGCAGGCGGCGGCTGGTATCCGCAAGTGGCTTTGGGCGCCAATTATTATTACAGCAATCCCAATCAGCGGATTTTTCCGACCCGCGATCAATTCCGGGACACCTGGGATGTGGCCTTGTCGGTGAGTTTTGACATCTGGAATTGGGGTGCAACCGGTTACCAGACGCATCAGGCCAGGGCCCAGCTGGAGCAAATGCGGGATGGCCTGCAGATGACGAAAGACCGGCTGTCCCTGGAAATCACGCAGAGTTACCTGAACGTCCAACAGGCGAAAGAGCGCATCTCGGTGGCGGACAAGGGCGTCAGGCTCGCGCAGGAGAACTACCGGATCACCAGCGAGAAATTCAAAAACGGTTTTGCGTTGAGTTCCGATCTGCTCGATGCGGAAGTGGCGTTGTTGCAGGCCCGGACCAACTACACCCACACGCTGGTGGATTTTGAAATCGCGAAAGCCCGGCTCGAACAGGCCCTGGGCACGACCATTGAAACGAAAAAATAGACCCTTTCACTCGAGGAGACGCAACCGATGAAACGCATCAAAATAACCGTCGTCGTACTGGCCCTCCTGGCCGGCATCGTGACCATTCTGATCAACAACAAATCCAGGGCCGCAGCCAGCGCTCGAAGCGACAAAATGTCGTCGTATCCGGTGAGCGTTGTTACGGTATCGACGCAAACACTGGAAAAACGCCTGTCCCTTGTCGGCACGATCGCCGGCCACCATGATGTCACCGTCCTGGCCGAGACGCAGGGCCGTGTCCTTGCGGCGTTTGTCGAGGTGGGCGACCACGTGGACGCCGGCGCTGTACTGGTCCAGGTGGACGACGAGGTGAAGAAGGCCGCCCTGTCGCTCGCCGAAGTCAATTATGACAAAGCGAAGAAAGACCTCGATCGCTACGAGACATTGTTTAGAGAAAAGACCATCAGCGATTCGCAGTATGAATCCGTACGACAGGCTTTCCAGGCCGCGGAATCCCAATTCATCATGGCTCGGCGCCAATACCGGGACACCAGGGTCACGTCGCCGATTGCCGGCGTTGTCACGGCCCGCATGGTGGACGTCGGAACAATGATCCTCGACAAAATGGCCGTGGCCAATGTCGTGGATATTTCAAGACTTAAAGTGAAAGTCTCTGTGGCCGAAGCGGACGTGTTCGGCTTGAAAACGGGTGACAAGGCCGTGGTCACGACGGAAGTCTATCCCGGGGTTGCCTTCGAAGGACGGGTTCATACCATCAGCGCCAAAGCCGACGAAGCGCACACGTATCCCGTCGAAATCGCGCTCACCAATGATTCGAAGCACCCGCTCAAAGCCGGCATGTTCGCTCGCGTGGCACTGACGGGAACCGGCACGGGGGCGTATCTGACCATACCGCGGGAGGCTCTCATCGGGAGTATCCGTAAACCGGAGGTTTTCGTGATCGAAAACGGCGCCGCGAGATTGCGCCCCATTGTGGTGGGTTCGGAATTCGGAACGCGGCTCCAGGTCATCGACGGATTGAAGGACGGTGAACAGGTCGTGACCAGCGGCCATAACAACCTGCGGGATGATTATCCCGTCACGGTCATACAGTAATCAAAGGATGATCCCATGACTCTGACAGAACTTGCCATAAAACGTCCGTCGCTCATCGTCGTGATTTTCGCGGCGCTGGGTGTACTCGGGTTTTTCAGTTACACGCAATTGTCGTACGAATTGCTCCCGAAAATCAGCCCGCCGGTGATTACGATCGCGACGGTCTATCCGGGCGCGTCGCCGTATGAGGTGGAGACGTCCGTGTCCAAGCCGATTGAGGACGCCGTTTCGAGTCTCGACGATATTTCCTCGATCGCGACCACGTCCGCCGAAGGCGTTTCCTTTGCCTTCATCGAATTCAACCAGGGGGCCGACGTGGATGTCGCCCTGCAGAATGCCCAGCGCAAAATCGGTGAAATCACAGGGAAATTTCCCGCCGACGTCAAGGCGCCGGCCATTTCGAAATTTGCCCTTGATGAAATTCCGGTTGTTCGGCTGGGCGCCACGTCGACGATGCCGGCCCGTGAGTTCTACCAGTTCATGAAAGACAATGTCAAGCCACGTTTGTCCAAGTTGCCCGGCGTCGGTCAGGTCACGTTGATCGGGGGCGATGAACGTGAAATCAGAGTCAACCTGGATGCGGCCAGACTGCGCGGGTACGGGTTGTCCGTCCTGCAGGTCACCGAGATCATCAAGGCGTCGAACCTGGACTTTCCGACCGGCAACATCAAAGACGAGGACGGCCAGTATGTCGTACGCGTGGCCGGAAAATTCCATTCCGTCGACGACCTGCGCGACCTGGTGCTCGGGCGCTCCAAAACCGGGGGGGACATTCGGCTTTCCGACGTGGCCGAAGTGCAGGACGGACAGAGGGATTACGTCAATATCAGCCGCATCAACGGCAAGACGTCGATCGGTATTTACGTGCAGAAACAGTCCGACGCCAATGCGGTGGCGGTCAGCAAACTGGTCCGGGCCGAGATTGTGAAGTTGCAGGACGAGCACAAGGATATCCGGCTGCAGATGGAGCTTGCCCAGGATATTTCGCAATTCACGGTCGATGCCGCGAACGCGGTCAAGTATGATCTCGCCCTGGCCGTCCTGCTCGTGGCCGTGGTGATGTTCCTCTTTTTGCACAGCCTGCGCAACTCGGTCATTGTGATGATCGCGATCCCGGCTTCGTTGATCTCCACATTCATTGCGATGTACCTGTTCGATTTCTCACTCAATCTGATGACGTTGCTGGGGTTGTCCCTGGTCGTCGGCATTCTCGTCGATGATTCCATCGTTGTGCTGGAGAATATTTACCATCATCTTGAAAAGGGTGTCGAGCGGCGCAAGGCTGCGTTGATCGGCCGTAACGAAATCGGGTTTGCGGCCCTTTCGATCACACTCGTGGATGTGGTGGTGTTTGTGCCATTGGCCCTTACGAGCGGCCTGATCGGCAATATCCTGCGCCAGTTTTCCGTCGTGGTCGTCGTATCGACCCTGCTCAGCCTGTTTGTGTCTTTCACCATCACACCGATGCTGGCGTCCCGGTTTGCGAAGATCGAACTGTTCACGAAGGACACGCTGATGGGCCGGTTTGCGTTGTGGTTCGAATCGTGGTATGACCGGTTCACGACGCACTATCTTTCCTTGTTGCGCTGGAGCCTGGCCAACCGCGGCAAGGTGGCCCTGATGACCCTGGCGTTGTTTTTTGCTTCGTTGTCGCTCGTGCCGCTGGGATTCATCGGCTCGGAGTTTGTGGCGCAATCGGATCGCGGGGAATTTGCGGTCACCATCGAACTGCCCCCGGGCGCCTCCATTGAGCAGACGAACTATACGACGCAGGACGTCGAGCGTATGCTGTTTGCGATGCCGGAAGTCCATATGGCTTTTGTCAACGTCGGCGCTTCCAACGAAGGATTGCTGGGTCAAAACTCCAACAACGTCGCCGAGATCAATGTGACGCTTGTGCCAAAAGAGGAACGCGTGAAATCGACGGACGACATGCAATGGGAGATCAAACAAAAAGTCCAGCAGATCCCCGGCGTCAAAGTGCGCGCGAATCCGATCGGCATTTTCGGCACGGCCAACCAGACCCCGATCCAGATTGCGGTGAGCGGTTCCGACCGGGCGTTGGTGTTGGCCTCGGCGCATCGCATCGTGGATATGCTGCATGCCATCCCGGGCACCGGGGACGTGCGTCTGTCGTCGGAGGACGGGAAGCCCGAAACGCGCGTCGATATCGACCGGCAGAAGATGGCCGCTTTCGGACTGACGATGGCCGAGGTCGGGGCCACGCTGCGTGTCGCTTTGACCGGCGACAACGAATCGAAATTCCGGGACGGCGAAAACGAGTACGACATCCGTGTGGTGATGGATGAACTTGACCGGTCCAAAACCGGCGAGATTGGCCGGCTCACTTTCCTCAACCGGCGCGGGCAGGCGATCGAGTTGCAGCAATTTGCCACGATCCAAAAAGTGACCGGACCGAGCAAGCTTCAACGGCGGGACCGCAATACGTCGATCACCGTCTTGTCGCAGGCCGTGGGCCGCCCGAGCGGGAGCATCGCTCAGGATTTCGAAAAGACCATCAAAGAGAATCCGCTGCCCAGGGGCGTTTCGCTCGCCTATATGGGCGATTTGAAAAATCAGAAAGATTCCTTTGGAAGCCTCGGGCTGGCGCTCCTGGCCGGCATCATTTTCGTATATATGATCATGGTGGCGTTGTATGATTCGTACATTTATCCGCTCGTAGTCATGTTTTCCATTCCCGTGGCAATGGTGGGCGCGCTGCTCGCCATGGCGCTGACGATGAAATCGCTGAGCATTTTTTCCATGCTGGGCATCATCATGCTCGTTGGACTTGTCGGGAAGAACGCCATCCTGCTGGTGGACCGCACGAACCAGAACAAATCGGAATCCGGCCTGGGAACGCGGGAGGCGTTGATGGAGGCCGGCAAAAGCCGTCTGCGGCCGATTCTCATGACCACGCTTACGATGATCATCGGCATGATGCCGATTGCCATGTCCACGGCGGCGGGTTCGGAATGGAAAACCGGCCTGGCGTGGGCTTTGATCGGAGGTCTGACGAGTTCGATGTTTCTCACGCTGCTCCTGGTGCCTGTCGTTTATTCCAAGATCGACGAGTGGAGCGTCAAAGTGCCGGCGTTGTTTCGGAGGGTGTATGGACGCCGTAACGGGAGGATGCCGGCGCCGGCGGTCGTCCCGAAACTGGAAACCAAAGTGGTGGCGTAACTTTTTCGGACATGTTGCGTATGGGGCTTTGGATTCCGTACTCAAGTACCCGCGTGGCGGATGAAGTCAGGCATCGTTCCGAACGCCGACGCGACAAGGAGACATGATGACAGATAAAATATTGATCACGGGTGGAACCGGCGTACTGGGCAGGAAAGTGGCGGCCCGGTTGGGGACGGAAGGCGCCCAGGTCCGGATTGCGTCACGCCGTCGGGCGGAAGACATGCCGTGGGATTGGTACCCGGTGGATTTGTACGACGGCTTTGGCCTTAAGGCCGCCCTGGACGGAGTTCACACCGTGATTCACCTGGCCTCCGGCGCCCGTTCATTCAATTACACCACCGATACGATGGGCACGCGCAACCTGATTCGCGCCGCCAAAGAAGCGGGGGTCCGGCATCTCTTGTATGTCTCCATTGTCGGCGTCGACCGGATTCCATTTCGTTATTATAGAAAAAAACTGGTGGCGGAAAATTTCGTTCGTCAAAGCGGATTGCCGTTCACCATATTGCGGGCCACACAGTTTCATGAATTCATCGACGAACTGTTTTCCAGAGGCCGGATCGGGCGATGGCTTGTCATTCCGACATCATTCAAAGTCCAGCCCATCAGCACCGATACGGTTTCCGGCGAGTTGGCGAGGTTGGTCCGGGAAGGTCCGCAAGGGAAAATCGTGGAGATTGGCGGCCCCGAGGTGACGACGCTGGGCGAAATGGCGCGGGTCTGGATGGAACGCTGTGGCGTCCCAGGTCGAATTCTCCCGTTGCCTTCCTTTGGCCGAATGGCGGCCGGATTCAAGAAAGGTCACAACACCTGTGCCCTGCCGGAAAACGACGAGTGCGGATGGGAGTGGTGGCTTCGGGAAAACGCTTGTCAGGGTGAGAAATCTTCGAAACGGACGCCATTGCGTGAGGTGGCATTGGCCGGAGAGAGGGTTTGACTTGCCCCGGCCAAAGCCGCAAGACAAGCTTATGTGCCATAAAAGAAAAAACCCGCCTTCCGGCGGGTTTTTTCATGACTCGTGATCAGCGTGGTCAGTTTGCCGCGCCCGTGACCCAGGGGTACTGCATGATGTCAGTTCCCGGCACGAAGGTCGTGAAACCCGCACGACCCAGAATGAGGTCGTAGATCATGGCGTTGGCTCCAAAGGACAGGGAGCGGGCGTCATAGCCCAGCAGTCTCAGGTATGCCGATACAAAAGCGCTGGTTTGGCCGGTGTAGCAATACACGACAACCGGTTGATCCGTCGGCAGCGTCCGGATGTACGTCGAGTCCTTCAGGTCCGCTTTGGGGACATAATTCACGGCGCCGGGAATGTGGCCCGGATCATAGTATTGCGACGTCAGCCAGTAGTTGACAACATAGTAGTTGCTCAGATTCGCAAACACCGTTGCTTCGGTGATATTGGCCGGTGTGAACCCATAAGAAAGCAAAGTATCCACGCGATCCGACAGGATGGACGCACCGTCGCTCAAACCGGTGTTGAGAACGGGAAGTTCTCCGGCGGCCGGCTTCGGATAGGTAATCGTGTCGAACTGAGTTGCCCGCACGTTGCTGCGTTTTGTCAGCCAGTAGTTTTGTGCGAAGGTCGAATCCCATGAACTCATGCCCCACTTCATCGAATACACGTTGCTGTAACCGAGCAGACGCAGCAGGGACGCCCCGTAGGCCGCCGACTGGCCGGAATAACAAACAACGTACACCTTTGTGAAGGACGGCCCGTTGTTGGCGACATAGTGGCTGCGCAGATTGGCCATCGTCACATTGTGAGCCCCTTCGATATGACCGTTGGCGAAGTCCGTGGAACTCCGGATGTCGATGATATAATAGGATGCAGAACCCTGATTGGTCCGGACCTCCGAGGCGGGTGCAATCGACGGCGCGGACGTGTTGATGTAATTCCCATTGGCCTCGAGGTACTTCAACAACACGTCGGCTTCATTAATGGCCGCCTTGTCATCGTCGTCGCTGCAGGCGACAAATCCAAGCATCAATGGAATGACCAGCAAGGCCATCATGTGCTTCCAGTTCTTCATACAGTCTCCTTCAAACGGTTAAGTGGATGTGTCGGAGTTACGGTGTACCCCAGCCGGACGGAAGTCTGCCGTCCACGACGATGCCGGTATCGGCGCTGAGTTCCCACGTCTCCAGTAAATCGGAATTGAACAAGAACAGATTGCGGTTGCGATACGTGTTGTTTTCGAAAATGATGTGGCAATTGTCGTAACATGGTTTGCCGCTTCCAACCTGCGTACGGGTGGTCCAGCGTAGAATGTTGTGCGGCGTGGTATACTTGTACGTTGGCGCCACGCCGAAATTGCCCAGCGACGACGTTCCATAGAGTTCCCAGCTGTCCGGCGCACTCAGCGATCTGCGCAGGAGCGCGAACTTGTATGGCGGTTTGATGTCCCTGATCGGATTCATGCCGATTTTGAAACTCTGATGAGAGACGACACGCGCGCCTTCGCCCCCGATGTGGCAGCTGCCGCAGTTGTTGTAGTTCTGCGAATGGCATGTGTTGCAACTGAAGGTTCCGATGTGTTCCGTATGATACGCATTGGACGTGGCCACATCGGTGTGGCAGTTGGTACAGGAAGGCAGGCCGGGCATCTGCCACCGGGTATTTTGCACCTGTCCATTGCCGTGCACTTCGGCCCCGGTATGGCAGTCCAGACATTCCATATGCTGGCTTGAGTAGTGGACGTCCGGAACCGTTCCCGTTCCAATACCAAAATACGCATGACCTCCACGGCTGGAATGGCATGCCACGCATTGATCTCGCATGTCGGGGGACGTGAATTGATGGCCTTTGTAGAGTCCGCCGCCACCGGCTTTTGGCCGCATGACGTGACAATCGCCGCAACCGGCGTGGCATTTGGCGCAGTTCGTCTGGTATCCCGCTTTCATCGTTTCAGACAGCGCATCGAATGAGCTCAATCCGGCCCGGAGGAACACCATTCTCTTCTGACCCCATCCCTGCTGGTGCAGACTGTTGTTTGCCATCGTCACCATGGTGTTGTGGCAACTGCCGCACTTGTCCTGCGCAAACGTGGACGGGTGGCTGATGAAATCACCCGAATGGGCCACCGCTTTGTCCGAAGTCTCATCCGTGCCATTGTGGCACTGAACGCATGTCATTCCACCGTGAGTCGAGTTCTTGAATGCCGTGTATCCGGCGCCTCCAAGATATACGCGGTCATATCGCTCGATGTGGGGCGCATCTCCACCACATCCTCCTCCGCCGCTTATGGTGTCTTCGGCGGCAATTGCCTTGAGTGTCTCGTAGTCGGTATGACAGCCTTCGCAGGATGCGATGTCGGGGTTACCATCGGGGTCATCTTTTTTGTCTTCGGAACAACCCAGTATGAGGGCTGTCATGAGTAAGGCGAGACATAGCGCGTGCTTAGCCATAGAATTTCTCCGAGCATAATAAGATGCAATTATCGTATTTACAGTCAAAAAAAACCTTCATTTTTCAAGCCAATCTCGGACGGCGGTGAGGAATTCGCCCATACCTTGCACCAAATTCTCGTGGGGCATATTCATGCGGCGCAATATGTCGGCGTGAGCATTGAGGTAGTCTTCCTCCAGGGATGTCACGAGGTTCTTGCCTTTTGAGGACAGCGAAACAACGACATTTCTTCGATCGTGGCTGTCTTCCTTTCGAATAACATAGTTCTTGGCCGCCAGACCGTCCAGAATCCTGGATAAGCGGCCCGGTGTAAGATTCATCTTTTGCGCAATGTCTTTGTTGCTCACAGATTCCAGTCCACGAAAGGCACGCAAGCATCTGAATTCCGCCGGGCTCAAGTTGTGCCTTGCCGCAATCCGGTTTTCTTTTTCGTGGCAATCGGCCAGCAACTGAAACACGAGGTCGGCCAGTTGAGCTGCGTGCGCTCTTAGAAGGCTCTCGTCATCCCGTGTTGCAACCATGTTATTCCAAACTATTGTTATTACTAATTAGTGTTACTATCATTAATATATAGTATCAAAGATTGATTGTCAATACTATTTTTTTCTCAAGAAAAAATGCAGGTCTGTGCCAACCTGCATGCTGTGATCGCTGTCCGCTCATGGCGGAAGGGAGTTCTCCCAACTTAATAAGAAAAATCCGATCAGGATTTTTTTCCCTTCCTGTACCGGGCGACGATGTCGGAAGCCTTCCTTACGACCGCGTCCCGCAATTCCTTCGGATCCAGAATCGTCACCGCATCGCCCCAGCCCATCACCCAGGCGACGAATTCATTGGATAGCCGTATTTTCAGGGTCACTTCAAACCCATCCTCCGTGTGTTTCATTTCCTGGTTTTCGACCCAGAATTTTTCGGACATGTACTGTTCGAGATCATCGCGGAATCTCAAACGCACGGTGGCCAACGCGCCGCCGGTGTAGGAGCCCCACGCGTGCCGGAACAGGTCGGACAGCGATGGAATTTCCTTCAGCGGTGAAGGTTGGTTGGGGAATCGGAAGTCGAGGATGCGTTCGATCGTGAACATTTTCGGCACCGTGTCGTGCATCGCGATAAGGTAATGGGTTTTACCGCCATTGTAGAAAGCGACGGGCGTTAGGGTCCGCCACCGCGATGTTTCCTTTTTGCCGGAACGGTAATCGATCTCCATGACTTTTCTTTCCTGCATGGCTTTCATCGTTTGCACAAAGAACATCAACGTCCGGTTTTTCAGCTTGTTCCGGATGAGCGGCAGGTTTTTGATGCGCTCGTGGTTGCCGAAGGCCCAATAGGTGGTGACCAGCCGATTGAGATCGTCGACGGAAAGGTCGATGCGGTAGGACAGTTTTCGCGAACGCACTTCGACGCCCATTTCGCGCAGGGCTTTGACGTCGCGGCGGATCGAACTCACACTCGTGAAAAAATGGGCCGCGAGATCGTCCTCCGAATACTTTTCCGGGAATTCCGCGATCAAAGCCGCCATTTCGATCTGGCGGTGGAGTTCGTCTATGCGTGTGGCCATGCTTCGGACCCTGTCAAATATAGTCTACCAGATGCTGACGCGCAGGCTGTCCGGACGGTACATGGCGTCTCCCGGCACGACATGAAAGGTCTCATAGAATTCCGGGACATTGGAAAACGGGCCATTGACGCGGAACTGGGCGGGCGCGTGGAAATCGGTCATGATCTGGTCTGCGAGGGATTCCGGCCGCATCTGGATCATCCACCCGTAGGCGTAGGCCAGGAAGAAGCGTTCGTTGGGGGTCAGACCGGCTATCCTTTTTCCGGATTTGAATTGAGCCGTGCGTTTGAAGGCGTCGTAGCCGAGTTGCACGCCGCCCAGGTCGGCGATATTCTCGCCGAGGGTGGCCTGTCCCCGCAGGTGGAGACTATCGAGGACGACATAGTTGTCGCATTGATCGACCAGCAATTTTGTTTTGGCGGTGAAGCGCTCGCGATCCTCCGTGGTCCACCACATGGCGAGTCGGCCGGTCTCGTCGTACTGACTGCCCATGTCGTCGAAACCGTGGATGATTTCGTGCCCAAACGTGCCGCCTCCGATGATGCCGTACAAAATCGCATCATCCGGCAGTTCCTTTTCAAAACCCGGCACGATGATATTGGCGGCCGGCACAACGATCTCGTTGTTATTCGGATCGTAATACGCGTTGTAGGTCTGGGGCGTCATGGCCCATTCCAATCGGTCGACCGGTTTGCCCCATTTGCGGATCATGTCGGCAAAGGCCCATTGGTGCGCGCGAAGGACGTTGGCGGCGTACGGCCCGCGATCGATGGTCAGGTCCGAATAGTCCTTCCACCGGTCGGGGTATCCGACCTTCATGACCATCGTTTCCAGTTTCTTCAACGCCTTGGCCCGTGTGGAGTCGCCCATCCACGAAATCGCGTGGATGCGTTCCTGGCAGACGTCACGGATGGTGTTGCCGATTTCGAGCAGTTTTTCCTTGGCGCCTTTGGGCACATGGTGGGCGACATACTCCTGTCCGACCAATTCTCCCAAAGAACGGTTGGTCTTTTCGACGACGCGTTTCCATCGTGGTTTGCGCTGTTCGATACCGCGGATCGTCTTCGCGAAGAAATTGAAATCGGCCACGGCGAGATTTTCGGTCAGATACGCCGAGTACTCCGCCAGCAGGCACCATTTGAAATAGGCTTTCCATGAGGCCATCGGCGTGGAGGTCAGGGCGCGTTGCATGGCGGCGAAAAACTCCGGCTGGCCGACGACGACGGAATCGACGTTCTTCAGGCCAACGGTTTCAAAAAATACGGGCCATGAAAAATCCGGCGTGAGTTTCTGCAGTTCCGACGCGCTCAGCTTGTTGTAATTGGCATACGGATCGCGCAGGGCTTCCAGTACGCGGCTGGATTTGGCCAACGCGGTTTCCAGCGACAGGATCGTTTTGGCGTCTGCGACCGGCGTTTGGCTTTTGAATGCGGAGGCGGTGAATTCCAGATGTTTCACGTACTCCTGCCGGATGGTTACGCTTCTGGAATCCGTCTTGAAGTAATAGTCCCGGTCGGGGAGACCCAGGCCGCCCTGGTTGAGGAGGATCGCGTAGGCGCCCGGCTTCTTGTCATCCTTGCCCACGTGCATGGAGAAAAGAGATCCGGCCATGCCGCGGTGCAAACGGCCGGCCACACGGGCCAGGTCTTCTTTTGATTTCATCGCATCGATCTCGTCAAGTAGTTCCTGAATCGGCGTCAGGCCGGCGGATTCGGCGCCGGCGCTGTCCATGCCGCTGGCAAAAAAATCACCGATTTTTTGGCGGTTGGAACCGGGTTTGGCTGTCGTGTCTGCCGCGGAAGTTTCGCAGATTTCGCGAACGGACTTACGTGTGTCCTCCAGTATGGTGAGCCAAAGGCCGTTCATGTATTCGGATTCCGGAATGGGGTGCTTCTTGAACCAACCGCCATTGGCGTGGAGAAAGAAATCCTTGCGTGGGCTGACGGTCGTGTCTCTATTGTCGGCCAGCGGATCGGGGCCGTTTTTTGCCGATGGCTGGCATCCCGCCAAAACGAGCGCCGCCAGTATCAAACTCCGGTAAAGCATCACAGTTCTCCCAGGTGCTTAGGTTGTGGATCATTCTGCAAGACCGCGTTCTGCGGGTGGGCCAATGTGAAGATTTTATTTGAGGGAAGCAAGAGGGCCTTGACGGAAGGCCTTCGATTTGCGGCGCCAATTATTCTCAATTTTTGAGAAAAAATGAGGCTTTGGCATGGTTAGATTAATAGGGTCAGGACAAACGAAAACGCGAACAAACCATATCATTTATTAATAGTACTAACATCATTATTCAAAGGAGACAACCATGTCCAAAGGAACCCTCAACAAAGCCGTCATTATCGGACGTGTTGGAAAAGAACCGCAGATGCGGTACACGCCGAATGGTATTCCGATAAGCCTGTTCTCGCTCGCGACGAATCAGGTTTTCAAGAACAAGGAAGGCGACAAGGTCGAACAAACCGACTGGCACCGTGTGGTGGCCTGGCGCAAGCTTGCCGAAATCTGCGGTCAATACCTGAAGAAAGGTTCGCTCGTGTCGGTGGAAGGCCAGTTGAAGACGCGGTCTTACACAGACGGCGATGGCGTGAAACGGTTTGTGACGGAAGTCGTGGCCGACAAGATGCAGATTCTTGAACGGAAAAAAGACTGATCTTCACCCACGGTCCTGAAGGAAGGACCAACCAGAGGCCGGAATGCGAAGGTGTTCCGGCCTTTTTTATTGCCAAAAAATGGGGTCGAATTTCCTCTGTTGGGCATTTTTTCCCACAACCCCTGCCACCGGATGTGTCGTTCAAGTCGTTATTAAACAAAATATCAAACGACGGCACGGATGTTGATGGAGAGTAGGCCAACGAATCAAACTCTTAATCTCTTTGGAGGAAGAAAAATGAAATCCATGAAAAATGAAAAAGGCTTCACCCTGATGGAGTTGGTCACGGTCATCGTGATCCTGGGTATTCTCGCCGCCGTCGCGGTGCCGAAGTATTTCGATTTGACGGATCAGGCGGAAGCCGGCGCCTGCAAGTCCAATCAGGGTGCGATTGGCGCAGCGGCCAGCGTATTTTACGCCCAGTCGGCTTTGGCCGGCGGCCCGGCCACGTTTCCGGCAAGTCTGAGCGCCATGGACACGCTCTTTGCGAGCGGTGCGCATCCCACGTGTCCGTCCGGTGGCACGTACACGTATTCTTCGACGACGGGCACGGTCTCGTGTTCTGTCTCTGGCCACTAATTTCCATCAAGACTCAGGCTCCCATCCGGTATGGTATGGGAGCCTGGTCACCCTTAACGAGGAGTTCCCATGTTCGACTTGAGAGATACCGACCGCCAGACTAATCAAAGTCTGAATATGGAATCTATGGCCGGTAAGGAAGCGTCCTTGACCGAATTCAAGACATCATTCGTGCAGGGCACGCTCAGCCGGGACCTTTTGAAAAAGATCCGAAAGAATATTTCCGACCCTCATTTCATTGACTCCATCATGACGGGGATGACGGTCGAACAATTGATGGAACTCCAGATTTTCCTTTGGCACGAGGCCATAGATTTTGCCGAAAACACACTTCACCGTAAGTTGGCTCGTGAATTTATTACGAGCCGCATGGAACCCACGGCCAATTACCATCGGCGCCAGATGTGCAGTGAGCCGGTGACGGCCTGCCGGGCCAACTATTGTGTCCATTCCAATCCGATGTGCGCCAGCCAGAAGTTGCGCGAACAGATTCGCAGCATGATCTCCCTGTTCGACCGACGCAGCCGTCGGACGGAGGAGCAGGACAAGGCGCTTGAACACTATCTTCAGAATATCATTCGTAAGTTCGGATTGTTTGCCGCGGTGGTTACCACGGGGGACGGTCTTCCGGTGGCCGCGCTGTCGGATCTGGAACAATCCGGGGGCGGCGAACATTCGGAGTTTGCAAAATTCTTCTACCGGCATCTTGAACGTTATGCCAAGAGCGGATCGGCGAACGGATCCGTTTATTTCGATCTTCCGTTGCAGGCGGTGTCGCACAAAATGGTCGTGGCTCAAAACACATTGATCCTGACTCTGCTCAGCGTGAAAAACGTCAATCTCGACGTGGCCATGTTCCAGGCGACGTTTGGTATCGAACGTATTTACAGGGAAAACTCATCTCAATTTGTCACGCTAACCCAGGACGCCCATTATGAGTCTGTCGCCTGACTTGCTCATTGCCGCGGCCGGACTGCTATTGGGCAGTTTTCTGAACGTC
This sequence comes from uncultured Bacteroidota bacterium, assembly GCA_964544475.1. GTDB lineage: Bacteria > CLD3 > CLD3 > SB21 > SB21 > CAZJBS01. Next base: position 72,329 of record CAZJBS010000007.1, on the reverse strand, counting down.
GTGATTCATCGCATTCCGCTCAGACAATCGCTGTGGTTTCCGGCTTCCCATTGCCCGCATTGTGGTTCACCGATCCGGTGGTACCACAATATCCCATTGTGGGGATACGCGATCCTGGGCGGCCGCTGCGGGTCCTGCCGCCAGAAAATTTCTATCCGTTATCCGGCGGTCGAGTTGGCAACGGCGCTATGCCTGGTTTTCCTGCACAGCCAGTTTGGGTGGACGATCCTGTTTTTCAAATCGGCTTATCTGACCTTATTGATGATCGTCCTGTCAGAAATCGATTACAGGAGCCATATCATCCCGAACCGGCTTCTTTTGATCAGCCTGCCGATCGGCGTGGGATTCCTGATACTCGAAGGCGTTTCATCTCTGGTGGCCGGTATGGCCGGTATGGTCATGGGGGGCGCCATCATGACCGGGATCGCATTGGTCGGCCGTCGCGTGTATAAGAGAGACGCCATGGGCGGCGGCGACATCAAACTCACAGCCTTACTGGGCCTCTTCCTGGGCTGGAAACTTCTGGCGATGGTCCTGTTTCTGACGTTTCTCTTCATTTCGGTGGCGGGATGGATCGGCGTTCTGTTCAGGAAATTGGATCGCCGGGCGGAAATTCCAATGGCGCCTTTTTTTGCGATGGCCATGATGGGAAGTCTTCTCTTTGGAGCGGACCTTATCCAATGGTATTTGGACAACGTGGTAAACAGATAACCGGGAGATCATGATGACCGGCGCACTACGACTGATTCCCAACCCCGTCACGGTCAAGAATAACCATGGCACGGAGTCCCTGACCGCGAACGCCTCGGCCGACGGGAGGTTTCCGATCGAAAGCCGGATGGATGATCTGCTCATTCGTCAATGCCATACCGAAACGACAGCCGTCATCGATCACCTGGATACCGGTATTGTCCTGGTCGATCTTCTTGACCGGGTTCGAATCATCAATCCCAGGGCCGTCAGACTGCTTCGGATCGAAGATGACGCGCGTCCGGAAATCACGACCGTGCGGCAACTCGCTTCCGGCGCCCGGCTCAATCTGGAACCACTTCTTCTCAAAGCCCGGCAACGCCACCCGTCGGTACTTCGTGATCAGGTTGTTTCCGGCCGGCCGTTCTTTGTCTATGACATCACCGTCAAAGCCATCCGCCATCCGGACGGTACGCGGATCGGTCACGTGTTCCTGATTCGCGACGTCAGCGCGTCGTGGACGGAAGCCCGTGAACGATCCGAGTTCCTGTCCGTGGTCACGCATGAATTATTCAATCCGCTGGCGCCGGTCAAAGAGAGCCTGTCCCTGATGCTGGAAGAGAGAATCGGCGCCATCAATCCGACCCAACGCCAATGTCTCCAGGTGGCCTTTGACGAAACGAATCGTCTGTCGCGCCTGGTGGGCGATCTGCTGGAAATCAACCGGCTGGATGCCGGCCAGACGCGTCTGCATCGTACCCGGATCGACGTCCACCTGCTTGTGCGGTCGGCAATGACGTCGGTTGAGAGAAAAGCGAAAAACAAGCGCATAACGCTGTGTGAAAATATTCCGATGGCGATTGACAACCTGTATGCCGATGCCGATCGCGTAAAACAAATGCTGTTCAATCTGCTTGACAATGCCATCAAATATTCGCCGCCATCCACGACGATCGAAATCACGGCCACGCCGCAACACGGCGGCCTCGAATTGTCCGTCCGGGACGAGGGCTTTGGCATGTTGAAATCGGACATCCGGAAGTTGTTCAAGCGTTTTTCCCAACTGGATCATGCCGAACATGTCCACAATCGGGACAAAGGCAGCGGCCTGGGTTTGAGCATCGTGAAGGAAATGGTGCGACTTCATCATGGACGGATCAAAGTGAGATCCGAGTACGGCCGGGGCAGTACATTTACAATTTTTCTTCCAAAACGACGAAAGGTGCGTCATCATGCCGATTCCCAGAATACTGATTGTGGATGATTATCCCAATCTCGTGCGCGTACTGACCATGCGTTTGCAGTCCGAGGGTTATGAGGTTCTGTCCAGCGCGGACGGCCTGGACGGGCTTTTCAAGGCGCGCACAGAAAGTCCGGACCTCATTCTGCTGGACGTCTTGTTGCCCAAAATGGACGGTTTCAAAATATGCCGGCTCCTGAAGTCGGACGAAAAGCGCCGCCACATTCCCATCATCATGCTTACCTCGCGGGCCCGTGACATCGACCGGCATACCGGAATGGAAATGGGGGCCGATGCGTATATGCACAAACCCTACGATCCGCCGGAACTCCTGGACAAGATCGGCAGCCTGATCGCCGGGAAACGCCCTGCGGGCCGGCCTGTCGCCAGCATGTATCCGCCGATGGCGCAGGTCGTTTAGGACGACCGCCCGTGCCCGTCCATCCCAAATTGGGCCAATTGCTGGTCAGCAACAACCTGGTGACGGAAAGCCAACTGTCGGAAATTCTAAGCCACCAGCTGAAGAACGGCAAGAAACTCGGGAAGATCATTTCGGAAAAGCGCCTCGTAAAAGATGAAGACCTGCTCCAGATTCTGTCGGATCATCTGGATTTGCCGACGGTCGATTTGACGACCTTCGAAATCGACATGGATGTGGTCCAACTCGTGCCCGAAAACGTCCTGCGATCCAAACAGTTGCTTCCGTTATTCAAAATTGGAGACGAATTGACCGTGGCGATGGTCGATCCGCGCAACCTGGCGGTGATTGACGAACTTCAGTCATTGACCGGTTTGACCATTTCACCCATGCTGTGTTCCGAACAGGATTTGCAGGACACGCTGAGCCGGATTTTCAAGAATTCCTCACAAGCCTATCAGGACGAAGTTCGCGACGCGGTGTTGGATTACCAGGCGGACGTCGAAATGATCACGGTCGAGGAAGTGACGGAAAGCCGGGAACAGTTGGAAGAAGCGGCGAAGGACACCCCGATCATCCGGTTGTCCAACGTGATCGTGGCAGCGGCAGTCCGCGAAGGGGCCAGTGATATTCATATTGAGCCGGAAGAAAGGAACCTGCTGGTGAGGTTCCGTGTGGACGGCCTCATGAAGGAATCATTCGTTCTGGACAAGCATCTGCAGTCGGCGCTGATTTCAAGGTTCAAGATCATGTCCGGACTGGACATTGCCGAAAAACGGCTGCCCCAGGATGGCCGGTTTCAAACCCGCATCGGTTCGCGAACGATCGATTTCCGTATTTCTTCGTTTCCGACGATCAATGGGGAGAATATTGTGCTGAGGATTCTGGATAAAGGCTCTGTGACCGTCAGTCTTCAGGAACTCGGATTTGACAGGAACACGTTTGTGTTTTTTGAACAACTGATCCGCCGTCCCAACGGCATCATTCTGGTCACGGGCCCGACCGGCAGCGGAAAAACCACGACGCTCTACTCGGCGTTGAGTTCGATCAACTCCATCGACAAGAACATTATCACCGTTGAAGATCCCATTGAATACCGGCTGGACACGATCCGCCAATGCCAGATCAATGCCAAAATCGGGCTGTCATTTGCGACAGGTCTGAGGTCCATCCTGCGGCAGGATCCCGATGTGATCATGGTGGGTGAAATCCGGGACCAGGAAACGGCGCACATCGCCGTGGAGTCGGCTTTAACCGGCCATTTGGTTTTTTCAACGCTCCACACCAACGATGCCCCGAGCGCCATCAACCGGCTGACCGACATGGGCATCGAGCCGTTTCTGACGGCCTCGGCCCTTTCCGGTGTACTGGCTCAGAGACTGGTGAGGAGGTTGTGCCCAAAATGCCGGCAACCCTATGCGCCAAATGACGCGATGGTCAAGTCGCTCAATTTGCAGAACGGCCGTTCGTATACTTTTCATAAACCGGCGGGCTGTCCGGCTTGCCACGACAAGGGCTACCGCGGCCGGCTGGCCATCTACGAACTGCTCATTGTCAATGAGGAGATCAAAGAACTGACGATGACCCGCGCTTCTTCCAGCCGTCTCAAAGACGCGGCCATCGAAAACGGCATGCGCACCCTCCGCCAGGACGGCGTGGCGAAGGTTCTTCAGGGACTGACGTCCATTGAAGAAGTCGTCCGGGTCACCCAGGATTAAAGGAGACGCCATGTCCCATTTTCAGTTCCGCGCCATCAACCACACCGGGCAGGTCGTCGTCGACAAAATCGAAGCGCCGAACATCGGATTTGTCACCGAGTATCTGGATCGTCTGAATTACCTTCCACTTCAAATCTCCGAAGTCCGGCCCGGCCTCTTCGCCGGCGCCTTTTCCAAGAAGAAAATCGATCCCAAGGAAGTCATCGTATTCACGAAACAGTTTGCGACGCTGTTCAAGGCGGGCGTACCCTTATTGGGCTGTCTCCAGGCGCTGGAGGAGCAGGCGGCCTCGGAATCGATGCGGGTCATCCTGAAGAAGGTCAGCGGCGACATTCAAAGCGGCAAACCCCTGTGCGACGCCTTGAAACCCCATAAGGAGGCCTTTTCGGATCTGTATGTCAGCATGATCAAGGTGGGTGAAACCGGCGGCGTACTGGATGAAGTGCTCTTGCGGCTGGTTTCTTTTCTGTCCCACGATATGGAAATCCGCCAAAACATCAAAAAAGCCACGCGTTATCCCATCATGGTCCTTTTCGGCATCCTGATTGCGTTTGTCGTTCTGATTGTCATGGTCGTGCCCAAATTCGTTGACATTTTCAAACGAATGAAAGTTGACCTGCCCCTGCCGACCCAGATTCTGATCGGGATCAATACGGCGATCACGCAGTACTGGATGATCGTCATACCGGCGGCGGTGGCCTTGCTGATCGGCCTGCGCTATTTCATGAGGACGCCGAGAGGACGCCGATGGTGGGACGAACGCAAACTGCACCTTCCGGTTTTCGGTGAGTTGAATGTCAAGACGTATCTGTCGCGGTTTTCGAAAACGTTTGAGACTCTCAATCGCAGCGGGTTGCCGATCATCCAGACCCTGACCATCATCGCGCAAACCATCGGGAACAGCGTCGTGACGGATGAAGTTTACCGGGCGCTCAATGGTGTGAAGGACGGCCAGGGTCTGGCCCAGCCATTGCGCAAGAGCCGGATCTTTCCGGCCATCGTCGTGCAAATGATTGCGATCGGCGAAAAATCCGGCTCGCTCGACACGATGATGACCAATATTGCCGAATACTACGACGAAGAGGTCGATCACACGGTCAAGAATCTGACCACCTTGATCGAGCCGATGATTACCGTTTTGCTGGGCGGCGCGATACTCTTCATTGCGTTGGCGATATTCATGCCGATGTGGGACATGTTGGGCCACATGGGTAAACACTAAAAGCGGGGCGACGATCATGAATGAAAAAGGTTATTCCACGCTGGAGATCATCACGACGCTGTTGTTTGTCGGCATTACCGTGCCCGCCCTGGTGGATTTGTACAGCTATACCTTTCTGCACAGCGCAACGTATGAAATCGAATCCAGGGCTCTGGCGCTATGTGAACAGAAATTGGAGGACATTACCGCCGACAAGATGTCCCCGAGCCGGGGCTACTCGTGGGTTACAACGCCCGGGCGTTATGCCGCGGAGAATCTGGCCGGCGGATACACGCGAACCACTACCATTGTGACCGCCGGAAAGACATTTTCCGGAGTGGCCTATGCCGAGGTGACGGTCCGAGTGTCCCATGATTTGATTTCGGCGGTACAGATCGTCACATGGCTGACGCAGAGTTGATCCCATGAAACGCCACTTTTCTAAAAAAGATGCCATGGATGATGAACGGGGATTCACGCTCATAGAGCTCATGCTCTATGCGACATTGTCCGGGGTCATCATGACAGGTGTGTATTTGTCTTTCAATACCTCCACGGACATCTACGCGGATGTTTTGCGTTCATCCGTCGCCGTCCAGGACGCGCAACGGGCGGCGGATGTGCTCGAGCGCGAAGCCAAAAGCGTGAAGAACAGAACCAGCATTCTCATCGCCACGTCCACTCGATTCAAGCTGACGAACAACGCCGATGCCGCCATCGATCTCCAGTACAGCGCCCAACGAATCTTGCGTAACAACGATGTACTGGCGTCGGGAGTCTCGGGTTTTGTATTCTCCTATTACAAGTGGGATGGCACGGCATGGACCAGTGCCTCGCCGACGAGCCAGATCGCCAGGGTGCGCTATGTATTTTCTGTGAGCTACCGGGGCTATGCGTATTCGGTGGATCGAACGGTGCTACTGCGGAACATGAGATAGCCATTCTTTTTGATTGCAAGCATCACGACGGACCGACCGTGTTCATCGTTTCTGCCCTCTGTCACTCCCTTTCCAGACCTTCGTTTCGTGAAATTCCCTCTGTATGGCAATATTCACTTATTTAGTCCTTTTCCGCCATAAGCAGATGGACTCCTTCTATTCGTAACTGATTGATTTTCAGACACATCTATTCGGTACGGGTATTGCTCCTATTGGTCGCGGAACAACGACCATGCAAAACAACAACCGACATACTGACTTTGTGCACCAGGAAAAAGGGTCGACGCTGGTGGCCGCCATATCACTGGTGACCATCCTTACATTGGCCGGTTTTGTATTGGTGTCGCTCACGGACAATAACGCGCGGTCGCTGGCGGTGGACGTTGCCAGTGCCCGGGCCTTTTATGCCGCTCAGTCGGGCCTCGAGTATGGCATCCGGAAATCCCTGACGTCGGGCAATTGGCATTGGAATGCGAGCCAGCAGGCCATCGGATCGGGCAGCGTCACGGTGATTGCGGAAGACAGCACGTTATACCCGGCGCTGCATGACACGCTTCAAGTGAGAGTGATCGGGACGTACGGCGGCGCAACATCCGGGCAAACCTTTCGAATGCGGCTGACGGATATCTCGGGTTTTGCCATATACATCAGCGGAAGTCTGAACGATGTCACGGTCCGTGACTCGGCCGGAAATCCAAATCCCATGCTGGCCCGCGAATACGCCACGGAACTTCCTGAAATGGATACAGAGCGTCTCAAACAGATGGCTATTGCCCAGGGTCATTATTTTTCAGGCAGTCTTTCCGTGTCCAACGGGGCCTCGTACCCGACGGGCAATGATGCCAATTTTTATCATCCGCGTCCCAATGGCACGCCGAGCGATACGCCGAATGTGGTATACATCGAGGGCAATCTCGAAGTCAAGAACAGCGGTCAGATTTTTGGGATCGTCGTGGTTCAGGGCGATGTCACACTCAAAAACAGCCAGAAACTCGAAGGCGTGCTTTACCTTCCCAGTCCGGTTTCAGTGGTGCAGCAGGACGTGGATCTGCACAACAAGGAAACCGTATACGGCGGCATTTTCGGCGGCGCCAATGTGGAGGGTCTTGGCAACGAGAACAAGATAAACGTCTACTATCGCGCGTCATACATCAGGAAGTTCTTTGGTTCGTACGCACTCAGCGGAATGCCATACATCACCATATGGCGTCATTGGAAGCAACTGTAAAGGCCTCACCATGAAAACCTCAAAGTCACCCTTTATTATCATGTACGACCTTCCCAAAGAGAGCCATGGGGCTCCGGGGTCGGTCCTGTATGATTTGGAAGAACTCGAATCCGTGCTCATCCAGGATATCCAGGCTCCCTCGCCAGCTTTGGCGCATTGGGAAAAGACCATGCTGCGAAGGTCCGAACGGACGGAAGACGCCGCCGAGTCTCTGGCGTCGCTGGAAGAACTGGCCGTCAAAGATCTGACCGCGAATTCCGTTCCGCTGAAAAACCGTTTCTGGCTCAGCGCAAGTCGAAAAATGGCGGCACTCCTCGAATCGGCCGAAGCCCGGTTTTCGTATTCACCCGACAACCATTTCCCATACAGCCATGAACCCGCTGCGTGAATCGTCCCTCATCTGGATTTCGTCGTCGATGCGTCCCGAATGGAGTCTGAACGATGGATGTGTGGCCGCCGAGACCGCTGATTCCGGTCGCCGATTGTCGGTCGGGATGACGGTGTCCGGGTTGTGGCGTATCGTCGCCGGCTGGCGGGAGAAGATTTCGCTCCGCCTGCGTCGTCTCCTCGTGAGATGGCTGACCTACCTGACTTCCCGCGATCGCGATGCCGCGTATGAAAAAACCCAGAACACGGTCCGGAAGTTCGTCGAAGAAAACATGGTTTTGGAGAGGGAGGCCCAATGGCTTAAGCAGGTTGTGCTGCAGGAACGCAATTATGCCCAGAGACTGATCGTCCTCAACAACGCCACGCAGAGTCTCTTTGCCACCACCGATCGTAAAGTACTTCTGAAAAAAGTGACGTCGGCTCTCTGCGAGGAACTCGATTTCTCCAGCGCCATTCTGTGGGTGGTGGACCGCCAGGAGAACAAACTCGTGCCGATGTCATGGTCCAATGTCTCGCTGGATTCGATCGCCGAACTGGACGTTCGGATCGACCACCGGCCGTATTGCGATCTGGTCGACCATCGCAAAAGTTATTTTCTGGTGGACGATGACGACGGCCTTCGGACGGACAGCCGAAACCTCGCGCACATGCACCAGCTTCGTCAGGTCCTGAATTCGGAAGTCATCTTCCTGATACCCATCGTCAGCATCGACGATGTCGAGGAGATGATCGAAAACTACAAAGGCCACACCACGACCAACGCTATCCTGATGGTTGGGCGGAGCGACCGTAAGCGCGTCATGGAGCACAAGGACCTGCTCCAACGGTATGCCTATGCCGCGGGTCTCACACTGGGTCACATCGACGTCTATAATTATCTGCATGAAAGCTACCGCAACTTCAAGCATCAGGCGATCACGGACGGCCTGACCGGATTGTACAACCGGCGTTTCTTCAATGAAGAGCTTGACCGGGAAATGCAGCGCTCTTTGCGTCATTTCCTGAGCATGTCTCTGGTCCTGATCGACGTGGATCACTTCAAGACGTACAATGACACCAATGGCCACCAGGCCGGTGATGAGGTCTTGAAAACCGTCGGAGCCCTTTTGCGCGAGACCACACGGGTCTGCGATATGGAATGCCGGTACGGCGGTGAAGAATTTGCGCTGATACTGCCGGAAACGAAAAAGGCCCAGGCCATGATGATTGCCGAAAAACTGCGCCAAAAAATCGAGGAAACGCATTTCTTCAACCAGGAAGCCCAGCCGCTCGGCCATCTCACCATCAGCATCGGCGTCGCGACCTTTCCGGACGATTCGACGCGGAGCGACGAACTCATCCATAAAGCGGACGCGGGACTGTATCGGGCAAAGGCCGAAGGCCGTAACCGCGTCGTGGGCGCCGAATCCGAAAAGCACGGGGTGACGCCATGACCGGTTTTCCCGAATCCGCTGCGATGTGCCGGAAGCGAAATCCATTCTCGATTTCCCCGGATCCAAAATTGTTTTACTTCTCACGACAACACGTCTCCTGCCTGCAGTCTCTGGAAAGCGCGATCCGGTTGAGGTCGGGTCTGAGCCTTGTGCTGGGCGACGTGGGCACGGGCAAGACAACCATCGGGCGCATCCTGATGAGGCTGTTTCACGATAAGCCCGATTACCTGTTCAGACTGATTCTCGACCCGCAGTTTGAAAACGAGCTGGAATTCCTGAGTCACCTGGCCAGGCTTTTTGAAATCAAACACAACGCATCCTCCGTATTGGAGATCAAAGAAAGCCTGCAGAGTTACCTGTATTACAAAGGCGTTAATGAAAAAAAAGTCCCGGTCCTTATCATCGATGAAGGGCAGAAGCTGACACCGCCGATGATGGAGGCCATTCGGGGCCTCCTGAATTTCGAGACGAACACATCCAAACTCATCCAGGTCGTCATACTGGCCCAACTCGAATTCACCGAACGCATCCGTTCCATGCCCAATTTCATGGATCGCATCGCGTCGGCGCTTGTGCTCGAACCTTTCACGCGTGACGAATTGGAACGGTTGATCGATCACCGTCTCCGACGGACGGGCGACAAACCGCTGCACCGTGTTTTCACAAAAAGAGCCCTCGACCAGGTGTATGAATACAGTCATGGATTCCCGAGAAAGGCGATCCACCTTTGCCACGAGGCGTTTATGACCCGTCTGGGCGAGCATCTCGATATGATCGACGAAGACGTCGTCACGCGGAGCATCCGCCAGCGCGAGGTGGCTTATGTTTGACGATCGACGAAACCAAACCGCGGAGGCCGCCAACCCGGCCAGCATGTTATTGATGAAGGCCATCGTGTCGGGCGGGATCTCCGAGGAAACGGAAAAGGAATCGCAGGACCGATCCAACGGATCCGACCGAACCGTGGAAGAATTTCTTGCCGCTCATGAGCAGGAACTGAAACGGGCTCCGGTTGAAGAGAGACCGATGATTTCCAATCCATTGGATGCCGACTGTCCGGAAACGGATCTCGCGCCCGCGGGTGGATTGGCGTGGTGGCAGCGGATGGCTGCCCGCACGACGGTGGGATTGGAAATCACCAATAGCGCGATACGTGCCGCCAAAGTCCGGCGGTGGGGCCGGCGACAGGACGTGATGGCCACCATTGAAGAACCGTTGGAGCCGGGAGCGGCCGAGGATGTCCTGATGGTGTCGCAACGGCTGAAGCAGATTATGCGCCGCCTGAAAGCGGGCCCGGCGCCGGTGTCGTCGATTTTGCCCGGTCACGACATGAATATCCGTCTCCTGCGGATACCGAAAGTGTCAAAAAAAGAGATTCACGACGCCCTTCTGTGGAAAAACAAAAAGGAACTTCATTTTTTCAACGACGCTCCTACGGTGTTACACTATGTCATCCTGGATGAAGATAAAGCCGACAATGAATTCCATGTCATGGTCGTCGCCGTCAAGGAAGAGTCGATCAAACGTCATCTCGCCATACTTGACCGGGCCGGGATCCTGGCCGCAAAGTTGATCATCCGACCGGTGGCGCAATGGAATCTCGTGCGGCTGCTGCCTGAAACCGGAGGTGTCCGGTGTGTGGTGGATATCGGACTGGATAGTACGCATGTGACGTTCTACGGCAACGGGTCTCTGCAGTTCGCCCGCGAAATTCCGACCGGCGGGCGTCACTTCACGAAGGCGCTGACGCAGACGATTTTTGTGGGTCAGTCCTCCCACACACTGAGCGAAAGCGAGGCCGAGTCTGTCAAAAGGGAAGTCGGTCTGGCCCCCGAATCATCCGAAGAGAAAACGCCGCACGACATACCTTATGCGGAAGTCGGTGTAATGATGCGTCCGGTGGCCGAAAAGCTATTGTCGGAAATCCGGCTGTCGATGGATTACTACAGGGAGCAATTCAAGGCAGACCAATTCGACCGGATCTGGTTGACCGGAAATGGCCGTCGTTTGAAGGGCCTCCGCCAGTATTTGGAAACGGAAATCGGTCATAAGATGGAATTCCTCACGATGGCCGGTCCGGACGACAAGTCAGGACGTGCGATGGATACATCCATGGCGGACACCATCGGCTCGGCGCTATCCCGCTCTTCAGATTTCAGTTTTCTCCCTGAAAACCTGAAGACGGAATGGCGATATCGACGCACGGTATCCAGGGCGGTCACCGGCCTTCTGGTGCTTCTCATCACCATCGGCACGACGGCTTTTTTGCTGCAACGCCGAAAACTGGACGTGGAGGGAATTCGCGACCGGATGAGCGCCTCGTTGGATGCGATGAACGAACGCCGCCAGGTTTATGAGGATCTCAACCGTCAATACAGGCGATGGCAGGCCGCTGAGAGTGTCCTCAGGAAAGAAACACAGCCGGATTCGACCATGGCGTCCGTCATGCGAATATTGAGCGCCGTCACGCCAAAAGAAATTGTGATCGACCGGGTGAGTTGGGGGCAGTCCTTCAACGAGATCGAACGGCGGCGTCTGGAAAGCCAGGCCCGCATGAAGAACAACGGCATGGTGACGGCCACGAGCGGCGACTCCATGGCCTTCCGTGTACGAGGGGCCGTTTATCTGGACGTGTTTTTCGCCGACGTCCATTTACTGAATTTCATCAATGCCCTCGAAAAAGCGTCCTTTTTCGGGGAAATCCGGCTCCGGGAGAAACGCCATGATCCGGAAGCCGATGTGACCTATTTTGAACTTGTTGCGCCAAAAAAGAACACGCCATGAAAAACGTCCTGACATTCTGGATACTGGTTGCGATGGGGATATCGACGGCAACTGCCTACACGATTTTTGGATGGTTGCCGGCCCTTCGCGACGTCAACGAGTTGCAGGCCTCGATGGTTGAGACCGATGCGCGTATTAATGAAACCATCAGCCGGGTTCGCGATATCCCGTCTCTCCTGATGCGATGCCGTGACGCGGAGACGAGAGTCGTTGAATTGCGAAAACGGATCCTTGAGCCGGACAGCCTGTCCCGGGCCATGAAAACGTTGAGCCAGCTGGCCGCTCAATACCACGTGCGCATCGGGCAGCTGGCGTTTTCGACGGATTCTCTCATAGCCGGCCTGCGAACGTCCTCGTCCAGTTTTGAATTGCCGCTCTCATTGACTTTCAGCGGACGCTATCTGGATTTCGGCATGATGCTGGAACATCTGGACGAACTGCCGTTTACCATCCGTTTCACGGATTTTAATATGGTTCGTGAAGCATCCGATGAAGAACTGATCATAGAAACCCTGGCCCGGGTGCGAATGCAACCGGCGTCAAAACGATAGCAGGTACGCCATGTCAAAACCGATGTCCAAATCGCAAAAACGGCTCCTGATCATCCTGGCCATCATCGCTGCCTATGCGGTATATGATCGCGTGACCGCCAAGCCAAGGCCGGTGGCTCCGGCGAAAGAATCGGCGGCTGCTGTGACCACTGAAATGACCGCTCCGGTCCGGGAATCGGGAATCCAAACGGCGGGCGCGCCGCCCACCATAGCCGTGGCAGGCTGGCGCCGGGATCCATTCCGAAAGTACCCCGAAGCCGCGTCGGCAAATTTTATTGGCAAGGCTTTGCAAAAAATCCTGCTGCCCAGACTCGTCGATCTGGAACTGACGGCGGTATCGCACGACGGCCGTCAGGCCTACGCCCTCATCAATGATCAGATTGTGGCAACCGGCGAGTCGATTCACGGCTACCGCGTCGTCGCGATCCGTTCCACCGAAGTTGTTCTCAAGAAAGATGATTTCACTTTTACATTGTCATTGCCCGACGAGGAGACTTTATGAACAAGCGAAAATGCCGCGAAACCGCCGGTTCGGTCCGGGCCATGGAATGGGCCGTCGTTGTGTGGATGGGTCTCCTGCTTGTGCCTTTGTTTCAAGGCGGCCATGCCCAGGTGGCGGAAGCGGACAGCACACGGCCGAAACTATCCATGAGTTTCCGGGATGCCGATATCCTCGGCGTACTGCGCCTCTTGTCCAAACAAAATCACCTCAATCTGGTTGCCAGCCACGACGTCAAGGGCAAGGTCACGGTGCATTTTGACGACGTCACGCTTGACGAGGCGCTGGAAACCATCCTCAAAGCGAATGGCTACGACTACTATATCGAAAGAGACATCATTTTTGTCAAACCCATTGAAACCGAACGCAACGCAACGGTGGCGACACGGGTTTACGAATTGAAGTACGCCGACGCTCTGGATATCAAGGAAACGCTGTCGCCTTTCCTATCCAAGAGGGGCAAAATGGGAGCCATGTGCCGCTCCCGCAACGGGACGTCGGAAGAAAAACGTTCCAACCTCCTGGTGGTTTCGGACGCGTCATTCCGGATGGCGGTCATCGATTCGGTTATGCAGATGCTGGATCGCCCGTTGGATCAATTGATGATCGAAGTCCGCATGTATGAGACCACGCTGGATAACAATCAGAAAGTCGGCGTCGGCCTGCCGACGGCGGTCACCGGCAAAACCTTCGATGCCCGCAATCCGGACGACCCCAACAGCCAGACGGATTTCACGGCTCTGGCGCCGCTGGAAGACAAACTCCAGAATATCATCATGGGCAAGCTCTCGGTCGATCGTCTGACGTTTTCACTGAATTTTCTGAAAACCAAGACGAATTCGAAATTGCTGTCAAATCCGAAGATCCTGACCCTGGACAACCAGAGAGCGGAACTGTCGGTCGGCACGACCATCCCCATCCAGACGATCAGCCGAAGCGTGGCCGGCGATATCATCACTTATACGGACAAAAATGTGAACGTGAGTCTCCGAGTCACGCCTCGCGTCAATCCGGATTCGATGATCAGCCTGATGATCGAGCCGACGATCGAGGACATCATCGGCTACACCGGTTCCGGCGACAACCGCCAGCCGATCATCTCCAAGCGATACGCCAAGACGCAGGTCGTCGTGCGGCATGATGAGTCGATCGTTATCGGCGGACTTTTGAAGGAGGTCGAAGTGGATACCAAGGAAAAAGTCTGGTTGCTTGGCGATATCCCGTTGCTGGGGAGATTGTTCACGAACTCGGGCAAGGAAAAGAAGAAAACCGATTTGTTGATCTTTATCACACCGCGTTTGATAGGGACAGGTTCCGGCGCGTTATGAAAACCATTGATGAATATTTGGCGCTGGCGATTCGGCAAGGCGCGTCCGATGTACACCTGACGGCTGGCCACACGCCTCTCATGCGCCGGCACGGCGACCTCGAAGCGCTGGAAACCGCCGCTCTCGATCCGCATCAGTTGTCCAAGGCGCTGTTGGCGATGCTCACCGAAGAACAAACGGACCAGTTTGAAAAGACCCTCGAACTGGATTTTGCCTATGAAATGCCGGGTTTGTCACGATTTCGCGTGAATCTGTTTCAGCAAATGCGCGGCATTGGCGCCGCGTTTCGAACGATTCCAATGAAGATTTTTTCGCTGGATGAGTTGAATATGCCCGGGGGGTTGTATGAATTGGCCCGGCTGAAAAAAGGCCTCGTTGTGGTTACGGGGCCGACCGGTTCCGGAAAATCCACGACGCTGGCCGGCATGGTCGATCTGATCAATACCGAGCGCCACGATCATATTCTGACAATTGAAGACCCCATCGAGTACACGCACACGCCGAAGAACTGTCTCATCAATCAACGGGAATTGCAGGCCCATACGCGATCCTTTGCCAATGCGTTGCGAAGCGCCTTGCGCGAAGATCCGGACGTCATTCTCGTGGGCGAAATGCGGGATTTGGAAACGATTGCGCTGGCCATCACGGCGGCGGAGACCGGTCACCTGGTCTTCGCCACGCTGCATACGAAAAGTGCGGCCGAGACCGTCGACCGTATCATCGACGTGTTTCCCGGGGACCAACAGCAGCAGATTCGTACCATGCTGGCCAATACCCTCGAAGGCGTCGTCGCCCAGCGCCTGTTGAAGCGGGCGGACGGTCACGGGCGCGTGGCCGTCGATGAAATCCTCATCGCGACGCCGGCCGTACGACACCTGATCCGGGAGAACAAGACCCACCAGGTCTATTCGGCCATTCAGACCGGCGGGCAATATCATATGCAGACGCTCGATCAATCCCTGATCGAGGCCTGCCGCAAAGGCTGGATCACCACGGCGGACGCCCGGCGTGAATCGCACGATCCCACGATGTTCACCACCTGACTTCTAAACTTTGCATTTTGGGCCATGGCCGACTATATTACCTACAAATTCCATCCTTCCATACCCAACCTGCCAAACGCTATGGCCAGCGAAGTGGAAAAAAGCCGGATCGCCGTGATCGACGACGAAGGCGGTATGCGTTACATCATCCGCCAATACCTGGATGCCGACCTCTACGACATCAAAGAGTACGCCTGTGGAGAGGATTTTTTTGATGATTTCAACGAATTGGCCGAAAATTTTCCGGAACTCGTACTTCTGGATCTCAACATTCCCGACAAGATGGACGGCCTGACCATTCTGAAGCGAATCAAGAAACACCTGCCGGCGGTGGAGGTCATCATGCTGACGGCGCACGGCGACACGCGCAACGTGGTTGAAGCCGTCCGATCCGGCGCGTTCAATTACCTTCTTAAACCGTGTTCGGCAGAGGAATTGCAGATCACGGTCGAGAGGGCCATTCAACATCAGAACCTCGTTTCGGAAGTGCAGGCGCTGCGCTCCAAACTCCAGAGCCGGAGCCATCTTGCCCAGATCATGGGGATGAGCGAAGAAATCCGGCAGGTTCAGGCCAATGCCGAAAAAGTGGCCGCCACCAACCTCAGCGTGCTGATCCAGGGTGAAAGCGGAACCGGCAAGGAAGTGATTGCGCGCGCCATTCACGAAATGAGCCCGCGAAAGACGAAACCCTTTGTGGCCGTGGATTGCGGCGCGATTCCCTCCACGTTGATCGAAAGCGAATTGTTCGGATACGAACGGGGCGCATTCACCGGCGCCGACCGGCGAAAAGACGGTCTGTTCGAAACCGCCCACGACGGTACGCTCTTCCTCGACGAAATCGCGAACATTCCCATCGAAATCCAGGGTAAGCTGCTGCGCGCGCTTCAGGAACGCAAAATCATGCGCATCGGCGGCACGACCCCGATCGATATCAATATCCGGGTCCTGTGTGCGACCAATCTTCCCCTTGAGGACGCCATCAAGAGCGGGAAATTCCGGCTCGACCTGTTTTACCGGCTCAATGAATTCACCGTCTATCTCCCCGCGCTTCGCAACCGGCGTGAAGATATCATTTTTCTCACCAACCGGTTCATCCGGGAAGCCAACGCGGAACTCGAAAAAGAAGTGGGCCATATCCACAAGCGTGCGCTCGAACAACTCATTCATTACCAGTGGCCGGGCAACGTACGTGAATTAAAAAACGTCATACGCCGGGCCGTGCTCATGGCGGATGCCGAGATCAACGAGGAACATCTGATTTTTGATTCCCAATCGGTCTTCAAGGCCGGTGTGACGTCCGCGGCGCCCGCCTCAGGCCTGCAGACGTTGAAAGACATACGCAAGGAAGCTGAAAAAGAAGCCATCCGCCGGGCGCTGGAGTTGTGTGACGGGAACAAAAGCGAAGTCTCCCGCCTGTTGGATGTGGATTACAAAAGCCTCCTTGGAAAAATCAAAGAATTCGGATTGGAGTAAGGCCATGATGACCGATGTGCTTTTTCCGGATCAATTCAAACCCGTCACGAATCCCGCCGAAACCGGTATACGACATATCCTGATCATCGACGACGAATCGTCCGTACGATCCATGCTCGCAAGTCTTGCGACCGACATGGGCTACCACGCCACGACGCTCGAGGATGCCGGACAATTTGAAGCCCGGCTGGACGACTGGCCATTCGAACTCGTCTTGTGCGACATTCGCATGCCCGAGATGAACGGTGTGGATGCGCTCCGTCGCATCAAAGAACGGCATCCTTTGACGCTGGTGATCATGGTGACGGGCGTGATGGACATGGCGACCGTCATCGAAGCCATGAAGGCCGGCGCGGCGGATTACATCACCAAACCCGTCGATCCGGATATTCTGGAGATGGCCATCCATCGGGCCAATGATATTTATCTTCTGAAAAAGGAAAACAAGGAATACCGCGACGGCCTGGAGAAACTGGTTCAGAAACGAACGGAGCAACTGTACCGCTTTGCAGACGCCCTTTCCAAGAAGAACCAGATGTTCATGCGCGCCAACCGTGAATTGCAGGCCGTCAACGACAAACTGCAGAACTACCTGAATCAGGTGGTTGTCTCCAACAAAGTCTCGACGCTCGGACTTCTGTCGAGCATGCTGATTCATGGTATCGCCAATCCTCTGGGCGTCATCTCCGGCATCATGGACGTTCTTCAAAAACGGCATTCGGACGACATGACCCAGAAGGAACTGGCGATGATGAGGCAATATCTTAACCAGACGCTCGAACTGGTAAGCCAGGTGCGGCTTTATGCGCGCACCGAAAGCATACAATTTGCCAGGATCAATCTTGCGGATATTGTGCGGCATGCGGTGAGCCTCGTGGAAACCCTTAACAAAAAGAAGTCGATATCCATCGTCAACCGCATTCAGAATCCGGCGCTGTTTGTGCAGGGCGATCGTGGCCAGCTGGAGCACGTACTGGTCAACGTACTGCAAAATGCGCTGGAGGCGATTGAAGGAAAGGGCACCGTCGAAATTGCCGAAGAACGAGACGGCCCGGGCGATGTCCGTCTGGTGATTCGGGATTCGGGCGCGGGCATCAGCCCGGAACATCTTCAGAAAATTTTCAAAATGTTCTTCACGACGAAAAGCGCCGGCAAAGGCACCGGATTGGGTTTGTTTATCTGCAAGGAGATCATGGAAAAACACGGCGGGTCGATTCGCCTTGAAAGCGAACCGCAAAAAGGCACCACGGTTCATCTCCAGCTCAAGCTGGCGTCGTAACGGTCATTTCCGGTCGATCACTTCGCGCACCTTGCCCAGAATGACGTCCGGCACGAAGGGCTTCTGCACGAGTTCATCCACGCCTTCCTTGAGCAATTCCGAGCGCTGATGCGGTTCAAAAAAACCGCTGGCAATGATGACCCTGGCCGCGGGGTTGATGGAGCGGATTTCACGGAACAACACATCGCCGGTCATTTGAGGGAGTCCCATGTCCGTCAGCACAAGGGCGATATCGGAACGACGCTCCTGATACAGCGCCAACGCCGTTTTGCCGTCCGGCGCCGTCAGAACACGATACCCCTTTTCCGTCAGGATCATTTTCAAAAAGCGGATCATGAATTCCTCGTCATCGACGACGAGAATCGTTTCGTGGCCGCCTGCCGCTTCCCCGGTTTGTTCCTGTTTTTCACGCGCTTCAACAAAATGCTGATGGACCGGCAGGAAAACATCGAACGTCGTGCCCTGCCCGGGTTCGCTTCGGACGTCGATGTGACCCTGGTGCGCGTCGACAATGCCAAAAACAACGGACAGTCCAAGCCCGGTGCCTTTGTCACGCTCTTTGGTGGTGAAAAAGGGTTCGAAAACACGGTTTCTTGTCGTCTCGTCCATACCGACGCCGGTATCGGAAAAACAAATCCGCACATATTCGGAGGAGAGAGCGGCGGGAAAGCGATCCCTCACCGTACGTCCGGATACCAGATCCGCGGACAGGGTCAGGCGGCCGCCCGACGGCATGGCGTCGCGCGCGTTGACACAAAGATTGATGAAAACCTGGTGCATCTGGGTTGGATCGGCCATGATGGGTGGCAGGTCTTTCTCAAAATGCACGTCGATGGCGATGATCTTTGGGAAGGTCTCGTCCAGCAGTTTCTTGGTTTCCTGCATGATCTCATGAATCAGGATGGAACCCGGTTTCGCTTCGCCCTTTCGCGCAAACGTCAGCAATTGCCTGACGAGGGCCGCGCCGCGCTGAGTTGTCGTAATGATCGTCTCGGCATTGGACGTGATATACTCATCGCTGGCATACTTGCGCTTGATCAGAGAAACATGACCGAGGATGATGCCCAGGATGTTATTGAAATCATGGGCAATACCGCCGGCGAGAGTGCCGATGCTTTCCATTTTCTGGGCCTGAACGAGCTGTTTTTCGAGCGATTTCCGGTGAGTTTCGTCGATCAGATAACCCATCAGTTGCGTGAGACGGCCGCTTTCATCAAAAAAGCCGACGAGGTTCTCCACGACGTACACCGGCGATCCGTCACGGCGGCGAAGTTCCGACGTAATCCTGTCAAGCCGTTTTTCAGTGGCAAGCCGGTCCAGTAGTTTCTGCCGGTCTTCGGGATGGGGATACAGGGAGACGACATCCATAGCCAGGGCTTCCTCGACCGTCTCATATCCGAAGATACGCGCAAACTGGATGTTACAGTCGAGCAGTTTTCCGTCGGGCGTGGATACAAAATCGCCGGAGAGATCGTTTTCGAAGAAACTCCGGTATTTTTCTTCACTCGCCTTGAGGTCTGTCTCGGCCTTCTTTCGCTCCGTGATGTCCCGGGCTATCCCGAATACGCCCAAAATATCGTGCCCCTTTTTGATGGGCGACAACCGGAGATCGCTGATGCGATATGAGCCGTCCTTGCAAAGTACGCGAAGTTCGAGATTGGATATCGTATGCCCGTTCATGACAGAGAAAAGATTGTCGGTGGCGGGATGTAAGTCATCGGGATGCACCAATTCTTGAAAAGGCTCGCCAATCCACTCTGTGCAGGACCATCCTGTGATCGATTCAAAAACCGGATTGAGGGAAGTAATAACTCCCCGGGCATCAACCGTAACGATGACGTCCTGCGCGCTTTCGATGAGGTTCCTGTAGCGTTCTTCGCTTTCCTTAAGCGCTGTTTCAGCCTGCTTCTTTGCGGTAATATCCAGCGCCATCGACACCATACAAGCCTCTCCGCCGATATCAATCATTTCAGCGGACCAAAGCAGGTCGTGAATCGTTCCCTTCTTGCGGTTGGTGACCTTGATTTCCAATCCACGAACAATATTCTCTTTCGCAAGTCTTGACAGAACCTGCTCCCTGACGGTGGGATCGACCCATATTTTGAGATCTGTTGCCGACTGTCCTACGGCGTCTTCTCTCGTAAATCCGGTGATGTCGGACCAGGCGTCGTTGACATCGATCAATTGATTGTCGGACAATCGCGTGATCGCAATAGCCATGGGGCTGTTGCGAAATACGGTAGAAAAGCGATGCTCGCTGAGGAGCAGGGCCTCTTCGGAGCGTTTTCGTTCGGTAATGTCACGAAAGCTCCAGACCCGTCCGGCCAGTTGATCGCCCAGTTGCTGCGGGCGCGAATACCTCTCGAAGATTCTTCCGTCCTTGAATTCAATCAGATCAAAGCTTTCCTGCCGGGGATGGGCGTACAATGCCCTCACTTTTTCAATGAAGGATTCCGGATCTTTCAGTTGATCCATGACAAAGGACAGCGCCTCGTTGTCGTCACCGGACGAAATAACAGAATTCGGAATGCCCCATTGTTCCAGGAATCGCTCGTTGTAACCCGTGATACGGCCCTCACGATCCACGACCAGTATGCCGTCGGCCGTTGATTCGAGTGTGGCCCGTAGTAAAGAAGCTCCCTTATTCAGTTCCTCCTGCGCTCGATGACGTTCGGTGATGTCCTGCTTCACCGCAATAAAATGAGTGATTCGCTGGTGATCGTCGGAAAGCGGTGTGATCGTCATTTCTTCGTAGTAGGACGTCCCGTCCTTGCGGCGGTTGATCATCTCGCCCCGCCAGACGTGGCCGGCCAGAATCGTGTTCCACATTTCTTCATAGAAGGTCCGTTCGTGCGCCCCGGATTTCAGAAGTTCACGCGGGTTGTGGCCGATGGCTTCCCGCGAGTCATAACCCGTCAGTGAAGCAAAAGCACGGTTGACCCATTGGATAGTGCCATCGGCGTCGGTGATCACAATCGCATTGGCCGCGGCTTCCAAAGCGGCGTTGCGCAGGACAAGATCCTCTTCGGCCTGGCGTTGTTTGCGCCGGACTTCGACTTCGCGGAGTTCGCGCTCGATGACCGGCGCCAGGCGCTGCAGATTGCCCTTGACCACATAGTCGTGGGCGCCGGCCCGCATGGCATCGACGGCCGTCCCTTCCCCCATGGTACCGGAAACGAATATGAACGGCAGATCGATTTTCATTTCCTGGACCATCTCAAGGGCCCTCAGGCCGCTGAAAGCCGGCATGGCAAAATCGCACAGGATGATCTGCCATTGAGGTTCGGCCAGGGCGGTCCGGAATAACGGTTCACTGTCCACACGTTTAACATGGACATCATAGCCGTTCTTCGCGAGAAAGCGAAGGAGAAGCGCTTCATCATCCGGCGAGTCCTCGACCATCAAAACTGAGAGTTGCTTTCTGGAGTTCATGATACCCTCATTTCGTATTACTTGGATGAAACGGTTTCGTTCAGAACGAGCCAATAAAGGCCCAGTTGCCGGGCCGATTCGGCAAACTGTACGAAGTCGACCGGTTTGCGTATGAAACTATTGGCGCCCTGACTATATCCGCGGACGAGATCCTGTTCTTCGGTGGACGACGTCAGGATGACCACGGGAATGAACTTACTGCGATCATCCGAGCGAATGCGTTTCAGGACTTCATGGCCGTCCAGTTTGGGCAGTTTCAGGTCCAGCAGGACCACCGCCGGCTGATCGCGCACGTCCCGGCCGGCATACGAACCCGTCGCAAACAGGTAGTCCAGGGCTTCCGCGCCGTCCTGAGTCAGCACAATACGATTGGCCACGTTGCTCTTTTTGAGCGCCCGTATGGTCAACTCCGCATCGTCCGGGTTGTCTTCGACCAGGAGTATGATTTTGTCCGCCATAGGATCTCCTCATTTCGTTAAATAGTGACAAGAATTGTCGCGCTTTTTTGTTGGTCCCGCAGCTTGCGCTGAGCCGGTCAACCCCACCCCGACCCTCCCCTTCGAGGGGAGGGCAAGGGTGGGGTTTCGGCGCGTGTATTAGCGCCTTCTCCAGCCCACAGGCTGACACGCTTTGGCACTTTCTCTTGGCGCAACAAGAGAAAGTGCAATGGCACTTCACCTCAACGTGGAACTTCATGCCGTCGAATGTCTTTTGGCAGGAACCTGAATACAGTTCCGCAACGAATGAGACACCCGCGGGTGTGACAACAGAGCGTGCTCGCCAAGCCATCGCTCCCCTCGATACGGTCTGCCTTCGGCAGCCCACTCGGGGAGCGGTAGATGTCCGCGCGCCGGTCAACCCCACCGCGACCCTCCCCTTCGAGGGGAGGGCAAGGGTGGGGTTCGACAAGCTTACGGCAGGCAGCTCTGGGCAGGTCGCGGGTGTCACAGCCCACGGAATTGAGTTCCTAATCATCTTGTCCCAGTGTAAATGAAAAAGTGGCGCCCCCGTTGACTTTCCCCTCGGCCCAGACCCGGCCCCCGTGCCGGCGTATGATGCGTTGCACAGTCGCCAGCCCGATGCCGGTGCCCGGAAATTCCGCCGTCGGATGCAGACGCTGGAAAGCGCCAAAAAGTTTGTCCACGTAGTTCATGTCAAATCCGGCGCCGTTATCCCTGACGAAGAACGCCGGCACACCGTCTTTGGTATGTTTTCCAAATTCAATCCGGCCATCGGCTTCCCTGGCCGTAAATTTCCAGGCATTGCCGATGAGGTTGTTCAACACGATCCCCATCAGCCGTTCATCGCACCGCGCGATCAGCCCGGGAGAAATCGCAAACGTCACCCTTCGGCGGCCGTCGGATTTTTGCAAATCGGCGGCAATGCCATCGGCGAGCCGGCTCAGATTGGTTTCGGTAAGATTCATGGCTTGCCGTGTAACCCGCGAAAGATTGATCATGTCGTCGATCAATACGCCCATATGCTGGGTGGACCGTCGGACGCGGCTCAGATAGTCTTTGCCATGATCATCCAGTTTTTCACCGTAATCCTCGAGCAGGGCCTGGCTGAATCCGTCGATGCTGCGAAGGGGCGCCCGCAGGTCATGGGAAACCGAATAGGAAAACGCTTCCAGTTCCTTGTTGGCTGCTTCCAGCTGCGCTGTCCTTTCGCGGACGCGCTGTTCAAGATGGACATTTAGACTGTGAATCTCCTCTTCGGCGAGCTTGCGTTCCGTAATGTCCTGGAAGATGCCCTTCACTTTAACGACGACGCCGTTTTCCACGACCGGCAAAGCGCTCGACCGCACCCATTTGTGGATGCCTTTGGCCGTGATCATCTCCAACTCAAGATCGTACGGGCGGGCCTCCGCGATGGCTTCCTGAATGGCTTTTTCAATTTTGGTCCTGGAATCCGGTGTATAAAAACTGACGCCCAACTCGACGGAGGTCGGCTGATGCGGATCCAAGTCGTGGATCAACGCCACTTCATCCGTCCATGTGCCGTGCATCGTCGCTGTGTCAAATTCCCATCCGCCGACTTTGGCCATTTGGCTCGTCATACGAAGCAGTTCATCCCTGACCTTCACCTCCCGTTCGGCGTTTTTCCGGTCCGTGATGTCATTGGCGGTTTGCAGTATGAATTTCTCTTCTCCGATGTCAACGATGTCCATATTGACGACAAAGGAGCGGATGCTGCCGGATATCGTGTGCAACGACATTTCCACGTCACGCACTTTGCCGCGTGCCTTCAGCATGTCCAGGACCCGTTGGCGTTCCGCCGCATTGGGATTGATCCCGAGTTCCAAAGACGTTTTGCCGACCACGTCCGCTTTGGAATATCCGAAATCGCGTTCGAAGGCCTCGTTGACGTCGACGAGACGACCATCGGACAGTCGTGAAAGCGAGGCGGCGAAGGCGGCCTTTTCGAACATAATCGAGAATTTATGTTCACTGCGGCGCAGCGTCTCCTCGGCGCGTTTACGTTCGGTGATAACGTCGAAGACCGCGACAAAATGGTCCGGTTCCGGCGAATAAACGGATATGGAAAACCACATCTGGAGGGCTTCTACGAATACTTCAAATTTTTTTGCGACGCCGTTCCGGGCCGTGTCGGCGTACATCTCAAACAGACCAGGATCGGATTGCCGGATGCCGGGAATAACCTCAGACACCGGTTTGCCGGTCACGTTTTTCAATCCGGTCAGGGACTCGAAGGCGTCATTGACCGCCAGATATATCCAGTCGGTTGGGATGCCGTTTTCGAAAAGCATCCGGCAGTAGGCAAACCCTTCCGACATGTTCTCGAAGAGACCGCGATAACGCGCTTCGCTTGTCTGGAGCGCTTCGTCGGCGACTTGTTTTTCAGAGATGTCCCTGATAATACTCTGGAAGAAAACGTGCCCGTCCACCCGGATGGTCCTGGAACTGGCCTCGATGGGAAATTCCGTGCCGTCCCGCCTCATATGCCACACCACATAACGCTTTCCTCCACTCGCCTCCAATTCCCGCATCATTGTCGTTAGTTCCTTCCGATCTCGTTCCGCCCGGAGGTCGTTCAGGTTCAGCCGCAGGAGTTCTTCACGAACGTATCCATAGCACGCGCAGGCCTGGTCATTGGCTTCACGGATATGGCCGTCCATGTCGGTCAGGAGGATGATGTCGTTGGCGAACTTGACCAGATATTCATAGTGGCTCGCCAGGGCCTGTCTGCCCGCTTCGGATTCGTAAAGTTGACGGTAAAAATGGGCGCTGGCGTTTCTCCAAAGCACGCCGATCATCAGGCCGGCGATCAAAATAAGAAGGGTCACCGTGAGCCACACCGTGATTCCGATCTGACGGGTAGAGGCATCGATTTCTTCCATGTCCACTTTGGCGATCAGAAACCATGGACTGTCCGGGACGCTTCTCAAAACGGATAAAACGGCGTGCCCCCGATAATCGGTACCTTCAAAAACACCTTCGCGGCCCAGCGCGGCCTGAACCGCCGGCCTTGCCAGGTCCGTCATGGGAAAGCGCAGGCTCAGAGCCGGCGCATTGGTGTGGCGCAATTCATTGATGAAGACAATGCTGTCTCCCTCCTTTCGCAGAATCAAAGTCTCGGCCGTCGGGCTTTTTGTCGGCCAGGTCTGAATCATAGGAAACAGGAAATCATGCGGGTCGATTCTGAAAAGAAGAACGCCCGTGACGATGGTATCTTGCCCCTCGTCATCCATCAAAGGCGCTAGGAGGTCAAGGTGAACGTCGGAGGTCGGTCCCACATGAATGTCAATGAGTTCCGGTTGCCTTGATTGGATGACCCGGCTCAAGTGCCGGAGTACCAGAGGACCCGGGATCGAATCTTCGCCCGGAATCCAGAGGCGCGATTTCCCTGCGGCATCCAACACCATGATCGTGGCGAATTCTTCGTAGTCACGCATGGATTTCAACCATTGTGTGACTTCATGAACGTCGGATGATGTATGGCTCGCCGCCCGCGCCCGCGCCACCTGCCTGGCCAGCCTCGGATGGTACGTCACGCGGTTGGCGTCACCCCATTGCTCGCGTCTCCACTGATGGAGGCTCCGTACCTTCAGATCGGCAATCGCCGCCAATTCGTCCTGTTTTGCCGTGAGGGCTTTTTGGCGTTCGGTACGATAATACACATAGCCAATGGCCGAAAAGCCCGTAGCCAGACAAAGAAAGATAGTAACCAGCATCCAGACGGATGGTGGCGATTCGTGCGGGCGTGGCTTCACAGGCCGGCTCCTTCGCATGGATGAAGGAGTTTATTTCGGATACACGAACTGGACGGGGAACACTTCCCAGACAAGAAGAGGATTTTGCAGAAAGAACCCGTGACTGATAGCATTAGAACCACCCCCGGCCTATGCTCGTGAGAACAAACGAAACGACGACGCGGTCAATGTACCATGAAAGAACCGCGATTGAAAGTACTTTTTTTGTTATGGCCAAATGCCATACCTGGGCAAATCTTTACCCATTTTCAGCGCGTATTCATGGAATGTAACTCATTAATTATTAGCTATTTCTCGTGGGGCTTCTTTGAGCATGCTTTTTGATGTATACCGGAGGAAGTCCAAATGGAGTGCGCATGAAAATACAATTCAGAATACTCATTCTCCTTCTGCTGATGGGCGTCATGTTTCTGGCCGGCCTGATTACACATATCGTCAGTCCAACCGGTCAGGAGGTCATTCCGGTTGCGGCCGTTTCCGTCGCCGTCATGTTTGTAGTCGTTCTTCTGACGAACCGGTGGATCAATGAGCCGTTGAGCCGTATTTCGAATAGTCTTAAAAACGACAATCCCGATGTTTTGACGGCGCTTTCTAAAACGGACAATGAATTCGGAGACATCAGCCGCTGCATTCTGAGTTTTCTGGACCACAAAGCCGCCCTCCGGCATGAAACGGAGAAATCGCACGAAGCGCTGAGATCCCTCGAAGTCAAAACGGCCTACCTTGAACAACTGATCGATCATGCCCCGGAGGCGATCGTTATTCTCGACGAGAGTTTTCATGTGGTCCGGATCAACGGGGAATTCACGAATCTGTACGGTTACACGATCGACGAGGCGATTGGCCGTCACATTTCGGAATTGGTCGTTCCGATAGGTATGGAAGACACATCGATAGAGATCAATCAGAACATCATGAACGGACGGGAGGTGACCCTGGAGGCGACACGACGGCGCAAGGACGGTTCTCTGGTCGACGTATCCATCCTCGGGACGCCGATACTATTTGACGGTGAAGTGGTCGGCATTTATGGCATTTACAGGGACATCACGAATAGAAAGAATGCGGAGTCGGCCTTGAAAGCCAGCGAAGAAAAGTACCGGCAGTTCGTCGAATCGGCGGATGACCTCATTTTTCGTACTGACGACCGGGGTCGTTTCACCTACGTCAACGCCGTGGCACTTCAAATGACCGGCTTAACCAGAGAAAAACTGATCGGTACGAGCTACCTGGATCATGTGGCGCCATCCTATAGAAATGCCGTGGCGGAATTCTACACCGACCAGTTCCGCCGCCGCATCGCGAAAACGTATCTGGAATTCCCCATCCTCGGCGCCGATGGGGATGAAATCTGGATCGGTCAAAACGCCCAGTTGTTTCTGAACGACGGCCGGATCACGCATCTGCAGTGTGCCGCCCGCGACATTACGGTTCGTGTGCTCATGGAGGAGAAATTGCGCGAAAGTGAGAATAAATTCCACAGCATCCTCAATACGATCAAAGATGTGATCTGGTCGGTGTCACCCGGGGACGACAGGCTGTTGTATCTCAGTCCTTCCGCGGCCGGACTTCTTGGCCGTCCGATCGAGGCATTGGCCGAAAAGCCATTCCACTTGCGCGAATTCGTTCATCCGGACGATGCGGGCATCGTAAGGTCCGGAGAAACGGCTCTTTTTGAATCGGGCATCAGCCATATGGAATTCCGTGTCACGAAGCCGGACGGTGAGATCCGATGGGTGACCGCCTTCATGCAACTGATGCAGGACGGCGACGGGAAGGCTGTGCGCATCGACGGCATCCTGCACGATACGACCGAACGAAAGAACGCCGAGTCCGCTTTGGCGGCGAGGGAAAAGTACTACCACAGCCTGATTGACAACTCGCTGGATATCGTCGTCGTGCTGAATATGGACGCCACGATCTCCTACAACAGCCCGTCGATGGATCGCACGCTGGCATTGACGCCGAAAGAAATGACCGGGCGAAGCGCCTTTGAACTGATTCATCCGGACGATCAGGCCATGGCCCGTGCGACCCTTATGGCGGCCATTGCCGAACCTGGCAGCACGCACATTGTTGAAATACGAGTGCGTCATTCGAACGAAACGTGGCGCAACCTGTTGGTCAAAGGCATGTGTGTTGCCGGAGCCGATCCCTATGTCGTCGTCAATGCCACGGATATCACCGATCAAAAATCGGCCGAAATCAAGATTAATCAGCTCTCCCGGGCGGTCGAACAGTCTCCCGTGTCCGTCGTCATCACGGATACCGGAGGACTCATCTCCTACGTCAATCCATGGTTTTGCGAATTGACCGGGTATACACCGGAAGAGGTGGTGGGCAAGAACCCGTCCGTGCTTCAGTCGGGCCGGACGCCCGCGCATGTCTACGAGGAGCTTTGGAGTACGATAACCGCCGGCGGAACGTGGAGGGGTGAATTTTGCAACCGTAAGAAGAATGGTGAGATGTACTGGGAGTCCGCGACGATTTCTCCGTTGAGGGAGTCCGACGGGACGCTCACGAGTTATATTGCCGTCAAGGAAGATATCACCAAGCGAAAGGCGGCGGAACAGGCGCTCATAGCGGCCCGCGAAGCGGCGGAAGAAGCGTCGGTTGCCAAAGCGGAATTCCTCGCCACGATGAGCCACGAAATCCGAACGCCGATGAACGGCGTCGTCGGGATGACCGACCTTTTGCTGGATACGGATCTGACGCCGGAGCAACGCGACTATGCCGAGACCATTCGCGTCAGCAACGATGCCCTGCTGGCCGTCATCAATGATATTCTGGATTTTTCAAAAATCGAATCCGGCGGTATCGAATTGGAAAAGCGTCCGTTCGACCTCACGGCCGTCCTCGAATCCACGCTGGAAATTTTCTCATTGAAAGCGGCCGAAAAGGGCATTGAACTGCTATGTCACGTGGATGCCTCCCTGCCCGACAGGGTCATTGGTGACGAAACCCGGCTGCGCCAGGTTCTCATGAACCTCGTCGGCAATGCGTTGAAATTTACAGAATCCGGTGAAGTGACGATTGCGGTGTGGCCGGGTCGTACGATTTCATCGACCGCCGGGGAGAGCGAGCATGAATTGCTGTTTGAAGTGAGGGACACGGGTATTGGCATTCCGGCCGACAAGATGGACCGGCTTTTCAAACCATTTTCACAGGTTGACTCATCGACGACCCGCAAATACGGCGGCACGGGTTTGGGACTGGCGATTTCCGATCAGTTGGTTCGTCTGATGGGCGGACACATATCCGTGGAGAGCCGTCCGGGTGAGGGGTCCACATTCAGTTTCAGCATTCGATTCCCTGCGGCCGGCATGATGGTTCTTCCAACCCTGTCCGGGGAGCTTGGACGGCGGAGGGTTTTGATTGTCGATGACAATGCCACCAATCGAAAAATATTGGCCACGCAGTGTGGCCGAATGGGCCTGGCCATTCGTTCGACCGGCACACCCGCCGAAGCGCTGGCATGGATTCAGAGCGGGGAGGCCTTTGATCTGGGCATCCTGGACATGCAGATGCCGGATATGGATGGGTTTACCCTGGGCAGGGAAATCCGGCTGATCAAAACCAAAAACGAGTTGCCGTTGATCTTGTTGAGTTCGATCGCCGAGCCCGGACTTGCGCGGGATGAAGGCGTGTTTTCGGCCACCATTATGAAACCGGCCAGGTGGGCCCATTTGCGCGAAAAAATCAGGACCCTGTTGATGCCGCCGGCAGCCGTCACGGACACTCATGGGCATACCACACGAGAAACCGATTCAAGGCCGTCCCTGGAGATTCTGCTGGCCGAGGACAATCCCATCAATCAAAAACTGGCCACCAAACTGTTCGAAAAGATCGGATACAAAGTCGATGTGGTCGGTGACGGCCAAGAGGCGGTTTTGGCCGTCCGGAAAAAGGCTTACGATTTTATCTTCATGGATATGCAAATGCCACGCCTCGACGGGGTGAGCGCCACGCGCCAGATCCGTTCCATGGCCGCCGCGGGTACCGGGCCGCGCATCATAGCCATGACGGCCAACGCCACGGAACAACACCGGCAGGCCTGCCTGGAAGCCGGCATGGACGATTTTATTACGAAGCCGATACAACTCAAAACCATTCAAACCAAACTCACCCAATGGGAAGGAAAGAAAATGCAAACCACATCCTCGACGCCGGCCGAAGATCGGGTCGTCAATGTCGGGCATCTGCAGGATCTCGGCCTTATTGACGAATCGCTCGGCGAGTTGGTGGCCATGTTCACCGAGCAGGCGCCAACGCTGATCAATGAGATCAAAAAACACGCCAACATGGGCGAACTGTCAGGCTTCCGGGCCAACGTTCACGAACTCAAAGGCGCGTGCGCCAACATGGGCGCCTTTGCGATGGCGGACGTTTGTGAAGACCTCGAACGGATCACGGGGCACCAAAGGCCCAAAGAGATCAATGTGATGATTCACCGTCTCGGGCTGGTGTATGAAGAAACCCGCCACCGGCTGGGTGAATTGGCCCAAACGAATCGAAGCACAGGAAAAGCCGCCTGATTTGGCGGTCTTGCCGAAAGGAACGGCCATGAATATTCTCATCATCGACGACAACGCGATCAATGTGAAGGTCCTGCAAAATGTCGTTCAACGGTCCATGCAGGAAACGCCCGTTTCGTTCCTTGATCCCGTTCGTGCCCTGCAATGGTGCCAAGCGGAGGATCCGGATCTTGTTTTAGTGGACTACATGATGCCCGTCCTGAACGGGGTCGATTTCATCACCGCTTTTCGCCAACTTCCCGGAAAAAAAGAAACGCCGGTGGTCATGATCACGGCCACATCTGAAAAGGACGTTCGCTACCGGGCGCTCGAAGCGGGCGCCAGTGATTTTCTGAACAAACCCATCGACAAGACCGAACTCGTCGCGCGCGTTCGCAACATGCTCACGATCCGCCGCAGCCAGAAGATGCTGCTGGATCATGCCGGCTGGCTGGAATCGGAAATTCGCCGGGCCACGAAAGACATTCTCGACCGGGAGAGAGAAGCCATTTTTCGGCTTTCCCGGACCGCCGAATACCGAAGTCCCGAAACGGGTCTTCACGTCATGCGCGTGGCTTTGTACAGCCGCGAACTGGCCCGCCAGGCTGGTTTGTCGGAGGACGAGCAGGAGACGATCTTCGTGGCGGCCTCACTGCACGATATCGGTAAAGTCGGCTCACCCGATCACATCCTGTACAAATCGGAACGCCTGGATCAATATGAATATGCCCTCATGAAGTTACACACGCTGACGGGCCATGAGATCATGCAGAACAGCACGTCGCGAATCATGCAGATGGCGGCGGATATCGCGCTGGGGCATCACGAAAAATTCGATGGCACGGGTTATCCCAAAGGTCTCAAAGGCGACCGCATCCCGCTGGTGGCGAGGATTTGCGCCATTGCCGACGTATTCGACGCGCTCACCTCGGAACGTTCATATAAGAAAGCATGGAGCGTCCCGGAGGCGGTTGACGAACTCGACCGGCAGAGCGGGCATCACTTTGATCCGGTATTGGTGGATCATTTCAAAACGATCCTGCCCCGGGTTGTGGAGATTCGTTCCCAGTACTCGGAGAGACCGGTCGCCGACATGGCGGCCGCCTGATCCCGGCTTTACAACTCGCAGTAGGAGCCGTCGTCCGTGAGGTTTTTGCAGGGATATCGCCATTCGACGTGATCATTCTCAAAAACCGTGAACAGACCCGAATGGTGATCGACTTCTTTGGGCCCCCAGGTTCCCGCCGGATATCCCAGGAGTTTAGCGTCCGTATGGTCCCGCCATTCCGTCAGGATGGGATCGATGAACCGCCAGCAAGCCTCCACCGCGTCATTACGCGTGAATAACGTCGCGTCGCCCATCACACAATCAAGGAGAAGGCGCTCGTAGGCCGCCGGAACCACGACGTCCGAGAGGTCGGCGTAGTGAAAATCCATGTTGACGGTACGTACATTGAATCCCGCTCCGGGCAGTTTCATGCCGACTTTCAGGAGCACGCCCTCGTCCGGCTGGATACGAATGACGAGTTGATTGGTGTCGGCCACGGATTTGGAGGCGCCGAAAAGTTTGTGCGTATTGGGGCGGAAATGAATAACGGCTTCCGTGACACGCGTCGGCAGGCGCTTGCCGGCCCGGATGTAGAATGGCACACCGCTCCAACGCCAGTTTTCGATCTGAAATTTCATCGCCACAAACGTCTCCGTGCGGGAGTCCGCCGGGACGTCTTTTTCCTGTCGGTAGCCCGGCACCTTCTCTCCCTGAATGACGGATTCCAGGTATTGACCGCGCATGACACAGCGCTCGACGTCCCGGCCGCGGATGGGTTTGAGGGATTCGAAGACTTTGATCGTCTCGTTGCGGACAAACCGCGCGTTAAACCGGGCCGGCGGTTCCATCGCTATCATGGCCACGACCTGCATCAGGTGGTTTTGGATCATGTCCCGCATCAGGCCGGCGCCGTCGTAATACTTGCCGCGGTTTTCAACGCCGATGCTCTCGGCCGAAATGACTTCGACATGATGCACGTAGCGGCTGTTCCACAAGGGTTCGAAAATCTCGTTGGAGAAGCGGAAGGCCAGTACGTTTTGAACGGTTTCCTTGCCGAGATAGTGGTCGATGCGGTAGACCTGTTCTTCCTGCCAGGCCGTGAGCAGCGTGCCATTGAGTTTTTCGGCGGAGGCCAGATCGTACCCAAATGGTTTCTCGACCACGATGCGGCGCCATCCCTCGGTTTGTTCGTGGAGCCGGCGGGAGACCAGGTTGTTGGCAATCACGTCATACATGGCCGGAGGCGTGGCCATGTAGAATATATATTGCCGAGGGATGTTCATCCTGGCGGCGATGGCCGGCAGACGCGTCGCCAAGCGGTCGTAGTCGGCCGGATCGCCCGTGTCGATGGGTTCGTAGAACATGTTTTGCGTAAAGGCCTTGATGCGGCTCAGGTCGGTGTTTTTCTCCGAGAATCTGGCCAGAGCGTCGGCCATGGTCGCGCGAAAGGCTTCGTCGCTCATATCCGTGCGGCTCACGCCCAGGATGGCGCAGTCCCTGGGGAGAAGGTCTTTTTGAAAGGAGGCATAGAGGGCGGGAATCAGTTTCCGTTTGGTCAGGTCGCCGGAGGCGCCAAAGATGACAAAGACACAGGCATCGGCATTCATGAGAATTTCTTTCATGATTGGATCAAAGAATAATGCGAAACATCCGGGTCAGGCACAATGGCGTTTTTTTCGGGGACCTGCCAAACCCGGCGGGATCGGAAGGTCATTTATTCTCAAATTTTGAGAAAAAACCCGCTTCCGGCCGCCTTAGATTAATAGCGTAACGATTGACGAAAACAATCGGAAAAACATCTTAACCATAATTTAAAGGAGTATGACCATGAGAGGTACACTTAACAAAGCCGTGATCATCGGCCGTTTGGGCAAAGATCCCGAATTGAAATACACGCCGAATGGCGTGCCCATCAGCCTGTTTTCGCTGGCGACCAACCAGTCCTACAAGGACAAGGAAGGCAAACGCGTGGAACAGACGGACTGGCACCGGATTGTGGCCTGGCGAAAGCTGGCTGAAATATGCGGGCAATACCTGAAGAAGGGTTCGCTCGTATGTGTCGAAGGCCAGATCAAGACACGCGGCTATTCCGACAAGGCCGGTGTTCAGCGGTACATCACCGAGATCGTCGCCGATACCGTACAGATGTTGGGTTCACGTCAGGAATCCGCCAAAGAAGCGGTTCAGGAAGAACTGGCCCCGGTGTCCGTGATGGAAGAAACGACGGTGGAGCCCACGAAAGACGATCTGCCATTTTAGGCTGACTCCTCCTCTACCATAACCAGAAAGCCGGGCCCGATTGGCGGTCCCGGCTTTTTGTGTTTTTGGCGCATGCGCGAAAAGACGGCAACCCCACGGCGTTTTTTCCAGGGCCGGGAAGATGCTCGTGGCGGCCCAGTCCCTCCATGATCCAGACGCATTAGATGGGTTCCTCCGCCGAAAGACTCCATGTTCACCATTGGCTCGATGACTGGTTCGGGTTCGATTCGGCTGTCAAACGGCAAGTCCACCGGGATTACGCTGGATTGGGCGTGCTATTCCTGCCACAAGGATGGCAACAATGTAGGAGGCACTGGGAGCATCAAGACACTGAACGAACTGGCTTCATACGATATGCATCCGGGACCCACGACACTGCCCCTGCTGACCCTGCATGAGTGAAGTTTATCGTTTGCAATGTGGGTAAGCTGATCAGAATCAGAGCAATTCAAGCAGCATCGATCAGAGAAGGCCGTCCAATGGGCGGCCTTCTTCCTTCTTAAGCTTGTGCGTTCGACTCGATGGCCTGGAAAAATCCTCCACCGTGCGCTTGGACGGACTCCGCTTTCGGCGAAACCCGGTGAACCCCACCCTGACCCTCCCCTTCAAGGGGAGGGCAAGGGAGGGGTCCGCGAAGTGGAGAACAAGACAGAGGAGGGGATCGTCGATGCCTCTCGCGAAACCGGTTAGGCATAGATGTTTCGGCGCGCGTAGTAGCGCCTTTTCCAGCTACAGGCTGACATGCTTTGTGCGCTTTCTTTTGGCGCAACAAAAGAAAGCGCCATTGAAAGCGATTGTTCGCTGACGTGAGTTTATGCCGATGAATGTTCTTTTCGAAAAGAAAGATCAAGGGCTGTGCAAAAAACGCCGGAATGAGAGTTCGCTTATCTGGTGGCGGAAATCAGTTCGTTGATTTCTGGATTCCCCGCGATACGACGCCTGTACCACGATTTCCGCCCATGTCAGGGCGCGAACTCTTCCGCGGCGAAACCCGGTGAACCCCACCCTTGCCCTCCCCTTCAAGGGGAGGGCAAGGGAGGGGTCCGCAAAGTGGAGAACAAGACAGAGGACGGGATTGTCGATGCGACTCGCAAAGCGGGTTAGGCATAGCGCATGTATTAGCGCCTTTTCTTTGTGTGCGGACCATTTTCCAATGCTCCAAAACAAAGGCGTACACTGCAAGACCAGACACCCGCTTTCCCTCGACAAGCTCGGGACAGGTCGCGGTGTGACAATGGAGGCGGGGCATTGAGTAAGAAGCATGTACCGCAGGTGTGACAAATCGAAACTCCGCTTTCAGTGACTATCTGGGGATCGGTGATGGATGCTTTCGCGCCGAAACCCGGTCTTTACTGATTCGCGACATGGAGATATGCACACAGGCGGATCATTCACTTATGCGACGAAGAACAAACTTAGAAATAGATGTTTCGGCGCGTGTATTAAGCGCCTTCTCTTTGGCACTTTCTCTTGGCGCAACAAGAGAAAGTGCAACCGCTAACCATTTTCCTCATTGTCCAAAACGAAGGCGAGCCCTGCAAAACCAGACACCCGCTTTCGAGGGTGTGACAATGGAGGCGGAGCCTTGAGTAATAGGCATGCGGCATTCGCGGGTGTGACAAATCAAAACTTCACTTTCGGCGGATATCCGGAGAGCGGCGGTGGTTGGCGCGCCGGAACCGGCGGATTTCGCCAACATACGATTGCCTTGCCTTTTCCAACCTCATCGACTACATTCGCACACCCGCGGCGAAACGGGCCATTCAAACAAAGGAAAAGGCACATGAACAGCGACCGGCATTCCAAAGTAAGCATGGAAGGATTGACCTTTGACGACGTGCTCATTGTGCCATCCTATTCCGAAATCCTGCCGGCCCAGGTCCGCACGGCCACCCGGCTTACGCGACATATTTCATTGAATATCCCTCTGGTGAGCGCCGCGATGGATACCGTCACGGAATCCGAACTGGCCATTGCCATGGCCCGCGAAGGCGGTATCGGCATCATCCACAAAAATTGCAGCATCGGCTACCAGGCCGATGAAGTGGACCGGGTCAAACGGTCCGAGTCCGGCATGATCATGAAACCGATCACGTTGACGCCGGATCACAAACTGTCGGACGTGCTGGAACTCATGAAGCGTTACAAAATCAGCGGTATTCCGATCACGCACGCCGACGGAAAACTGGCCGGCATCCTTACCAACCGGGATCTGCGGTTCGCCACCAATTACGAATCCCGTGTCGACACGGTCATGACCAAACAAAATCTTGTGACGGCCAAAGTGGGGACGACGCTCGAAGAAGCCGAGCGTATTTTGCACGAACATCGCATCGAGAAACTGCTGGTCGTGGACGACCATTACATGCTGAAGGGTCTGATCACCGTCAAAGATATCCAGAAGAAGAAAATGTATCCCAACGCCTGCAAGGACGATCACGGGCGATTGCGCGTAGGCGCCGGATTGGGTGTGACCAGGGATGCGTTGGATCGGGCGGCCGCGTTGATCGAGGCGGGCGCGGACGTGCTCGCCGTGGACACGGCGCACGGCCATTCGCGCGGCGTCTTGGAAACGCTGAAGCAGGTCAAGAAGGAATTTCCGCAGATCGATGTGATCGCCGGCAATGTCGCGACCGAAGAAGGGGCCCAAGCGTTGATTGAGGCCGGCGCGGATGCGATCAAAGTGGGTATCGGACCGGGGAGTATTTGTACGACACGCGTCGTGGCCGGCGTGGGCGTTCCCCAAATCACCGCCATTCTGGAGTGCGCGCGCGCGGCGGCGGCTTCGTCGGTGCCCGTTATTGCCGACGGCGGCATCAAACAGACCGGCGATATTGCGAAGGCTGTTGTGGCCGGCGCCGACACGGTCATGATCGGCGGCCTTTTTGCCGGAACCGACGAAAGCCCGGGCGAATCGGTATTGTACGAGGGACGGAAATACAAAGTGTACCGCGGCATGGGCTCTCTCAGCGCGATGAAACAGGGGAGCAAGGACCGTTATTTCCAGGAAGATGAAATGGACACCGACAAACTCGTGCCCGAAGGCATCGAAGGGCGCGTCGCCTACAAGGGACGCCTGAGCGACGTCGTGTATCAAATGGTCGGCGGACTGCGGGCGGCCATGGGGTATGCCGGAGCGTCCACGGTGCCGGACATGAAAAGCAAAGCGAAACTGATCCGCATGACCGGCGCCGGGCTCAAAGAAAGTCATCCCCACGATATCTTCATTACCAAAGAAGCTCCCAATTACCACATGAACAGTTGAAGACGCTGACCGAACGTCCGGCATTCACGCGCCTGACCGCACGTCGTGACCGGTGACTTCATGAAGATTTTTTCTGCCGATTGGGTTCTGCCGATCACGAGCGACCCCATCGCCCGGGGGGCGGTCGTTGTGGATGAACATGGACGTATTGCCTTTGTCGGCGCCATGGAGTCGGTCCGTTTGAAATTTCCCGGCGTTCCCATCACCCATTTCGAAAACACGGTCATCCTGCCGGGTCTCGTTAATGCGCACACCCATCTCGAACTGTCGATGATGCGAGGGGTTCTGTCCGGGAATCAGAAATTTCCGGAATGGGCCTACGGCGCCATCACGCGGCGGTTTGAATTCACACCCGACCAGATCGTGGCCGCGTGCCGCGACGCGGTCAACGCATTGCTGGAAACCGGCACCATCGGTGTGGGCGATATCGCCAATCATTCGGCCGTGTCGTGGGAAATACTCCTAAATTCCGGACTGTTCGGCGTGCAGTTCCATGAGGTCACCGGATTTCCGTCCGTCATGGCGGCATCGCGATTCAGGGCATTTGCCGATCGCGTCGAAAACGTCGTGGGTTCGCGAATGAGCCAAAGCCTCGGACCGCATGCGCCGTATTCGGTGTCACCTGAACTCTTCCGATTGATCGCCGTCTATTGCCGGGAACATGCCTTGCGAACGACGGTGCATCTGGCCGAATCCGAGGATGAGGTGGCTTTCATCCGGCACGGCGCCGGGGGATTCAGAGATTTGCTGACCAGACTGGATCGGTGGGATACCGGTTGGACGCCTCCGGGGACGACGCCGGTGCGTTATCTGGATGATCTGGGTTTTCTGTCGGAAGACACGCTGGTCGTGCATGCGGTTCATGTGAATGACGACGACATCCGGATACTGGGTGACCGGCGGGTTTCCGTGTGTACATGTCCCCGCAGCAATGCTAGGATAGACGTTGGCGGCGTGGCGCCTGTGGAGGCCATGCTGGCGGCGGGTATCAATATGTGTGTTGGGACGGACAGTCTTGCGAGCAACGATGATCTGAATTTGTGGAACGAAATGACCGACCTTAAATCGAAGCACCCGTCGTTGTCGTCGTCGACGATTTTGAAGATGGCGACGTTTGGCGGCGCGAAAGCGCTGGGCCTGGACCGGCGAATCGGAAGTCTTGACACGGGCATGGAGGCCGCCATGATCGGCGTGTCGTCCGCGACCGCGATCCGGGAACCGGCGGATTTTCTTTTGTCGGGATTCGATGCCTTTGCCGCCGTGCGGAGGCTTTGACCGCGCGGCCCTCGCCTTGACAAGCATGGTTATTCTTCTTATGTTGATCCACCGAAAACGGGACGTGTTATGACGATTGTGATCATGAGCAAGGAGGCATCCATCAGGGAAATTGACGACGTCCTGAGTACGGTCGAGGACGCCGGCTGCATTCCTCACGTGTCCAAAGGCGATGAGCGCACGTTGATCGGCATCATGGGGGATGACAGTTCGGTCGTGGTCGAAAAAATACAAACGATGAAACATGTCGAGAAGGTCGTGCCGACGTCGCGGCCGTACCGGTTGGTGTCGCGCGAATGGAAATCGACGGATTCGACCGTGCAAGTCGGCGACATGACCATCGGCGGCCATAAAATCGCCATCATAGCCGGACCTTGCGGCGTCGAGAGCGAATCCCAGATTCTGGACATTGCCCATGCCGTCAAAGCGGCCGGCGCCAGTATCCTTCGCGGCGGCGCTTTCAAACCACGCACGTCGCCATACAGCTTTCAGGGCCTGGGCGAACGCGGTTTGGAATTATTGGCCCTGGCAAGGGAGAAGACCGGCCTGAAGATCATCACCGAAGTGGTCCATCCCAACCAGGTGGATCTGGTGTCGCGCTACGCGGACATCCTGCAGATCGGCGCCCGCAATTCGCAAAATTTTGCGTTATTGCAGGAAGTCGGCCATACCAGCAAACCGGTGATGCTCAAGCGAGGCATGATGTCCAATCTTGAGGAATACCTGATGGCCGCCGAATACATCATGGCCAACGGCAATTACAACGTACTGTTGTGCGAGCGCGGCATCCGGACCTTCGAGACCTACACACGCAATACGATGGATATTTCGGCGGTGCCGTTGTTGAAGCAACTGTCCCACCTGCCGGTGCTGGCCGATCCGAGCCATGCGACGGGCAAACGATCGCTGGTGGCGCCGGTCTCCAAAGCCGCCATTGCCGCCGGAGCCGATGGCATCATGGTGGAAGTCCATACGTGCCCGGAAAAAGCGCTGTCGGACGGCATGCAGGCGCTTGAACCCGCCGACTTTGTACAGTTGGTGGAGGATGTCCGGAAAATCGCCGCGGCCATCGGCCGTACCTTGTGAGACGGCATGGAAACGTTCGATAAACTGCGCGAAACCGCGATCTCTTCCGAACCGATGGTGGACGGCCTTCTGCTCAAAGCCTGGCGCGACGAGGTCCTCCTCCCAAATGGCAAAACCGCCATCCGTGAGTACATCCGTCATCCCGGCGCCGTGATCATGCTTCCGCTGTTTCCCAACGGCGACACCATGCTGATCCGGCAATTCCGGTATCCGGTCGGCAAAGTTTTCATCGAACTGCCCGCCGGAAAGCTGGACGGCGGTGAAACGCTTGAAACGGCGGTGCAACGCGAACTGGGCGAAGAAATCGGATACACGGCCGGACGCCTCTCCTTCGTCACGGAATTTTATCCCTGCATCGGATACAGCAATGAAAAAATGTGGCTTTACGTGGTGGAGGACCTCACAGAGACGGCGGGGTATCCCGATCATGATGAGTTTCTGGAACCCCTGCGCGTTTCACTGGATGAGGCGATTCGCATGGCGCTGGCCGGAGACATCGACGACATGAAAACCCTGGCGGGTCTGTGGCTGGGCCGCGAGTTCATCAAAAACCGAAGGAACGCCTGATGGACCGTTTTTCCAGAGACGATGACAACGCGTGGGAGCAGGAGTATTCGGATGACGAAGAGTGGAAACGCCTGCACCAGGAATGGCTTCAGAACGCGTCCTCACCCAATGTTCCGCGACTTCCGTCCGACGTGTGGGACGAGACACGCTGGGAAAATTTTCTTCAGGCCATCGACCGGGACGGCCGCCGGGTCATCGCCTACTATGAAAAATTCTGGAACCATCCCGACCGCGATCTGATGGTCGAAGAGGCCATGGGGATGCACCTGGTGCGGGAGGCATTCCGGGAGATGTTCCCCCAGGACTACAAACGGGTTTATTTCGAAGAGTACCTCGTGTCCGAGTCCCAACGCCTCAATATCCGGCCGTCGGGTTTTCAGAGTTTTCTTGATGCCAAGGAGCACTCGATTCGCGGCGAGGAGGCTTTCGCCATGACGGTGGAATTCCACCGAGAGTTGCAGCGGCGACGCAAAGATCTGGTGCTGGAGCCGGTGGCGTCGCGTCTGGCCGAGAGCATGGCCAATAACAGTTCGTATGCCTACGGCAAGGTGATCGGCGGTCACGTCATGGGCTATCACCGATACACACTTGGCGGCAATGTCGCTTCCTGCAAACGGGCCCTGTCATCCATCAATCGGGTCGCCGACGCATTGATCCAGATCAAAGCGCTCGGCGTGCTCTCCGATGGCGACTTGTATCTCGATGAAGTACTGCTCGAAGCGCGAACGGCCATTGCGATGCGTGTGCTGGATCTCAGAAACCGTTTTTTCGAAGAAAACGCCGTGTCGTAGACAACCAAGGCGCCAAAACGTTCCATTCCCTTCAGGCCTTTGACTTTCCACATCGCATCATGACCATTCACCAGAACAACGACCGATCATCCGAATTCCAGTGGGTTCATCTCGCTTTTCTTGTTCTGGCGTTTGGCGCGGCGATTTTGGCCCTTTTCAAACCGTTGTGCCGTCTTGGTCATCAGATTTTTTTTGAATACAACGAAGGGTGGATGGCCTGTTTTTCCAGGGCGGCCGCGTCCGGCGAACCATTATACCGCCCGATGAACGATTTTGTATTGAACAATTATCCTCCCTTGTCTTTCTACATCACCGGGACGTTGGGGGCGTGGACCGGCGATCATATTCTGGCGGGGCGTCTGCTCGCCCTGGCCGGATTGCTGATGACGGCTCTGCTGACCGGCGTGCTTGTGTGGAGGCTCACCCATGCTCGTTTCCTTGCCCTGATGACGGCGTTCATCCTCGTCGGTTACATGGGCTTTCATCACGAGGATTACGTCGCGATGAACGATCCCCAATGGATGGCCCACGCGATGTTGATGACGGCTTTGACGCTATTCATGAATGCCGGAAGAAAAAGGCCAACGATGGCGCTGGCGGCGCTTGTGATGGTCGCGGGGGGATTGGTGAAGCACTCGCTCGTGGCCATTCCATTGGGCATCTCCATCTGGATGTACCGCCACGACCGGCAGAATTTCCGGTTCTGGATCGCCTGTCTATTGGGATGGGTTTTCGCGGCCTTGATCGGAATATGGATGGCGTTCGGCGCCGTGGCATTTGAATCCATACTGCTGGCGCCGCGTGTTTACAGACCCGGTGCGATCGCCCGCGCGGGCGTTTGGTTGCTGCCGGCGGCGGTTTATGTCAGCGGCTTGCTTTTCTTTCTGGTCAAACCGAAGAAAAGTCCGCATGAACTGCTCATCACGTATATCCTTCTTGTCGCCTGGCCGGTGAGTCTGTTGTTTCTGGGTGGCGCGGGTGTATACAATAACGCTTTGTATGAGGCGATCATCTTCAGCATCGTGGCCACCATCTGTCTGGCGGGCGGCGACCAGTTGGGGGGCGCGGACGTTGGGTGGAATAACCGACTGAAGGCACTGGGAATTGGTGTCATGATGCTACCGGTGATTCTCGTCGCACCGTTCAGGTTTTATGAGAGCAAGGAGTACGTCCGGCGGATCGCCGAGTTGGAAGCACAGTCGCGAAGCGACGTGGCGTTTGTTGCCGGGCACGGCGAACCTGTCCTGTGTGAAAACCTGGCCCTGATTTACTGGTCGGGCAAGGCCTTTACATTCGATGTCTTTACGTGCGGCCAGAAGCTCGATACGGGTAACATGTCCTACGAGATCATCGGGTCCTGGCTGGAAAAGAGGCGTTTTGCCATGATCCAGACCAACGATGCCGAGGGCTCCGGGCTTCCGCCCGTGTTGATGGACCATATCCGAAACAACTATGCGGTTATTCGTTCGAGCGGGACGGGCGGTTTTTTCTGGGTACCAAAGCAATAAAAAAAAGCGCCGACGAGTGGTCAGCGCTTTTTCGTTTTCATAAGATGGTATGGCTACGGGACGCGCTTGATGACCCCGTCCTGAATGGTGAATTGGCCGGGCCCCAGCTTGAACGTGTATCGCGAACGCGCCGTCGGACCGCCTTCCGATTGTCCCCCTGAAACAACGCCTTCAAAGACCGCCGTCACTTCGGTCTGTAACTGAACAGTTTCATTGTTCTTGAGTACGCGAACGCCTTTTTGTGCCATATCGGAAGTCTCCGAAGCCGCGGCGGCCGCGTATCCGGAAACCGTACCCTGGGATTTGTCCAGCATGGCCTTCCATTCTTCCTGCGATATACGTTTGGCTGTCTTCAGCATGGCTGTGTCATACGCCGGGTCCTGGGCGATTAGGCGCATGGTTCCGAAGAGCAGCGCAACACAACTGGCAATGAAGTATTTGATCATACCGATGTTCCTCCTTGGTTGCCATCAGTCTAAGAAAACCACCGGCTAAAATCAAGATGGCATATTCGCCGGCGTTTGGAGATCCCGCCACGGCGCCCCCCTTGGCGTTGTACCCAAAATCCGGTCCGCCCACACGATGTGGTGATTCGGCTTGACGGTTTGGTCTGGCGGAGTTACTTTGCGTCAGTCGTCATTCACATTCCATTATGGCCATATGTTGAACGGTCTCGGGATGACCATTCTTTGGATCGCCGCGTTGTTCTGTGTCTTCGCCGGTCGGGTCCACACCCAGATTCGAATTCACCGTCACCTGACGGTGGAAGACGGTTTGGTGCAGTCGCAGGTGTTATCCCTGCACAAGGATCGCGAAGGCGGCCTGTGGATCGGAACGTTGGGCGGTGCGAGCCGGTGGAATGGGGTTGGTTATGAAAATGTCGTTTTGAAGAAGGGATTGAAATCGCCGGGTGTTTACGCGATCGCCGAGGACAGTCTGGGGCGGGTTTTTCTGGCTACGAATGGCGGCGGGATTTCCATATTCGATCACGGCCGATTCGAATACCTTTCTCGTGAAAACGGGCTGGCGCATGATGAAGTGCGTTCGGTGGCGTATGACGGTCATGGCCGCATACTGGCCGGCACCTTGAAAGGCCTGTCGGTCATTACGGCGGATTCATCAGGGTTCTCCGTTCAACGCCCCCTGCTGGAGGGTTTGCGCATTTCGCATATCGTCAAGGCAGGCACGGGTGAATTGTATGTTGCGGCGTATGACAGCGGGCTGTGGATATTTCAGGACGGGCGGCTGGATCGGGTTCGTTCTTTGGATCGCGTCACCGGCATACGCGCCGTTCTGAAAGCGTCGGACGGTACGATGTACGTCTCGGTCGACGGACGTGGTGTGCTGGCCCTGTCCGCCGAAGGACAGGCCTCCTGGCTGGCCCCGTCGCTCTTCCGGAATCGCCAGGTCAACGCCATTTTTGAAGCATCGGATGGCAGGATTCTTTTTGGCATCAAGGATGGGGGCGTGTTGCTGCGCCATTATGCGACGTGGGACAGCCTGACCTCGGTCAACGGTTTGTCCGGCCATTCCGTATGGGCCATCGCCGAATCCGGAGAGGGCACGATATTTATTGGAACGTGGGATGGGGTCGGCATTTACGATGGGGATCGGGTCGTTAACTACACCCGTCAATCCGGTCTGCCGCATGACCTGGTCGTTTCGATTGACGGGGCGGTGGACGGCGGATTGTGGATTGGCACCATGGGCGGCGGGGCTTTCTTCTTTGATCCGGCGTCTCCGCGCCTGTCGGAAAAACTTCGGGGAATCACCGATCCGGGTGTGTGGGCTATTCGTGCCCTGACGAATGGCGGCCTGGTGGCCGGAACCAACGAGCAGGGGCTGCTGGCCGGCGGGCGATCCGGCGTGACCAAAGTCCGGGCCCGTCTGGCCGACGAACGGGTCTACTGTGTGCTTGAGGCGCGTGACGGTTCGGTTCATTTTGGCACGAGGGCCGGCGCCTACACGTATCGCGATGGAATGGTACAACCGCTGGAAGGCGCAACCGACCGTG
This sequence comes from uncultured Bacteroidota bacterium, assembly GCA_964544475.1. Taxonomy (GTDB): domain Bacteria; phylum CLD3; class CLD3; order SB21; family SB21; genus CAZJBS01. The sequence continues at coordinate 28,126 of CAZJBS010000007.1, read as the reverse complement.
TGATGGTCTACGGCCTGATCGAGGACCGCCAGGGTCGTCTCGTGCTGGCCACACGTCGTGGCGTTCGATGGCTGAGCAAAACCGGAACCGACACGCTGGACACGCAGGACGGGCTTCCGGACAACCATGTGTGGAGTGTCCTGGAATCGGCCGACGGAACATTGTATATCGGCACCAACAGCGGTGGCCTGATCCGGTGGCGCGACGGAAAAATGGACATCTACGATTCGGACGACGGCCTGAGCGACAACACGGTCTATGCGATGCTCGAGGATTCGCCGGGACGGTTGTATGTGGCGACCAACAAAGGCGTCAATGTGGTTACGATGGAGTCCGATGACGTGCACATCCGTGTGCTTCACCGCGCCGACGGACTCGCCCACGATGAGTGCAGCCAGGGGGCCGCCTACAAAGACCGACAGGGGCGTTTGTGGTTTGGCTCCATGCGCGGTTTGACCTGCATCGATCCGCGACGGGACCGCCCGCGGTCGATCGCCCCGAAGGTGACCATTTCCAAATTGCGTGTCTTCGAAAACGAAATCAATTTCCGCACGCTGTCGGAGCGCCACCGTTTCGACTACAATGAGAACTATCTCAAGTTCGACTACGTCGGGGTGGATTTGGCGGCGCCGGAAAAAGTGACGTACCGATACCGTATGTCGGGCGTGGACAAAGACTGGGTTGAAACCCGGCGGACATTCGTCCAGTACTCGAGTCTCGGCGACGGTGACTTCGTCTTCGAGCTCATGGCGCGCAACGACTGGGGATCGTGGAGCGAACCGCTGCGATTTGCCTTCACGATTTCGCCTCCCTACTGGAAAACATGGTGGTTCGTCGCGTTGGTCGTGCTGGGCGCCGGCGGACTGGTCGCGCTGGTTGTCTATCATCGGGTACAACGCGTTCTTGCGATCGAACGCTGGCGGACAAAAATTGCCGCCGACTTTCATGACAGCGTCGGCGCCGGGCTCAGCCAGGTGCATATGCTGGCCCAGGTGGCCCTTCTGCAGAACGACGACAAAAACATGGTGACCCGGCAATTGAAACATATCGACGATATCAGCCAGTCCCTCTACGAAGACGTCAAGGATATCATATGGATGATCAATCCGAAAAAGGATTCCCTGTACGATCTGATCGTCCGCCTGAGGGACAGCCATGACGATATTATCCAGCTAAGAGACATCCGTCTGGAATTGGACAATCTGTCCCATCTTCAATCCGTAAGAATCCCGACGGAATATCGCCGCCACCTGTACCTGATCTTTCGCGAGGCTTTCAACAACAGCCTGAAATACGCCCAATGCCGTTCGATCCGCATGTCCGCATCGTGGCACCGTCGCCGGTTGCGCCTGGAATACCGCGACGACGGGTGCGGTTTCGATCCGGACAACGTCAACCGCGGCAACGGGCTTGACAACATGTCGGACCGTGCCAAGGCGCTTGGCGGACATTTGATTATCGCATCGAGCTCCGGCGGCGGGGTCCGAATAACTTTTGAAGGAGAATTACCGTGATCAAGCTCGCCATCGTCGAAGACGACCGGATCATACGACAAGGGCTCCAGGTGATCCTCGACGGCACCGAAGGCTTCAAGTGTGTCGGAGCGTTCGATCGGTGTGAAACGCTGCTGAGGGAAATCCAAACGATCCGTCCGGATGCGGTGCTCATGGATATCCACCTGAAAGGCGGCATGTCGGGTATTCAGGGCACGAAAGAAATCAAGACGAGGCTGCCGGATTGCGTTGTTTTGATCCAGACGGTGTATGACGAAGACGACAAAATCTTCGACGCGCTGTGCGCCGGCGCGTCGGGCTACCTGCTCAAGAAAACCCCGCCCGCCCGGCTCCTGACGGCCATTCAGGAGGCCATGGATGGCGGAGCCCCCATGACGCCGACCATCGCACGACGCGTTGTGGACCATTTCCGATCCGTCGCCACTCCCACACAGGAAGAAACGACCACGCTGACGGAACGCGAACGCGATGTGCTCAGGCTGTTGGAAAATGGCCAACCCTACAAACGTATTGCGGAGACCCTGCATATCACCGTTCCGACCGTCCGTTTTCACATGGGCAACATCTACCGCAAATTGCAGGCGTCGTCACAGAGCGAAGCCATCTCCAAGGCCGTTCGTAAAAAACTGATTTAGTTCTCACCGCCCTCCTGTCACTTGTGACAGGTCCTTGCGTTTTTCCCCCAACGTATCTCCCGGGTTCTATCCCTTCTGCCAGTTGTGAGCCGGGCCGTTATGGCCGAACTTTTGGCAAGTCAATCTTGATTTACATGAACCCAACATACCTGGCTGGTGCGATGTTCCTGATTATGGGCGCGTTCACGACGTGCCGTGGGCCCGACACGGCCCCTTCCAAGACACCCGAACGCGGCGAGTTATCGCCCGGACGACTCTCCCTTTCGTCCCAATTGACGTTTCATCGGCTGGACCAGCGGTCGGCTGAAGTGTCCGAGGCCTCATTCGTGCGCCACGCGGCGGACCATTATTCGTTGACAGCGATCACGAACATTCTTGCCGGCGCAGGGCGAATCCACGTCAGTGTCCGCCTCATGGATCGCAACCGTCTTCCAATTCGTGAAGGCCGGTTTGGATGCGATAGGGAAGGTCATTGGGTGGTCGCCATCGTTCAGACTCCGAAAGGCACGATTCGGGTGGACCCTTGTTCCGGAACGGGCTCCGGCTACGTGGATATCACCTACATGGATAGTCGGAGTTTGTCCTGTCAGATCATGTTGGACGACGGCGTGACGGTTCTGTCCGGTGTGCTCAACGCCAAATCGCCATGATTCAACACTGAAGAAACGTTTTTCTGATTTCCGGTGCGTCGTTGATGACGAAGTTATTTTTTTCAATCATTAACAGGAGGTCCATATGATGTACTCGTTCAAAACAATCGTGGTATTGTTCGGACTCATGATCTGGGCTCATCGGCCCGTCGGGGCGTCCACGTTCACGGTCACCAATACGAACGACACCGGCGCCGGTTCGTTTCGTGATGCCATTGATCTGGCCAACACGAATCCGGGAGCGGACACGATCGCTTTTTCGCCATCGCTGGACGGCCAGAGCATTGCTCTTGCCACGTCCGTGAATCTCACCGGCGATCATACGGTCATACTCGGCGACGTGGACGCGGACCAGCTTCCGGACATCTCGATCACCACCTCGACGCTTTTTGTGACCGGGTCGTCGAATGAAGTCTGGACGCTGAATTTCAGAAGCATTTCGAATTACGCCATTGAACTGATCGGGGACTTCAACCTCGTCGCGGGTTGTTATGTCGGAACAACCCTTGCGGGCAATGGCGCCAGCGCCAACGGTCATGGAATCCGGGTAGAGGGATCGTATAACCAGATTGGCGGGAACTCCGCCGCCTATCGGAACGTCATTTCCGGCAATACCGGCTATGGTATTCTTGTCCGTGGAGCGTCGTGCATGGGCAATACGATTCTTGGCAATCATATTGGCACCAATGCCGCCGGAACAGCCGGCCTGGGGAATGGCCCGTTCGGTGTTTATCTGGACGGCTCCAACAGTCAGGTGGTCCGCCGGACGTCGATCGGCGATGGCACGATCGGCGGAAGGAACGTTATTTCTTCCAACCAGGGTTACGGCGTGTTTGTCCTGGCATCGGACTCCACATATATTCTGGGCAATTACATCGGCACGTTGATCAATGGCACAGGTGATCTTGGCAATGGCCAATCCGGCATCGGATTGCAGACCGTTAGTGGCGTTTGGATCGGCAACGGTACCGCGCTGGGTCGTAATGTCATAGCCGGCAATGATGTGCATGGAATTTATGGGGTGGCCTGGGATGGCGGCTTCGTCATTCGCGGAAATTTCATCGGATTGGCGGCCGACGGCAATACACCCATTGGAAACGCCGCGGACGGTATTCGGTTGTCCGGGTATGATCATCAGATCGGGGACGGCACGACCATGGGCCGGAATGTCATTGCGGGCTGTCGGTATGGTATGCATCTCACGACCAACCATGCGATGGTATTGGGCAATTATGTTGGCACAGATTCTACCGGATCCGTAGCCCGTGCCAATCAGAAGGGCATCGTGCTGGCGGCCGCCATGAATGCCATCGGCGACGGTACGCCCGGCGGCATCAACGTGCTTTCCGGCAACACCACGTCCGGCATCGAACTGGACCAGTTTGCGACATCCAATACCATCCGCGGAAATTACATCGGTGTGGGTTCGAACGGCACGTCCAGTCTCGGCAACGGGTATTTCGGTCTGCTCGTGAACGTTGGCGCCGATAGCAATCTCATTGGAATAGAATCCTCATCCGATATCGGCAATGTCATTTCCGGAAATAGCGCTCCCACGGCGCGAGCCGCCTTCATCGCGTCCAGACACAACCAGATCAACGGGAATTTCATCGGTTTGGACGCGACCGGGCTGGACACGGTATTCAACAACGACGGCATGTGGGTTTCAGGCGACTCCAATAGGATCGGCAATGGATCCGAATCATTTCGAAATGTTTTCTCCGGCAATAGCAACGGGCTGGCGATACAGGGAAAACACAATCGCGTTCGGGGCAACTATATCGGGACGAATGCCGGTGGCACGGCCGTTCTGGGTAATGGCCGCGGCATCATCATGCTGGGCGCGCAGGAAAACTACATCGGCAACAGCGATGGTCTGCGCAATGTCATCGTCGGATCGGCGAGCGAAGGGGTTTACATGACCGACGGGTCATTTGGCAATGAAATCATTGCCAATGACATCGGGATTGGTTTTGACGGCGCGGCCATGCCCAACAGCATCGGAGTACGCCTCTCCGGTGGCGCCCACAACAACCGGATCGGTCTGGATGACGAAGCAGAGGGTAACCGCATCGCGCATAATGCGACGGGCATCCGCGTGGACGGGCCCACCACCCACGACAACCTGTTTTCGTTTAACAGCATTTGGTCCAACGGAACCGGCATCGTCCTGCTTGGCGGCAGTCAGCGTGGGGTGGCGCCCCCGAGGATTCAGCAATTCGAATCGGGGATCGTGAGTGGCGCCGCCGCTCCGATGGCGGTCGTCCACCTTTATCAGGATGACGATAATCAGGGACGCTATTTCCTCGACACGGTCACGGCGGATGGTTCCGGACAATGGTCGCGGGCGGTGAGCGCGTCCAACGGCCTGTACATCACGGCGTTGCAGGACAGCGCCGGCAATTCGTCGTCATTCTCCGATCCGGTTGAAGCGATTCTCGAGAATTTCCCCGGCCGTATCTACTGGGTGGATTACGGCGCGGACAAGATTCGTCGTGCGAAACCCAACGGCGTGGAGGCCGAAGATGTCCTGTCAGGCCTGAGCAATCCCGACGGCATTGCGTTTGATGGCACGCATCGAAAAATGTACTGGAGCGACCGCGGCACGCGCAGCATCCATCGCGCCAATTTCGACGGGAGCGATGCGGAGACGTTGGTTACGATGAGCCTGTTGGAAGCCCCGATGGGCATGGCCGTCGATGCGGCGGGAGGAAAGATATACTGGGTCAGCCAGGATGAGGACGCCGTGAGACGGGCCAATTTAGACGGCTCGGGCGTGGAAGTTATTGTGAGCAACCAGATAAATCCCGGCGGCGTCGCCGTGGACCCGATCAGCGGCAAAGTATTCTGGACGATGGGCGGCGATGAACTCCGCCGCGCAAACCTCGACGGCACCATGCCCGAAACGATTGTCAACGGTCTTTCCAACGCCTGGGCCATCGACGTGGATCCTGTTCATGGGAAGGTTTACGTTGCGACGCGCCAGTACGCGACCATTTTCCGGTGTAACCTTGACGGGACATCGCTGGAAACCGTCGCGGAAGGGCTGGGTCAGGTGGAAGGCCTGGCCGTCGACCCTCATCATGGCAAGTTGTACTGGACGGACATCGCCGAAGGCCGGGTCCGGCGCTCCAATCTTGACGGGAGCAGCCGTGAAGGTCTGGTTTCCGGCGGGCACGTTTATCCGTCGGATATCGCGGTACTCTGGAACCCGGAGCCCCCTCACGATGTGACCGCGATCCAGGATGGCCATGCGGCGTACCTGTCATGGACGCCGTCGGAGGAAAGCAATGTGATCGGGTACCGCATCTACCGCTCGAACGCGCCCGGGGCCTCGGCGCTGGTGGACAGCTCGGCGGGAGCTTCCTACGACGATACCTCCGTGATCGACGGAGCCACATATTATTATCGAATCACGGCCGTCAACGATTTCGGACTTGAGAGTTCGTACTCGGACGAAGTGTCGCTGACCATCACGATCGTGGGCGTGGATGACGCGGAGGGGACTCGGCCGGATCGTTTCGAATTGTTCCAGAATTATCCGAACCCGTTTAACCCTTCGACGACGATTCGTTTTGGTCTTCCCCAGATGTCACGCGTGCGGCTGGTTCTTTACAACGTGTTGGGCCAGCAGGTCCGTGAATTGGTCAACGGGCAGCGATCCGCCGGATTTCACACGGCCGTTTGGGATGGTCGCGACGACCGGGGCATGGCGGTGGCCAGTGGTTTGTATTTCTATCGTTTGGAATCGGCATTTGGAACTTTCATCCGCCGGATGACTTTTCTAAAATAGGTCGGGCAGACGAACGAAGGAAGATACGACGCCGGTCATTTTTTGGCCGGCGTTTTTTCTATGCGGGCATCGGTATCACAAAAAACAACACCGCGAAATAATGAAAGGCGCTGCCGGCCAGGACAAACAGATGCCACACGGCATGATGAAACGGCATGATCTTCCATGCATAGAAAACGACGCCCAGCGTGTAGGCGAGTCCTCCGGCGGCCATCAGTATTAGTCCCCCCGGCGCCACAAGCTCTACGACGGGTTTGACGGCGACGATCACGAGCCAGCCCATGGCCAGATAGATGATGGTGGAAACGACACGGAACCGGCCGATGAAGGCCACTTTGAAAAAGATGCCGAACAGGGTGAGTCCCCAGATGATGCCAAAGAGCGTCCATCCCCACGGACCGCGAAGATTCACGAGCGCAAAAGGCGTATACGTGCCGGCGATCAGCAGGTAAATGGAAACGTGATCCATGATCCGGAAGAAACGTTTGACGCGAGGTCCCTGAAAGCTGTGGTACAACGTGGAGGCCGTGTACAACATGATCAAAGAAGCGCCGAAAATAGTGCAACTCACGACATGCCACACGTCGCCGTAGATCAGGGCAAATACAATCAGTATGACGAGGCCGGCCACGCTGAGCAGGGCCCCGATGCCGTGGGTGATGGCGTTGGCGAGTTCCTCGCCCATAGTATAAGAGGGTTCCAAAATTTCGTGTCTCCGGTTGGTACCATCGCGATCAACATCTGAGTGCAACATAGCATTCCCGCGCCATTGATTCAACATTATTACCGATCCGTGGTGTCTTCCGCGCCGAAACCCCGGTCTTTAGGTTTTCGCGAAGAGGGGACTCATAGTAGAGGAATTTGCGGTCATGCGCGGAAGCGAATAGTTGGGAATAGATGTTTCGGTGCGTGCATTAGCGGCTTTTCTTTCGGCCCTTTCTTTTGCCGCAACAAAAGAAAGGGCCATCCGAAGGCCATTTCTTCGGAACGACTGCACATCCTATCGAATGTTCTTTTCTTTGTGCCAGAAGAAAAGAAGCAAAAGAAAGGCCGGAAGGCCTCACTCAAGCAAGAAATCCCCAAAGGACGAAATAATCTGCGACTTTCAGTGCGAGAGCAGGGCTACGAAGAGCATGCCGCAGACTGTGGCGCACAAACCGGGATACACAAGAGGTGCTTTGGCTTTGGCGGCCACGGCGGGACAAACCATTTGACATTCGAAGGTCGATGCCCTATATTGAAAAAACCTGAGAGGCATTCATGTCGGTCACCATCGATGATGTGCGGAAAATCGCCGCACTTTCCCACCTCGAATTCAATGATGAGGAACTCCAGACCTACACCGGCCAGCTGAACCAGATTCTTGGTTACGTGGACAAACTGCGTGAACTCGACACGACCGACGTGGAGATCACGTATCATCCGGTCGACCTTCCGTTGCAACTGAGGGAAGACGAGGTCGGGGAGAGCCTCCCCGTGGAGAAGGCGCTGGAAAACGCGCCGCAAAAAACCTGGCAGTATTTTGTGGTGCCCAAAGTCGTCGGCTGAAACCAGGAGACACCTTAGCGTGTCTCTTTTTTTTGTACGTTACACATAAACCGTCAACCCGAGAGTGACACGCATGGCCACGCGATCCAAGAAAGCGACCAAAAAGCAAACGAAGTACATTTTCGTGACGGGCGGCGTGATCTCGTCGCTGGGCAAGGGCATTGCGGCCGCCAGCCTCGGCATGTTGCTCAAGGCCCGCGGGCTTTCGGTGACCATTCAGAAATTCGATCCGTACATCAATGTCGATCCCGGTACCATGAGCCCATATCAGCACGGGGAGGTTTTTGTGACGGATGACGGCGCCGAAACCGACCTCGATCTGGGCCACTACGAGCGTTTCATCGACGTCAACATGTCGACCAAAAACAGCCATACGACGGGAAAAATTTACAAAACCGTGATCGACCGCGAACGCCGCGGCGACTATCTCGGCGCCACCGTGCAGGTCATTCCGCACATCACCGACGAAATCCGCGAGCGCATCTGCAGTCTCTCCAACGAGGGCTATGACATCATCATCACCGAAATCGGAGGTACGGTCGGCGACATCGAAAGTCTCCCTTTCCTGGAAGCCATCCGGCAATTCTGCCTCGAACGGGGCCACCGCGACACGGCTAAAATTCACGTGACGCTCGTGCCTTTCATCCGGGCGTCGGACGAATTGAAGACCAAACCCACCCAGCACAGCGTCATGAAATTGCGGGAGATCGGTATCCAGCCGGACGTTCTTCTGTGCCGCAGTGAGCGGCCGTTGTCGAAGGAGTTGCGCGCCAAGATCGCCCTCTTCTGCAACGTCAACCCCGGTTCGGTGATCGAAGCGTCCGATGTGCGGTCCATTTACGAAGTGCCTCTGATCATGCACCGCAACGGCCTGGACGAGTTGATTCTGAAGCAATTGAACATCCGCAAATCGGAAATGACGCTGTCGTCATGGGAAGAACTCGTGCACCGGATATACGAGCCCCAGCATGAAGTGCGTATCGCGGTGTGCGGCAAGTACACCGGCCTGCCGGACGCCTACAAGAGCATTCTGGAATCTTTCATTCACGCCGGCGTAGAAAACAACGCGAAGGTGGACGTACAGTGGATTGATTCGGTGCAATTGGAGAGCGGCGATTGCGCGCGCCATTTCGAAGGCGTTCACGGAGTGCTCGTGCCCGGCGGTTTCGGTTCCCGCGGCATCGAAGGCATGGTCCGGGCGGTGCAATACGTTCGTGAAAACAAGATTCCGTTTTTCGGCATCTGTCTTGGCATGCAGTGCGCGACGATCGAATTCGCGCGGCACGTGTGCGGTCTGGACGGCGCCAACAGCGCTGAATTTTCCAAACGTACGAAATATCCGGTGATCGATCTGATGGAATCGCAGAAGAACATCAAGGAGATGGGCGCGACGATGCGGCTGGGCGCGTATCCGTGTGTCATCCGGGAAGGAACGAAATCCCACACGGCGTACCGCTCCACGCTCATCAGCGAACGCCACCGGCATCGGTATGAATTCAACAATCACTTCATCGCCACGTGCGAATCCCACGGCATGGTCTTCGCCGGTAAGTCGCCCGACGACAAACTGGTGGAGATTGTCGAGGTTTTCGATCACCCCTGGTTTGTCGGGGTGCAGTTCCATCCCGAGCTCAAATCCCGCGCCATCAAGGCCCATCCGCTTTTCCGTGATTTCGTCAAAGCCGCCCTGGCCCACAAGACCCGGACGCAACGCACCACCTCGACGGAAACCGCCGCAGTTCTGGTGGAGGCCTGAAGGAAGACTTCGGCCGGTTTCGTCGACGGTTTCGGACACCATGTCGGGATACGCCCCGCCTCTAAAATCCCGTGTTTTCCACCCCAAAAGGTTTTACATTCGGCCAGCATTTGACCCATACGGTTGATGGATTTGATTCAAAGCGATTTTCTCGTCATTGGTTCCGGTATTGCAGGTTTCTCGACCGCCTTGAAGTGCGCGCGGGTCGGAACCGTCGTGGTTATCACCAAGAAGAGCGACACCGAAAGCAATACCAATTACGCCCAGGGCGGCATCGCCTCCGTCATCTCGCCGGACGACAGTTTTGATCTGCACGTCCGCGACACGCTCACCGCCGGCGCCGGTTTGTGTCATCCGGAAGCCGTCGATCTCCTGGTTCACAAAGGACCGGCCGCCATTCAGGAACTCCTTGATTTCGGGGTCGAATTCACGCGCACGCATGGCGCGCTCGATCTCGGCCGCGAAGGCGGCCACACGAAAAACCGGATTGTCCATGCCCGGGATCTGACCGGCAAAGAAATCGAACGGGCTCTCGTGGCCGCGGTCAAAAGCAATCCCAACATCCGCGTGTTCGAAAATCACATCGCTCTCGAAGTTCTCACCGAACATCACCTGCAAAGGAAAGTGGAAAGCGCGGCCACCATCCAGTGTTATGGCGCGTATGCGCTCGACATTCCTAACAACGTCGTCCGGAAGTGCCTGTCGAAGGTCACCATTCTGGCCACCGGAGGATGCGGGCATGTGTACAGCCATACGACCAATCCCAGGATCGCGACGGGCGACGGCATTGCGATGGCCTACCGGGCCGGCGCCAGGGTCGGCAATCTGGAGTTCATGCAATTTCATCCGACAACCCTGTACCATCCGAAAGCGAGTTCGTTTCTGATCAGCGAAGCGGTGCGTGGATTCGGCGCCCACCTGATCCATCGTTCCGGGGAACGGTTTATGGAACGCCACCACCCGATGAAAGAACTGGCGCCGCGGGATGTGGTCGCACGGGCCATCGATGCGGAGATGAAAAAAACCGGCGAACCCTGTGTGTACCTCGATCTCCGGCATTTGCCGGCGGACAAAGTGATCGACCATTTTCCAAACATTCACGCCCGATGCCTGGAGTACAAGATCGACATCACCAGGGAACTTATTCCCGTGGTGCCGGCGGCGCACTACATGTGCGGCGGCGTCGTGACCAATTTGCGCGGTGAAACGAACATCCGCCGGCTTTATGCCTGCGGAGAAGTCGCCCACACCGGCGTGCATGGCGCCAACCGCCTGGCCAGCAATTCGCTGCTCGAAGCCGTCGTGTTCGCTCAGGAAGTATTTGCCAGCGCGTCGGCGATGGTCCGGAGCGGCGCGTGCGCCATACCGGATTTTCCGGATTGGGATGAAAGCGGCACGTTCAGCACCGAGGAGTGGATCCTTGTCGAGCACAATCGGGACGAAATCCAGCAGGTCATGTGGGATTATGTCGGCATCGTCCGCTCGAACCTCCGTCTTGAACGGGCGGAGCGGCGTGTCAATCTGATTTCCGAGGAAATCGAAAGCTTTTACAAAAAGACCAAGGTGACGGAACCGCTCATCGAATTGCGAAACCTGGCCCGCATCGCGCGCCTCATCATCCGTTGCGCGAAACTGCGAAAGGAAAGCCGCGGCCTGCATCACACTACGGATTACCCGCATGCGACCGACCAATTTCTTTCCGATACGATTATCGATACGTTCAGCAAACACGCCTGACCGGACGACCCGAATGCCCTTTTCATCCAACCGTTTGCCATTGGCCGCGAAAACCTTCCACGGGCTGGAGCCGCTCCTCGCCGGGGAACTCAAAGCCCTGGGCGCCGGAGATGTTGTGTTGCGCAAGCGCGCCGTGGAATTTACGGGCGATCTGAAGACTCTGTACGAGGCCAATCTTCGCCTGCGAACGGCGTTGAAAATTCTAAGGCCTCTGGCGAATTTTCGCGTGACGAATGATACGTATTTGTACCGGCACGTGCAGAAAATCGACTGGAGTGAGTGGATCACGCCGGATTCGACGCTGGCCATAGACAGCACGGTGCACTCCCGCTACTTCAATCATTCGAAATACGTGGCGCTCAAAACGAAAGACGCGATTGTCGATCAGTTGCGCAGTCGCCACGGCAGGCGCCCGTCGGTGAATGTGGAACAACCCGATGTGCGGATTCATGTCCATATCGCCAACGACGACTGCACGGTGGCGGTGGATAGCTCCGGCCAATCCCTGCATCGCCGGGGTTACCGCCTGGAGGCGACGGAGGCGCCGCTCAATGAAATCCTGGCCGCGGCGCTGGTGCTCTTTTCGGGCTGGAACGGTGTGGATCGGTTTGTCGATCCCATGTGCGGTTCCGGCACGATGGCCATTGAAGCCGCCCTTATCGCGACCCGAACCGCGCCTGGCCTGCTGCGGAGGGAATTTGGATTCATGAAATGGCCGGATTATGATGAAGTCCTGTGGAAGACGGTACGTCGTACGGCCGAGGGCGAGCGAACCCGTGACTCGAGTACGATTCTGGCCAGGGACACGGACGGATCGGCCGTGGAATTGGCGCGACGTAATGTCCAACGGGCGGGTCTCGGTGACGCGGTGGAAATTGAAAAAGGCGCGTTCGAAGACATGGATACGTTGCCGCCGCCGGCCACGCTGATACTCAATCCACCGTATGGCGAGCGCCTGAAAGAGACGGATCTTCACGCGTTGTACGAAAGGATCGGGGATACGCTCAAGAAAAAATGCCAGGGTTCCAAAGCCTGGATCATCACGGCCAACAAAGAGGCCCTGAAACACGTGGGCCTCAAAGCTTCGCAGAAAAAACAACTCTTCAACGGCGCTCTCGCTTGTGTTTTCGCCGAATACGATTTGTACGCCGGCTCACGAAGACCGCCATTGGAAAAAACCGAAGATCAAAAACAGGAGACCTTATGAAAACCATCATCGTCAGCGTTTGGCTGATGGCGGCCATGTGGTATGCACCCGCCGTTCAAAGTCAGGAGAACCAGGGCATGAGTTCCATTCCAAAAACCAGTGTCGAGCAAACCATCGCCTCGCTCGTGAAAACCCATGGCGAAACGGCCCGCCCGCGGATCGAAAAAGGAGTCACGCAAGCGGCCTCTTTCTGGATCGAAAAGGACGGATCGGCGAAAGATTTCGAGGATTTCTGCATCAGGTATTTTGCCGGATCGGAAGCAGAGCTCGGCAAAACCTTTGACCAGTTGTCGGTCAACTTTGAAGTGCTCTTCGGCCACCTCAACAAGATCAGCCTTGATCTCAAACGGCCCGTGCACCTGGAAGGCAGCGTCCTGACGCCATTGGATGAACTCTTCGGAGGGTACGATCCATCCGCCCATCTCACCGACGACTTCTTCAACAACAAGATCGCTTTTGCCGTCATTCTCAATTTTCCGTCCTATTCGCTGAAGGAAAAAACAGAACTTGCGCCGGGCTGGTCACGCCGGCAGTGGGCCTATGCCAGAATGGGTGACATTTTCACATCGCGCGTCCCGGCGGAGATGAACCTGAAATACGCGGAAACCCTGTCGGCGGCGGACAATTACATTTCCCACTATAATATTTACATGGGTCACCTGCTGGATAACAAAGGCAAGACGCTATTCGACAAAGACCTCCGGTTGATCACGCATTGGGGACTGCGCGATGAATTGAAATCGCACTACGCCGGCAAAGACGGTCTCGTCAAACAGCGGATGGTTTACGAAGTCATGAAGCGCATCATTCACCAGGACATTCCTTCCTGCGTGATCGGAAGTCCGGACTACGATTGGAATCCGATCCAGAACAAGGTGTACAAGGATGGCAAAGAAGTGGCGACGACCCCCGAACCGAACACGCGATATTCGTTTTTTCTGAACAACTTCAAAGCCGTCAAGGCCATGGATCCGTACTACCCTCAATATGAGAATTACATTCAACGGCGGTTTGATTCTGAAATGGAAATCGCAGTGGATGACGTGGAAACGTTATTCACCGGATTGCTGTCATCGCCTCAGGTGCGGAGGGTGGGCGCGTTGATCGGCAAGCGGCTCGGAAGGAAGCTTGAGGCGTTTGATATCTGGTATGACGGGTTCAAGTCCCGTAGCGCCATTTCGCAGGAGGAGTTGTCGAAAACCACCCGGGCCAGGTACCCGACCAAAGAAGCCTTTGAGGCTGATCTTTCCAATATTTTGCTGAAACTTGGTTTTGATCAGAAGAAAGCCGACTTCATCATGTCGAAGGTCGCCGTCGATGCGTCGAGAGGCGCCGGCCATGCATGGGGCGCGCAAATGACGTCGGAGAAATCGCGCCTGCGAACGCGCGTGGGCGAGAACGGAATGGATTACAAAGGTTACAACATTGCGGTGCATGAATTCGGTCACAACGTCGAGCAGACGATCAGCCTGCACGACATCGACTACTACATCCTCAACGGCGTACCCAACACGGCTTTCACGGAAGCCATGGCCTTCTGCTTCCAGGCCCGCGATCTGGAACTCCTGGGTATTGAAAACCAGGCGGCGAACCAACAGCATCTGGACGCGCTGGACGACCTCTGGTCGACCTATGAAATCATGGGCGTGAGCCTGGTGGATATCCGCGTCTGGAAATGGTTGTATGCGAATCCCAACGCCACGCCGGAACAGCTGCGGGATCAGGTGATCGCCATCGCCAAAGAAATCTGGAATCTATATTATGCCGATGTGTTCGGCATCAAGGACCAGCCGATCCTGGCCATCTACTCGCACATGATCGACTATCCCCTGTATTTGCCCGCGTATCCGATCGGGCACGTGATTGATTTTCAGTTTGAGAGATATGTCGAAGGCCGGAATCTCGCGCAGGAGTTGCAGAGGGTGCTCGTGGCCGGGCGTATTCTTCCGCAGTTATGGATGAAGAATGCCGTCGGCCGCGAAATTTCCACGGAGCCGCTCCTCAAGGCGGCGGACGAAGCGCTAAACGTCATCAAGTAAGGAGAGCGCCGTTGCGAAAGTGGGCCATTGGCTTTGGCATGGTGACATTACTATATGGTGGACTGATGGGCATCATGGCCGCGCTTGAATCAAAGTTTCTGTTTTTTCCGGACTATCCGACGCGCGTGGTCTCGCCGCCGGAACCGTCCCACAGACTGGCCTACCGGGTCGTCAACCTGGAAACCGAAGATCATGTGCGGCTGTCCGGTTGGCTGGTTCCTTCGAAGGCTGACCGCAGAGTGATCATCTTCTTCCATGGCAACGCCGGCAACATCGGCGACCGCGTGCACCGGTATGTGGAATTGAACAAACTCGGGTACGGCATATTGGCGGTCGATTACCGCGGCTATGGCGACAGCGAAGGCGTCCCGGATGAAAGCGGATTGTACAAAGACGCGATGGCCTGTTATCGTTATGTCGCGGATACGCTCGGGACGCCTGCGACGCGCATCGTCCTTTACGGACAGTCGCTGGGATCGGCGGTGGCGGTGGACCTGGCGACGCGCGTGACGCATGCGGCCCTGGTCGTCGAAGGCGCCTTCACGTCGGCCGCAGATCGGGGACAGGAACTCTATCCTTTCCTTCCGGTGCGTTGGATGATGCGAAACCGGTTTGACTCGCTGAAAAAGATACCGGGTATCCGGACGCCGAAATTATTTATTCATGCGCGGAGTGACGAGGTCATTCCGGTTTTGCACGGCCGGAAATTATTTGAGGCCGCCGTGGAACCCAAAAAATTCCTGGAACTCCGCGGCGGTCATAACGATTGCGAGATCGTCGATGCGGATCGGCTTTACCATGGCCTGCAAGAATTTTTATCGGAATTTTCTGATCCCATCCGTCGTTAAACTCCTTGAAGTCAGAAAAACGACCCACGCATTGAATCCAGGAGGAGAGATGAAAAAGAATGTTGGTTCGATCGATCGAGGAATCCGGGTACTGCTCGGGCTGGTGCTGATTGCTGCCGGCGTTTACTATCAAAGCTGGTGGGGCGTTGTGGGTATCCTGCCGCTTTTTACGGGGTCCATCGGCCGGTGCCCGGCGTATCTGCCTTTCGGTTTGTCCACCTGCAAAACGGATGATCAGCCGAAGTAGATTGGCCATTCAAAAAAAGAAACCGCACCCGGCAGAAACCGCGTGCGGTTTTTTTTTGCAAAAGTCCGGAGTTATTTGACGGAGAACGTGGCCCCTTCGGACGAATACCTGACGATTTTGTTGCGAACCGGGGTCAGCGATCGGAGATACGTGTAAATGGCTCCCAGATCCTCATCGGTCATGCCGGCATACATGGTCCAGGGCATGATCGTATTGAAATAGGCTTCATTGAAGGGCGGTTTCATTTCGATGCGTTGCGATGCCCCGGTTGCATACGCCTTGAATCTCCGTATAAACTGCTCCTTGCCCCAACTCCCGATGCCGGTTTCCACGTCGGGCGTGATATTTGCGGAGACAATTTTGCCCCAGCGCAGCTGGAATTCAAAACCGCCGGCCATTTCCATACCCGGCACCGGTTCGCCCTTGATCTGCTTCGTGTGACACTCCGTGCATGCGGCCAGATTGGCCATGTAGGCGCCATAGGCCAATGTGTCCGATAGCGCAGGACGCTTCGAGAAATGAGCCGGTTGGGGAATGGTCCGAACGATCATGTTGACGGGGAAATCAAGGCTCGTATGCGGAACGCTGTTTTCAATCGGCGCCAGCGTCCTGATGTATGCGCCAATAGCGAGAATGTCTTCTTCATCGGCCCGTCCATAATGAGGATAGGGCATGAGGGGAAACAAAGCGCCGCCGCGTTTTGATACGCCGGTGGTGATCGCATGAATGAGTTCACCATCCGACCAGGATCCGATACCGGCCGGCGTGATGTTTCTGGAATAGATATCGCCGGGGAAGCCGAAATCGTGGCCGAAGAATTCACCGCCTTTCCCTTCGGTGCCCGCGACCGGGGGTCCCGAATAATAGTCCCAATTCCGGGTGGAATGGCAGTCGATACACACCGCGACGTGGTTGGCGAGGTAACGGCCGCGCTCGACGCGTTCGGTCGAGGTGTCGAAACGTACGTCCCGAACAGGACCCGCATCGGGCAGACGAATCAGCACGTAGGCGAGCGTCCCCAGCACGATGACCGCCACACCGGAAACTGAGAACAGAAGGAACTTCTTCATGCGCGCCTCCACCATTGGATGGATTGAATGTATGTCATGGGCTGGAATGTCTTGAATCCATCGGCAAGATAGACGATCGGATCGTCGGATGCAAATATTGTGGAGGCTTTTTCTGTAAGGCCCGGACACTCTGTCAAGGATTGATCATTTCCGTCAATTCCTCATATCCGGAACCTCCGCGGGTCGCCTCGGCCCTTAGGAGTCCAACGGCCGGTGCGTAAATCTTGTTCTCTTCCACACCGGGCTCAAGGCGCGTATATTCAAGAGTTCGAAGACAATCCGAAAAATTTCCAAGCGGAACGTTCTGGGTCTGTCCAAGGCTCAGAATCTGAGCTACATCTTCCGCCTCGCCTTTGTAGTATTCCTGCCGATACCACATGCCCACAAAAAGATTGGCCGGCATGATGATGCCCGGCAGAGCGCCGTCGACGCCGGATTCCCAGGAACCCGACGTGCTTATGACTTCGCCACCTTCGATCTCGCGTGAGTCCTCCCCGAAATACCACATATTGCCGCTTCGATCCTGTGCATACCAGTCGTACGTGTCTTCGATAAGCGAGCCGTTTTCGTATTCACGGGCGCTGACCACACGGCAGGCCACGCCAAGTATGTAACGGACGCTGTCCGTGACGCGTTCCACAACGAGGATATCCGCCCCTTCGTCCTCTCCTTCGTAAATCATGATCCGGCCGACCGGCATGGGAAAGTAGGTGTTGCCGGCGACGGAATCCGCCGGCAGAAAATCTGCGGGATCGATGGTGACTTCGTAGGCTGTATCGTTCGGGTTGGTTGCATCGGGGTCATCTTTTTCGCATCCAGGAAGCATGAATGACGCCAGAACGATTATTGTCCATGTGGAGATTCTCATGACAGGCCTCTCACGTTAGGTGGATGATTGGTTGTTGTTTTACTGCATGTTCAAATGAATGAATCATTCTATCGTTTCTCCGGCAACTACTTTGGAAAAGAAAACAGTACGCCAAGTTGGGGCGCCCAGTCCGTGGATTTTGACGAAAAACCCATCATGTGGTTGAATTTGAGTCTGGCGAAGTCGGACACTTGCCATGTGAAGCCGGTGTTCATTTCCCATTCGTCAATTGCACCGGTTTCGCCTCCTTCAAGGACGACATGGACCACCCAGGATTCGGACAACCTCTTAAGATATTCCAATGAAGTTTCCCCGATGTCGTGGTGGTGGTCGTCCTTGTTCCACTCGTACCCAGTTCTCAATGTCACCGTACCCCAGGAAAATCCCTTTATGATCCCAATACCGGGTCTGAAGTCCATTTCCGGCTCTCCGATCAACAGCTTGTCTTTCTGCGAAGGGAAGGTGATTTCAACGAATCCGAAGAGTTCCGGGCAATACTGGCTTTCCCGAAGACCGCGAACGCGGACTTGTCCTTCGATATCTGCGAGGCCGGATTCATGAATTCTATCCGGCGTTGGAAAAGTATCCCGGGGAGATTTCTCGAGGGTTTCGCTCAAGTAAGCCGCTTGAAACTCGATCGCCAGCCAGTCGGTCAAACCATATCCGAAGAATATCTGGCCGGCATATCTATGGAACTTGCCACGGAAATCCACATTAGGACCGAGTCCGAATTCTTCAGGTTGATACTCCAGGTCTTTGTCCACCGCGTACTCGAAGAAGGGATAAATGAGGAGTTCTCCGCGGCGGATGTAGGAGCCAAATTCTGAAGAGGAAACCCCGGTTCCCCTGTCCCTTAAATACGATGGTTCATCGTCGTCTTGGGCATCGACCGTTCCGAAAGTTGCAAGCAGCAATACCGGTACGCAGGTGAAGGCGATCGTTCTCATAACGGCACCCCGTTGTTGATCCGTTTTCTGTCAGATCCGTTCTTGGTTTGCTTACTTCAAGGTAACAATTGAATCTTAAGCCAACCTTAAGTGGCCATTAAATTCATTTGGGACAGTATTTTACGCTTTGCGTTCGATGATGGGTAAATTATATTAGCTATACGATGGTCGCCTTGGACATTTGGAGAACCCATGCGTATCATGATGATTGAGGACGATCAAAAGCTGTCCAGGTTCCTGAAATTGGGCCTGACTCAGGACGGATTCGCCGTCGACGTTTATGGTGATGGAGAATCGGCACTTCGAGAATTCGGTGCTACCGATTACGATCTTGTCATCGTGGATTGGAGACTTCCCGGCATGGACGGAACAGCCGTCTGCAAGGAAATACGCAATAAGGGGTCGCACGTTCCCATCCTCTTCCTCACCGCCCAGAATGCGGTCGAAGACAAAGTGAGAGGGCTGGAATCCGGCGCGGACGATTACCTGACCAAACCGTTTTCTTTCATCGAATTGGGCGCGCGTCTGCAGGCTCTGCTTAGGCGCCGGCACGACCCCATCGAAGTTCTCAGGATTGACGATCTTGAGTTGAATGTCAAGGAGAGAAGAGCGACTCGTGCGGGATTGCGGATCGAACTTTCCAACAAGGAATTTGCAATCCTGGAATTTTTCATCAGAAACAAGAACCGTCTTCTTACTCACGCAGTTGTGGTCAACCATGTCTGGGAAATCGACTTTGATACAGGAACAAACCTCCTGTACGTCTACGTCGCGCAACTGCGACGCAAGCTGGACTGCGGGTCCCGGCGGCCGCTGATTCATACGGTTAGAGGGTCAGGATACGTTTTGAGGGAGCCGTCATGACCGGCGCGTACGACAAATCCGGGCGGTTGTTGGTGATCGGCGCCCTCCTGTACGGTCTGGGACTGCCTCTGATGGCGCAACAGGATTCCTCCGGCCTCTTCAGATTGTCGATCGAAGATCTCCTGAATTTGAGCGTCGAAGTGTCAACCGCCTTGAAATCAGCGTCCAGAACCGACGAAGCACCGGCATCCGTCCATGTGATTACCCGCGAAGAAATGGACAACATGGGTTTGATGACGCTTGGGGAGGCGCTCAATCATGTTCCGGGCTTCACAGTAGGAAAGTCGATCCAGGGAGGGCAACAGAAGAACGTGTATGTCCGGGGGGAGTTCAGTTCTTTTTCCGAAGGGATACTGGTATTGTACAACGGACAACGCCTGAACGACGGCATCACCGGAGGGGCGTTTGTTTTCACGGCCGACTACACACTCGACAACATAAAACAAATTGAGGTCGTGCGAGGGCCGGTCAGCTCTCTCTATGGAGCGAACGCTTTCGTTGCCGTGGTCAACTTGATTCCCTATCGTGCCGATGAGGCCGTACCATCCATCGTATCTCTCCAAGCGGGAAACTCAAAAAGCCTTGCGGTTCAAGGGCGACATCGCCTGGACTTGACCGGAGGAGTCGATGTGTCCGTTTTCGGAAGTCTTCGCAAGATCGATGCACACCTGCCGCAGCGCGCCACACATCAGTCCCTGTTTGACAGTTCTTCGGGTACGATGGTACCAAGAGTGTTCTCGGATCGTGTCAATCTCGAGAAGACCGATTTGTTCCATGTCGGGACGTCGGTGTCCTGGAAGAAGTTCGAAGTGGATGCCGCCTACAGTGCATCCGAAAACCGGAATCACTGGGGTGTCGGCGCCGCCCGCCGACAGGACAGTCTTCAGAATATTTATGACAACGCCAACCTGCGCCTGGGGGCCAAATATGCCTCCCGTTTCATGACCAGCAACCGGGTTACGGTTTTGGCAGGGTATTCGAACCATCGTTCAGAGAATGTCTACCGAATCGAAAACTTCCGTTCCGTGCTGGTGACCGGTTTTGATCCTCCCGGGCACTTGAGCATTCTCGAATCCGATTTAGCTACGTCGACCATCAACCTTGAGTCATTCGCCGAAATCAACTGGTCCTCCGACCACCATACCGTGGCGGGTGGCAACCTGCAGACCGACTTCATCGACCAAATCGACCATTCGACGGCCGTCCTGGACGTGGATGGAGACGGCATCTTCGACAGTTTCACCGCCGACGACACGCTCGACACGATTTTTGACAGTGAAAAGCGCACGGTGTATGCCGCCTTCGTTCAACACACGTGGTCCCCGTGGCAGATGCTGCATGTCACGGGGGGTGCGCGGTTTGACCATTACAGCGATTTTGGCGGAAGCCTGAATCCGAGACTGACATTTGTTTTCCACCCGTGGACGAAGTGGTTCTTGAAAGGCATGTACGGAAGGGCGTTCCGCGCGCCGACTTTTTTTGAGACGCACCAGAGTGATTTTACCTCCATCGGCGGCAATCGGCTTTCTGAAAATCCGGACCTGAAACCGGAGACGATCGAAACCTTCGAAATGCAGTCGATTTTCACTCCGGACGAGCGTCTGTCGGTCAGCGTGAATGTTTTCTACAACGATATTCAACACGTCATTCGGCCGGTCACCGTCGGGCCTGGGGGCGTTCCAACTCAGACCCGCTGGGAGAATTCAGGCAGCCGGGACTGGCTGGGCGTCGAAGTGGGGGCGCGGTTCTCTGTGCGAAAACATTTCTCACTGTTTGCAAACTACTCATATGCCCAAACGGCCGATGAAAAGAGCGGCAACGCGGAAGAACCCGTCTACGGCATTCCGACCCATGCCTTGAACGTGGCGGTCAACCTGTCTCATCGCAATGTCAACCTGAACGTTCACTCCAATACACGTTTGGCTTGGAATGATGTCCCGGAGTTTTCAAATGCAAACATGGTGTTGACCCGAATCGATCTGGCGTCCTACACCGTGGTGAATGCCAGGCTCCAGATCAAAGATGTTTGGCGATCGATGACCTTGACGGTCGACGCAAGGAATATCCTGGATCAGCGGTACTACTTCAACGACGACAGGATCTTCGTTCCCCAGGGCATTGCCGGGGACCCAAGAAGGATCGAGGTTGGCGTGAGGTACGCGTTTTGAAAACGGCGACGGGTCCATATCGGCGGTTGGTCGTGGTCGCCTCGGTTTGGGGCTGTATGACGATCAGTGGGTGGCCAGTCTCAGATGTTGGCGCGCAAGTTGCAGACGGAGGGGGTCGCGGCCGCTATCGACCGCATGAAATCCAGGCGGCCTTCATCTACAATTTTATTGACTACGTCAAGTGGCCCGATCGCTCCGGAATCTCGACTCGAGAGTTCATCATCGGAATTCTGGGTGAGGATCACTTTGGCAGCGCGTTTGCACCGGTCGTAGGAAAGCCGGTAATGGACAAGACTCTCGTCGTAAAAAAATCCGAGCGATTGACGGACCTCCTGAATTGTTCGATCCTCTTCATTGCGTCATCGGAGGCCGGCCACATGGAAGAAATAATGGCGACACTCGGTTCTCGCCCTATTCTGACCGTGAGCGACATGGAAGGGTTTACCCGGATGGGAGGAATGATACAATTCTACTCCGCCGAAGTCGATGGCGAGACCAAAGTGAGATTTGACATCAACAAGGGCAGGGTTGAATCGACCGAAATTAAAATCGGTTTTCAATTGTTATCACTTTCAAAACCAAAGAAATGAAGACGACGCGCCGATTTGCCATTCGCCAAAAACTCGTCGCGATCGTGATGGGGGTTACGCTGGCCGCTCTGTTGGCGTCGTCGGTGACGTTTGTGGCCTACGATGTAATCACGTACCGCGCGTCCCTTGTCTCCGATTTGCAGGTGCTCGCCACGATCACGGGCGATAACTGCCGGGCGGCGTTGCAGTTTGATGACGACGCCGGAGCCGGTCAAGTCCTTTCGACATTGGGCGCGCGCCCGTCGATCCTGTCGGCGCGGGTTTTTACGACGGATGGCCGATTGTTTGCAGAATACCGAAGGGAGCATGCGACCGAGCCTTCGCAAAGCGGCCCGACCGAAGGGTCCGGCTCCGTCCGATGGTCCGACGACCATGTCGTCGTGGTTCAGCCCATCCTGTCGCACGACAAAACGGTCGGGTCCATCGCCCTGGAATCCGATCTGAGGGCCATCTCCGCCAAACTGCAACAGGATATCCTGGTCGTCGGCGTGCTGGTCATCATCATCACCCTGGCCGCTTTCTTGTTGACCGCAAGGCTCCAGCGGATCATTGTGAGTCCCATCCTCGCGCTCGCCGAGACCGCACAGAAGGTGGCGGACAACCACGACTACGAAATCGTGGCCCCGCGCATGCAGAACGATGAAGTGGCCGACCTGGCGACGGCATTCAACCGTATGCTCGCCGAAATACGGTTGCGTGAGAGTTCTCTGCTGGCCTATCGCAATCAATTAGAGCAGCTCGTTGAAGAGCGGACGCGGAACCTGAAGGATGCCAATGAGCAACTGCAAATGGAGATCGCCGAAAGAAAAAAGACCCAGACGCATCTTACCGAAGCCAAGGAGGAGGCCGAAAAGGCCAACCGGCTCAAATCACAATTCCTAGCCAACATGAGCCATGAACTCCGAACCCCGATGAATTCCATTCTTGGATTTTCGAACCTGCTGACCCGGCACGCCGACGACAAAGTACGGGACTTTGCGGAGACGATCAGCCGCAGCGGTAAACACCTGATGATGCTTATTGACGATGTGCTGGATCTGTCCAAAGTCGAGGCCGGCAGGATAAAAGTCCGCAAGGAATCGTTTTCCCTCACGAACCTCCTGGTCTTGTCCGAGACCATTCGTCCTTTGATTCAGGGAAAACACGTTGATTTCTCGATGGGTTTTGTCGGTACCGTGCCGAAATACATCTGTTCCGACGAGGCAAAGATCATGCAAGTACTCACCAACCTTGTGGGCAATGCCATAAAATTCACCGACTCAGGCTTCATCAAGGTCGAATGCCGTTACGTCGAGGAAGAAAAGAAAATCGTGTTTGAAGTCCGGGACTCGGGCATTGGCATTCAAACGGAACACCTTCCTCATATCTTTGAGGAATTTTATCAGGTCAATCGGTACAAGAACAGGGAAGCCGGCTCCGGGCTTGGCTTGTCCATCAGCAGGCAGATTGTGGAATTGCTGGGCGGCCGGATTTGGGCCGAATCGCAATTTGGGCATGGCACAACGATCCGTTTTGCCATTCCGAGCGGCGAAGAGTTGGAAGGCGATGCGTCCGTGATGCCGATTGACTATGCAGCGGCGAACGAAGAGAATGACCCGTCATTCGGCGCGCCGCCCGGCCACGACGGGGTTCGATCCGTACTTATTGCCGAAGATGAGGAATCCAATCAAAAACTCTTCCGGGAGATGCTGCAAGGTTATGTGTATCACATCGTCGAAAACGGTGTCGCGGTTCTGGAACGCTGCCGCCGACAGCGACCGGCGGTGATTCTGATGGACATCATGATGCCTGTCATGAATGGGGAGGAAGCCTTGGCCGCGATCCGCCGTGATTCCGCTTTAAAAGATATCCCGGTCATTGCCGTCACGGCAAGAGCCATGGTCGGTGACCGCGAAGGGCTGCTGGCCAATGGATTTGACGACTATCTTTCGAAACCGGTTGATGAAGCCGGGCTCAAGAAAATGCTCGCGCGATACGGCGTTGTTGAAGGGCCGGCCAATATGGACGAAAATGTCGTGAGGATAAGACTCCAGGAACTCGGCGATTTGAAGTTTTTTCAGAGCAAAGAGATCAGACTTCTGTTGGATGAACTGGCGGGCACAACGACGGGCGAACTTCGCCGGAGAATCGTGGATCTGCGGAGCACATTTCGACAGCGCCACGAAGCGCGGTTCTATGAACAAATTGAAGACATCCTGAGGTTTCCGTGACCTTCAAACGAACACACGCTGCCATTCCCGATGCGGGATGATGCTCACAGTCCCAGACCGTTGATTCTCATTGTTGACGACAACAATGACAACATCAATGTGATCGAAGAGATGCTTGAACGGCATCGGTTCGACTATCATGCCCTGTCCGACCCGACTCGGATCCAGGAAGCGCTTGACCATCAGACTCCCGAACTTATCCTGCTGGATTTATACATGCCCCAACGAAGCGGACTGGACACTTTGCTGGCCGTCAAAGGGGACTCACGATTCGAATCGATTCCGGTCATCATGCTGACCGCCGAGACAGACAAGACCATGCTGTCGCGGTGTCTTGAAGCCGGCGCGATGGACTATCTCAACAAACCGGTGGATCCTGTCGAACTCCAGGCTCGCATCCGTTCGGCCCTCAGGCTGGCGGCTCTGAACCGGGCTCTTGCCGAGCGCAACGACGAACTGGCGCGCAAAAACAGGGAGATTCAAAAATTCACCGGCACCATCGTTCATGATCTCAAGAATCCCCTGACCGTCATTACGGCATGCATCGATCTGGTGGAAAAAGCCCTGGTGGACGCTCATCAATCGTCTTCGGTGGAACTCGCGGAAATGATCAGAGAGGTTGCCTTGTCCATGGGGACGTCGATCGACACTCTGCTGGATGTCAACCAGATCCAGCAAGGGGCTTTCAAGCTGGAGATGATCCGCGCAACCCCGGTCCCGTTCGTTGAGAAATGCCTTCATCGTCTGCGATTGATCGCCCAGAAGAAATCGATTCGTTTACTCCATGAGACCGCGGACGTTCCGGAAGTTCAGTACGATGAGAAGGGCCTGAGTGGAATTCTCATGAACCTTGTCGGCAACGCCATCAAGTATTCCCAGGCGAACACCACCGTGAGAGTCGCGTACGACGTCACCGACAAGAATGTGAAGGTCAGTATCAGCGATGAAGGCCAGGGCCTTTCGGACAAAGACATGCAGATGGTATTCAAGGAATTCCAGCGGCTGAGTTCGCGTCCCACGGGCGGAGAGTCGTCCACCGGCCTGGGCTTGGCCATTGTGAAGGCGATAGCCGATGCGATGAGTTCATCGCTCGGCGCCGAATCGAATGGAAAAGGTCGCGGCGCCAAATTTTGGTTCACCCTTCCAAGGAACTAAAGCAGGGAACGAACTATTGCGTGACTTTTTCCGCATTTCTTTTTGATTGGCAGCATAACCATGGAGGCATCGCTATGAAGTGTTTCATTCGGTTGTTCATGATCTGGGTTGGAATCGCAGGTGTTCACGCTCAGGACAAGAAAGCAGAGCCCAACTACGAAATGAAAACTTATTTCCTCGTTCTTCTGAAAAAAGGCCCGATGAGAAACAGTCACGACTCAACGACGATTCAGAAGATTCAGGCGGCGCACCTGGCCAATATTGACCGGCTGGCGCAGGAAGGTAAGATCGATCTGGCGGGTCCGTGCCTGCACGACGGGGAATTGCGGGGAATATTCGTTTTCAACGTGGCCAGTTACGAAGAGGCCAAGGCCTTGTGCGACACCGATCCGGCGATCAAAGCCGGGCGTCTGGCGGCCGAAATTTATCCGTGGATGGCGGCGAAGGGTTCCTCGCTAAAATAGTATTTGAAGAAGAAGGCATGCCCGACTATATTGCCGCGTCACCGTGTATTTTTGGGCCCGTAGCTCAGGTGGATAGAGCATCTGCCTTCTAAGCAGAGGGTCACAGGTTCGAGTCCTGTCGGGCCTACGTCTTGACAGCCCGCTTTTTCAAGCCGGGCTGTTTTGTTTTCTATGGTCACATCCGCGGGAGCGACATGCTTCTTACTCAGGACTCGGGCTTCATTGTCACACCCGCGACCTGTCCCGAGCTTGTCGAGGGAAAGCGGGTGTCTCAGTGTGATGTTCTCCACTTCGCGGACCCCTCCCTTGCCCTCCCCTTGAAGGGGAGGGTCAGGGTGGGGTTCATCGGGTTTCGGCGCGAAAGCATCCACTGCCGCTCCCCGAGTGGGCTGCCGAAGGCAGACCGTACCGAGGGGAGCTTTGCCAGGAACTGCAATGTGACAGGCTCAGTCCGTCGAAGCCCGGCGGTTTTCTTTTTTTGCATGTCAATGTAAGTATCCTTATACTTTCGTCAGCCAATCTCTCCGACGCCTTTTTTAAAAAATCAGATTCCTTACGCCTATGACCGAACTCATCTGGGAAGGGAAATACAAAGACGGCAAAAAGACCGCGCCCATCCGTATCGACCTGCCGTTTCAGACGATCGAAACGGTGAATGAAAGCGCCGCCGACCGCCAACGGCGCCTGGGCTCGCTTTTCCAGGAAAAGCAAAACACCGAATGGCGCAACCGCCTGATCTGGGGCGACAAAAAATACGTCCTGCCCAGCCTTTTGCCTGAATTCGCCGGCAAGGTGAACCTCATCTACATCGATCCGCCCTTCAACGTCGGCTCGGATTTCTCATTCACCGCCACGATTCCCGATCATCCGGACACCGAAGAAGACGAAACCACCCAATTCGTCAAAGAACCCAGCATCATCGAGCAGAAAGCCTACCGCGACACCTGGGGCCGCGGCCTGGACAGCTACCTCCAATGGTTTTACGAAACGGTGGTGCTCTTGCATGAACTGCTTGCCGAGGATGGCAGTATATATGTGCACCTGGATTGGCACGTGGGGCATTATGCTAAAACGGTATTGGATGAGATTTTTGGTCCGAGCAGCTTTCGCAATGAAATAATCCGAGAGAAGTCAAATCCAAAGAACTACACGAGATTTGGATTTGGGAACGTCCATGATACGATTCTCTTTTACTCGAAAGGCGATGCTCTAATATGGAATAAACCATTTGCAGACAGGGATCAAGAGAAAATAGAAAAGGACTTTCCGCTAATTGACGAGAATGGTCGCAGGTACAAAACGGCACCATTACATGCACCGGGAATCCGATACGGCGAGACTGGCACTGCATGGAGAGGTCTGTCGCCACCCTCAGGGAATCATTGGCGGTATATTCAAAAAACGCTAAATGAGCTTGACAAACAAGGGCATATCCAATGGTCGTCGACTGGCAATCCAAGAGAAAAAATATACGCTGACGAGAGTGCGGGTCTCTTCATCCAAGACATTTGGTCTGGTTTCAAGGATACCGGTCAGGATATTTATGCCACACAAAAACCCGAAACCCTCCTTGATCGCATTATCAATGCATCTTCGAACGAAAACGATCTCGTCCTTGATTGTTTCTGCGGTTCCGGCACGACGGCGGCAGTCGCGGAGAAGCTGAACCGACGCTGGATCACATGCGACCTGGGGCGGTTTGCGATTCATACGACACGCAAGCGTCTGCTCGGTATTGAAAACGTCCGGCCATTCGTGGTTCAGAATCTCGGCAAATACGAGCGGCAGCAGTGGGTGAAGGCGGAATTTGACGATC
>CAZJBS010000006.1:0-176721 GCA_964544475.1 uncultured Bacteroidota bacterium | reverse complement strand
CCACTCCATGAATAGCACGATCACGCCATTGGAGTCGTCCGGGCATATCTTGCCCTGGAATCCAGTTCCATTCTGTGTGCCATAGACTTCCACGAGTTGAGGCCATTTGTAGCCGTACTTATTCACCCGCTGGATGTACTGGGAAGTGGTGTAGCTGTTGGCTTCCCAGCGTATGTACACCCCGCCGTCACCGTCCGTGCACGCGACCGGATACTGGCCCCAGGTTGAAACCTGCAGATTGACGTTCGGATCCTGGCTCCATTGGGCGTTTAGAGTCGGGAGTTGGGAGTGGAGAGTTAGTAGAGCGAGGAGGGCGAGAAGGATTTTCATGGCGTACCCTGTCTTTTCTGATTGGTTCTACGTTAGCCTTCAGAAATTACGAATTATGAATTACGAATGCCGAATTATTTGGCTTTCAATTCGTAATTCATCATTCGTAATTCGTAATGTCCGGATCATGACGTTTGTCCCGTTCTGACAAATGTCGTGGAATGATCCCTGAGAATTCACCCAAATACCTCATGAAGACCTCACTTCCTGATTCGCGCTGATTCGGGCTGATTCGGGCTGATTCGGGCTGA
Organism: uncultured Bacteroidota bacterium; assembly: GCA_964544475.1. GTDB lineage: Bacteria > CLD3 > CLD3 > SB21 > SB21 > CAZJBS01. Next base: position 176,140 of record CAZJBS010000006.1, on the reverse strand, counting down.
TTCGAGTCCTCGCAGGAATGTACGGCGCGTTGCTTCGGAATCCTATGACTTTTGTCAGGATTGAACGGGGTCTTGAAGACCGGCCTTTTTCTGGCTTATTTTGAGTATCGGCTTTCAGAAATTACGAATTATGGATTACGAATGCCGAATTATTTGGTCTCATAATTCGTAATTCATAATTCGTAATTCGTAACCGCCGTCACAAAAAAACCGGTCACGCCTTGTTGGCGGAACCGGCTTTTTTAAACCGAATTCATCCGATTAAGATCACACCTCCATGATTTCTTCTTCCCTCATTGGGTGGAAAATCGCCGTAGCCGGCGATCGTTATCGCTCGTTCTATTCTTCCGCTTTCGCCCGCATGGAATCCCAATACATGTAGATACAGATGACGATGAACATCAGCAGGCCGAGCAACTCTGCCGCGTGAGTTTCGGCCCATTCCGGGTTCACCCAGTTGAATCCGGCATACCGCAGGATGGCGCTGATGACGCCCATCAACGCGCCGCCCGCTATGAATCCTGAGGCGATGAGCGTGCCGCGTTCCCGCCGCGCCGTATTCAGTTTTTCGTCGGAACTGCGGGTCGAAACGAAATGGGAGATCAAACCGCCGATGAGAAGCGGCGTGTTGAGTTCCAGTGGAATGTACATACCCAGCGCAAAGGCCAGAGCAGGGACGCCAATCATGGTGAGCACCAGCGCCATGAAGGCGCCGGCCATGTACAACATCCACGGCGCAGGCTGACCCGTCATCAGCGGCTGAATAACCGCCGCCATGGCATTGGCCTGGGGGGCCACCAACGCATCCGGCCCGCTGAAACCATACGTCTCATTGAGAATAAGCATGACCCATCCCACCGTGGCCGCGGACACGAGCACGCCCGCGAATTTCCAGGTCTCCTGTTTGTAAGGGGACGAACCCAGCCAATATCCGATTTTCAAATCGGTGATGAACGCTCCCGCGCACGAGAGGGCGGTGCACACGACGCCGCCTATGATCAACGCCGAAACCATGCCGACTTCACCGGTCAGGCCGACCGACACCAGAATGATCGAAGAGATGATCAGCGTCATCAAGGTCATGCCGGACACGGGATTGGTGCCGACAATCGCAATGGCGTTGGCGGCCACGGTCGTGAACAAGAAGGAAATGATGAGCACTATCAGCAAGCCGACAAGGGCCTGCAGCAGATTGGGGACCACGCCCAGATAGAAAAATACGAAAATACAAACGGCCGACAAAACAATGCCGATCGCGATGATGCTCATCGCCAGGTCCTTCTGCGTCCGCAAACGGCCGTCCGCGGCCCCTTTGGCGCCCATGATCTCTTTGAACGCCAGCGAAAAAGCGGACTTGATGATGCGGGAGGAACGGATGATGCCGATGATGCCGGCCATGGCGATGCCGCCGATCCCGATGTGCCGGACGTACGCGCGAAATATTTCTTCGGCGGTCATGTCGTGGATCAGTTTGGTCGCATTGGCGCCAATGGGAACGGCGAGGGCATCGCCGATGTATGCCACGACGGGAATCAACAAATACCACGACACAAATGAACCCGCGCAAATAATGGCGGAATACTTGAGTCCGACGATGTAACCCAGGCCCGTCACGGCGGCTCCGATATTGATACGGAAAACAACTTTCATTTTATCGGCAAGCATGTCGCCGTACGGTAGGACCCTGGACGTGAACACTTCCGACCACCATCCGAAGGTGGCGATGATGAAGTCGTAAACGCCGCCGATGATGCCGCTGATGACGAGCACGAGCGCCTGATTGCCGCCTTTTTCTCCGGCCACCAACACTTCCGTCGTGGCCGTGGCCTCGGGGAAAGGAAATTTGCCGTGCATGTCGGCGACAAAATATTTGCGGAAGGGAATCAGAAACAAGATGCCCAGAAAGCCGCCGAAAAGAGATGCGAAAAACACCTGGAAGAATTCCGCATTGAGATTCAGGATGTACAATGCCGGGATCGTAAAAATGGCGCCGGCCACGACCGCGCCGGAATTGGCGCCGATGGACTGAATAATGACATTTTCACCCAGCGCGTTCTTGCGTTTGGACATGGCCGAAAGACCAACGGCAATGATCGCAATCGGGATCGCCGCTTCAAAAACCTGCCCGATTTTCAATCCGAGATAGGCGGCGGCGGCTGAAAAAATCATGGCCATCAGCAAACCCCAGAACACCGAACGGAAGTTGACTTCCGGATACGAATGGGAGGCCAGCATGATGGGGACATATTCTTCGCCCGGTTTGAGTTCGGAATAAGCATTGGAAGGCAGACCTTTGACCGCTTGACTGTGGTGTTCGCTCATGATCGAATCTCCTGAGTGAGACGTGAGTATCTGAAGGTCGAATGGATTGGCTAAGAAGGGCGCTTTACGTTTGGATCAATCGGGGTTTCCGCAAAAAAGATAGTATTCGGGATCACCTTTCGCAAGAGAAATGATCCTTGCGGAAGGGGAAAAAAATAGAGCGCAAGTGAAACTCGCGCTCTATTGGTTCTCACTATAAGAGGGGATATGGGGGCTAAGTGGGCCGGGCCGAAAGGACCGGCGGAACATGCATGGCTATGCGTGAAAGCAATTCTTTCATTGGCGTTGGTTTCAATAGAATTTCCTGCACCGACAGCCCATCCAATTGGCTCTTCTCATTTCCAGCGAGTTGGTCGACAAAACCGGTCAGGATAAATATGGGCACCGTGAACCCACCAGCCCGCACGAGTTGAATCAAATCCAACCCGGTCATCACGGGCATTCGCAAGTCAGTGATGATCAAATCAAATTCACAAAAACGCACTTTCTCAAGGGCATCCATGGCGTTGAGGCAAGCGGTCACATCGTATCCTGCCGTCCGCAACATCAATTCGATCGTCGATGTCACCAGATCGTCGTCATCTACTACGAGGATTCGCCCTTTGGTGGCCCGTGAAGGCAACGAAGGTGCAGACTCGACAGCGAGCAGGCGCGCTTTAGTGTTGCTGATAAGCGGTTCCAGTGTGTTGGTGTGTCTGCAAACGTGGGATAGGATAACAATAAGGATGCCAGCGTCAATTTATTCATATGTATTGTATTAACAATACATGAAATGGTAGCTGACATTTTTGTGTCCAAATATTGACGTCAACATTAAGACGCTTGTCAATATACAGACATAATAAAGAGCTACTTCAGTAACTCGTCAACTGTCATGTAAGTGATCGGGTGATAACCCAGACGGGCCTTCTGATATATAAGGCGCGCGAGTTCTTTGGTGGATGCGTCCTCGGCCATGGCCGTATATAACGGCTTCACAAACTTTCTCCGGCCGATTTCAATAAGGAACTTCTCCAGCGCGGGATAGGCCGGCGTGTACCGGCTCCTGATGACATGCTGGAGCCAGACAAACAGGACTTCCGAATTGCCGGATCGTGAAAACCCAAAAACGCGGTCCAGTTGCTCCATTTGAGCGTGCGTGAGTACGGACGAAATATTCCGCAGGAAGTGAATCCACTGCTGTGAGTTCCAACCGGAGGTGGCGAGTTGTGACGGCGGCGTGCCGGATTTCCAGCGGCCGATTTCAGTATCAACCTTCGCAAAGCCGGCGGAATGGGGTACCGGGCAGTTGGCAGGAATGCCGCGCCCGAAAATCCAGGCGTCCATGTCAAGTTGGGAGGCGAGGCTCGTGTCGCCACGAACGAGATACCGGTCAAAATAGCGCAGAAATTCCTTCGTCGTGATGGGACGGAAAGCGTAGTCGTTGAAATACTGTCTGATGAAAGCGTCCCATCGCGCCCTTCCGGCCCGCTCCTCGATCAACCGGCAGAGAAATGAACCTTTTTCATAAACGATTTCACTCGCATCCTCCGGTTGCAGGCTGTCGATGTTCTGGTACAATCCGCTCAACTCGCTGTTGGCGCCGATTTCGGCGAGTTCTTCATCGATGAGTTGCCGGGCGATCATAGCCTCCATTTCCGCGTAGTCCTGGCCGTAAACTTCCTCGACGATGCGGCGCTCAAAATACGTCGTCAGGCCTTCGTTGAGCCAGATATCGTTCCAGACCGCGTTGGTAACCAGATTGCCGGACCAGGAATGCGCCATCTCATGGGCAATCAGCGCGACCAGCGATTTGTCACCCGCGATGATCGTCGGCGTGGCAAAGGTCAATCGTGGATTCTCCATGCCTCCAAAAGGGAAACTGGGAGGCAGCACGATGACATCATACCGTTCCCAGCGATAGGGCCCCAATAATCTCTCCGCCGCCTCCAGCATTCGCTCGATGTCCGCGAATTCCCAGGCCGCCTTGTCCAGGGTTTCGGGTTCGGCGTAAATGCCCGTGCGCGGCCCGAGGGATCTGAACCGAAAATCTCCGACGGCGAGGGCCAGCAGATACGACGGAATGGACTGGCGCATTTCGAAACGATACCGACCGTCCGGCGATAACACCGTGTCATTGGTGGCGCTCATGACAGCCATCAAATCCGAAGGGCACTGAATCGTGGCCGAATAGGTGAAGCGGGCGCCGGGACTGTCCTGGCAGGGCACCCATGTGCGCGCCAGTATGGCCTGCGACTGCGTGAAGAGAAAGGGGTGGCTCTTGCCCGCGGTCTGTTCCGCGGTAAGCCATTGCAGAGCCGCGGCGTCTTTTCCCGTGGCGTAATGAATGGTGACCGTTCTGGTATGATTGAATACACGGATACGCAGCGCCTGACCGAAACCTGGCACATCGTCGGCCATTTTGTAGACGGCCGGCTCGGTATCGTTCAGAAGAATTTTCGTGATTAGCAATCCACGGGTGTCCAGTATCAATGTGTCCGTTCCGGTGTGGCGAAGAAGATGAAGCCTCGCCGATCCCGACAGCTGACAACGTTCAAAATCCACCTGCAGATTCAGATCGATATGCCGGACAGAGATTTCATCGGGATTGGAGAAGGAATGGTGGTCCCGGCGAGGGGGTGGTTCCGGCCGGGCACAGCCGTGAAAGAGAAGGGCGGCCATCAGGCCGGAGAGCAGCATAGAACGGGTCATGGGATCCTTTATCTGTTGGCTGGAATCGAAGCAAAGTAAGCCACGAAGCCTCAATCGGCAAGCGTTTTTTCGAGCTTTTGTTTGAAAATGTTTTGCAGAATTGATATCTTAAGCGCCGTCAGCAACCTGATCCTGAAAATTCCATTCAACTGGAGAAAAACCATGAAAAGCGTTTTGCTGGTATTAGCCCTTTGTTCGCTGGTTCTTCCGGGATGCGGCCCCAAGAAAGAAGCCGGAACCAACAGACCGGACAGCGATACCATGGTATTCGCCGGCGAAAAGCACCTGAAGAATATCCGCCAACTGACCGACGGCGGGGAAAATGCCGAGGCCTACCTTTCCTTCGATGAAACGAAGCTGACGTACCAATCCACCCATGGGGACTTATTGTGCGACCAGATCTTCACGATGAATCTCGACGGATCGTCGAAGACCCTGGTTTCGACAGGCAAAGGTCGTACGACATGCGCCTACTACCTGCCAGGCGATACGATGATCCTGTATGCCTCGACGCATGCGTATGGCGACAGCTGTATGGCGCCCCCGGATCGTTCGAAGGGCTATGTCTGGAAGCTCTACGACGAGTTTGAAATCTTCATGGCGAACGCCGACGGAAGTTCTCCGAGAATGGTGACGAACAACAGGAAATACGATGCCGAAGCCACGGTGTCTCCCAAAGGGGACAAGATCGTATTCACGTCGATGCGTGACGGCGATCCGGAGTTGTACGTGATGGATATCGACGGATCCAATCAAAGACGACTGACGTTTGAAAAGGGCTACGATGGCGGCGCCTTTTTTTCTTTGGACGGCTCCAAAATCGTTTTCCGTGCCAGCCGGCCAAAGACCGAACAGGAACTGCGAGACTACGAGGATCTCGTCAAGAACGGCTACGTACGGCCGACGGCTCTTGAGATTCATGTCATGGACGCCGACGGCAAGAATATCCGCAAGGTGACCGATTTGGGAAAAGCCAGTTTTGCGCCGTTCTTCTTCCCGGATGGGCGGCGAATCATCTTCAGTTCCAACGTCAACAGCAAGGACGGCAGGAATTTTGACCTGTACACGATTCACGAAGACGGTTCCGGCCTGGAGCAGGTCACTTTCAATGACACGTTTGACGGATTTCCAATGTTCACGCGGGATGGAAAGAGACTGGTCTTCGCGTCAAACCGATTCGGAAAGAAGCGGGGAGAGACGAATATTTTTGTGGCGGATTGGGTGGAGTAGGCGAATCAATTCTTGAGGGGCAATTCGCACTGGAGTTTGTCGGTTGTCTCGTCGACCGGTAGCGGATAGTTCCCGCTGAAGCATGCGGCACAGTAGTGGTGCTCGCCATGTGGAACGGCGGACAGCAGGCCTTCCATGGACAGATACTCGAGGCTGTCCGCTTCGATGGATTGCCGGATTTCCTCTTTGGTGAGGCGATTGGCGATGAGTTCTTCGCGCGTCGGGAAATCCATGCCATAAAAACACGGCGAAACCACAGGCGGCGAACTGATACGGACGTGCACTTCGGATGCACCCGCTTTTCGAATCATGGCGACGAGTGGTTTCAAAGTGGTGCCGCGCACGATGGAATCGTCGATGACGACCACCCGGCGGCCTTTGAGAATGCCCTCGACGGCGTTGAATTTGACGCGCGCCCGCAGATCACGCATGGACTGAACGGGATGGATAAATGTCCGTCCGACATAGTGATTGCGGATTAATCCCAGCTCGAATTTCATGTTCGTACGCCTGGAGTATCCGATGGCGGCGGTGTTGCTGGAATCCGGAACGCTGATTACAATGTCGGCATCTACTGGGCTTTCCTCGGCGAGATTCTTGCCCAGCTTGCGACGGGCTTTGTCGACGTTCTCTCCGAAGATTTTCGAATCCGGCCTCGAAAAGTATACGAATTCGAAGATACAATGAGCTGGTTTTGGGCGTTCTTTGTAAAGCATCTCACTGTGAAAACCGGCCGAATCGACAACGATGAATTCTCCCGGATTCACATCCCGCTCATATTCGGCGCCAATGATGTCAAAAGCGCAGGATTCGCTGGCAATCACGATGGCGCCATTCAGTCTGCCGAAACAAAGGGGGCGGATGCCGTGCGGATCGCGGGCCGCGATAAGTTTGTCTTTTGTGAGTAACAGCAGGGAATAGGCGCCCTTGATATGGGTCAGCGCATACTTCAGTTGATCTTCAACGACACGCATACCGGAATGAGCCGCCAGATGCAGAATGACTTCAGTGTCCGAATTGCCCTGGAGTATGGCGCCATTGTCCTGAAGTTGCTGTCGCAATAGATGGTAATTAATCAGATTGCCGTTGTGGGCCGCGGCGATTTCGCCGGTATTGATGATCGCTGTCAATGGTTGGGCATTCTGGAGATAGCTGCCGCCGGTGGTGGAATACCGGTTGTGTCCGATGGCCATGTCGCCCGGGAGTGTGTCGAGGACTTTCGCATCGCCGAAGACGTCGCCAACGAGACCCATGCCGATATGACGAAACAAACGCTGACGGTCGGATGACACGATACCCGTGGATTCCTGGCCACGATGCTGAAGTGAATAGAGGCCGAGGTATGTCAGCTTGGCGGCTTCGGGATGGCCGAAGATTCCAAAAATGCCGCATTCCTCGCGAATGTCTTCTGACATGCCGATTTCCTTTTGCGAAAGTTGCGCCGAATCTAAGCAAATCGTGTCAGAGCTTCAACAGGTCTTTCCGTTTTCACGAATATTGCTAAATTGGGATATGGTCAAACGACCCATCATACCGGTCATCGTGGGCCCGACGGCCGTCGGGAAATCCTCGCTGGCGCTGGCCCTGGCGCGACGTTTCGGCGCTGAAATTGTCTCGGCGGATTCGCGACAGATTTATCGTTATATGAATATCGGTACCGCCAAACCAACCAGCGCCGAATTGGCAGAGATCCATCATCACTTCGTCGACATCGTCGACCCCGACGAGACCTACGATGCTGGCCGGTACGGTTTGGAGGCGCGTGCGGTGATTTCTGGGTTGCTAAGCCAGAGTCGACGGATAGTGGTTGTCGGCGGTTCCGGGTTGTATGTCCGTTCATTGACCGATGGATTTTTTGAAGGGGCGATGAAAGATGATGCGATCCGCGACGCCATCCGGCGGCGTATCGAGCGGGAAGGGAGCGTTCGGGTCTACGAAACTCTGAAGGGACTGGATCCGGAGGCCGCGGCGCGCATACACCCCAATGATGCCCGGCGTATTGAGCGTGCGCTTGAGGTTTATCAAATCACCGGATGTCCCTTGTCCGAGCTACAAAAAAGCGCACCTCCAAAACTGGATTTCGAGCCGCTGTTAGTTGGCCTCGATTGTGAGAGATCGGCTCTGTACCGTCGTATCGAAGAACGTGTGGATCGAATGATCCATGACGGGCTGATTGAGGAGACGGAAGACCTGTTGCGACGCGGGTATTCGGAAACATTGGTTTCCATGGAAAGTCTGGGCTATCGCGAGATCATAGCTTATCTGAAAGGGCAGTTGGCGCGAGGCCGGATGATTGAGCTATTCAAACAAGGGTCGCGAAATTACGCCAAACGGCAATGGACCTGGTTTCGGAAGGACCTCCGGATCAAGTGGTTCTCAGGCCAGTGGGAGCCGGAAATCACCGCAATCATGAATGACCGGTGGGAGGGGAGCCCGTGATCGGTCTGGCTATCCGTATTTGGGGACATACTGCACTCGGTGCGCCAACATGGCGTCCAGCAGATTCGTCGGATCGTTGGCCACAAGCAAGGATTGCCGATGCGTCGATCTGAAGAAACCCTCTTCGACCAGGTGATCGAGGGTTTTCAATAATGGGTCAAAGAACCCTCCGGAATTGAGCAGGCCCAATGGTTTCAAATGGTAGCCCAATTGCTGCCATGTGTAAACTTCGAAGAACTCCTCGACAGTGCCGATACCGCCGGGCATGGCAACGAAAGCATCGGAGAGTTCGTACATTCGCGCCTTCCGAACATGCATGCTATCCACGACAATCAGTTCGGTGAGTTGAATCGGTGGGATCATTTCCTGAATGCGTTGAGGAATGACGCCGACGACGGTACCGCCCGCTTCCATCGTGGCCCCGGCCAGAACACCCATCAGGCCGGCGCTTCCGCCACCATAAATCAAACGTATCTTGCGTGAAGCCAGGAGGCGGCCCAGTTGAGCCGCATGCTCACGATAGATTGGACGACGACCTTCGGAGGAGCCGCTGAAAACCGCCAGTGACTGAATGGCATTTTTGACCACCGTCAGCGCCGGTTGAACGTCTGCACGAAATCGATGATGCGCTCGTAAGCCCTGGTCAACTTGTCTTCTTCGGGCAAGAATACAACCCTGAAATGTCGGGTGCCGGGTACCTGTCCGAAGCCGCTGCCCGGCACGACAACCACACCCGTTTCGGCAATCAGTGCCTTGACGAAATCGTCATCGGTTGCTTTGATGTGCAGGGACGGAAATGCATAGAAAGCGCCTGTGGGGGGCGTGCATGAAATTTCGGGAACGGAATTGAGCATTCTGGCCGTGATATCGCGTCGTCGTGTCAGGCGGTCGAGAACACTCTTCAGGTGAGTCTGTTCACCTTCCAGGGCGGGTTTGATGGCATATTGCATGGGATGATTGGCGCACAGGCGAGCGCGGAGAAGTTTGTTCACGGCTTCCACGTAGTCGCTGACCATATCGGCCTTGCCCGAAACGACACCCCACCCGATCCGAAAGCCAGGAACGATATAGGATTTGGAAAGGCCGTTGAAGGTGATGACGGGGGCATCGGGATCCAGTGAAGCAATGCTCACGTGCTTCAGGCCATCCAGCACGAGTTTGTCATATATCTCGTCGGCAAAAATGATCAGATCATGTTGGCGGGCGATGGAAATAATCCGCTCGAGGATTGGGCGTGAACACACGGAACCGGTGGGATTGTTCGGGTTGATCAGGACAATGGCGCGTGTCCTGTCATTGATCCTGGAAGCTATTTCGTCGGGATCGGGCTGCCAGCCGTTCTTTTCATCCAGATAATACGGATTCTCGACCACGCCGAGTTTCTTGATGATGGCTGTATACAACGGATAGCCCGGTGTCGGGATCAGAATATTTTCCCCATCATTCACAAGCGCCGTCAGGCACAGGTCGATGCCTTCGCTGACACCCGTTGTGATGAAAATGTCCCGGATATTCCGGATTCCCTTGGCTGCCGTTTCCTTTTCTATTGCCGTGAGCGCTTCTTTGATGCCGGAGGAAGGGGAATAACCATTCCGATTGGCACGCATGGCTTGATGAACGGCTTCAACAATGTGATCAGGGGTATGAAAATCAAAAACGTTGGGATCGCCGATATTGAGATAAAGCATTTCCTTGCCGCGCTTGGCCGCCTGGTCGGCCAGTAAGACGACATCACGAACGGCATAGGTCACTTCCTCGGTGCGTCGGGCGGGTTTGATCATACGCAACTCCATTTGATGGTCGTGCAATGTAATAAAGGGCCCGGAAAAACACAAAAAAATAACCAGGAGAAATGAAAAAACTAAGGCGACAACGAGGTGGTACCGCCAATATTTCGCGAAATTGGATGTTATTGGATGACTCCAACTGCCGTTCATCTGAGCCGTTCGTGTCCACATGAGTTTATTGATTTGCCAAGAATTCCGAAAACGCGTATATTGACGCAAGAAGCAGCAACCATTGCAGGAATTACCACATGGGCGAAATTCAACGCGACGTCATGGAAATGGATGTGCTCTTTGTGGGCGCGGGACCCGCGGGGCTCGCCGGCGCCTATCACCTCGCCAGGCTGGTCCAGACTCACAACGAGGCCGTCGACAAGGGTTCTGTCCAGACCAGGAAGATCGTATTGGAGAATGGCATAGGAATTCTGGAGAAATCCAAGAATGTCGGCGACCACATGCTCAGTGGAGCCATTCTGGATCCCATCTCTATGCGCGAATTGATCCCGGATTTCCTTGAGAGAGGATTCCCAATCGAGAGCAAAACGGGCCCGGAGTCTGTTTATTTTCTGTCAAAGAATGGGAAATTCAAATTTCCGATCATTCCACCGAACCTTGCCAATCACGACACTTATGTCATTTCCTTGAACAAAGTCACGCAATGGCTGGCCGACCAGATCGCATCTGAATTTGGTGACATGGTCAACGTCTTCACCGAGTTTCCGGGCCGCGAGGTTCTATACGACGGGCATCGCGTCATCGGCATCCGGACCGGTGACAAAGGGATCGATCATCACGGCCAGCCAAAAGCCAACATGGAACCGGGTGTGGATATCCACGCCAAAATGACCATTCTGGGAGAAGGTCCGCGTGGCAGTCTGACAAAGCAGGTCGTGCCAAGACTGAAACTGGACGAAGGCAGAAATCCGCAGGTTTATGGTACAGGCGTCAAAGAAATCTGGGAAATTCCGGCCGGACGTCTGAAGAAAGGGCAGGTGGTTCACACCGCAGGGTGGCCGTTGAAGTCGAACCACTATGGGGGAAGCTGGCTGTATATGATGTCCGACACCTGGTGTTCGATCGGGTTTGTATCGGCGCTGGATTATGCCAATCCGACATTTGATCCACACGGCGCTTTCACGCTATTCAAAACTCATCCGTTGATTCGCGGCTATCTGGAAGGCGGCAAGATGCTGGGTTATGGCGCTAAGACCGTATCGGAAGGAGGTTACTGGTCCATGCCAAAGCTGTATGCGGATGGCCTCATGCTGATCGGAGAATCGGGCGGTTTCCTGAATATTGCGCGCTTGAAAGGTATTCACCTGGCCATCAAATCCGGCATGCTGGCGGCGGAGACGGCCTTCGAGGCATTACAGAAAGATAATTTCACCGGGGACCAGCTCAGGCGATACGACGAACGGTTCCGCGAAAGCTGGGCCTTCAAGGAGCTATGGAGCGTGCGCAACTGGCGGCAGAATTTCACCGGTAGTTTCTATTCGGGCATGATCAAAGCCGGCTTGCAGATATATGTGACCCGTGGCGGCACAAAAAAACGAGTTCCCGTCGAGGCGGACCACCGCCACATGAAGAAGAAATCCATGGAGCCCGAGGTTATCGACAAGGTGAAGGCGGACGAAAAAATGACCTTTGCCAAACTGACGGATGTCTTTTATTCGGGAACCAAACACGAAGAGAATCAGCCCTGCCATCTGGTGATTCTTCCAAAGGATGTGGCCGACATTTGTAACACGCGTTGCAAAGAGGAATACGGCAATCCCTGTCAGCATTTTTGTCCCGCTCAGGTATATGAGATGGTTGAGCCCGACGCCGGCAAAGAGAGCGCATTGCGCATCAACTTCTCCAATTGCGTACACTGCAAAACCTGTGATATTGTCGATCCGTATCAGGTTATCCAATGGGTCACTCCGGAAGGCGGCGGTGGACCGGTATACAAGAATATGTAAGTTGTCCATGGGAGATCGTGCGAAGGACGTACGTAGGTTCCTTCTTCCGTGGATCTGGCTGGTTGTGGCCGGCTCGGTCGTGGGCCAGGACGTGGTGGAGTGTTTTGACGAGGAAGGCCGCGTGGATGTAATCACTGTAAAGATGAAGCAGCGCATGGGCATTTTTTCCGAATACCCTTCTTTTGTCGAGGCCCGGCTGTTCCGTAAAGCGGATTCAAGTTTTGTTTTGGATGTTTACTATCGAAAAGACACGTTGATTTGGCGTCAGAGTGAAACGTGGTCTGTGGATGACATCCGGAGCCTTCGACAGCGGGTCAGCGTGTATCGCCGATCGCTTGAGTCTGAAGTGGAAAACCAGGAAGGCAGGGTACGTTTCATAATCACAACGACGGTATTGGCCACGGGCTACTATGGATGGGCGGTACCGGAAGCGCTCAATATCAAGAACGAGAAGGCGGCCTTGGCCACCTATATGTTCATCGGGGCCTCCGGATTTATTCTGCCATATCAAATGACAAGAAGACACGCGGTCACCGATGCCCACGCCACGATGTTTTACTATGGATCCACGCGTGGCATCATTCACGGTCTTGCCGTGAACAGCCTCATCCACGGCAACAACTATGACTATCGCCGTGCGGTTGGCTATAGTGTCTTGACCAGTCTGACAGAAGGTATTGCAGGACTGAGGTTGGCTGGTGCACAACACCTGACGGCAGGGAAATCGGAGGCCATCGGCATAGGCGGAGACCTCGGACTGTGGACCGGCTATTCCGCCATGATTGGGTTGGGGCTTGAGGACCGGAACCGAGCCTCGGCGACGGCGATTTTGTCGGGGAGTGTGTCGGGTTATGCGGCCGGGTACTGGCTGTCGGGGAAAGAGGAATACAGTCGAGGGGACGCGTATGTGATGGGTGCCGTGGGTATTCTGGGCGCCACCGTACCGCCGTCGATCGCTGATGTTGGACATCCCGGCGATAAAGCCTCCGCCATGCTGAGTGGTTTCGGTACCATGGCCGGCGTGGGCGTGGGACATTATTTGATCCAGGGGAAGGACTTCTCGACCGGCCAGGGCGTATTGATCAATCTTGCCCAACTCGCCGGCGCGTTTACCGGCTTGGGTTTGGCGTACCTGGCTGGCGCCCCGAAGGGCGGCAGTGCGTATCCCGTCTCAGCGGCCGCCGGCGCCGTCGTCGGCTTTACCGCCACCTATCGGACATTTGCCCGGGACGCCCGGACGGTCTCCCACCGCAGCGACAGCACGGATTTCGGTTTCTTCATGCCGGGACTGGTCCAATTTGTTATTCCGGGAAAACGCCATCATGCCTCTTCGATGCCATTGTTAACCGCGTACTGCAACTTCTAAAGGAGATCGGATGTTTCGTTTTTTTCAACAGCACAGTACAAAGGGCATTTTGTTCCTGCGATTGGGGACGGCGCTCGTGTTTGTCTATCACGGGTACTTGAAACTCTGGGCTCCCGGCGGAACGGGCAGGGCCATCGATGCCTTTGCGGCGTGGGGAATTCCATTTCCACAGATCAGTGTCTACCTGTCCGGAGGCGCAGAATTTTTTGGAGGGGTCATGATTGGATTGGGGCTGCTGACAAGACAGGCGAGCCTCTTCCTGATTATCGATATGCTCGTGGCCATTTTTGTCGCCCATCGGAACGACCCTTTTGGTCAAACCGAACACGCCATTCAAATGCTGGCGCTGTCGATCGGGACGCTTTTCAGCGGCAGCGGGCCGTGGTCTCTCGAAAGCCTGGTCAAGAAACACGGAGACTAGTCATGACGTACAGTGAGGTCAAAAGGATGTGCGAGGATATCGAGTATTACGCTGGCGGGAAATTGAAGCCCGCCGATGAGGATGAATTCAAGCGAATCGTACGGCGTGTCAAGGATGATGAAGATTTGGATTCCTCGGCCGCCAGGAAATTGCAGGACCTTTACAACCGCTACGTCCGAGGCTAGAACGGATTCTCAAACACGGGAGGCTTATGCTGATCACGACGACGCACCATATCGAAGGAAGAACGATCGCGACCTACCACGGATTGGTTGGGGGGGAGGCCATACTTGGCGCCAATATTTTCAGGGATTTTTTTGCGGGTATCCGCGATATCGTCGGTGGGAGATCGGCGGCGTACGAGGAGGAATTGCGCAAGGCGAAAGCCATTGCGGTTCAGGAAATGGAGGAGCAGGCCCGCGGGTTGGGAGCCAACGCCGTGATCGGTGTCGACATTGACTATGAGACCATCGGTCAAAGCATGCTGATGGTTACGGCGACTGGAACCGCTGTGGTCATCAAGGAATGACATGTTCACCGGACTGATCGAGGAAAAAGGCGTTATTCGCGCTTTGGAACCGTTGGGGCACGGCCTGCGCATGGAGGTTGCCGCCAGCCGGGTTATGGATGATCTGGCCGTGGATTCAAGCGTCGCCGTCAATGGATGTTGCCTGACGGTGGTTCGCCGCATGACCGGGGCGTTTGCCGTCGAGGTGGTGGAGGAAACCCTCAAGAAGACGACGTTGGGAGGTTTGAAGGTTGGACAGGAAGTGAACCTGGAACGGGCCATGAAGTGGTCGGATCGCCTTGGCGGTCACCTCGTGCTTGGCCATGTGGATGGCGTTGGACGCATCCAATCGGTGGAGAAACGATCGGCCAGTTGGTGGGTCACGACTGAAATTCCCATCGAATTGACGAAGTATGTCATCCACGTCGGGTCCATCGCGCTGGATGGCATCAGCCTCACGGTGGCGGAAATCAACCAGAACCATGTCGCCGTCTCCATTATTCCACACACCTGGGAAGTGACATGCTTTTCCAGACGAAGGGCCGGAGATCCGGTCAATGTGGAAGTCGACATGATCGCAAAGTACGTCGAAAAAATGTTTATCAAACCTTCAGGACCAACCATCACAGAAGAATGGCTCAGAGACAGGGGATACTGAATCATTCAAAGTCGAGGAAAGACCCGATGCCGTTTGACCACATAGAGGACGCGATCAAGGATTATCGCGAGGGCCGCATTGTTATTGTCGTGGACGACGAAGATCGCGAAAACGAAGGCGATTTCATCATGGCGGCGGAAAAAGTAACGCCCGATGCCATCAACTTCATGGCGAAATACGGACGCGGACTGGTATGCATGGCCATTTCGCCGCGGCGTGCGGAAGAACTGGACCTGAACTTCATGGTGAGTAACAACACGGCCCTGCACGCCACGTCCTTCACGATCAGCATCGACGCCCGGCACGGTACCAGTACGGGCATTTCGGCTTCGGACCGGGCAAGGACGATTCTGACGGTCATCGATCCGCAAAGCAAACCGGACGACCTGGCGAGGCCGGGTCATGTGTTTCCTCTGATCGCCAAAGAGGGCGGCGTTCTTGAACGAAGCGGTCATACAGAGGCGACGATCGACCTGGCGAGACTGGCGGGGCTTTATCCGGCCGGCGTGCTGTGTGAAATCATGGATGACGACGGCAGCATGGCGCGGGTGCCGAGGCTGCTTGATCTGGCGCGCCAATTTGACCTGCGGATCATCACGATCAAGGACCTGATCAACCATCGACTCCGCCGGGAAAAATTCATTCGGCAGGTGGCAGGGGACATCGAATTGCCAAGCGAGTTTGGACATTTTTCCGTGTCCGTCTATGAAAATATTCTGAATGGTGACCAACATATAGCCGTTACCAAAGGCCATGTTCGAACGGCCGAACCCGTGCTCGTGCGCGTCCATTCGCACAGTCTGATGGCGGATGTATTCGGGTCAACGTATTTTGACCAGCAGGTCAAGGTGGCCAATTGTCTTCGGATGATCGAAAAGGAGGGTCGGGGCGTGTTGTTGTTTCTTCGGGGTCACGACAGCCGGGGCCTGGGCCTGTACCCGCCGGAAGATGTGTCGTCACTGACCAGTCACCACACGCAGGATACGGAAAAAGACTGGCGAACATTGGGCGTGGGTTCGCAAATCCTGGTGGATTTGGGCGTGCGCAGCATACGGCTGATCACGAATAACTCCAAAAAATATGTCGGACTGGAGGGCTATGATCTGAAAATCGTTGAGGCGGTTGCGATCACGACGCCGGTCGCCTCATGACCCTTTGAGGAATTTCTTTTCTATTTCCATGATTTTGTCCACCCGCGCCTGATGGCGGCCGCCCGCAAAAGCCGTATTCAACCACACTTTGACAATCTGTTCGGCGACCAGATCGCCGATCAGTCTCGCTCCCAAGGTGAGGACATTGGCATCGTTGTGTTCACGGCTGTTGACCGCGGACGTGATGTCGTAGCACATGGCCGCGCGTACGCCGGGAATCTTGTTAGCCGCCATGTTTGATCCGATGCCGGCGCCGTCGATCATGATGCCCCTGGCGCAGTCGCCATTGGCAACATGCCGTGCAACGGCCTGCGCAAAGTCGGGATAATCCACGGCCGTAGCCGAATCGGTGCCCACATCGATGACCTGGTAGTCCAGTGATACCAACAGGGTTTTTAATTGTTGTTTGAGCGCGTATCCGCCGTGGTCGGCGCCAAGGGCGATCTTCCGATCGGATCCTGGTTTGGCGGCGGCCATGGCGGTTGTGGACGTGGTGGATGTATTGGGCAAGGCCGAGCGGAACGTAACTTTCATTTGCCTGGCTTTGTCGCGCGCCGAGGGGGTGATGATCGTGTTCTTTTGAATTTCAATCGTGCCACCGGCGCCGGCGGCCACAACCATTCTTTCGGTAACAACTTTCTTTCCCATGGCGTTTTATCCTGCGTTGGCGATCAAAAGGGATATGTCAAGCGCCGGGGCCGAGTGGGTCAGCGAACCGACTGAAATGAAGTCGACACCGGTCTCGGCCATGGCTTGTACCGTATCAATGGAGACTCCACCAGAGGCTTCCACCTCGCAAGCGTGATCGATCAATTCGACCGCGCTGCGCATGGCTGTCAAATTCATGTTATCCAACATAATGCGATCAATTGGAAAATTCAATGCCTCTTTGACTTCTTCGAGATTCCTGACTTCGATTTCGATAGGACAGCGAAGTCCATTCTCCTCGCGGTAGGACAGGGCTTGTTCGACGGCATTACGGATGCCCCCGGCAGCCGCGATGTGGTTGTCTTTGATGAGAAAAGCATCATACAGACCCATCCGGTGATTCAGACCCCCTCCGACGGTCACGGCGTATTTTTCCAGTTCACGCCACAAGGGCGTCGTTTTGCGCGTGTCGAGAACGCGGCAGCGTGTGTGGGCGACACGCTGCACGTATTTTCTGGTTAGCGTAGCAATACCGCTCAAGCGTTGCAGGAAATTGAGCGCGGTACGCTCAGCCACGAGAATGGAGGAAAGAGGGCCCTGGATGTCGGCGCAGGTCAAGCCGGCCTCGACGGAGTGGCCTTCGGTCACGAGCCAGGACACGGTCACAGCTTCATCCACCATGCGAAAGATTTCGTCGAATACACTTTGCCCGCACAGCACGCCCGGGGATTTGGCAAAAAGACCCGCCTTGCCGGACCTGTCGGCTGGCACCGTACCCAGTGTTGTAATGTCCCCTGATTTGACATCTTCATGCAGGGCATCGCGCAATTGCGAGCGTGTGGTCGGAGAAAACGGAAAATTCATGTTGGCAGTCATAAGAGGTTCAGATATTGTTCACCCAGTCTCAACATGGCGTTACGTTGCCGCGGCGTCGCGTCATCATGGCCGAGTATGTGAAGGAAACCGTGGGCAACCAACCGAAGAATCTCATTTGAAAAAGTAACTCCGAATTCACGGGCTTGTCGAAACGCCATATCAGCGCCGACGCATATCTCGCCTTCAACAGCGCTTCCATCGCCCAGATCAAAAGCGATGACGTCGGTGGCATAATTGTGACCCAGAAATGCCCGGTTAAGACGGCGAATACCGGCGTTATCAAACAACTGCACGGATATTTCACCCATCGGTTTTCGCGATTCGGCACGGTGAATGAGACGAACCAAACGTCGGATTTTGGAAACCGGAATGCGGCGATGGACGGAGTGTTTGGAAACGATAACGGCCGCCATATTCAACCCATGGTGGCCGGCTCGAGACTGGCATCCTGGCGGAGCACTTCTTCCTGTCCGGGGTATTCGACACGGACGTGATGAATACCAAGCAGAATGGGGATGAAGGCTTCTTCGACTTTTTTCAATTCACCAATGGTCAGTTCACAATCATCCAATGCCCCGGTTTCAAGGCGGTTGTCGAAGATAGAGTGTACCATGGCACGGATATTGGAGGCGGTCGGATCTTTGATCGAATGAGTGGCGGCTTCGACGCCATCGGCGAGCATTAGAATGCCGGATTCCTTGGATTTCGGCCTGGGTCCGGGGTACCGGAAATCGGCGGCATCAATCGTTTCGTTTGCGCCATTGGTCTCGAGGGCTTTGTGGTAGAAAAAAGTGATCAGTTGCTCGCCATGATGTTCCGGAATGAAGTTGCGGATCGCCTTTGGTAAGCGGTATTTCTCGGCCAGTTCGCCGCCCACTTTGACATGGCTGATCAGCACCATGGCGCTCATGCGAGGCGTCAGCGTGTCGTGTTTGTTATTTCCGGTGATCTGATTCTCAACAAAATATTCGGGCATGTCCATTTTGCCAATGTCGTGGTATAACGACCCGACACGCGCCAGGAGGGAATTCCCTCCGATGGCTTCGGCGCCGGCTTTGGCCAGATTGCTCACGATGATGCTATGATGATAAGTGCCCGGGGCCTTGATGGCCAGTTGCTGAAGGAGAGGGTGGTTCGAATCGGACAATTCCAGAAGAGTGAATGTCGTGCAGACATCAAAAATGGATTCAAAAAGAACCAAAAAACCGAAAGCAAACAGCATGGAGAGAATACCGCTGCCAATGGCGTAAGGCAGGTCTCTCGTGAAGATATCTGTAAAATCGTTGTATTTGACAAAGCTGGTGGTCACGATAATGAAGATGTAGGCCAGGGAGACCCAGAGAATCGAATTGAACACGTGGCGGCGCCGGCTGAAATTGACGACCGTCAAACTTGCTATCGATCCCACAAACAACAGCACAATCGTCGTCGTGTACTCATTGCCTTGCATGGCCCCGATCAGGAATGAAATCGACGCCGTTCCGATAAAACCGAGGCGGACATCGAAGAGCGTGGTCAGAAGAACGGAACACAGCACGATAGGAATAACAAAAACAGGGAAATCGAAAATATGGACGAAAACGTAATAGAAGACCAGTTCCAGAAGTACCAGAATGACAAGCAGGGATAATTTCTGCACGTTTTCAATGATGTCGCGGCGGCCGAAGATAAGGTAGGCCAGAAGAAAGAACATCATGGAAAGGACGAGTAGTCCACGGCCAACATACGGGAGTATCCATGCCACGCCGCCTTCCAGGCTGCGTTTCTCCGCCCAGGCCGACTCCAGAGACTTCAATTGCTGATGGATGGTTGCGGTGACCGTTTCGTTCTTGTTGACGATGATGTCTCCGGCCAGAACAAATCCAAAGGTTTGCGGCACCGTATTGACGGCGTCGCTTCGCCGTCGTTTGGTCTCGTAGTCGTTGTAGAGGACATTGGGCGTTAGAAATTTCGACAGCAATTCGTATCCGATATTGACCAGACGCTGGTCCTGATAGTACGTCTTCAGCATGTCCTGCGCGCGGTATCGGGCTTCGTCAATATCATTCAGGTTCTTGATGAACTCTGTCGTTTCGTGACTGCCGTCGCGCACGTTGATCGGGGAGATGGGGCTTTTGAAATCATTCTTGTCCAGATTGATAATGCCCAGTGCAAACTGATCGCCGAGAATGCGGCCGAGATCCGATCCAAATTCACGGAATTGAGCGGTCGTCAGGGATTTGCCAATTTTTGTTTTGGCCAATACTCGGAAGGATGAATCCTTGCGGGAAACAGGACGGATGAGATTGTCGGTCGAAACTTCCTTGATCAGCAGGAATTGCCACCGGTCCTCGACGATATTGATGGCAAACCGTTTGCTCATGATCGTCTTAAGAGAATCAAACGTTTGAGGGACGTAGGTCTGGGCTTTGCCTTCGTTATCGGTGTATCCGAATGGCTTGGGTGTGTTGCGGATTTGATGCACAAATGTCATCAATTCGTCGAGGGAAGCCAGCTGCAGTTTCGGCACGTCGTTGTTGCGGTCAAATACCGGCGCGACCAGGCCTTCGGCATCCCGACGTTCGGTCTCCAGCTGATCCTGGCTCTTGTATACCGGAAACGTGAATGGCGCACGCACTTCCTGGGGCGAAAATGTCCCGACTTTGTATTCGGAATACTGGGTGAACTCATTTCCCGGAAACAGGAGCACCGGGCCGACGATCAGCGCCAAAATCAGGATGGTTCGTACGGTCAAATGATCCCTGTTCAGAAGGAATCGGGCTATCAGTTTAGAGAGACCCCGTGCCGTCCTGGCTGGCATGATCATAGCACCTGCTGAAGAATGTGGCGGGCAATGACGAGGCGCTGAATTTCGGACGTGCCCTCGCCAATCTCACAAATCTTGGCGTCTCGGAAAAACCGCTCGGAATTGTGGCGATCTGTACAACCGGCGGCGCCCAGAATCTGAATGGCTTTGATGGTCGTCTGCATGGCCAGTTCTGAGGTCGACAACTTGGCCATGGCCGCTTCTTTGGAATAGGGGCGGCCCGCGTCTTTCAGTCGTGCGGCATGCAGGACGAGATGCCAGCCGCTTTCAATGCCGAGAGCCATATCGGCAAGGTAAAACTGGATGGCCTGATTGTCGGCAATGGCACGGTCAAATTGCTTCCGCGTCCTTGCATAAGCCAGAGCCTCCTCATAGGCTCCGATGGCAATACCCAATGACAGGGCCGCCATGCCCACTCGGCCACCGTCCAGTACCTTGAGAAATCCTCTCAGGCCTTCACCCTCTTTTCCAAGGAGATTTTCACGAGGAACGCGCATGTTTTCAAAATGCAGCATACGCGTATCGGATGAACGCCAGCCCATTTTGTTTTCCTTCTTTCCGACGATAAAACCAGGAAAATCTCTTTCGACGATAAAGGAGCTGATGCCGGCCTTACCCTTGGATTTGTCGGTCACCGCCGTGATGACAAACACACCGGCATACCCGGCGCTGGTGATGAAGATCTTTGAACCATTGACGACATAGTGGTCATTGCGGCGTTCGGCCGTCGTCTTGGTACCACCCGCGTCGGATCCGGCGCCCGGCTCGGTCAGCCCGAAAGAAGCCAGCATCCGGCCCTGGGCAAGGGGTTCAAGATATTTTTTCTTTTGTTCGTGGGTTCCAAGTAAGTTGATCGGTCCGCAACCGATGCCGGTGTGCGCGGCGATCGTGATGCCATGAGAGGCACAGACCTTGGACAATTCGATCACTGCGAGGCAATAGGCGACGGTGCTCAAACCAAGCCCGCCATATTCTCTCGAAAAGGGAATGCCACACCATCCGTGATCAGCCATTTTTCGCACGTTGTCATGTGGGAATTCCGAGCTGATATCCAATGTACCAGCGACCGGCGCAATTTCGTTCCTGGAAAACGCGCGCACTAAATCGCGCAGTTCAAGCTCTTCACGGGTGAATTCAAAAGGGAGATTCAATAGGAGTTCCTGTTTTGCTCGATGATCGGTATTTTGTGAACTGCCAACGCAATATAGCCACGCAAGGGTCCATAATCAATAGACTTGGGCGTCGTTGAGGGTGCGGATGGGAGTCTGATGAAATGGGTTGTGTAGATGGTGGGAACGTCTTTCACTCGCTGCGCAACCGCCAAAGAAAAAAAGGGGCTATCCTATATGGACAGCCCCTTTTTCTATTCAATCTGAGACGGCCTGTTCCCGCTGTGCAGGTTGCCGTCAAAGCAGAGACTACTTAATCAAAAGCATCTTGCGCACCTGCCGGAAACTGCCGGATTCAAAACGATAGATGTAGATGCCGCTTCCGACCGGATCGCCTTTATCGTTGCGGCCGTTCCAGGTGACGTCGTGATAGCCAGCCGCAACGCGCCCGTTCACCAGTGTGCGAACCTGCTGTCCGAGCGCATTGTACACGACGAGGCGCACCGTGCCGGTCACCGGCAGCTGATATTTGATCGTGGTCGTCGGGTTGAATGGATTAGGAAAGTTCTGACCTAAATCAAACCGCAACGGCAGCATGGGGTTCCGATCGATGGAAGTCGTCCCGGTCACGGTCAGGTGCACAAACAGTGTCGTGTCGGGAGTAAAGGGATCATTGCTGCGGACAATCACATTCGCATAATATTCGCCGGCGTTCATTCCGGCCGAATTGGCCGTCAGAAGCACGGGTGCCTGACCGCCTGGTGCAATCGTGCCGGAGGACGGCGTCTGGCTCAACCATTCGGACTCGTTGTTGATTTTGACCAGTAATTGATCATGCACGTAAGGCTGGGCATAGGCCACCGCAAGACCGATAAACCCGTCCCCATTTTCGATCCCGACGGTGGAGCCACTGTTGTCGGCAACATGCTGATAGGCAAAGAGAATCTTCGATGTATTCTGAAACAACACCATTTGAAAAATCATCGTGGGATCATTGCCGCCCCAATAGTCCCAGTTGTGCCATTGGATGATGAAGCGGTCGCCGACATGCTCATAAAAGATCTCTCCTGCCGCCGTTCCGTCCAGATCATCCCAGAACGGCGCTATGATTGAATTGGGTGTGGCAGGATCCGGCAGATACTGGTTTCCCCACGTGAAGTCACTAAATGCGGGATCGAACGTGATGAAACCGTTGGAACTTATCTGCAACTGAGTGTAGGCGCTTCCGTAGAAATGCACATCGAACGGAAGATTGACGAGAGCCAGGCCCTCGTCCTTGGCCGGAAACCCCCAGACCGACTGCAGTACGGCGACGGCGCCAGTTCCGGAAATGTCTGTGAATTCATAGGCCGGACCACCGGGTTCATCGCTGTCTATCCATCTGTAACCCCCGGCATCCGGTCCGCCCCTGCCCAGAAGAGGTTTCAACGACATCGGTTCCTTTTGACCCTTTCGCAGCTTAGGTGTGTGGTGAGGGGCCGTCAGGATTCCGGATGAATCCAGGTCCGCATCCGTCACGGTGAATTGCATTTCTCCCAAACCGACATTATGAATGATCATGCCGGACGTATCGCTGCCTCCGGCCACGACCGTGATATGGATGGAATCAGGCTCAAGAGTGATAAGCGGGGGCTCGGCGACCGTCAGCACCACGTGTACCGTATCGGCGGCATTGTGGGGGTCGTTGCCTGAAATAATGAGATCGGCCATGTAGGAGCCGGCGGCCAGACCCGCGGCGGAATAATCGATGACCACTGTCGTGTCGCTGTTGAAGGCGACGGTCCCGGACGTGAAGGACGCGGACATCCAGTCCACCGCCGGCGATTCGGTGATCGAGTAATCGAGAATGCCCGGGCCAGTCTGGTTATTGTAAATCGTAAACTGTCCGTTTCCCGTCGTGCCAATGTAGATTGTTTCTTCGAGCAAACCTGGATCGACGGCCATGACGGGCACCCATCCGCCGGCCATCCACGATGCCATCGTGTGAAAACTGGCGCTGTCATGAAGATCCCTTGTCCAGGCTTCGTAGGAATACACTTCACCGGTGGTCAGGCCTATGTCCGTCAACGTTTCGATGCCAGCCGGGACGGATGCGATGGGAGTGCCATCCCTGGTTATCTCAATCGTGAAAGCCGCCAGGGAATCGCCGTTAAAATAGGTTGAGGGATCCTCCCACGTGAGTGTTATCGAAGTAGGCGTTCCGGCATGACTGTACGCCGCGAATTGTGACGGAGCATTGGGATCGAGGGCGTCGCCGAGTTTCACAACGAAGGACTTATAGGAGAATGGATCATCAAAATCCACACCCCAACCGCACACCATGGTACCGTCGTCGGAGATCCCATTGGCCTGGACAAAAAGCCAGTTGTCGAGGCCTTCCACACCTCGTGCGACGAGATAATCTTTCAATAGCATCGCATTCTGGCCCGGCAGGCGAATCATGGCCTGGTAGTCGAAGGAACCCATGTCCACCTGACCGACGACGATGCCGGTATTCGAGACGGCAAAACCCCACGAACCCCATGGGAAGTCCTCGAAACTGGCGATGGCCTGCATGCTGTCTTCGGCCGTCCACAAAAAAGCGATGCCCGCCGAAATACCCGTGACATAGTGCCCGTCGGAACTGATATCATACGCTTCGCCGCCGCTCCACGCAGGGTCGAGACTGCCCAGAAAGGTTGGCTCAGGATTCCACAGGAACGGCCGACGGTCAATCACCGCATCGCCATCCCAGCCGACCATCACAGATCCATCGTACGAGGATTTGTTCACGCGGCTGGATCCGCCACCCTGGCGACCGAGCCCGGTCATCCCGCCCGATGCATTCCACGTAAAGGCCTCCGTTTTCCAGCCAGGCACCCAGCAGCTTCCCACAATCGTCGTACCATCTCTGGAAATCCCGTAGGCCCAGGTAAACGAGTTTTCATCGAGGGGTTCGATACCGGGAAGTCCGCCGATGGAAGTCCATTCACCCCGGCGCCAATATCCGGCTGTCAAAGTCGGCAAGCTGTCGGCATACAACGTTTCGGGATCGCGGAAGTATCCGACGGCCGTGGTATCATTGTTGACATCGAGGAAAGCGCCTTCCAAGCCGGGAACATACACCTGTCCTGTTCCGGCAGTCCAATAGTAGGTTGTTCCGGTCATCAGGTCAAAGCCGACAACCACCTTGCCGTTGGCGGACAGAGCGTTGGTGGCTCCGGTGCCGATGACCGTGAATTCCTGCGCACCTACGGTGTGCAGGCTCATGAAGATCCAAACAAAATTAAGCAGACGTTTCATGTCGGACTCCTTACATTCAATGATAGCTGGTCCCGACACGGGTTCGGGACATCAGACAATATCGGAAAGATCGGAAAGAAGACAGGGGAATGCGTTGGCCAGACTGCGCATTCTCTTGGTATTTTTGCGCATGACGCTTTTTGGGGGTGGGGAGGCCTATTCCGATGTTGAAAATCGGGAGACGAACTCGGTCGGGGAGCAGCCGAAACGCGCCTTGAAGCTCCTGGTAAAGGACGCGTGGTCGCTGAAGCCGACCCGGTAAGCGATTTCGGCAATCGTCGCGGCATTCTGGCGCAGAAGTGTCGCCGCGCATTCCAGACGTGTGGCGCGGATCAACTGTCCGGCCGATTGGTCCACCAGGGCGTTGAGTTTGCGGTTAAGTTGAGAGACGCTCATGCCGATGTCGTTTCCAAGAGTTGGGACGTCGTACGATTCGTCGTCGATATGTCGGCGAATGGAAGATAACACGTTTTCAAGAAATGCCTGATCCATGGGTTTTGCACTGACTTGCGCCGGATCGATCGCGGTCACTTCGCGGAATCTCTGCCGAAGGAGTGCGCGCTGATGAATGAGATTGACCGCCCGGACACGGAGTTCCTTTTGGTTGAAGGGTTTGACCACATAGTCATCGGCGCCGGTTTCCAGGCCCTCCAGGCGGTTCTCAAGAGCCGCTTTGGCCGTAAGCATGACGACGGGAATGTGAGATGTGCGTGCATCCGACTTGAGACGTCGGCAGAGCTCGGTGCCGTCCATCCGAGGCATCATCACGTCGGTAATGATGAGGTCCGGCATGCGTTCGATGGCCACCGCAAGACCTTCCTCACCGTGCGCGGCTTCGAGAATGAGGCAGCTATCGCGCAGGCAATCGCCAATGAACATCCGCATATCGGCATTGTCCTCAACCACGAGCACCGTCGGCAGAGAAGTTTCACCTTCGTTCGGACGCTCATCTCCCGCTTCCGCCTGGTCCAACCCGCCGGCTTCGATCTTGTTGCGAAATGAGTCCGGCTCGATATCTCCGGCAATGAGGATTTCATCCGACGTGAGATGCGAACGTCCGATCGGCAGGGTGATCGTAAACGATGTACCCTTTCCTTCTGTGCTCGCGACGTCAATCCGTCCGCGATGAAGTTCTATCATTTCCTTCGCCAGGGCAAGACCGATGCCGCTGCCTTCCTGTTCGTGACTCTCATCGGCGCGGTAGAACCGGTCGAAAATGAACGGCAGGCGATCCGGTGCAATGCCGATGCCCGTGTCGGAGATGATGAATTCCACTGAATCGGTATCGATGGACGGGCGAATGTCGAGTCGGACCTGGCCTCCTTCTCCGGTCCACTTGAGGGCGTTCGACACAAGATTGTCGATCACGTCTTCCAGTTTTTCACGGTCGAAATACACATTCAACTGCTCCCGTGGGCTGTGAAACTTCAGGGTGATGTGCTTTTGTTCGGCGAGCGACTCAAAGGCCAGGAAACGCTGTTTAAGAAATTCCACGAAGTTACCCGACGAGGCCTGGAGCGTCATTCTTCCGGATTCGAGACGGGCGAGATCGAGAAGGCGATTGATGAGGCGTTGCAGGCGCCGTGCGTTACGGGCCGCCATGCTGAGCCGGGATGCGCGTCGCTCTTCGGCAGCTTCCGTCGTTGCCGCCTCAATCTGGCCAAGAATGAGGGTGAGCGGCGTCCGGAATTCATGGGAGACATTCGTGAAAAAGCGTGATTTGAGCCGGTCCATTTCAACCAGCTTTTTGGCCTGTTCCTCCAATGTGTTCTTCTGTTCCATTACTTGGGCCGTTCGCTCCAGGACAATGCCTTCCAGTTCCTCCGTCTTCTTTCGCAATACGCGTGTCCTCACGCGTCCCGTCTCCCAGATCATGAAGCCCATGAACAATGCAAATAGGAGATACGCCCAGGGTGTACGGTACCACGGGGGCAGGATGGTGAAAGCAAACACGGCTTCCGTGCCTTCCTTACCAAGGATGTTCTTCGACCGCACATGAAATCGGTAGGTGGCGGGTGCGAGATGACTATATTCCTTGCCGGTCTCTGAAGACCATGCCGTCCATTCCTGATCGAAATCCTCGAGCATGATCTGATACCGGTTGGCGGCCTCATCGGCAAACGAGGCAGCGGCAAATTCAATCCGTATGGAATTCAAGTCGTACGGCAGAACCAGAGACTGATTCTGCAGCCCACCGTTGAACACCGTAGAGTCGCCCTGGATGGTTACGCGGCGGATCATCGTTGCAAAGGCCGGCATCGTGTCGCCGGCCGGCCATGTCCGGGTATCCAGTCGTATGAGCCTCTCTCCATTGAACAACCACAACGCTTTTGCAACGTCGTCAGGAAACATCACGTAGCTCGTAAACTCGAGCCGCTGGATCAACTGCGCATTGAGCTCACGTACGGGTGTGGCAGAAAATCCGCCGGAAACCGGCGTCAGAAGGTCGATTTCGGCCTGACCGCGTTCGCCGCCCAGAATCCAGATACTGCCGTCATCGCAGCCGGCGATCTCCTTGATGCGATAATGGGCGCCCGCATATTTGGAACCGAACGAAGTGTCCGCCTTGAAAAAATCGGCGATTTCGTCATATCGCTTCAATCCGTGGATTGTGCCAAAGAAAATCTTGCCGCCATGGGGGAAGAGTACGACCTGTTCGTTGGCCAGTCCGGATTCGGCGCCAAAATGACGGACGGTGACCTTCGCGACAGCATTTGTCTCCGGGGCCGGAGCCACACGGAGAATACCCTTGAAGAAAGTCCCAAGCCACAAGCTGCCTTCGTCATCTTCGGCGATGGACCTCACCATGTCGGTCACACCCTCCACCACGCCGCCATCCACCCACGCGCGACCGTTGAACCGCAGTATGGCAAGCCCGTTGTGAAGTCCGACGTACACGATATTGTCGTCGCGGCGTGAACGGTACAGCGTGTAGGCAAAGCGCCAACCCGTTGGAATCAGGCGCGCGCGGTCCGGCCGGACGTCATAGACGCCATCGGTCGTGGCCGTCAGGAGAGCGTCGCCGGCCCGAAGAAACGCCCATGACGGCGACATAATGCCCGCCACCCGTGAAAAAGCGGGTTCACGCTCAAACGACGATGCGAAGTAAACGCCCGTACGTGTACTGATATAGAGTGTACGACCGTCGCGGTACAGCGAGACCACGCCGCCCTCCAGGCCGGATCGTTCGTCCAAAATGGACACACGCGACGGCGTACGGATGCTGGCAATCCCGTCGTCCATGGCCAACCAGAGATTGCCCTCCCGATCCGGGAACATGAACCATATCGTTTCACTCCGCAGCCCGTTCCGCTTGTTGAGAACGCCATGAGGTCGTCCTGAGCGGTCCATGAACAACACTCCGCCTGCCTGGGTGCCAAGTGCATACACCCCGTTGTCCAGCCGGGCGCCGGCCAGCGTGGGGCGATGACGGCGCAGGAATTCATCCGCTGCCCCCGCCAACGGAATGATCGATGCCGGGCCGTAAACAAAGATTCCCTCGCGCGTACCAACCAGCAGACTGTCCTTTGTGATCGGGAGCATGAAGTACATGCTCATGTGGGCAAAAGCATCTCCGGCAGGCACGGCCGAAAGTGAGTCTCCTGACAGACGGAAAAGCCCGAGGTCCTGCTGTGGAAAATACAGAATTCCGCCCGTGGAAAAAGCCGGTGTGAACGCCGTGCGGGCGCTCCATTTCGCCGCAAACCGAGGTTCGGCGGAGTCCGCCGGCCATTCAAATACGAAAACATACGGCAACGTCTGAAAGTACGCCCGATGGCCGATCACCCACAATGTCCACACGTCGGCAAACTGCCTTGCGTCTGCCGGAATTCTATCCAGGAGCGAAGTGAAAACCGACTGACCGGTCGCATCCCTTCCCAAATACCCGAGCTCACCGACGCCGCCTGCGAAAACATGGCCTGCACTGTCCACCGCAAGAGAACGCACGACTTCGTTGGGCACCGGAATGAGTCGCCACATCACGCCATCGTATTCTAGAATGCCTCCGGTATTGGCGAAATACATGATACCTCGCTGATCCTGCGTGATGGACCAGTTTTGTGCAAAAGCCCCGTACTCGGCGGGGGCATACGTACGAATGAGCGGGTGCCCGGCCGCAGGCCATGGAACGTCCTGTGCCGCCAGACGTGCGCAGAGCAGGAACATGGCTATGACGGTTGGAAGCCAGAAAGGAAGAGGGAATCCAGCGAAGGATTTCATTCCGCCAGACCGGATGGATTGAGCGGCGAGTTGGTATCGCCCGCCAGCGTAGCAGCGGCGCGTGCGTTTTCGCCATCTTCAGGCAGGATCACGTGGACGCCATTCGGATATTTCGGATATTCAAGAGCCATGAATTTCATGAAGTACTACTTGAGCATCAACATTTTTACAGACTCGCTTTTGGCGCCGGCGCGGAGACGGCACACATACAAACCGGATGCAAGGCTGTTGCCGCTGTCATCGCGGCCATCCCACGATGCCTGGAATGGTCCCGCCTTCTGTCGACCATTGAAAACGGTCCGGACAGCCTGTCCCAGACTGTTGTAAATCACGATGGTCGCGTGTGTTTCGGTCGGCAGATCATAGCGAAGCATCGTTGACGCATTGAAAGGATTGGGATAGTTGGAGCTTAGCCGAATTTTTGCGGGAGGCGAATGATCTTCAGTCCCGACATCGAGGACATACGTTTGCCGCAATATCCACTGCTCGGGATCCAACGTGACATTGAGGGGCTGGAAACCAAGCGTGAAATTGAAAACTTGATCCAACTGGTCATTGAAGACGCGCAACGTCGTGTCCCCGGCGGCTGTGGAAACAGACAAATCGACAGGCATCGTGAAGAAACCAGGGAAGGCCGTGTTGGGTGTCTGTTTGATCCGCACGGTGAGTTCATAATTATTACCTTGCGGGACGGCATTCCAACTGTATCCATAAATCGGATGATTTTCACCATACACCCATTCCATGAAAAAATAATCCAAATCGAGTCCCGATACGGATTCACAGACCGCCTGGAAGTCCTCGGTGGAAGCGTGGTTGTACCGATAGGGCGAGTCTGCGGCATACGTTCGCAAGGCTTGAAAGAAAAGTGAGTCTCCCATGACATTTCGGAGCATATGCAGCGTATAGGCGCCTTTGTCATAGATGATTGGCAGAAATATGGCAAAGGGATCGCTGATGTTCTGGAGATACAGCGTGCCGGTTGGAAACGAACGAAAATAAGACATGTAATGGTGATATCCGGTGGCGCCGTAGAGGTGTTCGTCCCACAACGCTTCACAGTAAGAAGCGAAGCCCTCGTTGAGCCAGGCGTGATGCCAGTCGGCACAGGTGATCATGTCTCCGAACCACATATGGGCAAGTTCATGGACCGAGACATAAAACCAGGACAGGGACATGTTATTCGTGATCGTATTGGTTTGATTTTCAATGGCGCCATAATAGCCAAGTTGCGTCATCCCATATTTCTCCAAATGGAACGGGTACGGGCCAAACAGGGACGAAAACAGTGTCAGAGCTTCCGGCAGACTTGCGACCCCTTGTTCGGCGCTCGTGCGGTGCTCCGCAAAGACATAATAGTCTATGGGAAATGAGATGGAATCTTCGTTGATGATTTGTTGAAAGTGATCGTAGTTGGAGATGGCGACCATCACGTAATAGGGGACGATCGGATACCGTTCACGCCACAGGTATTTCTTTTTGCCGGGAGGATTTTCCATACCGGCCAGGATTCCGTTGGAAACGGCGACAAGTGGACGTCCGCCAATGATCGTGTCGGGAATCGAGATGTCGACATAAACGGAGTCCGGTTTGTCACCCGGACCGTCCTTGCAGGGCCACCAGTAATGGGAAAGAAAGGGCGTGCACAAGGACGCGATAACCGGCTGACTGCCGGCGTGTGTGGTGTATCGCAGGCCTTTGGTTCCGTTGGCTAGCGGGGGAACACCATGGTAGTGAACGACAACTTCGGCCTGCTCACCATGCGCATATGGCCGGTCGAGAAGGATGAACAGTGAATCATTAGCCGCCGTGAATCCGGCGACCGAGCCGGTCAGGCTGTCGATTACGAAAACGTGATGTAAATTTAGCCTCACGTAAGTCAGTCCCGGCTGCATGGAACGAAACCTGACGAGAACACGGCCAAGCAAAAAGGGACTTCCAAGAGCGATGTCCACATCCAAATGGTAAAACAGGATGTCATTGGACGAGTCAAGGGGAAAGGCTTGTGTCCGATTGGACAAAGAAAACCACGAACCCATCTCCGCATCCCGGAATTCCTTCATGGCCTGTCTTTCATCCTGTGCCGCAAGGTAATGGCTCTGAAGCAGGGCCAGGAATGCCAAGGCTACTCTCAAGTTCGCATGGCTGACCGGCCCGGCTGCGATCGTCGCGGCCCGTTTGATTCCGGCGAATATCTTGGATTGCGCCATGTCAGGAGACCGGTTTCTTTGTCAGTATTCTTCGAAATAGACGCACCAGCAACCAAATAATTACGGCGATCAGCACGAAGACCGGCAGACCTGCAATCAGGAATGCGATGGTTCCGCTGAGGACATTGGCAAAGCCGCGGACGCCATTGGAAAATCCGCTTCCAATCGTCGCCCAGAATCCACCGCTGGAACTGACGGTAATCGGATAGGCTTCGTGGAGTCGAACCGTGAGGGTTGATAACCCGGATTGGTCCATCAGAAATTTTTTGCGACCATCAAATCGTTCGATCTGCTCACGGATGTTGCTGAGTTCGCGTTGCACTTCGAGAACATCGTGAATTGTGCCGGCTCTACGGAGAATGTCACGAACCTGCTTTTCCTCCAATAACTTATTTTGGAGCCTCGCCTCCAGATCGTAGAATTCCTCCGTAACATCCTGACCCTCAACGCTTTCCTTTTCGAGCTTGCTGGCCAGTTTCTTTACCTCAGAAAGAGCTGATTCAAATTTTTCAGCGGGAATGCGTAAAATCCATGTGCCTGTTCTGACGTTTTCATACGGAATTTCCGTCGTGGAACTGGACACGAAACCGCCCCATTGCTCTGTCAGTCTCTGGATTTCGGCCGTGCTGGGATCGTATTTTTCGACTTCAATGGTCAATTCGCCGGTCTTGATGATCATGCGAGCGTGAATGGCCGAGGCCGTTCTGGCCATGGCGCCAAATTGCATGGACGCCCCGCGGTCATCTTCC
Organism: uncultured Bacteroidota bacterium; assembly: GCA_964544475.1. Taxonomy (GTDB): domain Bacteria; phylum CLD3; class CLD3; order SB21; family SB21; genus CAZJBS01. The sequence goes on along the minus strand of CAZJBS010000006.1, from coordinate 143,708 downwards.
ATGTCTTTTGACAGTTCAGATTTCATGCCGGATGTGCCTGCGGCCATTCTGTGGTCAAGTGGTTTGGGGGGTGGGGGAACCACGTCCTTTTCCATTACCGTGGCGGGCTGTTGATCCGAAAAAGTGCCGCATGAACTTAAAAATGCGACGCAGAAGACAATGATCATGGTTGACGAGCGCATCACGCGGCCTTTCGATATGTGTTATGCCAGGGTGGGTTTTGACGAGCCAATGTACAGCATCCTCCGGAAGATGTCAACGGGCGGACAAATCAGGGATCACTAAAAAGATCGTCGCTTTCAACGGGATCGATCAGGTGAGATCCTTTGTTTTTGACCGAGTTGACAGCCGGGCTGACAGGGTATTGTTTCATAAGGCCCTCGTCCAAAGGTCGAAGGAATGACCGGATGTCATCATACGATTGCAGGACGGGGTCCAGCCAGTTTGATTCAGACGCCCGAGGCAGGATAACCGGCATGCGGTTGTGAATTCTCTCCACGAGCGCGTTGGGCTGAGTCGTAATAATCGTACAACTTGGCACGGATGCGCCTGTATCCGGTCTTAACCATCGCGCGTAGAGTCCGGCAAACGCAAAAAGCCTTGCGTCCGACATGAGGAATCGAAAGGGCCTCTTGGACTTTCCGACCGTCTGCCATTCATAAAAACTGTCAGCCACGATCAAACAGCGCTGTGTGGCCAGGCCATCACGAAACGCCGGCTTTTCGGCCAGCGTATCATCCCGGGCATTTATGAGCGGCGGGCCGGCCCGCTCATTTTTCGTCCAAGGTGGCAGCAGTCCCCAGCGCATGATCTCAAGCCGAAAATGGTTGCCATCGTGATAAATGACCGGAACGGGGTCCGTTGGAGCAATGTTGTAATTCGGTGAAAAAAGATCGGCGGCCTTTTGCGCGTCCTCATCGGGAAATTCGAATCGGTCGTGGATTTCCTGCAGTGATCGGGTAACTGTGAATCTGCCACACATGACATTATCCGCCGCTAACGCTCAACCGTGCCGCAGAAAGGCCTTCATATCGCGGGCGGAACCAATATCGCTTCGCCAGCACCTCCAACCGGTTGGAAACGCCATGACGGCCATCACCGCGCCCTAGCGTGGCCACAGCCATCCAAAAAAACCGGCGGTCACGAGTGCATAGATGAGCCCGTCAAAAGTGCTCGTCATGGTCGCCGCCCAGGATCTCTTGTACCAAATGGCCATTTGCCATAGCGCCGCCGAATAACTCAAAAAAGCGGTGACGCCTGCGAAGCGGAATACCTGCAGGTAGTTCGCTTCGTGAGAGAGGGCACGACCCGCCACATATGCCGCAAAAAAACTGACGACGAGCGAATAGACAAACCATTGAATGAGTTGCGGCGTCATGGACATGGAAGCGCCGGTCCATATCGTGAGTATGCCCACAGGTCCCTTTTTGATCTTGTCTGAAAATTCAGGCGTGCCCATATCCTTGTGGCTCGCGGCCCTGGGCATCATGTATTCGCCGGGCGGTATGGCAAATGGTCGCAGGGCTTCCATGATCTTGTCCTGGTTTGGCAGAGCCGGATACTCGCCTTTGTGCCAGGGCAACGCCATGTGAATAATGGAACTGACAACAAAAACTCCAACAGCCGACAATAGAATCGGCAACCAAAGTGAGGACAGCTCGGTCATGGTTTCTCCGGTTATGTGAAAGTGCATGGGGTTTTGCGATTTCCAATGATACGCCAGCCATTCGTCCATTGTCAAGATGAAAACACGTATGAACAAATCAACGGCGCACAAGTCGAGGCGCGTTCGGATGCCTTTTGCCTTGTTTTTACTTTCAGAGGCCTCTATATTCCCGATTATTCAAAATCAATTTGCGCGCATGACGATTCAAGACGCTGTCAAACTACTGGAACGCAAATTCCGCGATTTCAAAGGTAATTTCACACTCAACGATGCGGCCGCCGTGACCGGCCTTGCCGTTGAAAATGCCCGCGAAGCGCTTGATGCGATGATGAGCCGGTACGTGTGCCGGTTGCGGGTCACAGAGAACGGGGACCTGATCTACGCATTCGGAAATTCCCTTCAAAGACGCGGTGAAAAAACATGGCCAGAGCGACTGGATGACCTTGCAGAATGGGCATGGAAAGCATTCAAAGTGATCTTCAAAGTCTGGATCACGGTCACGCTGGTGGTTTATTTTGTTATTTTTGTTGTTTTGCTGATCGCCCTGATTGTCGCTTCGTCGCAAAGCAAGGACAGCAAGAAGTCTCCGGTTAACCTCGGAAGCGTTTTCAACATCTTTTTCTCTATTTTCCGATGGCAGACGGCCACATCGATGATCGGTTATCGTACGGATCGCGATGGGTTGCGATATCGCTCTTACGAACCTCGGAAATCGCCGATCAATGAAAATAAGAAGAGCTTCATTTCTTCGGTTTATGATTTTGTTTTTGGTCCGCCCCGCGTGGCAACCGATCCATTGAACAATGAGAAGGAAGTCGCCGCATTTCTCCGAAAAGAAAAAGGCATCGTCACGCCATCAGAACTCGTGGCGCTGGCGGGATGGAAGTTCTCGGAGGCGGAACGATTCCTTTCGGATTGCCTGGTCCGATTCAAAGGGGATCCTGTCATATCCAATGAGGGTGTTGTGTATGGTCGGTTTGACCAGATCGGACGCGGCGCCGGGGAGGTGACGGATGGGAAGATCGAGTACTATTGGGATGAATATGAGCCGGAATTCGAAATCACCGGGAACACGGGGGGACGGAACTCGGCCATCATTTTCATGAATCTCTTCAACCTCGCTTTTGCGTCGTTTTTCGTGTGGGTCGGTATCAGAAAGCTGAACACCATGGCCGATTATGACGTGTTCTGGATTGCACTTGGGTTGGGGTGGGTGCCGTTCATTTTCTCGATCATATTCTTCTTGATTCCCATTGTCAGAAGTTTTAAGGTGGCGCGATGGCGACGCGAGCGCCGCCAGGCCAATATCCGTAAGAGGATCATGCGGGTTCTGTTCGACGATCTCGACAAGAAAATCAGCCTTGATGAGACGTTGCGCGCCGTTAATGCGGCTAAGACGGAAAAGCCGCTGACTTCGGAGGAAGTGTCCGATGCGTTGCATCGCATGCTGGGTGATTTCGCAGGCGAAATGACGGTCACGGAAGACGGCAAACCTATGTATGTGTTTCCGCGCCTGGCGGAAGAAATAAGCGCGGCGAAAGCCATTCGAAAAGAGAGAAAAGAAGACAAGGAGTTGGGAAGAGAGATTTGATTCTATGAAGAAGAGAAAACACCAAACACAGCGTGCCGGTACGAAATCCAGCCGCCGTTCCGCCGTCAAAAAGAAACCCCCGAAGCCCGCGCTGGGTCGGTCCATTGCTGCCAAAAGCGGTTCCAAGGGCTACCGCATGAGTGCCGCCGACGTGGATAAAATCGCAAGGAGCCTGGGGATAGAAAAACAGGATTTTGGCGATCATTCCCGGCTCTATCTTGACAACCCGTCCGAAGGCCGACGGCTGACGTTGGAAATCTATCCGGATATGGCCATCGGCAAACGGCGGGGGACGTTGATTTCCGTTTATACGCCTACAGCCCATCTTCAACTCCATTTCTGTACAGGCTACGTCATCAGTGAGATGCTCGGGGAAGTGACGTTCGTTGGCATGGAACGAGGAAAGATGTCCGGCCTGATTATTGAAAAGGGCGCCGCATGTTCGCTGTATGCCAACGTGGATAATTCGCTGTTGTCAGGTGATATTACGCAACTCGGCCCCGAAGTTATGTTGTCCGGTATTGCCCTTAGCCTCGTGGAACCCATGGTCGTAAAGGCCGGTTAAGACGAATGCCGACCGGTTCCATGCTCGAAGAAATCAACGCTCTTCACGACATCTCTCCTTTAGAGCGGTTTGATCGCCGTACCCGAAAGCGTGTGTACATCGAGACGTATGGATGCCAGATGAATGTATACGATTCAGAACTGGTTGGCCGTATTATGCGGGACATGTCGTACGACCTGGTGGACGAGCCCGAATCGGCTGATGCCATTTTTCTGAATACGTGCGCCATTCGCGAGAATGCCGAACAAAGAGTCTGGGGTCAATTGACGCGATTTAAGAGGTTGAAAGAACGGAACCCTTCTTTGGTGATCGGTGTCCTGGGATGTATGGCCAAGCACCTCGAAGAGGAAATCCACCGCAAGCGCCCGTACGTCAATCTTGTTCTTGGTCCGGATTCCTACCGTAATATCCCACAAATGCTCGCTGAAAAGAGTTCCGCTTTGCACCGAATCGGTTTTGTCAATCAAGTGTCGGAAACCGACTTTGATTTGACCGAATATCGGGACTTTCAGCTGAAGCCCATTCAGATCGACACGAAGTTGTCCCGTACGGAATTGTATGACGGCATCACCCCGTTGCGTTCCGGCGGCATCACCGCATGGATTTCCATCATGCGGGGGTGTGATAATTTTTGCACATTTTGCGTCGTGCCGTTCACACGGGGGCGCGAACGCAGCCGGCCCGTGGCGAGCGTTGTGGCCGAGGCACGGCGGGCGGTTGAGGACGGGTACCGGGAGATCACGCTGCTTGGGCAGAATGTCAATTCGTACAGAGATGGTGACGAGGATTTTGCCGCACTGATGGAAGCGGTGAGCCATGTGGCGGGCGTGCGCCGTATCCGGTTCATGTCCCCTCATCCCAAGGATTTTCCGGATCGACTCCTGCGTGTAATCAAAGAAAACCCGAATATCTGCAAGCACATTCACATGCCTGTACAATCCGGATCCAATCGCCTTCTGGATTTGATGAACCGGACATACACGCGCGAAGAATATCTGGCTTTGATTGAAAAGACGAGGCGTCACATGCCGGATGTGGCGATCTCAACGGATGTGATCTCAGGTTTTCCGACCGAGACCGTAGAAGATCACCGGCAGACGTTGGATTTGCTTCGAACCGTTGGTTTCGATTCGGCGTTCACGTTCAAGTATTCTGCTCGTCCCATGACGAAAGCGTATGCCATGAAAGACGACGTGCCGGAGGAAGAAAAGAAACGGCGGCTGCAGGAAATCATCGATCTTCAACGGCAGTCAGGGTTGAGGAAGATTCGTGCGGAAGTCGGCCATGTTCGGGAGGTGCTGATAGAGGAAGTGAGCAGGAAATCGGACGAATTCTATTGTGCCCGGACGGACAAGGCCCAGATTGTCATCGTGCCAAGAGCAGACAAGAAAATAGGCGAGTTCGTCCAGGTCAGGATTTCCAGGGCCGATGGTCATTCGTTGTTTGGAGAATACGTCTGATCGGACGGGTGTCCCGCCGAAGGTGTTCATGCTAAGAATTCTCACCGGAAAGATAGCCCAGTCTGCCCGCATGCAGGAACTGATAAGGCGCATCGACGCAGAACAACCTGCTGCGATAAGTGGTGTCGTGGGTTCGGCGCAATCCGTCGTGGCATCGATCGTCGCCGCTCATATTCTGCCCCGGAGGAAAAACCTGCTGATAATCGTCCCGGACGCCCAGAGCTTTGCGGTCGCCTGGGACGATCTGGCGGCGCTGATGAAGAACGAATCACGGGACACGGATCGTGAATCGGACGCCCTCGTATGTTTTCCCGAGGAAGAACGGCTTCCGTTTGACGACCGTGAAGTCAGCGCCAACCTTCTGGCCCTTCGTCAGGAATGCATTGAACGCCTGGTGTCCGGTCCTCCGGCGGTCGTATTGACCACGATACGAAGTCTGATGAAACGACTGCCGGCGCCGGATTCAATAAGGTCCTATGAACTCCGTCTTCAATCCGGGGAGAAGTTTCGATTTGACGACCTGCGCGGGTTGCTGGTCGAATTGGGGTATGAGAAAGATGATGTCGTGAGCCAGGTCGGCACTTTTGCCATACGAGGCGGTATTGTGGACATCTATCCATTTTCAGCAAAGGACCCTGTTCGCCTCGAGTTTGATGGTGATACGGTCGCGTCGTTACGTGCTTTTGACGTCGTTCATCAGCGTTCGATCGAATCGGTGGACCGTTTGACCTTGTATCCCCGGACGCAGCATGCGCATGGCGAGGCGACCGGTACGGATGGCTGTCTCCTCGATTACTTCCGCCGCGGCGATGTCGTGCTGGAATGGGAGCCGGTCCTGATTGAGAGCAGTCTGCAGACCTACCTTGCCCTGATCATGGAGCGGTTTGATGAATGCCGAAACAATCAGGCCCTCACCGTTTCATCACCGGAGCAACGGTTTCTTTCGATGGAGGAATGGTTGGCCAAAATTGGACAACACATTCGTGTACAAATGGTCAGGTTGTCGCGATCCGCTTTTGATACATGGTCCATGGACAACACGGCGATTCCGTCTTTCAATGGTCATCTCGATATGCTGAGAGACTATCTTCGCAAGCAGGCCAACGCCAAATCGACCATGATCTTGTGTTCGAACGCCGGACAGGTTGAGCGTCTTAACGATCTTCTGGATTCGGACGACATCCAATCCGGCGTGGACTATGTTATCGGAGAAGGGGATCTTCACGAGGGATTTGTTTGGCCCGACCCGCCGGTCACTGTGCTGACCGACCATCAAATTTTCGGCCGCACTAAACGACCGAGGGTCCACAAAAAATTCAAGAGCGCGCAGGCCCTCCGACATATTCACGCGTTTAAGCCGGGCGATTTTGTCGTTCATGTGGATCACGGCATTGCCCAATATGCCGGTTTGGAAAAAGTCACATCCGGAGAACACACCGAGGAATGTCTGAAACTCCATTATGCGGGTGGCGACAAACTGTATGTGCCATTGGAACACTTTGCCAGGGTTCAAAAATTCTCCGCGGAAGAAGGCGTGGCACCAAAATTGAACAAGCTGGGTTCCGCCGAATGGGCCAAAGTCAAAACTCGAACAAAAAACAGTATCAAGGACATCGCCCAGGATCTGATCAAGTTATATGCCGAACGCAAATCCAAGCAAGGTTTCGCGTTTGACGAAGACACGCATTTTCAATTCCAGATGGAGGCGTCATTCGAATTTGAGGATACTCCGGACCAGACGAATGTCACCGCCGAAATCAAGAGGGATATGGAGGCGTCCACACCCATGGATCGTCTGGTGTGCGGCGATGTTGGATTTGGGAAAACCGAAGTGGCGATCCGGGCGGCCTTCAAATGCGTTTTGAATAACAAGCAGGTGGCGGTGCTCGTTCCGACAACGATTCTGGCGGATCAGCATTTTGAGACGTTTTCGGAGCGCCTCCGGGAGTTTGCCGTTCGCGTCGATGTGATATCCCGTTTCCGGACACCCAAAGAACAGAAGGCGGTCCTGGAAAAGGCCGCCCGTGGTGACGTGGATATCCTCATCGGTACACACCGTCTGTTGTCCAAAGACGTGGCATTCAAAGATCTTGGCCTGTTGGTGATTGATGAAGAACAGCGTTTCGGTGTCACGCACAAGGAAAAACTGCGACAGATGCGTGCCACCGTCGACACGCTGACATTGACGGCCACGCCGATCCCGCGAACGCTGAATTTCTCGCTCATGGGCGGCCGTGATCTGTCAATCATCAACACGCCACCCCAAAACCGCCTGCCAATAAAGACGGAGATTACCCAGTTCGATGAAGCGCTGATCCGGCATGCCATCACCCAGGAGTTGGACCGCGGAGGGCAGGTGTATGTCGTTCACAACAGGATTCAGAGCATAGATCGCGTCGCGGAGACCATTCGACAGATCGTACCGCGTGCCCGCTATGCCATCGTTCATGGGCAAATGCCGCCGTCAAAGATCGAAAACGTTCTCCACGATTTCATGAAGAAGAAATACGACGTTTTGGTCGCCACGGCAATCATTGAAAACGGAATTGACATCCCGAATGTTAATACGATCCTGGTCGATCAGGCGCATCATTTTGGCATGGCGCAGTTGTATCAATTGCGAGGGCGCGTCGGGCGTTCCGACAAACAGGCCTATTGTTATTTGATGACGCCGCCATTCAATATTCTTGCGTCGGACGCTCTTAGAAAACTTCAGGCGATTGAAGAATTCACCGAGTTGGGTTCAGGATTCCTGATTGCGATGCGGGATTTGGAGATCCGGGGAGCGGGCAACATTCTGGGCGCTGAGCAAAGCGGTTATATCAATGCGATCGGTTTTGAATTGTACGTGCAGATTCTGGAAGAAGCCGTTGCCGAAGTTCGGGAGGCGCAGGACGTGGCCGTCCCGGCGCAAGCCATCCGACGGCAACAAGCTCCAAAAAAGGACATCCATGTGGAAGTGTTCTGCGATACGTTCATACCGGAACACTACGTCAACGTCCAATCGGAACGGATCCGCATTTACAAGGAATTCTCGGAGGCCTGGACACTGGAGGCGCTGAAGGATATTGCGCGCGAACTCGTGGATCGATTTGGAATTATGCCCGATGAGGTACGCCATCTATTCCTGACCATGGAAATTAAAATCCGGGCTCTGGAATTCGGGTTCGAACGGATTGTCGTGGACGAAAACAGTTTTGTATTGCGCTTTGAGTCGGAGTTGGCCAATTCGAAAGCGTCGGCCGATGTATTGAAGCTCAAACTGCATCAGGTCCTTTCGCAATCCAACAATCTCCGTCTGCGACCGGAGCGCTCCCACGTCGATATTGCCGTCGGATTTCCGTGGTATGATGTCGTGAAGGGACGTGAGTTGTTCCCGGTATGCGGTGCGCCTTCCGATATACTTTCTAAAGTTGTGGATTTTTTGAGAAAACTGAATCAAAGCTCGTCCCAATCCAAGGAAACGTCCAGGTATGAAACAAATTCACTTGAATATCATTCATAGACCGGTATTGCTGCTCTCCGCGGCATGCTGCTTATGGACCGCGTGTTCCGGCCATCAGGAAAAACATAGATCAGCGGATTCGAAAGTCGTCGTGGCATCGGTGGGACGCGATTCGATCCGATTGGATGAGTTCAAGGCATTCAGTCACATGCAAGGCGCGTCCGGTTCGGACTTGTACAAGCTGAGCGTTCGGAAACAAATGATGGATCAACTGGTCTATAAACACCTGCTCAGGCAGTTTGTTCTCAGTGAGAAACTGATGGAACTACCTCGCATCGCCAACAAACGCAAGACAGGATTGGAAGAAATAGTGGCCTCGCGGGTACGACAGAGAGAGGTTTATGATGCGCTGATCACAGATTCTGCACTCGTGGCAGAGTATGAGCGCATGAAGGAAGAGATCAGGATCAGTCAAGTGTTGATTGGCTATCGCGAATCGATGATGCAAAAGGGTAAGTGGATGGATACCGTGGTGGCCCGGCGCTCACGGGAAAGCGCCCGACGCCTGGCGGATTCCATTTTCAGGGATCTTCAACTGTATCCGGAACGTTTTGACGCTTACGTTATTCAGTACTCCAACGATGAGCAGACACAATATCTGAATGGCGACGTTGGATTTGTGGGCTATGGCCGATCAAGTCCGGATGTATGGGAAAAGCTTTGGCCGCTGCAAAAGGGAGCTATCCTGAATCCGGTTGAATCAGCCAAAGGATTTCAGATTTTGAAGGTTACAGATCGGCGTCCTGTGGGAACTCTGAAGAGTTTGGATGAGTTGAAGTCTTCCATAAAAACATATCTTACCGGTCGATACCTGTCTGAAAAGAATGAAAGAATGTTGACGGCGGCGACGGCGTTCGGGGATGACTTGCTCCGTCGGTATGAATATCAGGTCAACACAGACGCCTTGCGTCTGTTCAAGAGCCGATACGCCCAGATCACCGAATCGGCCAGGATCATGTCAGCATTCACGGAGGATGAAAAGAAGATTGACATGGCCGTTTTCAATGGCGGACGTATTCCTCTAGAGGAGATATTGTGGGAGATTGAGGACAATGCCGCCAAATTACGTCTGGATGATGCGCGAATCCGGATGGGATTGCGTCAGATTGCGCTGACCAGAGTGACGGCAGATTACGGTCGTACTCAGGGGATCACTCTGTCAGGGCAGGATTCAGCGGCTGTGGAAACCGGCGTCATGGATGCCGCAGAGGAATACGCACACCGAATTCATGTGGAGGCCGGCCTTTCTGTTGATGAAAAGCAGATGAAGACGTTTTTCGAAAGTCGTTTGGAAGATTACCGGTCACCAGGCGTCATTGACTACATGGAAATCTATGGCTCCGATTCGGCAACGGTCGGGGCGGCCTACGCGGAAATAGTCCGAACGCGTAATTTCGATGCTGTCTATGATCAACTCTCATCGAAACCGGGGTTCAAATGCCGCCGAACAGGTCCCATGCCCGACAATGTCATTGAAGATATTGGAAGGATTACCGCGGAAATGAGGCCGGGAGAAATCAGCCCTCCATTTCGCAGACCGCAGGGTGGATATGCGATTTTGCGACTGATGAATCGCTCAGCTGGAGCTCAAAAGACCTTTGAGCAGGTCAGAGAGGCCGTCAGGTCGGATTTCTTGGCAACGGAGCGCCGACGCCGGATGAGGAACTGGATGGAAGAATTGAAGCTGAAGTACGAAACGCACGTTTTCGAAGATGTCTTGTCGGAATCGTTTCGTGTGACGAGAGACTGACTCCATTGGCGATGAAATTCGGATTTTTTCTGTGGCTTTGTTGTCAGGCGTTGTACGCCCAATCGGATGAAACCGCCTATTTCCGCCCGATTCATCAGATGTTCCATGACGGACGATTTCAAGAACTGATTGCATGGCATGATCGGACCCGACCAGAACGGCCACGGCATGATTCGACTTGGATGGCGGTAGCTCTCGTTGCAAAAGCCCATTTCTATCTTGGCAATAACCTTCGATCGGATTCCGTATTTCATCGCTTGACGTCTCAAAAGCGTCTCCCGGTAAGTTTGCGCCTTCGAAATCTCCTGGAACACAGCCTGGTATTGACTGAAATGAGCATGTTCCAAGAGGCGCAAGCGGCATTGGATGACGTCCGTACGATGCTTCATCTGGGCGATCGCGAAGTTCGTGCTCGATATCACAATTATCTTGGAATTCTCCAGCTTCGAAAAGGCCGGCGATTTGAGGCACGGTGGCATTTTCTAAAAGCACTGCCGCTGGCTGATTCTCTCGAGATGGTCAAGCTCCGTTCGTTTGTACTCTCCAATCTGGCGATAGTCTGCCGGGAATTATGTCGCTATGAGGAAGCCATTGAATACTGTCGCCAATCAACGATTCTTGATTCCCTTCGCCGCGACACGCTGGATCTGGCGGCCGATGAAGTTGTCATGGGTAACATCTACAACGATCTGGAGGATTTGGGTGAAAGTGAGGTTCACTACGAGCGCGCATGGCAGTGGTTCCGAACGGTTGGAGATTCGATGGGTATGGCGGCTGTTGAATTGAACCGCGCGACCGTTTATGAGGTCCAAAGCCGCTTTCAAGAAGCGTCGGAATCCTATCAGCAGGTTATTAGGACCGCCCGCCGCAATGGCGATGCTCTGACGGAAGCCCACGCGCTTCAGTCTTTTGGCGGAATCTTCATCAAATCCAATCGATGGCAGGAAGCCGTGCCGTTGTTGAGGGAGGCTCTCGATAGATATCGCCGGCTGGAGAATTACAGAGAAACGGCCGAAGTGGTCGTGCGGATGGCAGAAGCATACTTTCATCTTGGTCATCCGGACTCGGTTGCATCAAGTCTGCGACAGGCCGACGCATGCCTGGAATTCAGAGATCGTGGAGTAGTGCCATGGCGTATTCATCATCAAATGGCCCGTATCGCACGATGGCAGAATGAAATGGTGACAGCCGATTCGTTGTTCAAACTCGCGTGTCATGAAGCCAAGCCGGATCTCAGTCAGGCGCGAGCGTCCTCCTACGTATGGGAAGGTGAGCGTGGTGACGTTTATCGAGACTATGTTGGTTTCTTATTCAGTCAGAACAGGATGGCTGAGGCGCTCAATCTTCTTCAGTTTCTGCGATCGGCTGCGTGGCGAGCTTCCGGCGATCGATTGGCCGCATCGAAGGCCGCGCAGCCGGATACGGCGATTCATTTACACTACTTCCTCAATGATTCCGACTCATACGTCATCGTCACATCACCACGGGACACGTTGTTGGCAAAGCTGGCCTCTGAAAAAGACCTGCTTCAGGGAGCGATCGAAATGCTGACGGTCTGCCGTCATCCGGCAGCATCCGTCACGGCCCGGCAGAAATCACTGCGCCTTGCGTTTGAGTTGTTCGTCGGACCGGTTTGGCCCCGGTTGAAAGGTGAACGCATGTGGGTGATCATGCCGGACGGGGTCGTGTCGTATCTGCCGTTTGGTCTGATGTGGACGGGCGACACCTATTTGATCAACCGCCACAACCTGGTTTTCTCAGCCGGAAAGTATGGATCGGTGGCGGAGAACATGAACCGTCAGGCCGTTTTTGTAGGCGCCAATTCCGACCTCGGCCATCTGCCTTTTGTGGCCGATGAGGAACGCGTGGTATTGTCTCAAAGAGGTTTGGAGTGGAGTCCGGTCTTCACAGAAGCGGCTTTGAAAAAGACATCGCTGGGCCGGATTCGAACCCTGCATGTGGCGGCCCATGGCGTCAGCAATACATGGCGTCCTGAGCAATCGTATCTGTCTATCGATGCGGGGAATGGAGAACACGACGGATTATGGACAGCCGATGAAATACGAACGGAGGATTTGGCCGGAGCGGTGGTCATTCTGTCGTCGTGCGGCTCGGCGGTGGGACGAAACTTGCAGGCCGGCGGTATCCGGAGCCTGGCCGCGGCATTCCTCGATGCCGGCGCTTCTGTGGTCGTCGGAACTCTCTGGCCGGTTGGGGATAAGGCTTCCGTCGATTTTATGAATGTTTTTTACTCCCATTGGTTGGGAGAATCGTCATGCTCCGCCGTGGAAGCCCTTGCACGAACGAAGCGGGAATTGATGGCGGAGACTCCAGAATCGACCAGCGAGGTGTTTGCCTACGTGATCTGGGTGCCATGAAAGGCCGATAGGAGGACGGCGACTCAATCCGCGATATTGACAATCTCAGGTTCATTACTTATCTTAGGCGGCGTTCTTGCAAAACTTGAATTGGAAATATAGCCCGAGCCTTACGCAATTTGAGGCCGCTGAACCCCGCCAGGTCCGGAAGGAAGCAACGGTAGGCATTCGCCTTGGATGTGCGTATCAGCTTGGGCGATTTTTTAGGTGCGTATGTCCTATCTGGTGATGGCCCGTAAATACCGCCCGATGACTTTCGACGATGTCGTCGGCCAGGAACACATTACGACGACGTTGAGAAATGCGATCGAGACCAAACGAATCGCACACGCCTATATCTTTTCAGGCCCGCGCGGTGTCGGGAAGACGACCTCGGCCCGCATTCTTGCCAAAGCGCTCAATTGCCAGAATGGCGGACCGACGGTCACGCCGTGCAACCAATGCGTCAGTTGCACTGAAATCACTTCCGGCCGCAGCATGGATGTTCTTGAAATCGACGGCGCGTCCAATCGCGGCATTGACGAAATCCGAAGTTTGCGCGACAACGTCCGTTATGTGCCGCTCCAGGGCGCGTTCAAGGTGTATATCATTGATGAATTCCACATGATCACAAAAGACGCCTTTAATGCTCTCTTGAAGACACTGGAAGAACCGCCCCCGCAGGTGATATTCGTTTTTGCAACCACGGAGCCTCATAAGATTTTACCAACGATACTGTCCCGATGTCAGCGATTCGATTTTAAACGAGTTCCCATCGACAAAATTGTCAAAAGGCTGGAATGGATTTGCCGAACGGAGGGCCTTGAGGCGGACCGCGAGTCCGTGTTTGCCGTGGCTCAATTGGCGGATGGCGGGATGCGCGACGCTCTGACACTTCTGGACCAGGTGATCTCATTCTGCGGGACGCGGATACACATCGATGAAGTCCGCAAAGCTCTCGGGATCATTGGGCAGGAATCCTACCTGCAGTTGATCGAAATTCTTGAACGCCGGGATACGAAAGCCGTGTTTGAATTGACCGGCCGCGTGGCTGAATCCGGATGGGATTTTACAGAATATCTGAATGGACTGCTCGAACACCTGAGAAATATTCTCGTGGCCAAATCCTGCGGAGAGGAAGCGTTGACGGAAGTATTCGAAGGATACCGCCGCCGTTTTCGAACGGTCGCCAACGCTTTTTCCGAGACGGACATCCTCCGGCTGATGAGCCTCGTCGCCGACGGGATTCAGCGCATCAAGTGGAGCGTGCGCCCCCGGGTTCAGTTTGAACTGCTGTTACTGAAACTGGCGGCCTTGGAGGGATCGGTAGCCCTGACGGAATTGATCCAGCGGATCGAATCCGGCCAAGTGGGCGCCATGGAAGAGGTATCCGGGGAGGCTGAAAAAAAAAAGTCTGAACCCATAAACGCCCGGCCTCTGTCCGTCAGGGTCCATTCCCAAGGCGAGTCAGATACACGCCCGGCCATGCCGTGGAGCGATGTAAAGGTCAAATGGGTTGACTTTGTGTCGCGCGTGAAATCTGAAAAAATACGATTGGGAGCCATATTGGATCATGTATATCCAAGAGGAATAGAGAAAGACATCTTACGTGTGGGATTCGGACATGACGATTTTTCAGATATTCATGCCGAAATGCTCCACAAAGAAAGGGACTATCTGGCAACTATCGCCTTGGATGTCTTTGGATTTCGATGGCGTATCCAATGTGACATGAGTCCGGATGTATCAGCTACCGTCCATGCCGCCGCCGACGCAACCGATCAGAATAATCTGTTTGATCATTATCCGGTCGTCAACGACCAATCGGCGTCCGATCAGGAAGCATTAACCCGTACGAGCGATCTGTTCTCGCTGGTCCGTCATCTTCAACAAGAGGAGCCTCTGAAGAGCGTGATGGCGGCTTTGGACGCGGAATTGGTGAGTGTTGAACCGAAGGCCGTCTCCTCACCGACAGACCAACGGCGTGTCACCTAAAAAAAACTTGATTGCCTAACGATTTCTTTCTTATCATGCACTACACATCCGAATCCCTGGAACGCCTGATCAACGAATTGACAAAACTCCCCAGCATCGGGCGAAAAACGGCGCAACGACTTGCCTTTCATTTGCTGAAACAGCCAAAAGACGATATCACGAGCCTTTCCAGGGCATTGTTGGATTTGTCCGAAAAAATCCGGAGATGCAGCCTTTGTTTCAATATCACCGAGTCAGATCCATGTCCCATTTGCACAAATTCGAAGCGCGACCATGGTGTGATCTGCGTGGTCGAGGAAGCGAATGATGTGCTGGCCCTTGAGCGTACGGATCAGTTTCGGGGCGTCTACCACGTGCTGGGAGGACTCTTGAATCCTCTGGATGGCATTGGTCCGGATGACCTGAAGGTCGTTGAGTTGTTACGCCGATGCGACGCGGGCGTTCGCGAAGTCATCTTGGCCATCAATCCAAACGTCCAGGGAGATGCGACGGTCATGTATGTTGCCGAAAAGCTCAACGCGCGGTCGCATGTCAGGATCACCCGTATTGCTCGGGGAATTCCGATCGGCAGCGATTTGGAGTTTGCCGACATGACCACCTTGTCACGCGCCATGGAAGGGCGCGTTGTTGTAAACTAAGGACCGTGGCATGATTTCCAGGGATTCCTATGATGTGATCGTGGTGGGCGCCGGACCTTCGGGCAGCACGACCGCCCGTTATGCAGCCGGTGGCGGTGCGCGTGTGCTGTTGCTGGAAAAAGACCGTGAGGTGGGCGTTCCCGTAAGATGCGCCGAGGGCGTCGGCGCGAAAGGGCTGTCCCGGGTGCTCAGCACAGTGGAGTCCAGATGGATCGCCGCCACGATTACGGGCTTCAAATTGATTGCACCGGATGGTACACCGGTCGAAGCGCGGTGGGGTGACTGCGGGTACTGTCTTGATCGGCGTATTTTCGATTATGAGCTGGCCAATCTGGCGGCGAAGGAAGGGGCGGAAGTCGTGACAAAGGCATATGTCACAGGACTCCTGAGAGACGACGAGGGCAGGGTCCTTGGCGTACAAGTGAAGCACATGGGTACCAATCAGGATATTCGATCTCAAATCGTCGTTGGCGCGGACGGCGTCGAGACAAGGGTCGGCCGTTGGGCAGGGATGAACACGTTTACGAAAATGCGGGATATGGAATCCTGCGCGCAATTCACGATCGCCGATATCGACATCGATCAAAGCACATGCGATTTTTATTTTTCGAGCGTCAAAGTGCCGGGCGGGTATGTTTGGATTTTTCCTAAAGGAAATCGGACGGCCAACGTTGGCATCGGTATTTCCGGGGATTACAGCGGCAAGAGGTCGGCGCTCAGTTTTCTGCGCGATTTTGTGGAGGAACGCTTTCCTGGTAAGCCAGTCCTGTCCACGCTGTGTGGAGGTGTTCCGTGTGCCCTGACCCGAAAGAAGATCGTCGGGGACGGGCTGATGCTGGTCGGGGACGCCGCCCACCAAGTTAATCCAATATCCGGCGGCGGCATCGTTTCTGGAATGTATGCCGGCATGCTGGCCGGCAAGGTGGCCGCGGAAGCCGTTCGCGAAAAGAACACCTCGGCGGTCCGCTTGGGCGCGTACGAAAAAGAGTGGGGTAAGTCCATTGGCAAGGATCACGAAAGATTCTATCGGATCAAAGAAGCCGTTTTCGATTTCAGCGATGACCAATTCAACCGACTGGCGCATGAAGTCCTGAAAATTCCCTTGCAAGAACGAAGTCTGATGCGGATCTTCAAGGCAGCGCTTAAGACAAAACCCAGGCTGATATTGGATGTCATCAAACTTTTCACATGATGGTTCGACATGACCATGGGAGATGAAAAAGAGGATTTTCGCATAGGACGAGTGATGGAGGACGACGACCGTTCTGTGATCGCCGAACTGGATGCAGAACTGCACATGCCGCCTCCACCGTTTGGCAGTCTGGTGCGAATGGTCGCTCTGGAAGGCACATGGTATGGTCTGGTTTCCGATGCACAGGTTCGACCGGTCGGCGGCCGTCCATCGGTACTCAAACAGATTCCGGCCATGATGACCCGGCGAATGGCCGAAGACCATTTTGCCCAGAGGATTATGCGGCTGCGGATTGTCTTGCTGGGTCAGTTTTCCGACGATGAGCGACGTTTGATCGCACATGCCGGGCAACGCAAACCGCGTCTGAGGAATGCCATTGTCATGGCCGCCACGGAAAAAGACGTTCAGCTGGTCGCCATGGAACCGGAATTTCTCGCCCGGTTGGTGGATCTGCCGTCCAGCCTGCCCGCCAACCAACTGATCGTGGCTTCATTACGACGATTTTCAAATTGCTTTCCGGATCCTGTTTCGTTTCTGGCTGCCGCTTCCAGAGACCTTGCACGGCTGGCACGTCATGACCAGCCCCGCGTGACATCCATTCTCAATCAAGTGAGCCACAAATCCCATGACCTCCTTTCCGGTTCCAACTGAGATCGAGGAAAAACTCAACGAATCGGCGGCGTTCATAAGATCACGAACTTCCGTGAAGCCATCCATTGCTCTTATCCTCGGCTCCGGTTTGGGATCTTTTGCGGACACGCTCACGGCATCCACATCCATCTCCACGGCCGATATTCCCAACTATCCAAAATCGACCGTTGAAGGCCATGAGGGCAGGTGGGTTTTCGGCGACATGGAAGGGCGAGAAGTGCTGGTCATGGCTGGCAGAGTCCACTACTATGAGGGGTACTCCATGCCACAAGTGGCCTTTCCGGTGCGTCTGATGGGGCACATGGGCATACGCTCCCTTATCGTCACAAATGCGGCGGGTGCCGTGAATAGGGCATTCAGTCCAGGCGATCTGATGTTTATCACCAGCCATATCAATTTCCTTTTTGATAATCCGCTGCGTGGACCGAACTATGAAGACCACGGACCCAGATTTCCGGATATGGCCTCGGATTATGATCCGGAATACATCCGGGATGCGGAGGCCGCGGCCGTTCGCCTCGGCATCCGGACTCAACGAGGAGTATACTGCGCAAACCCAGGTCCGACCTATGAAACCAGAGCCGAAGTCAGGATGTTCCAACGTCTCGGCGCCGATGCCGTTGGGATGTCAACGGTACCCGAAGTCATCGTCGCCAAACACCAGGGCATGCGCGTGTTGGGAATTAGCTGCATTACGAACCTCGGAACCGGCATAAGCTCAAGCCCCTTAAGTCATGAAGAAGTCACAATTACAGCCAATCGTGTCAAAAATTCATTTCATCGACTGCTAGTCGAAGTTATTCGCCGTTTTTAGATCATTGAGTACTCTACGGACGCCTACTACAACATACTCAGGGACATTCGGCCCACCCATGCCGTGATTGATCTGGCTGCGGTGGATCATAATATTCGCCAGATCAGGGCGTGCATTGGGCCGCGTAAGATCATGGCCATCGTGAAAGCCAATGCTTACGGTCATGGCATCCTGGAAGTGACCAAACGTGCCATCGCCAACGGCGTGGAGTACATCGGCGTCGGATTTCTTGAAGAAGGACTTTTTCTCAGGCAAAATGATATCGATGCTCCTATCCTTGTCATGGGCGGTATCCTTGGCTATCAGGTAAAAAAGTTCATCCAAAACGATCTTGAAATAACGGTTTCCTCACTGGAACTGGCCAAACATATCAGTGAATCAAGCGGCGGCCAGAAAGCCAGGGTACACCTGAAAATCGACACGGGCATGGAACGCATTGGCGTTTCGGCTGGTTTTGCGGTTGAGTTCGTCAAACGCGTCGCGCAGTTGAAGAATCTGGAAATCGTTGGGATTTATTCCCATTTCGCGACGTCGGACGAAGGTGATCGGGCGTTTGCCGATGTGCAATGGCAGCGGTTTGACGATGTGTTGAATGAAATCCGGAAGATCGGTATCGACATTCCGCTTAAGCACATGGCCAATAGTGGCGCCATTGCGAATATCACGGATTCATTGGGTGATTTGGTCCGGCCGGGCATCAGTCTCTACGGCATTTATCCGTCGCCTCAGGTTTCCAGAGCGCTGGATCTTCGCCCAGTTCTGACGTTGAGTTCGAAAGTCGTTTTCATCAAAAACGTGGCGGCGAACACAGGCATCAGTTATGGCCATACCTACAAGACGGATCGGGCGTGTCGTATTGTCACGGTACCCATCGGCTACGGCGACGGGTACTCGCGCCTTCTCAGCAACAAAGCTCACGTATTAATACGCGGGCATCGTTACCCGGTTGTTGGCGCGGTATGCATGGATCAATTAATGGTCAATGTGGGAGATGATGCGGTCGATGTGGGCGATCCGGTGGTGCTCATTGGACGGATGGGCTCGGCGGAAGTCACGGCATCCGAATTGGCGGACAAAATGGGAACGATACCCTACGAAGTGACCTGTATGATTAACGCACGCGTACCACGTCTTTACATACCATCATGATGGCTGAAAAACGAATATATATGGACTATAGCGCCACGACCCCCGTCGATCCGGAGGTGCTCGAAGCCATGATGCCGTACCTGTCGTCTGTTTATGGCAACCCATCCAGTCTTCATGCCTTCGGCAGAACGGCCAGGATAGCGGTGGAAAACGCCCGTGAGCAGGTGGCGTCTCTTGTCGGCGCGCGACCATCCGAAATTGTCTTCACCGCCGGGGGGACCGAGGCGGACAACATGGCCGTTATTGGGTCGGCATTGGCCGGACGCGACAAAGGCCGCCACGTCATCACATCTCGCGCAGAACACCACGCGGTGCTTCACAGCGCGGAAGCGCTGGAACATCTTGGTTTCGACGTGACGTATGTGCCTTGTGATTCGGAGGGAGTCGTGAGTGCTTCGAATGTCGCTTCATCAACCAAAGATAGTACGGTTCTTATTTCGCTGATGCATGTCAATAACGAAATCGGATCCATTACTCCCATTGAGGAAATCGGCGCCTTGGCCCGTTCACGGGGGGTGATCTTCCATACCGATGCGGTGCAGAGCGCCGGCAAGCTGCCGTTGAATGTCGAAACCATGAAGGTCGACTTATTGTCCATGTCCGCCCACAAGCTGTATGGCCCGAAAGGGATCGGCGCCTTGTACATCCGTCAGGGCATCACGCTGACGCCTTTGTTGTATGGTGGAGCCCAGGAAAGAGGCAAACGCGCGGGGACCGAGAATGTGGCAGGCATTGTAGGTTTCGGAAAGGCGGCTGAGTTGGCCATCCAGCGCATGAACGATGACGGAGAACGTTTGACGGCACTGAGGAAGTGGCTGTGGAACCGGTTACGTCAGGAGATTCCATCCATTGTGCTTAATGGCCCACCGGAGAATCGATTACCGGGACATCTGAGCGTTTCGCTGCCGGGTATCTCCGGCGACGACCTGGCCACGTGCCTCGATTTGGAAGGTATCGCCGTTTCCACGGGATCGGCCTGCTCCTCGGGCGCCATTCGTGTATCTCATGTGTTGCAGGCTATCGGTGCCGACCGTGACAGCGCTATCGGGGCAGTCAGGATATCGATGGGCCGTCCGACAACTCAACAAGAGATTGAACAACTCATCTCATCGATTCTGTCTGTAATGCGCCGGTTGTCCACGCCGACGTCAGGGTAGGGAACGCTCGGATGGGGATCCGACATCAAAGCCCAGCTCAACTTTCACCCCTTCGACGACATTGAACACAATCGGACAAATGGCGTAATTGTCCAAGACCCCATAGAGCCTGTGCTGTATGGAGGATTCTGTCAAATGGGGATACGACCGGCAAGCGCCGGGGCGATGGTCGTAAACGGAACAACGGTTCCCATCCAGAAAGGCGCAGGGCTCATGACGCATGTGCCAATGCGCGGGAGTCTTTTCAAGAAAGGTCGCTTTGAAGGTCTTCTCTGAATGCCCGGTTGCCGAGGCCAAGATAGGAATTTCAGCCGACAATACCGGCGCTTGAAGATGCCGGCAGCAGTTGCCGCATGCCGTGCAGTCAATGAGCGGTGCAATCTGAGCACCCATCCGGCCAAATACGTCGTCCACCGCAGAAGAAGGCATCGATTTCAGGTAAGTTCGGAAAGCCAGATTCTCATCGATGCGCTCCAGGGCCAGCTTATGGATGGCCGCTGTGTCGGTAACGAGGATTGTATCCAAAGTGCAGTCCCTTCATAGATGACTCAGGATCGGTGTCGTAGAGTATCCAAATAAAAGGCCCGCCTTGGAGGCGGGCATCGGACAATAGCGCTGGTGGAAGCGGACAGAGGTCGGTCACGTGGCCGACATAGCAGTATTCAGCCGGGAGACGAGTTGATTTTTCGGAACGGCGCCGACCACCTTGTCGACAAGTTTGCCACCTTTGAAGAAAAGGATGCTCGGAATGCTCATGATGCCATACTTGGACGCAACCATTGGATTGGCGTCGACATCAATCTTGCAGACTTTGGCTTTGCCGTCATACTCACGGGCCATTTCTTCAACGACGGGGGCAATCATGCGGCAGGGTGCGCACCACGTGGCCCAAAAATCAACCATGACCGGAACGTCCGACTTGATCACTTCATTTTCGAATGAATCGTCACTGAGTACCAAAGGATGACTCATGCCATTCTCCTTGTATATGGATCGGATGATGTAAGTCCTTAACTGAGCTTTGAACGTCGGCAAAAATTGTTTATTCCGTTGCCGTTTCCGGCTTGTTTTTCATGGCCATGTGTTCGTCATTGGGGATGGCGGATGAATCGCGATGGTGGGATTTCGCGAAAAGGACAAATCCGGTCATCAGGATCATACCGCATACCACTGCCGCATCGGCTATGTTGAATACATACCAGCGTTGAAGGCCCATCACATCCGGCATATCCATATCAATGAAATCCACCACGCGGCCGTACAGAACCCGATCGATCAGGTTGCCGATGGCGCCACCCAAAATAAGGGCCAGGGCGATCCGGTAGACGCGGCTTTCGGCACGCATGCGATAAATATACCAGATCAAACCGAAAGAGGCGATGATGGATACCGCCGAAAAAAACCACCGGCCCCAGAAGGGGTGTGTCTCAAAAAAGCGTATCCCAAAAGCCATGCCCGGGTTTTCCAGATAAGTCAACTGTACCGTCGTCCCCAACACTTGAACGACCTGATGCATGGCCATCGTGGCCTTCACGGCCAGTTTGGTCGCCTGATCCAGGATCACGACCGCAAACGCTATCCAGTATACTTTCACGAGATCGCCTTTTAGTAGTCCGTCGCTTCCGACTGGGATTCCTTGTTCTTGACCTTCTCAAGCTGTTTCTTGCATGTGACATGGTACTTGGCCACCAGGACGACTTCCAGGCGTTCTTTTTCAATGTCTTTGCCGCAAATCATGCAAACACCATACTTGCCCTCCTCCATGCGGCGGATCGCATCGTTCAGTTCGGACAGATACTTGTTTTCACGGGCGGCCAACATGAATGTCTTTTCACGATCATAGGTATCGGAACCCTGATCCGCCATATGAAATGAATATGCCGAGTGGTCTCCGGAGGCCTCCCTCATGGTGCTGTCCATCAGAGTCTCTTTGATGTACCCCATATCTCTCAAAACCTTGGTTTGTTCCTCCACCAGGAGTTTCTTGAAATACTCAAGGTCTTTTTTCTTCATGACAATCCCCTTCGTTTCTAAATAAATAACACCAACATTCTAACATTTGGTTACGCCGATCCGAACCGATTCACCGTGGATCTCAAACTCAACGGCATCTTTTCCGTTGGCGCCAGGTACAATTTCCGTGCTCAGTGTCTCACGGCTGACATAAGCCTCTTGACTCCGAATGGCTCTGACGACGCGTTCGCTGCTGTCAAACCGGATCCGAATTCGATCGACGACCTCAAACCCCGCATCCTTTCGTAGATTCTGAACCCGATTGATGAATTCCCGTGCAATACCCTCGTCGATCAGTGAGTCCGTCAGGTGGGTGTCGAGGGCGACGGTCAGGACGCCGTCGGACTGAACGGCCAGGCCTTCCTTTTCATCATGCAGGATGTCCACATCTTCGCGGGTGACTTCGTGATCATGACCGCCAACATGGATCATTTGGCGTCCTTCGCGGACCAGATGGTCGATTTCGGAGGCCTGAAATCCCTTGATGGCCTCGACGACCTGGCCGACGTGCGATCCGAACTTCGGTCCCAACGCCTTGAAATTGGGTTTGATCCGATGGGTCACCAGTGAAGAGGCGTCCTTGACAAATTCGATGGCCTTCACGTTGAGTTCACTGCGAATAATCTCGGAGAAATCGGTTATGTGACCGCACACGGCCGGACTTTCGGCCACAACGATGATTTTTGACAAAGGCTGCCGGACCTTAAGGGATTTTGATTCGCGAAGGGCGCGTCCCAGCTGGACCACTCGGCGTGGTCCGTTCATCTTCTCTTCCAAAACAGGGTCTTTCTTGGAAGAATCCGATGTCGGAAATGCCTCCAGATGAACACTTTGAGGGCCATCCGGCGATGCGCCCGCCGGAAACGACAGGTTGCCAAACATCCGGTCGGCAAGGAACGGGCAGAAAGGAGCCAACATCCTGCTCATGGTCAGCAATACTTCATATAGGGTCTGGTAAGCCGACGACTTGTCGTGGCCTTTTTCACCTTTCCAGAATCTACGCCGTGACAGACGAATGTACCAATTGGACAAGTCCTGATCAATAAATTCCTGAATCAGTTTGCCGGCTTTGGAAGTATCATACTTCGCCAGGTTGTCGTTGACCTCTTCGATGGTGGTTTGCAATCGGGAGAGAATCCAACGATCCATCTCAGGTCGTCTCTCATTCGGGATGACCGTTTCCGTGTGATCAAAACCATCGATGTTCGCGTACAACACGAAGAATTTGTAGGTTTCCATAAGCGGACGGAAGAACCGTTTCTTCATATCCTGCAAACCCTCCGGATCAAACCGCTTGGGCAGCCAGATGGGGGTATTGACGAGCAAATACCATCGGAGGACATCGGCGCCGTAGGTGTCCAGCATGTCGAACGGGTCCACCACGTTGCCCAGCGACTTGCTCATCTTTCTGGACTGAGCGTCCAGCACAAGTTCATTGACGACCACGTTACGATAGGGCGCCTTGTCAAAAAGAAACGTCGAAATGGCCATCAGGGAATAGAACCAGCCCCGGGTCTGATCGACTCCCTCGCAAATAAAGTCTGCCGGGTACTGGTGTTCGAAATTGTCCTTATTTTCAAATGGATAATGCCATTGGGCGTATGGCATGCTGCCCGAGTCAAACCATGCGTCGATCACTTCAGGCGTACGCTGGAACACTTTTCCGTCTTTTTCGATGATGACATTGTCCACGTAGGGCTTGTGGAGATTGAGATCGTCGGGAACGGGCGTTCCATCCTTCATGCGGGCCTGTTTCAACTCCGCCCGGCTTCCGATGCATAGCGTTTCCCCGGTCTCTTCATGTACCCACAGCGGCAGGGGAGTTCCCCAATAGCGGTCCCGGGACAAGGACCAGTCAATATTGTTGCGCAACCAATTGCCAAAGCGCCCTTCTTTCATTTCTCCGGGGAACCAATTAACGCCGCTGTTGTTGGCCACCATTTGGTCTTTGAACGCCGTTGTCCGGATGTACCAGGCATCCCTCGCGTAGTAGATCAGCGGTGTATGGTGCCGCCAGCAATGTGGATAACTGTGTTTGATTTTTTCCGATCGGAACAGGATGCCCCTTTTCTTCAGGTTGGCGATGATTTCCGGGTCCGCCTCTTTCACAAACATCCCTTTGAAATCAGTCACGGTGTCGTCAAATCTTCCGGCGGCATCGACTGGCCGTAGAAAGGGCAGGTTTTGAGCCTGGCAGGCGACATAATCATCTTCGCCGAATGCCGGCGCTGTATGAACAATGCCCGTGCCGTCTTCCGTCGTCACAAAGTCGCCGTGTATGACAAAAAAACCGGGCTTGTCTACCGGAACATAGTCAAACAGACGCTCATAGGTTTTATGAAGAAGCGCGGATCCCGGAAAACGTTCATGAATGACGTAGTCATCTTTCAAGACATCCTTCAAACGGGCCTCAGCAAGAATCAGCCATTGGTCCTTATGTCTGACTTTCACATATGATATGTCCTTACCCACGGCCAGGGCGACATTGGAAATCAGAGTCCATGGTGTCGTCGTCCAGACCAGGAAATAAGTGTTATCCTCGCCGGTCAGCTTCATCCGGACATAGATGGATGGATCGCTCACTTCTTCGTAACCTTGGGCCACCTCATGTGACGACAATGGCGTGCCGCATTTCGGGCAATACGGAACGACTTTGAATCCCTTGTAGATCAGGTTCTTGTCATGAAATTGCTTCAGTATCCACCAGACAGACTCAATGTATTCATTGGTGCAAGTCATGTAAGGATGGGCGAGGTCAACCCAATAGCCCATTCGGTCCGTCAATTCATCCCAAAGATTCTTGTAGGTGAAAACGCTGTCATAACACTTCTGGTTGAAAGCCTCAACACCATACTCCTCAATCTGCTTCTTCCCGCTGATTCGGAGGCTTTTTTCGACTTCAATTTCAACGGGCAATCCGTGCGTGTCCCATCCACCTTTGCGCTCAACCCTATAGCCCTGCATGGTTTTGAAACGACAGACGAAATCCTTCATGGATCGTGCCAAAACATGGTGGATGCCGGGGCGTCCATTGGCCGTCGGAGGGCCCTCAAAAAAAACAAACCGGCGGCCGGTCCCTCTCTCCTCGATGCTTCGTCTGAAAATATGGTTGGATTTCCAGAAATCGAGGATCTCGCGTTCCTGCTTTGGAAGGTCGTCCTGTGATCCAATCTCTCTATACATCCGAATTCACGTCCTCGTGGCGCATTCCGGTGGATTCGAAGCCCGTCCGGCGCGGTTCTTCAAAAAGTAATGCCATATATATAAAAAGGGGTTCACAAAATCAAATCCTAATTTGCGGCTGGCCAGTCCTTGTCAAGCTGGAATTAGCAGTTGCAACTCTATGCAAAAGCACATAGATTGTCAGGAATATTTTCCTACCACTGTCGTTTAGAAACATAGGTTTATGACGCCGAACGAATTTGAAGTGCAAGCCTTACCCCATGCGGAGTCTCTTTATAACACGGCGTTGCGTTTGACGCGAAACCCTGCCGACGCGGAAGACCTGGTGCAGGAAGTTTTTTACAAGGCGTTTCGAGCCGCCAATCAATTCGAATCGGGGACAAATGTGCGTGCCTGGCTTTTCAAAATCCTCATGAATACCCACATCAGCCAATATCGGAAGAATTCCAAGGATCCGACGATGGGGGGCTACGACGATGTCGAGGAGTTTTCATTGTACAGTCAGGTTCATGACCGCGCCACCGCACCCACGGATTCGCCGGCTGCCATTTTGGATCGCTTTCTCGAGCAGGACATCAAGGCGGCGATTGACAGGCTGCCGGAACAGTTCCGGGATGTCGTCATGCTGGTGGATGTCGAAGGATTTGCCTACAAGGAAGCCGCAGATATCCTGGAAACGCCGGTTGGCACGGTGATGTCGAGGCTTTTCAGAGGTCGAAAGGTTTTGCAGAAGTATTTATGGGAATATGCCGTGGAGTACGGCTATGTCAAGTGAGGAGAGAACCCTAAAAGAGAGAAGGACCGTGCATGAGTCAAAGCTACAGCGATTCTTTGGAGAGGCATCACGACCACGAGATCCCTTGTGCGGATATTGTGCGCAAAGTGTACCTCTTTATCGAAGGTCAACTTGACCTTTCTGAAATTGAGAAGTATAAGGATCATCTCGAAGTATGTCTGCCATGCCGGGACATAGTGCACTTCGAGAAGAAGCTGATCGAGATTATCCACCGCAAAGGCGGGGCAGACGGACTGGCTGGGGCCACGATGCCGGTGTCTCTGGTAGCCAAGATCAGAGCGGCCATGGGGCTTGCTTCGAATCCTGTGGCTGAGTAGTCCTACCGCCAGCCCTGGGCGATCGGTATCCGACGTCCATATCCGAAGGCTTTGGTCGTGACGCGCAAGCCCGGTGCCGCTTGCCGTCGCTTGTATTCGTTTTGATCCACCAGTTTGAGGACACGCCGGACTGTGGCAGGGTCATAGCCGAGGGCAACTATTTCATCCTCTTCTTTCATTTCTTCTACATACGCCTTCAGAATTCCATCAAGAACGTCATACGGAGGTAGGGTATCCTGGTCGGTTTGATCAGGACGCAGTTCCGCCGAGGGCGGCTTTTGAATCGTGCTGGCGGGGATAACCTCTCTTTCCCGGTTGATCCACCTGGCCAGACGGTACACCATGGTCTTGGGAACATCGCTGATGACGGCCAGGCCGCCGCACATGTCACCGTAAATCGTGCAATAACCGACGGCAAGCTCTGATTTGTTGCCGGTGCTGAGAACCATGGCGTTAAATTTGTTTGAAAGGGCCATGAGGATATTGCCTCGAATGCGGGCCTGGAGATTCTCCTCAGTAGTATCTTCCTTCAGTCCCCGGAAGACATCCTCAAGCGTCGAAAGGTAGTTGTCATATACCCGCCCAATCGGGATGCTCTCGTAGCGTATTCCAAGCCTGTCCGCCAGTTGTTGGGCATCCCGCCGGCTATGATCGGATGAATATCGTGACGGCATGGATACGCCTGTGACATTCTCAGGACCAACCGCGTGGACTGCAAGAACGGCCACCAGCGCCGAATCGATGCCGCCGCTCAAGCCCACCAGCGTCCTGGAGAAGCCACACTTGGACAAATAATCCCTGAGACCCAGCACCAGGGCCGCGAAGACCTGTTCTTCTTCGGATGACGGCCAATCGGACGGAGTGGTTGAAGGCGTGTCCATGTCTACCACATTAAGATCCTCGGCAAAGGCCCGGCATTGGCCGAGAAGCCGTCCGTTGGCATCCATGGCAAAGCTGCATCCGTCAAATATCAGGCTGTCATTGCCGCCAACCAGGTTGACAAATACAGATGCCATGTTGTATTTTGTGGCAATATGCCGGAACATTTCGACGCGCAAGGCTGGTTTGCCAATGTGAAAGGGAGAGGCCGAAATGTTGATGAGAACCTGGGCGCCCTGTGAGGCCAGATCCTCAACCGGATTGATTGGATAAAGCGGCTTGTTCCAGAAGCCTTTGTCATTCCAGGCGTCCTCGCAGATCGATAACCCTATTTTCTGACCACGGAAGTCCAGAACGCGCCGCTGCGTGGCCGGTTCAAAATGCCTGTACTCATCGAACACATCGTAGTTGGGAAGCAGGGACTTATGACTGATACCGATCATCCGTGTGTCGTCAAACAGCGCGGCGGAATTCAACAAAGGCCGTCCACCGTCCGATGAATGCCGTGAAATGAAACCGCAGACGACTCCGATTCCGTGAGTTGCCAATCGTATGCGTTCGAGGGATGCCAGGTTCTTGTCGACGAGGATAGACTTCTCGACCAGATCAAGCGGGGGATATCCGACGACGCTCAATTCGGGAAACACGAGCAGATCGGCTTTTCTTGATCGGGCCTCTTCGATGCTTCGAATGATGCGGTCAGTGTTGGCCGCGATGTCGCCAACCCTCGTGTTCAGTTGGGCCAGGGCGATTTTCATGGTGCGTCAAATAAAAAAAATCCCAAAAGCAGAGCTTTTGGGATGCCAATCGGCAATGAAACTGCCAGACTCAATTACGAATGACATCAATGACCTTGCCGCCGAGCCGGAATTCCGTATGCTTGAGGTCGATTTCAATAGGCTGAAGTTCGGAATTGGCCGGTTGGAGAGTCACCCGCGAACCGCGGCGGTAGATTCTCTTTACGGTGGCCTCTTCGTTGACATACGCGATGACAATATCGCCATTCGCAAAATCATGCGTATTCTTGACCACGATGAAATTGCCGTCAAAAATGCCGTCCTCGATCATGCTGTCACCGGTGACTTGCAGAGCGTAGAGATTCTGGTCATAAATCGAGTATCGATGGGTTTCAGGCTGAACATACCCCAGCGTTGTTTCGTCAAAAAATCGCGGGACTCCGGCCGCGATCTTACCGAGAATGGGAATCCCCGGAAAATCAGCGTCTCTAACGTATTGCAGTTCATTATTCATGGAACGTGTTTCCCAATTACTTCAGAAAAAAAAGTGCGATTCTGATTCTTTGCATTGGAAAGAGATGACATTAGATGTTCCGTACTCCTTAATTTACAAAATCTTGCCAGAAAAGCAAGCTGTTTTTCGTCGGAAGGCAGTCTGGCGGTTCTTTTTTCAAATAACAAGAAATTCCATTTTTCAATCTCTCTGAGAAACCGGTAGTTATGTGCAAGGGTCTCAAAGGAATCGCGCCCCACGATTCCTTTTTCGTGGAGTCGTGTAAGTGCCGTAAGGGTAGTGGGTGAGGCCACGCGATGCGTCAGTTGGAGGGCCTGAACGGCATACTCGATGTCCAGCAATCCTCCGGTGACGTACTTGTACTCAAAAGATACGTCATCGAGACGCGGGGCTTTCTCCATCGCCTGTCGCCTTCTCATGTCGGCAATCTCCTGCGTTTGAGAAGGTTTCCAGGGCACGCCCCACAGAATATCCTCTAACAGTTCCATGGCTATTTTGCTGGTTTTTTCGTGCCCCAAAAGAAGTCGCGCTTTGATCAGGGCCTGAATTTCCCATGTCATGGCTCGGGTGGCATAATAGCTTCTGTATCGGTCAATGGTCACGACAAGCGGAGCCTGTTTGCCTTCTGGCCTCAGGCGTGCATCAATGTCATAGAGTTTTCCAGAAGGCGTTATTCGACAAATCAGGTTTAGGAAAGCCTTCGCTTTGGCAATCAGACCGTCCACGGCACTTCCGTTGTCGCAGACAAATATCACATCAAGATCGGATCGGAATGACAGTTCGCGGCCTCCGAGTTTGCCCATGGCAATAACAGCGACGCGATCGTCGGGGCTGAATACTTCGTCGAAAATCCCTTTCAGTATCTCTTGCGCGAGTTCCGTTAGAGCCTGGTGCAGTTGATCTTGATCGATGAAACCAAGGGTGTCTTTGATAAGCAGCTTCAAGAACGTCATATCCTTGAGAGCGTACCAATCGCCGATCTCAAGGGCTGCGTTCTGGGTGGCTGGACGATCCACCGCCCAGTCTGACAAATGGGACTCAACAAAGCCCAGAAAGGAAGGTCTGTCACAAAGGATGTTCGTGACAGACGGCGACAACGCACTGAAGTGAACCAAAACCCTGCGTAAGATGTCCTTCTCCAGGAGGCTTTGGTAGAATTGGTCTTTGAAGCGTTGCGGCGAAAGGATGCGGGCCAGATTGCTTATCGTGTGATCGGGATCCGGCATGGTCCGGATGTCGTCCATGAGTTTCCCGGCGAGGTTTTCGAAGGCTGACCTTTCTGAATTGGAATTGAGATGCGGAAACTCTCCGGTATGCAAAGATCTCAGGGCGCGATGAGCCTGGTCGGGCATTTGGAACCCCATTCTTTCCAACGTAAAACTCTGTTCTTTGGAGATGGTCTCCGTCCCCAGCAATCCCATGAGATCGCCGTGTTCCTTGGTGTCCTTCGCAAAGAAGAATGCATCATAGAATTCCCGCACCTTGACGCGGGTACGCGCGAAAACATCCTGGAAAACCCGTGGCTCCTGAAAACCGGTCAGCATCGCCAATCTTCGCCACTGTGCAGGAGTGTCTGAGATCGTATGCGTTTGCAGGTCCTGGTCAATTTGCAGCAGATGTTCAACCTGGCGGTACCACACGTATGCATCCCGCAAAGTGTCATACTCGGCTGCGGTGAGCAGGCCCGCGTCACGAAGCCTGATCAAAGCATCCAGGGTGTTCGGTGTGCGCAATTCGCGACGTGGACCACCGTGCAACAATTGAAGCGCCTGGACGATGAACTCAATATCACGTATGCCGCCGGGACTTGTTTTTACATTGAAAACATCATGACGGCGATGGTCCTCAATACGCCACTTCATGCGTGCAATTTCATCGAGCGGAGATGTCAGGAACGTCCGCGGATATACAAATGGCTGGAGTTGTGATAGAAATTTTTCGCCAAAGCTCACGTCACCGGCGACAGGCCGCGCTTTGATCAACATTTGGCGTTCCCAGAGTTGTCCGCGGTTTTCGTAATATCGCATCATCGACGTCTGGCTTCGGGCCAGTGGTCCGGCCTGACCGTCCGGACGCAATCGGGCATCGGCCCTGTACAACAGGCCTTCCCGCGTGCTCGTCGACAGGGAGGCGATCGTCATGCCGGCAAGATCGTTGAAGAATTCATGATGAGTGATTCGACCGACCGTTCCCTCCTGGTCGTACACAAATATCAAATCGACATCGGAACTATAGTTCAGTTCATTACCTCCCAATTTGCCAAGAGCGATGACGACGAATGGCGAGGCTGGCCGGCCATGTCGCGCGGCAAGTACATCTTCGTTGAGCGAGAGGACGGCTTGTATGGTGGCATCGGCGAGTATGGAAATCTGTTCCAGCACGCGGTCGAATGTTTCGTCAAGCAGGTAGTCCCGGATGCCTATCCTGAGGAGCTCCCGCCGTTTGGTGACACGCATTCGATCCAGCTTTCGCGCCGGGTTGTCGACCGGGTTGTCAAGAATGCGTTTGAATTCTCCCGCAAGCCAATCCAACGATGTTGGGCGGCATGACGTGTCGGGATTAATCAGGAGGGACGTCATTTCAGAATCGCGGATGATGATCTCACTCAGGTAATGGCTCGTTGAAAAGAGACGTACCAAGCGATCAACGACGGGTGGATAGTCGCCGAAGAGCCGGAACAGCGACGGCCGGCTTATCACCGACTTGGAGAGCCGATGAATCTTGTTAAGAATGTCATCGGGCAGAGGCGTACGTACGGCGCCGGCCACCAGGCGGGGAATGAACGATAAGCTGTCGTCGGAGATATCATGGGCCAATTCGGCCAGAATAGCGCGGGCGACGGAAGGATTATCAAATTCAGAGCAGTCCCAGGGGATGTCCTTCATATGGGGAATTTTGAATTGAAATTCAAAAGGAATGTTGATAAGTTCATTTATAGTTCCTCACGCGCCATTCGTTCTTCAATTTAGTGGTTAGAGATTGTCATTGCCACTTCAAAATCGAGCAACGTCATTCGTCTACTTTCTATGTGTTCTCTCATGTCGCGAGGCCATTGATTCACAATCCGGTCGACGTTATACGAAATTATCGGGCATGTACTCGCAGGACATTGTTTTGTCTGTGGATGCGAGTCCGTATCTTATTGTCGACGACTTCGGATGTTTTCATGGTTCGACGCTGACGATCGAAGCCGGAGTTGAAATTGTCTTTGATCTGAAAGACCGGGAATCACGGCGAAGGAATATGGCCATGGAAGGCAACATTGTGGCGCTTGGCGAGCCGGAAAAACCGATTATGTTTGTGCCGGTATCCGATGAAGGCAACCGACAACCGGGGGACTGGGGATCCGTTATCCTGGAGGGTTCAGGGCAAATCTCCACATTCAAACACTGCCGTTTTTTGTACCCAAAAACAGCCATACGGGCGACCGGGCACCGGGTCACGCTGGAGAATTGTTTGTTCGATCGGGCGGATTCTTCGGACGTTTCGGAAGGTTATGGAGTTTTGGCCAGTGACGTGGACAGTCTGGTGATTACCCAGTGTACCTTTTCGAATAATCGTGGTGGCCTGATGGCGACCGGAAGCGTCGTCTTCGTTGACGGATCCGATTTCGTTAGAAATGCCGAATTCGGTATCAGGCTTGATACGTCGGCCATCCGCATGTCCCGGAGTCGCCTGCTTCAGAATGCCGGCGGTGCCGACGGCATCGGATTAATGGTCCGGCATGGGTACGGAACCGTGACATCGTGCGAATTCTCGGGAAGCCATTATGGCATAAGCCTTTTTCAGCTGACCGACGAATTGATGGTGACCGAAAGCAACATTTTTGACAACTTCCCAGGCGGCTACAATGTTCTGGTCGATCCGGCCAGCGCCGTGTGCAACATGACGCACAACTATTGGGGTTATTCGTCGGATAGTCTCGCGGCCGTGGCGGCGACGATAAGTGATACGAACGTCATCAAGTTTCTGCCGGTCAGCGATACGCCGTATGCAATAGGAACTATTCTACCACCGTTCAAATGAACCGGAGCACCGATGTCACTGAGTAAGAAATCCGAACACCTGAAAAAACTGAAACAGGAAGCCCGACTCGGCGGCGGTCAGAAGCGGATCGAGGCGCAACACAAGAAAGGAAAGCTCACGGCGCGCGAGCGTATCGACCTGCTGCTGGACGATGGGAGTTTTGAGGAGATCGATATGCTGACAAGGCATCGGTCGACGGCCTTCGGACTGGAACAGGATAGGCCACTTGGGGACGGTGTCGTGACGGGCTATGGAACTATCGATTCGCGCCTGGTGTACATTTTCAGCCAGGATTTCACGGTATTTGGCGGGAGTCTCTCTGAAGTGCATGCGGAAAAAATCGTCAAAGTCATGAAAATGGCCATGAAGATGGGCGCGCCGGTCATCGGCATCAATGATTCGGGAGGGGCGCGCATTCAGGAAGGTGTGGTCAGTCTGGGCGGGTACGCCGACATCTTTCTTCTGAATACACTGGCGTCCGGAGTGATTCCACAGATTTCTGCGATCATGGGACCGTGCGCCGGCGGAGCGGTGTATTCTCCCGCCATCACGGACTTTGTGTTTATGGTCAAGAACACCAGTTATATGTTTGTCACCGGTCCGAACGTTGTCAAGACGGTGACTCATGAGGAAATCACTTCGGAAGCACTCGGAGGTGCATTGACTCATGCCGCCAAGAGCGGCGTGGCCCATTTTGCGGCCGAGAGCGAGATCGATTGCATGATGAAGATCAAGAAACTCGTCGGCTTTCTGCCATCCAATAACCTGGATGATCCGCCTCGGGCCTCATGCGACGATCCGGTCAGCCGGGCGGAAGCCTCCCTGGCCACCATCATTCCGGACAACGCCAACAAGCCATACGACATGAAAGAAATAATCCGGTTGGTGGTCGACCATGGCGACTTCCTCGAAATTCACGAGGATTTTGCGGCAAACATCATCGTCGGTTTTGCCAGATTGGACGGACGTCCCGTGGGCATTGTGGCCAACCAGCCGGCCGTGCTGGCGGGAGTGCTTGACATCGATTCTTCGGTCAAGGGCGCCCGATTTGTAAGATTCTGTGATGCGTTTAATATCCCGCTTGTGGTCTTTGAGGATGTCCCGGGTTTCCTGCCGGGCAGCGATCAGGAATGGCGCGGTATTATCCGCCATGGAGCAAAACTGTTGTACGCTTTCTGCGAGGCCACCGTTCCAAAAATTACGGTCATTACACGGAAGGCCTATGGTGGAGCCTATGACGTCATGAATTCAAAACACATTCGTGGCGATGTCAATTTCGCATGGCCCACGGCCGAAATCGCTGTCATGGGCGCCAAGGGTGCGGTCGAGATCATTTTCAAGAAAGAAATTGAGAATTCGCCTGATCCGCAGGATACGGAGTCAAAATTGATCACGGACTATCAGGAGAAATTTGCCAATCCCTATCATGCCGCCGAAAGAGGTTACATTGATGATGTCATCGAACCCTCTTCGACACGTGCGCGGCTCATCAAGTCTTTGCGCATGTTGGAGAACAAAGTCGACTCCAATCCGAAAAAGAAACACGGCAACATACCCCTGTAGTTCTTAAAATTTGGACTGAGGACTGCCCTGGGGGCGAGGCCAGCCGTCCCCAAAAAGAACTTGTCAATTCTGCTTATTTCCAATATATTAAAAAACAGTAAATAAGCTTATCCTATCCCTTACGGGATCAACCTGATTTCGTGTTCTCATTCCGGCTCAGGCATGAATCAAAATGACTATCTGCGACGAAAATTTGGCCAAATTGTGCTGGCATCCTCCTCGCCCAGGCGAGCGCAGATACTAGCCCAGGTTGGTTTTGATTTTGTTGTCGAGCCAAGCCATGTGGACGAGACACTCCAGGGTGACAATCCCGTATTGGAGGCCCGGCGTCTGGCTCTGGACAAGGCATTACCCGTGGCTAATCGGTGGCCGGACCGAATCGTGCTTGCGGCCGATACTATTGTCCTTATTGATGACAGCGTCCTCGGAAAACCGGTCGATGCGGGCGCGGCACGTGAAATGCTGGAAATGCTAAGTGGACGAACGCACGAGGTCCACACGGCCTATGCGTTGGTTCACCGCGCGAAAGACACCGCCCATATCGGAGTGGAGATGACACGTGTAACATTCCGAAAGTTGAATTCTGACGACATTGATCGGTACATTGCGACCGGGGCGCCCTTTGACAAAGCCGGGTCATATGGGATTCAAGACGCCAGCGCCGTTTTCGTCGAAAGCATCGAAGGTGATTTTTACAATGTGGTGGGTTTACCCATCACCAACGTCTACCAGGCGCTGAATGCGCACTTCCAAATTCAGGCCCAATGATGTCGACAGCAAGAGATGAATTCCAGCCTATGGCATCCATGTTGAAATCGGCCAGAGAGGAGAAAGGCCTAACCGTGGAGCAAATCAACCGGAAGACCCGTTTGTCGAAAGCTGTTATTTTTCGCCTCGAAGGAGGGGATTTTGATTTTACGACGCAGGTCTTCATCACGGGATATCTGAAAACGCTCTCCGATGCGGTTGGACTGAACGGAAGTGATCTTGTGGGAGAATACAACCGAATTCGTCAGAAGCTCCATTTTGTCTCTGAAGACATCTACGCGGTGCCCGTCACGACAGTGGTGATGGATGGCGAATCCCTTCCAGAAATCGCTCCGGAACGCATTACCGATCCAACCGAGATGTTGACGCTGGATGAAAAAGTCGCCAAGAAGCTCAAGAAAGAAAAACGACTGAACCAGTATGTCAACGGTGGTGGTGCGGTGCTGGGTGTTCTTTGTATCATATTTCTGTTATTGGACCAAACGAACCAGAGTTCTGAACCTGTTTTTTCTGATACATCGGAGTCTGCGCGAGAGATCCGTACGACGGCACCGACAAACAGACTTCGAAAGAAATGGCAGTTGTCAGACCCGATTCTGTCTGAGCAGGAACGAATTCAGCGGGAAGCGTTGCGTCAGAAATCACGAATGGATTCGCTGGATCGGGCCCGGTTTCTCAAGAGCGAACGCGTGACAACACATGAAAGCATTAAGGCCATTTCCGTACAAGAGGCGGCCCAAGAACTGGAAGAACGAATGTCCGGATCATTGGAGGGCGCCGTTCGGTGAGATCCCAAGATCCTAGCAGGAGATTTCAATGCTGAATTATTTTCTGAATCTCAGAATGCGTACCAAGATGATGGCCGGTTACGCGGCGTTCGGTTTGTTCTTTATGACGCTCGTGGCGGTGATTTTCCTGATTCGCTTACACAACACGGCTGTCGAAGCGCAGGAACGGCTGTTGCAACGCAATGCCGAAATAACGGCCAAAAACATCAGTGCAGGGTTGGATTTTGGGGATAAGGCGACGGTGATGGACAATTTTGCCGCGGTGAAAGGTACAAACGAGTACGTGCTTGCCCTGGACGCTACCGGCCAGGTTTTCACCGGCTATTTTCGGGATCCGTCCATTGAGAAAGACATGCTCGCCATGGTCTTGTCGGAAAATGAAGCCATGCACAAAGAGGGGCAGTCTTCGCGGCTATTTGAGGCGTTTGATGTCAAATCGATTATTCTGCCGGTGCAAAATGGTGTGGGCAATGAGATCGGCGTTCTGGTGGCGGGCGTGTCAACGGAGGAGATTTCAAGTCAATTGCGCTCGGACATTGGATTTGCCGTCATACTGCTGCTGCTGACCGTGAGCATGGGTATGGTTGGGGCATATATTTTTAGCAATATCCTGATCAAACCCATTACCGGAGTCGTGGAGAGACTCAAGGACATCGCGGAAGGAGAAGGAGATTTGACGAAACGTATTTCGATCAGCGTCGATGATGAAATCGGTCAATTGGGCATGGCTTTCAATGGATTTCTCGATCGCCTGCACGACATGATCAAACAAATCGCCGATGCCACGCGACAGATTGGCAGTTCCGTCGGCGCCATCAATACCATTACAAGCAATGTGTCGGACGGTTCGGAGACCCAATCCAGCCAAACCACGCTGGTTGCGGTGGCGGCGGAGGAAATGAGCGCCACGATTGTCCAGACATCATCCAACACTTCCGACGCCGTCCAGGTTTCAAAAACGGCCAATGAAGCCGTACAGAGGGGTAAAGTCGTCGTGGATGATACGGTGTCCGGCTTGCAGAGGATATCGGAAGTTGTCAGCGAGTCGGCAAGAACCATACTCGAATTAGGCAGGACGGTCGCTCAGATTGGAACAATTATTGAAGTCATCAACGATATTACAGACCAGATAAATCTGCTGTCCCTCAACGCTTCCATTGAGGCGGCCAGCGCCGGCGAATACGGCAAGGGGTTTGCCGTTGTGGCCGACGAAGTCAAGAAACTTGCCGAACGCACGACACAGTCAACGACAGAAATCACGCACATGATCGAAAAAACCCAGAAGGCCATGGCGGATGCCGTACGGGCCATGGAGCGAGGCACCATTGAAGTGGAGCGAGGAAGGGAACTGGGCGGTAAAACGACCGAAGCCTTGGACGATATCCTGAGAGCCAACAATCAAACGCTTGAAATGATCACCAATATTGCCGTGTCCGCACAACAACAAAGCCACACCGCCGAAGAAATCTCAAGAAATATTGAAAATATTTCGGCCATAACAAAAACCACGACCCAGGGTGTTCGCCAAATTGACGACAGCCTCGATAGTCTAATCGGGCAGACCAACCTGCTGCGAAACATGGTTGACCGTTTTCGGCTTCGTGACGACGGCCGGAACGAAAAATAGAGGTGCGCTATGTCGGTCTATGAGACGTTGCTTGACATCCGGAATCGAAAGGGTTCTGGTTACTTTGTGCTGATTGATCCGGACAAACGGCCGGAAAATGAGATTTTGGAGTTAGTGCAGACCAGCGAAGAAGAAGGTGTGGACGCCCTGCTCGTGGGTGGAAGTTTGATGTTGTCCAACAAATTCCGTTCGACCATTCAGGCCATCAAGAAACGTTTTTCCATTCCGGTGGTTCTGTTTCCCGGCAGTACCATCCAACTGTCCGAGGACGCGGACGCCCTGTTATTTCTGTCACTGATCAGCGGCAGGAATGCCGAATATTTGATCGGCACGCAGGTGCTTGGAGCACCCATTGTTCGCAAGATGGCTCTGGAAGCCATTTCGACAGGCTACATGCTGATCGACGGCGGGAAGCCGACTTCGGTGGAATTCATGAGTAATTCGAAACCCATTCCAAGGGACAAAAGCGATATTGCGGTCGCGCATGCGATGGCGGGCGAATACCTGGGCATGAAGATGATCTATCTCGAGGCAGGTAGCGGAGCGACACACTCGGTGCCCGATGAGATGATTGAGGCGGTCAGCGGATATTTGACGATTCCGGTGATCGTCGGCGGTGGAATTCGTACTCCGGAAGCGGCTCGTGCAAAGGTCGAGGCCGGGGCCGGGTTCGTGGTGACGGGCAATGTGCTCGAGAACGCCAATCGCAAGGATCTCATACGGGAATTCTGCAGCGCTATTCATTGGAAAGACACCAAGAATACCGCCATGAAACTTTCCAGGGCGAAGTGATGGTGAACAAAGCCGCGCTTATCATATTTGTAAAATCACCGGTGGCGGGTAAAGTGAAGACCAGGTTGTGTCCGCCGCTCACAGCCGAATTGGCCGCTGAGTTGTACCGTTGTTTTGTGGATGATATCCTCACGCAATCCGTTCGCCTTTCCAGGAACCGATGTGACCTTTTTGTCTTCGTTTCTCCAGCCGAATCGGTTTCGGCTTACGAGGAGACTTTGACGCAACTGAAAAGACATGAGATAACGGGGTCGGCGATAAGCTGTCTGGCGCAAATCGAAGGCGATCTGGGCCGACGACTGGACCATGCTTTTGCGATGCTATTCACCAGAGGATATGAGCGCGTGGTCGTGATTGGAAGTGACCAGCCGACGCTGCCGGATGAGAGGATTTTGGAGGCCTTTGCCGCGCTCAGTCGGTTCGATGTGGTCATCGGTCCATCCGAGGATGGTGGTTATTACCTGCTTGGACTGCGAAATGTGTGTCCAATCTTGTTTGAGGGCATCCCGTGGAGTTCCGATCGTGTGGCCGGGATGACCACCGACCGAGTCAGGCAGGCGGGACTCACGCTTGACGTGCTGCCGAAGTGGTATGATGTGGATGATGAGAGGTCGCTGGCCAGGATGGACAATGATTTGGACGAGATGCCTCCCCACGTCGCACCGAGTACCAGGCTATGGGTCAATCGGAATCGTTCCACACTTCAACTGAGACGACCCGCATGAACAAAGGAAAACAAAAGGAACTGGTGCTTCGCCTGATTCATTTCCGATCCGGCGAGAACGACTATGCCATTTCGCTGAACTTCGTCAAGGAGGTCATTCGTGGGGTGGCCATCAAGCAAGTGCCCGAACTGCCGTCCTTCGTGTCCGGCGTCATGAACCTTCGTGGTCAGATTGTTCCAGTTGTCGATTTCATGTCCAGGGCGGGCCTTGGACATTCGGAAATGAGACCACAGACACGCATCATGGTTCTTCGGATAAAAGCATTTCTCATCGGCGTCATGGTCGATGAAGTAAGAGAAGTTCTTTTGAAAACCGAAAAAGACATTTCCAGGAACCTCCATGCCGATGTGGTACTGGACCCAAAATATATCGGCGGCACTTTTGTCAACGACGGCAAAGTAATTTTATGGGTCAATGCCCAAAAATTGTTTACCGCCAGCGAATTCATCCAAATGGACCAACGGCAGAGTCATGCTTAACTGGCCGCCACAGGAGATCACGGTGAAACCATCGGTCAAAGGCGACCAGGGCGAGTTGCTTTTTGGCGAAGACATCTATGTGAGATTCAGGGATCTGATCCGTGCAAAGAGCGGCATCTTTTTTGGCGATCGAAAAACGCAGGATTTGAAAAATGGCGTCCTGAAAGCCTTTCATTATTCGGGGTTGGGCACGCTGGAGGAGTACTGCCGCGTCCTGGCTACGAGCCCTGGCAACTCGGCCATTTTTAAAACGCTCATTTCCTTTTTGACCGTCGGTGAAACTTACTTCTTTCGCCATTTTGACGTTATTGAAAAAGAAATCCTGCCCCGATTGATCAAGGCACACCAACATGACAAGTCCCTTCGCATCTGGAGCGCCGGATGCTCAACGGGGGAGGAGCCATTCACGGTCGCGATGGTGCTGGACCGGATCCTTTCGGATCGCAAAGACTGGACCATCACGATCATAGGCACGGACATTAATATCAATTCGCTGCAATATGCCAAGGAGGGTGTTTACCGACCGTGGTCATTGCGATCCATCAATGAGTATTACAAGGAGCGCTATTTCCGGCGAAAGGAGGGATTGTACTATCTGGACGATCGGATACGGCAGATGGTCAAATTCGACTACAACAATCTCGTTGATGAAAGCTATCCTCAATCCGATGGCGGCACCAAAGAATTGGACATGATCCTTTGTCGGAATGTGACCATTTACTTTGAGGCCGAAACGACCATCCGCGTGGTGAACCGATTTTACGAATGCCTGAAAGAAAGATCCTATTTGGCGGTTGGTCATGCGGAGCCCAGCAGCCTCATTTATGATGCGTATCTTCCGGAAATCTACCCGGATGCCGTTCTTTATCGCAAAGACTCATCCGCGAAGCGCGAATCGCGGTATAAGACCGGTATCAAGATTCGTGATGACATTTTTCGCAACATGAAAAAGACCTCTTCTCAGAAAGACCAGGCGGCGAGCGGCCTGCAAGATCTAGAGAAGCAAATCACCCGGTTGAAAGATGTCACGTCGCCGGTCCTGATTCCGACGGTGCCGGTACCGTTGGAACCAAAGCGGGCGACCCTGTCACAGGCCGGATCTTTGGGTCAAGGCGCTTCGGCGGAGGAAAGACGTCAGCGAGCCAATGAAACCGAGCTGTTTGCCGAAGCCGTCCAGCGCTTTCATGAAAGAGCTTTTGAAGAATCTGAGAAGCTGTTTGTTGAATTGGTGGAGGCCTTTCCCAATAATGGAAGGGCTTATTACATGATCGCCC
The DNA here is from genome assembly GCA_964544475.1 of uncultured Bacteroidota bacterium. Taxonomy (GTDB): domain Bacteria; phylum CLD3; class CLD3; order SB21; family SB21; genus CAZJBS01. Next base: position 102,737 of record CAZJBS010000006.1, on the reverse strand, counting down.
ACATTGCCGCCAATCTCGATCAGGTAAAAAAATCAAAGGACTTCTGTCACCGGGCGATCGAGAAGGATCCGCTGCTTCTGGAAGCCTATTACCTATTGGGACTGATCTTCAAAGAAGAGAACGATTTTGAAAATTCAATCAGCATGTTGAAGAAGACGATCTACATTGATATGGACTTCGCGTTGGGATATTACGAGATGGCGGTCAATTATTTCAAATTGGGCGATACGGTGGGCGCCCGGAAGTATCTTAAACAAACGGAGCGCATACTCAAAACAAAGAAGGCCGACGTGCGCATTGGCATTTTGGATGATCTGACCGTCCGCGAATTGGGTATGATGATCAACATGTGGGACAAAGGGTGATTATGATTCCATTGGAAGTCATCAATAACAAACTCAGGGGTAATCCCGAAAACGTGCTCATAGGGCCGTCGGACAATTGTTGGGAAATTGTCCAGTGCGGGCGGCATGACCAGTGTGCAGCATTTCTCGAAAAAAGAGGACGGCAGTGTTTTCTATACGATCATACGTTTTGTTTTGGCGAGGACATGGGACCCTTTCATGTGAAGATCAAGGAATGCGTGAATCACTGTGAGTTCTACAAGTCGCTCACCCATGAAATCGGCGACGTGTGGGTGGAGGCGCACCGCCGCATAGCTGAAATGGCCGGGTCATCGGACCAGGAAAAGACGGTGAGCGAGGTGCTGGAAGAACGCGCCGAACTGCTGAAACATACGGCGACGGAGGAAATGCGGGGCGACCACATTGACGTGGTCGTGTTTCGTCTGGGTTTGGATCTCTACGCCATCGAAACCCACTACGTGTACGAAATCCGTCCACTGACCGATGTGACCCCCGTTCCCTGCACACCTGATTTTGTCCTCGGCGTGACCACGATCCGCGGTTCGGTCTATTCGGTGGTTGATATACGTCAGAGTTTAGGCGCGGAGGAACGGACGGCATCCGCCGACAGCATGTTTGTTGTTTTGAATTGGAAGAATGTAGAAGTTTGTTTGTTTGTGGATGCCATCTTTCAGAAACACGCCGTGCTCAAAGAAGAAATCAAGGCGCCGGCCCTTTCAACCAAAAATGCGACTTCCGTCTTCGTGTCGGGCCTTTTTCAACTGGACAACAAGATTGTCACGCTGATCAATTGGGACGCTTTTCTGTCCCACGGCAATATCATCATTGTGGATTCAGACATCTAAGCCGAGGTGCCCACTGTATGAATTTCATTATTATCTTCATTCTGACTTTGGCGGTGGCTGTGGCCATCGGTATTTGGATTATCTACATGATACTGGGAAGGAAAAGATACATTGCGCGACTGCTGATCAAGAGTGTGCCGTTCCTGACGGTTCCTTTTGTCGCCTGTTTCGTCCTGGGCATGTTTGCGGAGTCGCTTTGGCTGTGGATGGTCGGATATCCAATCGGATTTCTTGGTTCCGTTATTTTTTTCTACACGTGGGGCAAGCGCACGATCGTACCGTTCTTGGCGCTGGAATCAATCATCTCAAAAATTAATGCCCAGGATTATACGTCGAAACTGCACCTCGACGGATCCGATGAACTTGCCGAATTTGAAAAGCATTTCAATCACATGGTTGAGAATTTGCGCAATTTTGACGTGGCCATGACCGACGCGGTCTCCAGGTTGTCTTCTGTCGTGAGTGAATTAACCACGACGATCGAACAACAGGCCGTCGGCATGAATGAACAGTCTACGGCGCTGAATGAAACGACAACGACAACCCAGGAATTGTCCGCCACCTCCCATCAGACAACCGAGAAGGCCCAGTTTGTCGTGGAATCGGCCGAAAAGAGCATGGATGTTACGAGCCGTGGCAAATCGGCGGTGGACGGGTCGATTGATGAAATGAACGAAATCAAACGTCGGGTCGAGCGCATAGCTGAGCAAATTCTGGATTTGTCTGAAAAAACACAGCAAATCGGCGTCATCACCACGACCGTCAATGACATTGCCGAACAAACGAACATGCTGGCGCTCAACGCCGCGATCGAAGCCAGTAAGGCGGGAGAATTTGGAAAGGGGTTCGGTGTGGTGGCTTTCGAAGTGCGGAAGCTGGCCGAGAAAAGCAAGGAAGCCTCCCTGAGAATACGGGACCTTATCACGCAGATCCAAAATGCCACCAATTCAACCGTCATGGCCACCGAAGAAGGATCGAAACGTGTCGATATCGGGGTCGACAAAATCCGCGAAGCAGGCCGTCTGATGGATCAAAGCATCGGCAGTCTGGAGGAGAATGTCGGTTATGCGCAGCAAATTTTGGTCGGCAGCAAACAACAGACGATCGGCATCGAGCAGATCACCCTGGCGATGGCGAATATCAATGAAGTCGTGAAACAAGTTGCGGCGGGAACGCAACAGACACAGCGGGCCGTAGATTCCGTGCTCCTTCTGACCAAAGAGCTTAACGAAATGCTGACGCAGCCGACCAACGGCGCATCGTCGAAATAGCGAGAGGTAGTCCGAGCGTATGGAGCTTTCCAAAGACGAACTCCGGGAGATGATGTCCATCTTCAAGATGGAAACCGAGGAGCATCTCAAGAACCTGAATAAGGGGCTTCTGAAGCTCGAAGAGAATCCGGGTTCCAAAGAATTGCTGGAAGATCTGTTCCGAACGGCCCACAGTGTCAAGGGTTCTGCGCGCATGATGGGTTTCGTCAAAATTGAAGGCGTGGCCCACAAGATTGAGGACATCTTTGGTGTGCTTCGAAAAGCCGTGATTGTGCTGTCGCCTGAGGATTTTGATGTCGTTTACGAGGGTGTGGATATCATCTCCCAAATCATGGAGAAGATTGCCATGGAAGGATCGGACGAGTCCATCGACACGTCCGCCATTCTGAAGCGGCTCGAAAACCTGTCGAAGTCAAAGGGTGACCATACGGGTTTGGCCGACGTGCGGCTGGCTGCGGAAGAGGAAATTCAGCAGGAACAACGCCGGGAGCGGCTCGCTGAAACAGAAATCGAAGAATCCCACCTCGAGGGCATCCTCGAAGAGGAAATGCCGGTGCTCATGTCAGAGCCTGACATTGCGGACATCAGCAGGAAGGAAGATCTTTCCGTAGCGGACAAGGGGACTGTCGGGGATGATGCTTTCATTCGGGTACCAACGCGAAAACTGGACGAATTGATGAATCAGGTCAGCGATCTTATCACGTCCAGAATCAAAGCGCAGCAGCAACTCGTGGATACACGCCGAATTGTCGATTTTTGCGAAGAGTGGAATGATATTTTGGGCCGGAACCGGGCTCTATTGCACAAAGTCTCCGCCCGGCTCAATTCCGGTGATGGGGGAGACATTCTCGGCGGACGAGGTAATTTGAGAGACCAATCCTTGAGTTTCTCCGAAGTGAAACATCTTCTCAATCTGCAACACATGTCGGAGGAAAAGCTGTCGCGCCTTGTGGAATCATTGACTGAAATCTATGACAAGCAAAGTGAAGATGCCATCCGGACCTCGGTTATTACGGGCGATATTCAGGACAATCTTCGCGTGATTCGATTGCTTCCAATATCGACGATTTTTGACCTGTACCACCGCATGGTGAGAGATATTGCCAAAGGGCAAAACAAGAAGATTCGCTTTGAAGTGTTCGGAGGGGACACACGCGTGGACAAGAAGATTCTCGAAGAGTTGAAGGACCCTCTGATTCATCTACTCCGGAATTCGATCGATCATGGCATCGAAATCCCATCGGAAAGGGAGCAGGCCGGAAAGAATACGGATGGTTTGATCACGTTGAAAGCCTCGTATGTGGGCAACATGGTGTTGATTGAGATCACGGACGACGGCCGGGGCATTGATACGGACCGCATCGCGCAAATCGCCATCAAAAAAGGCTACTTGCATGAGGATCAGCTGTCAGAAATCTCGAAAACAGAGCTGGTCAGCCTGATCTTCCACTCAGGATTTTCCACGGCCAAGATCATTACGGATCTGTCGGGGCGAGGCGTCGGACTGGACATCGTGAAGGCGAATGTCGAGCGAATCAAGGGCACGATAGAGACCACTTCCGAAAAAGGCCGCGGTACGAAATTCACCATCAAGATTCCGTTGACCCTGGCCACAACTCATGCGTTGATCGTGGACGTTGGGGGTGAGACCTATTCGATACCGATTGATTACATCGATCGCACGGTGCGCCTGACCGAAGATGCCGTTTTGACCGGGAGTTCCCATCCCGTCATTATCGTGGATGAGAAAACCGTTCCGCTTTACAAACTCGAAGACCTCCTTGGAAACGTGCGTCAACGATTGAAGGCCAAGGGCTTGTTGAAAGCCGGTTCTTCCCAGCGTCTTGGTCAGCACCTGACCAAAATCGAATCGACCAAACTGCCGGCTGTCGTGTTGACAAGTGGAGGCCGGCGCGTGGCCTTTCTCGTCGACAAATTGCTGGATGAGCAGGAGGTCGTGGTCAAGAACCTTGGCAATCAACTCAAACGGGTCAAGAACGTTGCCGGATCGACTATCTTGGGCGATGGGCGTCTGGCCATTATCCTGGACCCCAACGACCTTGTCAAATCCGTTCAGGGAACCGGATCGCGGTTCGTTTTTCGCGAACGCCGTACACGGGACCTGGTCAAGAAGCGTATTTTGGTGGTGGATGATTCGATCACAACAAGGACCCTGGAGAAGAACATTCTTGAATCGGCCGGCTATCATGTCACGATCGCAACAAATGGCGTCGAAGCGTATCAGAAACTGCACGAGGGTGGCTTTGATATGATCGTGAGCGATGTGGAAATGCCACTGATGAACGGCTTCGAATTTGCTGAGAAAGTGCGACGGGAGTCCAAATACGTCGACATTCCTTTTATTCTATGCACATCCCTTGAGTCCGAAAAGGACAAGCGACGCGGCATCGAAGTGGGCGCCAACGCGTACATTATCAAAGGAAGTTTCGATCAGTCCAATCTTCTGGAAACCATTGAAAAACTGTTATAGTTGCGATGATCAAGATCCTGATTGCAGAAGATTCACCAACGGTCACCATGATCCTGCAGAAAATCTTTGCAACCGATGACGAATGCCAGGTGATTGGGACGGCCACCAATGGCAAAGAGGCCGTGGAAAAAGCCAGGGTATTGCGACCCGACATCGTTACGATGGATATTCGAATGCCCATTATGGACGGTTTTGAGGCTACGAAGCAGATCATGAGACACCATCCGACGCCAATTCTGGTCATTAGCGCGTCTGTTGGAAAGGACGATTTGAACATCACGTTTAATGCGATTCGGGCTGGCGCCTTGGATATTGTCGAAAAGCCAAAGGGTAATCTTGCCATGGACTATGAGTACATCGGCAAAGATCTGATCAAGAAAGTCAAAATTCTCTCCGGTGTAAAGGTGTTCCATCACATGTCCGGCGCCCTGACCCGAACACCGGTGGAAAAGGCAAATGAGCCCAAGGCGACGTCCGGCGTTCACCGCAGTCCGCGTCCGACGACCGGGAAACATCCGGTTTCTGGAAAAACCGGTAAAGACGACTATTCGCAATACTACAAAATGGCCAAAGGCAAACACGCGTTACCGGCTCAACCGATCGAAGCCGTGGCTATTGCGTCATCCACGGGAGGTCCATCGGCATTGCTGAAGATATTGAAAAATCTTCCGCCTTCCTTTCCGGCACCGATTGTCGTAGTCCAACACATATGTGAAGGATTTGGTCAGGGTTTCGTTGACTGGTTGAACAAGGAATGTCCATTGACGGTAAAAGCTGCCGAACGGGGGGAAATGCTTGCTCCAGGCACGGTTTTTGTCGCCCCGGACAGCTACCATCTTCTCATCGACCCGGGTCGGGTTGTGCGGCTCAGCAAATCAATGCCGGTCAATGGTCTGCGGCCCAATGCCACCATGATGATGGAATCCATTGCGCGCACGGTTGGCGCGGGAACGCTTGGGGTCATATTGACGGGTATGGGCAGGGATGGTGCGGAAGGCATGAAACTGATCAAAGAGGCCGGAGGCATGACCATTGCGCAAAGTCCGGAGTCATGTGTCGTGTTTGGCATGCCCAAAGAAGCCATTGATCTTGGCGTCATCGATAAAATTCTCCCGATCGAACGTATCGCGGGAGAAATGACACAACTTCTCAATGTGGATGAATACAAAGCTTAGGAAGGCCTAACGTGTCGAAAGAAAAAATTCTCGTCGTCGACGACAGCGCCACCCAGTTGATCATGTACAAAATGGCCCTGTCCAAGGCGGGCTACCGCGTCATCACGGCAAAAAACGGCGTGGAGGGCGTCAATTTTGTCGAGACGGAAAACCCTGATCTCATTGTAAGCGATATCATCATGCCGGAACTCAACGGCTATCAATTCTGCCGGTTGGTCAAAGACGATCCTTCCCGGGCGCACATACCGATCATTCTGCTCACCAGCCTTGGCCAGCAACAGGACAGGTTCTGGGGCATCGAAGCTGGCGCCAACAGCTTTGTAACAAAGTCTGTCGATAATTCTGCGCTTCTTGGAGAAGTGGAGCGTCTGCTGAAATCCGCCAGCCGTCCGCAAACCGTTGACTACACCGAGCGCGAAGAAAATGGTTACGAAATATCCACGGACGGTGGTGGTGAAGAAAGCGTCAAAACGAAAATCAACCGGATTCTTGAACGACTATTATACGAGTCAACGGTTTCGAATCGGATGCGCGATTTATCCCGGTTTGCTTATAGCCGTACGGAAATGATCAAGCGATTCTTTGACCTGTTTGCCCAGATCATCGAATACCATGCTTCGTCGGTCACCCTGTTTTCCAAAGAACAGGTTCAGATCACATTTGATGTTCAGAAGTCTGTGTCAAAGGGGTTTCTGGAATCTGCCAAAGCCCTCATTCTTGAAAAAGACTTCAACCCGGAAAAGGTCCGTCTCGGGCTCGTGAAAGAGATCGTCGCCGAGGCGGTTGGGGAAGACAAAATAACGGATCAGGAATCGATGGATGTTCATTCGTCGCTTCTAATACCATTGAAAGACGATGAAAATGTCATTGGTTCCATCGGCGTATTCACACAGGACAGTCTCGCTTACAACAAGGACATCGTCAAGATAGTACAACTGATCGCCCGGGAAATGGTGCTTACGATCAAGTATATTTGGAAGCTCGAGGAAATAGAACGTATCAAATCCAATTTCACTTCGACCATCGTCAATGATCTGAGAAGCCCCATCCTGGCCAATCAAAGTTTTGTTGACGCATTGTACAACGAATATGTCGATCCCGTGACGGAAGATCAGAAAGAAATCCTGTCCAACATCATCGCCAACAACAAGAAATTGTTGACGTTTGTTAATGACATTCTGGACATTTCCCGAATTGATCGTGGGAAGATGCAAGTGGTTCCGCAGTTGATGGGGGTCCGATCGGTCATGGATGACGCGGTCAAGAATATGCGCATCCTCGCCGAACAGAAGGAAATCGAAATTTCTGTGGCGCTTGAGGATCCATTTCTGGAAGGTTTTTTCGATGGAGACAAGATCGTGCAGGTATTCAACAACCTGATGTCCAACGCCATTAAGTTCACTCCCAATGGCGGCGCTGTTGAAATCGGTTGCCGTATGGCCAATGAAGACACCCTGCAATTTTGGGTGAGAGACTCGGGTATCGGAATTCCGGAGGAAGAGCAACCGATCATTTTCGAGAAATACAAGAAAAGCGGGGGCGTTTTTTCGAGCGACGATCATGCCGGTGGCGGTGGTGTGGGTTTGGGATTGGCCATCTGCAAATCCATAGTGGAAGCCCATGACGGAAAGATCTGGGTTGAAAGCAAAGTGGGCGAAGGGTCGGTCTTTTTTTTCACCACGCGCACTTCGGAAGCCTCATAAGGTTTTTTCTATTGAGTAATGTTGCCGGACAACTTAGATTCGACACGGCCATATCCCGGGAGGCGTGAATGGATTTCTTTCTGGAAGAGCCAGAAGAGCAGGTATCCTTTTCGGAAGATGAAAAACGCCGGATTTCGGACATTCTGGAGAAGCTGGTCACCGAGAGTAGTGATCAGGGAATTTCCATTGTGGCTCTGCGAAATGCGAAAATTTCCCGTCCCATTCTGTTTCATCTTGCCAAAGAAAACAACAAGTTTGCCAGCCACGTTCTGACAGAACTGAATCAACGCGGCATCCTGGAAGAAGCCAAGAATCCGGATACCAAAGAAGAGGTTGCTGCGGAGATGTTGGGTCGTCTCGTCGGCAGTTCGGTACCATCCATCCGGCGAAGAGCCATCCACATTCTCGTGAAAATCAGCCCGGACAAGCTGGTCGAGATTCTCAATGACCGGAGTTTCACGCCGATCCTGCGGGCGGACATATTCAACGATTTGATAGCGGATGATGAAATTTCCCTTCGAATTATGTTGCGTCTTTTGCGGCATCCTTCGACGCCGGCCGAGATCCGGGAACGCATTATTTCACGCATAGCAAGAATTCGCAAGATCGTGGAAGAGAATTCTGCACAGATCATCGAGTGGAATCACCGGATTGAGGATCTTGAAAAACGAAAGAGAATCAAATTCCACACGATCGAAAAGCATCACAAGGAAGTCTTGGATTCGCTCGACGAATTCAAAACCATTCCCAATTTTGTTATGGATCTGAAATTCGATGTGGAGTTGGCATTCGAGAACCTCAGGGCAACCATCAAGAATCCGACATGATGAGCTGAACATAGATGCCCCGGCAGGTGCATCCTTGATCCCGTACTGGCTCTTCATAACCGTCGCTCTGACCGTCCTTGGATTCGGATGGTACCTCACCCCGTCCATCCAGGGCTTGGGCACGCATGAGCAGCTCGGGTTACCACCGTGCGGCTTCTACACGTTCACCGGCATTCCTTGTCCATCCTGCGGCCTGACCACGTCGGTCTCGGGATGGCTTCATGGCGAGAGTTGGCTTGCGTTTCGGTCCCAGCCGTTCGGAATAGTCATAATCGTTGTCCTGGTTTGGGGTTCGTGGTTATCCGTTGTCGGGATCTTCAGAAAGCGAACCATTACGGAACTATTGCGCCCGTCGACACTGGAGAAAATTCAAATCGGCCTGCTTATTCTGTTTCTTCTGTCGTGGGCTACGAAGCTCACTTTTTTTTCTGCGTCATAACCTCTACACCCATTTGACGTCATCGAATGTTTTGGGCAGCTTGGAAAAAGTAAACCGAATAATGTTGAAGTCTGTATAAGAGGTCAATACATGACCGCGGATGATCAAAAAGAGATGTTGGCATACCATCTCGAGACCCTTCGGCGCCGGCCCTGGTCTTCTCTGTATCAAATGCTGACGATCGTCAATGGAGTATCGTTCCTGTCATGGATCATGTTTGTGGTTTTCGTTCTGAAAGTTGACGTGGTTTCGTGGTTGCGCATACTAGGTCTGTGGTTGTCCCTAGGCTTATCCGGTTGGTTGGTCGATTCGCTGTGGTTCAGATTTCTATCGAATCGTTTCGCAGAGCCTTTTGGGGCATGGGCTTTTGCCAGCAGGGTGCCTTTTTATTTTGTTTTGTCAGGTATTTTTTTTACACTCGCTGTGATTCTCGGTGAATTGGAGCCATGGATGGATCGCACATGGGCTGTGTTGGCAGGCGGGACCTTTCAATGTCTGTTTCAGGTCGTCCACCATTGGTTCTTAATAAGCCGACTTCGAAAGCTGGTTTTGTCTAATCTATGAAAAGGAAGAGGAAAGTCTATGGAAAGGCACAAGGTCGTCATTATCGGATCTGGTCCGGCTGGATTTACGGCAGCCATCTATGCAGGCCGGGCCAGTCTCAGTCCGGTTGTTTTCGAGGGTAGCCAGCCCGGTGGACAACTGACGATAACGACAGAAGTGGAGAATTTCCCAGGATTTCCAAGCGGAGTCCAGGGACCCGAAATGATGGAATTATTCAGGGAGCAGGCAAAAAAATTTGGAGCGACCTGCCGCTTTCAGTCGGTCGTCAAGGTCGATTTCTCGAAGCGACCGTTTACGATCGTGGATGAATCCGACGTGAGTCATGCCGCCGATGCGGTCATTATTGCGACGGGCGCATCCGCGAAGCTGATCGGAATTCCCAAGGAAAAGGAACTAATGGGTTATGGCGTATCGGCGTGCGCGACGTGCGATGGCTTCTTTTTCAAGGGTAAGAAAGTGATGGTGGTGGGAGGCGGAGATACCGCCATGGAAGAAGCCGGTTACCTGACGAAGTTTGCGTCCAACGTGACCATTGTTCATCGAAGGGATAGCCTCCGCGCCTCCAAGATCATGCAAGAAAGGGCCATGAGGAATTCGAAGATCCAATTTATGTGGGATTCACAGGTTATCGATATGTCCGGCACACCGGACTCGCGTCTTCAATCGGTCAAAATTCGCAATGTGAAAACCAACGTCGTGACAGACGTTGCTACGGACGGCCTCTTTGTGGCGATCGGTCATGAACCCAATAGCCGTCTTTTCAAGGGTCAACTGGACATGGACGACAACGGTTATATCCTAACGCAAGGAAAGACCACCCGCACCAACGTGCCAGGGGTATTTGCGTGTGGAGATGTGCAGGATCACTATTATCGTCAGGCCATCTCTGCCGCAGGAACCGGTTGTATGGCGGCTATTGATGCAGAAAGGTATTTGGCTGAATAACTGTCTTATCAAGAGGAGTTCTGAAATATGCGTATTCTGACCGCATGGGCGATCATAGTGACAATGCAGGCGGCATGGCTCGTATCGTGTGCGTCGTCATCCGGGGTTAAGAGTGTGGAAGAGTGGAAAGCTTCCGGTCAAAGCCGAACGAATAGTGATGTCGTTGTATATGTCAATCACGTCGATATCCGATGCAGACTCGTACAAGCCACATCAGACAAGCTTACCGTGGTTGTGGATGGGAAACAAAAAGACATTCCAACAGAAGTTGTTTCCCGAATTGTCTTCCAGGGTTCGAAGAAGAAACGGACGATCATTGGCGCATCTATTGGAACGCTGCTTGGAGGCGTTGCCGGTTTTTTTGTGGGCGATGCCATCAACGAAGGTCCGGCCTCCGCTTCCGACCTGGGGCATCCTGTTTCAATGCTCCTGATCATTGGTGGAGGATCTGCGGGCGCCTGGGCAGGTACTTGGGGATCAGGTGCAACGGAATATGCTGTGGGCCATCCACCCGGACCGTACCAGATTCATGAGGCGCTTGGGCAGGAGATCACGCCATCCGAGATCAAGATGTACGGCCTGTTTGAAGGTCTTGTCGCAGAGGATGATCAATTACTTCAAGTCCAGGCGTTTAAATTAACTAATAATAAGTATTTTCTCCTTATGGATGTTCGTCGATTTGGTGAGTATGCGGTCGACTGGGTGGTGGTCGATGAGCAGTACATGGCCGCCCAAAAAGAGAAGATCAAGTGATATCCGTGCGACGTCTTGCAACATGCAGTGCGGTTTTCGTCGTATTGTCCTGCCAGAAGCCGGATCATCAAGCTCAACCAGAGACGTCGACGGTTGAGCGAATGATGCAAAACATGGGTGGACGGGATGCCTTCATGGCGCCTAGATACATGAGGTTTGATTTCGTTGTAAAGCGAGAATCGAAGGAAATTGCCCGTCATGCCCATCTTTGGGATCGGTGGACAGGCCGCTACCGCATCACCGGACTCACTTCCGATGGCCTTCGATATGACCTCCAGTACTCAGACATCAACGCCAAAATGGGATCCGTTTGGATTCAGGATACTCTTGTCAAAGATACAAGGCGGATGGCATATCTGGACTATGGTTTCGGCCGTTTCATCAACGACACCTATTGGCTACTGATGCCGTGGAAACTGTTGGACAATGGAGTCCACGTGAAAGCCATGGGTCAGGTCATAGACTCAAGCTCGGCCACCACATGGGACGTTCTTCATGTTTCCTTTGACAGCGTGGGTTTGACGCCTGGGGATCAATACTGGGCATATATCAATCCCAAAACTGGCTTCATGGAAAGGTGGAAATACAAACTCCAGGGTTCCGGGAAGACAGGCGATTATTCCTGGTCTGACTGGAAATCGTACGATGGCGTGTGGTTTTGTGACCGAAAACGATCGATCGATGGCACCATGGAGATCATTAATGAGGGTCTGCGGTTAATGCCATCGGTGGATGATGGTGTTTTTCAGGATCACTTGTTGCCTCTGCCTTGAATGGAGTTGGCGTGGAAAATACTGCGATAACCGGCGTTACAAACACGTACGGAATTCTCGGACATCCGGTACATCATACACTCTCTCCCTTGATACATAACCTTGCTTTTCAATTCCACACGATGAACGCTGTTTACGTTCCTTTTGAAGTGAGGCCGGCAAACCTCAGAGAGGCCGTTGCCGGCGCATGTGCATTGGGAATTCGAGGAATGAACGTGACGGTGCCTCACAAAGAGCGGATCGTGGAATTCCTAGCCGAGTTGTCGCCCGTCGCGAGGACCATTGGAGCGGTGAATACCCTGGTACTCAACAAGGAGGGCTGGACGGGCCACAATACGGACGGAATAGGCTTTCAAATGGCGCTCGAAAAGTGGAAATCCAGGATTGAGGGCGGAGATGCCATGGTGATAGGCGCCGGTGGCAGCGCGAGGGCTGTCGCGTGGAGCCTGCTCAATGAATTGGGCATTCGCAGATTGGTTTTCGCTGCGCGGAATCTATCCCCGGCAGGCGCCATCGCGGAAAAATTCAAGTCCTTGGTATCGTCCGTGTCTGTGGAAACAACGTCTCTGGATCGTCGTGAAGATCGAGCGTATGATATTGTCGTAAATTGTACACCGGTCGGCATGGACTCCGTACCAGGAATTGCGCTTCCGGGCCATTTCCGTTTCCAGGAAGGCAGCATCGCCGTGGATCTGATCTACGAACCGAAAGAAACGCTTTTTCTTGGCAAAGCCAGGCGGGAAGGAGCCATACCCATCAATGGCCTTGAAATGTTGCTTCGTCAGGCAGAAGCCTCGTTTGAATTGTGGACGGGCTTGTCCATGCCGCTTGAAATGATCAGGTCCAGACTCTCACTGGCTGGGCTGTCTTGAAAGCGGGCCCTGCTTGGCGTATATTGGTGTCACCATGATCCTGGCCTCATCGGAAAAAACCACCTTGCTGGTCGTGGCCCGCAAGGCCATAGAATCAGAGCTTGAACGCCGCGAGTTTCTGATTGACTCAAATTCATTTGAAATCACCGAAGCCCTTCGAACCAACGCGGGTGCCTTTGTCACCTTGAAAGAAAACGGACGGCTCCGGGGCTGCGTGGGTTTTGTCGAAGGCATCGGGACACTGTTCGAAACCATTGCTGAAGCTGCCGTTTCGGCCGCCTGCCGAGATTCCAGATTTCCGCCGGTAAGCTTATCGGAACTTGCGTTGATTCATATTGAAATTTCGGTCCTGACGCCCATGAAAAACGTGATATCAGCGTCAGAAATAGAAATCGGTAGACATGGCTTGTTCATTCGCTCTGGATTCCGACATGGTTTGCTCCTGCCGCAGGTGGCAACGGAACATGGTTGGGACCGCACGACGTTTCTTGAACAAACGTGCATCAAAGCGGGAATTTCGAGAAATGCCTGGAAGCAAGGTGGTTGTGAAATCAAGTTGTTTTCAGCCTGCATCTTTGGTGATGCGGATGAATGACCATAGGAAGGTGCGAGATTAAGATTCCGTTGGTTTTGTTTGTCCTAGAGTTACTTTGGACCGGCATGACTCCGGTTACGTTTGGTCAGACCAGCCGTGGCAAACTGGCGATATTCTGCCCGGCGCCATTTGTCGCTGGCGGGGATCGCGGAGAACAGGAAGTGGCGGAAGCATTCCAAGCGAAAATGATCTACTTTGCCAAATGCTACAAGACCAGTTTTGCGAAAGGCCTTGTTCCAACCTTCAAAGTGCGATTTCGTTTCGCCATTGAGCCATCCGGTGCCATCTCCAATGTCAAGGTCGTTCATGAAGGCATACGTCATCGGGCCTTTGTTGATTGTCTGATCAACGTTATTCACAAAATCCAATTTACTCGATTGGATTCAAAAAGCGAATCTGTGGTCGAGCAGTCAATTATCTTTCGAACAGATTGAACTGTCGCATCTTAGAGACTTCGATGAAAGCAAAAGTGTTGGAATTTGGTTTTCCGTCAAACATAACTGTTGTAAAAACAATACCGACGAATTGGTATAGTTTTTGAGGTCAGTTTGAGATTTGGATCATCAGCAAGAGTTAAAGGAGAAGGAGTCCTATGAAAACCTACTTGTTTTGGGCCGTTCTTTTCTTGAGCATGGGTGTTTCGGGCTGGTCACAAAGCGGGGGCACTATTTTTCAAGACGATTTCACTGATAATTCGCACGCATGGTGGGAAGGCAGTAATCAGGATTATTTTTTCAAGGTTCAGTATGGGGCATATGTATTTGACAATTACAGCCAGACGACTTATACGATTGCCAAGAGTGTCGGGCTTACAAGCTCTCAGGATTTCTCACTTGAATCGACGATCCGAAAAGTCAGCGGTGTTACGGATAATATTTATGGTGTGGTGTGGGGATACCAGGACGCCAACAATTGTTACACATTTGGATTAAGCGGAGACGGCAGTTACTTGTATGGCAAATGGAGCGGAGGAACATGGTCTTCGCTCATCAGTTGGACCACTTCATCGTACATCAACAAGTACTCTTCGTACGCCGTCACTAACAAGATTCGCGTAGAACACATCGGCTCGAAAGTCAATTTCTACATCAATGACAACTTCGTGAATTCTGCCGAATGGGAGAGCCCGGCGGGCAGCCAGGTCGGCTATGTGGTTACGAAGAAACAACGAATAGAAATAGACAAGCTGACGGTCACGAAACCGTCCACCTCCACTGGCGGCTACAGCAGTTATGGCGGTGGAGGCGGGGGTAGTTTTTCGGCGGATTTGTTTAAGACGGTGTCGTATCAGCTCTCGGGGGATTACAATCGTGGTGGAGCGATATCCCCGGACGGGCAGAAGTTTGCGATCGGGGGTGGGTCCGGGAACTTGAAGATTTTTTCCACGGCGGATGGTTCGGTTTTGAAGACCTTGACCGGCCATACGACGTATGTAAACGGTACGGCATTCAGTCCGGATGGTTTGAAACTGGCCAGTGTATCGAGCGACAAGTCGTTGAAGATCTGGGATGTGAGTGGCGGCTACGCGATCCGGACGATTTCCAGTTTCAGTTCGGATGTGATCGCGGTGGCGTTTAGTCCGGACGGCAAATATGTGGCCGCGGGCGGTTTTGACAAGACGGTGAGTGTGTATGATGTGCAGTCGGGATATTTGACCAAGACATTGTATGGGCATACGGACTACATTTGGAGCGTGCAATTCAGTCCGGATGGGAAGTATCTGCTGAGCGGTGATTCGGAGGGGAATATCAAGGTGTGGTCTACATCATCGTGGATTCAGGAGAAGACGGGTATTCAGGCGGGGTGGATTACCAGCATCCGTTTTACATCGGATGGATCGAAGGCGGTGACCAGCAGCTACGGCAACACGGTGAAGGTGTGGAGTTTTCCGTCGATGGTTGAGTTGAAGACGATGAGTCACACGGACAACGTGTGGATGGCGGCCATCAGTCCGGACGACAAGTATGTGGTCAGTTCGGGCAAAGATCAGATTATTCGTGTTTGGGATATCAACACGGGCAGCAGCGTGAAGACGTTGTATGGCCACACGGGTACGACGGGCGTGGTGTTATTTGCATCCGATGGCAAGAAGCTTGTCTCGGCCAGTGACGATAATACGATTCGGATCTGGACGGTCTCCGGTGTCGGAACGAAATCCTCCGGCGGCGGTTACACCGGCGGCTACAGCAGTTATGGCGGTGGAGGCGGGGGTAGTTTTTCGGCGGATTTGTTTAAGACGGTGTCGTATCAGCTCTCGGGGGATTACAATCGTGGTGGAGCGATATCCCCGGACGGGCAGAAGTTTGCGATCGGGGGTGGGTCCGGGAACTTGAAGATTTTTTCCACGGCGGATGGTTCGGTTTTGAAGACCTTGACCGGCCATACGACGTATGTAAACGGTACGGCATTCAGTCCGGATGGTTTGAAACTGGCCAGTGTATCGAGCGACAAGTCGTTGAAGATCTGGGATGTGAGTGGCGGCTACGCGATCCGGACGATTTCCAGTTTCAGTTCGGATGTGATCGCGGTGGCGTTTAGTCCGGACGGCAAATATGTGGCCGCGGGCGGTTTTGACAAGACGGTGAGTGTGTATGATGTGCAGTCGGGATATTTGACCAAGACATTGTATGGGCATACGGACTACATTTGGAGCGTGCAATTCAGTCCGGATGGGAAGTATCTGCTGAGCGGTGATTCGGAGGGGAATATCAAGGTGTGGTCTACATCATCGTGGATTCAGGAGAAGACGGGTATTCAGGCGGGGTGGATTACCAGCATCCGTTTTACATCGGATGGATCGAAGGCGGTGACCAGCAGCTACGGCAACACGGTGAAGGTGTGGAGTTTTCCGTCGATGGTTGAGTTGAAGACGATGAGTCACACGGACAACGTGTGGATGGCGGCCATCAGTCCGGACGACAAGTATGTGGTCAGTTCGGGCAAAGATCAGATTATTCGTGTTTGGGATATCAACACGGGCAGCAGCGTGAAGACGTTGTATGGCCACACGGGTACGACGGGCGTGGTGTTATTTGCATCCGATGGCAAGAAGCTTGTCTCGGCCAGTGACGATAATACGATTCGGATCTGGACGGTCTCCGGTGTCGGAACGAAATCCTCCGGCGGCGGTTACACCGGCGGCTACAGCAGTTATGGCGGCAGAACCCTGAAGGTCGCGAAGGATGGATCCGGCCAGTATTCCAGCATTTCGGCAGCGCTTGCCGCAGCAAATACCGGTGACATTATTCAGGTAAAATCGGGAACCTATTACGAAAGCGCATTGACCGTGTCGAAGCAAGATGTTCAACTTGCCGGCGACGGCCCGGAAAAGACGATCATCGACGGCGCTGCTTCTGCCCCTATCCTGGAGATCACAGCCAATGGCGTGTCCGTCAGCGGTTTTACATTCAAGAATTCCACAGGTTCGGCAGGCGCTTTGCAGTTTCGTCAAAGCAATGCGACGTTCACGAACAACGTCGTTCGAGACAACATCAACTATGCCATCTACATCTGGGGCGGCACCCCAACTATCTCCGGCAACGTATTCTACAACAATTGTGGCGGGCAATATGCCCAGGAGCAGGATGTCATAGCCATGAATGGCTCATCCGCCATTGTCAAAAACAACGTGATGGTGGGCAACAAGGGTGGCAGCGCCATCGACAACGAATACCAATCGTATCCGGTGATTTCTTACAATGCCATTTACAACAGCGGTCAGGCCTTCAAAAGATGTTATGGCGGTTCGGGTAATATCTTCTTGGATCCGATGCTCAATACGTCGGATTTCACTTTGCGATCCGGTTCGCCGGCTTTGGGCAAAGGAGAGTCCGGAGCCGATATGGGCATTGCGGCCAAGTCATCCGGGCAATCATATTCTTATTCAGCTCAAACCGGCTATGCGGGTGGTGTTGATGCCACGTTCAACATGAAACTCACCGGTCACTCCAACAAGGTTCGCGCTGTCGACATAAGCCCGGACGGCAAATACATAGCGTCAGGAGACGGATCCGGGAATATCATCATTTGGGATGCCAAGACCGGACTCAAAGTGAGGACCCTGGCAGGACATACCAGTTGGGTTAACGGAATTGATTTTAGCCCGGATGGTGCCATGCTCGTGTCCGGTTCAAGCGATAAGAATGCCATTGTGTGGAATGTTCATACGGGTCAGATTCTCAAGACACTGTCGGGGCATACAGACCTGATCGTTCCGGTGCAATTCAGTCCCAATGGGCGCTACATTGCCACCGGAAGTTTCGACAATTCTGTCAGGATTTGGGACGTTCAGACCGGGCAATCCATCAAGACGCTGACGGGTCACGAATCCAGCCTCTGGGGTATGGCTTTTTCGAAGGATGGCAATCTCCTGGCAACGGGGGATACCGGAGACGAAGTGCTTTTATGGAATACAACATCCTGGACACAAATCAGGAAGATGAAAACCGGTTCATCCGGCAATTGGATTGATGGGCTGGTATTTTCAGCAGACGCCAAGAACCTTTATGCCGCCGGCTACACCAACAATGTGACCATTTGGGATGTGGCGACCGGGCAAAGCACCAAGACCCTGTATGGACACACCAATCACATTTGGTCCATCGCAATCAGTCCGGACGGCAAGGCTTTGGCCACGGCCAGTTCAGATCGTACCGTCAAGATATGGGACGCGGGATCGGGAAGCCTTATCAAAACGCTCTCCGAGGCTTCTGACGAGATGTTTGGTATTTGTTTCAGTCAGGATGGAACCATTCTCGTCGGAAGCAGTGATGACAATAACGTATACCTTTGGTCGCTCAAAGGCATCACAGGCTCGAAAGTGCAACTCGTGACGCAGACCATTCAGACCCTACCGCCTTTTCTTACGGCGACGGCATCCTTTTCCGATGTGAATGGTGACAATCTTTTGCAGGCTGGCGAAAGCGGAAAAGTGACTTTCATCATTAAGAATACGGGCAAAGGTCCTGCGATGGGAGTCAATGCCAAATTCACACTCACCGAAGGATCGCTCGGAATGTTTTTGGGAACGCCGTCGTATTTCGTGGGAGACATCCAACCCGGTGGCGAGAAGACCATCACCACAACCGTGGATGCTTCCGAAGACGTCATCAGCCAGAAGGTCAAGATGAAGGTCGAAGCTTCTGAAAAGAACGGTTTTGGCACCGACCCTGTCATACTGACCTTCTCGACCAAGGCACAGGAACCCCCGCTCCTGGCCCTCAGCAAGTATATTCTTCGAGACGACAATACGGGCCAAAGCCAGGGCAACGGCGACGGGATCATACAGAAAAAAGAAACAATCGAGGTGACCGTCTTTATTTCTAATTCAGGCCTTGGAACGGCCAATGACGTCAAGATGACACTGCGAAGCGCCGATGCCAATATCATTATTTCTCAGGCCACGTCGGCGCTGGGCGAACTGCTCCCGGGGGATGTCAAAAAGGGCGTTCTTGTTTTTGCCGTGAGCAGCAACTATGCTTCGGACATGCCCAGCCTGCCATTGACGGTGGATATTACTGAAAAAAGGGCCAAATTCAACAAGAGTGAGACGCTAAGCCTGAGTCTTGGTGCGGACTATCGCAAGGAAATCCTGGTCGACGTGGTTTCAAAGGAAACGGACTTGAAAACAACGACCAGCTTGAGCAGTGTAAAGGATAAAGTGGCGCAAGCCATTAACGATATGAACACGGCCATTTCGAAAAATTCTGGTGCGCTGTCGGATATCGAACTTCCTGCCAGAGAGAGTGTTTATGGTGTGGTTATTGGCATTGCTGACTACAAGAACAAAGATGTGCCGGCTTTAACTTATGCCATCAATGACGCATCGTCCATTTATGCGGTCTTGACGAACAATGTCCTCGGAGGAGTGCCAAAATCAAACGTTAAACTATTGACAGGACCGGAAGCCACGCTGACCGACATCAAAGTCGCCCTTGGCTGGCTCGTCAATCAGGGCATCGAAGACGAAGACGCGGTGTTGGTGTTCTATTATTCAGGTCACGGCGCACCCGAGCAGGATGATCAGGGTAATGTCAAAACGGCGTACCTTATCCCATATGATGGACAACCAAAATTCCTGGGTGAGACAGGCATCGGAATCGATTACTTGCAACAAGAACTCGGCAAAGTGAAGGCGAAAAATGTGTTTGTGGCGCTGGATGCATGCTTTACCGGTTCGGGCCGATCATTCATGAAAACAGGAGCCCGGGGCATCAACCTCGTGCCTAAAGAAATCATCAAGGAAACATCCGAGGGAAGGATATTCATGACCGCCGCGGCCAATGATCAATCGGCTTTTGACTATCCGGAGCAGAAGCACGGGCTGTTCACGCACTATCTCATCGAGGCGTTGTCAGGGAACGGCGACAGTGACATGGAGACGGGGAATAACGATGGATGGGTTAGTGCCTATGAAGTTTTCAACTTTTTGAAGGACCGGGTATCGAAAACAGCTCGAAAGCTCGAGAATGTAAAGCAAGAACCACAAATGATAGGGACGGGCGATGTCAAATTGACACGTACGTTTCAAAAGAAGGGTGGCGGACTTTCAAAAGACGACAAGATGAAGAAGATAAAAAAAGCGTTTTCGGATGGGGCCATCAACATGGATCAGTACGTGAAGGCGGTGGGTGAAATTAAATCGGGCAATGAGAGTCAGATCTTGAAGGATTTTCTGAGCGGCAAACTGGATGTGAAGAAGTTCATGCAAACTTATCAGTGACGCCGCTACTCGTTGGTGAAAGGAAAGCCGGCCCAGGCCGGCTTTTCGTTGTTTGTAGCATTCTAGCTATGGTCTTTTTTTTTTTAG
Organism: uncultured Bacteroidota bacterium; assembly: GCA_964544475.1. Lineage (GTDB taxonomy): Bacteria > CLD3 > CLD3 > SB21 > SB21 > CAZJBS01. Next base: position 82,311 of record CAZJBS010000006.1, on the reverse strand, counting down.
AGTTGTCGTCAAAGGAAAACAGAATATGGTTCGTTTCCTGATTTGTCTGGTGTCAACGACATACGCCATCGGCATGCTGTCGTGTTCGGGGCCCCGTCTCTCCACCACAAATGAGAAGGCTATCCAGAGCTATCGTTTGGCAAGATCTTTCGAAAAGAAGCATGGGACTCGGCTTAACATTCTGGAAGCCTATATTGCCGCCATTGATGCAGACCCTGAATTTATCGAAGCGTACGTGGCCTTGGGCGAATTCTATGATCGAGCCGGGAACTATGCCAAGGCGTATGAGAACTATGGCAAGGCTCTTGGGATAGATCCAGGGAATAGTGTACTGTATTTGAATTACGGTAAAGCCCTGTTCAATGCAGGACGGTACGAGGATGCGTATACGTACCTCGACTTGTACCATTCGAAATACCCCACCGATTTGGATGGGCTTGAATGGTTGGCCGAAGCTGCGCGCGTGGCCCGAAGAGCATCCGCCGAATCCCTCCTTGGCAAACTGACGGCGACCGACTCCTCGAATGCCTCTGGTTGGCTGGGTCTCGCCCGATTTCATTTTGAACTTGGCGAATACGAGAGAGCCGCCTTAGCGTATGGTAAGTACGTGGCCTTGGAAAAGGACGTCGACGATCAGACACGCATGGAGTTGGTGGAATGCTTGATTCGGTTGGGCGATTGGGCCGGGGCGAAATCTACGCTGATTTCCAGCGCCCCCATGGCTGAGGATTTGCGAATCGCCGTGGATGCAGTCCAAAAAAAGGCTTTTGATCCGACGGCTATGATCCTGTATTATGATGCCAAGCGCCATTTCGAGATGCCAACATTCGATGGCGACGGAGAGGCCTATGGCAAAGTTCTGAGCCTGCTGTCGGAGGCGAAATCCCTTGAACCGGCGTTCATCCCGGTTCGACAGGAGCTTGCGGCCCTGGCGTATGCCATCGGAAAGGACTCAACGGCTATTGAGGAGTATCACGCTCTTGATTCCGCCGGGAGGGCTACAGCGGCCGATCTCATCAATCTGGCCTTTCTCTATTTCAAGCAGGACAATCTGATTGAGGCGGCGAAACACTACGAAGCGTCGCTCGCTTTGGATTCCACTCAACAATCCGTTAGAGACTATTTGGTCACTATCAGGAAAATCATTGATGGAAAGCTGAGCCTGCAAGCCTACAGGGCATACGAAAAAGGAATCCATGCTTCTGGGCGAGATTCCAGCGAATTTTTCCTCCGACAGGCGATCTCGATGGATTCGACGTATTACGAGGCGTATTTGCAACTCGGCACTGTTCTTATGCGTGGTGGAAAGAACCGGGAAGCCAACAAGGCATTTGAGCGGGGATTGGGCTTTGTCAGCGATTCAGCGGTCGCGAATTATTTCATGTTCCAAATGGGCGTGAATTACTTCCAAATGGACTACCATGATAAAGCCATAGCGGCCTTTGAGGCTGTACTGCTCAGAGATTCGACCGATGCCGATGCACTGAGTTATCTTTCGAGAACATATGCAGACAAATCGGATATGAAAAATGCGGTGGTGGCCTATGATAGGCTGGTAATGGCCGCGCCTGACTTCTTCAGTCCATCTTCATCGGACATGAAAGATGTCGGTCTTTCCTTTGAAATAACAAAAGATACAACAAGAGTCATGAACCTGACTCTTAAATCGCCCATCGGGTTGACGTGCATCTACAAGCTGAAAATCATGTCGAAAAATGGTGCCTTGTTGGATGCGGATGCCAATGGAGATCAGTCACGAGAAATGGAAGTGACATTCAGAGAGCAGGTTGTCGACATCACAGAATGGGATGAGTCCGAAATAGCATTGGACATTCTGAAGGTCAATGGATACGCCCTCACGTCGAAAGAGAAAATGCTCGAAGGACAGAGGCTCTACCTGCGAATGTCGGATGTATTCGGCGTCACTAATATCTACGGACTCATGGAAGACCACCCATATTCTCTGTCTCGCCTCGTCATCTGGATAATGGAAACCGTCCACGGATCTTTTATTCGCAAGCGAGTCGCGGAAGGTGAAACCTGGAAAACGCGACAGTATGTTTACAAGCTGGGAACAGTCGATGGCGTTGGTGTATTGACAGATGTCGGTCCGCGCAGAGTACGTGGATCGAAATACTATGGCATATTGGGAAGCTATGATGCGGCGCGGTACGGTGAAATGGGACAAATTACGGTCCGAAACAAAGGCCGAATTGCGTTCGAAATCGATCTGGATCGACAGATCATGACCTCGATGTCGAATGAATTCACAACTCGGAGCTTCCATGAATCAAATTCCAAACTCGATGTCCAGGAGGCCAGATGTGAACTGATCTTGCTGGGCTCGACAGTTGAACGCATTGAAAAGCCAAGGAAAGTCGTTCTTGAGAAAATCCCCTACGTGAAACAGCACGGTCCCCAGTGCGCGGCGGCGTCCTTATCGATGGTCCTGTCGTATTATGAGGAGAACATCGATCAGGATGACATATATGCGGCCATAAAAAGCGATTATGCCGGGGCGCAGTCCTGGGATATCATCAGCTATCCGCGTTCACTCAAGTCGTTCAAGACGTTTGGCTACGCGGGCACTCTCGAAGACCTGAAAGAACGGATTGATCAGGGCATTCCAGTCATAGTTTTCCTGACCCCATTCGGGTATGGCCATGCCGTCGTGGTCATCGGATACGATGAGTCGAAGCACCAGATTATTATGCATGACCCGACGGTGGCCAACAATCAGGCCGTTCCTTATGATGATTTCCTCAAGGAATGGCGCCAAAGCGGAAATGAATGCGCCATCGTGATACCCTTTGATCGGGAGATCAAGCTTGGGGAAGGCGCCATTGCATCCAATGCCGCCGTTGAAACCAAGTGGCAAGGCGACAAGGCGTTTGGCGAAAGAAACTATGAAAAAGCCATGGCTTTCTACGTTCTGGCGGCTCAAAAAATGGAGAATTACGAAGGGGCTTTGGAGGGCCGGATGCTGGTGCATTTGTCGAGAGACGAATTTACAAAAGCGGAAGTCATTCTGGACACACTGCTTGGCCTTAATCCGACGAGCATCGATTTGATCCTCAAAAGAGCGAGCCTGCTTTTGTCCCAATATGATTACGACAAGGTTTTGCAATTGACCAGGAAAGCCAAACAACTCGACGAATCCAACATTGTCAATTTCCTATACACAGCCAGTGCTTTGTTTGCGCAGAAAAAATACGATGAAGCCATTCAGGAAGCCAAACAGGCTATTCGCCTGAATCCTCTGCAGTCCACACCGAGAAACATGTTGGCTGGATTCTTGGCAGAAACCGGGGATTTTGATCAGGCGTTCGCACAAGTCGCCTTGAGCATGAAATACGAACCGGAGAATGTTGGGAATTTCCTGAATCTGAGCGGATTGTATATCACTGAAATCAACAATCGTTTTCTTCGCGCTGGAAGGAGGCGGGCAAACATACAGAAGGCTCTTGAAGCCATCGACGCCATCAGGCTTTCTAACCCAAACTTCCCGAATCTCGACCAGCTTTATGCCGATATCTATGCCGCGGCCGGAGAACACCGACTCTCGGACTCCCTGTACCGCGAGAATATCCGGAAGTTCCCGGAGGAAAATTCCGCATATAATAACCTGGCCTGGCATATGGCCGTAGCCAGCCGGCAACTTAACGAAGCCCGGCAGCTATCGGAGAAATCGATAGAGCTATCCCAGCGAAACCCGTACTACTTTGATACGATGGCATGGATCCACCTGAAGATGGCTATTGAGCACTTGGAAAAAAGTAGGCAGGATTCTTCTGATTTCTATCTGCGCCTGGCCGAGTCCGAACTGAGTGCAACCATAGAATATGACAAATACAGCGATTTTGCGTATCGGCACCTCGGTATCGCGTATCTGAAATGGGGTCGATCGGAGGATGCCAAGGCTCAATTCGAAATCGTTGAATCAATGCTCCCTGACAAGGCACGGGTGTGGACGGAAATCGCTCAAGATTGCGAAGAGCTTGGACTGAAAAAACCGGCACTCGAGTATTATTTAAGGGCTTTGGAATACAAGGCCAATTCCGCCTTTGCCGCCGGTCGGGCGGCATTCCTTATCGCAACGACAGAACCGGAGCAACTGTCCTGGGCCGTCGATTTGATTGAACGATCGCTGAATGAGGACTCCACAAACTACTTGTACCGGGCCACAAGGGGCGTCGTGGCATTTGCCGGAGGTGACTACCTTGCGGCACAGGAATGGATAGGGAAGGCATTGAACATGATCGGGGCATATCCGGACGACGAGATGATCCCATTCTATTATTTTCTCGGAGCTGCTTATGACGCGACAAAGGATTCGAAATCGTGTCAATCCAACCTGGAAATGTATCTGAAACTTGCTCCAGATGGGTCATATGCCACAGACGCCCGTCGACTTTTGAAAAAAAAGAAGTGATTGCTTTGGAATTTTTATTGAATAAATTCAATTATACTGGTGACTATTCGGTTTGGACCAATACATTAAGAGAAGGAGAGCTCAATGGAGCAAGAAGTTCAGGAAATTCAACAGGATGTAACCGTGACGGATCTTGCTTTGAAAGAGATACGTACGATCATGAAGGAACAGAACGTTCCGGAAAATTACTGCCTTCGAATCGGGATCCAGGGCGGTGGTTGTTCGGGATTTTCGTATTCACTGGCCTTCGACGAACAAACAGGCGAAAATGACCTGACCTTCGAATTTGGACAAGTCAAAGTCGTCGTCGACTACAAGAGCATGTTGTATCTCAAGGGGGTGACACTGGATTTTCAGGACGGACTGAACGGCAGGGGATTTGTTTTCAACAATCCCAACGCGGTGCGCACATGCGGTTGCGGTAGCTCATTTTCGGCTTAGAAGTCCCGCCTAAGTTCTATAAGAAAGGGTGTCTTTGAGACACCCTTTTTCATTTGCTCGAAGGATCTGACACGTGTTTCATCAGATATTCCGTTCGTGTCCGGAGTGGCTCATGATGATGACGACGCGGATGTCTGGGTGAACGGAGTTGCGCAACTGGGACACAACTGTTCTGTTGTCCGTTGCACAAACTCAGATGAGAATACTTTTCGACACTTGCGGCAGATTCTGCGATGCTCGTGGCAAATAGGCCGTTGGGTGGCGTGGCATTCGAAAGAGTGATCCTGGCAAAGTTTCTTCTGGCACACCGAACACAATCGGACACATCCGGTGCACACGACTTCATGTCCGACATCACACACGGTACCATGTTCAGAACAAACAGCCACGCCGCATTGGGAGCAAGTCTGGACGCAATCGTCACAAACCGGTTGATTGCAGACGTTGCAGACCTGGTGCATTAAGTTTCGTCGTTGTTCCCGGCCGCAAGATGAGCAAGCCGTAACGCACTGACGGCACGAAATATGGCCTTCTCCGGTGACCACGATTTCACTCATAGGATTGCCGCATGAGGGGCACTGACCATAATCGATGGACCCCGTATAGCAATCATAGATCACCTGTACGTGCAACGGCTCCATCGCTTCCGCCCGAAGGGAGAGTGTAACTTCAATTTCGCTGCGCTCAACAACCTGATAGCTCAGCAGTTTCAACACAATCCGAAGCCGGTGATTGTCAATCTCTTCCTTAAGTTTATGGTCATATTCCCTTTGCAGGTGCAGGCGTTTCTCTTCGTATCCTGGCTGATTACGGTGCAATTCGTCGATTTGGGCGCCATAGTAGCCCTTGATACGAAGAACATTGCGGTGCAATCGTTTCAATATGTCTTCCTGGAGTGAGCGACCACGGGCCTGGGCGAGGTCGGACGCCTTCCGAAGACATTCACGAAATCGTAACTCCAAATCTTTCTTTGTCAGGTCGATCGCGCCTTTAGGCGTCTCGATGGGCCGTACATCACCCATGACGTCAGCCGTGTAGTAACTCTGGGCGTCAAAGACGGTTCCTCGCTGATCCACGCCCATGTGGTAGATGACTTCGGACTTTTCATCAGACAGGAATGTGCATTTGAAATTGAAAAGGACGTCGACGTTTCTTTCGTTTTTCAATTTCATGCCTTGAATGTGCGCATTCAAGACGGTGATGCTGGTTCGAAGTTCTTCGCGGTTTGGGTTGAACAGTTCTGGCAGTCGACTCACAACCTTGATACCGCGATCCCCAAGGAAATCAATGATAGTGTTGGCCACATAACTGCCATGGGTGACCAATTCCGTCGATTCATCGACGAATTGTGGATCAAAGGAAAGACGAAGAACGTCCTGGCCAAAGACGGCCCGGAGTTCGTCACTCAACTTAATGACGAGGGACTCCCCATGCTCGGTGATGGCTGAACCAAAGTTCTCAAAGAAAGTTCGAACGAAAGTGCGCATAAAAACAAAAAGAGAATACCAATGGTATTCTCTCATGGCAGAGGTTTTCCGGCTGGCTATTTCTTGCAGCAGTCCGGCAATTTTTCGAAAGCCGCCGCATCAGCTTTCTTGTCATTGGCATTGTAGCCTGCCATCACAATGGCCTGTTCAAGGTCTCCAAGATTAACGGATGCCGGGACAAATTCCACAGTTGCCGTTTTTTCGTCAATGTCCACGACGACGTCTTTGACGCCGCCCAAATTGGTGAGAGACGATGTAATGGTCTTGGCGCATTCCCCGCAAATGGCGGAAGAAATTCTGATGACTGTCTTTTCTGTTTTTGGGGCGCTACAAGACCAAAAAATGAAACCTGCGGCAATGACGCCGAAAAAGACGGATCGTATCATGATGAAAAGCCTTTCGGTTCTGTTGAAGTCTCAAGAGGGGCCTTCTTGCGGTACAGCAACGAGGCCGGAATAATGACGAGATAACCCAAACAGAGAAGGATGGGAGCCACCGTCATGGATATCCCACCGTAGACCGGGGGGGTGGCCAAACAGACATATCCGACAAGTACGACCACCAGACCGGCGGCAAAAATGTAGTAGTTCTCGGCAGTAAACGGAAGTGAGGCCTTTTTTTGCTGCTTCTTGGCCTGCAATTTGGATACGGAAGATTTTTTTGGATTCACAGACACGTTCGACTCCTTATTACATTGCGAAGTGCGGCCAAATTAGACAATGGATGACACAGAGTCAAGCGTATTTCAACCTTCCTTGAAGCTTCAGGCGCTTGCTTTCTGACAAAAATCGCGAAACGGCCAGTTGACCCTCGACGCCCAGATTCAGGCTGTAGTCATTGACGTACAACGCTATGTGCGCCTGTATGACCTCTTCCGCCATTTCTTGTGCGTGCAACCGAACAAACGGCAAGACGGAATGGGATTCGGAAAGGGCAAATGCTATGCTTCTTCTCAACACGCGATTGACGGTGTCTGCCAAATCGTCACCCAGGAATCGCTTGATCGCAATCGCTCCGAGTGGGATGGGAAGTCCGGTACTGTCTTCCCAGTACTGGCCGAGGTCCTGTATCTTGTGAAGTCCTTTTTTTTCATACGTAAAACGGTTTTCATGGATGATGACGCCAGCTCGAACATGATCACTTAGTATGGCCGATTCAATGTTCGAAAAGACCATTGATTCGGTTTGGACGCTTGGACCTGCGAAGTAGTGAAGCAGAAAATTGGCTGTCGTAAGCAGGCCAGGTACCGCGATGGGCCGGGATAATAATTCAGGTTGCGACATGGGATGTTTGGCGATGAGAATGGGACCACAGCCTTTTCCCAGGGCGCTGCCCGAATCCAAGACACGATACATGGAGCGGCAGTAAGCGTACGCGTGATAGCTGACCTTTGTGATGTCCAGATCATGGGCCAGGGCACGTCGATTCAGTTGTTCGATATCCGCCAGAACATAGTCGAAGACAAGGCCTTCTGTGTCCACCTTTCCATGGATCATACCATCAAACATGAATGTGTCATTTGGGCACGGAGAAAACCCAAGTGATAATCTCATCGCCGGATCCTCGGAAGCAGGTCGGACGTGAAGTTCGAGATGTTGATGCAGGCCTCATGTATTTTCCATCTCGCCGTATCTCTGGGCTGGACGTGGTTGGACACTGCTCGAAATTCAAAATAGGGAATGTCCTCCATCCGACAAATGTGGGCCACGGCAGCTCCCTCCATGTTCTCAAAATCAGGATTCCACCGCGTTTTCATGGCGCGGATGGATGTTGCATCACCGGAAACCGTATTGACTGTGACAGCCTTTCCGCCGGGAAGGACAGGTGCGGGATCAAAAAAATCATGCAATATACTTTTGTTCTCAAGGATGTTGTATATCGTGCCGTTTTGAAGGGAAAACAGCGGCAGATGCAGTTCCTGAAGCGAAAGGAAGTTCCCATTCATCTCCATCGAGCCGATGTCCCCATAGATTTCTGTATGGATATGCACAACGGTTCCGATTTTCACAGACTCATTGAAAGCGCCGCAAATACCTGTGTGAATGACCATGTCAGGGCGCGCCAAGTTGATGGCCCTGGTAAGGGCGTGCGCAGTATTGACGGCGCCCACGCCGCTGATGCACCGATGGACATCCAAATTGTGTAAACGATCGGAGGTGAGGGAAACCATCTCGCCTTCAGTAGCCGCGATGACAAGAACATTCATGATGGATCAGGATCACGCAAGTGTGGATGTTTTCTGATCTGGATTTTCGTCAAATGTTCGGACGGTACGGTACAAGGCATCCCTCTCAATGGGCAGACGACCGGCATTCCGGATCAATCTGATCAGTTCTGTCGCCGTCATTCCGCCGGCGCTGTCGGTTCCGGCCATACTCATGATCTTCTCTTCCAAAATGGTGCCTTCAATTTCGTTCGCGCCATGGCTCAGGGCCACCTGGGCCAATCTTGGACCAATCACAACCCAATAGGCCTTGATGTTTGGAAAATTGTCAAGCATCAAACGTGAAATGGCGACGACCTTCAAGTCCTCGAGACCATTGACCTGAGGCAACTTCTTCAGACGGTTATTCTCATGCTGATATTTTAAGGGAATGAAGGTGTTGAATCGTCCTTTCGTGCCGGCTTCCAGGTTCCGATCCTGAAGGTCCCTCAAACGGATGAGATGATCAATGCGTTCGTCGTCACGTTCGATATGACCGTACAACATCGTGGCGTTGGTCATAAGCCCCATGCGATGGGCGGTTTCGTGCACTTTCAGCCAGCCTTCGGCCGTCGATTTTTCATCACAAAGTTTCCGGCGTACGCGTTCTGCAAATATTTCCGCGCCTCCGCCGGGCATGGTTTCAAGCCCAGCCTCCATGAACTCGCCAAGAACGTTTTCTATCGACATGCCATAATGTTGAGCGAAATATTCTATTTCAACCGCCGTGAAGGCCTTGATATGCAGTTGGGGGTCAATGGCGCGTATCGTCCGAAGGATGTCGACATAATACGAAAAGGGAATCGATGGGTGTAATCCAGAAACGATGTGAATTTCCTTTATACCGTGCCTCAGACCGTCACGCACCCGTGTGGCGATTTCATCCATCGTCATAACATAGCCGCCAGCCTCACCTTCTTTGCGTTGAAAAGAGCAGAACATACACGAATATTCGCAAATATTGGTGGGATTCAATTGGCGATTGCGAACAAAAAAAGACTTCGTCCCATGAACACGTTCGCGAACGATGTTGGCCATGTGACCAAGGCTGGTTACATCCCGCGATGCGCACAGAGTCAGCCCATCATCGACGGACAACCGGTCTCCCGCAATGATTTTGTCATAGATACGGGACAGACCGCTACGGCGGATCGCCTGTCTGATAAGATTATGATCACTCGAAAAGCGTGCAAGCGTCGTCATGCGTGAACTTTCAGAAATATTTGAAACATACCATTGCCCAATCTAAGGTCGTTTGGGCTGTGACACAAGCGAAAAAGCACCCTGAATGGTTTCTTGAATTCATCTGTACAAAGGGCTATATTTTCGCATATCGCACCCACATTTTCGGAGACAACAATGACGCATGATGAACTGATTCGATCACTGACGCAGAAGACGGATTCGAAAATTGTATTACTGGTTATGGACGGCCTGGGTGGAATTCGGACATCAGACCATCCTAAGACCGAATTGGAAATTGCCAGAATCCCAAACATGAATGCCTTGGCCGCGAAATCCATGTGTGGTCGTATCGTGCCCGTATCGCCCGGTGTGACGCCCGGTTCGGGTCCCGCACATTTCTCACTGTTTGGTTACAATCCGACCAATGACGAAATTCAAATAGGGCGAGGCGTCCTGGAGGCATTAGGCCTGGACATGAAGCTAAAAGCCGGGGATGTAGCCACGAGGTGCAACTTCGCGACCATGGATGATTCCGGGTTGCTGACCGACCGGCGGGCTGGGCGAATTCCGACAGAAGACTGCGTAAGGTTGTGCGAAAAGCTCAAGCGCATTACCCACATTGAAGATGTAGAGGTGATTATCCGTGCGGGTGAACAATACCGGTTTGTTGTGGTTTTCCGTGGGCACGATCTTCACGGCGATATCAAAGATACCGATCCGCAAATGACGGGAGTTCCGGCCCTGAATGCCGAGCCGCGCAACGATGTCTCAAGACGGACAGCGCATGTGGCGGACGAATTTATCCGGCAGGCCAATGCCGTTTTGCATGGTGAATCGAAAGCCAACACGTTGCTCATGAGGGGATTTTCCGTATTGCCACATGTTCCAACCTTTATGGACAAATACCAACTAAAAGCCGCCTGCATCGCCAGTTATCCGCTCTACCGAGGGGTGGCTTCTGTCGTCGGCATGGACGTATTGGCGACAGGAATGGAAATTGCAGATGAATTTGCAACATTGCGTGAGAATTGGACCAATTACGATTTCTTCTTCATCCATGTCAAGAAGACCGATTCATATGGTGAGGATGGCAATCCCGATGGAAAGATCAAGATTCTGGAGGAAGTTGACCGGCAGATACCAGGTCTGCTGAGTCTGGCCCCGGACGTCTTGATGATAACCGGCGATCATTCGACACCCCCTCCAATGAAAAGCCACAGCTGGCACCCGGTGCCGTTTTTGTTGCATTCTGCTGTTTGCAGTTTTGACGACGCGGCTGCTTTCAACGAAACAGAATGTTCAAAAGGACAATTGAACAATTTGCCGTCGTTTCACATCATGGAGTTAGCGCTCGCCAACGCGGGCAAGCTCAAGAAATTTGGTGCCTGATCATGGATATTTGTTTATTACGTCACGGAATTGCCGCGGATGTTGGTGGCAAAATCAAGAATGATAGCGAACGCCCACTCACCAGCGAGGGTATCGCGGCCATTGAAGAAGAGGCGCGCGGTCTTCGAAAGCTCGACATTCAATATGATGTTATCCTGACCAGCCCGTTGGTTCGTGCACGCCAAACGGCTGAAATCGTCGCCGAATTCTTACACAATGAGGACAAGCTCGATGTCTGCGAAGCTTTGGCCATCCCGGGTTCGATTCCTGGTGTGCTCAAAGCGCTTCGGAACTACGACATGACGGCGTCGATCCTTCTCGTGGGTCACCAACCTGAACTGGGTAGGCTGGCCGGTCATTTGATCGGCATAGACAAATTGTGGCTGCCATTTAAGAAGGGCGGCCTTTGCCGTTTGGAAGTGGAACGATTGCACCCGACACCTTATGGCGAACTGCGGTGGTTTCTGACTCCGAAACAAATCAAATGGATAGGCGATACCTGATGCCCTCAAAAACAAAAAAACGAATGAGCGGTCAGGCTCCATACTTGGCCGCCATCGACATCGGAACAAATTCTTTTCATCTCGTTGTGGTGGAGATTCTCGATGAGGCGAAGTTCCGCATCATTGATCGTGCCAAGGAAAATGTGAGGCTTGGAAGCGGCGGCAAGGATATGAAATTCATAGCGCCGGATGCCATGGATCGAGCCATCATTACGTTGCGACGGTTTGCTGAGATCGCTCATTCCTATAAAGCGCCTGTTCGCGCAGTAGCAACCAGCGCCGTCAGGGAGGCATTGAATAGGAGCGAATTCGTATCGGAGGTCCGCAAAGCCACCAACGTCCGTATCGAAGTGGTGTCGGGTTTTGAGGAAGCCAGGTTGATCTATTTGGGTGTCTTACAGGCCCTTCCGGTTTTTAACCATGGGATTCTTCTGATGGATATTGGAGGAGGATCCGTGGAATACCTGGTTGGCAAGAAAGGGGAGACGCTTTTCGCCAACAGTCTGAAATTGGGGTGTATACGACTCACTCAACACTTTTTTGCCGGTACCAGCGTGTCGGATGGTGAGATTCGTGCCTGCCGTGATTATGTCAGGGGATTCTTATCACCCGTATCACGCGAAGTTGTGGATCATAAGTACGATTTCGCGATTGGAAGTTCAGGTACTATTCAAAATGTCGCCTACATGATCAGGGCCATTCGTGGCGAAATCATGAGCCCTCAAGTCAATAACTTCTCGTTTTCACGTGAAGAGCTGTCGGAAGTTGTGCGAACGATATTGAAGGCTCGCACCGTCAAACAGAGATTGAAGATTCAAGGATTGGACCCCAAACGCGCGGACATTATTGTCGCCGGTGCCATTGTCCTTGAGGAGTCGTTTCGCGCACTGAAAATCGACAGAATGACCGTCTCAGAATATGCCTTGCGGGAGGGGATCGTCTATGATCGCTTGTTGAACAGATTGTCGCAGGAAGATCACAAGAATCATCTTTCGAACATCCGCTACAAGAGTGTGGTCAAGCTGGCCGAGACATTTCAATACGATGCCAAGCACGCCAAACAAACGGCGAAACTTGCCTTGAAAATATTTGACGATACGACAGCGCTTCATAAGCTCGGACCGAGAGAAAGCGAATTTCTCGAATACGCGAGCCTGCTCCATGAGATAGGATTCTTTGTGTCGCACGCCCAACACCACCGCCACAGCTATTACTTGATTCGCAATGCGGAACTGCTGGGTTTCACGGACAATGAAAAGGAAATCATGGCCAACGTGGCCCGATATCACCGCAAGAGTCACCCAAAAACAAAACACGAGGGATTCAGTATATTGAGTCCATCCGACCAGAATGTCGTAAGAAAGCTGGCTGGAATTCTAAGACTTGCGGATGGATTGGATCGAACTCATCAAGGCAGAGTCCACAGTGTCGTCTGCAAAGTCGCTCCGGGGACCGTTATTCTGAAAGTCAAATCAAAATCCAATACGGATCTGGAAACGTGGGCTCTGAATATGAAAAAATCTCTGTTCGAAGAGGTGTTTCATCGAAAGGTCGAAGTCAAACGATGATTTAGTCAGTATCGATAGGGTCCCCCTCATCTTTGACTTCTTCCGTAGACCGACCTGCCGCCTTCTTGAATCTCGCGAGAAACTCCTGAAGATATTGGTTCGCAAGACGCTTATCCCGAATAATTAGGAAATTCTCATCGTTTTCGTCGTTCGCATTCTGACTGAAATTCAATGATCCTGAAATCACAACCGGCGTATCGGTGGTATCCGGGTTGTCAGCGTCGATGAGGATGTATTTATGATGAAGATGCCTGTCCTCTTTCGCCAGGAAAGCGTCAGGTCTTGTTTTCCATGGCGACTTTGAAGTGGGATGGCCGGTCATCGCCCGGTACAGGCTCCATGGCTGGTTGGCCAGGGACGGCTCAAAGATCGCCTGGACAGAAACCGAGGAAGACTCAAACTTGTTGCGGATAGCCTCATCCAGGTTGATACCGGTGCTGAAGGAAAAAGCGCATATCTTGATGTCATGGTCTGCTTCGATGAGTATGGTTCTGGCCAAAATCTGGAGAAAATAGTCGTCGTTTCTTTGAATGCTCACCGGTGTGAAATAAACGTCTATGGATGAGGATCCCGATCTCAACGATGGAGCCGCGAGGTTCTTTTTGTATTGATGAAAAGCGGCCTTGGAACTGTCGGGTAAATCCGCCGAAGAACCCCACATCTGCTCAAACTCAGTTTCATACGTCATCGCAAGTATTGGATCGTGTATGACTAGCAAATTCTGCATGCTGACCATTCCGGTGATCGTGTAGTTGTATGATCCGGTCAATACGACATCGTCGGACGGACTTGACGAAAGCCGGTCAATCACCATGAACTTGTGATGCATTTGTGCACGATGGCCCTTGTAATAGCTGGATTTGGAGCGAACCCACGGCCATCCAGCGTCCGTCATCCAGACAATATGGTATCGTTTCTCCAAAAGGCTTCTAGCCACTTTCCACAAATCCTTGTTGTTGGAAGGTGCCGCCTGATCATCTACAATCAGTCGCACGCGCAGACCTCTTTCCTTGGCTTTGCACAAAGCGACGACGATATTGAGGCTGTTTAGCTCATACGCCGCCACATCGATGCTGGAATTGGCATTGTTGATGGCGTCAATCACGCGTTGTTCGAGGTTTTCAAGGCCGTTGGCGAGGTTGCCCGGCAAGGCCGCGGTGGAATCGATTGTACCGTTGAAATAAAGGAACGCCCGGCCGTCCCAAGCGGAGGTTGGACGAGGGTTGCTGCGGACCTGGCCAAATCCAGTCGTTTGATAGAGCCATACAAGAACGAGGAATGATAGCATCTTTTGCATTGGCAAGAAGATAGCTTGGTTGACGCTGGAATTCAAGCGTCAATATTGGTTGCAGTTAGACAGAAATATTGCACGATTCATGCCATATTGTCAGCAATATTGTCGTGTTATGACATGCTGGTCATATTGACTATGCCAAATCCAAGTGAAGTGCAATAAATACAACAAAATAATATCACAGGTACACGTTTTGCAGCAAAGCAGCCCTGTATTAGCGCAAGCAAACAAAAATGGAAAATATTTCTAGGAACTTAACTCTAAATGATCGGGAGGACTTGTAATGTCAAAGGGAAAAGTGATCGGAATAGACCTCGGGACGACTAATTCATGTGTCGCCATCATGGAAGGTGGACAGCCTGTGGTGATTGCGAACGCCGAAGGCGGTCGAACGACCTCATCGGTTGTGGCCTTTACGAAATCCGGTGAGCGTATCATTGGTGGACCCGCCAAACGCCAAGCCATCACGAATCCGAGAAATACGATCTTTTCCATTAAGCGTTTCATGGGTCGTCGGTATGACGAGGTGAATGAAGAGCGCAAGAGACTTCCATATGACATCATCAGCGGAGACGGAGACTTGGCCAGAGTTAAGATCATGGATCAGGTTTTTTCTCCACCTGAGATATCGGCGATGATTCTCCAAAAGATGAAGCAAACGGCCGAGGATTATCTGGGCCAGAAAGTGTCGGATGCCGTCGTGACGGTACCGGCTTATTTCAATGATGCTCAGCGGCAGGCTACCAAGGATGCCGGCAAGATAGCCGGGCTCAATGTGTTGCGGATTCTAAATGAGCCTACGGCCGCGGCACTGGCTTACGGTTTGGACAAGAAAGCAAATGAGAAGATCGCCGTGTACGACTTGGGCGGAGGCACGTTCGATATCTCGATTCTGGAAATTGGTGACGGTGTATTCGAAGTGCTGGCGACCAATGGTGACACCCACCTCGGGGGAGATGACTTTGACGAAAAGGTCATTGCCTGGTTGGCCGAGGAATTCATGAGAATGGAAGGCATTGATCTTCGCAAGGATCCGATGGCCTTGCAACGCCTCAAAGACGCCGCCGAAAAGGCCAAAATCGAATTGTCCAGTTCACAGCAGACCCAGATTAACCTGCCTTACATCACCGCGGTGGACAGCGTGCCAAAGCACCTTGACGTGACATTGACAAGGGCAAAATTTGAGCAGATTTGTGAGGATTTGATTCAAAGGACGGTGAGACCTGTCGAACAAGCCATGAAAGATGCAGGTCTGAGCTATTCTCAGATCGATGAAGTCATTCTTGTTGGCGGATCGACTCGAATTCCGAAAATTCAGAAATTGGTACAAGATCTCTTTGGAAAAGAGCCTCACAAAGGTGTCAATCCGGATGAAGTTGTGGCTGTTGGTGCAGCCATTCAGGGCGCCGTGCTGGCCGGGGAAGTGAAAGACGTTCTGCTGCTTGACGTGACTCCATTGTCCCTTGGTATCGAAACACTGGGCGGTGTTTTTACAACCATGATACCCAGGAATACGACGATTCCAACGAAGAAGAGTGAGATATTCTCAACGGCGGCCGACAGTCAGACAGCCGTTACGATACGGGTTGGACAAGGGGAGCGTCCGATGTTTGCTGACAACCGGGAAATAGGAAGATTCGAACTTGTGGGAATTCCACCGGCTCCGCGTGGTATTCCTCAAATTGAGGTCACTTTTGACATCGATGCCAACGGCATTCTCCATGTGACGGCCAAAGACAAAGCGACTAACAAGGAGCAGACGATACGAATTGAGTCGAGTTCGGGGCTCGGCAACGAAGAAATTGAGCGGATGGTCAAACAGGCTCAGGAACATGCGGATGAGGATCGTCGTCGAAAAGAGCGGATCGAGGTGAAAAATGCTTCGGAGAATCTTGCGTATCAAACAGAAAAGAATATCAAGGAATTCGGCGACAAGATGGACTCGGACTCCAGAAACAAACTCGAGTCTGAATTGCAGAAACTGCGAGATGGAATATCCTCTGACAATCTGGATGTGATGAAGATGGCATCCGAATCTCTGAACAAGATCTGGAGTGAAGTGTCGACGAAAATGTACCAACACGGAGCCTCAACAGAACAGGCGGGCAGTCAGACAGAGGCCGGTACTGAAAAAACCCAGAAAGTTGAAGAAGCGGATTACGAAGTGGTGGATGACAAGGACAAAAAATAGCAAGGACAAACTCTCATGCCAACGTATGAATATAAATGCGTGAATGGGCATTTTGTTGAACAGTTCCAGTCCATCAACGATCAACCTCTGACTAAGTGCCCAGAATGTGGCCAGGAGACATCGCGGCAGATTGGTGGAGGATCGGGATTGATGTTCAAGGGCTCCGGATTCTATGTGACCGATTACAGGAAACCCGGCCATGGCTCCGACCCCAAAAAATCGACGGATACTAAAAAGGACTCCAGCAAGTGAGGAAAGGATATTTTAGTATATGAAAGCAGCAAACACTGTCAAGACCGTGTTCTTTCTGACCGTTCTGACGGTTCTTTTGGTGGTGATTGGAAACGTGATTGGAGGAAAGTCAGGGGCATTGGTGGCATTGGTCATGGCCGGTTTGATGAATTTCCTCGGTTACTGGTTCAGTGACAAAATTGTGTTGAAAATGTACGGAGCCCGTGAGATCGACTATAATTCGAATCCCATGCTCCATGGCATGGTCAATCGGCTGGCCCTTCGTGCAGGATTGCCAATGCCCAAGGTCTATATCATTCCCGGGGAGACCCCGAATGCCTTTGCCACCGGGCGAAATCCCGACCACGCCGCTGTGGCCGTGACGGAAGGCCTTTTGGGGTCTTTGAGCACTGGTGAACTGGAGGGGGTAATAGGACATGAGTTGGCTCACATCAAGAATCGTGACATACTGATCAGTAGTGTCGTGGCGACTATTGCGGGAGCGATCGCCTATATGGCGCATATGGCCCAGTGGGCTGCCATTTTTGGAGGGTTCGGAAGGCATAGTGAAGATGACGACGGCGAGCACGGCGGAATAATCTCGGCCCTGCTGATGGCCGTTCTGGCGCCTGTCATGGCCACGCTTATTCAATTGGCGATTTCAAGGTCGAGGGAATTCCTGGCTGATCGGATCGGATCGGAAATCTCCGGCAAGCCGGTTGAACTGGCCAACGCCCTGATCAAACTGGAGGACCGGAACATGAGACTTCCGATGGATGCCAACCGGGCCTCGGCGCACCTTTTCATCGTCAGTCCTCTAAGTGGAAAGAACTTCGTGAGTTTGTTTCGCACGCATCCATCGACCGAAGAAAGGGTTCGTAGGCTCCGCGAATATTCGGCAGATATCGTGACACTATTGTAATAAAAGCAGGACGTTGAAGGTCTACTACGAAGATACTTGGCGCCTCCGAAATCGCTTCTTCGGAGGAGATCAAGGCGGCATTCACTGGAACACAGCACGGAACGGTCTTACGATTTGGTTGGATTGGATTTGAAATCCTTAGAGAAATTCGGGAATATGTTTGTCACAATTTACATCGATATCCCCAAGGGCCTGAACAGGAGACAAAGAGAGTTTTTGGAGAAGTCCGGTGAAACGCTGAGACAAGACGGAGGAAATTGACGAAAATCTTACAAGCACAAAATAACAAAAATATTCCAGATGCGTATGACCAACACAGTCAATTGTCTGTGGAGTCAAACGGTACAACGGAGGTTTATAAGATGTACACAACGAAATCTTTTCGGTGGATGCTTGGGTTGGCGTTGCTTCTGATCGGGGTGATGACCGGCATCATTCTTACGGCAAATATGGATTGGATTTACAAAGGCAACGCCAGTTCCATCGAGGATGGCCGCGCCAGGCTGGAAGAGAAAATGGCTGGTATTCGCGAATTCAGCGAGGGTTTTTCTGCGGTTGCCGAATATGTAACGCCCAGCGTCGTGACTGTTGAAACTGAGAAGAAAGTGTTTGTCAACACGATGTCACCATTTTCGAGCCCCTTTGACGATTTTTTTGGTGGCGACGACATGTTCCGTCGTTTCTTTGGACAACCGCGTTCTCAGCCGCGTCAGGAGCAGAAACTTCAGGGCTTGGGATCGGGCGTAATTGTCACAGACGATGGATATGTTCTCACGAACAACCATGTCGTCGAAAAAGCAGACAAAGTGACTGTCACGTTATCCACGGGAAAAGCTTATGAGGCTAAGATCGTCGGTGCGGATTCACGAACGGATCTTGCCGTACTGAAAATTGATGACAGGGGACTTCCTGCCGCCAAAATTTCGAATTCAGATCAGATCAAAGTTGGTCAGTGGGCCATTGCCATCGGCAACCCATTCAGCAAGAATCTCAGTCAGACCGTTACGGCGGGTATTGTCTCTGGAATCGCCCGATCGTCGGTTGGTTTGGATACCGACGTAGACTTCCTGCAAACAGACGCAGCCATTAATCCGGGTAACAGCGGCGGCGCACTGGTGAATATGAACGGGGAATTGCTCGGTATCAATACGGCCATTCTTTCCAAGAGCGGAGGATATGAAGGAATTGGTTTTGCAATACCGGCCAATACGGCGCGTTCGGTCATGGATCAGATCATCAAGACCGGCAAAGTCGTCAGAGGATATGTCGGTATAGCCATGCAGGATGTCGATGAGGAGATGGCGAAGGCATTGAAACTCAAATCGGCGAAAGGCGCTGTTATCACGGATGTCGTGAAAGACAGTCCGGCTGAGAAAGCCAACCTGAAACAAGGAGACGTTATCATTGAAGTGGATGGCAAGGCGGTTGATGGCGGTAGCGGGATCCGAAAGGCTGTCGTTCGGAAAGCTCCCGGATCGACCGTTCAGCTCAAGATCATCCGAGAGGGGACGGAAAAAGAGGTGACGGTGACGCTGGCTGAAGCTCCCGACGAACAGACTGTCGTAAAGGAAGAGGCATCCGCCAAGAAAAGTTCCGAACTTGTGGGGATTCGCGTTGCCGGTATCACATCGGATCTGGCGAATAAGTACGGCTTTTCGGCGGATGAGAAAGGCGTTGTCGTAACCGAGGTCGACCAGGCTGGGCCAGCGTACCGGGCGGGACTTCGCGATGGTGATGTCATCAAACGAATCGGGAAGAAGGAGGTAAGGAACCTGAAGGATTATTCGGAAGGAATCGCTTCGGTCAACAAAGGCGACACCGCCCTGTTTCTGATCAATCGGAGAGGCAGTTCGATGTTCATAGCCTTCACGATTCCTAATCAGTAATCAAAGCTTCATATGAATCCAATGATGACACCGGAGCATCAACTTTGTTCTGTTGATGTTCCGGTGTCTACTACTTACGGAGGAGAAGACTTCCCGCTATGACCAAATCCGATGCTTCTGTGGTACCTTCGCGCGAAAAGAAAACAAGAAAGACGCAATTGCCGGAGATCCTCCCCATTATTCCATTGCGAAATACGGTTTTATTTCCGCAACAGATCATGCCGTTGTCCATCGGGAGGGACAAAACGCTAAAACTTGTTGCCGATCACTCTGACGTGAACCGCCTGGTGGGTGTGGTCGCCCAGCGTGACAGTAATGTCGAGAATCCTTCTCAGGACGACATGTATTCGTATGGTGTTGCCGCCACCATCATGCGGGTATTTGACATGCCGGATGGCAGCAAAAGTGTCATTGTGCAGGGGGTTCAACGAATTCGACTCAAGGAATTTACCCAGGCCGACCCATACTGGATGGCTCGGATCGATGAGCTGACGGAGATCCTGCCAGACCCAAAGGATATAGAAATTGAAGCGCTTATCATCAACATAAAGAATATTTTTCAGAAGATGGCGGGTTTGGCGCCGTATATCACCGCCGAACAGAGTTCGATGATTTTGAATATCCAGCAGCCCAGTCGCGCGGCCGACGCGTCCATTTCCGCCTTGAATATTTCAACGGAAGAAAAACAGGCGGTGCTGGAGATATTGGACGTCAAGGAACGGTTGGAACAAGCACACCTGACGCTCAACCGAGTCCTTCAAACGTTGGAACTTGGCAACAAGATACAATCGGACGTTCAGGACGAGATCAGCCGAACACAACGGGAATATTTCCTTCGCGAACAACTCAAGGCTATTCAGAAGGAATTGGGTGAAACGGAGTCCAGCAATCCTGAAATTGCGGAACTAAAAGAAAAGATTGAAAAAGCTCAGATGCCAAAGGACGTTCATGATGTGGCGCGCAAGGAGTTGGATAGGCTGGCCAGAATGTCTCCAATGGCGGCAGAATACACTGTATCTAGAACATACCTGGATTGGCTGATCGAAGTACCGTGGAATGTTTTTACGGAAGACAACATGGTCATCGAAGAAGCCGGCAAACGCCTGGATTCTGACCACTATGGACTGGACAAAGTGAAAAAGCGCATTCTCGAGTATCTGTCCGTTCGCAAGTTGAAGAATGACATGCGGGGTCCCATTTTGTGTTTTGTTGGCCCTCCTGGCGTTGGAAAGACCTCGCTGGGCCGTTCGATTGCGAACGCCCTTGGCCGAAAATTTGTGAGAATGTCCTTGGGCGGCATCCGGGACGAAGCCGAAATCCGGGGACACCGTCGAACCTACATCGGTGCGTTACCCGGTCGAATCATTCAGGGAATACGGAAAGCAGGATCGGTAAACCCTGTATTCATGTTGGATGAGATCGACAAAGTGGGAATGGACTTCAGGGGCGATCCATCGAGTGCCCTGCTGGAGGTTCTTGATCCTGAGCAGAACAATTCGTTCAGTGACCATTATCTGGAAGTAACGTTTGACTTGTCCAAGGTCCTTTTCATTGCAACAGCGAACTTGGCTGATCCGATCATTCCAGCGTTGAAGGACCGCATGGAGGTGATTGAAATCCCCGGTTACACGGAAGAGGAGAAACTCCATATTTCACAGAAATTCATCATACCAAAACAAATTGCCGAGCATGGACTCAAACCCGACAAGATAAAATTCGACCGGGATGCGATTCGTTGCGTGATTCATGAATACACGCGTGAGGCGGGCTTGCGTAATCTCGAGCGGGAAATTGCCGCCATTTGCCGGGCAGTTGCAAGGGAGGTCGCTGAAGGAAAGAAGACCCCAACGGTCATCGACAAAAAGAGCATTTACAAATATCTTGGAAAGATCAAGTTCTTTTCGGATGCGCTGGTCAGGATAAACAAACCCGGCATTTGCACAGGATTGGCATGGACTCCGGCCGGAGGCGATATTCTGTTTATTGAGGCCACAAAGATGAAAGGAAAAGGCAACCTGACGCTGACCGGTCAGCTTGGAGAAGTCATGAAGGAATCGGCGGTGGCTGCCCTCAGCCAAATCCGCGCCCAGGCTGATGAATTGGGTATTGATGAAGATTTTGACAAAGTTGATTTACATATCCACGTGCCTGCCGGGGCTATCCCAAAAGACGGACCGTCCGCGGGAATAACGATGTTTACGGCCATTTACTCCCTTCTGACCAATCAAGTAGTACGAAACGACATGGCTATGACCGGAGAAATTACTTTGCGGGGCGCCGTGTTACCGATTGGCGGAGTGAAGGAAAAGATTCTTGCGGCCCACCGTGCAGGTGTTCGAATGGTGATCCTTCCTGACAAGAATGAAAAAGACCTGGACGAGGTACCAAAACAAATCCGTGATGAGATGACGTTCACTCTGGTCAAGGAAGTGTCAGAAGTGATCAAATCCGCAGTTGTTTCTTCGAAGAAGGGGGGCACAAGGCCCGGCAAACGTAAACAACTCAAGAACAGATGATCTCGAGCGGAATTGAACCGGCCCTGTGGCCAAAGGAAAACATGAAATGAACAAAAAGAACCTGCAGATTCCAATCATCATTGGATTATTGTTGCTGTTTGTACTGCTTAATCCGATCCTCTTTTCTGGTGGCCAGGATGTTGAGATATCGTACAAAGAATTCCGTGACCAATTGTCGGCTGGCCAGATCGACGAAGTGCAGATCACGGGCGACCGCATCGTGGGCCGTTTCAAGCTTCCGGACAGCTTGAAGGTCCCGGAGACAATGGAGGGCGAAAGGCCGGTTAATTCGGATGCGGAGGACAGGTGGGGAAGTCTGTTTGGAAGTCGATTCAAACGTGATCTAAGACAGGCCTTCGTCGTGGTGGCGCTGGCGGACGACAAACTTGTCGAGGATCTCCAGAAGTCCGGCGTCAATTACAAGGGCGTGATTGAAAACAATTGGCTGGAGAACATACTGACATATTTGCTCTTTCCTTTCCTGATTCTGTTCATCTTGTGGGGTTTCATCTTTCGACGGATGGGTGGAGCCGGCAACGTGATGAATATCGGGAAGAACAAGGCGAAAATTTATGCCGAAGACAGCAAAAGTCGTGTGACTTTCCAAGATGTGGCTGGCGTGGAGGAGGTTATCGAAGAAGTTCGGGAACTCGTCGATTTTCTAAAGAGTCCGAAGAAGTACACAAAGTTGGGTGCCAAACTGCCCAAGGGGGTTCTCTTGGTTGGTCCTCCTGGGACCGGAAAGACATTGTTGGCCAAGGCGATCGCAGGAGAGGCAAACGTACCCTTTTTCAGTCTGAGTGGATCAGATTTCGTTGAGATGTTTGTGGGCGTCGGGGCTTCCAGAGTCAGAGATCTATTCGCAGAAGCCAAGTCAAAAGCGCCATGCATCATTTTTATTGATGAAATTGACGCCGTCGGGCGGAGCCGTGCGAAGGGTTTTGTGGTAGGAGGACATGATGAACGCGAAAACACCCTCAATCAACTTCTCGTCGAAATGGACGGCTTCAACACCGACAAGGGTGTCATCATCATTGGCGCTACCAACAGGCCGGATATCTTGGATGTCGCGCTGCTCCGACCGGGCCGTTTTGACCGACAAGTCGTGCTGGATCGGCCGGATCTCAACGCGCGGGTAGACATATTTCGAGTCCACACCAAAGGCATGCCCCTCGCGGCGGATTTAGATCTGAAATCGCTTGCGGCCCAAACCCCGGGATTTGCCGGCGCAGAGATCGCCAACGTATGCAATGAGGCATCGTTGCTGGCCTCGCGCAAGGAGAAGGATCGCATAGGTATGGAAGACTTTCAGGAAGCAATTGAACGAGTCATCGGAGGACTGGAGAAGAAAAACAAACTCATTAGTCCAAAAGAGAAAAACATTGTCGCGTATCACGAATCCGGTCACGCGGTTGTAGGTCACTACCTTGAAAATGCTGATCCCGTTCACAAAGTTTCTATTGTTCCCCGAGGCATTGGAGCGTTGGGATATACCTTACAGACACCGCTGGAAGACCGATATCTGTTGTCTCGAGAAGAACTGATGGAAAAGTTGTGCAGCTTGTTGGGTGGGAGAGCAGCGGAAGAAATCGTCTTTAACTCTATCTCTACGGGCGCATCCAATGATCTGGAGAGAGTATACGAGATTGCCCATCGGATGGTCACGATGTATGGTATGAGCGAAAAACTTGGTCAGATGGCTTTTACAGAAAATGGTCGTGAGTCATTCTTGGGTGGGGTTCAGATGAAGACCTACAGCGAGACGACGGCCCGACTCATCGATGCCGAAGTAAAGTCCATCATAGACACGGCATATCAAAGGACCAAAGACCTTCTACGGAGCAAGCGCGACAAACTTGAAGCCTTGGCGCGCCAGTTGCTGGAAAAAGAAGTTCTGGACAAGAAGCAGATTGAGCTTATTCTTGGTGAAAGGTCTCTTCCAAACCACCACGACAATGGGGGTAAAGAGTTGCCGGTTTCGCAGCTAGCGCCTGAGGACCATGCCTGATATCCTCATATCGCTTGATTCCAAATACGTGATCCCGTAACTTAGGTGCCGTCTTTCATGCAAAAGGCGGCATTCATGATGTTAGTATCTATTATTTCGGACATACACGGCAATCTGGAGGCGCTTAAGCGGGCGATTGAAATCACCGAAGATCTTCGGTGTGACCAGATTGTTTGTTTGGGCGATATCGTTGGATATGGCCCTAACCCAGATGAATGTGTTAGCATGATCCGTTCAGCGTCCGACCATGTCGTGATGGGCAATCATGACCATGCAGTTTTCGATGTTGAGGCGACTGAAAAATTCAATGACATCGCCAGGATGGCCGTTTCATGGACCCGGGAGCGATTGCAGCCCAACAATATGGAATATCTGGCGGGACTGCCTTTGGCTCTGACGATGGATGATGTCTTGTTTGTGCATTCAACACCGGCGGAACCTGAATCCTGGCATTATGTTTTCGATGAAGAAGATGCGGCGGAAGGATTTGGAAGAATGGACTCTTCGGTTTGTTTCATCGGTCACACGCACATTCCTGTCCATTTTTCGACATCTCATGAGCAGGCCGGTCCTGTCCTGGCCAGAGATCACAAACATATCATCAATGTGGGAAGTGTTGGACAACCTCGCGATGGAGACCCTCGGCTCAGTTTCGGAGTATTTGACTCAGAGGCTTGGACTTATCGGTCCGTTCGGGCCGAATATGATGTTCAAACAACGGCAGAGAAAATTAGACAAGCCGGATTGCCATTGTTCTTGGCAGAACGATTGCTGCGAGGAAGGTGACTCGAAGATGGCGAATTACACAAGGAGTATGTAAGAACAATGATTTCCAGCATTTTGAGAATGGTCTTTGGAGACAAGCACAAGCGAGACATCCAGAGAATCCAACCGTTGGTTGCCGAGATTAACAGGCATTATGATCTGTTGGCATTGTTGTCTGATGCAGATCTTCGGGCAAAGACAGAGGAATTCAAGCGCAGGATCAAGGAACAAACTCTGGAAGAGACTCTGTCCGTTCAACAACTCAGGGACGCCATACGGTCAAATCGCGATCATAACAAGGCCAAGGCCCTGATTGACGACCTCAAAGCCGCTGAAAAGCGCTTACGCGAGGTTGAGAATGCGGTTTTGGACGACATCCTTCCTGAAGCCTTTGCTTGTGTGAAACTTGCCTGCAAGAGAATGATTGGCTCCAAGTACGAAGTGTGCGGCAGAGAAGTCACTTGGGATATGGTGCCATACGATGTTCAACTGGTTGGCGGCATTGTCCTTCATGAGGGCAAGATATCGGAAATGGCCACCGGTGAGGGCAAAACACTTGTGGCGGTCGCCCCGGTTTACCTCAATGCCCTGGCTGGACGCGGCGTCCATTTGGTGACCGTGAATGACTACCTGGCGCAACGAGACAAAGAATGGATGGGCAAAATCTATGAGTTCTTGGGCCTCACCGTTGGCGTTATTCTTAACCCGATGAACCCGTCGCAACGCAGAGATGCGTACAATGCGGACATTACGTATGGAACCAATAATGAATTTGGTTTTGACTATTTGAGAGATAACATGGCGGTTTCTCCGGAGGATGTCGTGCAGGTGAGGGGGCATAATTACGCGATCGTGGATGAGGTGGATTCTGTTCTTATTGATGAAGCTAGAACGCCGTTAATCATCAGCGGTTCCGTTGATGCACCCACCGATCAGAAGTATGATGAGATGAACCCTTTGGTCCGCCGATTGGTTGACCACCAGGGACGTTTGGTAAGTCAATTGGTCGCGGACGCCGAAAAGGTCCTGCAAGACGGCAAAGAAGGAGAGGCCGGACGATTGTTCCTTATGAGCACACGAGGGGCCCCGAAGAACAAACGTCTGATGAAGGCTTTGAAAGAAGAAGGTGTGGCTCGGCTTATTCAGGAAACTGAAAACGCATATCTGCGAGACAAAAAGATTCACGAGATTGACGAAGAACTATATTTTGTCATTGACGAAAAGAATCACTCGATCGATCTGACCGAAAAAGGCCGGCAATTCCTTTCCCCAACGGCCCCTGAGAATTTCGTGATTCCTGATCTGTCTGACGAAATAATCAAAATCGACACGAATTCTGACTACACGGACCACGACAAGGTCGTCAAGAAGGATGAGCTGGGTAAACTATTCGCTGAGCGTAGTGACCGAATTCACAGTATTGAAAAACTTCTTACAGCTTATTCTTTATACGAAAAAGACGTCGAATACGTCGTGCAGGATGCGAAAGTGCAGATCGTTGACGAATTCACAGGCAGAATATTGTCCGGACGGCGTTACAGCGATGGACTTCATCAGGCCATAGAGGCAAAAGAGGGTGTCAAAGTGGAACGTGACACCCAAACCCTTGCGACGATTACGCTGCAAAACTACTTCAGGCTGTATTCAAAATTGGCCGGCATGACGGGAACTGCCGTTACGGAGGCCACAGAGTTCTATGAAATCTACAAACTCGATTGTACGGTCATTCCCACAAACAGGCCCATTGTCAGGCAGGATTACGAAGACCAAATCTATAGAACAAAGCGTGAGAAATATAACGCGCTCATAGATCTAATTGAGGAGAATCACAAAAAGGGGCGACCCGTTCTGGTTGGCACGACATCGGTTGAAGTATCAGAAACACTAAGCCGCATGTTGTCAAGAAGGGGAGTCCGTCATGAGGTCTTGAATGCCAAACAGCATCAACGTGAGGCTGAAATAGTGGCCAAGGCCGGCCAAAACGGATCTGTGACCATAGCCACGAATATGGCTGGTCGTGGGACGGATATCAAGCTTGGAAAAGCCATAACGGATGTCGGAGGTCTCCTTATCATAGGGACTGAACGCCATGAGTCGAGGCGCATAGACCTCCAATTAAGGGGCAGGTCGGGACGTCAGGGAGATCCTGGAGCTTCGATCTTCTTCATTTCGTTGGAAGATGACCTCATGAGGCTTTTTGGGTCAGATAGAATCGCAAGGATTATGGATAGGTTGGGCGCCAAGGACGGCGAAGTCATTTCTCATCGGTGGATAACCAAGGCCGTCGAAAGAGCCCAGAAAAAGGTAGAACTTCGCAACTTTGGTATTCGCAAACGCTTGCTCGAGTACGACGATGTCATGAACCAGCAACGTGAGATCATCTATTCAAGACGTCGACGCGCTCTCTTGAATGAGAATATCCAAACAGAGTTTCTGGAGGTGCTGGAAGAGTTCATGGAGATGTTGAAAGAGAAATACACCTTGGGTCAAACTCACCCGGAAGAATGGGATACGACAGGCCTGACCGAACTACTTATAAGGACTTGTGGCATCCAGCTTCCGCAGACTGATATCTTCTCCTATTCTCTTGATAATCTGACCGACAAGCTACGTGAGGCCATGTTGCAGAGATATGGAGAAAGAGAAACGGTCTGGACTTCCGAAAACATGCGTCGAATTGAGAGAATCGCGATCTTAAAAACGATTGACGAGCGATGGAAGGAACACCTCCGAGAAATGGAGGAATTCAAAGAAGGAATCCATCTCAGAGGCTACGGTCAAAAAGACCCACTGATTGAGTACAAACGTGAAGGATTCGACATGTTCATGCAACTGTTGGATCGGATCACGACTGAGATTGTTGAGTTTGTTTTTAGAGCGGAACCCGTGGCAGAGATGGAGAAGCAGATGATCAAGAAGGCCAAAGCCCTTCGAACGACGCATGCCTCTTCCGACGGAATGGGTTACGCGGGAGCAGAGCCCTCTGAGCGTGCTCCGCAGGCTCACAGCACCCCGATCAAAGCCGAACAGAAGATTGGACGCAACGATCCCTGTCCATGTGGAAGTGGGAAAAAATTCAAGCATTGCCATGGTCGGTAGTGATATATATTATTGTATTAATGTTCTTAGTGATTGTCTATGAATGTAATTTCTAAATCAGACTTGGGTAGCCTGCCCATTTTTAAGCGCGGAAAAGTTAGGGATGTATACGATTTTGGAAACTCGTTGCTGGTCGTTGCCACTGACAGGATTTCGGCTTTTGATGTGATTATGCCAAATCCGGTCCCATCCAAGGGACAAATACTTAACTCGATATCATCATTTTGGTTTGACAAAACCAGACATATCATCCAGAATCATCTTATTTCGTCGGATGTTGAAAGATTTCCGGAAGCCTGCGGACCATTCACCGAAATGCTGAGGGGCAGGAGCATGATGGTGCGAAAGTCCCACGCTCTTCCGATAGAGTGCATTGTCCGAGGATACATGGCGGGTTCGGCGTGGTACGAGTATCAGAAGTCGGGTGCCGTCTGCGGTATTAAGCTGCCACCAGGGTTGAAGGAGTCTCAACGCCTATCGAGTCCACTTTTTTCGCCATCGACAAAGGCAGAGATGGGGCATGATCAGAATATCACTTTTGAGGAGGTTGAGGCACTCGTCGGACCAAATGTGGCCAGCAAAGTCAGGGAAGCGGCTATTCAGGTTTACACTTTCGCCCATGAATATGCTTTGCAACGTGGAATCATCATTGCAGATACAAAAATGGAATTCGGCATCCTGAATGGAGAACTCCTTCTAATAGACGAACTCTTGACGCCTGATTCATCGAGATTCTGGCCCGCTATCCAATACGAACCTGGAAGAAGTCAGGTCAGTTATGACAAGCAGTTCCTGCGGGACTTCCTGACGGCATCCGGTTGGGACAAGAGACCACCAGCCCCATTCCTTCCAGCGGAAGTTATTGAAAAGACAGCGCTTAAATATCAGCAGGCTTACGATCAACTTACGAGTTAAGATCATGAAAAACACTCCATTGGAAAGCATATCAGAAATAATGACTGCCGGTGACGTTCAAAGAGTTCTGGTACGAATCGCGCATGAGATTATCGAAAAGAACCACGGAACGATGAACCTGGCATTGATAGGGATCAGAACAAGAGGCGAATATCTGGCAAAAAGGCTGCAAGCTATCATTCGGGATATCGATCATGTTGAACTGCCGATAGGTTTTTTGGATGTGAGTTTTTACCGCGATGACACGAGGGCACGACTGCGCCAGCCTGTAGTACAGAGCACCACCATTCCATTCGACTTGACTGACAAGAATATCGTTTTGGTCGATGACGTTTTGTTCACAGGACGATCCGTTCGGGCTGCACTGGATGAGATTATGGACTTTGGTAGGCCATCGCGCATACAACTGGCCGTTCTTGTAGATCGCGGGCATCGCGAATTGCCCATCCATCCGGATTACGTCGGTTCTGTCATTAGCACTAAGCCAGGCGAAACCGTCAGAGTCCGCCTTACGGAGAAAGATGGGGACAAGGACGACGTCATACTATTGCAAAGATAGGTTAGTCCCTATGCGCGCGTGCTACGACAGCCAACAGATCTTCCATTTCGTATGGTTTGGTTACTGAACTCAATCCCGAAAAAGTCAATGCATCAATGCGATCCATTCCGGAACCTGTCATGACGATGATTGGGATGTTTGATTTCCGTTCGTTTCTCAGGACTCTGATAAGCTCAACACCATCAATGACCGGCATCATCAAATCGGTGACTATGATATCAAAAATATCCTTGTCGAGTTCCTGCAGTGCAAGATCTCCATTGGATGCCGTAGTTACATCGTAGCCTTTCATTTTCAGAATTCTCCGCGTAACATCTCTCACGTGCTCGTCGTCTTCCACAACGAGGATTTTTCGGCTCGGGCACTCTTTGTGGTTTCTCATACAGGACTCCTTTCGGACCTGTATTTTGCAAGGGACGTGCCATCAATGGAATTCCATATCTGCACGCAGATTTGTGACGGGCGTCACAACTTTTGCGTTTCTGGATCACAAAACATGCCGAATAGCTCGTGCGGCTCATGTGGAGTTGTATTAACATGTAACAACGGTATTGCCTGTGATGGAATAATCGTCAATGCAACCTGACCTCTAAAGGTTGACCCCACACACCGTGAAAATCAGTGCTTTTCACTCAAGGAATCGTGGTTAGACGAAACAGGGAGCGCCATTCGGACTGTCTGTCCGGCTTTCTTCACAATCATGGCCGGGGCGCCAACAACCGTACAGTCGGAAGGCACATCACGATTGATAACAACGGCTTCTGCACCTATCCTGCTTCCATTGCCGATCCAGACCGGACCAAGAATCGTTGCGTGCGCTCCGATGAAGACGTTATCTCCAACGGTCGGGTGCCGTTTTCCCCGGTGCTTGCCGGTGCCGCCGAGCGTGACTCCATGAAACATGACGCAATTTTCGCCGATCTCTGCCGTCTCTCCAATGACAACGCCAAACCCGTGGTCACAGAAGAAGTTCCTGCCGATCCTTGCACCAGGATGTATTTCCATGGCCGTGAAGAATCTCATGAACTGTGAGAGCAGACGCGGCAAAAACGGTATTCCAATCCGAAACAACGGATGGGTCAGATATCGGTGAACCAGAATGCGTGGAGACTGGGATACAGCATGAATTCGATATTCTTGCATGCCGGATCGTTTCTGAAAATTGCTTTGATATCGCCGATCATACTACTGGCTAAGAGTCTCGATAGCCGCTCCTGTCCTGAAACAGATCGACTCGCCAAATTCAGGCCCGATCACCTGAATGCCGATAGGAAGGCCCTGCGGATCGAAGCCACAAGGAACACTAAGTGCGGGGAGGCCAGCGATATTAGTGTTGACCGTGTAAATGTCCGACAAGTACATGGCCAGAGGGTCGTCCAGTTTTTCACCGAGGCGAAAAGCTACTGTTGGTGACGTTGGGGCGAGCAACACATCGAAACCTCGGCTAAAAACGTCGGTGAAGTCCTTCTTGATGAGGGTCCGGACTTGCTGAGCCTTCCTGTAATACGCATCATAATAGCCGGCGCTCAAGACATACGTGCCAAGCATAATTCGCCGTTTCACTTCCGGTCCAAATCCCTCGGAACGGCTGTTCACAAAAACGTCTCGCGTGGTTTCATTTCGATTCGAACGATGTGAATAGCGTACACCATCGTAGCGAGCCAGATTAGAGGAGGCTTCGGCAGTGATAAGAATGTAGTAAGTGGCCACACCGTATTCGGTGTGCGGCAAGGACACATCCTCAACAAGAGCCCCTTCTCTAGATAGTTTGTTGACCATTTCCTCCATGCGATCCCGGACAGCTGGGTCCATCCCATCGCCAAAATACTCATGTGGAACGCCAATTCTCAGGCCCTTGACGCCATGACCAATCATCTTTTCGTAATCATCGACCGGTACCATTGAGGTGGTTGCGTCTCGGGGATCATGGCCTGCGATATGTTCTGTCACAATGGCTACATCAGCGACCGTATTGGCGATCGGTCCAATCTGGTCAAAGGAGGACGCGAAAGCAGTGAGTCCAAAGCGGGATACGCGGCCATAAGTAGGTTTCAATCCGACGACTCCGCAAAAACTTGCTGGAAGCCTTACCGAACCGCCCGTTTCCGAACCCAGAGCCGTGGTAGCCATGCCAGCGGCCACCGCGACAGCACTGCCCCCACTGGAACCACCTGGAACTCTGGTTGGATCTAAGGGATGCTGCACAGGACCATACGCTGAATTTTCATTCGACGAACCCATGGCGAATTCATCCATATTCGCTTTGCCGATGATGATGGCATCTGAGGATTCCAGCCTTTCTATTACCGTGGCCGAATAGGGCGACGTGTAACTGGAAAGAATCCTGGAACCGGCGGTGTGCCGCATGTTCTTGACCACGATGGCGTCTTTGACGGCCACTACCATTCCGGCAAGTGGACCTGCATGTCCTGAGGCCACCTTCGAGTCAATTCTCTGCGCTTTTCCTATCAACGACTCCGCATCTTCGACTGTTATCATAGCATTTAGTTTGCACTTGACGTCGATTGTCGACAAGTAATCACGCACGATACTCTCACAACTCGTTTGGTTGGTCATGAGTTCATCATGCAAGGTCTTGAACGATTTCGTCACTACAAATCTCCAATATCGAAACAAAAAAATCCCGATCATAAATCGGGATTAAATCACCGGCAATTTCGTTAGAAAATCAACTCACTACGACTTCTTTTCGGGACTTTCGCTGATGCCTTTCTTGATTTCTTCTTCTGTCGAATTCATCGCCCGTTTGAACTCCCGTATTCCCTTGCCCAGGCCTTGCGCAAATTCGGGAATTTTCTTGGCTCCAAATAGAACCAGAACTGCGATGCAGATAACGATAATTTCCGGCATTCCTAAGTTCATTTGCTTTCTCCACATGTCATGCTAGTTGCTACTATTGATCTTTCAAGATAGGCTTCCGAACGTGAAAACGCAAGAACATTGTTGCATTTATGTGCACAGGAAAATATATTGCACGGTTGAAGGGAACGCTATGAAGAATCATTTCATGCTCATTTTGTTCTGCTCCATGCTGTGTTCTCTGGACGTTCAGTCGCAAGTGTTTGTCGATTCGTCGGAATACTATAAGACGCAGGCAGCAGCGGAACTCAGATCGTTCGAAAGCCATTCCAAGCCAATTCGTGCTATGTCCAGATTATTTGGGGATGAATTGGACAAAGCTCAGAATTACCTGGAACGGGCGAAGACTCTTTTCGGAATTGACGTCCAGACGAAGTATCTGGAAGGAATTATGTTCAGCTTCCAGAAGAGGCCGAATGATGCAATATCAAGACTTAAAGAAGTGGTTTCCGAAAATCCATCATACAGCTGTTGTGGCCACAAGAATGTTCTCATTTTGCTCGGCGCGGCCTTTGCCGACAACGGCGAGACGGATCTGGCAATCGATGCCTATAAGCAGGGTGTGCTTGAAGATATGACGGACACTTGGCCCATGATTGAAATGTCACAATTGTTTGTTCAAATGGGTAAAGCCACGGAAGCTACAGAGGCGTATTATGGCGGCCTAAATGGTATTTCCTCAACAAGTAACATACATGGACTGTTCGAAGACGTGAAGGACATCGCAACAAAAGATGAGATCCAAGCTTGGAAAGAACTTTCCACCAACGATGAAAGACTGGCGTTTCTGCGGATTTTCTGGAAAAGAAGGGACCCCAATCCAATTGATCAAGTGAATGAGCGCCTTGTTGAGCATCTAAAGAGGCTGGCTTTCGCGAGATCGGCATACGGTAGGGCAGTGAGTCCTTGGTATGATGATAGAGGACGAATCTACGTAAGGTTAGGCAAGCCGGACCAGGTTTGTTTTGGAAGGGTTGGCGCAAATGTCAAAGAAACTGAGACTTGGTTCTATCCTTCGGCAGGGCAGGCTGTTTTCTTTGATTTTGTGAATATGAGTGGAACATATGAATTACGTTCCCTCCTTGAGGCCGTTGAACAGGGAGGGACATTGTCCGACGCTGTTTCGCTGATTGAAGAAAGGTCAGCATATCATCCGTACTATGCAAATCTGGCCATGAAGATACGTTCCCAACGTGATATTTCAGAAGCTCGAGCGAATTCGGGACTTGGATTCGGAGATGAGGTTTCCCAAGACCTTGCAATATCGCAACGTGCAAAGGTGAGTTCTCAATTCATGCAAACCAATGAATACAGGCAAGATTTTCTTTCGCAGAAGGCCTACGCCACAAACCAACGATACGTGTTTGACCTGGGGGCCCCACACCTTCCAATGAACTGCAATTTTGCTTCTTTTTCGCAAGGTGCCATGCCTCCCAGAATTGAGTTCTATTGGACTGTGCCATTCAGTGAGTTGGTCTTTATGCCGGCAACGGAGATTCCAGACAGATTCACATCTGATCTGAAGATAACGATGAAGGTTAGGGATATGAACTATGTTGACGTAGAAACCATCAGTCGTGAATATACGATAACCGCCAATTCAAACGAATCGTCGAGTCATTTTTTTGTGGATCAGCTTGAGGCGAGTATGACGCCTGGAAAATACGACGTAACCGTTGAAATTCGTAACAATGAAAAGGATCGTGTGGGCCTTTATCGTTTCATTGTCAACGTGAAGGCCTTTCCTTCAGATACGCTATCTTTGAGTGACATAGAAATAGCCCAGTACGTGGATAAAACTCTGAGCAAGGACAAGTTCACAAAACCAAAGACGACGTTGCGCGTCGTGCCGAATCCCGCCGCAGGAATCCTGAAGACAAAGCCGATGACGATATACTACGAGATCTACAATCTATCGTTGAATGACGAGGGTCGTAGTTCGTATGAAGTCTCATATTCGATTCATATGATCGATTCGGACAAGAGCTTTTTCTCTACTATGGCTGGCATTTTTGGATCAAAGCCGGCTTCCGGCACATCATCGGTGACGGTCAAGGAAGGAAAATCGGTTACCGAACATGAGTATATCTCCTTTGACATCAGCGAATTACCCCCTGGCATCGCACGATTGGAAATAAAGGTCAAGGATTTGCTATCAGGTAAGGTCTCCTCCTCTTGGACCAACGTCACGATTCTGGAGAAAGAGGAAAAGGAAGAAAACCGGAGGCTTAACCAAAACTAGATATGTCGATGAAGTGCATTCGTCCCATTTTGGTTGTGCTGACCATTGTTTCCGGATGGTCTTCAGCCTTTCGCGCTGAGGCCCAAGCACGGTATGCACAAAGTGTTTCCTTTGAACGTGAAGCTCTATTGAATAATGACTCAGGAGTCGTCCGAAAATCAGTTGCGAAGGGAATTGGCTTTTCACTGCTGGTGCCGGGTGCCGGACAATTGTATGCGAACAAGGGTCGTGAAAGCCTTCTTAAGGGAATCGGATTCCTGGGGATGGAAGTAACAACCTGGATTCTCTATTTCACCTACAAAAGCAAAGGACAGTCCAAGGAAAGGCAGTTTAAGAAGTATGCGGAAGCAAACTGGGATATCGACAAGTACCTGAGATATCTGGAGGAGGAGACTTCCCTTGACCATGGTGAACTTGGCTATCGTGATCTTCAGTACAAATCGTACAGAAATCCCGGAATAGACTTTGAAAAACTAATCCAGGCAGAAAACGAGCTTGAGGGCGTTGCCACTCATCATTTGTTCGGTTCAGGAGAACAGCAATACTATGAGATGATTTACAAGTACCCCGAGCAGTTCGCCCTTGGATGGAGTGACGCCGAACAACCGGGTCCCGTTCCTTCGAGCCCGACGGGGTATGACTTTGCGCATTTGAGCCCGCGAATGGTGACTTATCGAGCGATGCGTAATCTCAGCAACGACTACTTGAGTAACGCAAGAACAATGACCGGCATCATGATTGTGAATCGCGTGCTGAGCGGAATAGACGCTGGTTGGACTGTACGCAGACGCAACCGCATGGAACCGTTACGTCTTAGCATTCGCCTCAAGAACGAATGGTTTCGAGACCATTTTGTTGCGTTACCTGCCATATTATTGAGTTTTTGACAGAGGAGTGAACCATGGTGATCGAAGGGAATCTGAACGCAAGCGGCCACAAATATGCCATTATCGTCAGCCGATTCAACAGTTTCATAACTGAAAGGCTGCTCGAAGGAGCGATGGACTGTATTGCCCGTCATGGGGGTGACAGTAGCAAAGTGGACATCATCAGAGTGCCTGGCGCATTTGAAATACCGATAGTGGCACAAAAGGTGGCTTCATCGAAGAAATATGATGCGCTCATTTGTGTGGGAGCCGTGATCAAAGGGCAAACTTCACATTTTGATTTTGTGGCATCAGAATCTTCGAAGGGTGTTGCGCATGTCGCTTTATCCACGGGCGTGCCTGTCCTTTTTGGAATACTCACGACATCGTCAATGGAAGAGGCCTTGGACCGCGCTGGGGCAAAGAATGGAAACAAGGGGTGGGATGCG
Organism: uncultured Bacteroidota bacterium; assembly: GCA_964544475.1. GTDB lineage: Bacteria > CLD3 > CLD3 > SB21 > SB21 > CAZJBS01. The sequence continues at coordinate 46,280 of CAZJBS010000006.1, read as the reverse complement.
GCATTGGCAGCCATCGAAACCGTCAATCTCATCAAGCAGATATCGTAGTTGTTTTCTCGTAATAGGAAAGTGTATTCATGATCATTAGAATTGTGGTGTTCAGCGTGCTTGGGGTGTTCGCGGTGGCTTGTCATGCCCAAGAATGGAAGTCCATTACTTCGTTTTCTACAATCAAGTCCGCAGATGTCGAACATGAGACGATGTGGATGGCTACGACGGGTGGACTCATGCGTTTGGATGCCAACCACCTGACCGATATCACGTATACCAATACGGAAGGACTGATTGGCAACAACCTGGTTGCTGTGATAGCGGATTCATCACGAAATCGCGTGTGGGTGGCCCACTATGACGGCACCATTCAAATTCTCGATCCAGAAACGGGTCATTTTCAGCATCTGACCGCCTTGAAGGGCATGACCATCACTGCCATGCATCAGCATGAAGATATGATTCTGGTATCGGCTACTCAAGGCATGGCGGTTATTAACATCTCAACCGAGACAGTTTCCGGAACAGCGACCACCTTGGGCAGTCTGCCCCCACAAACGCCACTGCTCAAGACCGGAGCAGACTCGACTTTCTTTTGGTGTGCCACTTCGGCGGAGATACTGAAGGCGCCTCAAGCCAATTACTTTGTCCCATCCTCATGGACCATGTACGGGCAATTTCGCGGTCTTGGAAGTCACAGTGTCTTGGACATGATAGTTGTCCGGGATTCCGTCTTCGTGCTAACAGCCGATCGAGGGCTCTTGCTATTTAATAGTCAGTTGGATTCATTTGTTAGTTATGGTAGCGGAACGCTGAGTGGTTCTAACAAAATTGCCCTGTTTGGAAGCGAAGTAATTTGTCACAGCTCTTCCATGTTGTATCGCCGATCCGGCGACGTCTGGTTTGATTCGGGTATCCGTTTCACAGACAGCGACGGATCTCCATTCTTTCCGATATTGCTTTTGTCAACACTAGAAAACCGGCTTATCGGAATTGATGAAAATGGCACGATCCGAATCAAGCCAATGGAGGAAGCGTGGAGTCGCTACAATTCAAATCGGCCGTACTCGACTTTCTTCTGGAACATGAAGTACGATTCAAAAACGAGAATATTGTGGACGGCTTCCACACGTGGATGGGGGCAAGCCGGGCCGGGATTCTCCGGTTATAGTACTCGTACGAGACGGTGGTTGAATTTCAACAAATTGACCGTCCCATTGATTCCATGGGGCTACTTCTACAATGTGGATGTTGGTGCCGACGCACGCGTGTGGCTTGGAAGTTGGGGTCGTGGAGCCGTCGCGTTTGATCCTTCTGATTCGAGTTTTGCGAGATTGGATGGAGCAAACGGCTTGACATTCCTTGAAGGTGAATGCCAGCTTGGCACAACGCTGGTCAACGAAGTGTTTGTAGACAGGCGTGGTCATTGCTGGATCTCAACGCAGCATCCATGCGACCGTGGCCGATCGGTCAGCGTGTTTGACCCTTCGAATTCTTCTTTCGCATATCACAGTTCCAGCGCAGTGGGCTTAACTCCGGGTGAAATGGTGGAAGATCAATTTGGCAGGATTTGGTTGACGACCGATCCGGTGGAAGATGAAGAGAGTGGGATTGGCATGGTGGTTTACGATGCTGAGAGAGATACCTGGGACCGCCTCAACACCTCCGAGTATCCTGACCTCAGTAGTAACAATACCACGGCAATTGCCGAAGACAAGGACGGCAACATGTGGATTGGCACAGACAAAGGCCTTCACACGTTCAGTTTTGGCGAATTGAGTCCGGTGTACTCTTATCCTGACGGACCACTTAGCGAGGTTATTACCGACATTGCCGTGGACAGGTTCAACAACAAATGGATTGGCACACGGGGAGGACTTAGTGTGTTATCCGGTAATGGGGAGTGGATTCACTTCAACAAGGAAAACAGCCCTTTGGTCGACAACAATATCGCCAGTATCGCATGTGATGACAGCACGGGAGAAATTTACGTGGGAACCTACGACCAGGGCATCTCTGTGTTAAGACATCCCATCGCACAAAACAATCCAGCGGCGCGTGTTCATGTTTTTCCCAATCCATTTGTAATCGGTGATCATGCCTCCCTGAATTTTTCGTCCATGCCGCCTCAATCCGGAATAAAGATCTTTTCTGTATCGGGTCAACTTATCAGGACCATAGAAGTGACATCCGCCACTCAAATGGTTTTGTGGGATGGAAAAGATCGCAATGGCAGGTATGTGTCCAGTGGGGTCTACTTGTACCATGTCTATCCTTCCTCAGGCTCCTCAAGTCGCTTTGCTCCAAAAACTGGAAAAGTCGCGGTCATTCGCAGGTAATCGGTGTTTGGCATCCCAAGAATAGTAGTTCTTGTTATTCTTGCCGGGTGGCTCTTGCGGTTGCTGGTGTGGGTTTTCGTATTGGACAAGCCTGAGAGAACCTCGACGTCGGATTCAATAGAATTCCACAACATTGCACTCAACTTGTTGGAAACCGGATCCTATTCGAAATCGATTATCAATCCAGCTATTCCGGATTTTCAGCGAATGCCGGCCTACCCGTTCTTGATGACATTGACGTACAGGTTGTTTGGCGCTTCTCATGCGAATGTTCTTCTGCTTAACCATATGTTCTTCATCCTCACGGCCCTCCTACTATACAGAGTTACACGGCTTGTTTTTTCGGAAACGAGTGGGCTCTGGGCAGTCACTGTACTGTCCTTTGATCCTTCTTCCATTCTGGCCGTAAACACAATAATGGCGGAAGGCTTGTATGCAACCGTCTTTCTGGCTGCTTGGTTCTTTCTGATTAGATTTGTCGGACGCAGGAAGTTATGGGATGCTTGTTTTCTCGGCCTTGGACTCGGTTTGGCAACACTTACGAAGCCTGCATCTACGTATTTTCCGCTTCTTGTCCTGCCAGTCATGATCGTTCTCACCTGGAAGATGTGTAATGGACGTCGTCTCCTTGCCGCCGGCGTTATTACTTTGCTGTCCTATGCAGCGGTTCTGGGACCATGGATCTGCCGCAACCATATGCTCACGGGGCGTCTTGTGGTGACGTCCATGCAAGCACACCAGCTTTTGTACTATCACGCCGCGATGGTCAGGTCCAACGCGGAGAACATCACTTTATCAGAATCCCAGACAGCTATTCGGAGAGAAATTGGGGACAGCGCTTCCGGCGAACTCGAGGAGGCCCTCGATCCTCAAATGTTGGATACCCGACATCGCAAAGCCCTCGAAATAGTCACGACACATCCTTTGACATACGTCTTGCTGAGCGCTGAAGGGATGTTCTTCACCATGGTCGATCCCAATAGGCATTTCTTGTCAAAATTTTTGACCGGAGAAACCGGCGCCGGTATTTGGCAGGTTTTCGCCAAGAGTGGACTGACAGGTATTGTCAGCCGCACCATACGCGAAAGTTGGCCAGTCTTCGTAGCCATGATGTTATCGTTGAGTTATATCCTTAGTGTCAATATCTTCATGGGCTTTGGAATCCTACACACCGCATTGGATCCTGCGAAACGGGCCGCCCTGTTTTGCTTGTTGGTGTGGATTATGATGTGTCTGCTCACGGTTGGCCCGAACCCTGGTGCCAGATTTCGAGTGATGTTCATGCCAGAGATGGCGGCACTGGCCGGAGTTGGATTGAATGCCATGCTGCTACAATGGCGAACAAGAAAAAAAGGTCAACATGCTTAAGAAGCTCACAATTCAGAATTTTGCATTGATGGAAAAAATTGAATTGGAATTCGAAAGCGGTTTCAATGTAATAACGGGTGAAACGGGAGCCGGCAAGTCCATCCTGGTTGACGCCATGAGTCTCCTTCTGGGCGAAAGGGCAAATACGGATCTAATCAGATCGGGGACGGAGAAGGCCGTCATTGAGGGAGAGTTTGATGCGCAGTCAGTGTACAGTACGTTGTCCGATATTCTGTCAGACGTAATGGAGTGGCCGCCAAATACACTGATCATTCGTCGTGAGATGTCCAGCAGGGGACAGAATCGGTGCTTCATCAATGATCATTTGGTGACGTTGTCGATACTAAAAAACGTAGGAGATGTTCTGGCTGATTTGCATGGCCAACACGAACATCAATCTCTGCTCAATACGGAAACCCATCTTGCTTTCTTGGATGCCTCCGGACAGTATGATCAGGCAATCAAGGCTGTCGCCGCGTGTTTTGCTGAAGCGGAAGTGCTGGACCGTGGCTTGGAAGATCTACTCGGTCTTCGAAAGCACCATGTTGACCAGAGCGAGGCTTATCTGCATCAGCTCAAAGAACTGGAGGAGGTAGCGCCTGAAAAAGGCGAGGACGAAAGACTCATCGAAGAAGAGAGAGTGTCCGCCAATGCGGAGGGATTGCGAAACCTCGCATCGCAAGCTCATTATCTCTTGTATGAGGCTGAAAACAATGCCCTCGGCATCCTTTCAGCCACTGAATCCCTCCTGATCGATCTGGCCAAGATAGACCACTCGAAGGCCTCGTGGCAGGCCGAGCTCAAGAATGTCCGAATAGTCATTGCAGAAATGGCGAGGGAACTCGCCGATTTTCATAGCAAAATCAGCGTTGATTCTGAAAAGCTGGAAGTGTTGAGAGACCGTATTTTCAAACTGCAACACCTAAGAAAGAAGTACGGATCTCTGGAGAAGGCCATCGAGCGAAGAGATGAACTGCGGCGGTTGGTATCGATCAATGAGAACTATGAGACGGAAATCGCCAACATCAAGAAGCGCCTGTTTACGTCGTCAGCTCGTTTTGCGTCGGAGGCGACTGGCTTGTCTCAACAACGAAAGCAATATGCCGCAGCCTTTGACAAGAAAGTTATCGCAGAAATGAATAGACTTGGGATTGAACATCCCAGGTTTGTCACGCTTTTCCGATCCATCTCCGCGGGAAAGAGCTTGAGGCTGAGCGAATCTGAATTCATCAATGGCCGACGATTTGGTATTGACGACGTTGAATTTCTCATCTCAACCAATCCCGGGGAAGATGTCAAGCCCCTCAGCCGGGTGGCATCCGGTGGGGAGATATCGAGGATTATGCTGGCCCTCAAGACCGTCATGACGAATTCGGACAACATTCCTACGCTAGTTTTCGATGAAATTGATGTCGGCATTTCCGGGCGCATTGCCCAGGTTGTCGGTAAGAACCTGGCGCAAATCGCGAAGAAACGACAGATATTCTGCATTACCCATCTGCCTCAAATAGCCAGCATGGCCACCGCTCACTTCGCCGTGACCAAGAACGTTGAAGCCGGCAAAACAGTCACCAGAATCCGAAAACTGCATGCGGATGAAACTGTGTTTGAAATAGCGAAACTATTGAGCGGAGAAAAAGTCACACCAGCCGTGATGGAGAATGCACGAGAAATGCTGTCGAGTTCCAGACATGAGACATAGTTTCGCAATGACAATGCTGACGACGGTCTTCCTGATCGGCTGTGATTTTTGGAAGAAAGCCCAGCCTGATGTGGCCGTCACCGCCGGCCGTGACTTGGAAGTGCTGCGCGCGCAGAAGGACGCGTATTTTCTGTCAGAGAATTCTCCCTTAGACGAGGCCCGTCGCTTCGAATTCAAGGGACTGGATTATTTTGCTGAGGACAGCAGCTTTCGTTTTCCAGTCAGACTCATCAGGAACTCTAATCCCATTCACCTGGACATGGTCACCTCCAAAGGAACCAGCAAGTCTTACGTGGCATATGGTTACGTCGAGTTCCAATTGAGTGGCACTCAGAGGCTAACGGTATACAAACCCGATCCACCCATCGTTGGGCATGAGGGACATCTGTTTATCCCTTTCAAAGACCTCACCAATGGACAGGAAACGTATCCCTCTGGTCGATACCTGGATATCATTGAATCGAGCACCGACTCTGATTGGTTTTCCCTCGATTTCAATCTGGCATACAATCCCTGGTGCGCCTACAGCAAGAACTACAATTGTCCTTATCCTCCTCAAGCCAACCATCTGAAGGTTCGCGTTTTGGCAGGCGAGCGCTGGCAAGAAACTAGATAATGATCTACGGGTTGTGGATATTTTCGATGCAACGCACTGTGTCGCGGGCGATCAGGAGTTCTTCGTTGGTGGGTAATACCCATGCCTCCATCCGCGAGTCATCGGTGGAGATTCTCCCTTCCTGGCCGGCGATCATGGCCATGTTGGCTTCGTTCTGAAGTTTGATTCCGAAACAACTCAGGCCTTCACATATCCTTTGACGTATTCTTGCGGAGTTTTCCCCGATGCCACCTGTGAAGACAATGGAATCGGGCGAACCAAGAACCGCCACATATCCCCCAACATATTTGATGATTCGATAACAGAAGATATCCACGGCAAGCTTAGCCCTTCGGTCGTCATGTTCATCAGCCTCCGCAAGCAATTCCCGCATGTCATTAGTCAGGCCCGATATTCCGAGCAACCCGGATTGTTTATTAAGTACACTCTCCACCTCTGGTAATGAGTATCCTTCCTTGACGGCCAGGAAATGAAGCACCGCGGGATCGATATCTCCGGATCGGGTTCCCATGACAAGACCTTCCAAGGGTGTCAGGCCCATGGACGTATCGACGGACACACCATTCTTGATGGCACAGGTGGATGAGCCGTTGCCAAGATGAAGAGTGATAATGTTAACGTTCCCGCGTTCGATGTTCTTGATGGTTCGGTAGCGGTATGAAACATAACGATGAGAAGTTCCATGAAATCCATATCGGCGCACTTTGTATCGTCTGTAGAACTGATAGGGTATCGCGTATAAATACGCCTTTTCCGGTATCGTGTGATGAAATGCCGTGTCAAAAACACCGACTTGTGGCACACCATTCCCAAAGATATCATGGACGGCATAAATGCCTTTTAGGTTTGCCGGATTATGAAGAGGCGCCAATTCAATGCAATCCTCGATTTCATGTATGATACGTTCATTAAGGAGAACGGAAGCGGTGAATTTTTCTCCACCGTGAACCACCCGATGACCCACCGCATGGATGTCCTTCAAGGATTTGATCGAAGCAATGTTGGAATCCTTGGAAATGATCCATTTGATGATGCGGTCGACCGCGCTTTTGTGGTCCCGAATAGGCGCAGTTTGTTTGGCAGAGGCGCTCCCAGCGGCATTGAACGTAATGATCGACTCGCTTCCTATCCTTTCAATTATGCCTGATGCGAGCTTGATGTCGGCATTTCTAGAAATTAGACTTAGGTCGGTTTGAATGACCTGAAACTTAACGGATGAACTACCAGAATTGAGAACCAAGACGTTCATGATACTCTCCAAACCAAGGTTAGACAATGGCAACTGTTTAAATATAGATATATTAATCTGAATATTCTAACTATTTCTTTGCTAGCATCGGTCGTTTCGTGTAATTGCGTTTGTTTTGAAGACAAGTTATTTTATATTTAAGGCTTACAAACATAGGAGGATTCGTAGAATGTCGTTTTTCTTGTCGCAGACTGTTCGAAGCGACTTCATTCGTTTTTTTGAGGACAAAGGGCATAGGTTCGTTCCATCAAGTCCAGTTGTACCCCAAGATGATCCTACATTGCTTTTTACGAACGCCGGCATGAATCAATTTAAGCCGATTTTCCTTGGAAACGAGAATCCGGACTATCGCAGGGCCGTAAACTCTCAGAAGTGTATTCGGGTGTCGGGCAAGCACAATGACCTTGAGGAAGTCGGGCATGACACGTATCACCACACGTTCTTTGAGATGCTCGGAAACTGGTCTTTTGGGGATTATTACAAACCCGAAGCCATACGATGGGCTTGGGAATTGCTGACCAAGAATTGGGGACTTCCGAAGGACCGCCTCTATGCTACCGTGTACAATCAGGACGACGAATCGGCCTCCTTGTGGCGAGATGTGACCGATATTGATTCAACTCACATTCTGCGATTCGGAGAAAAGGACAATTTTTGGGAAATGGGAGATACAGGCCCGTGCGGGCCGTGTTCGGAAATTCACATTGATCTCACCACGGATGGTCGAGGCTTGAAATTGGTGAACGCCGGAAGTCCGGATGTCATCGAACTGTGGAATCTGGTATTCATACAATACAATCGAAATACCGATTCAACGTTATCTGTTCTTCCATCAAAGCATGTCGACACCGGCGCAGGGTTCGAACGTCTCACCAGAGTACTGCAACGGAAATCGTCGAACTACGACATCGACCTTTTCCAAAACATCATCCGCTCCATCGAATCACGAACCAAATTGAGTTACGCCGATTCATCCCAGAAACCGGCTTTTCGGGTTATTGCTGACCACTTGCGTATGCTCACTTTTTCCATCACCGACGGAGCCATTCCGGGCAACGATGGCCGTGGGTATGTACTGAGAAGAATCTTAAGGCGTGCAGCCATGTATGGCCGAAAACTGGCAATGCATGAACCATTTCTTTGCGATCTCGTTTCCTCGGTGGTCACGGCTATGGGGGATGCTTTCCCGGAGATCAAGTCCCGCCAGGGCTTTGTTGAAAAAGTGATTCGTGGTGAAGAAGAGCATTTCAATGCGACATTGGATCGGGGCCTTGAAGTTTTTGAAGAGATTGCGGGATCGTTGGATGCGAAGGGTCGCCAGGCCATTCCTGGAGCCGACGCTTTCCGACTTTATGATACCTTTGGATTTCCTTTGGATCTCACCCGTGTCATGGCAACAGAAAAGGGCTTGAGTGTTGACGAAGACGGATTCAATCAAGTGATGATGGTTCATCGGCAGAAATCCAGGGATGAAGGCAAAAAGAAGTTCATCGCAACGAGCGTCGAGTGGAAGGATCTGACCGCCACTCGGAGGTCGGAATTTCTGGGTTACGACTCAATGGAAGCCACAGGCAGGCTGTGCCGCTATTCGCAGGACTCCAACCAACTGCGTCTAGTTTTTGACAAGACGCCATTCTATCCGGAAGCCGGAGGCCAGATTGGAGACAAGGGAGCGATCGTTCTTGCCGACAGGACATTGGAGATATGGGATACACAAAGAATAGGTGATGACATCGTGCACTTCGCCGATTCCAATCAAGAGTTTCTTGCCGGACCGACAAATGACGCACTACTGAAAGTCGACGAGGCGCATCGCCTAGATATCATGCGCCACCACACGGCAACACATCTGCTCCATGCCGCTCTGAGACTTGTCTTGGGACCCCATGTACACCAGGCGGGGTCCGTAGTATCTTCCGACAAGCTACGATTCGACTTCGCACATTTTGAGAAGGTGTCCGATGCCCAGATTCTTGATATCGAGCGCATGGTCAACGACAGGATTCGGGCCAACATACCATTGCAGCATCATCGGAATTTGCCCATTTCTGAAGCCCGGGCCTTGGGTGCATTGTCATTTTTCGGTGACAAGTACGGCGATTTCGTCAATGTGGTTCAGTTCGGAGACTTCAGCATGGAGTTTTGTGGAGGAACCCATGTGCAGCGAACCGGTGTCATTGGCTATTTCCGCATCATATCGGAGTCAGCCATATCAAGTGGCGTACGACGCATAGAGGCCGTTACCGGCACGGCCGCCGAACAGTTGTTGTCCCGAGAGAGAGGCGTCAGTCAGGAGTTGACTGAGTTGCTGAATATCAAGTCCGATGAATTGGTGACAAGAATTCGAGCACTGATTGAGGAAAACAGACGGCTCGCATTGGATAAGGCCCATTTGGAATTGCGTTTCGGATTGAAGGCGATTGACGAATTGCTTTCCAAGGCCACAAACCATGGAGCCCTGCGCGTGATAACAGCTCAAATCGAATTACCTGAGACGGTCGATATCAAGGAGGTCGGGGACTACCTTCGTACGAAGCTGGGTTCCGGAATCGGTGTCTTGGCCGTGGTTCGAAAGGAGGAAGCCACCCTCTTGTGCGTCGTTACTGATGACCTGACGAAAGAGCGGAAATGGCACGCCGGAAACCTCGTGAAGGAACTTGCCAAGATGGCCGGCGGATCCGGGGGAGGCCGACCGAACATGGCCGCGGCCGGCATCAAAGACATATCCTACTTGAATCAAATATTCAGGCATGTTCATGATGTTATTGGAAAGTGAGAAACCATGAAAGGCGGAAAGAAGAAGCGTGATATTCGTTCAGGAACGACCGGAGGTTCTGCGATTCGAATTGCGACGAAGGGCCGTGTGAAGAGTGTCCTTGAAAAAAAACATGGCGACCTCTCGACGGAGACCACGTATCCTCCCCCAGAGGACCACAAGTCGGACCTCATGATCAGTGTGTCTGGAATCCGTGGCATTATCGGGAAATCCTTGACTCCGGAAATTGTAGCCAGATATGCTGCCGCATTTGGGACGTGGGCCAATGGGGGAACAATCATTGTCGGCCGGGATTCACGCGTGAGCGGACCGATGATCAAAAACACCGTTGTTTCATCCCTGGAAGCGACCGGTTGTCGTGTCGTTGACGTCGGCATAGTCCCGACACCAACCGTTGAAATTGCCGTCAAGAATCTCGGCGCCCATGGAGGGATTGCCATTACAGCCAGTCACAATCCGGTGGAATGGAATGCGCTAAAACTGATTGGCCCCGAGGGCTTGTTTCTTGATCAGGCTGGGATCGATGAAGTTGTCGAGATTGCAGGTGGTCGCCGCTTCGCGTATGCCACATGGGATCATCTTGGAAAGACGGAGTTCTATGACCATGCCATCCAGAATCACATTGACAGGATCATGGAATTGGAATTCCTTCAACTTGATCGAATACGGGAGAAGAAATTCAAAGTGGCCGTGGACTGCGTAAACGGTACTGGTGCGCTCATAGCACCAAGACTTCTGGCAAGCTTGGGCTGCGAAGTGATTTTGGTCAATGGCGAATGCCATGGAATCTTTTCAAGAAACCCTGAACCCGTTGTCGAAAATCTTTACGCCCTGGCTCAAACGGTCAGAGATTGTCAATGCGACATAGGGTTTGCATTGGATCCTGACGCGGATCGTGTCGCCATTGTCAGTGAATTGGGCGAGGCCATTGGAGAAGAATTTTCGCTGGCATTGGCCGTGGAGTTGATCTTGTCCCAACGAAAACAGCCTGTGGTCGTCAATGTATCAACAAGCATGATGATTGACGATATTGCCGCCAAGTACGGTGTGACCGTTTTTCGAACAAAGATCGGCGAAATAAACGTGTCAAAGAAGATGATGGAAACGAAAGCCCTGATTGGGGGCGAGGGTAATGGCGGCGTGATTGTTCCTCAAGTTCATCCAGGCAGGGACGCAGCCACAGGAATGGCGCTCGTGCTCCAACTCATGTGCCAGCACAATCAACCTCTGTCGCAAATTCTGCGTCAGCTGCCTGTCACAAGCATGAAAAAAACAAAAATTCCCTATGATAACATGAACGCAGACGATCTGGCATCGAGGTTGGAGGGCGCATATCCTCACGCACGAATGGATCGGACAGACGGAATCAAGATCCTTTTGAAAGACGCCTGGTTGCATTTTAGGAAATCCAATACGGAGCCTGTCATGAGGATCATCGCTGAGGCCCGTGACATGAATGTCACCGATGAGCTCATCGATACGTTTACCAAGATATTCAAGAAGGCATGAATAAAGTCTTAACCGCCACTCTCAATCCGGAAGGAACTCGTCATGAGCAAATTCATTGGAGTCATATTCGTCGGTCTGTTTTTTGGAATAGCCATGGATGGATTCGCGCAAAAGCCGGCGTGGGTTGATGAACCCGGCGCACTGGCTGCTGACAATTTTGTTTCAATAGGGATAGCAAAAGACAAGAAACCGGACAAGGCTCGAAACAAGGCAGAAAAGAAAGCCAGGCAGGGAATTGAAGGTCTTCTCAAGAAAAAATATCCCAAGAAGGATATCAAGTCGGCGCTGACGCAAATTCGATTGAGCGAATATTGGCTCGATCCTTCTACAGGCTACCAGTATGTCCTTGCGCTTCTTCCAATGGAATCAATTGACAAGGATTATGCTACCCGTAAGAAGGCGGAACGGGCAAAGAACAGCGCCATGGGAGCGATCCAGATGCTGAATGCGACGGTCAAGGATCCTGACATCGTGGTCATTGCTGTTGACGAAGAAGATGACGGAGTGAGTGCTATGGCGGACAATGACGGAGGCGGCCATAGAAAGGCTGGTGGCGAAAGTCAAGGGCAGACGATAACGGATTTCGCAAACAAATCATTTGGGAAATTCAAGTGGATTGACCAGGATGGAAATTCCAAGTACTCATTTCTGGGCGAGAATTTGACCGCAACATTGGCGGCTTACGAAACATTCAAACCGGAAGACGGGGATAAAAAAGCGCCTCGCATAGAGTATGGAGATGTTTCCGGGGATTTCGTCATAGTGTCACGGGTCAAGATGGATTGGGAGAAATACTACAACGTTGGAATAGGATTGTATGCGCTGAGTGGTCAACAAAACGTATTCTCATATGTGAAATATAATGGAGCATACTTGTATCTGGGTGGATTTGCAAACGACATCGCGCTACCAAGGACCGAAAAAGGCATCGATCCTTTGAAGAACTTTGCGTTCTTCAAACTCGAAAGAAGGGGATACACTTTTACGGCATCGTACAGCACGGTAGAAGACGATTGGATTGAGATTGGTAGTGTTGAAACCGAATTCCCGGCAACATGTAGTGTTGGACTCGTCCTGACCAATGAAGAGGATTCATCTGTAGCGGTCAAGTGTGATTTTGTTCGAATCACAAATTAGGGCCATCAAATAGAAAAGCCACAAAGACTTACAAGTCCTTGTGGCCTTTCTTGTGGAGACAAGGGGGGTCGAACCCCTGACCTCAAGACTGCCAGCCTTGCGCTCTCCCAACTGAGCTATGTCCCCAAAAAACAAAGATTAATGTGTCTCAAAGCGGAGTGAATCTAACCATCCGATGCTTGAAATGCAAGAAAATAATACGGGTGAGCCAATATTTTGCTTGCATTATTTGACGTGATGCCCTAAATTATAGAGCTTTTCTCTCTTTACCTATTACGGAGTGGGTTCAAAAGACCCACTTTTTTATTATAGGGATTCATGAAGGAAAGGGCGTATGCTGGATCTGCAGGCCAAAATTGTTGAAATCTTGGCGAATATCATACGCGGTAGTGAAATTCATATTGTTGATATTGAAGTTAGACGCCAAAACCGGATGATCGTTTGTCGCATTTATCTGGACACCATTTCCGGAATTACCGTCGGTGAATGCCATAGGATTGCAAAACAGCTAAGCAGCGCCATTGAACAGACGGGAGGACTTGGAGCCGACTGTGTTTTGGAGGTTTCATCGCCGGGAATCGAACGACCTTTTTCGGAAGAATGGCAATTTAGAAAAAACTTGGGACGCTTGGCTAGTATTACCTACAGAAACGAACAGAACCAAGACATAGTTATTGATGGACTATTGGAAAATATCCATGGCGGTCGCTTGATCATCCGCTCCAGCGCAAAAAAACAGTCAGATGAATTTGTCGAGATCCCAATGGAACGGATACTTCGTGGAAAGCTGCTGGTAAAGTGACAAAAACGTTGAAATCATGATAGACATTTTTCGGAGGAAGCATGGAACACAACAGTGAAATTGTCGAAGCATTTTCACAAATTGCACGGGAAAAAAACATCGCCAAGGATGAATTGAACCTGATCATTGAAGATATTTTCAAGATGATGGTTAAGAAAAAATATGGAACTTCCGATAATTTTGATGTGATTGTCAATCTGGACAAGGCGACGATTGAGATCTATCAGACCAAGCAGGTCGTGGAGGATGTCGAAGATCCCGTGACACAAATATCGGTAGAGCAAGCGAAGAAGAGCGAGCCTGATATGAACGCCGGAGATGATTTCGTGGAGGTTATCAGCCCAGCGAGTTTTGGCCGACGCCTTATTATCAGCGCGAGACAAGCCTTGAATCAGAAGATACGCGAAATCGAGCACAAGATGATCCTGGAAGAATTTGGCAATCGTGTTGGTGAAATTGTGGTGGGCGAAATTCGTCAGATCAATCGCAATGAAATTATTGTCAGCTTTGAGCGAACTGAACTAATCATGCCAAAGCACGAACAGATAGCCAATGAACGCCACAAGCGAGGAGAGACGATTCGCGCCATTATCAAGGAAGTTGTCGATGATACGCGTGGTCCGCGCGTTATTGTATCCCGGTCCGACCCACAATTCCTTGTTCGGTTGTTTGAAAACGAGGTTCCAGAAATTTACGATGGCATCATCGAAATAAAGGCCATTGCCCGCGATCCCGGCGAACGAACCAAGATCGCAGTTTTTTCCAATGACAAGCGAATTGATGCTGTGGGAGCTTGCGTTGGCATGAAGGGGGTGCGTATTCAGGCCATAGTTAAGGAGTTGAACAACGAGAAGATCGATATCATTAGTTGGAATTCTGATGCCGAGATTCTCATTTCCAGGGCTCTTAGTCCGGCCAAACCCCTGCGCGTGGAGGTGGATACCCAGGAGCGCAAGGCCCTTGCCGTCATCAACGACGACGAAATGTCGGTGGCGGTTGGAAGATATGGACAGAATATCAGTCTGGCGTCACGACTGACTGGCTACGAAATTCAGACTATTAAGTATTCCGATTTGAGCGGCGAGAAGCCCGCTGAAACGTTAGAAGAGGCTGTGGCCGCAGAAATCAACGGTGAAGCTGAAGCGGTTGAGCAGCCTGCTGATAATGTTGGCATGGGCTCAGCTGTTGAGTCACAAGACGATGAAGAGGCCGCGGAACTCGAATTGGAATGGAATGAGCAGACATTGATTGCAGATATTAAGGGTGTATCAAAGGGTTCAGCTGAGAAACTTGCGGCAGCGGGATTTCATCGCTTGGGCGACATCATGAATCCGGAAGAAGTGAAGAGCGTAAAAGGCATCACAGACAAATCCCTGAACACGATTCTTGAAATACTGGAGCGTATGCAAGTCAAAGACTAATTCCAGTTTTCGAAACATAACTTGTTAAGGTTATTATGGCCAAGACCGGGAAAAAAGTATTTCAGATCGCAAAAGAGCTTCTTGTAAGTCACGATGAAATCATTGCGTTCTTGCAAAAAGCAGGCTACAAAACCGTCAAGTCCCACATGAGTATCGTGGATGACGAGATGATGGAAAAAGTCCAGGCTCGTTTTAGCAAAGAAAAGAAATACGCCGAAAGCTATCAAAAGCAGAAGGTACGCAAAGGCAAGTCGGATGACTCCCTGCAGGTTTCTCCTGCGGAGCTTCATATCGAAATGGATAAAGGCGTTCCAGATACTCATGTGGAGCCCGCAGAGCCAATGGTCGTACCGTTGGAAGCGGGGATCGCGGTCAAGGCACCCGTAGAGACGCCCGGCGAAATGATCAAGACTGAGGAGAAAGGCCCCGTTCCTGAAACGAAGTTCGATGTGAAAAAAGAAGAGACAGCCGAGGCGAAACAAAAGTCGCACTTGCGAGATACGGACCTACGCATTGAAGACAAGCCTCTTCACGAAACTGAAAAGGTCGACAAGAAAAAAGTGGATCTGCTTGAGAACCTTAAGTCGTCTCAAAAGACCATTGAGGAATTCAAGCTGGCGTTTGAGAAAGCTCGTCAGCAGCTGGAACGACAGGCGCTCAAGGATGAAGGGTACGAAATTGTCGGCGGCAGGAGAGTCCGCAAGAAAAAGACCAAGAGCGATTCAACGGAAGTTGTGGCCGAACCCGAATCCGCCGCTGAAGACAAAACGTCCAAAACAAAGAAGAAAAAGCGCAAGAAGTCGAAAATCAACGAAAAAGATGTTGAAACCGCTATTCGTGAGACCCTCGCAAAAATGGACGACTCTTCCACTCTTGGTGAAGAGCGGCAGAAACGCAAAAAACGACGTCGTGCCGAACGGGAGGCAGAGGCGATCGAACAAGCGCAATCAGAAGAGTCCAACCTGCTCAAAGTTCCTGAATATGTTTCAGTTCATGAACTCGCAGACTTGATGGAGGTGGAGGTCTCTGAAGTTATCAAGACCTGCCTGTCTCTTGGCCTTATTGTTTCCATCAACCAACGACTGGACATGGATACGATTACGTTGGTTGCATCCGAATTTGACTATGAGGTGGAACGTGCGGAGGCCTTCGATCTTGACGATTCCATTGAAGAAGAAGAATCCGAGGGCGGGGAATTGGTTCCTAGGGCTCCAATAGTAACCATCATGGGACATGTGGATCACGGCAAAACCTCTCTGCTCGATTACATCCGCTCTGCCAATGTGGTCGCTGGCGAAGCCGGTGGCATCACCCAGCACATCGGTGCTTATGAAGTCGAACTCAAGGACAAGCGTCGCATTACGTTTCTGGACACACCGGGCCATGAAGCCTTCACAGCCATGCGAGCCCGGGGCGCACAAATTACGGATATTGTCGTGATCGTGGTTGCGGCTGACGACAATGTGATGCCGCAAACTTTGGAAGCCATCAATCATGCCCAGGCCGCCGGCGTACCGATTATTATCGCTGTCAACAAGATTGACAAGCCGGAAGCCAACGCGCTTCGAATTCGAACTCAGTTGTCTGAGAAGAACATCCTGGTCGAGGATTGGGGAGGCAAGTATCAGTGTGTGGAAATATCGGCGAAAAAAGGCCTCAATGTCGACACCTTGCTGGAAAAGATACTTCTTGAAGCCGAAGTTATGGAACTCAAGTCTAAATCGCGTTGTCGTGCAAAGGGTACCGTGGTCGAAGCAAGACTTGACAAAGGTCGCGGTGCGTCGTCCACGATCCTGGTATCAGAAGGTACGCTCGAAGTTGGGCAACCATTCATATGTGGCATATATGCGGGGCGCGTAAAAGCCATGTATGATGAGCGGGGTCGTAATATTTCAAAAGCCGGCCCCTCCACCCCCGTTCAGGTGATCGGGTTTGATGGACTGCCACAAGCCGGAGACAAATTTGTGGTCACAACCAATGAACGGACAGCCAAAGAACTGGCGTTCAAGCGGCAACAGTTGAAGCGTGAGCAGGAACATCGCCGTGTCCGCTTCCTGACCCTGGACGAAATATCCAAGCAGGTCAAATTGGGCAGAGTGCAGTCGTTACCAATCATCCTCAAGGGTGATGTGGATGGCTCCGTAGAAGCCTTGAGCGACTCCATACAAAGACTGAGCAACGCGGAAGTCAAGGTTGATATCATTCACCGCGGGGTCGGCGTGATCACGGAATCGGATGTTCTTTTGGCATCAGCATCCGGCGCCGTCATCATCGGTTTTCATGTTCGACCAAACCTCAATGCCCGAAAGCTGGCCGAAAAAGAGACCATTGATATCCGCTATTACAATATTATCTACGATTGTATCGAGGATATTCGCAAGGCCCTGGAGGGCATGTTGGAACCGGAATTCGAAGACAAGGTCACCGGAACGGTTGAGATCAGAGAAATATTCAAAATTTCCAAGATCGGCACGGTGGCCGGATGTTATGTCGTGGATGGCAAGATCAACCGAACGCAACCTATTCGACTTGTACGAAATGGAGAAGTTGTCTTTGAAGGTCGTCTTGGTTCTCTAAAAAGATTCAAGGATGATGTTCGCGAGGTTGCCGTTGGTTTCGAATGTGGTCTTACTATCGACAACTACAACGACATCAAGGCTGGTGACGTCATAGAGTGCTACGAGCGAGTTGAAACCAAGCGAACCCTGTCGGTTTGAGTGGCATGTTTGTTGGAGCCTGCGAGCTGGAGATGCTCATCCACGCGAGTACTTCCCTTAAGGAAAAGAGATTTGTCATCAAAAGCATCAAAGGCAAAGTGGCAAACAGGTTCAATGTTTCAATTGCAGAAATAGACCACTTGGATAAGTGGCAGCGTGCCACACTTGGCGTGGCCATTGTATCCAATGAACAACAATTGATACGCAGTACGTTTGACGAGATTGTACGTTTGATTGAATCGAGTGGGGAAGCGGAAGTTATTCGGCAATCCGTGCAGGTTTACTAACATGAGCATTCGGACTCAGAGGATGACATCATTGTTGTTTCGAGAAATCGGAACGATATTACGTATGGAGAGCAAGGACGCCCGATTTAAGAGAATCATTGTTTCCGACGTAAAAATGAGCGCGGATCTTGGTTTGGCCAAAGTATATTTCACCGTTGAAGCCGACTCTGGCGAACGGATCGCTCTCGTCAAAGCCCTCAATCAAGCTCAAGGATTTTTCAGAGCAAAGTTGAGCGAACGCGTGGAGATGAGATGCGTCCCTCAATTGCGTTTCTATTTCGATGAGGACATTGAACGACTTGATCGGATCGAAAAACTGTTCAGAGAAATCCACGATGAAAAGAAACCGTGAAAACGTCCCGATTATTGGTCGATCATCTGCTACAAACCTGACTTTTCAAGAGCATTCATCGCTATTTGAGGATGGAACGATTTGCCTAATAGACAAACCGCGGGCATGGACCTCATTTGATATTGTCAACAAACTGCGATACGCATGCCGCGCCAGGCGTGTCGGCCATGCCGGAACTTTGGATCCTTTTGCAACCGGGCTTTTGATTGTCTGTACGGGCCGGGCCACAAAAATGTGTGGCATGTTCATGGATGGCGAGAAAACGTATGAGGGCACACTTAGGCTTGGCCAAAACACATCCACTGATGATCTTGAGGGCACACTGCTAAGAGAAAGACCGTATCCTGAACACGTTGGACGGGAAGAGCTGCAACACTACTGCACGAAACTGACCGGAACGATCATGCAAAGGCCCCCGTCTGTTTCAGCCATCAGAGTCAATGGGGTTCGCTCATACCACCGAGCGCGACGGGGTGAACTATTCACTCTGGATGAAAGAAGCGTCATGATTTCAGAGTTCACAATCACACAAATAAGCCTGCCTGAAGTGGGTTTTCGTGTTTCCTGCTCGAAGGGTACATACGTTAGAGCCCTGGCAAGAGATCTAGGAGAGCTTTTGAATTGTGGCGCCCATCTGACATCACTCAGGCGAATGCGCATCGGCGAATTTTCAGTTGATGACGCGTTTGCCCCTGACCTTATGGCCGGCTGGATGAAGCGCGTCGTGGGCCGTGCATGAAACTTGCCAGCCGGGTACAAGACATTCCGTTCGTGCGCGAATCGATCGTTACGGTCGGAACGTTCGATGGGATACATCTGGGTCATCAGTATTTGGTGAAGCGTTTGGTCACCCAGGCTCGGAGCAATGGCTGGAGATCTGTTGTCATCACATTTGACCCACATCCCCAAAGCGTTGTTAATCCGGAAAGGGCTGAAAAGATTAGCATTCTGACTACCAAGGAGGAGAAAATCGCATTATTGGCCTCGCTGGAGATTGATTCTGTGCTTGTCCTACAATTTGATTCGGCATTGGCACGCCGAACCGCCGATGAATTTGTAGATGACGTTGTATGCTCTCAGGTGGGGGTCTCAAAATTTCTCATCGGACACGACCATGCGTTTGGGAGTGGTCGACAAGGTGATGTTAACACGCTTCATCGACTTGGACGCGATCGGGGATTTGTAGTTGAGAAGGTTGAGGCTTTCTTGGTGAATGGACATCCTATCAAGAGCACGCTGATCCGAAGCTTGTTGCGCGCGGGCAATGTGACTTCGGCCGCGGGACTTCTAGGACGGCCGTATTCCATTTCAGGGATTGTTCGTTCCGGCGACGGTCGTGGCAAGATGTTGGGGTTTCCAACAGCCAATTTGCATGTGGGTGACCCCATGAAGACCAAACCAAGCAACGGAGTCTATTCGACCAAAGTGCAATTGGGCGATATGTCGTATCGCAGTGTGACGAATATTGGGCATCGGCCGACGTTTGGTGATCGCCCAGACATTACCATTGAGACACACCTTTTGTCATTCGATGATGAATTGCGTGGAAAGCCAATTACCCTTGAATTTCTTGGCCGTATTCGAGATGAGATGAAATTCGATTCTGAGGCGGCATTGGCACGGCAAATCCGCAAGGACATTTCCGAAGCACAGTCCATGCGTTGAGAATCCAGTTGACAGAATTTCGTTGATTGTTCTCTTTGTTTTTCATATATTTCGCCGATTTGAACATATCACAAAAGATCCAAACCTAGAAGGAAGACGAATCGAATGGCCATTTCGAAAAAACAGAAAGAAGACGTTGTCGTGAAGCATGGGGGACGTGCCGAGAATACCGGAGCCACAGAGGCCCAAATCGCGCTTCTCACCATGCGAATCAACGACATTACAAAACACCTCCAGGATCATTCTAAAGACCACAGTTCGCGTCGATCGCTGCTGAAATTGGTCGGTCAACGCAAACGACTGCTCACGTATCTGACCGGCAAGAACATTGAAAAATACCGCATGCTGATCAGCGAACTTGGAATACGAAAGTAAGGGTCCAAAGAGAAGGCTGCACGGCGCAGTCTTCATTAACAATAACATCTCGGCAACTCAGAATGGACGGCTTACGCTCCGGCATTGCGTCACTCTAAATGTGGTCAGAATTGTGATCACATTTAGGTTGACGTAACTTCAGCCCAGAGTCATCTACCGCTTTTCGGGTTGCTTATTGAAACACAGGAGAAGCAATGATTATCACTAAGCAACTGGAAATTGGTGGGCGAACTCTTACGATTGAATACGGTCGTGTTGCCCGACAGGCTGATGGCGCAGCGCTGGTACGTTATGGAGACACGATGGTCATAGCCACCGCCGTATCATCAAGGGAACCACGAGAGAAGGCCGATTTCTTTCCTTTGACAGTAGACTATCGTGAAAGCGCGTACGCCGCCGGCAAGATCCCTGGAGGATTTTTTAAGCGAGAAGGACGTCCCACAGAAAAGGAGATCCTTAGCAGTCGGCTCATTGACCGCCCGATCAGACCTCTGTTTCCTGATGCCTACTTCTATGATACCGTGGTCACCGTTCAGGTCATTTCCAGCGATCAGGAAAACAATGCCGATGTTCTCGGGGGTATTGGTGCTTCGGCGGCCTTGGCTTTTAGTGACATTCCCTTTCACGGTCCAATAGCGTCTGTCCGAGTGGGTCGTATTAGCGGTAACCTGGTTGTCAATCCAACATTTCAGCAGTTGCAGAACAGCGATCTTGAGATCGTGGTTTCAGGTACAAAAGATTCTATTGCGATGGTGGAAGGCGAAAGCAAAGAAATCTCCGAAGACGAGATGCTCAGCGCCATTCAGTTTGCGCACATTGAAATAAAGCGCATTGTGGATTTGCAGGAGTCCTTACGAGCCGAGATTGGCGTTTCGACACGCACCTTCCAATCCATGACGGTGGATGAAGTCTTCCGCAAAACCGTTGTCGAAATTGCCAAACCGCGTGTCCATGCGGCAAACAAGATAGGAGACAAAAACGAGCGAAACGACCAACTGACGAGTTTGCGCAAGGAATTGGAGGCAAAATTTGCTGAAAGCCACCCGGACTTCGTGGGCTACATTCCGGGAATCATAGATACTCTGCAGTACGATGATATGCGTGCTATGATTTTGGATGAGAAAAAGAGGCTGGATGCCAGAGGCTTGCGCGACATTCGTCCGATCAGCTGCGATGTTGGATTTCTTCCAAGGGCCCATGGTTCGGCACTCTTCACACGCGGACAGACTCAGGCTCTGGTTGCAACGACTTTGGGTACGAAGATTGACGAACAATTTGTCGATGGGATTGACGGTGAATCCTACAAAAGATTCATGTTGCATTACAACTTCCCAGCCTATTCCGTCGGTGAAGCACGAGCGTCACGCGGCCCGGGGCGAAGAGAAATTGGCCATGGCAATCTGGCTGAGCGTGCCCTCAAGAACATGCTGCCTTCAGACACAGATTTTCCTTACACCGTGCGAATTGTCAGCGATATTCTCGAATCCAATGGTTCAAGTTCCATGGCGTCGGTGTGTGGAGGCTCATTATCTTTAATGGATGCCGGTGTGCCGGTCAGCTCCTCTGTAGCAGGTATTGCCATGGGTCTTATCATGGAGAGCGGCCGTTATGCCATCCTCAGCGATATCCTGGGCGACGAAGACCACTTGGGTGACATGGACTTCAAAGTTGCTGGTACGCGAAATGGAATCACAGCCTGCCAGATGGATATCAAAATCAGAGGCATTTCACCGGAAATCATGCGCGAAGCTTTGCAACAAGCGAAAGAAGGACGTCTCCATATCCTTGGCATCATGGACAAAGCAATCTCGTCACCGCGTCCGGATATTTCGAAATATGCTCCACGAATCACCACGCTGAGGATCAAGGTTGATCAAATCGGGCTAGTCATAGGTCCGGGTGGCAAGACCATCCGGGATATCATTGAAAAATCCGGCGCCCAGATTGATATTTCCGACGACGGGACCGTATTGATTGCCTCTGTTAATTCGGAGGGAACGGCGATTGCGGTGAAGTATATTAAGGGATTGACGGATGAATTGGAAAAGGGAAAGATCTACAAAGGCATTGTCAAGAAAATCACTGATTTTGGCGCGTTTGTGGAGATCATGCCGGGGAAGGAAGGGCTACTACACATTTCCGAGATCGACCATCACCGCGTCCGGCGAGTGGACGAATATATGAAACTCGGTGACGAAGTGGAAGTTCTTCTGCAGGAGATCATTTCCAGAGATGGCAAGACCAAGTACGAATTGAGCCGAAAAGCCCTGCTAAAGAAGCCGCAACAAGCCGCAGAAAAGAGTTGACCATGAGGAACCGGGGAAGGGGATTGGTGCTGGACCAAAGGTCTGGAAAGTCCCCCTTCCTGGCAGGGTCAGACCTCAAGAGCGTAGTCTATGATGACAATAGCACTTCGAAACTAAGGTTAAACAATGGTTTAACATTGCTGTCCCAGCAGTTGCCCCACCTTCGCTCTGTTTCGGTCGGAGCATGGGTCATGGTTGGATCCAGGTCCGAGAAAGCCGAGGACATGGGAATTTGTCATTTCATAGAACATGCGGTATTCAAGCGTACCAGACATCGCAATGCGTTGGAGATAGCCAAGTCGCTGGAAAGCGTTGGGGGCACCCTGAATGCATTTACCGGCAAAGAACAGACATGCTATTATGCCAACATCCTTCATCAGGATCTTCCGCTGGCCATTCGCGTGATCGCCGATTTGGTGACTAATGCCAGTTTCAGAGAGTCCGACATCGAAAAGGAAAAACAGGTTATTCTTGAAGAAATCAAGGATGCGGAAGACACGCCGGAAGAATTCGTACAAGATCGGTTCTACGAAGATGTTTTCCGTGATCACCCTCTCGGCTTTCGGATCTTGGGTTCGGAAGAGACGATAAAGGGGTTGAAGAGTGTTCATTTGAAGAGATTCTACAGTCAGAACTATGCGCCGAGTAATATTGTTTTGTCGGTCGTTGGAAATTTTGAGACGGATGCTCTGTATGACATTGCCGATAGGGAGTTCAAGTTCAACAAAAAGATTGACGGTTACTCGTGGCCTGACAATCTTGAGAAGTATCGTTTCCAAGCGGCGTCCGGCAAACCAGACAATGTTCTGACCAGGAACATTGGGCAGGCGCATGTATGTATGGGCGTGCCTCTAACAGTAACCTATGCGAGCAAAAAGAAGTTTGAATGGATAGCTTTCAACACCATTCTTGGCGGCGGAATGAGTTCCCGTTTGTTTCAGCGAATAAGGGAGAAGTCCGGTTTGGCGTATTCTGTCTACAGCTTTGTCGATTTCATGGTGGACGGCGGGCTTTTTGGCATTTATTTGGCAACGGACAAGAGCAAGGTCAAGAAAGCGTGCGGCAACGTGCGAAGCGAGATCAATAGGTTTTTGTCCAGCCCCATCAAAGCTCATGAACTAAAGATGGCCAAAGCCCAAATCAAAGCGAGTTTGCTTTTTGGTCTTGAAAGTACATCTACAAGAATGATCCGGTTGGCAAAAAACGAGATCTATTTCAAAAAGAGTGTTGGAATGGATACCATCACAAATCAAATAGACCGGATCAAACTGGATGATGTGCAGGATGTCGCAGAGAGTTTGGCTTCCCAACTCGATCACTTTCAATCAACCATGGTCTTGTAAGGACACCGTGGATGGCATTGCTTCTTGTTTATCATAAGATCGCGCCGCAACGAGAATTCGGAGCAAATGTTATCCACCCGACCGTATTTGCCGAGCAAATGCGTATGCTCTTCGATTTGGGATACCGGACCGCCCCGGTCAGCTCGGCCATTGATAATAGTGACGAAAAGTGTGTTGCTGTCATGTTCGATGATGCCTATGAGAATGTCCATGCCTATGCGTTTCCAATCCTGAGCGATTTTGGCTTTGTGGCGACCATCGCCGTTATAACCAAGTTTGTCGGACGTTCGAACAGTTGGGACTTTGCGGTAAGCCGCACATTTGACCATATGGGATGGCACCATATCAGGGAGTTGCACGCGTGTGGGTGGGAAGTCGCTTCTCATACTTGTCGCCACAGGTGTCTTCCGATTCTTTCAAGCCATGAAGCCGCCTGGGAGCTTGGAACGTCTAAGAGCACACTTGAGGATAAGTTAGGAACGAGCATAGGACACATGGTTTATCCGTATGGAAGAACGTCCCACCGAGTCGCAAGATTGGTGCAGAGCTGTGGCTATGCCAGTGCCTCCGGTTTTTTTGGAACTGGACGATACGACACGAGTCGGACCCCCATATATGGTTTTGACAACAAGGAAATTTTCTTGGACAAGCTGCGTGGCAATATTCCTGAGTTGTGGAAGACCCGAGTCGTCAATCTTATGACGATCGGATCCATAATAGTACAATTCCTGAAGGAGAAGTCTGGTGGCAGATTCGAATGAGATCAAGAAGTTGTATTACGCCATTCGTGAGGTGAGCGAACTGACGGGTGTGAAACAGTATGTGTTGAGGTATTGGGAAGGCGAATTTGATGTTTTGAAGCCCTTGAAGAACCGGTCGGGGAACAGAGCATACACAGCCGAAGACATCGAAAATATCCTGAAGATCAAGCAACTGCTTCACGTTCAGAAATATACGATCGAAGGGGCAAAGCAAGTTCTCAAGGAGCCTCGAAGCGGTTCAAGACCTGACGATCAGGTTCGGAAGATTAAGGAGATCAGGCGTATGTTGGAATTGACCAAGAAAGAACTCGGATAGCCACCACCGGCTATCCGAGTGGTTTACATAATATATATTATACATCAAATATCAAATGTCAATCATTTCCCAAGCTGCGCCTTTAGGGCGGCCAATTCGCTGTCAACACTCGTATCTGCCGTGAGCTTCTTGAACTCATCATCCAAGGATGCGGATTCACCAGCCAACTCAGAATGCGCATCCGCTTCGGCTTCAACATCTTCAATTTTCTTTTCAAATCGGTCAAAATTGGCGAAAGCATTGCCGCCGACGCCATTCATTTGCTGCGCAATCATCTTCTTGGCTTTCGCAGCCTGATGCCTGGCAATAAGTGTATTCTGGCGTACCCGCGCTTCATCCAGCTTTGCCTTCAGCTGCTGCAATTGGGCCTTCATTTGTTCTGCGGTCTTTGTAGCCTCGGCCAACGTTCCTTCCAAAGATTGTGATGCCGTGACGAATGACGTCTTCTTAGCCAGGGCCTGAGCCGCCAAGTCATCCCGACCAGCATTCACAGCCTGAACAGCCTTGTTCTGCCATTCATCCGCCTGTTTTTTGTTTTCCGTATACTGTTTCTCCAATCGTTTCTGATTGGCAATGGCCGCCCCCACCGCGGTCGTAGCCTTGTTCACAGCTTCTTCCATCTCGATGACCATTTGTTTGATCATCTTTTCGGGGTCCTCGGCCTTGTCCATGAAATCATTGATGTTGGCCTTCAGGATATCCGCCATTCTGCTAAACATGCCCATAAATCATTCCTCCAAATTGATGGTTCTTTTTCTTATGCTAGTTGATATCAAGACTTGTAAGCGTATCTGTGATCAGGTAATCAACAACGGCCTTGAGATCCCTACCGCTTTCCTCATAGATCCGTATTTGCCGGTCCGAACTCGTGCCGTGATCCAGTATTCGGTAGATATAGTTGATTTCATTACGGCTGCCAAGTTCCTCGACGCTGTCCCCCACCATTCTCAGCAACTCGAGAATCAATTCCTTGGTGGACACTTCGGCCCTCTTTCCAAAATCAATCATCTTTCCATTGATTCCATATCGGCTTGCCCGCCACTTGTTTTCGGAAATCATCTCGGCCGGATAAATGCGCCAACTCATATTCTTTTTGTACAACTTATACAGCGTATGCATCAACGCCTGCACCAAGGCGGCCACGGCGACAGTCTCATCAACCCTGGTTGGCAGGTCGCATATTCTCACCTCCAGCGTTCCAAAGCTCGGATGCGGACGGGCATCCCACCATATCTTCTTACCATTGTCGATGCACCCCGTCTTTATCAACAGATTGACATAGTCATCAAACTGCGACCAAGACTGAAATATGGGTGGTATGTCTGTCCTCGGAAATCTCTGAAATATTTTTGTTCGAATTGAACTCAGACCCGTATTGCGACCAATCCAAAACGGAGAACTCGTCGTCAGAGACAGGATATGCGGCAGAAAATACCGCACTTGATTCATGATCGCGATGCAAGTTTCATTGTTTGGCATCCCCACATGGATGTGAAGGCCAAAAATTAGATTCGCGCGGGCCACATCCTGCATGTTTTCGATGATTTCGCGATACCGATCATTGTCCATGATCTCCTGAGTTTTCCAATCACTGATCGGATGAGTACTCGCCGCAATGATCCGCAGGCCGCGCTTGTGAGCAAGCTGCGCGAGTGTTGATCGCAGACGAATCACTTCTCTTCTCGCCTCCTGGGCCGTTCGACATATCGCGGTGCCAAGTTCTATTACCGACTGATGCATCTCCATCTTGATTTGTTCCGACAACAAGAGCTTTCCTTCTTCCAGGAGATGTTCACTGACATGCGATCTCAACTCCCGACTACCCGGATCAACGATTTGAAATTCTTCCTCTATACCAAGTGTAAACAGCGCCGATTCATCCATACATGTCCTACTTCTTTGGCTTACCGGTTCGTTGGATCTTTTTCTGCTGTCCAGCTTTGAGAGGCCCGGCACCTGTTTTTCGCTTAGACGCCGGAACCCGCTTTCGCGTTGATTTTGACGCTGATTTCGTGGGCAGTGACATTCTTGTCGTTCTCTTTTCCTCCATGGGGTGAATTACGAATGTTGGTGTCGTGCCACCGCCGGCCGTTACGTTGGCCAAGGATGATGAAGACAACCTGGTCAGGACTCCGTCTACTTTTTGCCCGAACACATACGGGTCCAGATCGACCACCATATTTTCGTACTGCAAAGAACCATTTACAAATCGTGGGAACCGAACACGTGGCAATTCCACAATTTCTTGAACAACAAAGGGCTCTCCATTCAGCGCATCATTAATGGCGGCATTCCACGCTTCGGTCGTTGCTTCTTTGCCAAGCGTCACTCCTTTGCCACCGTATTCGTCATTCGGCTTGATGACAAAATCATCTTTGTGTGAAGCGATGTAATCCACCAAGTCCACATTTCGACCTCGATAGATTGTCTTTTCTTCAGTGATGACGCGGGTCCATGGTATGTGCTTTCTAACCACAGACAGTTCAGCGCGGTTGAAGAGATACTCGTTCTTTTCATGAGTCAGGACGGCAAATACGCTCTTCTTGTGGACTATCTTGGCACGAAATGGATTGATCAGGCAGATATCCATTCCACGGCATGCGTCGACCAATGCGCGTGTCTCTGCGGGCTTTTCAACACAATCGTTGGTGAGTATTCTCTTGTACACCAGATCAATCTCGAAGCCTCCGGCGGTCAGCACGCCATTTGCATACTCCAGTTCACGGGGATCCACTATGGTACACTCGTATCCCTCGGATTTGAAAAATTCACAGAACAGTTCGAACTCCGTATACGTGGGAACATCATTCCAGTCTACAATGGCGATGTGCGGTTTTTGTCTCTTCTTATTTCCCCTGAAAACCGCATACGTTGCCAATAGCTCGCGAAGCAAGGTCTTCCTGACATTCCAGTCCAGAATAGCGTATCGTTTTGCAAACGCTTTCACAAATGGAAGATTACGATAGACGTCGGCAGCGAGGTCGGAATAAGCGATACCGGCAGGAGACTCCGCGTTCAGTTCGACAAACTTAATGTTCCCATCCGATTGCATGAATGAATCCCAGCGGGCAGATATCGACAGACGATCATATCCAGGGTCGATTTCAACAAGACTCCTCTCTCCTTCCAGGATTCCAGCTTGCGACATGATCGCAGGATCGCCAAATGCCGCGTACTTGAACTTGGTTATGGCATTCCTCAAATGAAGACACACAATTTGGATCTCGTCGTATTGATGCGTTGACAAGAAGTTCGGTCGAAGAAAATTGAAGACGGGTCTGCCGCCAAAAGTCAATTTCCTTCTTGTACACTCGGCAGTGAAAGCGTCGTGAATAGCCGCAAGATCATCCGAATGGCTGTCGAGAATATCCTCATAAAATGTGATGGCGCGAGAAACTTGATCAGACATGACTTCTACCAATTCTTAAGGAACAACGTTAACTCATTAAATTTGCCAGCGTGTCACAAACCCCGTTGGCACGCACATAGATGTCTTTACTGGCTGCCGGAGTCACGACCAGGCTCGGATTCGTCGCGGAAAAGCCGTTTACAGAAATAATCTCCTGAATGTCAGTCCAGCAATTTCCGGGTACTAAACCGGTTTGTACAAACGCATCATGGAAAGCCAGCAAAGAATCCGACGTCTTTTGGACATCAATTCTTGATTTTACCAGAAGGGCTCTGATCATGAAGAATGTGGCGTGGTAACATGAAAGCACAGCGTCTTCTGACCGCCCATTCTCCAGCAGCGTTTCCGCCATTCCCAAGCTCTCATTGGCCTTGTCAACAAAAACGCTGACATGTGGTTTCCCATTCATCACATTTGGGGGTTTCTGATGCGCAGGTAATGACTAGTGCAAGGTACAATTTTGGAGAAAAAGATTCAAGATACATCCTGCCGGCATGGCAATACGTTCAAAAATCCAGAATTTGATTGCATTTATTGAGTCAATCTAATATCTTGAGCGCGTTTTTGAATGCGTACAGGCCACATTAGCTCAGTGGTAGAGCAACGGTTTCGTAAACCGTAGGTCGCAGGTTCAAATCCCGCATGTGGCTCATTAATATTATCCCATCCTATTTTTGTCTTACGCCGCCCACCATCGCGTCACTTTTCGATGATTGCCCCAAAAGGCTTCACTTGCTCCAACACCTTTGTTATGTCTCCAACAACAACAATGACAAAGTCCTTAGTCTTCAAATATTTTCGAGCCATGTCACTGATGTCCTCCGAAGTTGTCGCGTGCACATTCTTGACATAATCAGTCAGATACGTTTCCGATAAGCCGTGAAGGTTGAGGAATCCAAGTTGATTAGCGATTCCGGCAAAAGTGGAATTTTGTAAAACAAATACACCGGCCTGATAATTTTTGACACCTTCCACTTCGTCAAGTGAGGGAGCCTCTTTTTTCAGCCGATCGATTTCAAAGAGTATTTCCTTAATAGCCGCACCTGTCACGTTTGTGGTCACATCCGCCACTTCCGCCCAATAAGATGTCCGGTACCGACTCTGAATCAGACTCGTCGGAGAATACGTGTATCCCTTGTCCTCACGAATGTTCGATGTGATTCGGGAAGAAAAGAAACCTCCAAGCAGTGTGTTGGTCACCACCAACTTCAGGTAGTCCGGATTGGAAGGATCGACAACTGGCAAGCCAAGGTAAATGGTGGACTGTGGAGCTCCGGGTCGATCCACAAGATATATGCCACTCGCCATCGAGGTTGATGGGATTTTTTCCGTTGGCATGTCACCAGAGTTCCATTTCGAAAAATACTCACGGACGGCTTTCTCGGCGATGGATTCGTCAAAACGTCCAACGACGAAGAGATGCGTTCTTTTGGCTCCGTAATGAGAACCATAGAACCCCCGAATCATATCCATCGAAAAGCCTCGAAGCATATCATCGGTAGATAATACCCATCCGTATGGATGTTCCCCATAGAGCACGCGATTGAATTTTTCGGTCGCCAAAGTTTGTGCACGTGAACGCGTCACATTAAGTTCCCTAAGCTGATTCGTTTTCAATCGTTCCAATTCGGTCGACGGAAAAGCCGGAGTACAAACGACTTCAGCCAGCAGTTCAATCGCGTCCGCAGTGAACTCGGAAAGAACTTCACAAGAGACGATGGTCTGGTCGTTCTGAACATTGACCTCAATCGAGCCGCCCATATCGGCCGCCATGTTGGCTATTGCTTGCGCATTCCGGCGCATACTGCCTTCTTTCAAATACTCACCAACCAGATTAGCGAGCCAGACTTCATTCTTCTGCTCATCAATTCGCCCTGTGCGAACAACAGCTCGAACAAGTGTCTTCGGCAGGGAACCGTATGGCACAAAGGTGGCCTGTAAACCATTCTGAAGTACGGTTTTGTGAGTCCGTGGCAACACAAAGTCCTTTGGTTGACCGCCAACCGGCGCCGACTGCTTTTGACCAATACCATTTTGGGTTAGCAACCCAAGAAGCAATACAATTAACAAAATCGCTTTCATGTTTCGCTCCGAAGTTGTTAGTCTATTTGCCCGGAACCAGTTTGAGGACAGTTCGATTTGTGTGACGAAGATATCGTCTTGCGGTTGCTTGCAGTAGTCCTGGCGTCACTTGGGTGAATTCTTTTTCCAAGCCATTAATTCGACCGGGATCATCATCAAAGAGGGCATAACATGCCAACAGATCCGCCCTGCCAAAGCCAAAGACACTACTTATCTCCCCATATAGAGAGGATCTCATTTTGATAAGAGCACGGTTCATGGTTTCGTCCGAGACGGGCATCGTCTGAAGTTCTTCTATCACAAGATCCACTTCTGCCATGATGGAGTCCGCAGATGTCGTCGAATCGTGAATGAGATCGGCCATCCAGACCATAGGGCCGTTGTAATTGAACATATTACCGAGGTAATTGATGCCGCCCGTAATTTCACCAGTAAAACCTCGCTTCTTAACCAAAGCTTCATGTAGCCTGCTGTCGGATCCCTGGAGCAGTATTTGATCGATAAGACCCATTGCGAAATACTCTGGGGAATTGCGTTCTGGCATGTGATATGCAAAAGCGATGGCCGGTTTTCCCGCCAACTTATCTGACCTTGTGGCGATTTTTTCCGCCTCCTGCGGCGGTTCGGAAATATCCGGTTTTGGCGGCAATTGCGACATCGGAATTGCAGAAAAGTACTTTCGGATCATCTCAAGGGCAGACGACTTATCGAAATCACCGCTCACCACAATCACCGCATTATTTGGAGCATAGTAAGTCTTGAAGAATTCCTCCACGTCTGTCAATGTGGCCGCGTCCAGATCAGCAAGTTCGCCATAGAAATTATGGGCATTATACCAATTCGAATTGGCGTGCTGCGGCATGTCAAGCCATGGGAAACCACCGTAAGGCTGGTTGAGTACATTGACCTTGACTTCATTCTTGACGACCTCCTTTTGATTTTGCAGATTACGCTCGTCAATCTTAAGGCCCATCATCCGGTCCGCTTCAGCCCACAAAACCGTTTCAAGCTTGTGACTGGGAACAACTTCAAAATAGTTCGTAAAGTCAAATCGGGTGGATCCGTTTAGAATTCCACCATTCTTTTGAACCAGCTTGATAAACTCCATTTTGCCGAGATTGGTGGATCCCTGGAACATCATGTGTTCGAAGAGATGAGCAAATCCGGTTCGGCTGCGAGGCTCTATTCGAAATCCAATATTGTAATAAACAGCCACGCAGACAATGGGCGCTGTCTTATCCTCGGAAAGAACGATCCGGAGACCATTGTCTAGTTTGTGATATTCGAAGGGTACCGAAAATCGACCAGTTCGGTCCGACGGCTTGCAAGAAAACCAAAATGCGCACAACGTGGCTGTCGCAAAAAGAAGCACTGCCCTTGCTTTCATCTGAGTTTCTCCTGTTGGTATGTGGTTGCGCCACGAGGAAATGTAGAACAAAATCTCGACCTTATCAACAAGGACTTCCCTCTTTCTTTTGAAATGCAATATCAATACGTTCAAGTGAAATGAAAAGAACCCGCAAATCCTGGTATATCGTGGCCATGGCTTGGCTTGTAGCCGGCCTTCTCTTCACTCTGCAGTCATATCATTACAGGGTAAATGTTGGAATGCCGGTCGACATCGGTCAACTTGTGATTCTGGATTTTGGGTACTTTCTCTTATGGGGATTGTTGTCACCATTTCTTATTCTTTTCTTCTTGAAATGGCCGATAGACCGTCAGACCTGGAAGATGCGCATGCCAACGCATGTCGCGGCGGCGTTGGTGATTGCCTTCGTACACCGGGGCATTTACGAAGTGGGATCGACAAGTTTGCGAGGCAGATCATTCTCGTGGGATTCTTGGTATGCGTCGACCGTTGGTGCCTTTGATTTTGGCGTTTTGGTTTATTTGACAGTCCTGTTCATCACTCATTCGATCATTTACTATCAACGGATGCAGCAGGAAAGATTTCATTCGAACCAGTTGAAGTCAGAACTTGCCAACGCTCAACTGCTTGCCATCCGCCAGCAACTGCAACCTCATTTCCTTTTCAACGCGCTTAATACGATTTCCGCTTACGTTACGTCGGACCCAGCAATTGCCAAAGCCCTGGTCAGCCAATTGGGTGAACTCCTGCGTCATTCACTTGAAATCGGGCAGGCGGATGAGGTTCCAGTGGAGACTGAGATGAAATTTGTAAGGCTCTATTTGCAGATTCAGAAAACGAGATTTGGCGACCGTCTCGAAATCGCTGAAATAGTTGATCCAGATGCGCAGAAAGCCCTCGTTCCCAGCCTGCTAATGTCCCCCTTACTCGAAAACGCTGTGAAGTATGGCATCGGGCTTGTGCCGGGCAAAGGCTATGTCCACTTGCGGATATGTAAAGATCCTGAAAAGCTGAATATTGCTATTACCAACAATTGTAATGAGATCTCAAATGACACGAACCGTGGACTTGGCATCGGCCTTTCGAGCACAAAAGACAGGCTTGGAAAGTTATATGGCGATTGCCACGATTTCCACATGGCCATTGTTCGCGGCGTCTGTGAGGTGACAGTCGTTATTCCCTATCGAATAGGAGATTCACGACGGCCATGATACGAACGTTACTAGTCGATGATGAACCTGCTTCCCGAATGGTACTAAGGGAACTCATTGAGAAAGAACCGTCTTTCTCAATTATGGCGGAGGCAGAGAATGGCCTCCAGGCCGTTGAAATGATTGAGTCCAATCCCCCGGACCTGGTTTTTCTTGATATCCAAATGCCGGGTTTGGACGGCTTTGGCGTGATCAGAGAAGTTGGAATTGACCGCATGCCTCCGGTCATTTTTGTCACGGCATATTCGGCCCATGCCATTCATGCTTTTGACGTTAACGCGGTTGATTATGTTGTAAAGCCAGTGAACCTGAACAGATTCAAAATCGCGCTTGAGAGAGCCAGGCGACTGCAAGATGGCAGATACGAATGGAATAAAAAGCTGGAGTTGCTTATGGCATCCATACCGTCATTTGCGAGCGCTGGCGCTGGCCGGATTGTTTTGAGAGACACAGCAAGCTACGATATTCTAAATACGGACGATATTATCTTTATTGAGGCCCAAAGAGATTATGTTCTTTTTCATACGAAGACAGGTCGCCACATAAAACGCGCAAGAATCCGGGATATTGAACAGCAACTGAACCCGCGGGCCTTTTGCAGGATTCACAGATCTTACATTGTGAATTTGTCACGCGTCCGAAACGTTAAACAAGAAAATAAACTGACTTATAGAGCATATCTTGATACCGGAATTGCCTTACCTGTCAGTCAACCTCATATGGATAATCTCCTCAGGGTATTATCCAGTCGTTGACTGTGCGCTAGAAGATCCTATGCTCCGGCTGACATCAAAGCAGCGAGGCTCCTCCATCCACGTTTATTACCTGACCCGTCAAGTATCTGGCATGCTCCGCCAAGAAAATGACTGCACGGGTAATGTCGTCTGGGTTGCCGTGGCATGCCAATGGGATTTTCCAAGGCGATAGATGCTTTTTGCCCGTTTCGCCGGGAATACGGATCGACCCCGGTGCAATCGCATTGACTTGGATAGCCGGTGCCAGGGCTTTCGCCATCACTTTTGTGAGCATTACCAGGGCAGCCTTCGACACGCAGTACGCCGAATGGTCTTTCCACGCAACCGATGCACCGAGTGAAGCGATATTGATGATCTTCCCCTGCTTCTGCTTGGACATGAACTTACCGGCTTCTTGGCTACACATAAAATGAGATGTCAGGTTTGTTTGAAGGACATTGTTCCACTGATGATCAGACACCGATAGGAAAGGCGTTGCTTTAGGGAAAATAGCCGCATTGTTAACCAGAAGATCCAGGCGTCCCATTGTACCATATACTTTTGTAATCATGCGCTTTACATCCCTTCTTACGCGGATGTCAGCTTTTACAACGATGGCCTTTACCCCCTTTTTTGTTACCTCTCTCTTGGTTGCCATGGCACCTTCGGCAGATCTATGGTAGCAGATAGCCACGTCATACCCGATGTCTGCAAGCGCCAAAGCAATATACCGGCCAATCCGTTGACCGGATCCTGTCACCAAAGCGACTTTGTTTGATTTCATAGGATGCCTCAAAAAAGAAAAGGTGGTGTCGTTCCAACACCACCTTGTGATTGCGACGACGGTGTAATGGCCTTACTTGGCTGTTTCCCTTTTTGTTTTCTTTGATCCGTTGCCGTTCTTGCCTGACGCTGATTCCGTTTCCTTCGAAATGACCCTGATTTCCTGGTATTTCTTGAGGCCTGTTCCAGCCGGAATGAGGCGTCCCATGATCACATTTTCCTTCAAGCCGAGCAAATAGTCAGTCTTCAGGCTAATGGCGGCGTCAGCTAAGACCTTCGTTGTTTCCTGAAAGGAAGCCGCAGAAATGAAGCTCTCGGTGCTCAAGGATGCTTGGGTTATTCCAAGCAGAAGGGGTTCGGCCGTGGCTGGTTGGGCTGCTCTGTAATCCGGAGCCTTCTTCTTCTCGTACTTCTTCATCACCTTTTCCAACTCCAGACGTGTCAAAATCTGCCCTTCTTTGAGGTTGGAGTCTCCCTTATCGGTGATGACGACCTTTTCCCGGATCTTCTGGTTTTCATCCAGAAAACGCAGACGATCGACCTGGTCATCTTGCAGGAAAGTCGTATCGCCTGGATCGGAGATTCGAACACGTTGGAGCATCTGGCGCACGATTATTTCGATGTGCTTGTCGTTGATCTTAACGCCCTGCGTTCTGTAGACTTCCTGGATTTCGTTGACCAGGTACCTTTGGACCTCGGCGGGACCTTTGATTCTGAGGATATCATGAGGCGCGACGGCGCCATCCGACAACTGCTCACCGGCATACACGAAATCCCCCTCGTGGACGATCAGATGTTTACCAAACGGGATCTTGTACGTCTTGGATTCCCCATCCTTTCCTTCCACACTTATTTCCCGGTAGCCTCTCGAGATCTTTCCAATATGGATCACGCCATCAATTTCTGTGACGGTCGCTGATTCCCGTGGGCGTCTCGCCTCAAAAAGCTCCTGGACGCGTGGCAATCCTCCAGTGATGTCTTTTGTCTTGGCCATCTCACGCGGTATTTTGGCCACAATATCCCCTGCCTCAACTTCGTCCCTGTCTTTGACCACCAGGTAGGCCCTGATGGGCAGAATATGGGATTCCAGCACTTCTTTACCGCGTTTTATCAACAAAGCGGGAGTGATCTTCTTGTCTCGTGACTCCACGACCACAAGGTGCTTCATACCAGTAGCCTCATCGGCCTCCTCCCGGCAGGTGACTCCCTCTTTCAACCCGTCAAAGTGGACGGCTCCGCCGTTCTCCGTAATGATGCTGGTGTTGTATGGATCCCAAGTCATGATCGGATCTTCTTTTTTCACCGTCTGACCATCATGGACCGTAAGAGCGGCGCCGTAAGGGACTTTGTACGCATAGACCAATCTATTCTCATCCCACAGTTCGATGCGTCCATTCCGGCTGAGCGAAATCAACACCCCATCCGACTTTCGCTCCAGTAGCTTAATGCCAGGACTGAAAATGATCTTGCCGTCAGATTTTGCGAAAGCTTGTGGTTGCTCGCCAATGCGGGAGGCCACACCTCCAATGTGGAATGTTCGCAACGTCAACTGCGTACCAGGCTCTCCAATGGATTGGGCAGCCATCACTCCGACGGCCTCACCCATATTGACCATCCGGCCGGTTGCCAGGTTCCAGCCATAGCACTTCGAACAAACACCGCGTTTGGCTTCGCACGTCAGGACGGATCGGATAACAACCGTCTCAATAGCCGAGTTATTGAGCATTTCTGCTTTTGCGGCGTCGATGAGTTCACCGGCTTCAATCACAACTTCTTGAGTGGATGGGTCCAGTACGTCATCGGCCGCAACCCTGCCAAGACAACGTTCACCCAAGGACTCTTTGATTTCTTCACCTTCCTTGATCGCACTTGTCTTTACTCCAAGAATCGTCCCGCAATCGTCCTCAGTAATGATAACATCCTGGGCAACGTCAACCAAACGCCTGGTCAGGTAGCCGGCATCCGCGGTCTTCAAGGCAGTGTCCGCAAGACCTTTTCTGGCTCCGTGCGTGGAAATGAAGTACTCCCAGACCGACAGCCCCTCTTTGAAGCTGGCCGTGATTGGGTGTTCGATAATTTCTCCGACCTGGCCGGTCATGCTCTTTTGAGGTTTTGACATCAAACCACGCATCCCGCCAAGCTGCTTGACCTGATCACGGCTTCCGCGGGCTCCCGAGTCCATCATCAGGTAGATGGGGTTGAACCCCTGGTTGGATGATGTGAGACTTTCGTACATACCGGCCGCCACATCGTTCGAAGCGTGCGTCCATATGTCGATAATTTTGTTATAGCGTTCGCCATCCGTCATCAATCCCATCCGATAGGTCTTTTGAACCCTTTCAACCTGATCCCCAGCCTGTTTGAGAATCCTCTCCTTCAGAGGAGGCGTCATGACATCCTCAAAACCGATCGAGCAACCGGAACGGGTCGCATATGTAAAACCCAATATTTTCAGATCATCCAAGAATCTGGCTGTGAGAATATTTCCAACCGCCACATGCATGCGGGCAATAATCTCCTCCATCTTCTTCTTGGTCAGCAGTTCATTCAAGAAACCCATTTCTTTTGGGACGATTTCATTGAAAATGCATCGGCCAACAGTCGTATCCACATAGCGGAAGGCTGAGGATTTCTTGTCTTTTGGGTCATGGTCGGGATTTGGAACTCTCAACTTAACTTTGGCATGGAGATCCAGAACACCGGCATCCAAAGCCATGCGCACTTCCGCAATACTGGAAAATTTTGTTCCTTCGTGCTTGCTCCCGGCCCGTGCCTTCGTCAAGTAATAGCAACCTAGCACCATGTCCTGTGAAGGAATGGCAATCGGCCGTCCACTGGATGGTTGAATAATATTATGGCTTGATAGCATGAGAAATCGAGCCTCGATTTGGGCCTCATAGGAGAGCGGGATATGCACGGCCATTTGATCGCCGTCAAAATCGGCATTAAAGGCAGCGCAAACGAGCGGGTGTACCTGAATCGCCCTGCCCTCGACCAAGACGGGCTGGAATGCTTGTATTCCCAGTCGATGTAAGGTGGGAGCGCGATTTAGCATAACGGGATGATCTTCCACAATGCGCTCCAGTATTTCCCATACTTCTGCACCATGTTTGTCCACCATCCGTTTGGCGCTTTTCACTGTCTTTACATAGCCGCGCTCAACAAGCTTCCGGATAATGAACGGTTTGAAGAGCTCAACCGCCATCTCTTTCGGAAGGCCGCATTCATGCAGTTTCAATTCAGGCCCGACGACAATCACGGAACGACCGGAGTAGTCAACACGTTTGCCAAGCAAATTCTGCCGGAATCGGCCCTGCTTTCCCTTAAGCATGTCTGACAGGGACTTCAGTGGACGATTGCTGTCGCTGCGAACCGCAGCCGTCTTTCGCGAATTGTCAAACAGCGAATCGACGGCTTCCTGCAGCATCCGTTTTTCGTTTCTCAAGATCACTTCGGGAGCCTTGATTTCCAGCAGCTTGCGCAGGCGATTGTTTCGAATGATGACCCGGCGGTACAGGTCGTTGAGGTCGCTCGTTGCAAAGCGTCCTCCCTCCAGTGGAACCAGCGGCCTTAATTCCGGGGGAATAACCGGAATGACATCCAGAACCATCCATTCCGCCCGGTTAAACATGTCACCTGTCTTCACGCAGAACGCGTCGGCAACCCGCAACTGTTTGAGCGTGTCCGCACGTTTTTGTTGCGATGTATCAGGGTCGCGGAGAATCCTGCGCAAGTCTATGGCCATTTGCTCCACATCGACACGTTTGAGCATCTCCTTGACGGCCTCACCGCCGATGGCGGCGATGAACTTATTGGGATCTGTATTCTGAAGTTCGTCGTTTTCTTTTCCAAGTTCTTCACGAACCTTGTACAATTCCTCTTCTGTCAGGACATCTTTGAATTCCAGATTGGTTTTGCCGGGCTGTACGACTACGTAATTCTCGTAATAAATGATTTTCTCAAGTTGTTTGATCGACATGCCCAGCAAACTACCTATTTTTGACGGCAGGGATCTGAAAAACCAGATGTGAACAACCGGAACAGCCAGTGAAATATGCCCCATCCTTTCGCGACGAACAGCTTTGAGAGTGACTTCCACTCCACACCGATCGCAAATGATGCCCTTGTAGCGAATTCGCTTATACTTCCCACAATGACATTCCCAATCTTTGACGGGCCCAAAAATCTTTTCACAAAACAAGCCGTCTTTTTCAGGCTTGAAGCTTCTATAATTTATCGTTTCTGCTTTTGTAACTTCCCCGTACGAACGGCTGAGGATGGCATCCGGGGACGATATGCCGATGGTAATGCTGGAGAAGTGCTTTGCCAAACTGGTATTCGATAAGTAGGACACGCGGGTCTCCTTATTGGAACGACGTCTTTGGTATGATCACAATTTCTTATCTATGTTCATTTGCCGTGTCATCATTCAATTTTCACTTCAAGCCCCAAGCCTTGGAGTTCTCGAACGAGCACATTGAATGACTCCGGAATACCCGCCTCGGGCAGGTTATCGCCTTTCACGATGGATTCGTAGACTTTTGCTCTTCCGGTGACATCATCCGATTTGTAAGTCAGAATCTCCTGCAGAGTATGCGCCGCACCGTAGGCTTCCAAAGCCCACACTTCCATCTCCCCAAATCGCTGACCGCCAAATTGGGCTTTTCCGCCAAGCGGTTGCTGTGTAATTAGGGAATAAGGACCG
Organism: uncultured Bacteroidota bacterium; assembly: GCA_964544475.1. GTDB lineage: Bacteria > CLD3 > CLD3 > SB21 > SB21 > CAZJBS01. The sequence continues at coordinate 6,955 of CAZJBS010000006.1, read as the reverse complement.
ATGGATCTGGCATGGATCTTGTCGTCCACAAGGTGATTTAGCTTCATGATGTAAATATAGCCGACCATGGTCTCCTGGTCAAAACGCTCTCCACTCCTGCCATCGGTCAATCGGACTTTGCCATGGAGAGGCAGGTTGGCCAACTGGAGTTCATGTTTTATCTCTTCGATCTTTGCACCGTCAAAAACGGCTGTCTCATAGAATTTCCCGAGCTTCTTGCCAGCCCAGCCCAACGAGGTCTCCAGAATCTGGCCCAGATTCATTCGAGAAGGCACTCCAAGGGGATTAAGAATAACCTCAACCGGTGTTCCATCATCAAGGAATGGCATATCTTCCATCGGGACTATTTTCGATACGACGCCTTTGTTGCCGTGACGTCCTGCCATCTTGTCGCCAACGCCAACCTTCCGTTTCTTTGCCACCTGCACTTTGGCCAGTTGGACAATGCCAGGGGGCAGTTCATCTCCGACTTGAAGCTTGTATTTCTCCGAGTTGTACTCCGTCTCGACTTCTTCGTAGTTTCTTTCGTAGTTGTCGAGTAGGAAATTAGCCATCTCATTGGATTCTTCGTCGTCGGTCCACTTACTTTCATTCACATTGATATCTGTCGGATCGAAATTCTTGAAGGCGTCTTCCGTGAATTTCCGTCCTTTTTTCACAAAATCCGCTCCATCCGTGTACAGGACTCCAGCACTCAGTTTTCCAGAAAGGAGTTTGGACAATTCGTCCCGGAGGTTGGACTTCAGGCGACGAACCTGCTTTTTGAATTCATTTTCAAGCTCTTCAAGCTTGCGCTTGTCTTCTTTCTTGGATTCTGTATCCTTTTTCTTTCGACTGAAGAGTTTGGTGGAAACGACAATCCCTTTCATACCTGGCGGCGCTTTCAACGAGGCGTCCTTGACATCGCCGGCCTTGTCTCCGAAAATGGCCTTCAGCAATTTTTCTTCTGGCGTGGGATCTGTTTCACCTTTCGGGGTCACTTTGCCAACCAGAATGTCCCCTGCGATAACTTCCGCTCCTACACGAATGATTCCGTTTTCATCAAGATCTTTTGTGGCTTCTTCGCTCACATTTGGAATTTCTCTGGTCAGTTCTTCTTCGCCCCGCTTCGTATCACGAACCTGAATCTCGAATTCTTCGATATGAATGGAGGTGAACTGATCCTCAAAGATCAGCTTCTCACTCAGAATAATGGCATCCTCAAAATTGTATCCTCGCCAGGGCATGAAGGCAACCAGGACATTCCTTCCAAGGGCAAGGTCTCCGCGGTCGGTTCCACATCCATCGGCAATGATCTGACCCGCTTTGACTTCATCCCCTATCTTGACAATCGGCTTCTGATTGATGCACGTATCCTGGTTCGTCCGGAAAAATTTCATTAAGCGATACGTAATCGTATCTGAAACATCGCCTTTCTTACTGCTCCGCGTGCTGTTCTTCTTCTTAATCGTGATTTCCATCGCTGAAACGTTCTCGACGATGCCGTCGATTTCGGAAATCACAACGGCCCTCGAGTCAACCGCAACGCAACGTTCCAACCCGGTGCCCACGAGCGGAGCTTCGGGCCTCAATAGCGGTACGGCCTGACGTTGCATGTTGGATCCCATTAGTGCGCGATTCGCGTCGTCGTGCTCAAGGAAGGGTATCAGAGCCGCCGCGGGACTCACTATCTGAGATGGAGAAACGTCCATATATTCGAGTTCTTCGGGAGGAACCACGGGGAAGTCACCCTTCAAGCGAGCCTTGACTGTTTCAGTCAAGTAGTTACCCTTTTTGTCGATGGCCTCGCTCGCCTGCGCAATCGTCTTATTATCCTCATCGCTCGCTGTCAAGAACTCAATTGAGGGCATCACTCTGCCATTTGTAACCTTCCTATACGGTGTTTCGATGAAACCATAGCGGTTTATCCTGGCATACAAACACAGCGACGATATTAGACCGATATTGGGCCCTTCGGGCGTCTCCACCGGGCAGAGGCGTCCATAGTGCGTGTAATGAACGTCTCGAACTTCAAACCCTGCTCTTTCACGGCTTAACCCGCCTGGGCCAAGAGCCGATAAGCGTCGTTTATGGGTCAGCTCAGACAGTGGATTGGTTTGATCCATGAATTGTGATAGCTGGCTGGTGCCAAAAAATGTGTTGATCACACTCGAAACCGTTCTCGCGTTGACCAAATCCTGTGGCGTCAGATTCTCGTTGTCACGGAGGTTCATGCGCTCCTTGATGGTTCTCGTCATCCGAGACAAGGCCACGCTGAATTGAGATGCCAGCTGTTCGCCGACGGTTTTGACTCGGCGGTTGCCAAGATGATCGATGTCATCTGTCTGTCGGGTTCCATTTCGCAGGTCAATCAACGCTTTGATGATGGCGATGATGTCGTCTTTGGTCAGCACGGTAATGGATTCAGGAATGTTCAAACCGAGCTTCTTGTTGATACGATTGCGTCCGACATCTCCCAAGTCATACCTTTTGGCGTTGAAAAACTGCCTTTCCAACAGACTGCGGGCAGTGTCCAGGTCGGGAGCATCACCAGAACGTAATTGACGATAGATCTGTTCAAGGGCTTCCTGTTCTGTTTTCGTGATGTCTTTTCGAATCGTGTTGGCGATAACCTCAGGAATAACCTCCTCCGTTTTCACCAAATCGAGCCTGCGGATGCGGTGTTTCTTGATTTTTGCGAAGATGTCTTCATCGACCACCGCATCGCGATCAGCTATGATTTCACCCGTCTCTTCATTCACTACTTCCAGGGCAATTTTCCGGCCCGCCACGCTATCATATTGCGTTCGCGCCATTTCCACCTCATCGATGACTCCAAACAGCTTGAGCATGTCGCGATCGGACGAATACCCCAAAGCCCGAAGGAACGTCGTTACCGGAAATTTCTTCTTGCGATCAATATAGACGTACATGACGTCATTGACATCCGTCGTGAATTCGATCCATGAACCACGAAAAGGTATGACCCGTGCTGAGAACATACGCGTGCCGTTGGGGTGGACTGATTCATCAAAGAAGACGCCCGGCGAGCGGTGCAATTGGCTCACAATCACACGTTCGGCACCATTGATGACAAAGGTGCCCCTATCGGTGATATAAGGCAGGTTTCCAAGATATACATCTTGCTCTATGATCTCGGGGTGCTTGTCGTCAGAAGATTTCTTGCTGATCAGGCGAAGGGTGGCTTTCAAAGGTACCGAAAATGTGACGCCCCGCTCCTGACATTCCCGAACATCGTATTTGGCGCGCTCGACATAATACCGTATGAATTCCAGACGGAACAGCTCTTTGGCGTCTTCCACCGGGAAGGAGCTCAGAAATACAGCCTGCAATCCGGTGTTCGTACGCTTTTCTGCGACAGTATCCTGTTGCAGAAATTCCCGATAAGATGCGATTTGTATTTCCAGCATGTCCGGAAGATCGAGCACTCCGGGATTTTTCGCAAAAGAAACGCGCTCGATGAGTTTTGTGGTATTCAAGAGAAACCTGCCTTTGTCTAATTAAGTTGTGAGGAACAAGCTTAATTAATTTTGTTGTGAAGCGCACAGGCATCTGCGCTTGAGATACTGAATGCCCATATTATCGCCTGGACATTCGTGGAGAAAGGGCGATTCGAGAAAAATCGCCCGCTCCACTAATGCAACTTAAACAAGAGTACTCTCAATCCTAGACAATCTCGATGGTGGCGCCCACCTCGGCAAACTTCGCCTTCATTTTCTCTGCCTCATCCTTGGGCACACCTTCTTTCACAACCGCAGGAGCGCCATCCACAAGATCCTTGGCCTCCTTGAGCCCCAGATTCGTGAGTTCGCGCAGAACCTTGATAACCTGAATCTTCTTGTCACCTGCTCCCGTCAATTTGACAGTGAACTCGGTTTGCTCTTCAGCGGCCGCGGCGGCGCCTCCTGCTGCAGGGCCACCTGCGGCGACGGCGGCAACGGCCACCGGTGCGGCGACTTCAACTCCAAATCGGCTCTTGATTTCTTTGATCAACTCACCGATTTCGACCATATTTGCGTTCCCCAAATAATCGAGAACGTCTTCTCTGGATGCTGCCATGTCCTTACTCCTGACTTTGACCACCAGTCACTGCAAGAAAAGCAGGGACGAATTAAGGTGGTTGGTTTATTGGTTGGTTAGTTCAAAAAATTTTCACCGGTGGCCGCGTCAGGCCGCCTTCTTTGACTTCAGAGATTCAAGTACGCCCACCAGGTTCTGCATCGGGCTGCCTATCAAAAGAACAACATTCTGAAGAGGCGAATTCAACATGCCGACCAGCATGGCCAATTGATCTTTCTTTGTCGGCATCTTGGCAATATCACCAATCTGCTTGGCGGCATACACCGTCTTTTCAACAACGCAGACTTTGACTTTGAGCTTGTCGTTGTCTTTCTCTTTCAGAAATTCCGAGATGACTTTAGCCGGAGCTGTGGCATCGTCAAATCCAAAAGCAATTCCGGTGGGACCCTGGAAGTACTTTGAGACATCGACGGCATAGCCGGCCCGATCCAGCGCTTTGAGCGCCAGGGTATTCTTGACTACTTTGAATTCCGATTTGGCGGCGCGAAACTTGTTCCGCAGATCCTCCATTTTCTGGACGTTGATGCCGGCAAAATCGGTCAAATAAAAGCTGGACGCCCGCTGGAATTTATCTGCGAGTTCAGCAATAAGTTCATTCTTGTTTTCTTTTTTCATGATTATCTCAAGGTTTTGTTGATGCGGCCTTTTAGTGAATCGACAACGACCCCACTTCGGAATTGCTGACCCGGATTCCAGGTCCCATCGACGTGGAGACGTGCACGCTCTTAAGATACGTGCCCTTGGCTGAAGCTGGCTTCATGCGCAGGATCGTCACCATGAAACTCCTGAAATTCTCTTCGAGCTTCTTGGCTTCGAAAGCGCTCTTTCCTATGCCGACATGTACAATCCCTTGTTTGTCAACGCGAAATTCAACACGGCCAGCCTTAACCTCCTGGACGGCTTTGCTGACATCGTTTGTAACGGTGCCGCTTTTGGGATTCGGCATCAGGCCTTTCGGACCAAGGACCTTCCCAAGCTTGCCCAACTCGATCATCGATTCCGGCGTGGCAACGATCACATCCACATCCGTCCAGCCGTCTTTAATCTTCTGAAGGTACTCATCGAATCCGACGAAATCGGCTCCGGCCTCCTTGGCCTCCTTATCCTTGGTCTTGGTGATGACCAAGACGCGAACCGTTTTACCGTTGCCGTGCGGAAGAAGAACGGTCCCCCGAAGGGCTTGATCCGCCTGCTTGGGATCGACACCCAAATTAACTGCCACATCCACGCCTTCAGCTAATTTGGCGGTGGCGGTTTCCTTCAGTAGGCGAAAAGCGTCCGCAATGGAATACTCCTTGCCACGCTCAATCTTCTTAGCGGCCGCCTTATACCGCTTGCTCCGATGTCTCATGGTTTCTCCTATCGAATTTCAAGCCATTGCGGCCTGATACTCTCCCACCTGAGGTGGTCACATGGTGTTATTTAGTCGACAACTTCTACGCCCAGACTTCTGGCTGAGCCTTCGATCATTCGCATGGCAGAGTCAATTTTTTTCGTATTGAGATCGGGAATTTTCAATTCAGCAATCTCCCGCACCTTGGCTCTCGTTATTTTGCCAACCTTGGTCCGATTGGCTTGAGCCGATCCCTTTTCCAGATTAATCGCTTTCTTAATGAGGATGGCCGCGGGGGGCGTTTTGAGGATGAAAGTAAAACTGCGATCCGAATACACAGTTATTATGACGGGGATGATCAATCCCTTCTTATCCTGCGTCTTCGCATTAAATGCTTTGCAGAATTCCATGATGTTAACGCCGTGCTGACCAAGAGCCGGTCCGACCGGAGGCTGGGGATTGGCGGATCCCGCCGGAATCTGCAGTTTGACCTGGGCAACTACCTTTTTCATTGACTATTCCTGTTCAAGTTCGTGATAATGACTATTGCTCTAATCTGACCTGCAAGAAGTCCAGCTCCACTGGCGTCGAACGACCAAAAATACTGACCATCACCTTCAATTTGTTCTTCTCATAATTGATTTCATCGATGAATCCGGTGAAATCGGTAAATGGACCATCCACAATCCGGATCGCATCACCCACTTTGTAAGGAATATCGAATACCTCATTGGTCTTCTTTTCCCGCATGCGGCCCAACATGCGGTCCACTTCATCTGGCCTCAGCGGCTGTGGCATGTTTTTGGGGCCAACAAAGCTAACGACGCCGGGTGTATTGGCGATGACGTGCTGGACCTTCTTGTCGTCAACCATTTCAATGATCATGTATCCGGGCAGGAAGGATCTCGTTTTTTCCTTTTTCCGGCCGTTCTTCATTTCGATAACCGTTTCCGAAGGAATCATAATCCGAAAGACCTTGTCTTTCACTCCATTGATATCCAGTTCACTCAGAATATGATCCTTGATCTTGCCCTCCTGACCTGAGTAAACGCGAAGTGTATACCACCGGGTGTTCTCCGGGCGAAGAACATCTTCTTCTTTGATCTCCTGCTTTTCTGCGCTTTCAGGCGTTTCCATTTGTTCCTTTATGGTCGCTTCCGACTTACAGTAGAAACTGCTTGACGATGTACTGAAGAACGTTGTCGGTTGTGAAAATATAAATGGAAAGAATGATCCAAAGTACCATGACGACGCCCGTTGAACCAATCAACTCATCACGGGTAGGCCACGATACCTTTTTCATTTCCATCTGAACATTTGCGAGAAATTCTTTGATTTTGCCCATGGTATTCCCGTTATGGTTTCGCATTGCTCTGGCAGGGGAGACAGGACTTGAACCTGCAACCTACGGTTTTGGAGACCGCCGCTCTGCCAATTGAGCCACTCCCCTGTACTCTTATCAGGAGCAAAAATTGATGATCCGTGATTTACTTGATAATCTTGGTCACCACGCCGGCGCCCACGGTGCGGCCGCCTTCGCGG